>NZ_BCVZ01000016.1 GCF_001592005.1 Bacillus sonorensis NBRC 101234 = KCTC 13918
CTTTTAGGGGCATAGTTTAACGGTAGAACAGAGGTCTCCAAAACCTCCGGTGTGGGTTCGATTCCTACTGCCCCTGCCAATTTACACCTTAGAATTTATGGCGGTTGTGGCGAAGTGGTTAACGCACCAGATTGTGGCTCTGGCATTCGTGGGTTCGATTCCCATCAATCGCCCTTTATGAATAATATTGGGCTATAGCCAAGCGGTAAGGCAACGGACTTTGACTCCGTCATGCGCTGGTTCGAATCCAGCTAGCCCAGTTTCATCTTTTATCAATAAGCTGAATATGATAAAATGAGTTCATCATTAACATGCGGAAGTAGTTCAGTGGTAGAACACCACCTTGCCAAGGTGGGGGTCGCGGGTTCGAATCCCGTCTTCCGCTCCAATTTCCTAAAATGATGGCGGCATAGCCAAGTGGTAAGGCAGAGGTCTGCAAAACCTTTATCCCCGGTTCGAATCCGGGTGTCGCCTTAGTGCCCTTGCCGGGGTGGTGGAATTGGCAGACACACAGGACTTAAAATCCTGCGGTAGGTGACTACCGTGCCGGTTCAAGTCCGGCCCTCGGCACCATAGCTCACACATGCCGGTGTGGCGGAATTGGCAGACGCGCACGACTCAAAATCGTGTTCCTTCGGGAGTGTCGGTTCGACCCCGACCACCGGTATCACTAAACATCGTATTGCCAAACGATGAAAGAGCGTTCCTTTTATAAGGAACGCTCTTTTTATTTATTCCTCATCCAAGCGGCAAACCTGCCAAAATAAACTCAATGATCAGTTGTTGTCCGCGGCCTTCATTAATCGTATCATGAAATGGTTTATAGCATTCAAGCAGCTCAGCCTCTTGCTTGACGATCCCCTTATTGAAACCCCTCCAATCAAATGAGCTCTTTTAGCAAGAACCAGGCACCTGTCATCGACAAGGTGCTTTTATTTGTTTAGAGAATTTTCCTCGACACAAATTTTGGATCACTGGTGTATATGTTCTTACCCTCCACAGTTTAGACATCTGTTTACGTTTTGTTTACAAGTTGATCAAACTTTAGCTACATCTGCCCGCTATATTGGAATACAGCAAGATCTCATCCAAATATAGGCAAAGAAAAAATAGAACACGTAAGCATTAATCTTTTGAGGAGGAAAACAAGTTGTCAATCAGTATTAAACTGCCTGATGGGTCTATCAGAGAATATGAAGAGGAAGCAAGCATCGAGGATGTCGCGGCTTCCATTAGCTGCGGACTGGAAAATGCGGTTGCAGGCAAATTAAACGGAAAGCTGGTCAATTTATCAACTCCGCTTCAGGACGGTGCGCACGTTGAAATCGTCACCCGGGACTCGGCCGAAGGGCAGAAGATCGTACGGAGGAAGGATTCGCGGGGCACAGGGCGTATTGTGGCGCTTGATGCAGCACGGGGACTGGCGGTGATAGGGATGTATTTGCAGCACTTCGCCTTGAACGAAACGAACGGTTCAATCGTTTCCGGGAATACGACGCTTCTATTTGTGCTTTGCGGCGGCATCTCCTATTCGATCATGGCCGGGCGCATGATGGATCGAGGAATGGAGCCGGCCGCATTTCGGACGCGGATGCTTGCCCGCGCGGTATTTATCGATATGATAGGATATCTGCTCATCATGCTGAATACTCCGTTCGGGGTGATCTTGCCCGCTTATGCGGCACTGTTTGTGCTGGCGTTGGTGCTCGTTCGTCGTTCGACGCGTGTACTCGTTGCAACGGCAGCAGCTTTGATTGCAGTGAGTCCGCCGCTGATGATTCTCGGAGGCAGCGTCCTGTCGGGAGCGTACTTACTTGGTGATATTGCAGGCGGCCCGCTGTCCGCGCTCGCACTTGCACCCGCTTTTGTCGCCGGTATGGCGATCGGGCGCTTTGATCTGACCAAGACGCGTACTGCACTCTGGCTAGTGGGCAGCGGCGCAATCATGCTCGCTGTCTCTAAGGTGCTGGGCGCTTTCGTTCTTCCAGGGCTGAGCCGTTCCTTTGAAGAGTGGCTCGTAGGCGTTCAAGGCACCGCCGCCGCCCAGCCGGACCAGTATGCAATCTGGCCGTTCAACGTGGAACCGCCTCTGTGGCATAATCTTCTTTCGATTGCTCCGCACAGTGCGTCAACGTTCCAGACACTGCTGGGGCTGGGGGCCGCATTTTTGACGCTGGGACTGGTATGTCTCGTACCGAAGAAGAACTCTGGTGTGTTAATGCCATTCGCGGGAGTCGGACGTGTAGCGTTGACAATGTATGCAGCTCAGTTTGTCGTGATATGGGGTCTCGAACTATCGGGGGTCGAGTATGATATCGGGGCGATTCCATTCGGTGATCTGCTCGTCGCAACCGTGACGATGGTGACAGGGTGGTTGATTGCACAGCTCCCTACCGGTCCGCTCGAGACAGCGATGCGACGTTTTGATCGGGCATTCAGCGCCTTGGGACCAGTTACGGGACCAACACTGAGGTAGGCGCTCGTCTTTAACATTTCGTAAGTATTGCCTGAAGGAAACGTCTGAGCAGACAGCCTTATAAGCGTGAACTCCGAGATATATCGGAGTACGCGGTGGATGAGTTCTGCTGGAAGCAGTATGAGGAAGTTGTAAGCTTGTTGAAATACTTTGTTATTTTCAGAACCAAGGTTCTGCAGGTTTAAACGAAATGCAGAAGCTTAGAATCTGCTAGAACCGCTCACAGGATTAACTTTTTTCTTATCAATGTAACAACTTGAAAATATCGCGCTCAGTACAGAAACGGGGTTGGCATTTTTCTATGTTTAAAAAAACGTTCACAACGTGTTATCTGATGTTGGTCTTATCGCTTATGATGCTGCTGGGAGCGATAACCCCTGGCGTTGCTATGGCGCAGGCTGCCAAGGGGATGGCGTCCGGTCAGCAGACAAAAGTAAAGACGTCCAATCTAAATAAGACTAAAAAATCTCAGAAGCTAAAACTGGACAACAATGTTGCTTCGATGACAGAGAAACGAACGCTTCATGCTGCGTTTAAGCTTCCGCAAGGTGTTGATGTGAAGAGCTTAAGCTGGACGTATGACGGCAAACCGCTGTCTCAATGGAAAAAATATAAGGACCGTGGTTACACCGGTGCATCTTTCATTACGGTTGACCATGTAAAAGTAACCAACGGCAAGGTTCATGCAAACATCAACTTCGACCTTCCTTACGACACAGTCAATCTGGCGGAGCCGCGATTGCAGCGTCCGCTATACGCATCGCTGATGGGCACATTTGATCTGGCAGCAACAGCGAACGGACAAGTCATTGCTCATGCTCCCGTAAAATTGACGCCGTATGACAGCTTCCGCACTTACGATGAGCTGAAACCGGAGATCGATGCCGTCACAGCAAAAGCTGCGCAAAAAAACAACAGATATATCAAAACGACTTCCATTGGAAAATCGGTCGAAGGCCGTGATATCTATTTAACGGTACTTGCCAAGGATAAAGCCTCTGTCGATAAGTATCAGAAGGTGACCCACCCTGCCATGCTGAATGACCCGAAGAAATTGCAGGCCGACATTAAATCCGGCGCATTTGGCGACTATAAGGTGCCGATCTGGCTGAACAATATTCATCCGAATGAAGCGCCTGGAGTCGACGCGATCATGAATTACTTTAAGTCAATGGCATTGGATAAGAGCATTACGTATGATACAGTCCTGCCGAATGGCAAGAAAAGCAAGACAACTTTGAATATAGACGATGCATTAAATAATGTTTTCTTTCTGTTCGTTTATACTGACAATCCTGATGGCCGGGTTCATACAACACGTTCGAATGCTGAGGATTTCGATTTGAACCGGGATAATTCTTATCAAACCCAGCCTGAAACGCGCAGCATAACGGAGCAAATCGCGAAGTGGTCGCCGCTGTCTTTTCTGGATATGCACGGGTTCGATGCCAATTTCCTGATTGAGCCCTCTACTCCGCCTCATAACCCGAACGTTGAGTATGATCTTTTGATTGATCACATGGTGGAACAGGCAAAGGCTATGGGTGAGGCAGGGATTGCAAATACGAAGTACGACTACTATCACATCCCTTATGAAGAACATCGGAAAACTGCAGAAGATCCGAATTATGTGTCAAAAGGCACCGCTTCAGGATGGGATGATGCATCTGCAGCATATACCACTGCATTCGCCATGTATCACGGTGCGATGGGGCACACGCTGGAAACGCCCGAGTCGAATGAGGAGTCTACCAAAGTTCTGTATTACAGTTCTGCGGCAGCTGCAAAATATGTAGCAGGGAAGAAAGAAGAACTGTTCCTGAACCAATTAAAAATATTCGAGCGCGGGGTGGACAATATCGATGACCGTGCTGTCGATCATTACTTGGTCAACGCCAAAAATGAAGAGATCGGCCGTCCGCGGCAGGGCAACCAAAACTTTTTCCCGGAATATTACGTACTGCCGGTCGATAAAAACATTCAAAAGAATGTGCTGGAAACCTATAAGATGGTTGAGTACTTCCTTCGCAACGGCGTAAAGGTTGAACGATCAACAAAAGCGGTAACCGTTAACGGAAAAACATATCCGGCAGGATCATTTATTGTAAACATGCACCAGGCAAACCGCGGCCTCGCGAACTTGGTCTTGTATGATGGAATAGATGTATCTGATTATGAAATGATAGCCGGTGAGATGATTCAAAATTTCCATGATATGCGCGGATTTGACCGTTATGTGATTCGGAATGCCGGGGTGTTCACAGGCAAGACTTCTCGAGTCACATCGGTATCGTTTCCGGGGACTAAAATGCCAAAACGCTCAGATTATGTTCTGATTCAGAACACAAACAATGATGCGGTAAAGGCGGTCAACGAGTTACTGGCAGCCGGCAAGACCGTTACAATGCTCACCAAGAGCGGATCAGGCTATCAAGCGGGTGACTTCTTGGTTGCCTACAAGGACCTGTACCCATTGGCTTCCAAGTACTGTCTCGACGTGAGCGCATTCAGGCATAAGAAACCAAGCGGCAAAATCCTCAAGGCTTCTACTGTAGGAGCACTAGGTGAAGCGGCATATGTACTGAAAAATCTGGGCTTTAAAGTCACATCAGAACAGTCGGGCGCAGATGTGCTTGTCAATACGTTCGACTCTTCTAAATATGTTAATAAAGGAAAGCCTTACATTGCGTTTGGAAATATGGGTATGACGAATGTTCAGAAGTGGATACCTGGCTTTTCTTTTAAAGGACCTGAATGGGAGAGATACGAAGGCGTCTTCTTGGCAAATGTCATGCAAGATCATGCCATTACAGCCCCTTACAATAAACAGGAATACTTCTACACAGTCACTGGTTCTTATATTACCGCTGTTCCTAAAACGGCAAAAGTGCTTGCAGTGATCGCTGATGAAGATCACTTCTTCAAGGCCGGCTGGTGGCCGGGACATGATGCTGCCAAAGGAAAGATTATGGCCTTCACGTATAAAGATAACAACAAGAACTTAACTGTTTTCGCCAACGATTTAACCAATAACGATCATCCGCAGCATCAATACCGGTTGCTGGCTAATTCGATTTTTAATGCCGGTCCCGAAAAAACTGACAATGCTCCATCGCTAATTGGATCAGTGCCTGAGTCGGGCGATTCTGCAAGGCGTAAATAATGGTCGGGCGGTGATTCGTGAATTGGCAGGCCCCGGCATGATCAAGTGTTGGCGGAAACAATTTGGCGCCGCTGAAGCAAGTGACTCATGCCGAATTCTTGACGATGGCCAATTTAACCACTGACACGCAACTTATCTTTACGCAGCGGAGATTTCAGCTATTTTGTACGGCGTCCTACACTCTTATTATGAAGGGTGAAATAGCGACAGTGTTTTACTGTCGCTATTTCATATACGGTCTTATGATGCTTTTCTGGAATACTTCCCATCAAGAGGACTATGAGGAAGCTCTTGCTGAGGATGTGGCGAAAGTGTACATTTTATTAAAAAATTACAAATATTCCACATACTTCTTAGGAAAAGCGATAAAATCAAGTAAACTAACATGAAAGGAGGTTCTTTACATGAAAAAAATAATCGCAAGTGTTTTTTTCATTACTGCATCCCTTGGGTTTGATTTGGCCAGCGCGACAGGTTCAGAAACTCTGCTCGCTTCCAGAGGCGCCGGATCTTAAAGAGCAAAACGGCATGAAAAAAGGCGGCAACATTGTCGCCTTTTTTGGTTGCATTTCTTCTTTCAATCTTTGAAGGTGAGAAGATTCGCTTAATGAATGCTGTAACGGTCATTGGTTGCGTGTGATTCTTCGTTAGTATACATAGTTTTGGAAAAGACCGGTGCTAATCAGGATTCCTCTTGCACTCCCTATCAATATCCTGTACCGTTAAATCAATAAAACCATTCACATACATCATAACTGGAGTGACGAAACGTGAATAAAACACTCAACATCAGAGATGTCATCCTCGGGGAAGGAATACCGAAAATCTGTGTGCCCCTCGTCGGAAAAACGCTTGAACAATTGAAAGAAGAAGCCGCTTTTCTTCCATCCATTCGTCCGGATCTTGCCGAATGGCGGGCTGATTTTTTTGAGGATGTCGAAGACATTGACAAAGTGAAAGAGGTATTGGCTGACATCCGAGCGATATTAAAAGATATCCCGTTGATCTTTACATTTCGCAGCGCGGAGGAAGGCGGCGAAAAAGAAGTCAGTAAGGAATTTTACTTTTCATTGAATCACGCCGTTGCCGAAACAGGGCTGGCAGATGTGATTGATGTCGAGCTGTTCAATGAAGAGCAAGAAGTGAGAAGACTGGTTGAAACGGCTCATATGCATCGTGTATTCGTCATTATGTCCAATCATGATTTTGAAAAGACGCCGCCAGTGGAAGAAATCATTGCCCGCTTGCGCAAAGCCCAGGAATTAGGCGCTGATTTGCCCAAGATTGCGGTGATGCCTGAAACACCGGCTGATGTGCTGACATTGCTTGAGGCGACTCATACGATGAATGAACGCTATGCGGAGCGGCCGATTATTACGATGTCAATGGCCGGGACAGGTGTGATCAGCCGGCTGGCCGGAGAGGTGTTTGGTTCGGCGATGACGTTTGGCGTAGCCGAAAAGGCATCTGCACCAGGCCAAATCGCGGCGGCGGAGCTCAAGCAGATACTTGGCATTTTGCATCGCAATTGATAAATAGACAAAGGAGCCGTTCCAGCGGCTCCTTTTCCGTTTATCCGGCATTTTGCTCAATAATTGCCTGAAGCGATTGTTTCAGCGCTTCTGCATCTTTCAGCTCTGCTTCGTCAAACCGGACGCGGGCGAGCCTTTCGCCTTCATTATACATTTCTTCCAGCCAGCCTCTTAAACCTCTTGCGCGGCGGTCTGCCTCGATCATCATCTCCAGGCCGCTGTCATCTAAAAGAAAAACGAGCTCTAATTCGTCAAACAGGCGGCGGTAATGTTGTGCCACCGGAACAAATTCGAATTCCTGCACGAACGGCAGCCGCTGTTTGAAGTATGGCGCATGTTCACAGTCTGCTTCACGAAGCCGGAATCCGAGTTCTTCGACGGCTTTCAGCACAGCATCGATCCACGGGTGCGGTTTGACGATGATCGGGTCGTTATCCGATTTATCTATTCCCCCTTGAATATCGAGATCTGTAAATAAGAAAACGCCAGCTGCTTTCATCGATATCGGCGTATCAAGCGGCAGGTTGAATGAAAAAGAAAAATGCCGCTCCTCCCCGGGGCTGATTGTGAACGCTTCTGTTACGCGGTGGGATTTGATGGTGGCGGTTTTCCATTCCTTTTTATCATCTTTTACAACGGCATATTTCGCACTCAGCAATACTTCGATATACCTGATCTGCTGTTCGACATTGCCGCCTTTTACAGAAACGGTTCCTCTGATTTCCTCTCCCGGCAGGTAGGCATCTTTCTCCAAAACCGTATCGACCTTTGCCGACCCGATGCCCGCGCTAGCCGCAAGCTTTTTAAAAAATGACATATATTGATCTTCTCCTTCTGTTGAAATAAAGGCAATGTTTATACGCGTTTGATCGCTAAAAGGATTCATTTATTTCTGAATCGTTTTAACTTTCTCTTTTCATCGCTAAATCGATATGTTACCATAAAAACGAATTTAATAGCTTTACTAGGGGTGCCCTGTTTGGGCTGAGAGAGAAACAAGTGCGTTTCTTAACCCTTTGGACCTGATCTGGTTCGTACCAGCGTGGGGAAGTAAAAAAGGTGTTTGCAGAGACCGGGCGATGTATTGCGGCCATCTGCGGATATTTTACTGACTGTAAACCAGGTTCATGAACATGTGCCTGGTTTTTTTGTGCTGGTGCTGTTCTGGAGTTTCGTCCTGATCATTTTAAAAGAGGGGAAGGATCAAAACATGAAACATGAGTCAGTACAGCAAGCAAACATCTCGATTATGTCAAGCTTTTCAGGAAGCCGGAAGGTATATGTCGAGGGATCGCGGCCAGACATTCGAGTGCCGATGCGGGAAATCGCCCTGAGCCCTACGACGGGATCATTCGGCGAAGAAGAAAACGAGCCCGTCCGCGTGTATGACACGAGCGGCCCTTATACGGATGCAAATGAAACAGTCGATATTCATAAAGGGCTGAAGCCTTTGCGGGCGGATTGGATCAAAGAGCGCGGAGATACCGAGGAATACGAGGGCAGAGAAATCAAGCCTGAAGATAACGGCTATAAAAAACAGCATCAGGCGAATCACAGCTACCCGTGGCTAAAAAGAAAACCGCTTCGCGCCAAGCCAGGAAAAAATGTCACTCAGCTTCATTATGCGAGAAAGGGAATCATCACGCCTGAAATGGAATTCATCGCGATTCGCGAGCATGTTTCTCCTGAATTTGTCCGTGATGAGGTGGCAAGCGGGCGGGCGATCATCCCGTCAAATATCAACCATCCGGAAGGCGAGCCGATGATCATCGGCCGGAATTTCCACGTGAAAATCAATGCGAACATCGGAAATTCAGCCGTCACTTCTTCGATTGAAGAGGAAGTGGAAAAAATGACCTGGGCGATCCGCTGGGGAGCGGACACCATGATGGATCTGTCCACCGGAAAGGAGATCCACACAACAAGGGAATGGATCATCCGCAACTGTCCGGTGCCTGTCGGAACTGTGCCGATTTATCAGGCGCTTGAAAAAGTAAACGGGGTCGCTGAAGATTTGACATGGGAGATTTACCGCGACACATTGATTGAACAGGCTGAGCAAGGCGTCGATTATTTTACGATTCATGCCGGCGTCCTTCTCCGGTATGTGCCGTTGACAGCAAAACGCGTCACCGGAATCGTATCCCGGGGCGGGGCGATCATGGCGCAGTGGTGTTTGGCGCATCATGAAGAAAGCTTTCTTTATACACATTTTGAAGAAATATGCGAAATTATGAAAACCTACGATATCGCTTTTTCATTAGGAGACGGTCTTCGTCCCGGTTCGATTGCGGATGCGAATGATGAAGCGCAATTTGCTGAATTGGAAACGCTTGGCGAGCTGACGGAAATCGCCTGGAAGCATGACGTTCAGGTGATGATTGAAGGACCGGGGCATGTGCCGATGCACAAAATCAAAGAAAACGTCGATAAACAAATGGAGATTTGCAAAGAAGCCCCGTTCTATACATTGGGGCCGCTGACAACCGATATCGCCCCGGGCTATGATCATATTACTTCAGCGATCGGAGCGGCGATGATCGGCTGGTACGGAACGGCAATGCTTTGCTATGTGACGCCGAAAGAACATCTTGGACTGCCGAATAAAGACGATGTCCGCGAAGGTGTGATTACATATAAAATCGCGGCTCATGCGGCAGATCTCGCCAAAGGCCACCCCGGCGCGCAAATCCGCGATGATGCGCTGTCAAAGGCGCGCTTTGAATTCCGCTGGCGCGACCAGTTTAACCTCTCGCTTGATCCGGAACGAGCGCTTGAATACCATGATGAAACCTTGCCGGCCGAGGGTGCGAAAACGGCGCATTTTTGTTCAATGTGCGGGCCGAAGTTTTGCAGTATGAGAATTTCTCAGGACATTCGGGATTACGCCAAAGAAAACAATCTTGATGAAAAAGCGGCAATTGAAAAAGGAATGGAAGAGAAAGCAAAGGAATTTAAACAAGCAGGCAGCAAAATTTACAATTAAATACAAGCAATACGGCAGATGAAAGGGGAACCTTTCATCTGTTTTTTTATAAAATAGGGTTGACAGGTCGGAATTATATGAATTAGTATGTTATGTAATATTTCGGAACATTCCATCAGCGCTGATCGGTCAACCGAAGGCTCTTATCTCATTTGGGATAAGAGCTTTTTTATTTTCAAATTGACAAAGAAAGCGGGGAACAAGATGTCTTTATCAATCCGAGTGAACGAAAAAGCGTTTGTAAACGGCGGCCGCAAAGCCAACGTTCTTCAAGATGTGAAGCTTTCGGTTGAAAACGGCGAATTTCTTACCGTCATTGGACCAAGCGGCTGTGGAAAAAGTACGCTGCTGAAAATCATCGCCGGCTTGGATGGGGATTATGACGGGCGCATCAGCATGAACGGCAGAGAAATAAAAGCGCCCGGGATTCAGCAAGGCTTTATCTTTCAAGAGCACCGGCTTTTTCCCTGGATGACGGTTGAGCAAAATATCGCCGCGGATTTAAGCCTCAAAGAACAGGCCATCCGTAAAAAAGTCGATGAATTGATTGAAACGGTCCGCCTGAAAGGCGCGGAGAAATTGTATCCGCGTGAGCTGTCCGGCGGAATGTCGCAAAGGGTCGCGATCGCCAGAGCATTGCTGAGGGAGCCGGACATTCTCTTGCTTGATGAGCCCTTTGGCGCCTTGGACGCTTTTACGAGAAAGCATCTTCAGGATGTACTGACAGAGATATGGAGAGAGAAGAACATGACGATGATCCTGGTGACCCATGACATTGACGAGTCTGTGTATTTAGCCAACCGGATTGCGGTTCTCACGGCAAAGCCGGGAAAAATCCACAAAGTGATTCCGGTTGACTTGCCTTTTCCTCGCAGCAGAACATCACCCGTTTTTCAGTCCATCAGACAAAGGGTGCTGAAAGAATTTGAACAAACGGAAGAATTCAGCTTCCAAGAGGGATCGGGCATCTAACGGAAAGGAGCGGATGTGGATGAAAAAATTGCCGGTGTACTTGCTTGGAATCCTGCTGCTGCTTGCTGGCTGTTCATCAGCCGAATCAAACGGAAAAGACTTGAAAGTGATAAACATCGGGGTGCAGCAAAGTTTAAGCCCGTTGCTGCTTGCAAAAGAAAAAGGCTGGTTTGAAAACGAGTTTGCAAAAGAAGGAATTCAGGTGAAATGGACGGAGTTTCAAAGCGGTCCGCCGCAGTTTGAAGGAATTGCCGCAGCTAAACTCGATTTTTCCCAGGTGGGAAACTCCCCGGTGATTGCCGGACAGGCGGCAGGCGTTGATTTTAAGGAAATCGGGCTTTCACAGGACGGATTAAAAGCAAACGGGATTCTTGTGAAAAAAGGGAGCGGCATACATGACATCAAGGATTTGAAAGGCAAGAAGGTAGCGGTGGCAAAAGGAAGCAGCGGGTTTGATTTTTTGTATAAAGTAATCGACAGGGCGGGCCTGAAGCCTTCCGACGTACAGATTATTCAGCTTCAGCCTGATGAAGCCGCGCCCGCATTTGACAGCGGAGCCATCGATGCCTGGTCGATTTGGGAGCCGTTTTTGTCCCTCAAAACGATCAAAAGCGATGCCGACATTTTGGTTGACGGGGAACAAATTGACCGGTATTCTCCGGGTTTTACGCTTGTACGGAGCGAATTTGCCGAACAGCATCCAGAAGAGGTCGTCCGTTTTTTGAAAGTGTACGACAAGGCCGTAAAGTGGCAGAAAACCCATAAGAAAGAAGCGGTTGATGCGTATTCAAAAATCAAAGGGATCGACAAAGAGGTCGTTGAAAACGTGTTAAATAACACCGAACCGTTAAACGAACCGATCAGCGAACGCATCATTCAAACGCAGCAGGAGACTGCCGATTTTCAATACGAGTTAAAAGCGATCAACAAACAGATTGATGTAAAAGAAGTGGTTGACAACTCGTTTATTAAAAAAGTGCTCAAAGGAGGAGACGACGAATGAGGGCAGTTTCATCAAGCACTTCCGCAGCCGGGCCAAAAACAGTCGCCAAACAGAAGCCGACCGCTTTTAGGCGGGCCTGGGGAAAAGGATTTATATTGCCCGTCATCATCATTTTATTATGGCAGCTTATCGGGTCATTGGAGCTCATATCCAAGACCGTGCTTCCGGCGCCTTATGACATATTGCTGACCTTCCGGGATCTTATTGCATCAGGAGAATTTTTCACTCATTTGGGCATCAGCATTCAGCGCGCCGCGTTCGGCTTTTTCCTGGGAGCCGGACTCGGGTTGCTGCTCGGGCTTGTCATCGGATTCTCCAAAATAGCCGAAGATTATCTCGATCCGTCTCTGCAAATGCTGAGAACCGTTCCGCACCTCGCCGTCACGCCGCTGTTTATCTTATGGTTCGGCTTTGATGAGCTGTCAAAGGTGCTATTGATCGCTCTTGGCGCTTTCTTCCCAGTGTATATCAATACATTTTCGGGAATCAGGGGTGTCGATTCAAAGCTGTTCGATGTGGCGAGGGTATTGGAGTTTCACTGGTGTAAGCAGGTGACAAAGCTGATTCTCCCTGCTTCGCTCCCGAATATTCTTTTAGGAATACGCTTGTCGCTCGGCGTATCGTGGCTTGGCCTTGTTGTAGCGGAGCTTATGGGCTCAAGCGCTGGAGTCGGCTACATGATCATGGATGCGAGACAGTTTTCACAAACCGATAAGGTGTTTGTAGGGATTTTGATTTTTGCTGCCGTCGGAAAATTGACAGATTCCCTGGTCAGAGTGTTGGAAAGAAAGTGCCTGGGGTGGAGAAACAGCTATTTAGGAAATCATAAGTAAAGGAGAGATCGGCATGGAGATTTTATGGTTTATCCCAACTCATGGTGACGGACGGTATCTTGGCACAAAAACGGGAGGCAGAACAGCTGACTACACTTATTTTAAGCAGGTGGCGCAAGCGGCTGACAGGCTTGGATTTACGGGGGTTCTTCTGCCGACGGGGAAATCGTGCGAAGACCCGTGGATTACAGCGGCCGCATTAGCCGCAGAAACGAGAGACTTGAAATTTCTAGTTGCCGTCAGGCCGGGATTGATGCAGCCGTCGGTCGCCGCGCGGATGTCTTCCACGTTTGACCGTCTTGCCGGAGGCAGGCTCCTCATCAACGTGGTCGCAGGCGGCGATCCGTACGAATTGGCGGGTGACGGCCTGTTTATCAGTCATGATGAGCGGTATGAGGCCACCAACGAATTTCTGGACATATGGCGTTCGCTTTTAAAAGGCGAGACCGTCAGCTACAGAGGCAAGCATTTGAAGGCTGAAAACGGCCGCCTGCTGTTCCCGCCGTTGCAAAAGCCCCATCCGCCGGTCTATTTCGGGGGCTCCTCAAAGGCGGGGCAGAAGACCGCCGCCAGGCATGCGGATGTCTATTTAACATGGGGCGAGCCGCCTCATCTTGTCAAAGAAAAAATTCAATCCGTCAAAGAACTGGCCGAAAAAGAGGGAAGAACCGTCCGCTTTGGGATACGGCTCCATGTCATTGTCCGCGAAACAGAAAAAGAAGCATGGGACGCGGCACATAAACTGATCAGCCATTTGGATGATGAAACGGTCGAGGCGGCCCAAAACGCATTGCGGCGGATGGATTCATCCGGACAGCAAAGAATGGTTCAGCTGCATCAAGGCAAAAAAGGCAATCTTGAAATCAGCCCCAATCTTTGGGCGGGCATCGGACTTGTCAGGGGCGGAGCCGGTACGGCGCTTGTCGGTGATCCGGAAACGGTCGCCAGCCGGATAAAGGAATATGCCGATCTTGGCATAGAGTCATTTATCTTTTCAGGCTATCCTCATCTTGAAGAAGCGTATCATTTCGCCGAAAAAGTCTTCCCGCTCCTTCCGTTTCGTACGAAACTTGAACAAGAAGCGTCCGGCGAAGTCATCGGAAATGATCATTTTCCGTCAAAGCAAAAGGAAAAAATGCTGTAAACCAAAAAACTCCAGGGGGCCCTGGAGTTTTTTAAAGCAAATATTGAAGCACAATGATCGGGAAGTGCAGCACTCTGCATGAAAAAACGGTAAAAGATCGACAGTGCATGCCTTCGTGGAAGCAGCCGAATCTTGCTCTCAACTCTCTTACCTGTTATTCATCTGTAACATTTATGATCAATATCTGTACGAATGTTTGCACACTGCCGGAATATGTGGTAAATTTAAATCGTAATAATTACGATTTATTCAAGGAGGGTGAAGAGTGGCCAAAAAATCAAAAGTGGCAAAGGAAATAAAACGGCAAAAGCTTGTTGAGCAATATGCAGCCATCAGAAAAGAGTTAAAAGAAAAAGGCGATTACAGAGCGCTGAGCAAGCTTCCCCGCGATTCAGCGCCATCAAGGCTGCATAACCGCTGCGAGCTGACCGGAAGGCCGAGAGGATATATGAGAAAGTTTAAAATGTCGCGGATTGCGTTCAGAGAATTGGCCTATAAAGGCCAAATTCCCGGTGTCAAAAAATCAAGCTGGTAAAACGAAATCCTGTAAAAAGCGCCGATTTGTTTCCGGCGCTTTTTTTCGACAAATTTTTAATATCCCCTTGACGAAATCTTAATAAACATGTAACATTATAAAAGTCAAAACGATGATCTGTTTAAAAAAAGATCATGCGGGTGTAGTTTAGTGGTAAAACCTCAGCCTTCCAAGCTGATGTCGTGGGTTCGATTCCCATCACCCGCTCCATACATACTGTTTATAACGCAGTGTTTCGTTTCTCAGATTAAACGAAGCATTGCGTTTTTTCATGTATGAATATATAAAAACTTGCTTTTAAAAAAAGCAAGTTTTTGAATGGATCTTTTAAGGAATGATCGCAGATATATGCTCTCCGCCGTGAATTTGTTCGAACATTTTGGTCAAAGCTTCTAGCAGCCGGCTTGCTTCGTCTTTTGGGGTGGACGGTCTGAAAAAGACGAGCTGCAGGGCGTCTTTTGTTTCCGTCTTGACGGGGCGGCGGTTGCTATGCTCTGAGAGGCTGCCGAATATCCCTGATTCGTCAGAAACCGCCAGCAGGTCTTCTTTTCCGCCCATCTCGATGCGTACCGGCCCCTTTATCGTCCGGGCATCATAGATATGAACCGGAATCGAATATTTAAGAGAGAAAAAACGGCTCAAATCAGTGGCTGAATCTGCGGATTCTATGTAACGCTGCCGCTGGATGTCCGCCAGGAGCCATTCCAGGCTTGTTTGCCGCCCGGAAAACGACGGATCAAGCTTTGCCCGCGTCTCCTCCCATTCCTTTATTGCCGGTTCATCGGAAAGCTTGCGGTCGGCGAAATCAAAAAACAGCGATTCCTGAAACAGGCGCAGCCGGCCTTTTAACATTTGCGGTGAGCCTGCGATCTCAATTCCTTTATATAAAACAGCGCCGACTTTAAAGGAGGGGACGCGCTGTAATACAGCGGTGGCTATTTGCACATTTAATTCCAATTCAGACTCAACTCCCATTTATCATGTTACACTTGTATTATACAGTGATCGAAAACCAAAACAAAGAAAGGAGGTTTGCCCATTATGGATATGAAGCAGCTGAAACAGGATGTGATTGAATTCGCGCAGCAAATCGGGATCGATAAAATACGCTTTGCCAGCGCTGATACGTTTGAAACATTAAAAGATCGCTTAATAGAGAATCGGGCGCTCGGTTACGAGTCGGGATTTGAAGAACCCGATATTGAGAAGCGGACAAATCCGCAGCTTCTCCTGCCAAAGGCGAAATCGATCATCGCGATTGCGCTTGCATACCCTTCGAAAATGAAAAACGCGCCAAGAAGCGTAAAAGGTGAACGGAGAGGCATTTTTTGCCGAGCCTCCTGGGGGAAGGACTATCACCATGTGCTGCGGGAAAAGCTTGATCAGCTCGAAGAATTTTTAAAGTCCCAGCACGAAGACGTCAGAACAAAATCGATGGTTGACACAGGGGAGCTTTCCGACCGTGCCGTCGCTGAACGGGCCGGTATCGGCTGGAGCGGAAAGAACTGCATGATCATTACGCCTGAATTCGGTTCCTATGTTTATTTGGCGGAAATGATTACAAATATTCCGTTCGAGCCTGATGAGAGAATAGAGGATCAATGCGGTTCATGCAACAAGTGCATTGAGGCCTGCCCGACCGGTGCGCTTGTCAATCCGGGACAGCTCAACTCCCAGCGCTGCATCGCTTTTCAGACGCAGACGAAAGGTTTTCTGCCTGATGAATTCCGCACGAAAATCGGCAACCGGATCTATGGATGCGATACGTGCCAGATGGTGTGTCCGAAAAACAAAGGCGTTGATTTTCACCTTCATCCCGTAATGGAGCCGGATCCCGAGATTGCCAAGCCGCTTTTAAAGCCGCTGCTGACGATGTCGAACCGTGAATTCAAAGAAAAATTCGGCCATGTGGCAGGCTCCTGGAGGGGGAAAAAGCCGATTCAGCGGAACGCAATCATCGCCCTTGCCCATTTTAAAGAAACGAGTGCACTGCCTGAGCTGGTTTCTCTCATGCATCAGGATCCGCGGCCTGTCATCAGAGGCACCGCCGCCTGGGCGATCGGAAAAATTGGAGAAACGGACATGCTGGAGGAGCTGGAAACAGCGTATTCCCGCGAAGAGGACGAAGAAGCAAAGGCGGAAATTCAAAAAGGCATCAGGCTTTTAAAAGAAACCGCCATGACTAAATGAGGCCTGTCCTGACATATGTTTGGTATCAGGGTTGAAAAACCGCTTGTTTTCAGTTTTGGAAGACAAGTATTTTTCTATCATCAAACATATGGTGGTGTAGCCTTTGAAACAGATCATCGAACAGCTCTTGAAGGCCAGGCTGGACTATTTGATCAATGGCAATGAGAAGAGAGACTGGCGGAATGCCGGCGATGCCGAGGTCATTGAACGGAAACGGCGGCTTTTTGAAAAACGGGGCGTCCATATCGTCAAGGCTAGGATGAGGACGGCGCTCAACGAACACTGGCTTGAGGAAGACGGAAAAACTCACATCAATTATCAAACCCATACCGCATTCTTGTGCAAAGATGGGGATGATATGTATATGGAGGAGCACATCGAAAAACGGATCGCTCTGCTGTATGATCAAATGGTAATCAAGGACTCGGAAGCCCCGCGGCCGCCCGTTCAGCCGCTTCCTGATGAGGAAAGCCGGCATCTTGATGGAGAGCGTGAATTATTGGGGCGCGTCTTCACCTATGACCGGCTTGCCGCTGTCCGCTATGCCGAAATGTTTTGGAATAAGCGGAATTCGGCGTATAAAAACTTTGAAGACAATTGCACTAATTTTATTTCTCAATGCCTTCACGCGGGAAACGCCCCGATGCGCGGCTATCCGAACAGAGGATCGGGCTGGTGGATGCAAAATCATTCCTGGAGCTACAGCTGGACTGTGGCACATTCACTCAGAACATTTCTCAAGCAGTCGAAAGCAGGTCTCCGTTCCATTCAAACAGGAGCCGCCGCCGAGCTTGTGGAAGGCGATGTCATCTGCTACGATTTTAACGGGGACGGAAGGTTTGACCATGTGGCGATTGTGACGGCAAAGGATAAAAGCAATATGCCGCTTGTCAACGCCCAAACCCATGATTGCCGGATGAGGTACTGGTCATACGAAGATTCCCCCGCGTACACCCCTTCGATCAAATATGCGTTTTTTCATATTGCAGATGACACGACAAAAACGTAATCATGGTATAATAAACAGCGGATCAGAAAAACAGAGGTGAACATTTTGGCATTGCATGTCGTATTATATCAACCCGAAATTCCTGCGAATACAGGAAATATCGCACGAACATGTGCAGCAACAGATACAACGCTTCATTTAATCAGGCCGCTCGGCTTTTCTACCGATGACAAGATGCTAAAGCGGGCAGGGCTTGACTACTGGGAGTTTGTCAAAGTCGTCTACCACGATTCCTTGGAGGAACTGTTTGACGCACATCCTGAAGGGAAATTTTTCTTTATTACAAAGTTCGGGCAAAAACCGCACACATCGTTTGACTATTCAGATCAAAACGAGGACTATTTTTTCGTGTTCGGCAGGGAAACGAACGGCCTTCCGAAAGATTTGATCGAGCAAAATATGGACCGCTGTCTGCGTCTCCCGATGACAGAGCATGTCAGATCATTGAATTTATCCAATACGGCCGCAATCCTTGTTTATGAGGCGCTTCGCCAGCAGAACTACAGGGATTTAACGTAATAAGCAAATTGCCGTCCCCAAAAAAAGAAGGGGACGGATTTTTTTTGGTTTTAAACGTAACAGTGTTATGTTACAATAGAGCGGAAGGAGTGAGGAAAATGGCTCATGATGATTTAATTTCAAAAAAGGAACTGCTTGATTTAACATCGATATCTTACGGGCAGCTGTACAGGTGGAAACGGAAAAATTTAATTCCTGAGGAATGGTTTATTCGAAAATCCACTTTTACCGGTCAGGAGACGTTTTTTCCGAAAGCAGACATCTTAAATAGAATCAAAAAAATTCAAAGCATGAAAGAGAATTTATCTCTTGATGAAATGGCGGAAATGTTTTCGCCAAAGCTTGATAAACTCGATATCAGCCGCGGAGAGCTTCTTGAGAAAGGGCTGATTTCCGAGGCTGTCATGTCATTTTTCGTTGAGAATACAAATAAACGCAATGACTCATTTGGACTCGGGGAAGTGCTTGCCGTGTATGTGCTGGAAGGACTGCTTCAGTCAGGAGAGATTAATCTTGAGGAAGGAAAAATGGTGCTGGAGGTCGTGCTTGCGAACGGCGCAAAAAACAGCGGCAGACTGATCGTGCTGCGAAAACTGGGAGTTGCCACATGCTTTATTGCAGAGGGTGACATCGTCTTTGAAAAAGCGGTGAAAGTGGTTGCGGATATCAGTCTCTCGGAAGCCGGAGAAGAATTGAAAACAAAATTGATGTAATGGAGGAAAGGCCATGGATAACTTAACGATAAACGGATTTGGAAGCTCAAGCGGCGGAACGTTTCAGACGGTCGAGCTGAACGGAAAAGGGACGATCAATGGAGAGGTCGAATGTGAACGGCTGTACTGCAACGGAGCGGGGACTTTAAACGGACATGTGAAAGCACGGGAAGCAAAAATCAGCGGACGTGCAAAGGTAAGCGGCGGAATTTCCGCTTCTTCGATTCGTATTGACGGTTCAGCGAAGATTGAAGGAGACGTAAATGCAGGGAAATTGAAAATCGCCGGACATGCGTCATTAGACGGGCATGTAAAAGGCGATGAACTGATCATTCTCGGGAAAGCATCAATCGGCAAAGACTGTGAGGTCGAACATTTTACAGCAGAAGGCCACTTTACAATCGCCGGTCTGTTGAATGCAGAACAGGTTGACATCAGTATTCACGGGGGTGAAAGCAAAGCCAAAGAAATCGGCGGCCGGAGGATTTGCTGTACGGCGCATGAGTCAAAATTTCTTTCCTTGTTGACGCCGTTTATTTCCCGCCCGGCACTGACTGCTGAATTGATTGAAGGCGATCATATTGAGCTTGCCAACACGACGGCGAAAATCGTCCGCGGCAATACGGTCATCATCGGCGAAAATTGTGATATCGGGCTTGTTGAATATAAAGAAGAATTCCGGCAGGCAAAAACTGCGAAAGTCGGAGACAATCAAAAAATTTAGCGGAGGTATGCGGCATGGAGAAAAACAACTTAAAAATAAACGGTTCCGGGAGCGCGGCCGGAGGCACTTATCACAATGTCGTGATCAGAGGCGAAGGAACGATCGGTGCAGGGCTTGACTGCCTTAAGTTTCGCAGCTACGGCTCAAGCGTTCTTTCGGGAGATGCGAAAGTTCAGTCGTTTGATGTTCATGGAGAAACGGAAGTCGGCGGGCGGCTGAAAGCCGATAGAGCTAAAATCTACGGAACGGCTGACATTGTCGGTGACGCCGACATCGGCGAAGCGGCAGTGAGGGGAGTCATCAGCATCGGCGGTAATATGGCCGGAGATATGTGTGACATCAAAGGAACCATTGCCGTGAAGGGCGATTGTGAAGCGGAGCGTTTTACATTGAACGGGAGCCTGGAGTTGAACGGTCTGCTGAACGCCGGGGAGATTGATATTGTTTTAAGGTTTGGCCAGAGCTCTGTCGGGGAAATCGGCGGAACGGTCATCAAAGTAAAAAACAAGCGGGGGCTGTTTAAAAAGAACAGCAGGTTTCTGTCTGCGCAAGTCATTGAAGGAGACGATATCTATCTGGAAAACACTACTGCCGGGATTGTCAGGGGAAACCGCGTCCATATCGGTCCGGGATGCCGGATTCATACCGTTGAATACAAAAGCGATTATCAGGTTTCTCCGAAGGCTGACGTAAAAGAGAATCAACAAATATAAACAAAACAGTGTTATGTTCTGAAAAAGGATGGCGTCTGAACGGCCATCCTTTTTCTTTTCAATGCTACTTCCCGGGTTTGCTTTCGTACCCGGCAGTGAAAATGGATACGAGAAACGTGAGGATGACCCCCATCATGATCAGCGTTTTCATGAAATCCCCCTCTCATCCTTTTATCCCTTGTTGTCTTTTAGCATGCGGTGCCTCGGCAGGGCCGCGGTGTCTCTGCGGACCTGGCATATCTGCTTTTATTATGAAGGGTTTGTTCCGCTCTTGTCAATTCGAGGAAGTATATTTCAATTTCAATATGAAAAGCATCGAAAGGGACATCTCCGCATAGATTGGATGTAACAGTGATTCACTTTGCACCTTGCATCAATCATCATATAGGAGGTTCTTATGGATATATTAAAAAAGATTGAACAGTATAGAGAGGAAGAACAGCGTCTGAAATGGGAAGGAACCTTCGCCGATTATCTGGAAATCGTAAAAGAAAACCCAATTGTCGCTCAATCTGCTCACTCCCGCGTTTACAATATGATCAAAGACAGCGGCATTGATGAGAAAGACGGAAAAAAAGTATACCGCTTCTTTGACAAAGAGCTGTTTGGTCTTGAGGAACCGTTGGAACGTCTGGTAGAAGAATATTTTCATCCGGCCGCAAAACGGCTTGATGTCAGAAAAAGAATACTGCTGCTGATGGGGCCGGTCAGCGGCGGAAAATCAACCCTTGTGACAATGCTGAAAAGGGGGCTTGAAGCTTATTCATTGACAGACCAGGGCGCCGTGTATGCGATTAAAGGCTGCCCGATGCATGAAGACCCGCTTCATTTAATTCCCCAGCATTTACGCGACGATTTTTATAAGGAATACGGCATTCGCATCCAAGGAAACCTTTCGCCGCTCAACATGATGCGGCTCGAGCAGGAATACGGCGGCCGAATTGAAGATGTGAAGGTTGAAAGAATCTTTTTTTCCGAGGATAAGCGGACAGGAATCGGCACGTTCAGCCCCTCTGATCCAAAATCGCAGGATATCGCCGATTTGACGGGAAGCATTGATTTTTCGACGATAGCTGAATACGGATCAGAGTCAGACCCGCGCGCATACCGGTTTGACGGTGAATTGAACAAAGCGAACAGGGGGATGATGGAATTTCAGGAAATGCTGAAATGCGATGAAAAGTTTCTCTGGCATCTCCTGTCCCTGACACAGGAAGGGAATTTTAAAGCGGGCCGGTTCGCTCTGATTTCGGCAGATGAACTGATCGTCGCCCATACAAATGAAACCGAATACCGCTCATTTATTGCGAATAAGAAAAATGAAGCGCTTCATTCCCGCATTATCGTCATGCCGATTCCATATAATCTGAAAGTATCTGAAGAAGAACGGATCTACGAGAAAATGATTGCGGAAAGCGATGTATCAGAAGTGCATATCGCCCCGCATACGTTAAAAGTGGCCGCGATGTTTTCCATTTTAACGCGCTTGAAGGAACCGAAGCGTTCAGACGTCGACCTCGTCAAAAAAATGAGGCTCTATGACGGAGAAAGCGTTGAAGGGTATAACTCGGCCGATGTCGAGGACTTGAAAAAAGAATACAATGATGAAGGGATGAGCGGTATTGATCCGAGGTATGTGATCAACAGAATTTCTTCGACGATCATCCGCAAGAACATGGAATCGATTAATGCACTCGATGTTCTTCGCTCTTTAAAGGAAGGGCTTGATCAGCACCCGTCGATCTCCGCTGAAAACCGTGAGCGCTATTTGAACTTTATTTCGGCGGCGAGGAAAGAATACGATGAAATGGCGAAAAAGGAAGTCCAAAAAGCGTTTGTCTATTCATATGAAGAATCGGCCAAAACGCTGATGGACAATTATCTTGATAATGTGGAAGCCTACTGCAACAAAATCAAGCTGCGCGATCCGCTGACAGGCGAAGAAATGAGCCCTGATGAAAAGCTGATGAGATCGATAGAAGAGCAGATCGGAATTTCCGAAAATGCGAAAAAAGCATTCCGCGAAGAAATTCTCATCAGAATTTCCGCTTATGCAAGAAAAGGGAAGCGGTTTGATTACAACTCGCACGAACGTTTGCGGGAGGCCATCCAGAAAAAGCTGTTTGCCGATCTGAAGGACGTTGTCAAAATCACGACTTCGACAAAAACGCCTGATGAACAGCAGCTCAAAAAAATCAATGAAGTTGTCGCCCGGCTCATTGATGAACATGGCTATAACTCGACCAGCGCCAACGAGCTTCTGAAATACGTAGGAAGCTTATTAAACCGGTAAATTCACGACCCGTCCGGAACAAGGGCGGGTTCTTTTGTCCCATTTTCATAATTGAATGTCAAAAGTCATCAGCATGCCGCATAGGATAGAAGTAAACATTTTTTAAGACTTGTTTCACAGGAATTGGCATACGGAAAACTCCTGTATTAGGGATTGATCAATAAGGAGGGGAATTCATGTCCCACAAAGACAACGGCCATTTTATCATTTCTCAGGAAGACTGGTCCCTCCATCGAAAAGGGTATGATGACCAACAGCGCCATCAGAAAAAGGTGCAGGATGCAATAAAAAACAATCTGCCTGATCTGATCACTGAAGAAAGCATCATCATGTCCAACGGCAAGGATGTCGTCAAAATACCGATTCGGTCATTAGATGAGTACAAAATCCGCTATAACTATGATAAAAATAAACATGCTGGACAGGGAGACGGTGACAGCCAAGTCGGAGATATCGTGGCGAGAGACGGCGCAGACAGAAGAAGCGGCGCCGGAAAAGGGCAGGGAGCAGGCGATCAGGCCGGCGAGGATTATTATGAAGCGGAAGTTTCGCTCATGGATCTGGAAGAAGCGCTTTTCAGCGAGATGGAGCTGCCGAACCTTCAGCAGAAGGAGCGCGATGACATTGTCGTTGAAGATATTGAGTTTAACGATATCCGCAACACAGGCCTGACAGGCAACATCGATAAGAAAAGAACGATGCTTTCGGCGTATAAGCGCAACGCGATGACCGGGAAGCCGTCATTTTATCCGATTTTTCCGGAGGATCTGAAATTCAAAACATGGAATGACGCGGTTAAGCCGGAATCGAAGGCCGTCGTTCTGGCGATGATGGATACGAGCGGTTCGATGGGCGTCTGGGAAAAATATATGGCGCGCAGCTTTTTCTTTTGGATGACACGCTTTTTGCGGACAAAGTATGAAACGGTTGAGATCGAATTTATCGCCCATCATACAGAAGCGAAAGTCGTCTCTGAGGAGGATTTCTTTTCAAAAGGGGAAAGCGGGGGGACGATTTGTTCGTCCGTCTACAGAAAATCGCTCGAGCTGATGGAGGAAAAATACCACCCGGCCCGCTATAATATTTATCCGTTTCATTTTTCCGACGGCGATAATTTAACATCTGACAATCCCCGCTGCGTCAAGCTCGTCGGCGAAATTATGGAAAAAGCGAATTTGTTTTGCTATGGCGAAGTCAATCAGTACAACAGGCATTCAACTTTAATGTCAGCCTATAAAAATATAAAAAATGAAAAATTCAAATATTATATTTTAAAACAAAAAGCTGATGTGTTTCAAGCGCTGAAAAGCTTTTTCAGCAATGAAGAACGGCATCAATATACGTAGCATTACAAACCAGGCCTCTGTAAACAGAGGCTTTTTTATGTGGAAAATATTAAAACTGAATTTTTTAAGACAATTTTATTGACATTCTTGATTACTTTAACTAATATTTAATCTTGTTAACTATTTTAATTTGTTGGATAGGGGTGACATGTATTTTACGAATTCCCGTCTTTCTTGCTCAGTTTTGAGCAACTTTAACAAAGGAGCTCAGTACACGTCCGGTCTATTTCTGGGCGGGAAAAGGGGCATGTAAAATGCAAATTTGCATAAACCGCTGATCAAAAGCAATGATCTGACGGTTATCTAAAAAATAGAAGGAATTTGAAAGGAGAAATAACAAATGAGCAAAGGACGTTTAATTGCTACCAACATTATCGGACTTATCATCGTGCTTGCCATCATAGCGGGAGGCGCGTATTTCTATTATGACAGCATCAGCTATGTCAAAACAGATGAAGCCCATGTGACAGGCGATATGACAACAATCACTGCGCCTGCTACAGGAAAGCTGACAGACTGGGATGTTACAGAAGGAACAAAAGTATCTAAAGATGAAAAAACAGCGAAAATCAAAGGCGAACAAACGGTTGATGTGAAGTCCATCATGGACGGAACAATCGTGAAAAACGAAGCGAAAGAAGGACAGATCGTACAAGCCGGCCAAACGCTTGCCCAAACGATTGACATGGACCACCTCTATATTACAGCAAACATTAAAGAAACAGACCTTAAAGAAATTGAAAAAGGGGATAAAGTAGACATCGTCGTCGACGGTGATCAAGGCACTACATTTGAAGGAAATGTCGAAGAAATCGGCTATGCAACAAATTCGACATTCGACCTGCTTTCCCAAAGCAATTCAAGCGGAAACTACACAAAAGTAACGCAAAAAGTACCTGTGAAAATTTCAATTAAAAACCCATCTGATAAAGTGCTTCCGGGTATGAACGCATCAGTGAAAATTTCTAAGTAACCGGAGGGTAAAAAAACAGCGAAAGGAGGATGTCATAAGTGGCTTCTCAAAACAAACAAGGTAATGCCTCACTGCTTATTATATTAATGGCCGGCCTATTTCTGGCCATTTTGAATCAGACGCTGCTTAATGTGGCGATGCCGCACTTGATGACGGAATTTAATGTGAGCGCCACGACCATTCAATGGCTGACAACAGGATACATGCTTGTCAACGGTGTTTTGATTCCTTTATCAGCTTTTTTGATTATGCGGTTTGGCGGCCGCAGTTTATTTTTGACCGCGATGCTGCTGTTTACGATCGGAACGCTGATATGCGGGATTTCACCCAACTTTTCAACGATGTTAATCGGCCGTCTTATTCAGGCTGCCGGCGGAGGAATCCTTCAGCCGCTGGTGATGACAACCATTCTGTTCATTTTCCCTCCGGAAAGCCGCGGGAAAGGAATGGGAATCTTCGGCCTTGCGATGATGTTCGCTCCGGCGGTCGGTCCGACTTTATCCGGCTGGATCATCGAAAATTACGACTGGCGGATCATGTTTTACGGACTCGTGCCGATTGGCGTCATCGTGATCATTTGCGGATTTTTCTTATTTAAAAATATGACTGAACCTAAAAAAATCAAGCTTGATCTCGCGGGAACGCTTCTTTCCATCATCGGTTTTGCATCATTGCTTTACGGTGTAAGTGAAGCGGGCTCCGACGGCTGGGATGATCCGATCGTTCTTTCCACTGTTATCATCGGTGCGATCGGCATCATTGCCTTTATCGTTCAGCAATTGAAAGTGAAAGAGCCAATGCTTGACTTCAGGGTGTTCAAATACGATATGTTTTCATTGTCAAGCGTAATCAATGCGATCATCACGGTTGCGCTGTATGCGGGGATGTTCCTGCTACCGATCTATTTGCAGAATCTGGTCGGGTTTACGGCGCTTCAATCAGGTTTGTTAATGCTTCCGGGCGCGATCGTGATGCTTATTATGTCACCTGTGTCAGGAATCCTGTTCGACAAAGTCGGACCGAGACCCCTGGCGATCGTCGGCTTATTGATTACTGTTGTGACGACTTACGAATTTACGACGCTTACCATTGATACGCCGTATATGCACATCGTACTCATTTATGCGATTCGCGCATTCGGTATGTCAATGCTGATGATGCCGATTATGACAGCCGGCATGAACCAGCTGCCGAAACAATTAAACAGCCACGGAACGGCTATGTCGAATACGCTGCGTCAAATCAGCGGTTCAATCGGTACAAGCTTGATTACGACGATTTATACAAACCGTACGACATTCCACTACGCATCAATGGCCGATCAAACGAATACGGCTGATCCGACATTTATGCACACATTGCAGTCAACGATACAGTCCGTCGCGCAATCTATGCATATATCTGCCGAACAAGCCCAACAATATGTTGTGAAATACCTGGCAGGACAAGCCCAGCTCAATTCCAACGTCATGGGCATTAATGACGCCTTTATGTGGGCGGCCGGACTCTGCCTGGTCGGTCTTGTATTAAGTCTGTTTTTAAGAGATGTCAGAAAAGACAAGGAACGCAAGAAAAGCAAAGCGGGAGAGCTGACTTTGCTGCCGGCTCCAAAAGAAGCAAAAGAGTCTTAAACCAGGAGGTTTTAATATGAAAATCTATGTTGTTTATGACAGTGAAGGCGAGCATACGAAAAAATTAGCCCAATCCATCGCTGAAGGCGCTGGAGAAACAGAAGGAGCAGAGGTGCTGATCGACCATGTCAGCCAGGCGGACATCAGAAAGCTTGAGGATATGGATGCGATCATTTGGGGATGTCCCGGCCATTTCGGCACGATCAGCTCAGGTTTAAAATCCTGGATCGACAGATTGGGCTACCTTTGGGCCGAAGGAAAGCTGATCAACAAGGTCGGAGCAGTCTTCTGCACAACGGCAACGACTCACGGCGGACTTGAAGCGACAATGCTCAATCTGATCACCCCGATGCTTCATCAAGGAATGATGGTTGTCGGTTTGCCTGGAAATGTGCCGGAAAATGCTTTATACGGATCATATTACGGAGTGGGCATTACCTGTCCGGTTGACAGCGATGAATTGATTTCCGAGGAAGGTCTTGAACTGGGACGGGCTTTGGGCAGACGTGTCACACAGGTGACAGACCGTTTTGTCAACGGGCAGTAAGGAGTGGTTGATATGACCATTATTTTGACCATTATAGCTGCAATCATCGTCATTATCGGTCTTATCGTGTTTAATGTGCGATCTGCATCTCCGGGTAAAGACGAGCCTGAACAGCATGAGGCGGAGTCCGCCCGGGCTGGGGATGTCCTCGAGGCGCCGCAGCCTGAAGAACCCGTGAAAGAGACGCTTGAGCGCGCTTCTGAAGATGACAGGTATGTCATGGATGATCAGACATACCGGAAGACGCTGCAAAAGCTTCATCAGCCTAAAGAACAGCATCAGCCTGAAAAAACGCAGATGGATGACATGGACTATAGAAATGCATTAAAATCCATGCAAAAGCGTAAGCAGGATTAAAAGCAGATTCGCTGAATATCAGCGAGTTTGCTTTTTTTATGGATTTTTTTACACATTGATTGTATTTTCTTCTGTACCAGTGTACTATTGATGTAGTACACTGGTACAGAGATATAGGGGAGGGTATCGTTTGAAATCTTTCAGCGGTTTATTTAAAAAAGATTTGCTCATCTCAAGATTTTGGTCTGTGACATGGATGTTTTGTATGCTTTTGGCGATCTTTGCAAGCTTTGCGTTTGCTCATTATACAGGCGAACCAATGGCGCTGTTCGGGGCTTTTGTCACCATCTTGTTGTTTCATTCTCTGTTTTGCCCTCTCATGATCATCAGCCAGCTCCGTTTAGAAGGAAAAACGCAGCTATGGCTCTACAATCCGAACAAGGGTGCGGTTTTGCTGCTGTCAAAGCTTGCGGCAGCCGCCGTTTATCAATTGGCTTCCCAGGTGATTCTGTTTATGTTCGGCTTGATTGTGAGAGGCTTTCTGAGACCTGTAGCTGACAGTATGTTTTCTGTTTCAGATTTGTTTCTTGTCAACATCGCGGCTTTTTTAGAATCAGTGTTTTTTGCCATATGGGTGATGTTTTTATGGACGATATATGAAGCTCTCAGAAAATATCCCGCTATCAAAAAAATCCGCTGGCTTATTCCTTTATTCATCTACAATGCCTATGGATTGCTGGAGGGGCTGTTCATCAAGAGCGGACTGTTCGAGTCTGCACAGAAGTTTTGGAGCCTTTCCTTAAAAATGAATTTCAAATTTCACTACTATCAAGATTCGGGATGGACCGTTTCATTTTCCAAAATTGATCTTCCGGGTGTTCTCCTGCTGTATTACGCAGTGTTAGGCGTCTGTCTCTTCTATTTCTCCGGCAAAATACTTGATAGAAGAGTTGAGGTGTAAATGTGATGGCGAATGATTTTTCCGCTTCAAAGCCGATCTATAAGCAAATTGCCGAACAGCTTTTAAAAAAAATGGTCCGCGAAGAGATTAAGCCGGGAGAAAAACTGCCTTCCGTCCGGGAACTGGCTGTGCAGACGCAAGTAAATCCGAATACGATTCAAAGGACCTACAATGAAATGGAAAGGATGGGAGTCGTGGAGACCAGGAGGGGACAGGGAACGTTTGTTGTGGAAAATACGGAAGTGATCGATGAGTTGAAGCGGGAGATGCGGGCTGAGGTCATCGGACAATTTGTGCAAAGCATGGAAGAGCTCGGTTTGTCTAAACAGGATATGCTGTCCGAACTCGACCGTTATTTGCAGAAAGGAGATCCAAATGAACATTGAGCTGAAAAACGTCACGAAAAAGTACGGCACAGGCTATGCACTCAAAGGCGCCGATCTGTCTTTGTCTCCCGGCAAAATATATGGATTGGCCGGACCGAACGGCAGCGGCAAATCAACAATCTTAAAGCTGATCACAGGCCTCTCTTTTCCGGATTCGGGAACGGTGTTGATCGATGGCAAGCCGGCGGCGCGGAACTTGACGGGAAGCATCGCCTATTTAACAGAGCTCGATATGTTTTATGATCCTTTCCGTGTAAAGGATATGATCGATTTTTATGGAAGCCAGTTTGCCGATTTTCAGCGGGATAAGGCTTTTTACCTTCTACAAGAAATGAAAATCGATGAGGATAAAATAATCGGAAAGCTTTCCAAAGGAAACAGGGGCAGGCTGAAGCTGGTGCTGACATTAGCGCGTGATGCACCGGTTCTGCTCCTTGACGAACCCCTTTCAGGCCTTGATCCAATGGTCAGGGAATCGATTGTAAAGAGCCTTCTCACATACCTGGAGCTTGAAAAGCAGACGGTTATCATTGCCACGCACGAGATTCAGGAAATCGAACAGATTTTGGATGAGGTGATCGTCGTCTTCAACGGACGGATTGAGGAAAAAAAGGATGTCGAAGAACTTCGTGAAGAATCCGGATTGTCGCTTTTACAATGGCTTAAAGAGTTTATCGAAGAAAAATCATAATTCATCTTCAAATGGCGGGAGGAGAAGTGTGTGGAAACACTGCTGCAATTAAAAAACGTCTCAAAAACAATCAGAGGAAAGAAAATTATCGATGGATTGAGTTTTGACGTGCGCGCCGGGGAGATCTTCGGCTTTTTAGGACCGAACGGCGCCGGCAAAACGACAACGATCAGGATGATTGTCGGCCATATGAGCATCTCCGCCGGGGAGATCGCCGTGTGCGGAGTAAGCGTAAAAGACCATTTTGAACAGGCTGCCGGCCATCTCGGAGCGATCGTTGAAAATCCTGAACTGTATAAATTTTTAACGGGATATCAAAACCTTCAGCAATACGCGCGCATGACAAAAGGCGTGACAAAAAAGAAAATTGACGAAATCGTCGAGTTAGTCGGACTGAAGAACAGAATCCACGATAAGGTCAAAACATACTCTTTAGGTATGAGGCAAAGGCTCGGTCTCGCCCAAAGCCTTCTGCACGATCCGAAGCTCTTGATCCTTGATGAGCCCACAAACGGTCTTGATCCGGCCGGTATTCGGGAGATTCGTGATTATTTGCGGAAGCTGGCAAGGGAAAAAGGTATGGCGGTCATCGTTTCAAGCCACCTGCTTTCAGAAATGGAGCTGATGTGCGACAGAATCGCGATCATTCAAAACGGCAAACTGCGCGACATTCAGCAAGTACATGTCCCTGCCGCCGATGAGAAAAAACGCTATTATATTCAAGCTGACGATACTGAATCCCTGATACGGCAGGCCGCGGCTTTCGGGGATATGAAAATTGAAAAAGCGGAAAACGGCATTGAGCTCAGCCTCCGGAAAGACGATATGCCTGATTTTATTAAACATTTAACCGACAGCGGGGCCCGCTTATATGAAGTAAAAGCCGTTAACAAATCATTGGAAGACAGATTCCTGGAAATCACCGCAGATAAGGGGGAGGCTCAGCATGTTTAATCTCATCGTTAATGAATGGATCAAGATTTTCAACCGAAAAGGAACATACTTCATGATCGGGATATTGCTGCTATCTGTGATCGGATTGGGCATTCTGACAAAGACGATCGGAGAGACAGATCAAAACGCAGACTGGAAAAAGGAACTGGCGCAGGAAAATGCGGATATGAAGGAACAGCTTAAAGGAGTCAGCAATCCGGCTCTTGAAAAAAGCTACGAAAGATCGACCGCGATTAATGAGTATCGAATCAAGCATGATTTGCCGGAAGATGGAAATTATTCGGCACTGTCGTTCATCAGCGATGCCAGTGATGTGATCTCCTTCGCCGGACTGTTTGTGATTACGGTGGCGGCGGGAATCGTTGCGAATGAATTCAGCTGGGGAACGGTGAAGCTGCTTGTCATCCGGCCGATCAGCCGCTTTAAAATTCTGCTCGCAAAATATGTAACAGTCCTGCTGTTTGCATTGGCTTTGCTTTTCATATTGTTTGCAAGCGCGGGCATTACAGGTCTTGCTTTGTTCGGAGCGGGTGATGGCAGCCAGGTACACTTGGTGTATGCCAACGGAAGCGTTCAAGAAAAAAGTCTTTTATTGCACCTGGCCGGCAGCTATTTGCTGAATTCAATCTCGCTCTTGATGATGTCGACCATGGCCTTTATGATTTCAGCGGTTTTCAGAAACAGTTCACTTGCTGTAGGCATTTCGATTTTCCTTTTAGCTGTGGGCGGTACGGTAACAAATCTTCTCGCAGTAAAATTTGACTGGGTGAAATACATCTTATTTGCCAACACAGATCTCACCGAATACTTTGACGGAGTTCCGCTTGTTTCAGGAATGACGCTGGGATTCTCGATCGCGGTGCTGGCTGTCTATTTTATCGTTTTTCAAGTGCTCGCCTTCGGTGTATTCACAAAGAGAGACATCGCTTCATAAGCGCAAAAAAGCCTCACGCCTGTTTTCCGGGCATGAGGCTTTTTTAAAATAAAAGACTGCTGACATTCAGTCAGCAGTCCCGTATGAAGATCAGCGGTTCACAGCTTACGCTTTTGTTACGTTAGCAGCTTGCGGTCCGCGGTTTCCTTCAACGATTTCGAAAGATACAGATTGGCCTTCTTCCAAAGTTTTGAAGCCTTCGCCTTGAATAGCAGAGAAATGAACGAATACATCGTCTTGTCCTTCAACTTCGATGAATCCGAAACCTTTTTCAGAGTTGAACCATTTTACTTTACCTTCTAGCATGAAATTTCCTCCTAAAGCGATAACGCTTAAATTCACTATTCTTGCTCTAAAACAAACTTCCAAGACGAAAACTCTTACAAAACTTTCTTCTTAAAGATAGTTCGAACAAAAATAATTACCTTTACTTTACCAGTGTTTAAGCGAAATTACAACTGTTAAACGCAATTTTTTTGAAAAAATATGCGGCGGCAGATTTTTCTTAAAACAGCAGGCGTTCATACCGGTAAAAGTTTTGATTCGGGCTGTGCTATCTTCCTGAAATTTTTAAATATTCAATTGACAACACCTCAAAGAAGCTGTAAAGTTAGGTAAAACTTCATACACAACATACTTCTTATTCAGAGAGGCGGAGGGAATTGGCCCTATGAAGCCTCGGCAGCGGGTTCTGTGCGAAACAGAATACTGTGCCAACTCCAACAAGCCGATATTAGGCTTGGAAGATAAGAAGAGCGGATGCACTCTATTTTACCTGAGTCTAAAGGCTTCTTCTTATTTTCAAAAGAGGAAGCCTTTTTTGTTATTCAAAAACAGCGGAGGGATGACCATGATTACATTTCAGGGAGTTGAAAAGGTCTATGACAGAGGCGGAGAGAAAATCCGGGCGCTGAATGGCATAGACCTTCATGTTAATAAAGGAGACATATACGGTGTGATCGGATTTAGCGGAGCGGGCAAAAGCACGCTGATCCGCTGCGTTAATTTTCTGGAAAAACCGACGGCGGGAAAGGTTTTGGTAGGCGGTCAGGATTTAACGTCCTTGTCGAAAAGCGAAATACGTTCTGTGAAACGGAAAATCGGAATGGTTTTTCAGCATTTTAATCTGTTAAATTCGAAAACGATTTTTGCGAATGTGGCAGCGCCGCTGGCGCTCGTGAAAACGCCGAAAGCCGAAATCAAACAAAAGGTGACAGAGCTGCTTCGGTTTGTCGGTCTCGAGGACAAAGCCGGCGCCTATCCGGATCAGCTTTCAGGAGGGCAGAAACAGCGGGTCGGCATCGCACGGGCACTAGCGACAAATCCGGAGGTTCTGCTTTGTGATGAAGCGACCTCTGCGCTTGATCCGCAAACGACGAGCGACATTCTCAAGCTGTTAAAGCGCGTCAATGAACAATACAACATCACGATTCTGTTAATCACCCATGAAATGAATGTCGCAAGGGAAATTTGCGACAAAGTCGCGGTGATTGAAAAAGGAAAAATCATTGAATCAGGCAGCGTATTTGACGTTTTTTCCGCTCCGAAAACGGAAACGGCCAAAAATTTTATCCGTTCGGCCATTGATCATGAGATTCCCGAGTCGATCCAAAAATTAAATAAAAAGCATCTCTATCAATTTCAATTTGTCGGGGAATCATCAGAAAGGCCGTTGCTTTCCCAAGTATCAAAGCGTTTCGATGTTGATGTTAATATTCTACACGGAACGATAACGGAGCTGCAGGGAATTCCTTTTGGAAGCATGACGGTCGAACTGCAGGGGGAGGACGGTGAAATCAGGCGGGCGCTCGATTTCGTCGCAACAGAAAACATTCGAGTCAAGGAGGTTAATTGACATGCTTGTTACATATGACCAAATCATCGACGCGCTGGTCGAAACGATTCAAATGACGATTTTCTCGCTTCTGTTTTCAAGCATTATCGGTATTCCGCTCGGGATTCTCCTCGTTGTGACAAGAAAGGGGCATCTCCTCGAAAATACAGCGGTTTTTACGGTGATTAATGTCATCATCAATATTTTCCGATCTGTTCCGTTTATCATCTTGATGGTCGCTTTGATTCCGATTACGCGGCTGATTGTGGGGACTTCGATCGGGACATGGGCGGCGGTTGTTCCGCTTACGTTTTATGCCGGACCGTATATCGCAAGGCTTGTCGAAAATTCGCTGCTTGAAGTGGAGCCGGGGGTGATTGAAGCTGCCGAAGCAATGGGAGCGACGCCGCGGCAGATCATTTTCCGGTTTTTGATTCCGGAAGCACTTGGTTCTTTAGTATTAAGCTTTACAGTTGCGACTGTAGGCTTGGTCGGGGCTTCAGCGATGGCAGGAGCAATAGGCGCCGGCGGGCTTGGGGATTTGGCGATTACGTACGGCTACCAGAGATTTGATACCATGACGATGATCGTGACGGTGGCGATACTTGTCATTGTTGTTCAAGGATTGCAGTCATCAGGGAATGTGCTGTCCAAAAAATTAAGAAGACGATAAAAAGAGAGGTATGCAGCTATGAAAAAATTTGCTTTTATTACGATTTTTCTTTTCATTATAAGTGTGTTTGCCGGATGCTCAAATTCGGAAAGCGGAACCATTAAAATCGGTGTCAGCGGGACGGATACAAGGGTATGGGATTATGTGAAGAAAAAAGCCGAAAAGGAAGGCTTGAAAATTGAAATCGTCAAATATTCGGACTATGTTCAGCCGAATATGGCCTTGGCCAGCGGAGACATTGACGCAAACGCCTTTCAGACGATATCCTATTTCAATTCATTTAAAAAAGAGCGCAATCTTGATTTATCACCGGTCGGGACGACAATCATCGCGCCGATGGGCATTTATTCGGATCATTACAAATCGGTTAAGGACATTCCGGACGGCGCAAAAATCGCAGTTCCGAGTGAAGCGACAAACATGGGAAGAGCGCTTCTTCTCCTGCAGCAGGCCGGTTTGCTGCAATTGAAAGACGGCTTTGACGGCAATGGTACGCTTGATGCGATCAAGAAAAATCCCAAGAAGCTTGAGATCACGACAGTAGCCGCAGAACAGACGCCGCGGGCGCTTCCCGATGTTGCTGCCTCTGTCATCAATAACGGAATCGCGGTCGATGCCGGGCTGAATCCGGTCAAAGATTCGATTGAGCTTGAAGACGAAACAGCTACGCCGTACATCAATATCATCGCCGCCAGAACAGAAGACCGGAACAGCGAAGATTTACAAAAGATTGTCAAATTGTATCAGTCTGACGATACTGCCGAATTTATCAAAAAAGAATTCAAAGGAGCTCAGCTTCCAACGTTTGTTCCGCTTAAAGAAATCGGGGAATAACAACTTTTCGCCGTGCTCCGATCATACGATTGTAAAGAATGGTGAATATCGTTAATTCCTACTTGACCAATAAGCTTTATTATACTATAGTTTTCTAATGTAAAAAAATTCTGGGGGTGCTTTTGTTATTATGGCATTTTTCGTTATTATAAATATTCTCGTCATGCTTGGCCTGATGGCGCTCCTTTATATGATGCAAAAAAAACATGTTTCGTTTTCCAAGAGAGTGTTTACCGCTCTGGGGCTCGGAATTGTCTTTGGGTTTGCTTTGCATTTTATATATGGTTCGTCTTCAGAAACGCTGACTCAGACATCAGATTGGTACAACATTGCCGGCAGCGGCTATGTCAAGTTTTTGCAGATGGTTGTTATGCCGCTTGTTTTCATCTCGATTTTAGGGGCTTTTACAAAACTTAAATTGACAAATAACATCGGGAAAATCAGCGGCCTTATCATCGGCATTCTGATTGCAACGACTGCTGTCGCCGCGGCGGTGGGAATTGCATCAGCGCTTTCTTTTGATCTCAAGGCCGTCCATGTTGACCAGGGCAGTGCAGAAACTTCGAGAGGCGCTGAATTGGAACAAAAATCGCAGGCGATGGAAGCCAAAACGCTTCCTCAGCAGATTGTCGAGCTGCTACCGGGAAATCCATTCTTAGACTTTACGGGGGCAAGACCGACATCAACGATCGCGGTCGTTATTTTCGCCGCAATTCTGGGGATGGCATACCTTGGCGTCAAGAAAAAACAGCCTGAGCAAGCAGAGCTCTTTAAAAAAATGGTTGATGCCGTCTATGCGATCGTCATGCGTGTTGTGACACTGATTTTGAGGCTGACACCTTACGGGGTATTGGCGATTATGACAAATACGATCGCCACAAGCGATCTCGACAGCATCGTCAAGCTCGGGAAATTTGTACTCGCGTCTTATGTGGCGCTGATCGTGATGTTCATCATTCATTTGCTGCTGATTACAATCAGCGGACTGAATCCTGTGACATACTTGAAAAAAGCATTGCCGGTGCTCATTTTTGCGTTCACTTCAAGATCAAGCGCAGGCGCTTTGCCTTTGAACATTAAAACGCAAAGAAGCCTCGGTGTTCCTGAAGGAATCGCAAACTTTGCCGGTTCATTCGGCCTGTCGATCGGCCAAAACGGCTGTGCAGGGATATATCCCGCGATGCTTGCGATCATGATCGCGCCGACGATTGGCCAAAATCCGCTTGATCCGTCATTCCTCATCACCGTGATTGCCGTTGTTGCCATCAGCTCTTTCGGTGTAGCAGGCGTCGGCGGCGGTGCTACATTTGCGGCGCTTCTCGTCTTATCGGCTTTAAATATGCCGGTTGCGCTTGCAGGATTGCTGATTTCAGTCGAACCGCTCATCGATATGGGGCGTACGGCACTTAATGTCAGCGGCAGCATGACGTCCGGCCTTGTCACAAGTAAGGTGACAAAGGAGCTTGAAACAGACACGTATCATGACCGCACAAATATTATCGAAGCTGAAATCTAAAAAAGGACCCGCACCGCTTGTTTAAGCGTGTGCGGGTTTTTTGCTAATATGTGCGGTTTGTTTGGCTCCACGGCTGCTCGTCATGAAATGGCGCATTAGTTTGATTTGCGGTCGTGAAGCTTGATGAATCTTGATTGGCGTTATGATCCGCCTGATGCTGTGGGCTGCCTTGACCGCTTTGCATTTGGCTTCCGGGATTGAATGCCTGCTTGATCAAATCGGCCGGATTCATCATCATGTCTTTCGCTGAGCTTTTCAGACGCTGTCCGTTTATTCGGCCTGCAAACATGCTTGCGACCCTCTTGCGGATTTCCGGTGAAAAAGCCATCGTCAGCGCGGCAGATCCGAGAACTAAAACAGCGGGGTGAATGCCGGTTCTTCTTCTGAACAAATGGTTAACCTCCTTTTTATGTATTACCATCCCCCGACCGTCTTTGTTTTATTCTAAAGCTCCGGCGGCAGCGCTTAACCGGTGTTTTTCAAAGAAGCTGAAAATAGCGGTAAAAGCCATCACTTTGTTTTCCTGTTTGGAAAAGCCGTGCCCCTCATCTTCCATGACAAGGTAGTCAATATCCCTTCCCAGATCCTTCAGCTGGTCTACAATCTGGTCGGATTCTTCCTTGACAACGCGGGGATCATTTGCGCCTTGGATGATCAGCATCGGCCGTGTCATATTCTCGAGATATGTGATCGGAGAATCGGCTGTCATTTTTTCCTGATCGCGCTCCGGATGTCCGACCCATTTCTCCATAAGAGGGCGCCAGAACGCCGGAACAGATGTGTAAAACGTAAACAGGTTGCTGACCCCGAATATATCAACGACAGCACGGAAATACTCGGGATGTCTCCCGTGCAGCAGCAGTGCCATATATCCGACAAAGCTGCCTCACATCAAAAACAGTTTATCCCGCTCGGCGAGCTTCTGGTCGATCAGCCATTCAATTCCGTACACCATGTCGAGACGCGGCCCTTCTCCCCAATCCTGCTCGACCATTTGATAAAACGTGTAGCCGTAGTTCGCAGAGCCCCGGAAATTCGGCGCGAACACTTGATAGCCCATTTTTGCAGCGATTTGAAAAATATCATAAAACCTGAGGTGTTCAGAGTGCTGCGGACCGCCGTGCGGCCATATGATCGTAAAACCGTTTGCATCCTGAGGATCGGGCTTAAACAGCAAGCCTTCGATCGGCAGTCCGTCAAAGGACGGATAAACGACTGTTTCCGGATAAGAAAGGTCATCTTCAAAAAAACCAGGGACCGCATGTTTTGTTAGCTGCCGCCATTCGGCTTCGTTTTTTGTTTTCACATATATATTGTTCGGTTTCGTCGGTGTTGATCCGAGAATGTACAGCGAGCCGGATGGGGCGCAGACCATCTTGGCGATAGAAGAACATGGGCAATCTACAGAACGGCTGTTTCCCGTTTTTGTGTCATATTGGAACAGCACATCGTTTACGCCTTTTTTTCCAACAATATAAAGGTATTTTCCTTCCTGATCAGCCTGAATGGCTGTCATTTCCGTTTTGTCTATCGAGAAGAGCGGGGTGAATGTATCAGTAGAAATGCTGTATGACGCAAGATATGAAAATTCGGAATCGTAGTTCGTTGTTACATATAGCATGTCGTCTGATGGAAAATATGATGAATATACCATGTGCGGTTTTTTTTCATCAGGAACGACCGGTCCTGCTTTTCCGTCAGAGGTTTGAATCATACAGACCGAATGGCTGTTGACGAAGGATACGTGGATACTTGCGGCTTTCCCGCCCGGACTGACATCGCTGAGCAGTGATGTTCCATCCTTTCCTCCAAAAACAAGCCGTTCTTCTCCTGTCTGCAAATCGTATCTGTATGTATTTAAAAAAGTGGGATTGCCGCTGGAAGATGAATAATAAACAGCATCCTTCACTGGGACCGGCTCAAAATGGCGGTCTTTTTGATTTCCGTTCAACAGCTGCATCTCCCCGCTGTTAGATCGAATACGGTATAAACTGCTTTTTTCATTGCCGTCATAGTCAAAACCGGCAAAAAGTTCTGAACCATCTTCACAGTAGGCGATTCCGTTTGAATTTTGGTTCAAAAAGGTGAGCTGATAAGGGTATGGATGAGGAAGTCCATCGCCCACAGATTGGATTTTCCATTGTTATTTGTGTCAAATACAAGCTGCGTTTCTTCGGGATGAACCGCAAAATCCGTAATCCGCAAAACATGAAATATCTTTTCCGCCTTCTGCAAGCCATCAGTCCGTTTCAATTTGTACAACCCCGATTTTTTTTAGATCATTACTATGATAGCAGAATTTGGGTTTGGAAATTGATCTTTGTACGAATAAATCACAGAGAAAAGAAAAACCTAAAGGTAAATATTTAAAGGAGGCATTTTGTTCATGTTAAACAAGAAAAAAAGCGTGATTGCTGCTTTACTTCTTCCGTTTTTGTTCGTCGCCGGATGCGGCATGGCGAATCAGGGAGAAAACGGCCGCAATAACGATAATGTAAGAAACGTAACAAACAGAGATAATCGCGATGCTTATGACCGCAATGGCTTAAATAATGTCACAGATGTCAATGACGCAAATAATGGGAATAACGCGAATGATGGGAATAACGCAAATTTTGTCAATGATGATAACCGCGATGGAAACAATATGAGAGAAGCTAACGATATCGCCGACAAGATCACTGACATGAAGGAAGTCAACAATGCGTCTGTCATCGTGACAGACAACAATGCTTATGTGGCGGTTGTTTTGACGGGAAATAAGCAAGGGGATGTTACACAAAGTTTGAAAAAGAAAATTTCCGATAAGGTCAAAGCAACAGACAAAAGCATTAATAATGTCTATGTTTCCGCTAATCCGGATTTTGTTGACAGAATGCAGGATTATGGAAGAAGAATTCAAAATGGCGAACCAATCAAAGGTCTGTTTGACGAATTTGGCCAAATGACCCGCAGGATGTTCCCTGAGCAAAAATAACCGCGTTTTTTAAAAAGACCGTCGATCCTTACCATCGCGGTCTTTTTTTTATTTTTTCCGAACGCACACTTTTACATATCCCTGCATAAGGTAAGAGATATACTCTTAAAATGGGGGTATAGCCCGTGGGGAAACATATAAAAGCGGCTCTTGTGATCATGGCGGCGGGGATGTTGGCTGCGGCTGTCTGGCATGTTTTTTTTCATCAAGACCAGGCAAGCCGGATCGCGGTTACAGCCGGCAGCGCCGAAAAACGGGAATTGCTGAAAACAAAGAACATGACCCGTCACCAACATGCCAGTATCTATTATTCAGATCAGGAAAAGCCTATATTAGAGCTGACAAAGGAGACGCTGACATATGCCGATGATCTTAATCGGGCCATTTTTGGCCAGTCCCGCTTTCACGGTATTGATCTCGTCTTTTTCTCAAACAGCAAAGAAATTGAAGCATTTTCAAAGCTGTCAGATATCACCGGCTTTTATTCTGAAGAAACGCGCATCATCGGATTGCTCCCTGAGGATAGGGAGCAGCTTTTCAATAATGATGGGTTTGCCGTCTTTCTTTATAAGCGGGTGTTGATTCATGAATATACCCATTACGCTTTCCATGAAAAGCTCAGGGAGCTCGGTTCAGAACCGGAGGATTACCCGCTCTGGTTTCATGAGGGTGTCGCGGAATGGTCCGCCGCACACGATTCTGCCTATACACGGACTTTGCCGTCTGTCGTGCCCCTCGCTAAATTGAAGACTGACCGGCAGTGGCAAAAGATGCGCGATGATTCTGAATCGGACATATATTTACAGAGTTTTTATATGATTGATGAGCTTGTCAACAAAAAAGGCAGAGGCATCATCCTCGATATTATGAAAGAAACGGCGGAGGCAAAAAATTTTAAAAAGGGCTTTAGAGCTGCCGTTCATCAAGAATTAACGGAATTTGAAAAAGAATTTAAACAAAAATACGAAAAAACGGCATTGCGGGTTCCAATGCCGTTTTTCTTTATTAATGAATCGGTCCCTGCTGTCCGGCTCCCTTGTTCGGCGGCATTTGCATTTGTCCCTGGACAGGTGCATAGGCGGAAAGCATTTTTTGCATGTCCTGCGGAGCGAGCTGAGGAACCTGGTAATAGCCGTGTTTGTTTTGATAAAGAAACACTTCATAGGCCATTTCAATATAGTGAGGAATTTGATCCGCCAGCACTCTTCGGCAGACCGGATTTGTCACCTCAGGAGCCGCCATTGCGAGGGCGGAAGTGCATGATTTAAGAAGTCCGAGCATAAAGCTGCTGATACAGGCATCATCAATGGCTTCAGGCGATTGTTTCGGCTTTTTAGGCTGTGTTTCCTTTAAGCCGTATACGAATTGGCGATCCTGTTTCATCATATAAGTCGCTGTTTCCTGGCTTGGCTTTTGTCCTGTCCGGAAGCACTCGGCCGTAATGTTGTACTGCGACAAAATAAACTGGTGCTGTCTGTTTAAAATATCCAGAAGCTCCGGATCTTTGACATGCTGTCTGAACATCATATATTGCTCGAGCGCGCCGATCATGCCGGACATCACTTCGTGCATGTCGAAAATTTCGTGGCCCCCGTGATTCATATGCTGCATTCCTTCGTTTCCCTGATTGATTTGCATTTGTTCCTGGTTTTGCTGATTCATAACGAAATCCTCCTTCTATTTAGTACGCCAGTTATTTTTTGTCTGTTCCTGCATTTTTATTCAAAAAAGGAGGAAACGCATGGAATGGATTTAAAGGGATTTTATACAAATCGTCGAATAAATTAGTTCAGAAGAACATATTGTGGGTTTTATTTTCAAAAAAAGGGCAGCGGAGAAAGCAGGGAAGCAAATGCTTAAGCAAAAGCCCCCCTGCCTCATGCCCGCAAAACATACTGGCGGACCTCCCGGATCTTAAAGCGGAGTTCTGATGGCCATGTCAATTAACACGGCCGCCTTCAGGCGGAGCTTTGAGGAGATTTTCTCTATAATGTGAGGCGGTCTTTTTGTAAGAGATCGGCATTTATACGAAATGATCGTATCCCAGAGCATAGCGAAATTCAGGCTGCCGCACGAAAAGCGCTGCTGCATGTTAAGATTCGGACTTGCGGAGCAAAATCAGGAAGCGAAGTTACCGATGATTCGCCAAGAAAGGCTTTTGAAGGAAGTGTAGTTGTACCGCCCCTGCGTGATCTGTAAAGGATTCTCCCTCCGGAAATCGTATCAGCCGCCGACGTAGTGATATTCAACATGATATGCGAAAAAAGGTGTTTACCCTTTTTTGATTTAGCGCTTAGAAAAGGAGGATTTTATATGCCGGGCTCAAGTGAAACACTTGGAAAATTATCAGGTTTATTTGCTGATACCGAAACTGTGTATCCTAAGGTACAAGCGGATGTATATAAAAAAATCCATGAACTAAGTGAATTTCACAAACTGGATGATATTTATCTGTCATTAATCGACCAGTATTTATTTCCTTGCCTGATCCTCAATGACAGAGGCGAAATTGTGGCGTCTTCAGACAATGCGGAGCAATTTTTAAAATGTTCAAAAGGGAGCATCAGCTGCGCCTTTCCGGCCAGTCTTTCCGTTCCTGTCAGCGCAGCTTTGCAAAAGGCGAAAAGCGAAAAAAGGGAAACGGAATTCGAAAATGTTCCTATTTATATGAATGGAAAGCTCTCGTTTGTCAATTTGAAGCTGAAAAGTTTTTTCCGTCAATATCACAAGCTTTACGTCCTTTTTATTAAAGAAGCAAACACGCAAAAAAACAAGCAGGCATTAACAGAAGGCGATGAGGATCAGTCACATCCGGATATTCAAGATCTTTACCGGACGATAAAAGAACTTGAAGCATCAAATAAGGCATTGATTGCCGCCAATCAAAAGCTTATGTCTACAAACAGGGAAGTGATGGCGGCCAATCAGACGTTCGAAAGAAAAATTGCTGAGCTGAACGCTGTTAAGGATGACATGGACCACCTCCTGCTTCATACGAATATCAACGCTCTTATGCTCGATCGGAATTTTAGAATGAAACAATACACACCTGAAGCCGCAAAGGCGTTTCATTTGAGGAAGCGGGACATCGGCAGACCGATAGGCGATCTTTCAGGACTGTTCGAATATGATGATTATGCCGCAGACTTAAAAACGACCCTCTATGAGAAAAAAACGATTCAAAAGGAAATGGAAGCGTCAAACGGAGACTGGTATGCGGTAAAGATGATTCCGTCCGATACAGGCCAAAAAGCAGAAGGAATCTTAATGACATTCTCCAACATCACCGAGCTGAAAATGACGAATGAGGCGCTTCATATCAGCGCACAAGCAATTGAACAAAGTCCGGCCAATATGATTATCGCTTCTGTTGATGGAGTCGTCCAATATGCCAATAAACGGTTTTGTAAGCTGATCGGAAAAGAGCAGTGCGAGCTGATCGGTGAAAACGTTTTTGCTTTATATGAAAAACATTTTTTATGGAGCGAACTTCCTGCCCATTGGGAACGCGCCATCGAAAAGAAACCTTGGTCAGGAGAGCTTCATTATCAGGATGGGAACGGCCGTGACCGCTGGGAGAAGGTCTCGCTTATTCCTGTGGAAGACAGCCTCGGTAATGTGCAGCAAATCCTGCAGATTTCAGAAGACATGACAAATCAGAAACAGTCTGAAAAAATGCTCATGAAATCGGAAATGCTGTCTGCCATCGGCCAGCTTGCTGCGGGCATAGCCCATGAAATCCGCAATCCACTCACATCGCTGAAAGGATTTCTCCAGCTGATGATTCAAACAAAAAAATATCAGAAAGATTATGCCGAGGTGATGATGTCAGAATTTATCAGACTTGAAGCGATCATCAACGAGTTTCTGGTGTTGGCGAAAACAAAATCGGCCACATTTGATCCCGTTCAGGTAAACACGCTTATCAAAGATGTCTGCATGGTGCTTGAATCGCAGGCCGTTCTGAACAATGTACGGATCGAGAAAAAGTTAAGTGACGGGCTGCCCGATATTTACGGTGTCTCAAATGAACTCAAACAGGTTTTCCTCAATCTTCTTAAAAATGCAATCGAAGCGATGGAACATGCCGAAGGGGTGATTTCGATCCGTTCGTATAAGGAAAAAGACAGCGTGTTCATCACCTTTGAAGACCAGGGGAAAGGCATTTCCAAAGAAGTGCTTGATAAGCTGGGAGAGCCTTTTTATACGACAAAAGAAAAAGGAACGGGCTTAGGGTTGATGGTTACCTTTAAGATTATCGAAAACCACGGGGGAAGCATTCACTTTGAAAGCGATGAAGGTAAAGGAACAATAGTGACATTGAAGCTTCCAATGAAAGAGTGAGAATAAGGTCAGCCCTGTTCTCACTCTTTTTTGAAATATTTACAAAAGGACAATATGGTCTTTATATTGATGAGATAAATTGGACTGGAAGAATAAAAAGGGGGCGAATCGATGGGCAATATCCTGAAAATCCGTTTGCTGCCATTGGCTGTGATCGCATGTTTAATGGGGGCGCCATTTTTCGCACCGTTTGCAGAGGCGGTGCAGGGAGCGGAACAGCAGCCGATAACCGTAAAAGAGGCGATCCGCAACAACTCAGGGCATGCCACTGTTGAAGGATATGTCGTCGGCCATACCGTTTCAAAAGGAAACTTTCATTTCAGCGGTCCATTTCAGAATGATTTCAACTTGGCCATCGCTGATCAAACAGAGGAGAGATCTCCTGAGAATATCCTTCCCGTACAAATTCCCACAGCATTCAGAAGCCAATTCGGTTTAAAAACCAATCCGCATCTGATTGGCAAAAAACTGTCTGTCAAAGGAGTCCTTTCTCCGTATTTTCAATCTCCGGGTGTAACATCTGTTCAATTCATCAAGCTTGCAGAAGATAGCGGTGCCCCTACCCGGCCTGATGCCATGCCGATAGCGGATGCCCGCAAGCGCCTGCATGAAACCGTTACGATTAAAGGAGTCGTCACAGCGGACCAATCAGCGATCGGCGGCGGAAAACTGTCAACATTTATTCAGGACGATACGGCGGGAATCAACATTTTTTCATCTTCCCAAGCCAATTTTCCGGAGCTGAAAGAGGGAATGGATGTTTCAGTCACCGGACAAATCACAACTTATAAAGGGCTGACAGAGATCATTCCCGTTCCGGATGGCATAAAAGTATCGGACGGAGGAGCGGCTGTTCCTGATCCGCATTCGCTGGCAATTGAAGAATTAACACGTGCCGAACAGGCGGATCGATATGAAGGAAGTCTTGTGAAAATAAAAGGATTCATCGAAGGAAAACCCGATACTCCAGCAGGCGGGGGCTACAACATGACGATGATCGACCAGAACTACAACCAGCTGACGCTGCGCGTGATGGAACAAACGAATGCCGCCGGCCTGATCGAACAAGGGAAATGGTTTGAGATTACAGGGATATTAAGCCGCTATAACGCATTACAGCTGTTGCCCAGAAAACAGGAGGATATCAAACGGCTGGACGGTACAGATGATCCGCCGCCTGTTTCAGAAGGAGAATATGAAAGCGTCGTAGACCGTGTTGTTGACGGAGATACCATACATTTAAAGGAACCTGTGCTTGGCGCGACAAAGGTTCGTTATGTCAATATGGATACACCTGAAACCTATCATACGCCTAAAAACGAACGGGATGAAAATCAGCTAAAGCACGGAAACCGCGCAAAAACCTATTTGCAGTCGATTTTGTCTCCGGGGGACAAGGTGACGGTAAAGGTCGGCAAGGAAGCAAAAGACAGCTACGGCAGGCTCCTCGCCCAAGTCATCACAGAGGACGGCTTGAATACGAATCTCGAGCTGGTCAAAAAGGGGCTGGCTTCGACATATTTCATTTGGCCGGTCGGCGATGAGAAGGATTACGAACTGTTCCAACACGCGGTCAAAAAAGCGAAAGACGATCAGCTCGGCATTTGGAACCCCGCTGACCCGCTGATTGAACTGCCGTTTGAATTTCGGGCAAGAGAACAGGGGAAAGGGCTGACGAGGTATGTGGGAGATTCAGCAGACAAAACATATGTCACACCGGAAAAATGGCGAGAAGTTCCCGTTGAAAAACGAATCTTTTTCGCTTCTCCCGAAGAAGCCGAAGATGCAGGATATACAAAGAAAGAGAATAGTGGAAATATATCTTTGCGGCTTTTAAGCATGAATGATCTTCACGGAAAAATCGACCAGCAATATCAGCTTGATCTGAACGGCGACGGGCATACGGACGGAACCTTCGGCAGGATGGACTACACCGCAGCTCTGCTGAAAGAACGAAAAGCCGAGCGGAAAAATACGCTTCTTGTCCATGCGGGAGACATGATCGGCGGAAGTTCGCCTGTATCATCCTTGCTTCAGGACGAACCGACGGTCGACATCATGGAGGAAATCGGCTTTGATGTCGGCACGGTCGGAAATCACGAATTTGATGAAGGCGCTGATGAACTGCTCCGCATTCTTAATGGAGGGGAGCATCCTGAAGGGAAAGGAACAAAAGGCTATGACGGACAGGATTTTCCGCTCGTCTGCGCCAATTGTAAATTAAAAAGCAGCGGTGCCGGCTTTTTGCCGCCCTATCAGATATTTGAAGTCGAAGGCGTCCCGGTCGCTTTTATCGGGGTTGTCACAAGGTCTGCCGCCGATATGGTGATCCCTGATGGAATAAAGAAGATTGAATTCACGGATGAGACGAAAGCTGTCAATCTGGCTGTTGATGAACTGAAAGCAAAAGGCGTTCGTTCAATAGCCGTCCTTGCCCATATGACAGCATCACAGAATGGTACAGCCGTAACGGGTGAGTCCGCCGAGCTCGCAAACAAGGCGGACCCTGAAGTAGATGTGATTTTCGCTGCGCATAACCATGAGGAAGTAAACGGGGAAACCGGAGGCGCTTTAATTGTTCAAGCCTCTGAATATGGCAAAGCCATCGGCGTGGTCGACGTGGAAATCGACAGAAACACGAAAGATATTGTCCGAAAACAAGCAGATATCGAATATGTAAACCAGGAAAATATCAAACCCGATCCGGCGACAAGAAGCTTATTAGATCAATATGAACGGATCGTCGGCCCGATCATCGGCGAAAAGGTCGGAGAAGCGGCTCATGACATGGCAGGCGGCTATTCAAACGATGGAGACACACCGCTCGGAAATTTAATCGCCGACGGAATGAAGCGGGCGATGAATTCTGACTTCGCATTGATGAACGGCGGCGGAATCCGCCAGGACTTAAAAAAAGGTCCGATTACATGGGGGGATTTATTCAACATCCAGCCGTTCGGAAATGTGCTCGTTACGCTTGAAATCAAAGGAAAGGATTTGTATGACATCATTGATGCGCAAATTTCTCCGGTGTACGGTCCAGACTACAGTATCAGCGGATTTACATACACATGGGACCCGAAAACAAACAAAACGGCGGACATTTTTTTAGAAAACGGTTCGCCGATAGAAAAAGGCCGGACTTACACGATAACCGTCAATGACTTTATGGCATCTGCCTCCGGAAAAAAGTATGAGCCGATTTCCCGGCTCGGAAAGCGTCCGGTGACAGGACCGGAAGATATCGAAGCGACTGTGGAATTTGTGAAGAGCTTTAAAGAACCGATTTCCTATCAAGCGGAAGGCAGGATTAAAAAGGTCGGGGCGGACGGCGGCACTGGAGAAAATCCGGGAAATGGCGACGGCGGTGAAACGCCAGCCGATGATACAGGCGGATCTTTGCCCGGCCATGGTGTAAAAGCTGATGCTGATGCAAGCGGCCGCGGAACAGTCTCTCCCCATGAAAAGACGGGGGCTTTCGACAGTGGCCTAAAGGCTTTAGAAAAACGAAAAGATCAGAGTGGAATATTTCCGGGGAAAAGATACGATGACGAACCAGTGAAGCGCTTTCTTCCGAATACTGCCGCAAATCTTTACAATCCGCTCTTATTTGGTATACTTCTGTTTATCTGTGGTATGTTCGTTTATATATGGAAAAAGGGGTCAGCCAATCTATGAAAATGAAATTTTTTTCTATTTTGCTTATGGCCGCCGGCTTTCTTATCATTGTGTACGGCGGCTGGAAAATATACGATATGAACCGGCAGACTGGAGATTCTCTGGCAGAGGCCAAAAAAGCCGTGGCCATAGACGGCAAGTCTGATACATCTGCCGAATCTTTTCAACCGGTCACTGGTGAAGCCGTCGGCATTTTGTACATTCCGAGATTAAAGGCGGAATTGCCGATCGTTGAAGGCACGAGCGCCGATGATTTAGCCAAAGGCGTCGGACATTACAAAGGCAGCTATTATCCGGAGCAAAACGGGCAAATCGTTCTCTCAGGGCACAGGGACACCGTGTTTCGCAGAACAGGGGAGCTGGAACTCGGGGACAAGCTGCAAATCGAGTTGCCTTATGGCCGTTTTGCGTACAAAATCGTCAAAACGAAAATCGTAGATCAAGATGATACATCGATCATCACGCTGCAAAACAAAAAAGAGGAACTGATTTTGACAACGTGCTATCCGTTCTCTTATGTGGGAAACGCCCCTCAGCGCTATATCATATATGCGGAGCCGCTCTAGAAGCAAAGGCTGTCAGGTGACTGGCAGCCTTTTTTTATGGTTAAAATCCCTGTGCAGCAGCGGTGACAAAATGCTTAGTTCAAGAGGATTCCAAAGGAATATGGAGGAAACATAAGGATATGGCAGTTGAGCGGAGGTCACATAGGTTCACAAATCTTTCACATCTAATATGGGCACTTAATCAACTTTTGGTTTTCTATTCTTTCATTTATAATATAAACGTTAAATTTTTCTGAAAATATAAAAATAAATTTAACAAATTTAATATTTTTAATGAATTTGTGGAGGTGCAGTTATTGCTGAAACTGGAAAACGTCTCAAAAGTGTATAAGGGAGGCAAAAAGGCTGTAAGCAGCATTAATCTGGACATAGCAAAAGGTGAATTTATTTGTTTCATCGGTCCGAGCGGCTGCGGAAAAACGACGACGATGAAAATGATCAACCGCCTGATTGAACCGACATCAGGCAACATCTACATTGACGGTGAGAATATTATGGCGCAGGATGCCGTCAAGCTCCGCCGAAAGATCGGCTATGTCATCCAGCAAATCGGACTTTTTCCGCATATGACGATTCAGCAGAACATTTCACTCGTTCCCAAGCTGCTGAAATGGCCCGAGGAAAAGCGGAAAGAGCGGGCGCGCGAATTGTTAAAACTGGTTGATATGGGACCGGAGTATTTGGAGCGCTATCCGCACGAGCTGAGCGGAGGCCAGCAGCAGCGAATCGGCGTTTTGCGGGCGCTCGCCGCCGAGCCGCCGCTCATTTTAATGGATGAACCGTTCGGCGCTCTTGACCCGATTACACGCGATGCGCTTCAGGAAGAGTTTAAGAAATTGCAGAGAACTTTAAACAAAACCATTGTCTTTGTCACGCACGATATGGATGAAGCCATAAAGCTTGCGGACCGGATTGTCATCTTAAAGGACGGCGAAATCGTCCAGGTCGGCACTCCCGATGACATTTTAAGGTATCCGGCAAACGATTTTGTCGAAGAATTTATCGGAAAAGACAGACTTATTCAATCAAGCCCTGAAGTTGAACGGGTGGAACAGATTATGAATGTCAATCCTGTCACGGTAACAGCGGGCAAAACCTTGTCAGAGGCGATTCAAATCATGAGGCGGCACCGGGTAGACTCGCTGCTGGTCATCGATGAAAAGCGGCGGCTCAAAGGGTATGTCGATGTTGAAATCATCGATCAGATGCGCAGAAAGGCAAAACTGGTCGGAGAGATTGTCAATACCGACATTTATACCGTAAAGAAACATGAGCTTCTTCGCGATACAGTCCGAAAAATTTTAAAACAGGGCATCAAATACGTACCCGTTGTTGATGAAAACAACCGCCTCGCCGGGATTGTCACAAGAGCAAGCCTTGTTGAGATCGTATATGAATCGATTTGGGGAGAAGAAAACCTGCTTGGGGCGGGGGGTGCTTCATTTGGTTGAGGCTCTTGACTTTTTGCGGGCAAACGGCGCCGAACTGCTTGATAAAACATGGGAGCACTTTTATATTTCGCTTATCGCTTTACTTCTCGGAATCATCGCTGCCGTTCCTCTCGGCGTTTTGCTGACGAGAATGAAGAAGGGAGCCGGCATTGCCATCGCTGTCGTGAATATTATTCAGACGCTGCCGAGCCTTGCGATTTTGGCATTTTTTATTCCGCTGTTGGGGGTTGGAAAAGTCCCGGCAATTGCCGCTTTATTTTTCTATTCAGTCCTACCGATTTTACGAAACACGTATACAGGCATTAAAAGTGTGAACCGCAATTTATTGGAATCGGGAAAAGGAATCGGTATGACTGCATGGGAACAGATCCGCCTTGTAGAGCTTCCGCTTGCGGTTCCGGTCATTATGGCGGGCATCCGGACTTCTGCAATATACTTGATCGGCTGGGCGACTCTTGCATCGTTTATCGGCGGCGGCGGTCTTGGCGACTACATTTTTATCGGGCTTAATTTATATCAGCCGGAATATATCATCGGCGGCGCCGTGCCTGTCACGCTTCTCGCCATTGTTACCGACGCTGTTTTGCATCAGGCGGAACGAAAAGTGACGCCGGATGGACTAAAAGGGCTGAAAGAAGTTTCATAAGGAGTTGGCTGATATGGTTATGAAATATGTCAGGGGAAAGGTTATTCTGCTCGCTGCCGTCTGCATTGTCCTCAGCGGGTGCGCGCTCCCCGGTTTAAAAGGGGATTCCGGCCAAACGATAAAAATCGGCGCACAGAGCATGAGCGAATCGGAAATCATCGCAAGCATCCTCGCTCAATTGATTGAACACAACACGGATTTACAAACAGAAACGATCAAAAACCTGGGGTCCAACGCCGTGCAGCAGCAGGCTTTGCAAAAGGGTGAAATCGATGTGGCGGCAACCCGCTATACCGGCGATGCCTTGACGGGAACGCTGCGAATGAAACCTGAAAAAGATCCTGAAAAGGCGCTCAAGCTGACGCAAAAGGAATTCAAAAAACGATATCAAATGAAATGGTTTGATTCATACGGATTTGATAATACGTACGCTTTTACTGTGACACAGGAATTGGCGGAAAAACACCACCTCGACAAGATATCTGATTTAAAAAAATACGCATCCCAATACAAGCTTGGCGTCGATAATTACTGGATGAAGAGGGAAGGGGACGGATACAGTGCTTTTATGAAAGATTACGCCATCAAATTCGGTTCCACATACCCGATGCAGATTGGACTTGTCTATGATGCGGTGAAAAACGGAAAGATGGACATCGTTCTCGCCTATTCAACCGACGGGCGGATTAAGGCTTACAATCTGAAAATTTTAAAAGACGACAAACGGTTTTTCCCGCCGTATGATTGTTCGCCTGTCGTGCCCGAGAAGGTGCTGAAAGAGCATCCGGAGCTTGAAGGCGTCATCAATCAGCTGATCGGCACAATTGACACGGAAACGATGCAGGAACTGAACTATGAAGTCGACGGAAAGCTCAAGGAGCCGTCTGTTGTTGCGAAACAGTTTCTGGAAAAGCATCATTATTTTGAATAGAAACGGAGGGATCAAACGGAATGGATGTTTTACAGCAGCTTGGCACGTATTATGCGCATAACGGCGGCTATGTTTTGCAGGAGTTTTACCGGCATTTCCTGATGTCCGCATACGGCGTCCTGTTTGCGGCAGCCGCCGGCATTCCGGCTGGGATTTTCATCGCCCGCTACAAAACACTGAGCGGCTGGGTTTTTGCCGTAACCAATGTCATTCAGACGATTCCGGCATTGGCGATGCTCGCCGTTTTGATGCTTGTACTCGGCCTCGGAGCGAATACAGTCATCGTCTCGCTGTTCCTTTATTCGCTTTTGCCGATTATTAGAAACACTTATACAGGAATCGTCAGTATTGAACACGCATATCTAGAAGCCGGCAAAGCGATGGGGATGACAAAATTCCAGGTGCTCCGGATGGTGGAGCTTCCGCTTGCATTGTCTGTCATCATGGCGGGCTTAAGAACCGCACTCGTCATTGCCATCGGAATTACGGCGATAGGAACGTTCGTCGGAGCCGGCGGTCTCGGGGACATCATCGTCAGGGGCTCAAACGCCACGAATGGAACGGCGATTATTTTGGCGGGAGCAATCCCGACAGCCCTCATGGCGATGATCGCCGATCTTTTCATGAGCTGGCTGGAACGGAAACTCTCTCCGCTTGGCAAGAAAAGAGGACAGCATGAGCGCAACGCCGATCTGGAGTCGGCTTGATCAAAAAGGATGATCCAATGATAACGGATCATCCTTTTGTGTCATATTGGCAAATCTGTTCCAAATATCCGTATTGCAGCGTTTTTGAAGTCATCCGGCAGCGGAGCGTTGACAGTCAGCCTTTCCCCGCTGATCGGATGGGTAACGCTGATTTCTGCGGCGTGCAGCGCCTGTCTTTGCAAAAGACCTGTTGAACCGCCGTACAGCTCGTCGCCTGACAGGGGATGTCCGAGATGGGCAAGATGGACCCGGATTTGATGGGTTCTGCCCGTTTCGAGCCGCAGCTCGCATAAAGAAACATCGTATGTTGGATGATAACCTTTTACTGTATAATGGGTGACCGCTGCCTGTCCTGTCGGGGAGACCCTTCTTCTGGCAGGATGGTACCGATCCCTTCCTATCGGGTCTTTAATCGTCCCTTTTCTGTTTTTCAATTTTCCTTCCGCTATGGCGAGGTAAGTTCTCGCCAGTTCCTTTTTTTGCAGCTGCTCATCCAGGATTGCGTGGGCGAGACGATGCTTTGCGAATACGACTGCACCGCTCGTATCTTTATCAAGCCGATGGACGTGGCGGATTTTTCGTTCTGTTCCGTTTGTTTGGTCATAAAATGCGACAAGATTGCTAAGCGTGCCTGTCTGCCCCTTTTCATTAGGATGGGTGGCGATTCCCGCAGGCTTATTGACGATCAGCATATGATCGTCCTCAAATAAGACATGCAGCTCGCCATATTCGGGAATGACGCCGCTTTCTTCCTCTTCTCTTAGATCGATGTCTATTCTATCCCCGCTTTTCAGCTGCTGGTTGTGAGCAGCCGCTTTATGATTGATTTTTATTTTTTGATTCGCTGTCCAATATTGAATGACCGGTTTTGAAGCTTTCGCCTCTTTTTTCAAAAAAGAAAACAAATGTTCGCCGTCATGCCTGCTCCCGGCCAGGAAAGTTAATCCGCGGTTTTGTTGGTTCATTTTTACTCTCCTTTCTCTCAAAAGCTTTTCAGCCATCAGGAAACACTTACCTTCACAGCCTTGAGTTTTAGTATGCTATTCTGTTTGAAGAGATTACAAGGGATGAAGGGTGATTCATATGCGTATTGTTAAAGCGGCAACCGAAGAACAGGAAATCTATATTCAAGAGCTCGCTTCAGAGCTTTTTCAAGTATTTCCTTTGTACTTTAACAAGCAAAAAATTAAAGAACTGAAACAGCAAGGGGCACTTGATTTTAAAGAGTACGAATACAAGGGAACATTGGATGAGTCGTTTCAGATCATCACAAGTCTGCAGCTGATTCATACATTATTGACAAAACCAAAACGCCAGTGGGTTTTAAAAGACCGTGAGCTTTTTGATAAAAGCAGCAAAAAGCTGAATGATTGCGGCCTGTATTTTCCATTAACATCATCTGATTTTTTTCCCGTGAATACCGACAGTGAAAAACAGGGCATACAACTGCTGATGTAAACCGGCGGAGCCCGCGGTTCAAAGGAGCTTTTCCTAATGGAAGGGCTCTTTTTTTATGAAAAGACTATAAAGGAAAAAAGCGAAAAACACAATGGCTGGTGTCAACTTCCTTGTTATCATGTTGATGATTGTACATACTAACAACCGAAAGGGGTGCAGTTTATTGAACACTGTCAGCAATGCTATGTCAAGGCAGGTAGCAACGGTTTCTTCGAATCAGACGGTTCAAGAAGCGGCAGAGCTCATGAGCCAGCATAACGTCGGAGCGATTCCTGTCGTTGACCAGGGAGTATTAAAAGGAATGATCACCGACCGGGACATCACGCTCAGAACGACAGCCCAAGGCCAGGATGGCCAGACGCCGGTTTCCGAGGTTATGACAACAAATGTGGTATCCGGCAATCCGGACATGAGCCTTCAGGAAGCATCACAGCTTATGGCCCAAAGCCAAATCCGCCGCCTGCCGATAGTGGAAAATAATCATTTAGTCGGTATTGTCGCGCTTGGGGACCTTGCTGTAAACGATTTGTCAAACGAATCAGCAGGACAGGCGCTGACGAACATCTCCACTCCGACACGAACACAATAGAAGCGGAAGAGCTTGCTTCTAAACACAGCAGGCTCTTCTTCTTTATACATAACGTTTTGAAGGCGCCGGGCTTTTCAAGGGACAGTAAGAAGGATACAATGAGTGTGCAAACTGGCAGAAGGAGTTGGACAAAGCGACATGATTAAAGCAGTGATCTTTGATTTTGACGGTCTTATTTTAGATACAGAAACACATGATTATGAAGTGCTTCAGGAAATTTTTGAAGAGCACGGCTCGGCTCTTCCGATGTCGGTGTGGGGGAAAGTCATCGGGACGGCTGCCGGCTTTCAGCCCTTTGTCTACCTTGAGGAGCAGCTGCAAAAGAAGCTGGATCATGAAAAACTGACAGCCTTAAGGAAGGAACGTTTTACAAAAAGGCTTGAAAATGAAAAAGCGCGTCCCGGCGTGGAAGCTTATTTAGCGGCGGCAAAAGAGCTCGGTTTAAAAATCGGCCTTGCATCAAGCTCTGATTATAAATGGGTGTCACAGCATTTAAAGCAAATCGGCCTCTACGACGATTTTGAATGCATCAGAACGGCAGATGATGTCGAGGAAGTCAAACCGAATCCCGAGCTTTATTTAAAGGCCGCCGAGTGCCTTGGCGTCAAACCTGAGGAATGCATAGCTTTCGAAGATTCCGTCAACGGTTCGATTGCGGCGAAACGCGCGGGAATGAAGTGTGTCATCGTCCCGAATAAAGTAACAAAGAGCCTGTTATTCGAGCATTATGACCACCGGCTTGAATCAATGGCCGAAATGGAATTGGAACAGCTGATCGAAACAGTGTCTAAACAAGCATAAAGAGGGCAGAGGAGGAATGCGGCGTGTCTGAAAAACTGGACCTTTCCCGTTTTGAAAAAAAGATCGTCATCCGCAATATCGAGGAAAAAGACATCGACAGCATCATCGGGCTTCAGGAGCTTTGCTTTCCGGGCATGATCCCGTGGAAACGGGAGCACCTGAAGAGCCATCTCGAGCATTTTCCGGAAGGGCAGTTTTGCGCGGAGCTTGAAGGCAAAGTCATCGGTTCATGCTCAAGCCTGCTGATCAATTTTGATGAATATGATGACCGCCATACATGGCAGGACATTACAGATGACGGCTATATTACCAACCATAACCCGGACGGCCTGAACATGTACGGGATTGAAGTCATGGTTCATCCTGAATACAGAAGAATGAAAATCGGCCACCGTCTTTATGAAGCGCGGAAGGATCTGGCGAGACGGCTGAACTTGAAAAGCATCATCATCGGCGGACGGATACCGAATTATCATAAATACGCCTCTGAAATGACGCCGAGACAATATGTCGAGCAGGTCATTCACCACCAGATTTATGATCCGGTCCTTTCTTTTCAGCTCCTGAATGGGTTTACGATGATGAGGATTAATCCGAACTATCTGCCGGATGATAAAGCATCGAGCAAATACGCGACATTGATGGAGTGGAATAATGTCGACTATCTGCCGCAAACGAAACGCTACTACAAGTCGGCTTTTCCGGTTCGTATTTGCGTAATTCAATACGAAATGAAGCAGATTCATTCGTTTGAGGAGTTTGCCAATCAAGTGGAATATTATGCTGATGTTGCTTCAGACGCCGGTGCGGATTTTGCGGTCTATCCGGAAATTTTCACGACCCAGCTGATGTCTTTTCTGGAAGAGCGGTCCCCGAGCCTTGCCGTTCAGCGGATCACTGAATACACAGAGGACTACATCAGCTTGTTCACAGATCTCGCTGTTAAATACAACGTAAATATTATCGGCGGGTCCCATTTTGTTGAAGAGGAAGGGAAAATCTACAATATCGCCTATCTGTTCAGACGGGACGGCACGATTGAGAAGCAATACAAGCTCCATATTACGCCGAATGAACGGAAGTGGTGGGGCATCAGCAGAGGGGATGAAGTACGCGTATTTGATACAGACTGCGGAAAAATCGCGATTCAAATCTGCTATGACATCGAGTTCCCCGAACTTGCGAGGATTGCGACGGAAAAAGGCGCCAAGATCATCTTTACGCCTTTCTGTACGGAAGACCGGCAGGGATATTTGCGCGTCAGATACTGCGCTCAGGCGAGAGCAGTTGAAAACCAGGTATATACGGTCATATCCGGGACGGTCGGAAACCTGCCGCAGACCGAAAACATGGACATTCAATATGCACAATCCGCGATTTTCGCACCTTCTGATTTTGAATTTGCAAGGGACGGGATTGTCGGCGAATGCAATCCAAACATCGAAATGGTCGTCATCGGCGACGTTGACTTGGAGATCCTTAGAAGACAGCGCCAGAATGGAACGGTTCGGCAGCTGAAAGACAGACGCCATGATATTTACCGGATTCATTATAAAAAATAATTTGCGGCCGGCCTGTATATCAGTCCGGCTTTTTTCGGGATTGACTTTCCGTCCGGTTTTTCATATATTGGATGTATGATAAGGAGGTGGAAAAGATGAATCAAACTGGTAAGCGTATGACAGATATGCAAGCCCATCTGTATATTTGTCGCGCGATTTTTTCCGGAGAATGTGTTTTACGGGATCAGTCTGCCCTTTTTTACACATGCAATAGGGAAAAATACCAGTGAGAGACATCTGCCCACAATCGGATTTTTATCTGCTTTTGATCCTGACGGCAGCGTGCAGCTCTGCCGTCTTTTTTTATGATCAGGTGTCTCTTCGCTAATGGAGGAAGAGATTCATGATGATATGCAGTATCCAGAATGTGACACAATCATATGGAGGACATGGAATTTTCAGCGGGATATCGTGTGAAATCAAACAAGGGGAGCGCATCGGTTTGATCGGCCGCAATGGCGAAGGAAAAACGACATTATTAAAGATAATGAGCGGACAAGTGAAGCCGGATGAAGGCCTTGTCACATGGAAAAAAGGAATTTCCGCCGGCTTGTTGGAGCAGGCTCCCCGGCATGACGGGCACCAAACGGTGAAAGAACTCCTTTTTGACGTGTTTGCATCATTATGGAAAACACAGCATCAGCTGTCCGACATTGAACGCAAACTGGCAAACGAACAAGATGCGGATCAACTCGAGCGGCTGTTGGAACGGTATGGCGCCTTGCAGGACGAATTTCAGCAAAAAGGCGGCTACGAGGTCAGCGCACAAATTGAACGCGTCGCCGCCGGCTTGAATATCGGACGGCTATTTGACACCCCTTGGCGATCCTTGAGCGGAGGAGAAAGGACAAAAGTCGGTCTGGCCAGACTGCTGCTTTCAGCACCTGACTTGCTTTTATTAGACGAACCGACAAACCATTTGGATTTGACGGCGATTGAATGGCTCACCTCGTTCATCAAACAGTATAAAGGCGCTGTGGTCATCGTGTCCCATGACCGATATTTTTTGGATGATGCCGTCACTTCCATTGTTGAAATCGACCAAGGAGAGCTTCATGTTTACCAAGGCGGCTACTCCCGATATATAGTTGAACGAGAGGAGCGTTTGATCAGGGAATTTCAGCAATATCAGGACCAGCAAAAGAAAATCAAAAAAATGAAGGAAACGATAAAGCGTCTGAAGGAGTGGGCGAACAGGGCCAATCCTCCGAATGACGGGCTGCACCGCCGCGCCAAAAGCATGGAAAAAGCACTGGAACGGATCGAAATGCTAAAAAAGCCTGCGCTCGACCGGAAAAAAATCGACCTCGCCTTCAAAATGGATGAGCGGAGCGGAAAAGACGTCGTTAAGCTTGCAGAGGTGAGTAAACGCTTTGGAAAGCAGGAGCTCTTTCACAGCCTTAACATGCATATCCGCTTCCAGGAACGCGCCGCCATTGTCGGCGAAAACGGCAGCGGCAAAACGACGCTGCTCAACATCATCAATGGTACTGCGGCAGCCGACAGCGGCGAGGTGCAGCTTGGCAGCAATCTGTCTGCCGCTCATCTTACCCAGCATGTCGAGGAAATGGATGGAGAGCGGTCCGTCTTGGCCGAATTTCGCGATAAAGTCACCGCGACTGAAGGCGAGGCCCGGATGATGCTTGCCAGATTCATGTTTTACGGACCATCCGTTTTTAAAAAAGTGAAGGACTTAAGCGGAGGCGAGCGTATGCGGCTTCGTCTGGCTCAGCTCGTTCATCAGCATCATAATGTGCTGATTCTCGATGAACCGACAAACCATTTGGACATCGAGTCAAAAGAAGTGCTTGAAGAGGCGCTCGGCCAATTTCAGGGGACGATTATCGCGGTGTCCCACGACAGATATTTTCTCGATAAAATTTTTAATGTCACGTATTGGCTTGCAGACGGACGGTTGACGCGATATGAAGGCAATTATACGTTTGCGAGGGAGAAACGGCGGGAGGAAGGCGGCAGGTAAAATAAAAATCTGCGGAGTCTCAAAGCGGCTCCGCTTTTTTGATGGGTTCGCCCGCGGTCATTCATGAAACCTTCCCATCACAATTGTATTGTAGAATTTGCCGTCAGAAAGGATTTTGTCTTTTTTTAATATGCCTTCTATCTCAAAGCCGTGTTTTTGATAGAGATTGATGGCTTTCTCATTTGTTTCCAAAACAAGGAGAGTCATTTTTTTGATGCCGCTGCTGTCAGCCCAAAAAATAGATTCCTTTAGTAGATTTGTCCCGATTCCGTACCCCCAGAAGTCTTTTAAGACGCATACTCCGAATTCTGTTCTGTGAGAAAATCTGTTCAAATCTGTGCCTTCGCACCTTGAAAAGCCGATGATCCGCTCCTCTGCTTCAGCTACTAAAAATAAATTCCTGCTTTTTTCCGCATCCGCTTGTATGATTTGTTCAAAACGCGCAGCATCTATGAATGCTTCTCCTTTTTCCCTGTCTAAATATTCCGTTTCTCCGTCAATCTGTACTCTTAACTCTGATAATTGCGGTGCATCATTTTTGACGGCTGACCTATCGTATAGCGCACTCCTTTTACGTCAAAATCCCGTTTATTGATGATCATGACAGACTCCAATCAATTATTTTTGCTTCATCCAGCTTATTCTATCATATTCGACTTGCAAGGATTGAAAGTAGAGTGAATTTTCTTTATCATTTAACATGACGGCTGAAAGCGTTTTATACATAAAAAGAAGGTGCATCATGGAATTTCTACTCGTTTTGCTCCCTGTTTTCGGAGTATTTGCCATCGGATTTGTCGGGCAGAAGCTGCTTGGCTTTGATATCCAAAACTTATCTACCATGTCTCTTTATTTAATGTCTCCATTTTTGGCGTTTGACACGTTTTATGAAAACAAGCTGACCATGGATTATTTGTATATGTCCGTTTTTGCACTTGGTCTTTGCACAGCTTTGATTCTATTGGTCTATCTCATTTCCCGCATTCACGGGTATTCCAATCAGGAACGCTGCGCACTGATTTTGTCTTCGGCTTTCATGAATAACGGGAATTACGGGACGCCTGTCGTTTTGCTTGTCTACGGAACGGCGGGTCTGGATACTGCCGTGGTGCTGATGGTGATCCAACAGCTCGTCATGAGCACGATCGGTATCTATTATGCGGCAAAAGGAAGCCCTGAAGCAGACGGCTTTAAAACGGTGATGAGCAGGGTGACGCGAATGCCCGTTGCTTACGGGGCGCTGCTCGGGATCGCATTTCAATTAAGTCATATTTCGATTCCCGAACAGTTCATGACGGCAATTAAATTGGTAGGGGATGCTGCGATTCCGACGATCATGATTATTCTCGGTATGCAGCTTGCCGCGATTTCATTTAAACATTTTGAATATCGAAAAATCTCTTATTCGCTCTTGCTCAAGCTGTTTATATCCCCCCTGATTGCATTGGGATTTGCGCTTATTCTGCCTGTTGACAATTTGGTCAAGCAGATCATGATTTTGTCGGCGGCGATGCCGACCGCCGCAAATACGACGCTGATGGCTGTTCAGTTTGAAACAAAGCCTGAAATCGTATCAAGCGCCACCTTTATCAGCACAATGCTCAGCATGGCGACACTGCCGGTTGTGCTGTGGCTGCTTTCAATATGGGGCTGACCTGAATGTGTCACCAGGCGGCCTTTTTCCTTTGGAAAAACAAAAGAAGGAGCTGCATTTCCTCAGAAGAAGTGCAATAAATATAAATGGAGATGGTGCATGTTCAGATCATGAAATGAGGTGGATAGATTGCAGGCAGAGGAACACCGATTGAACGTGAAAACAAAAGATCAGAAATACCTTTGGCACGCCATGAGCGGCATGGCGCGGGACCCGTCCCGTCTTGTTGTGGAGAAAGCCGAGGGTGCATGGATTACAGATGTTGACGGCCGCCGTTTTTTGGACGGGATGGCCGGGCTTTGGTGCGTGAATGTCGGCTACGGCAGAAAAGAACTTGCAGATGCGGCGTACGAACAATTAAGAGAGATGCCCTATGCCCCGCTTACACATGCGCATATACCGGCCATCAGGCTCGCAGAAAAGCTGAATGAGTGGCTTGGCGGAGATTATGTGATTTTCTTTGCAAACAGCGGCTCAGAGGCAAATGAGACGGCCTTTAAAATCGCCCGCCAATATCATCAGCAAAAAGGAGACCATACGCGATATAAATTCATTTCCCGTTATAGAGCCTATCACGGGAACACGATGGGAGCGCTCGGCGCAACCGGCCAGGCCCAGAGAAAGTATAAATATGAGCCTCTCGGCCACGGATTTGTCCATGTGCAGCCGCCTGATCTGTATCGCAATCCCGCTGATCAAGATACCCTTGAAAGCGCTGAGAACATTGACAAGGTCATAATGTGGGAGCTCCCGGACACGGTCGCCGCCATGATCATGGAGCCGATCATAACAGGCGGCGGCATTCTCATGCCTCCTGACGGATATATGGCGAAAGTCAAAGACATATGCGAAAAGCACGGGGCGCTATTAATCTGCGATGAAGTCATTTGCGGTTTTGGCCGTACGGGTGAGCGGTTCGGCTTTATGAACTATGGTGTAAAACCGGATATCATTACGATGGCCAAGGGCATTACGAGCGGATATCTGCCATTAGCGGCAACCGCCGTCAAACGGGAGATTTATGAAGCATATGCAGGCGACGATCCGTATGACCGTTTCCGTCATGTCAATACATTTGGAGGAAACCCGGCCGCTTGTGCGCTCGCAATCAAAAACCTCGGCATCATGGAAGATGAGCGATTGATCGACCGGTCCCGCATGCTTGGGAACAAACTGCTCGATGAATTAAAGGAGGCTGAAGAGCATTCGAAAGTCGGGAACATCCGGGGGAAGGGGCTTCTGATAGGGATCGAACTGGTGAAAGACAAACAAACGAAACAACCAGCCGATATGGCGGACGTCAACAAAGTGATTCTGGCGTGCAGACAGAAAGGCTTGATTGTCAGTAAAAATGCGGACACTGCGGCAGGGTATAACAACGTCATCCAGCTTGCGCCGCCTCTCAGTCTGACAGAAGAAGACCTTTCATTCATCATAAAAGCGCTGAAAGAAAGCCTCTGCTGTTTGCAGTAAAGGAAGCGGATGCGGCGGCTCGGCCGCCGGCATCTCAACCATTTAAACGTCGATCAACAACGCGATTTTTCCGAACTGTTCTCCATTCATCATGCGGTGAAAGGCTTCGGCCGCATCTGCTAAAGGGAATACCTTGTCAACGATCGGCTGAAGCGAGTGGCGTTCCATAAACTGAATCATATCCTTGAACTCCTCAAGGCTGCCCATTGATGTGCCGATGATGCTGATTTGCGGGAAAAATAGCGCGCGGAGCGGAAGTTCGATGCTGTCTCCTGAGCTTGCTCCAAAATTGACGATTCGTCCGTTCGGCTCCAAAATATCAAAGTACTTTGGGAATGTTGCCGGTCCGATGCTGTCCAGGACGAAATCGACTTTTTCCCCTTTGAGGATTTCGTTCCAATCGCCGCTGCTGTCAATCGCGCGATCGGCGCCAAGGCGAAGCGCTTCAGCTCTTTTTTCTTCGCTTCGCGATGAAACGGTGACCTCTGCGCCCGCCGCCTTTGCCATGAGCAGGGCAAATGTTGCCACACCGCTGCCGATGCCTGGTATGAATATGTGCTCACCTTTTTTCAGCCTGCCTTTTGTAAACAGGGCCCTGAAGGCGGTCAGCGCTGATAAAGGCAGGACTCCTGCTTGTTCCCACGTAAGGTAGGCCGGTTTTGGAAGGGCGTTTTTCGCAGAGACCACCACATATTCTGCAAAGGTTCCGTCACTAGGCCCGCCAAGAATTTCGGGTACTTTGGGGACGGAATCCGTGTGTTCCCAGTCAGTGCTTGGATTAATGATGACCTCTGTACCGGCGGCGAGATCTGTGACTCCCTCGCCGATTTCTTCGACAATGCCCGCCCCGTCAGATCCGGGAATAAATGGCGTGTCGCCTTCTTTTCGCGAGCGGAAAAGAAACAGGTCGCGGTGATTTAATCCCGCCGCTTTCAGTTTTATTTTGACTTCCCCGTATCCGGGCGTTTTATCGGCTGCATCTTTCATCTTTAGTCCTGCAAGGCCGTTCGTTCCGTCATGAATGATGGCTTTCACGATCATTCCCCTTTCGTGTGGTTTACGCAAAATTATGACTTGGCAAAGAATGAATGTAAAATGATGTGCTTTGGGAACGATGAAAAAAAACAGACATACGAACAAGGGATTGCAATACGGCGAAAATTCCTTTAGTGTAATACAGGATGCTGTCATAGCAGGAAGTTAAACGAAGGAGATGGAACATGAGTTTTCACGATCAAAAAATTTTACCAGCCATTCGAAATATGAAGCAATTCGATATGTTTCTGGACAGTCCTTTTTTATACGGCGTCCTTCTCGACATTCATCTCGGACGGCTGGGAGGCGTAATCAGTGCGGCAAGGGCCCGCGGCAAAAAAATGTTTGTTCATGTTGATTTGATTCAAGGAATTAAGCATGACGAATACGGCGCGGAATTTATATGCCAGGACATGAAGCCGGCCGGGATTTTGTCCACGAGATCAAGTGTGATCGCCAAAGCGAAGCAAAAGAAAGTATACGCCATTCAGCGCATGTTTTTAATTGATACGAGCGCCATGGAAAAAAGCATTGAGCTTGTAAAAAAACACAGACCTGATTTTATTGAAGTGCTTCCTGGTGTAGTGCCGGATTTGATCAGGGAAGTGAAAGAAAAAACAGGCATTCCTATATTTGCAGGGGGATTCATCCGTTCTGAGAAGGATGTCGAAGGTGCTTTAGAGGCGGGCGCCTCCGCAGTGACAACCTCTGATACCGAGCTGTGGAAAAAGTATTGGGAATAAAAATAAATTGTGAAAAAATATTGACAACGCTTACACAATACGATACGATCGTACCAAGTTGATACATTGTGACGGAGACCCGGAGACCACAGCAGTTCTTTACAATTCTGATGTAAAGAAGATTTGCTGTGTTTTTTTATGGTTCTTTTGACACAGTGAACATCTCTAACATTCATATAAACAGATTTTAGGAGGGATAGCCTTGACAGCATTTTGGGGGGAAGTTATCGGCACAATGCTGCTTATCGTATTTGGCGCAGGAGTTTGCGCAGGGGTAAATTTGAAAAAATCGCTTTCCCATCAATCAGGGTGGATCGTTATCGCATTTGGCTGGGGGCTTGGCGTAGCCATGGCCGTATATGCCGTCGGCAATATCAGCGGAGCTCATTTAAATCCCGCTGTCACATTGGGACTGGCGTTTGTCGGCGATTTCCCTTGGGAGCAAGTGCCTTCTTATATTTTCGGACAAATGCTCGGCGCATTTTTGGGAGCCGCTCTCATTTTTCTTCATTATTTGCCGCACTGGAAGGAAACAGAAGACCAAGGAGCAAAGCTTGGTGTGTTTTCGACCGGGCCGGCCATTCCAAATACTTTTGCCAACCTGTTCAGTGAAACTTTGGGAACGTTCATTCTTGTGCTCGGCCTTTTGGCGATCGGCGCAAACAAATTCACAGATGGCTTGAATCCGCTTGTCGTCGGTTTTCTGATCGTGGCAATCGGTCTGTCGCTAGGAGGAACGACCGGTTATGCGATTAACCCGGCGCGTGATTTAGGCCCGAGAATCGCCCACTTTGTTCTTCCGATTGCGGGAAAAGGAAGTTCTAACTGGGGGTATGCGTGGATTCCCGTCTTGGGTCCGGCTCTCGGGGGATCATTTGCCGGCGTTTTTTACAATGCCGCATTTAAAGGGCACATCACAAACGCCTTTTGGATTGTAAGCGCTACAGTAGCTGTGGTATTGTTAGGTTTCTATATTCATATGAAAAAGCAGACGGTGGAAAAATCAGTAAACTTGTAACCCGATCCATCGTGGGGAGACAATAAAGGGGGAGCTAAAATGGAAAAATATATTTTATCTCTTGATCAAGGAACGACAAGTACAAGAGCCATTATTTTCAATAATGAAGGAAAAATTGTGCATACCGCACAAAAAGAATTTCATCAATATTTCCCGAACCCGGGCTGGGTTGAACACAATGCGAATGAAATCTGGGGGTCTGTTTTGGCCGTCATTGCTTCGGCACTTTCTGAATCAGGCATTCAAGCCGGGCAAATCGCCGGCATCGGCATCACCAACCAGCGGGAAACAACGGTTGTCTGGGATAAGCATACAGGCAAGCCCGTTTACAATGCGATCGTCTGGCAGTCCCGCCAGTCGGCCGGAATATGCGAAGAATTGCGGCAAAAAGGATATGAAGATAAAATCAGGGAAAAAACCGGACTTTTGATTGATCCTTATTTTTCAGGCACAAAGGTCAAATGGATATTGGATCATGTCGATGGCGCAAGGGAAAAAGCGGAAAATGGCGATCTGCTATTTGGAACGATTGATTCATGGCTGATCTGGAAAATGTCCGGCGGCAAAGCTCATGTGACAGACTACTCAAACGCCTCTAGAACATTGATGTTTAATATTTATGATTTGAAGTGGGATGAAGAGCTGCTCGACATTCTGGGCGTTCCGAAATCAATGCTTCCGGAAGTCAAACCGTCTTCCCACGTGTACGGCGAAACGGTCGACTACCATTTCTTCGGAAAGAATATTCCGATTGCCGGAGCCGCGGGCGATCAGCAATCCGCATTGTTCGGCCAGGCCTGTTTTGAAGAAGGCATGGTCAAAAACACGTATGGCACCGGCTGCTTTATGCTGATGAACACCGGAGAAAAAGCGATTAAATCGGAGCACGGTCTGTTGACGACGATCGCCTGGGGAATTGACGGCAAGGTTGAATACGCGCTTGAAGGAAGCGTGTTTGTCGCAGGTTCCGCCATCCAGTGGCTTCGCGATGGGCTGAGAATGTTTAAAGATGCAAAAGAAAGTGAAACATATGCTGTAAAAGCAGAATCTGCTGATGGTGTATATGTGGTTCCGGCATTTGTCGGCTTAGGAACGCCATATTGGGACAGCGATGTCCGCGGCGCGGTCTTCGGTTTGACACGGGGTACGACAAAAGAACACTTTATCAGAGCGACGCTCGAGTCTCTTGCATATCAGACGAAAGACGTGCTCGACGCCATGATGGAAGACTCCGGTATCTCGGTCAAAACGCTGCGTGTCGACGGCGGCGCGGTCAAGAACAACTTTTTGATGAAATTTCAGGGAGATATTCTTGATGTCCCGGTTGAGCGGCCGGAAATCAATGAAACGACCGCTCTTGGTGCAGCCTACTTAGCCGGTCTTGCCGTCGGCTTCTGGAATGACCGGTCAGAGATTAAAGACCAGTGGAAGCTGGAAAAACGCTTTGAACCGGAAATGGAAGAAAAAGTACGCGAAGACCTTTACAGCGGATGGCAAAAAGCGGTAAAAGCAGCTAGAGCTTTCAAATAATCCGCAAGTATGTTATAATGTGATCAAGTTAATAGTAACGGTTGGAGAAGAGGAGAGACCACAGGCACCAAAGCAGTTGTATTGCTTTGGTTGTTTGTGGTCTCTTTTTCTATTATTTGCCGTGACAACAAGGGAGGACTTTTAATGGATACAGTATTTTCAAGCCGCAAGCGAGATGAGATCCTAAAGAATATGACAAAAGAGAAGTATGATGTGTTTATTATCGGCGGAGGGATTACGGGAGCCGGCACGGCGCTTGACGCCGCTTCACGCGGAATGAAAACCGCCCTTTGCGAAATGCAGGATTTTGCGGCAGGAACGTCAAGCCGCTCCACAAAGCTCGTTCACGGAGGGCTTCGCTATTTAAAACAGTTTGAAGTGAAAATGGTTGCTGAGGTCGGAAAGGAACGGGCGATTGTTTATGAAAATGGTCCGCACGTGACAACGCCTGAATGGATGCTTCTGCCGATGCACAAAGGAGGAACCTTCGGCAAATTCACGACGTCAATCGGCCTCAGGGTATACGACTTTTTGGCGGGCGTCAAAAAGGCCGAGCGGAGAACCATGCTGAATGCAAGAGAAACGCTTGAAAAAGAGCCGCTCGTGAAAAAGGACGGCCTGAAAGGCGGAGGCTATTATGTCGAATATCGGACAGACGATGCCAGATTGACAATCGAAGTGCTGAAAGAAGCGGTTAAATTAGGTGCTGAAGCGGTCAACTATGCAAAAGTGAACGATTTTATTTATGAAAACGGAAAGGTTGCAGGCGTCGTGATTGAAGACGTCTTTACGAAAAAAACGTACCGTGTCTATGCGAAAAAAATCGTCAATGCGACAGGGCCGTGGGTCGACCGTCTGAGAGAAAAAGACCACTCAAAAGAAGGCAAACACCTTCAGCATACAAAAGGCGTCCATCTTGTATTTGACCAGTCGGTCTTCCCGCTAAAACAGGCGGTATATTTCGATACGCCGGACGGCCGCATGGTGTTTGCCATTCCGCGTGACGGCAAAGCCTATGTCGGGACAACGGACACCGTCTACAACAAAGCCCTTGAACATCCGAGAATGACAACCGAAGACAGGGATTACGTCATCAATGCGATCAACTATATGTTCCCTGATCTGAACATTACCGCCAATGACGTGGAATCAAGCTGGGCGGGGCTCAGACCTCTGATCCACGAAGAAGGAAAAGATCCGTCAGAGATTTCCCGAAAGGATGAAATCTGGACATCTGATTCCGGCTTGATCACGATTGCCGGCGGCAAACTGACAGGCTACAGAAAAATGGCTGAACATATCGTCGACCTTGTCAGAGACCGTTTAAAAGAAGAAGGTGACAGGGATTTCGGACCTTGCAAAACAAAAACAATGCCGATATCCGGAGGGCACATCGGCGGTTCTCAAAACCTCGAGTCCTTTATCGAAGAAAAGGCGTCAGAAGGAGCGGCGGCGGGCTTAGCCGGACAAACGGCCAGACAGCTTGCAGCCAGATACGGCTCTAATACAGACCGGCTGTTTGAACGGGTTCAAAAGCTGAAGGATGAAGCTGTAAAACGCCGCATTCCTGCTCATGTATTAGCGGAAATGGACTACAGCATCGACGAAGAGATGGCAGCCGTTCCGGCAGACTTCTTCGTTCGGAGAACAGGCTCATTATTCTTTGACATCAATTGGGCCCGCACGTATAAAGAAGGACTTACAGACTATATGAGCGAAAAGCTGAACTGGGACGCGGAAACAAAGGAAAAGCACGTGAAAACATTGGATCAGCTCCTCCATGACGCGGTCGTTCCGCTGGAAAGCAAATAACATGCCAAGTACAAATGGCGTGCCGGAATATTCGGCAAACATCGATCAACATATCTAAAATGGCGCTGCCTTCACAAGAGGCAGCCTCATTTTTTAAGAAGCGCCAACTAATTTTGGACAAAGCAGACGTTTATCGATAATATAAAAAAAGAACGGCTGCTACATAAGCTAGAATATTGGGAGGTCTGACATGAGCTGGAAAACAAGCTATGAACGCTGGAAGAACACTGAAAATTTAGATCCTGAATTAAAATCCCTCCTCCTCAAGGCGGAAGGAAACGAAAAAGAATTAGAGGATTGCTTTTATAAAAAACTTGAATTTGGAACAGCGGGAATGCGCGGGGAAATCGGGCCCGGTCCAAACCGAATGAACGTCTACACGGTACGCAAAGCATCAGCCGGCCTTGCAGCATATATCGCCGCAAACGGTGAAGAAGCCAAGAAACGGGGAGTTGTCATTGCCTATGATTCCCGCCACAAATCGCCCGAATTTGCGATGGAAGCGGCTAAAACGCTTGCGGCAAACGGGGTTCAAACATATTTGTTTGATGAGCTTCGCCCGACTCCGGAGCTTTCATTTGCGGTAAGACATCTTCATGCATATGCGGGCATCGTGATCACGGCAAGCCACAATCCTCCTGAATACAACGGCTATAAAGTCTACGGAGATGATGGAGCACAGCTGCCTCCTGCGGCTGCGGACAAGCTTATTGACCAAGTCAATGCGATTGAAAATGAATTGGAGATTCCGGCCGGGGATGAGAACGCTTTAAAAGAAAAAGGGCTCATCAACATCATTGGCGAGGATATCGATCAGGTGTATCTTGACAAGCTGACATCGATTTCCGTCAATCCTGGTCTTGCTAAGGAAACGGATGTAAAGGTCATTTTTACGCCGCTTCACGGAACGGCCAACAAATCGGTCAGACGGGGACTAAAAGCCCTCGGCTATGAACATGTGACCGTCGTTCCCGAACAGGAGCTGCCGGATCCCGACTTCTCAACGGTCACTTCCCCGAATCCGGAGGAGCACGCCGCTTTTGAATATGCGATCAAATTGGGAGAAAAAGAGGAAGCAGATATTTTGATCGGAACAGATCCTGATGCAGACCGGCTCGGTGTCGCCGTCAAAGACCATGAGGGCCGCTATGTTGTCCTGACAGGAAACCAGACGGGAGCGCTCCTGCTTCATTATTTGCTTTCTCAAAAACAGCAAAAAGGAATCCTGCCTGAGAACGGAGTCGTTTTAAAAACGATTGTGACAAGCGAAATGGGCCGCGACATCGCCGCTTCATTCGGACTTGATACAGTTGACACGCTGACAGGATTTAAATTCATCGGGGAAAAAATTAAACAATACGAAGCATCCGGCGAATATTCCTTCCAATTCGGCTATGAAGAAAGCTACGGCTATTTAATCGGCGATTTTGCGCGGGATAAGGATGCCGTTCAGGCCGCCCTTCTTGCCGTTGAAGTATGCGCTTTTTATAAAAAAGAGGGCAAATCCCTTTACGATGGATTGCTGGAGCTGTTTGAAACATTCGGCTATTACCGCGAAGGGTTGAAATCTCTTACCTTAAAAGGCAAGGAGGGAGCCGAACAAATCGCAGCGATTCTGAGCACATTCAGACAACAGCCGCCGCTTGCAATCGCCGGCAAAGGCGTCGTGTCCGCCGAAGATTACCTTGTCGGCAAACGGATACTGCTCAAGGAAAACAGAGAAGAAACGATCGACCTGCCAAAATCGAACGTGCTCAAATATTTCCTAGAAGACGGCTCATGGTTCTGCCTTCGCCCATCCGGTACAGAGCCTAAAGTGAAGTTTTACTTTGCAGTCAAGGGAGAAACTCGCGAAGAAAGCGAAACGCGCCTGAACAGCCTGACAGATGAAGTAATGAAAAAGATCGATTCGATCGTTAAAGCAAATTCATAAAATCGGAAAGACCGCCGCCTCGAGCAGGCGGCTTTTTTTTACCTTTTAGTTGATTCATGAACACATATGATGTAATATATATATAACATTAAGCAATATATAAATTGCATTTCGGACTTGGAAAGGAGTCTGCCGTCATGAAGCTGTTTAAAAGCGGAGATGAATATGTCGACAAAAAGAGGAATCAATTCTGTTATGAAGCAGGCATAATAACCGCCGCTTTATTGTTCCTCGATGTTCTCATCAGAGGCGTCATATTGGACAGAGAACCGTCAGAATACGCGGTTAGCGGGGGCGTTTTTGCATTGTATGTGTGCTTGATCCTGTTCCGCTATCTGATGTCGGGGCTGGAATATCCGGACGTCTTCACCAAACAGACCTACTCAAAAAAAAGAAGAGAAATCTTCGCAAGAAGCATGGCTTCAGGTGCCATTTTTCTTGTTTTAGCGGCGGTGTTTACAGGTATTCCGCGCGAAGCGGAGGGATGGCTCGATCTTGTCGTCATGTGTTTTTTGTTTGTTTTATTCTACTTTCTGATGAATGCTGCCTCTTTATACATGTCTTTTAAGAAAAACAAAGATCTTTTAGATAAATGACTGATCCAAAGTCAAAAGCGTTATAAACAAAAGCAGGTGGAGTAAATGGTTAACCGAGTCAAACTGGCCCGAATCGAAAAGTCATTGACACAAGCCCAGCTTGCCGAGCGGGTTGATGTGACGAGGCAGACAATCGGGCTGATTGAAAAAGGCAAATATAATCCGACATTACAGCTATGCGTCGCCATCGCAAAAGCGCTGGATAAAACATTGGATGATTTATTTTGGGAGGATGATCAAGCATGATGAAATGGTTTGCATCAGCAGATGAATACATTGAAAAAAGAATGACTCAATTTTTCAGTGAAGCCGGCATATTAATCGCAGTTTTGCTTTTGATGGACGTCGTCATCAGAGGCGCCGTTTTGCGCAGGGATTTATCAGAGTATATCGTCAGCGCAGCCGTATTGGGGATTTATATCGTCTATGTTCTTTTCCGCTATCTCTTGTCAGGCATGGAGTACACAGACATCGATAATGACGGAACATACCGCAAAAAAAGAAAACAGGTGTTGTATGGCAGTATCGTCTGGGCCGCGGTCGTTCTGTTTGCCGGCATCATTTTCACCGGCCTTCCGAGCGGCGCACGGGAATGGGGAAGCCTGATTCTGTTTGGTTTGCTCGTCGTGTTATTCTGCTATTTGATCAGTTTGGTCTCTTTAAACAAGTCCTTCAAGAGAAATAAAGACCTTTTAGACGATTGATCTACGGCCAAAGGATTAGAAAAATTCAGCCGCATGCAGTCTATGGTTCCCCTTCTTATGGGAGAGCCGCTTTTCACAAAACGTGTGTATAATGAAGAAAAGTGAAATGGGCTGCGCAAATTGGCATGAAAGGCGGATGGATCTTTGAGGGAAGATACCCGTTTTGAAAAATTGAAAACACTGAAAGAAATCGCGGAAACATTGAATGAAGGAAATGATCTAAAAGGAACGCTTGATGCCGTTTTGAAAAAGCTGCTCCATTTAACAGGCCTTAAAACGGCATGGATTTTTCTGATCGATGAAAAGGGCGGATTTGAGATGACGGCCTCTGCGTCATTGCCTGAAGCCCTTCTTTATGACCGGAAGAGGTTAATGTGCGAGGGCGACTGCTACTGCCTTTATCAATACAGGGACGGGAGATTGGACAGAGCGGCAAATATGATTCACTGCAAGCGGATTGATACGGCCATTGAAATGAAGACGGGGGATCCCGAAGGCATCACCCAGCATGCAACAGTGCCGCTCAGGGACCAAAACAAGCGGTTTGGTTTGCTGAATGTGGCCGCTCCCGGCAAGCTCGATTTTGATAAAGAAGAGCTCGCTCTTCTGGAAGCCGTTGCCCTTCAGATCGGCACGGCGATCAAACGGATGAGGCTCGCTGAAAATGAGCAAAGAAACGCGCTTCTCACAGAAAGAAACAGGCTCGCCCAGGACCTTCATGATTCTGTCAATCAGATGCTGTTTTCCGTCAGCCTCACCGCAAAAGCGGCCGGCGAGATGACGGCTGATTCAGAGGTTCGCGAAATGCTGGAATTTATCCAAAACCTCTCACATGAAGCGCTTCATGAGATGAGAGCGTTAATCTGGCAGCTCAGGCCGCAGGGCCTTGAAGAAGGAGTGGCGGCCGCTATTGAAAAATACGCCGATGTCATCGGACTCAATATCAAGCTGACGCTTAGCGGCGTGCTGCGCCTTTCGCAGGCAGAGGAAGAATTAATGTGGCGCTTGAGCCAGGAAGCCCTCGCCAATTGCAAAAAGCATGCCGAAGCCGAGCTGACGCATGTGAGAATCAGCCTGTCTTCTTCAGCGATCATGCTGGAAATCGAGGATGATGGAAAAGGATTTAAATATGATCCCGCTTCAAATATCCCGACGCTCGGATTAAAGGGAATGAAAGAGCGGACAGAGCAGGCGGGCGGTTCTTTTGAGATCCGGTCGGAAATTGGCAAAGGAACGACAGTAAGGATTGTTCTGCCCTACAATGGGAAGGGGGAAGCAGAATGGAAAAAGTGAAAATCATCATTGCCGATGATCATCATATTGTCAGAAAAGGGCTGCTGTTCTTTTTTAAAACAAAAAGCGATCTGGCTGTCATCGGGGAAGCATCGACGGGAAAAGAGGTGCTCGACCTCTTAAGAGACAAGCCGGCTGACATCGTTTTAATGGATCTTTCCATGCCTGAGATGGACGGCATTGAAGCTACAAAACAAATCAAAAAATGGTATCCTTCTGTCAAAGTGGTTGCCTTGACGAGCTATGCCGATCAATCTCATGTCATTCCCGCCATCCAGGCCGGTGCTGAAGCATATCAGCTGAAAGATACCGAGCCGGATGAGCTCGTTGAGACGATCCGGGCCGTTCACGCCGGCCGCCACACATTGGACCCGAAGATCATGTCCCACGTGTTTCAGCATATGGCCCAGGCCAATGAAAAAGAGAAAATACATCAATTGACAAATAGAGAAAAAGATGTTTTATTTGAAATTGCAAAAGGAAAAAGCAATAAAGAAATTGGCGCAGCATTGTTTATTACCGAAAAAACGGTTAAAACGCACGTATCCAATCTGCTGTCAAAGCTCGGCCTGTCAGATCGGACACAGGCTGCACTTTTTGTCGTAAAACATAACATAGACCCAAATCAAGGGGGATGAGGACATGAACATCACCGTGATCAGCGGAACAGCAAGAAAACAAGGAAGAACGAGAGTGGCCGCATCGTATATCGCCAATACATATCACGCCGGCCTGATCGATTTAAGCGAATTCAGCCTGCCGATCTTCAACGGGGAGGAAGAGCAGTTTTCACTGGAGAATGTCCAAACGTTAAGGACATCTGTCAAAGAAGCCGACGCTGTCGTTTTATTATCTCCTGAATATCACAGCGGCATGAGCGGAGCTTTGAAAAATGCCATTGATTTTTTAAGCAGTGAGCAATTCGCAAACAAGCCGGTGGCGCTTTTTGCCTGCGCGGGAGGCGGAAAAGGCGGAATGAACGCTTTAGCCAATATGCGCATTGTCGCACGTGGAGTGTATGCGAACGTGATTGCCAAGCAGCTTGTGCTTGACCCGATTCACATCGATGACGAAAACCATACGGTCACCGAAGGGGCAAAAGCGAAAATCAAAGATGTAATGGAAGACCTGCTGACTTATGCGGAATATCAAAAAGCCTGACGCTTATCATGCGTCAGGCTTTTTTTAGGTGAAAACGAGCACGCCGTTTTCTTGGCCATGTGCGGAAAATGAGGCGTGATCAATATACTGAAGCAGGTCGTAAAGCCTTTTTTCAACAATCAAATCGTCTTTTTCAAAATTATAGGCATGCAAGAAGTGTTCAATCCGCTTTGACAAAAGATCATCTTCTGTGCGCACCATGAGAATGAGCAGGTTATCCCATTGTGACCGGTGTGTATAATACAATGCTTTATCATAATCAGCGTAATTCAATTCGCCACTCTCCCTTCTTTCTTTAGGAGTCTTGATTATTTTATGTGCGAGGCTGTTTTTTTCTCTGGGCAAAAGTTGGTCTGCCTGATAACACCGCCTAGAAATATGAGGATTGCATAACGAAAAAAACGGAACATCATCCGCATGATGCTCCGTTTTCTGGTCATGATAAACATATGTACAATGACAATTTGGAGAGAAAAACAATGAAGAAATGTTCTTATCCGCTTTTTTTCAGCCTCATCGTGCTCACTTCGTTAATGGGACACAGCCACCCTGCAGAAGGGGGGCGCCATTCTGTCGACAGATGGGAAAGGATCGCCTGGAGCGCGCTGGAGGAGAAGTATCAGGATGCCCAGCTAAAGGATTATGAATATATAGGGCGTACCCGAGTCAATGATGAACAAATAAAAGACGTATTCAGAGTCACCGTCAATCAGGATGGCAAAACGTTCCCGGTTCATGCGGAAGTTTATTTCCATCCCGTTACCAATATAATTATCAGCGTTCATATTTTTCCTTTATAAGAACATAAAAAAAACGAAGGAATGTTTTCCTTCGTTAACTCAATAATTTTCGTATATTGTCCTGATTAAAGATTACATCCTGAAGAGTATATTGGTCCAACACGGATAAATATGCGGACAGTGCTTTATTTAATACATGTTTTAAGCCGCAGTTGGGGGATAGAATGCAGTTGTTTTTTTCTTTGTTAAAGCACTCAACAAGGTTAAAATCATCTTCTGTTTTTCTGATGACTTCACCGATATTGATCTGTTCAGGCGCTTTTCCGAGACGGATTCCGCCGTTGCGTCCCCGGATTGTTTCAACATAGCCAAGCTTGCCAAGCTCATAGATCACCTTCATCAGGTGGTTTTTGGAAATGGAATACGTGTCGGCGATGTCTTTTATATTGACAAGCTCGTTTGAGTTTTTGGTTGCTAGAAAAATCAGTACTCGCAATGAGTAATCCGTATAATTTGTTAATTTCATCGCACTAACCTCAAATCAAACAAGTTTCCATTATCTTATCACATTTGCCTCGGTTTATGATGGGATTTAGTCAATTTGTTACAAAATTATAAAACATTCATCTTTAATATTGCTTTCATCCTAATTGATGTCTAAGATAAAGATGTATTCAAAATACATCTTTAATTAAGAATAACATTGATATTGCTTAAAAATGAATGCTTTGCGCCTTTAAAGATGTATTTAAAATACATTTTTAAAGTGATCTGGAGAGGAGCAAACACTATGCTATCTGAAAAAACGATGCAAATTGTGAAATCAACCGCGCCTGTATTAAAGGAAAGAGGAACTGAGATCACCAGTTGTTTTTATGAGCGGATGTTTAAGGCACATCCAGAATTAAAGAACATATTTAACATGTCCCGCCAGCAAACGGGAGGACAGCCAAAAGCGCTGGCATATACGGTTTTGCAGGCTGCCGAAAATATTGACCGGCTTGAGGCTCTGCTTCCTGTCGTCAAACAAATCGGACATAAGCATAAAAGCCTGCAAGTCAAACCGGAGCATTATCCAATTGTCGGCAAACATTTATTAGAAGCAATCGAAGCCGTGCTTGGGGAAGCGGCGACACCGGATATTCTACAAGCTTGGGCAGAGGCTTATGAAGAGATTGCACGGGTCTTTATTGACATTGAAAAACAAATGTATGAAGAAGCTAAAAAAGAAGGAGCCTGGGAAGACTTTAAACCGTTTGTCGTTCTGGAGAAGCGCCGGGAATCGGAAACGATCACTTCGTTTTATCTAAAACCGGCCGACGGATCGGATTTGCCTGAATTCACTCCTGGCCAGTATGTATCCGTCCGCATCAAAATTCCGGGAGAGCAGTACTTTTTAACCCGCCAGTACAGCCTGTCAGATGCGTGGAACAAGGATTATTACCGGATTTCCGTCAAGCTTGAAGCCGAAGAAGGACAGCCGAAAGGAAAAGTATCAAGCTATCTGCACGAAGAAATCGAAGCGGGCAGCTCTCTTGAAGTAAGCGCACCCGCCGGAGACTTCTCCCTTTCCGGACAGACAGACAAGCCGGTTTATTTCATCAGCGCCGGATCAGGGATCACCCCGGTCATGAGCATGGCAAAAACATTGGCCGCACAGGAAAGCGGCCGCGAGATCACATTTGTTCATGCCGCAAAATCTGAAAAACACCAAGCGTTCAAAGAAGAAGCCGAAAAACTTGTCAGCGGAAATCCAAACAACAGACTGCTGTTTATCTACAGCCAGGCTTCTGAAGCGCCGGCAGAACATGCCGTAAAAGGCCGTTTGAATGAGGACCTTCTCAAAACGATTGTGAAAGATCAAGACGGCGAATTTTATGTGTGCGGACCGCTTTCATTCATGAAAAGCGTCATCGAAGGATTGCAAAAGCTTGGCGTTCCAACGGAAAACATCCGTTATGAAAGCTTTGCTTCATCTCTTGAAATGCAAATTGCAAATTAAAACAAAAGGCAGCTGTCAAATTGACGGCTGCCTTAAAACATATTCCGCACATTTCATCTTTTGAAGACCCGGCTCATACAATAAGAATGAAGTCCAATCAGGGGGGATTCAGACATTGAGCGTGCGGGAGCAAAAAGAACTGGAGCGGGCGATTGAGGAAATTACGGAAATCGCGAAAGGATTCGGCCTTGATTTTTATCCGATGAGATACGAAATTTGCCCGGCTGAAATCATCTATACATTCGGTGCGTACGGCATGCCGACCAGATACAGTCATTGGAGCTTCGGCAAGCAATTTCACAAAATGAAGCTTCACTATGATTTTGGGTTAAGCAAAATATACGAGCTTGTGATTAATTCAGATCCCTGCTACGCTTTTTTGCTTGACAGCAATTCGCTGGTTCAAAATAAACTGATTGTCGCTCATGTACTTGCCCACTGCGATTTTTTCAAAAACAACTGCAGGTTTCAAAATACAAAACGGGATATGGTCGAAAGCATGGCGGCGACGGCTGAGCGGATTAAACATTACGAAACCATCCACGGCGCGCGGGAAGTCGAAGCTTTTCTCGATGCGGTTCTGGCGATTGAAGAGCACATCGATCCTTCTTTGGTGAGGCCGAAGCTGTCCTGGAGCATTGATGATGAAGAGGAAGAAGAGGAAGACAATCGTTCCACGCCGTACGATGATTTATGGGAATTGGATCAGAAGGAGCCGAAGCAGACGAAGAGAAAAGGGAAAAAGAAATTTCCGCCGAAATCTGAAAAAGACATTTTGCTGTTTATTGAAGAGCATTCACGCGAGCTTGAGCCGTGGCAGCGGGATATTTTGACAATGATGAGAGAAGAAATGCTGTATTTCTGGCCGCAGCTCGAAACAAAAATCATGAATGAAGGATGGGCGTCCTACTGGCATCAGCGGATCATGAGGGAGCTTGATTTAACATCCAGCGAGGCGGTCGAGTTCGCAAAGCTCAATGCCGGTGTTGTTCAGCCTTCCAAAACCGGCATCAACCCATATTATCTCGGACTAAAAATATTTGAAGACATTGAAGAGCGCTATAACAATCCGACGGACGAAATGAAGAGAATGGGGGTTCAGCCAAACTCGGGGAGAGAGAAAATATTTGAAGTCAGGGAAATCGAATCAGATATTTCCTTTATACGCAATTACTTGACAAAGGATCTCGTCATGCGGGAAGATCTCTATCTGTTTCAAAAACAGGGAAGGGATTATAAAATCGTCGACAAAGAATGGAAAGCGGTGCGCGATCAGCTCGTCAGCATGAGGGTAAACGGAGGCTTTCCTTATCTCACTGTTGAGGACGGGGACTACTTGAAAAATTACGAACTGTATATCAAGCATTGGTACGAAGGGATTGAGCTCGATTTAAAATACCTTGAAAAAGTCCTCCCTTATCTCCATCAGCTGTGGGGAAGGAGCGTTCACGTCGAAACCGTCCTCGAGGATAAACCCGTCATGTTTTCTTATGATGGTAAGGCCGTGCACCGCCGGTATTTATAGAGTTAATAAAAGAGGGGAGACCCCCTCTTTTATTTGTTATTCCACAAAATCTTGAAGATATTTTTCGCCTGATCCGTACTATCCAATATGCCGGTGAATGGCCCTTTTCCAGGGCCGAACGCATAGACAGGCACTTCCTCGTCTGTAAGTCGCCTGTAGTCCACCCCGTGTTTGACCGGCTTCAAAATCGTTTTTACCGCTTTTTCTACTGTACCCGCCTCATATTGTAAATTCAAGGAATAGATCGATTTTCCCTTATGGAAAATGGTTGAAGATAGGTGTTTTTATGGTGATATAATGAAAAAAGCAGGTGGTATTGTGATTTTGACAAAAGAATTGCGGTATTATCTGGAACAGGATAAAAAGGCTTTAGGGGTTTCCAGGCGAAAGCGGCCCAAATATTTTGGCGACTACGTATGGAAATATCAAATATGCCTGAGGAAGCATGAGTACTACGCGAATACCAATGCAAGGATGTTGAAGCACATCTACCGGTATCTTCATAAGAAAAAAGGGTTAAAACTCGGCTTTGACATCCCTATTAATGTTTTCGGCCCCGGTTTAAGAATCAACCATTTTGGGCTACTAGTCGTCAACAGCAATGCAAAAATAGGTGCGAATTGCGACATCCATCAAGGGGTCAATATTGGACAGAACCATGATCAGTTTGATGTGCCGACAATAGGCGATCATGTATGGATCGGCCCGGGGGCGAAACTGTTTGGAAACATTAAAATCGCAAATGGGATAACGATCGGAGCTAACGCCGTAGTCAACAGATCCTTTACCGAAGAAAATATTACAATAGCCGGTGTGCCGGCTCAAAAGGTGAAAGAGGCACTACACAAAACCTTCGGCGGTTCAGAACCGCAGCATACCGCACAGTAGCAGATTCGAAAAGCGGCGCGCCCCAGATCACGTGAACAACAAGCAGGAACTCCCGCATTCTTCCATTTTACCCTTCCAAACATGAAAAAATATTCCCGCATCAAACTTCTATTTAATAGGAGAAAAGAATTCCCGCTGAATTGAATCAATCGGATCGGCATTCAAATGGGCAGGATGCATCACAAGCATCAAATCAGTGAGTCCGCATTATGCACAATGTCATGTGCTGGGAGTTGTAGTAATAAAGTTATGTTTGAAATATAAATGAAATATTTAATACCCTTAAAAACTTTTTTTGAAAACGAATAATTAAGCAATTTGATGCGGGAAGTCAAGACTATTTCTAATGGAATATCCTCCTTATAATAGAATCAGAGGAAAGCTGAACGGAAGCTATTCCAATAATTTTTGAGAGATCTATTATTTTAAAATAATTCGCAAAAAATCTGCTTATGGGAGGACAACATGAAAAAACAAGTTTTAACTGCAACAACGGCGATTGTTTTGGGGACTTCATTATTTGCGGGAGCGGCATCCGCACAAACGGTGAAGGTGAAAAAAGGCGATACATTATGGGGATTTTCTAAAAAGTACGGGACAACAATCAACAAGATTAAAAAAGAGAACAAACTGACATCCGACACCATTTACATAGGCCAAACGCTATCCATCAATGGAAGCAGCAAGCAGTCAAAAGCATCAAAATCTGCTGCTTCTTCGTCTTCAACACATAAGGTCGTCAGAGGAGACAGCCTTTGGAAAATTTCAAAGACTTATAATATGACTGTTAATGAACTAAAAAAGCTGAACGGTTTAAAAACAGATTTAATTCGGATCGGACAAGTTCTGAAAGTAAAAGGGACAAGCAGTGTAAAAGCGGCATCTACAACCAAACCAAGCTCGACAAGCAAGAAAACGACGCAATCTTCTACAAAGCTTAATACATCAAAGCTTGTCTCAGATGCGCGCGCTCTGATCGGAACTCCTTATAAATGGGGCGGCACGACTCCATCAGGCTTTGATTGCAGCGGATTTATCTGGTACCTGTTGAACAAGCAGACAAATGTGGCGAGAACGAGCACAGCCGGATACTGGAGCTCTATGACGAAAGTGTCAAGCCCTGCTGTCGGCGACTTTGTCTTCTTTACGACTTACAAGGCAGGACCGTCACATATGGGTGTATACATTGGAAACAATAAATTCATTCATGCCAGCTCAGACGGCGTCATGACGAGCGATATGACATCAAGCTACTGGAAGCCCCGCTATCTTGGCGCAAAACGCTTCTAATCGTAAATAAGAGAAAAACCCGTTCATCAGCATGAACGGGTTTTTTGCATTTAAAAACGAAACTGTGATAAGAACGTTAAAAAGCTCTGCACTTTCTCATTATCATGTAAACTGACCGCATATCCCCCTGCAACCGGAAGCTGCATGAAGTCGCAGGGAACCTCTATTAATCTTCCTTCCATCAGTTCGCGCCGCACCGTTGACAGCGGCAAAAATGAAATGCCGAGCCCTTCCGAAATTAATCGTTTTGTAATATGCGTCTGGGAAACAAGCATCGTTCTGACAAACGGAAACCTGAGCCTCAGCTGGCGGACCAAATCATCCCAGTATTCGGGATGGTTATGGGTAAGCAGCAAGTACTGTTCTAGCAGTTCTTTCACATCAAGCGGAGGCGCGCTCTCCGAGTCGCGGCCGTCATGGGGGGCCACCAGGATAACGGGATCGCTGTACATCGAATAGCAGGTCAGGCTTGAAGATTGCACTTTTAAGCAGCTCAGCCCGACATCCGCTTCACCCGCCGATATCAATGGGGCGATTTCCGCCGATTCGGCGATTTTGACTTTAATTTCCGCGTCCGGGTGTAATGACGTATATTTTTTTAGTATAAAAGGCAGGATTGTATCGGCAATGAGCGGTGAAACAGCCAGGTTCAAAGTTTGCAAATATCCCTGTCTGATTCTATGAAGCTCGGCCATGCTTGATTCATATCCTTCCAAAAGCTTCAGGGCAAAAGGAAGATATGCCCTTCCTTCTTTTGTTAAATGAATGCTTCTTCCTTTCCGGGTGAATAGTTGACAGCCGAGCTCTTCTTCCAGCAGTTTGATTTGAACGGTGACCGTCGGCTGGGAAATGAATAAAGTTTCCGCCGTCTTTCTGAAATTTTCGTATTTTGCCGCTGTAACAAAGGTGTGAAGCCATTTAAAATCCATATTGTTCCTCCTGATTAATTTTATTAATCAAAAACATCAATATAATTCACTATTTTTTAAATATTATATCAACTATAATGAGATTTACAAAGGCAAAGGAGGAATGATGATGGTTTATCATGGATTAAAAGGGATTGCTTGTGTTGAAACCTCAATCAGTCATATCGACGGTGAAAAAGGAAAACTCATCTACAGAGGGTACAATGCTGACCAGCTTGCTCTCACCTCAACATTTGAAGAAGTCGCATATTTGATCCTTCACGGAAATTTCCCACAAGACAAACATCTCAGACAATTTAAAGACATGCTTGCTTCTTTCCGCGTACTGCCTGAATCGGCAGAACAATTGATTCGCAGCCTTCCAAATCAATTAGACGATATGGCGGTTCTTCGTACGGTTATCTCTTCATTAGGGGAAAAAACGTATACATTCCGTCCGACAATGGAAGAAGCCATTCGGCTGATCGCCGCCGCACCTACAATCATTGCTTTCAGAAAACGTTTGCTGGATGGATTGAAGCCTGTTCAGCCGCATCCTGAACTCGGCTTTGTAGAAAACTATTTTTATATGCTGAAAGAAAAGCGTCCGACAGAGGCGCAAAAGAAAGCGCTTGAAACATACATGATTCTCGCAATGGAACATGGCATGAACGCTTCAACCTTTTCGGCAAGAGTGACGGTGTCGACAGAATCCGATCTCGTCTCCGCCGTTACATCTGCGATTGGCACGATGAAGGGGCCTCTTCATGGCGGAGCGCCGTCAGCCGTGACGGAAATGCTGGAAGACATCAAAGAAAAAGAAAATGCCGAAAGCTATTTAAGAGAAAAACTTGAAAAAGGCGAGAGGCTGATGGGATTCGGGCATCGCGTTTATAAAACGCATGATCCGAGGGCAAAAGCTTTGCGGGTGAAAGCTGAAGAAATTGCCGGAGGCGATCGGGATATCGAACTGGCCCTTCATGTTGAAAACACAGCCATCCGCCTGCTGGAAGAATATAAACCGGGCCGGAAGCTATATACGAACGTAGAGTTTTATGCGGCAGCCGTCATGAAAGCGATCGATTTTGACGCATCATTGTTCACGCCTACATTTTCGGCAGCGAGAATGGTCGGATGGTGTGCGCACGTGTTGGAGCAGTCTGAAAATAACACGATTTTCCGGCCGTCCGCTAAATATATCGGAGAAATGGCCGTCCCGTTAACACAATGAAAACGAAACAAGCTGACGCCGATATTCAAGCGGCGTCAGCCGGTTTCGTTTTTTTGCCCTTTTGTTTTACACCAAGAAGCCTCATGACGCGACAAGCCTCTTCAGCTACGCTTGAATCCACGGCTGTTCCCTCATACTGTTCATATGAACCTATACACCAGTCTTTTTGCCTTCTGCAGCATGCGAATCACGCCCAGCAGCGATCACCGTCAAGCGATTCTGAAACTGACGGATGCCGGACATGCAAATATAAAGAATGAGACAATAGGAGTCATCGTCGGTTTTAGAGCCGGATCAGGAGCGTATGAAAGACAATGGGAAGTTCCTTCCGTGAACATTTCGGCTTGCAAACTGCTGCTGTTTTCAACGTACTGATCAAGAGTCCAGTTTAGAAGCTTCCTCGGCGATTCGCTCGAACGATTGGATAAACGGCTTGATTTCCGCTTCGTCAAGGACGAGGAGCAGCCTCGTGAGCGCGTCGCGGAACTGTCTGCTTGCTTTCTCAAGCGCCGCTGCTCCTTTCTCGGTAAGCTTCAGAATCGTGACGCGCCTGTCGCGCGGATCGTTCAATCGTTCAACGAACCCGTTTTGCACAAGCCGGTCAATGATGACCGTGATGGCGCTTGGCTTTACTTCCATTCGTTCAGCCAGAAGAGAGGACGTCATTCTCTCCTCATCGTCGATTTGTTTTAGAATGAAACATTGCTGCCCCGTCAAACCGTCTTCCAGCTTCGCTGTAAACCAGGTAAACAGCTTTTTGTTCGTCGCCGACAACGCCTTATGAAATCGTTCGGTATAGTCGCTCCATTCCTTCGATATATGGGAGATTGTCATTGTTGATTCACCTTCTCGTTTTATTCCTCTTGTTAAAATTATTGTTTATTAATATTTAAATAATTTAAATAAATGATAAACGAGAACGTTGGACGCTGTCACGGACAGCCCGTTTTATATGCAGTCTTCGCCGCGAGATGGGTGAATGTTTTGTGAAGATTAGCAAATGTATCCATATATAGGATTTGAACCTGTGAAACACTATTTCAAAAATTTAGATTGGTAGATTATTTTACATATTTTATCCTATAATACCAACCATGTGATAGAGTATAAAAAATATTTTAAAAATTTCGTTTTCTTTTTTCGTTTTTCCTATATAATAAGAACAGGTAGTGCGTAGTATTTTCGAATAATATTAACTGAAAATTCAAAATAAATTGATTTTTAGGGGGTGGTGCTTTAGCAAGTGATGAACTAAAACCGCAAACTCAGGTAAATTCATTATTCCATGGGAGTGAAGTCATAATGAAAGGCGGACTATTCAGAAAAAAGGGGATTGACAGCTTAATTGCTGCGACAAAAGGGGAAAAATCTCTAAGGAGGGATCTCGGCTCCTTTGACTTAACGATGCTTGGAATCGGGGCGATTATCGGTACGGGCATTTTCGTATTGACGGGTACAGGCGCTTTGACGGCGGGACCGGGGCTTGTGCTTTCATTCGTTATCGCGGCGTTCGCGTGTTTATTTGCCGCTTTGGCGTATGCCGAATTCGCTTCAACCGTGCCGGTTTCAGGCTCAGTTTATACGTACACGTATGCGACGCTTGGCGAATTGATGGCGTTTATCATCGGCTGGGATTTAATCCTGGAGTATTCATTGGCCGTTAGTACGGTATCTGCCGGATGGTCCGGTTATTTTCAATCGTTTTTGAACGGGCTCGGCATTCAGCTTCCCGTCGAATTGACAGCCGCTCCGGGCGCAATAAAAGGCACTGTCACGTATTTTAACCTGCCTGCATTTTTAATTGTTATCTTAATTACTTTTTTGCTGTATCTTGGAATCCGCGAATCAAAGCAGGTAAACAATATTATGGTCGTCATAAAAATCCTCGTCGTATTCGTATTTATCGCGGCTGCTGTCATGTATGTAAAACCGGCCAACTGGCAGCCGTTTATGCCGTTCGGCTTTACGGGCGTATTCAACGCTGCGGCGCTGGTTTTCTTTTCCTTCATCGGATTTGATGCCGTGGCTTCCGCCGCTGAAGAAACGAAAAATCCGTCGCGGAATCTGCCGCGAGGCATCGTGTATTCATTGCTCGTTTGTACGGTTTTATATGTCGTCGTATCGGCAATCATGACAGGCGTCGTTCCATTTATGCAGTTTAAAGGCATCGACCATCCGGTTTCGCTTGTCCTGCAAGTCACAGGCCAGAACTGGGCAGCCGGTATTATTGACGTAGGGGCCATCCTCGGAATGACAACCGTCATGCTGGTCATGCTTTATGGACAAACCCGCGTCATGTTTGCGATGTCCCGCGACGGTTTGGTTCCCCAAGCGCTGTCCAAAGTCCATCCGAAGCATAAGACGCCGTATATCAATACATGGTTTTTCGGTATTCTTTCCGCTTTAATGGGAGGATTCGTTCCTTTGGATGAGCTTGCAAAACTAGTCAATATCGGAACGCTGTCGGCGTTCATCCTGATTTCCATTGCGGTCATCGTAATGAGAAAAACACAGCCTGATCTGCCGAGGGCATTCAGATGTCCGGCGGTACCGCTTGTTCCGATTTTAGCCGTGCTGTTCTGCGGTTTTCTCATTCTGAACCTTGGCGGAGAAACGATCATGCGCTTTCTGATCTGGCTGGTGATCGGCCTTGCCGTCTACTTCCTGTATTCGAGAAAGCATTCAAAACTCGGGCAAACGGAAAGAGAGTCTTAAAAAAGATATGAAAAGAAGCAGCTGACAGCGGGCTGCTTCTTTTTGTCTATTCGGAAAAATGAAAATACGGCAGAAAGCTTTAAAAAAAGCCGCAAAATAAGAGATAATAGAATCGAAACAGAAAGGAAGTGAATGAATGAGCGACCGCATAGTTTCAGTAAAATGGGCCTCCAAAATAGGATTTGTGCTCGCGGCTGGAGGATCTGCCATCGGCCTTGGCGCTATTTGGAAATTCCCTTATGTCGCCGGAACGAACGGGGGAGGCGCGTTTTTTCTCGTGTTTGTTCTATTTACGGTCCTATTGGGATACCCCCTTCTATTAGGGGAATTTATATTAGGACGGAAGAGCCGTTCTGATGCCCTCGGTACATACAAAAAAATAGCGCCGGGGACGCCTTGGATCATAACGGGTTGGGTCGGGATCACAGCATGCTTTCTCGTGCTGACCTTTTACAGCGTCATCGGCGGCTGGATTTTGCTTTATATCATTAAAGCCGTGAGCGGTTCTTTATCAGGGCTTACACAGCCTGAGTACGGGGCGCTGTTTGGTTCGATTATAAAAGACCCCATTCAGACATTGGCGGCGCAGCTCGCGTTTATCGTCATGACGATCATTGTTGTGGCCAAAGGGGTGCAAAAAGGAATCGAACGGGTCAGTTCGATCATGATGCCGCTCTTATTCGTTTTATTTATTACGCTTGTCTTGCGGGCGCTGACTCTTGATGGTGCGATGAACGGCGTTCGCTTTTTACTCGTTCCCGATTTTGCGAGCCTGACGCCTCAAGCGGTTCTTTTTGCGCTGGGACAAGCATTTTTTACGCTGACCTTGGGTGTGTCGGTGATGGTGACTTACAGTTCATATTTATCCAAAACGCAAAATTTGCCGAAATCGGCATTGTCGATTGTGATCATGAACCTTGCCGTGACGCTTCTTGCCGGTCTGGCGATTTTCCCGGCCGTTTTTTCGTTCGGGCTTAAAGCTGATGAAGGTCCGACATTATTATTTGCGGTGCTGCCGGCTGTTTTTGATCAATTGCCGTTTGGCATGCTGTTTTTTATCGGCTTTTTGATCGCGTTTTTGTTTGCGGCGCTGACGTCTGCATTTTCGATGATTGAAATCATCGTCGCAGCCATCACGAAAGGCGATGACACAGGAAGGCGCAAATGGACATGGGCTATCGGCCTGCTGATTTTCATTGTCGGCATTCCGGCCTGCCTCTCTTACGGCGTGCTCGACAAGCCGGCGATCTTCGGCAAAACGTTTTTCGATGCGGCGGATTACGTTGTCAGCAATATCCTTCTGCCTTTGGGAGCGCTCTTAATGTCGCTTTTCATTCCTTTAAAATTGTCGAAAAAAGATTTATACGATGAAATGAAGAGCGGTTCGAGAGCGGGAAAAGGATTTTTTCTTGTATGGTTTTATCTTCTCCGCTTTCTTGTTCCGCTTGCCATTGTGCTTGTCTTTTTAAATTTAATTGGAGTGTTTACATTTTAATTGACATAGAGATGAGGGGATATGATGAAGCATATTCAAAGCATGTTTCCAAGCGAAGACGGCAGCAGAGAAGCCCGGTATGAACTGCTTGATCTGTTTGAAACCGTGCTGGCCGGGATGGATAAGCGCAAAAATCCGCATCGGCTGATACTTGGAAAAGAGGAACATGTGACGGCCGACTATTATCAGCGTATCATCGATCAGGCGGAGCTGCCTGAAAAAGGATTCGGCGTAAAAAAAAGCGTCGAAGAGCTGGTAAAGCTGCTTGACGGCCATCGTTTCTTAAACCGTCAATATGTGGCGAATGCGACGCCGCTTCCAAATAACGCCAGCCTTGCAGGAAGCCTGTTCATGACGCTTTTGAACGGAAACAATTTGTGGGATGTCGACGGAACGGCAGCAGCGAAAACGGAAGTTCAGATTTCGGCCATGCTGTCGGACATCGTCGGCTATGACAGGCAAAAAAGCACGGGATTTACCACCTGGGGAGGGCAGGGTGCCGTTTTTCAATCGCTTAGGCTGGCGATCGCAAATGCCTGTCCTGATGCAAATCAAAAGGGGACCCCGCATCATTTGTACGCGTTTTGTTCAGAGCTGTCACATTTCAGCCTCTTTAAATCGATGCAGGCTTCCGGAATCGGGACAGATCATTTAATCCGGATCAAAACAAACGATGACCATTCGATGGACCTTGCCGATTTACGGGAAAAAATGAAGGCAGTCATTGAAGACGGCGGTCTTCCGGTTTATGTGCTGGCCACACTCGGAACAACGGATACATTCGGAATTGACGATCTGGAAGGCATAAGGAATCTGACGGAAGAATTGGAGTCCGAATACGGACTGCCGCATATTTACATACATGCCGATACAGCGATGGGCGGAATGTACAGCTTTTTTAACGTATATGATGTTGAAGATAATCCGCTCCGCTTTGAAGATGAAGTGCTTGCGGTGCTGGCCGGCTACAAATCCCATTTTCAGCATCTCGGCCTTGCGGACAGCCTTGTTTTTGATTTTCATAAACTCGGCCAAACTCCGTATGCGACCAGCCTTTTTTTGGTGAGGGACCGCACGGCTTTACAGGCGGTTGATCTTGATCCGGATGAGACGCCATACGTCGGAAACAGAGGCTTTGGCAGCTACCATACAAGCTATACGCTTGAATGCTCACGAATGGGCAGCAGCATACCGATTTACGCGTCTCTGCTTGCCTTTGGCATCAAGGGTTATCAAGAGCTGTTAGCAAATTACATCAGGGTGAACACGGCGTTTCGCAGAAAGCTGACAGACGCATTTCCGAATGCAGCTGTCACAAATGAGATTTCGCCGGTTACGACATTCAGATTTTACCCCCGGGAAGTCCGCTATCATGATGAAATAAACGGAAGCATCACGGAAAAAGAGGTTCTTGAAATCAATCAATATAATGAAAAAATTGCGGAAACATTGGGGAGATTTCGCAGCCAAACTTATTTTGGCAGCACGAAAAAACAGCGGTACGTTTATCCGGCCGACACCCGGTCTCCGATTCCGCTCTATGTTCAAAAATTTTACAGCGTGTCTCCCTATACGACGGTCGAAGCAGTAGATGAGTATATTGACTTTTTAAAAGCCCGCATAGAGCCGTGTCATATCATCACAACATAAAAAACGGGGATTTTTATGAAGGGAAAAGAGCTATGGAGAAGGGGAGTTCCCCCTCATTCCATAGCTCTTCTTGCATCTGCCAAAGGGTTAGCGTTTTTGTAAAACCGGCACCCATATTTGACTTTTGAAAGATGGGGAGTCTAAATCTTTGCTTTCATTCCAAAGGATTTCCGGACCTTCCGTTTGTTCATAGTTTGAAGAAGGGAACCATTCGGAGTAAATACGGCCCCATACATCCTGCAGTGTCTCAGGGAATGGACCGGCTGCTTCGAATACGGCCCAAGTCGAGGCAGGGACTTCAAGCTGTACGAAATGATCCGGACATTGTTGAGTCGTTGCCACACCGATATAATGATCAAGCTCTCCTTTCTCTTCCATTCGACTTTCCGAAAAGTTCACAGACGCTTGAAGCAGGCCTTGGGGTTCCATGTTAGATAGCGTTTTAAGCTGGGTGATCATCTCATTGTTCAGCGTTTTCCACATAGCGGCGATTTCCGGATTGATCCCGTGGAAGACGATAGGGACTCTTTTTTTTATGCCAACTATGCGAAATGGAGCTTTATTTTCGATCCGATAGTTCATTTCATTTCCTCCTTTAATCGTCAGCTGGAAGGTCATTTCAGGGTATGCCTTAAGCGTCTGAGCGCCGCTTCTCGCTTCCGTCGGTGTCATCCCGTGCAACTTTTGAAACGCCCTGGTAAAAGCGTCAGGAGAGTGATAGCCGTATTTCACGGCAATATCGATCACCTTTGCCTGGCTGCCTTTTAGTTCAAAGGCTGCGAGGGTCAGCCGCCTGCGGCGGATATATTCAGACAGTGAAATGCCCGCGAGGAAGGAAAACATCCTCTTAAAATGATATTCTGAACAGAAAGCCCGTTTTGCTGCTTCTTTATAGTCAATGTCGTTTGCCAAGTTGTTTTCAATATACTTCATCGCTTCATTCATGTGCTTAAGCATATCCATTAAATGACCTCCTCTACTGCAGAATAGCAGAACCCCAATGAACCCATCCGACTTTTCGTGCACGATGATGCAGGCGGTGCCCTAAAGTCTCCACGCTGTTTTGAGCTTTTTGATTCCGGTCTTGATCTCTTCTTCAGAGAGTCCGCCAAATCCGAGAAGTACTGCCGCGGTTTTGGGCGGATGATCATATGAAGCAGATACAGGGTAAACCTTTACTCCTTCATCAAGGGCCTTTGATATAAGCCATTCTTCGCTTGCTGCACCGCTCGGTTCAAGAATGACATGGAGGCCTGCATTTTCTCCTTTGACGGCAACGGTGCCTCCTAATTCTTGACGGACAGTCTCAAGCAGCGCTTTTCGTTTTTTTCGATAAAGCGTCCGCATTCGATTTATATGCCTCTGCCAGTCGCCGTTTTGCATAACATGAGCGATGGCCCACTGCACGTGGCGGGAGACGGTTTGTTTGTATAATGAAGCGAGCTTTTGTCCCTCTTTGACAAGTGGAACAGGGAGAACCATATAGCCGACTCTCAGGGACGGAATCAGCGATTTGGAAAAGGTGCCCATGTAAATGACGCGGCTGTTTTGATCAAGTCCCTGGAGAGACGGAATCGGCTGTCCTGCATAGCGGAATTCTCCGTCATAATCGTCTTCAATGATATAAGCATCTTCGGAAGCCGCCCAGTCGAGCAGCTGCAGTCTTCTGCCGATCGGCATGACCATTCCAAGCGGAAACTGATGTGAAGGAGTGACATATGCCAGCTTCAGCTCGTGCTGGCGAAGCTCATCCACGGCTATCCCGCTGTTATCAACGGAAATCGGGATGACTTGGAAGCCGCCGGTTTTAAAGACTGTTTTGGAACGGTGAAATCCGGGATTTTCAAATCCGATCGCTGTCCCTTTCTCAAACATCCTGCATAAAAGCTCCAGCAAAATCGGTGTGCCGGCGCCTATAATGACCTGTTCAGGCGTGCACATCACGCCCCGCGATTCCCTGAGATAGGCAGCAATCATCATTCTCAATGAAAGGTCCCCGGCCGGCGGTCCGCTTTGAAAAAGCTCAATTTGCTCAGCTGCTTTGGCCATCGTTTTTTTCCATAGCGAAAAAGGGAACCCCCGAAGATCGACATGACCGTGATGAAAATCAATGATATGCCGCGAAGGAGGCGTTTCATCCGCTGCTGTCGGTCCGGGAAGGGGAGGGGAAAGCGTTTCATTCAAGCTTCCTTCTGCTTCAGCGGCATACCAGCCCTTTCTCGGCCTGCTGATCAGATAGCCTTCTGCTGTAAGCTGTTCGTATGCATGTTCAACCGTTGTTTGGCTGACATTTAAATGTTTGGAAAGCGCGCGTTTGGAAGGCAGCTTTGTACCTGCGCTGATCCGCCCCATATGAATTTCATTTTTAATAAACAAATAGAGCTGCTGATAAAGCGGTTTCCGCTTTTCAGGCTGCAAATACGGCGTTATCTCCATATTTTCACCCTTTCTCTCGTTAACTGGCATTCATAATTTTATCAAAACTGACTATTTTAATCATGCCACATTTAGGGATAAAGTAGATGCAGAACGATCAGAAAGGAGTTTTGACAATGCTTTATCATAAGGAAATACAATCTGAAAAAGAGCTTCTTGAGGTTTATCCGATTATGAAACAGCTTCGGCCTCATCTGGATGAAGCCGCGTTTTTAACGCTTACCGACAAAGCGCGAAAATCTGAACACTACAAGCTTTTCGCATTGTACAACGATGACGTCCCCGTGGCTTTGGCAGGCTTTCTGCCAAGAGTGTCTTTGAGTCAGGGCATTCATGTATGGGTGGCGGATCTGGTCACGTGCGAAAAGCACCGTTCAAAAGGCTATGGAAAACGGCTGTTAACGGCTGTTGAAGAATGGTCAAGAGAACACGGCTGCGGATCTGTCGCTCTTTCCTCCGGAACGGGGAGGCGCGATGCGCATCGGTTTTATGAAGAAAAAATGAATTATAAGAAAGCAAGCTATCTATACCGCAAGCCGCTGGCATAAAAAAATCCCCGATAAAAATCGGGGATCTGCCGTTAAAAACCTAGCTGCAGATTTGTATCAATCGAGACGATGGTCCATACGCATATGAGTATGAAAATATTGAGGATAACGCCGAGCAGCCCTAAACCTGTCCGGCCTTTTTTGATGATCAGCTCAATGATTCCAAGCGGTATGGCTGCCATTGCAAAAGGAAGCATCTTATAGGAATATGCGATCGTATCGCTTATGATGGCCAAGTTCAATATGAAAAGGGAAAGAATCGCCGTCCCGATCGATACCCATCCAAATACATTATGTTCCTTGAAGATTCTTACCAGTTCCATAATTCCACCTCACCTACTTTAGCTGCTTTCACAGGCCCTTTTTCGATCAGCCGCTCGATTTCTTTTGACGGGCCGGTCACGACAGCTCCATATACGTTGATGCCGTTTTTATCCACATAGTCAAGACGTTTTGTAATCTTTAAATCTTTTCTTCCTGACAGGGTTTCGGCCCATTTGCGATGTTTGGAGATATACGTAAGCGCTGCTTTAAATTGTTCATCTTCGTTTAGATCCGGATGCTGAAATTTAAAGATCCGGCTTGAATCCTTGCCGGGAAACCCGATCGGCTCCGCGTACGGATGGTCTCTCAGGTTGTCTTCCGTTTCGATCGCATTCCAAAGCACGCGAATGTCATATCCTTTTAATTTGTCATACAGTTCATTGGTCGGATAGGATCTTTCGAATGAAAGGAAAGCTTCAGTGACAGTCCCGGAGGGCAATTGTTTTAATATCGACTTCGCTTTGGATACGGATTTTTCTTTTATGCCGGCTGGATAGATAAAATACCGTTCTTCATTTGCAAGCTCCTGATTGTATTGCCGGACTTCCGGAGGCTTCAGCTGGTCAAAAAACATATTCACTTCTTCATTTCCGACGATTTTCGTGACATTTCCTATTTGTTTTTTTAATGGGAACTGGGTATTGATCCCGAACAATTTTACTTTATTGCTGAGAGCATCTGTATCCACCTGAATGTTCGGCTGGGTGACGGCAATGGTCATGGAAGCGGTCTGCACAAGCTCATTCCCTTTACTGTCATGTCCTCCCAACCCGTAGTACAAATAGCTGCCGAGCGTACAAAGCGGCAGGATAATCAGCGTTGAAAGAACGGCAAGGGTCGAGATTCGCAAATATGATTTGTTTTTCCCGTATCTTAAAATCGCTTTTTGTTTTTCAGGGCTGAGCGCAAGATCCCAGTTTTCATCTTTCATTTCCTGATCAAGCATTTCCTGATAGGCTTCAAGCTTTTCCAGTTCTTCTTCAACCTGTATCATTTCCGCTTCGGAAAGCTCGCCGTTTTTATACTGTTCCCAACGTTTTTTGAAATCTTCATTCATCGTTAACACCTCTGTTGTAAAGTGCTTTCAGCCTCTGTCTGGCACGAAATAAAACACTCTTAAAATTAGCCTCCGAGATATTCATCAAGCTTGACGCTTCCTTGTAGTTCAGCTCTTTTAAATAATACAGCGTCAGCGCTTCCCTGTAGTTGTCGGGCAGCTGGTTCATATATAACGTCAACACTTCCTTAATTTCGACCTGGTGTGCCGGACTTTGGACCGCGGTTTGAAAAAGGCTTCCGATCAGATCGTCAGAAATCGTCACTTCTTTTTTATGTTTTCTGACATAGTCGATAAAAGCATTGCGAGCCACCTGAAAAAGCCATGGCTTCACTTTGCTGTGGTCGTAAGAGTGGATGTGTATGTAGGCCCGCATAAAGGTTTCCTGTAGCAAGTCCTCTGCCAGATGTTTATCTTTCGTCATGGAGAGCAGAAACCTGTAAACATCATTCATATACATTTGGTAAATTTCGTCGATAGTCACTGCCTTTTCTCCCCTCTATGTTATAAACGCATAAGAAAGGTTTGAGGTTGCACTTATTATGTCCACGGCTATTTTTTCCTCCAATTTCTTACCCTTAAAAAATCACCTTATCCTATATAGTAACCAAAAATGATAGTGAATGATAGAGTGAAGCATTTTTCTTAAAGAAGCAAATGGTCTGAAAAGGAGGGGGCACAAATAGAACATGCCAAAATCTCGAGGGACATCTACCAAAACATCGCCGGGATCGGACTCGGCACATGGGCGATCGGCGGCTTTATGCGGGAAGGCTCCATGAAAAAGAGGAAAATCAACGCCGCGCGCTCTGAGCAAGGAGTCAATGTAATCCGGCTGCGCGCCTCCATATGGTTTCATACAGCCGGAAGTGCCCCGGTTTTTTTCGGGAAAAATTAATTTTTAGTACCAGGTAATAAAAAATATTGTTATAATAAACGAAGGAAAGCCTCAATCGACTACTACATAAAGGAAGTGCCATATGTATAAATTTATCGGTTATGCTGCAAAAGCGATTCTTTCTTTACGCGGCGGAATTAAAGTATACAATAAGGAGAATCTTCCTAAAGATACGGGTTTCGTGCTAGCCTGCACACATTCCGGATGGGTGGATGTCGTCGCATTAGGTGTCGGCATTTTGCCTCATGAAATTCACTACATGGCGAAAAAAGAACTTTTTGAAAATAAATTAAGCGGTTCTTTCCTTTCCAGCATCAATGCTTTTCCGGTCGACCGGGAAAATCCGGGGCCAAGCAGTATCAAAACCCCGACCAAGCTGCTGAAGGAAGAAAAGATTGTCGGCATTTTCCCAAGCGGGACGAGAACATCGGAAGACGTCCCTTTAAAAAGGGGAGCAGTCACGATCGCCCAGATGGGAAAAGCGCCGCTCGTCCCGGCCGCATACAGCGGTCCTTCCAACGGAAAAGAGCTTTTCAAAAAAGGCAAAATGAAGCTGATCATCGGTGAACCTCTCAACCAGGAAGATTTCGCTCAATATTCATCAAAAGAAAAACTGGCGAAAATGACAGAGGCGTTAAATAACAGCATTAAGTCGCTTGAGAAAGAGCTTAAGCAGTTATCATGAACAAACAAAAAAACAGCTTGTAAGAGGCTGTTTTTTTGTTTGTTTTCACTATTCCACAACATCTTTCAAAAACTGAAGCAGTTCCCGCCAAAATGCCTCTGATGCCAATGCATCCGCCTCAGTTCCGCCGCCATATACGATGTTTGTGCTGTTCCTTGCTGTAGTTGGAAAATACGGCGGTCTGATGTGATGGCCTGCCTGTTTCAAGCAGACATGCTTGAAAAAATGAGGAAAACGATGCTTTTTCAAACGTTCAATAACCATCTCGCTCATGTGAGCCGACGGCCAAACCATATCATCTGTACTTGATGTTAAGAGGACAGGCCCTTGTATACGTTCTGCTTTTATGATTGAAGGATGCTCTTCAGTGACATGGCGGAGCGCATGTTGATAAGCGTCCAGATAACATTGCGGCTGCCGTTTTATTTTTTGTTTGAGCCATTTTCCCAGCAGCGAAAAGCTGAAAAATGGGAGGGGGGCATAGGGCAACGGAGAGCCTCCGACACTCCACGAAGATGTCTGTCTCAGGCGTTTCAGCCCCACTCCCTGAAAGACGATTCCCCCGCCTACGTGTGAGATGACAAAACGAATGCCGGGAAAATGAGAGCCGATCAATAGGGCGAGCTCACCGCCTTTAGATCGCCCGAATATTCCGATCCGTTCATGGTTTAGCCCGTCTTGCTCAAGAAGCCAGGCAAGGGCTTTCTGAAAATATTCGAGCGGGATTTCAATCAATTTTTTAGGAAGATCGCCGTACTGAAAATAAGGGAGGGCCAATGCAGCATATCCGGAATTGGACAGCATCCCTGCTGTCGTTTCATCAAGGCCCCCGTCCGATCCGCCCAAAACAATCACAACAGGAGGGTGTTCGACAGAACGGGGACGGAAAAAGGTCCCGGCGACTCCGTGTGCATTCACTTCTTCTCTAATGATCGTTTCCGAGATGATCAGTCGTTTGATTTTCTTTCTTAAAAGGATGTTTCCGTTTTGCTTGACTTCAATGTTAAAAACAGAGGGACGAGCCGATTTTTTTTGAAATGCGCAGGTCGGGTCCGCCGCTTTCATTGACCAAAAAAGCCCCATTTGATCTTTGACACGGTATGTACCTTCCAAAGGCATTGTCATTGCGGGATCGACTTCTCCAGCATCATCGGCTTGAAAGACTGCCCTGGACCTCCAGTTGACATCGGCTTCATCATTAACCTCAGCAGCGATTTCAACCGATTCTCCTGGAGCAAAACCGCTCAATTTTATATTTATTTTTTCATCCCATTGCGAGATCGCAGGGATATGGATTGCAGGCTGGCGGTTAATCAAGACGGCTCCTCCTTTTCAAGCTTTGACCGGAATAAATCGACACACTCATGAATAAAATCATCAGCGCTTTCATCATTTGCTTCATCAGGTAATGATTGAAACAGAATATATTGGTTCAACAAGCCGAAAAACATCCTGCTGAGCATTTGAAAGTTGCCGTTCGAAATTTTGCCCTGATCGTAAAGCTTCAAAAAATAAGCAGCTAAAAAGCCGTGTAATCGGCGGGGGATTTCTGCGATTAATTCAGATACCTCCGGATCTTGTTTCGCTTCAGTGAAATACAGCCAAAACATACTGTCCTTTTCCAAGTTTTCTTCAAGGTACGATTTGGCGATCAATCTCAAATCATCTTCTAGACGGCAGGTGAGTTTTCCGGCAAGACCGCTAAAAAAATCACCTGACGTTACATGCTGAATCACACTTTCGCGAAATAGATTTCTTTTACTCCCGAAATGCCTGAAAAGGGTCAAATGATTGACGCCTGCCTTTTCAGCTATATCCCTTGTGGACGCCGCTGTATATCCTTTTTCTTTGAAGAGTGTAAGGGCAGCCTGAATTAACCGTTCTCTTGTTAACTGTTTTGTCATTTGTCTCTCCTTAATGTAACCATTTGATTACATTTTAACCGAAAATAAAAATGTAATCAAATGATTGCATTTTTGAAAGCCGAAAAAAAGAGGATGCAGTGTGACCGCATCCTCTTTCTGTAAATATTCGATTGTCATCACGCTTCTTCAAGGAGTTCTTCAGCGGCTCTTTTAACCTCGACATATGAGACGTGGTGGCCGTCGATTTCATTAATCGTAAATTCAAACCCTTGATCGGTGATGGTATCGCCTTTTTGAACCTCATATTTCTGTGTGAGGAACCATCCGCCGATCGTGTCAACTTCTTCATTGTCCAGCTGAATGCCGAGCAGATCGTTGACCTGGTTGACCAGCACTTTCCCGTCAAGAATGAAGTGGTCTTCGCCAATTTTACGAATTTCATTGATTTCGTCTATATCGAATTCGTCGCGGATTTCCCCGACGATTTCTTCAATGATGTCCTCGACCGTGACAAGTCCAGCCGTACCGCCGTATTCATCCGAAAGAATCGCCATGTGGACGCGTTCTTTCTGCATTTTGAGAAGAAGATCGTGAATCGGCACAGTTTCGATCACATGAATGATCGGATTGATAAATTGTTCAATCGTGTCTTCTTTTGAGCATTCTCCGCTGATGCAGGCCGTCAGAATTTCTTTGACATTGACGACGCCGATAATGTTGTCCTTGTCGCCGTCTTCCACAGGATAGCGCGTGTAGCCTTCGGCTTTTGTCACATCGATCATATCTTTGATCTTCATGTCATGCGGAAAGCTGACGACTTCTGTTCGCGGAATCATGATCTCTTTGGCAAGACGGTCATCAAATTCAAAAATTTTGTTCACATATTTGAATTCAGATTGATTAATTTCGCCGCTTTTATAGCTTTCCGACAGGATGATCCGCAGCTCTTCTTCAGAGTGGGCCATTTCGTTCTCAGAGACCGCTTCGAGTCCAAACGCTTTAGTCAAAAGTCTCGCCGATCCGTTCAGCGCCCAAATGAATGGAAACATGATCCGGTAAAACCAAATGAGAGGCTTTGCGAAAAGAAAGGAGACGGCTTCCGCCTTTTGAATCGCAAGCGTCTTTGGAGCGAGCTCCCCGACGACAACGTGGAGAAACGTAATGAAGCTGAATGCGATCACAACCGCAACAATGTGCGAAGCCGAGCTTGGAATGTTCCACTTCATAAAGAGCGGTTCAAGCAGCCGGGCGACAGTCGGTTCCCCGAGCCATCCGAGTCCGAGAGCCGTCAGAGTGATACCGAGCTGGCAGGCCGATAAATATTCATCCAAATGTGTGACGACTTTTTTGACCGAAATCGCTGTTTTGTTCCCTTCGGCTATCAGCTGGTCGACCCTCGACGTTCTGATTCTGATAATCGCAAACTCGGATGCTACGAAAAATGCTGTCAACGCAATTAAAACAGCAACAAAAATCAAATTAACTATATCCAATTAGGACCTCCACTCTAACGTGAGAATGAAGGTAACACCTCCTGTTTAGTAAAAGATTAACTAAAGCAGCAGCATAAAAGATTGGATGACTTCAAGCTTTTCGGGTGAAAGCCGGCTTTTCAACGCGGCCCGCTCATCGGGATTCAGCCGCTTCATCCGGTTGATGATCACGGAGATTGTATCGTTTACATGATCAATTTCCGACGTAAGACTTCCAATTTCATCATCATTTGCAGGTGAAGAGGGAAACTGGTTTTCCAGCCGCAGTTTGATGTCGGACAGAGCCAATCTTTGCCGCTTGCAGTCCGTAATAAATTTCAGCCGTTTGAGAGCGGCTTCATCATAATAACGGTAGTTCGAACATGATCTGTCAGGCGTTAAAAGCCCAAGATTTGTGTAATAATCCACAGTGCGCTTTGTCACGCCTGCCGCAGCTGCTAATTCGCCGATGCGATATTTCTCTGCCCCATCTGCATCCCTCCTCAACCATCACGTTATAGTTATAAAACATTTTAATATATTAGAAGCAGTTTATACAAGTTAATTGATAAAAAAAGGGCGTGGAATTCATGAAGCAGCCTTTATTTTTTCTAAATATTCGCGAAAATATTGTCGGATTTAAAGTTTAGACATTTGACTGACTGTTTTTTAATAAAGTAAGATAATAGTATATATTGACTTGGAGGTGGTATGATGGGGCCCTCTGCATAGTCATTCATACAGAACAAACATCAGCCTTATTACGGGAATTTGAATTCAGCAGGAGGTGACTCCTTATCCTCCGAGAAGGATAAGGTTAAATGGACGATATCGTTAGTCTGATGATCATCGGCGTTCTGATTGCTTTAACTGCTTTTTTCGTTGCATCAGAGTTTGCAATTGTTAGAGTAAGAAGCTCGCGTATTGATCAGCTTATAACGGAAGGAAACAAAAAGGCAGTTCGCGCAAAGCAAGTGATATCGGATTTAGATGAATATCTGTCAGCTTGCCAGCTTGGAATTACAATCACAGCTTTAGGTTTGGGCTGGATGGGGGAGCCGACGCTCAGAAAGGTGCTGCATCCGCTCTTTGAAAGCCTTGATGTCCCAGTTTCTATTTCACAGGCGCTGTCAGTTGTCATTGCTTTTTGTGTGATTACATTCCTGAACGTTGTGGTTGGAGAACTGGCCCCTAAAACCATCGCGATCCAAAAAGCGGAGCAGATGACGCTTTGGCTGTCGGGACCGCTGTATTTTTTCCATATGGCCATGTTTCCGTTCATCTGGATATTAAACGCTTCAGCCAGAGTGCTCACCGGATTATTCGGTTTGAGGCCTGCTTCGGAAAAGGATGAATCGCATTCAGAAGAAGAATTGCGCATTTTGTTATCAGAAAGCTATAAAAGCGGAGAAATTAATCCGTCTGAATATAAATACGTCAATAAAATTTTTGAATTTGACAACCGGATTGCCAAGGAAATCATGGTGCCCCGCACCGAAATTGCCTCCCTCTCGGCGGATATGCCGATCGATGAGGCCTTGGCGGTTATGCTGAAAGAAAAATACACGCGCTGGCCCGTCTATCAAGGCGATAAGGACCACGTCATCGGCATGATCAACACGAAGCAGCTGTTTACAGATATGCTGTTCATGTCAGAGGCGGAAAAAAAACGTCTTTCGCTTAAAGCGTATGTCCGGCCCGTCATTGAAGTCATCGAAACCGTGCCCGTCCAAAAGCTTCTCATCAAAATGCAGCGGGACCGGATCCACATGGCGATTTTGACGGATGAATACGGAGGGACGTCAGGGCTTGTCACGACAGAGGATATTCTCGAGCAAATCGTCGGAGACATCAGGGATGAATTTGACGAAGACGAACTACCGCTCATTCAGAAGGTTTCCGACCATGAATATGTCATGGACGGAAAAGTGAGAATCGATCAGGTCAATGAGCTGTTCGAGGATGTCATAGAAGAAGATGAGGTCGACACTGTCGGCGGACTCGTGTTGAAAGAAAACATTGATATCAGAGAAGGCCAGGCGGTTCATGTCGGCTCTTATACGATTACGGTCCTTGAGATGGAGGGCCGGCTGATTAAGCACGTAGAGATCAAACAAGAACAAACGACAGAACATGTCGAACTGGCGCCCGCAGATCCGGTCATGATCAATGAAGTCACCTTGAGCGAAAAATAAGCTCAAGGTTTTTTTGTGTTTTAAGAAAAAAGACCCGGACGGAATAGAAACAATGTCATTTGAACAAGAACGTTTGTTCGTATATAATAAGAACAAACGTTCAGTTTGGAGGGGGATGCTCTTGCTGTGGTATGAAACCATTTCTGAAGATGAAAAGAAAACATACATCAAGAGAATTGAATTTCACCTGCGAAACTGGAAAAATTACAAAGCCGCCGTTTTAAATTTGGAAAGGAGGATGGAAAAGGATGAGAAGGGAGGCCATGTAAAGGAGACGGAAGCATATTATCAAATAGGTGCTGAAAAAAAGCTCTATCAATTTTTGCTGGACTCCATGGAAACGGCATTGGCCGAATTGGACGAGACGGAGCGGGCGCTTGTTGAATACCGCTATATTCACAATTGGAGCATGGGAAAGTGTGCAATGGAGATCGGATACAGTGAAAAAACATTGTTTTTATTAAAAAAGGCGTTATTGGACAAGCTTCTCGTCAGTTTGGCAGCGATAACCAATATTTAATGAGGCGGTTGAGGACTTGTTTTCCAAAAGAAAACAAGTCTTCAGCGTGTCGACAAACCCCC
>NZ_BCVZ01000017.1 GCF_001592005.1 Bacillus sonorensis NBRC 101234 = KCTC 13918
AAAAGAGCGGAAATAGCAATGAAAGAAAGCGAAGAGCCTGAACCGCTTTACAGAACTTACCCCGGCCATGAAGAAACAAAAGAAGCGCCGTTCTACGGGGTTCCCCACATTTTGCAGGATGAAGAGGAACAGGATGAGAGGGAACCACAGTCCTTTGAAATTGAAGTGAAGCAGGAAGCAGCTGAAGAAGAGTCTGAACCAAGCCATTCGATTGAAATTCCGGAATACTCATTTCATGAGCAGGAAGAACCTGAAAAAGAAAGGGATGAAAGCGGAGAAGGCGATGAGGCGGACGGATCAGTCAAGGAGAACGACAATGCGCTTTATTTAACGAAGCTATTTACAAAACAGGGAGAGGAGGAGTTTACGCGAATGAGAATGTGCATCGTTCAGCAACATGATACAATCGATCTTCTGTGCGAACGTTACGGCATTAATGCCCAGCAGCTCATCCGGATGAATTCCCTTTCTCTTGATGAGGAAATAAAAGAAGGACAAATCCTTTATATTCCCGACTACCATAACAGCCATGCCTAATGCGTGGTGAACGGAATGGAAGACATTCAGCCTGTATTAAAAGAATACGGCCTTGCCGCTCAATATATTGAGCCTGTCAGCCGAAAAGTGTGGAAGGTATACACGGACCACGGCGTGTTTGCCATGAAAAAGCTGGAGGCTTCAAGGAACACCCGTTTTACTGACCAGATGATCTTGCTTGAGGAGAAAGGCTACAGAAATTTCGTCCCCGTTTACAGGAATCGGGCCGGGGAATTTTTGACCGGGGCGGGCGCCGATTTCTGCTATTTGATGCCATGGCTTGCTCTTGAAAAAGAGGAAGAACGTGATCAAAAGCATGAATATTTATTTCGAGAAATCGCCCTTCTTCACCAAAGAACCGAAAAAGAGACTCGATTGAGGAAAGAGGATATCATCGGGCACTATGAACGGACAAAACGAAAGTGGGAAGCGCAAAAACAAAGATATGAAGAGATTGTCGCCGCGGCTGAAAAAGAATGGTATATGTCTCCCTTTCAGCTTCAGGCGGCGATGTATTACAGAGAGACGATATCGGCCGTCGACTTTGCGCTTGAACGCCTTGATGATTGGCATGAAGCCATCAAAGATAAAGAGTCTTCCAGACTCGTCTTAAATCACGGGCAATTATCGGTTCATCATTTTCTCTATAATGATATGGGAACAGGCTATTTTGCCAATTTTGAAAAAGCGGGATATGCACCGCCTGCAAATGACCTGATCGTATTTTTTACAAGAACGTTCAAGACGAATCCCGTCATATGTCCGGAATGTGTGAACTGGTTTTATGCGTATCACAAAGCCTATCCTTTGCGGGAGGAGGAAATCAGCTTATTTTTAAGCTATATGGCATATCCGGCACCCGTCTTTTCCGTGCTGAAGCGCTACCAGACCGGGAACCGCTTCGGGGAGAAAGAAGAATGCGCAAGACTGCTGAAGGCGTATTGGCAAATGAAAAATGCGGAACCGCTTGTGATGAATATTCATGAAACAGAGGAAAACCGCAAGCTCCAGGAAGAAACAGAGTCCCCATCAACATGATGCGGACTTTTTTGCTTGCAGCCGGTTTTATATCCAGTCAAGGTGAAAGGCGCATGCAAGGAAAATGAGAATGCCCAAGAGGAGAACGTCAAATGTCGTTGGAAAGATTATGGTTCGAATGCCTTGAAAGACCGTAATCGGGAGGACGACCTGGACAGCGACAAGTCGGATTTGTTTTAGCCACGGCTGAAGTGAGTATGTGTTGAATTTTTTTCGCACCTTATGCCTCCTCTCCTTTTCGTTACAGCATCATATGAGAAAAATAAGCTCATGTGCATGGCCCAATCTCGTATAAAACGAGAGAAAAACGGAAAAGATGATTGACGAAATAAAAAAAGATTTAGTAATATAAGAACAAGAAAAAGTACGTGCTGAAAAGTCAATGATCACCCGCTTTGAATGGGAAGAGTACAAAAACAGACGCTTACAGAGAGGGAAGCCGCCTGCTGAAAGGTTTTCCAGCCAGTCTTTTTTGGAAGGTCGCCCAGGAGCGCAATTTCTTGAACTAGAGTAGAGAAATTCGGGAAAGCCCCGTTATCCCATTTAAGTGCGTGAATGCCTGTTTGGCATTCATGAAAAAAGGTGGTACCGCGAGAGAGTTCTCTTCGTCCTTTTACAGGATAAAGAGGACTCTTTTCTATTGATCAGCCGTTTATACGCTGGAGGTTTGAAAATGGATAAACAAGAACTGACGATGCCGACAAAATATGACCCGGCTACAATTGAAAAAGACAGATATGAATATTGGGTGAACGGCAAATTTTTTGAAGCCAAAAACGATCCTGAAAAAGAGCCGTATACTGTTGTCATTCCGCCGCCGAATGTAACAGGAAAGCTGCATTTGGGCCATGCCTGGGATTCGACGCTGCAGGATATCGTGACAAGAATGAAGCGGATGCAGGGCTATGATGTGCTTTGGCTGCCGGGCATGGACCATGCCGGCATCGCGACGCAGGCAAAGGTTGAAGCCAAACTCCGCGAAGAAGGAAAAACCCGCTATGATCTTGGACGGGAAAAATTTCTCGAGGAAACGTGGAAATGGAAAGAGGAATACGCTGATTTCATCCGCAGCCAATGGGCAAAACTCGGCCTCGGCCTCGATTATTCGAGAGAGCGGTTTACCCTTGATGACGGGCTCTCAAAAGCGGTGCGCGAAGTCTTTGTCAAGCTTTATGAAAAAGGGCTGATTTACCGCGGAGAATATATCATCAACTGGGATCCGGCCACAAAAACGGCTCTATCCGACATAGAAGTCATCTATAAGGATGTTCAAGGCGCGTTCTACCATATGCGCTATCCGCTCAAAGACGGCTCAGGCTCGATTGAAATCGCGACGACCCGTCCGGAAACAATGCTCGGAGACACAGCCGTAGCGGTTCATCCGGAAGATGAACGGTACAAACACTTAATCGGAAAAACAGTGATTCTGCCTATTACGGGAAGAGAAATTCCGATTGTCGGTGACGACTACGTCGATATGGAATTCGGTTCAGGCGCCGTTAAAATCACGCCGGCACACGATCCGAACGACTTTGAAATCGGTAACCGCCACAATCTCGAGCGGATTCTCGTCATGAATGAAGACGGTACGATGAATGACAATGCCCTTCAATACAAAGGCATGGACCGTTTTGAGTGCCGTAAAGCGATTGTCAAAGATCTTCAAGAACAGGGCGTGTTGTTCAAAATCGAAGAGCATACGCATTCCGTCGGCCACAGCGAGCGCAGCGGCGCCGTCGTTGAGCCTTATCTTTCAACGCAATGGTTCGTGCAAATGCAGCCGCTTGCCGATGCGGCAATCGAATTGCAAAAAAGTGAAGGGAAAGTCAATTTCGTTCCAGACCGTTTTGAAAAAACCTATCTACACTGGATGGAAAATATCCGCGACTGGTGCATTTCCCGCCAGCTGTGGTGGGGTCATCGAATTCCGGCCTGGTATCATAAAGAAACGGGCGAAATCTATGTTGGCGTTGAAGCGCCGGAGGATGCCGAAAACTGGGAGCAGGACAAAGATGTTCTTGATACATGGTTCAGTTCGGCTCTGTGGCCGTTTTCGACAATGGGCTGGCCTGACGTTGACACGGAAGATTTCAAACGCTACTATCCGACAAACGTCCTGGTCACAGGCTATGACATCATTTTCTTCTGGGTGTCCAGAATGATTTTCCAAGGCATCGAGTTCACTGGAGAGCGTCCGTTTAAAGACGTCTTGATCCATGGACTGATCCGCGATGATCAAGGCCGCAAGATGAGCAAATCGCTCGGAAACGGAGTCGATCCTATGGATGTAATCGACAAGTACGGCGCCGATTCGCTCCGCTATTTTCTTGCGACCGGAAGCTCGCCTGGACAGGACTTGCGCTTCAGCTTTGAAAAAGTTGAATCAACATGGAATTTTGCAAACAAAATCTGGAATGCTTCAAGGTTTGCATTAATGAACATGGACGGCATGACGTATGAAGAGCTTGATTTATCAGGTGAAAAATCGGTTGCTGATAAATGGATTTTAACAAGATTAAACGAGACGATCGAAACGGTGACACAGCTCGCTGACAAATATGAATTCGGAGAAGTCGGCCGCCATTTATACAACTTTATTTGGGACGATTTCTGCGATTGGTACATTGAAATGGCCAAACTTCCGCTTTATGGCGATGATGAAGCGGCTAAAAAGACGACACGTTCCATTTTGGCGTATGTTTTGGATCAAACGATGCGGCTCCTGCACCCGTTCATGCCATTCTTGACAGAAGAAATTTGGCAGCACCTTCCTCATCAAGGCGAATCGATCACGGTCGCGAAGTGGCCTGAAGCCGTCAAAGAATATACCGACAACAAAGCCGCGGCCGACATGAAGCTTCTCGTTGAGGTGATCCGCGCTGTGCGGAACATCCGCAGCGAAGTCAATACGCCGCTCAGCAAACAAATCGAGCTCTATATTAACACAAGCACTCCTGATGTCGCAGAACGTCTTGAAGAAAACCGCTCATATGTGGAACGTTTTACGAACCCGAGCGTGCTTCAAATCGGTACGGACATCAAGACGATTGATAAAGCGATGACCGCCGTTGTATCAGGCGCGGAATTGATTTTGCCGCTTGAGGGCCTGATCAACATCGATGAAGAAATCAGCCGCCTTCAAAAAGAACTCGACAAGCTGACGAAAGAAGTAGAACGGGTTCAGAAAAAATTGAGCAATGAAGGCTTTATGAAAAAAGCGCCTCAGCACGTTATCGACGAAGAACGGGCGAAAGAAGCGGATTATACGGCAAAACGCGAAGCTGTAGAAAAACGAATCGCTGAATTGAAAAACTAGAAAATGAAAATGAGGTGTTTTTCAGTCTTCATCAGGCTGGGAAACACCTTCATTATTGAAGGGAAGGAATAGCCTTGTTCAGTACTTTTGATGAAGCGCTCAGCTGGGTTAACGGAAGGCTTAAATTTGGGATAAAACCGGGACTCGGGCGAATGGAAAAGCTGCTCGACGCGCTTGACCGCCCGGAGAAGAAGATCAAAGCCATACATGTGGCCGGAACGAATGGAAAAGGCTCAACGATCGCTTTTATCCGTTCGATACTAAATGAAGCCGGGTATACGGCAGGCACGTTCACTTCTCCTTATATCATCACCTTTAATGAGCGGATCAGCGTAGACGGCATTCCGATTTCGGATGAGGAGTGGACGGCGCTTTTTAATGAAATCGCACCGCTCGTGCTCGAGCTTGAAAAAACCGAATACGGGGCGGCTACGGAATTTGAAATTATTACAGCATGCGCATTTTTATATTTTGCCAAATACCGCAAGACAGATTTTGTGATTTTTGAAACCGGCCTTGGCGGCCGTCTCGATTCGACCAATGTCGTAGACCCGATTTTGACGGTCATCACGACCATCGGTCATGACCACACCGCCATTTTAGGAGAAACCCTCGAGGAAATCGCAGCTGAAAAAGCCGGGATCATCAAGTGCGGCGTTCCCGTTTTAACAGCCGTTCATCAGCATGAAGCGGCAGAGGTCATCAAACGGAAAGCGGCTGAAAGCGGATCTTCCTTCATATCCCTTTATGAACATTGCGACATATACGGGGAGCGTTCATTGCCGGATGGGGAGCAGTTTTCGCTGAGGACGCCGGGGCATCAGTATGAAAAGATGGAAACCGGTCTGATGGGAACCCATCAGCGGCAAAATGCGTCCTTGGCGATTCTGGCCGTTGAATGGCTCGCCGCTGAACAACATGCTGCCATTCGTTCTGAGGAGCTTCGTGCCGGTTTGAAAAAAGCGGCATGGGCCGGACGTTTTGAAAAAGTGCTCGAAAAACCGCTTACGTTTATTGACGGCGCCCATAACAAGGAAGGCGTCGACAGGCTGGCTGAGACGATTGCCGCTCATTTTGGGGAGCGAAACATCCATGTTTGTTTTAGTGCATTAAAAGATAAGCCATATCAGGACATGATCCGCAAATTGGAGACGTTTGCGTCTTCGGTTCATTTTACATCCTTTGATTTTCCGAGAGCCGAATCCGCCCAAAAGCTGTATGAACAATGCCATGCCCGCTGTAAAACGTATGATGAAAACATCGCTTCCGTTTTCCGGCTGATCGACGAAAAAGCAGCGGACGAAAAAGCACTTGTGATCATCACGGGTTCGCTTTACTTCATTTCCGCCGTCAGGTCGGCACTAAAAGAATAAAGGGCAAAAAATGCGTTTTCAGCCCCCGGCTGGGAGCGCATTTTTAGATTTTAAGAAAAGCGCGTCTTTCCCCGGTTTGCTAAACTTATAGCCTCCGGCCCTTTCAGATTCAGGCCGGCAAATCATGCGAGAGGCTGATGTCTATTGATGTATTTATTTATATTCGGTTTAGTGCTCGGTTCTTTTTTTAATGTGGCCGGCCGCCGCATACCCGAGAACACCTCTTTGATCGCTCCCCGCTCCGCCTGCCCTGACTGCTGCCGCCCGCTCACTTTTCTTGAACTGATTCCGGTGTTGTCCTATATATTGCAGAGGGGAAAATGCAGGGGATGCAAACGGCCTGTTTCCATCGTGTATCCGGCCGTTGAGCTTGCGGCGGCATTGCTGTTTGCCTTTGCCTATTTAAGGATTGGCGATCCCGGAGAGCTTGTCATCGCGCTTTTCCTCATTTCTTTATTGCTTATCGTGTTTGTCTCAGATGTGATGTATATGGTCATACCTGATGCCGTCCTTTGTTTTTTTCTGCCTGTTTTTGCCGCCGGGCGCATCCTGTTCCCGCTTGAGCCTTGGCATTCAAGCTTAACTGGAGCGATTGCCGGTTGTCTGCTGCCGCTTGTTGCGGCTGTGATGACGAAAGGCGGCATCGGCGGGGGAGATGTAAAGCTGTTTGCCGTTCTTGGCATCGTCCTCGGGGTTCGCCAGATTTTGCTCGTATTCGTTCTGTCTGCGGCTGCCGGAATGGTGATGGGTTTCGCGGCGATGCTGGTTGGGAAGCTAAAACGAAGAGAGCCATTGCCATTTGCGCCCGCCATTTTGATCGGAACATTGACAGGCTATTTTTATGGCGACCCGCTGATCGGCTTATACATTCAGATGATATGATGAAAAATTTGACGAAACCTTTTTGAACGAGACGACAAAAGTCTTGTTCTTTTTTTTGCAGGCTGTGATAAAGTGTGGACAATAAGAGGGACAGGCCTTTAGGGGATCTCCTCCTTCCTTCTGGCTTCCCTCTAATAGAATCGTTTTTTCCTGCATGCTTATCATAAAATCAAAAACGGAAAGCGAGGGAAGTACATATGAAAAAACGGAAAAGCAAGAGAAATTCGCCCCGGAACATTGGGAAAGAAGATCCGCTTAAAGTGATGATCAACGGGAAAGAAGAGACGATATACGGAACTGAGAAAGAGGCGCCGAAAAAAAATCAAGAAAAGAAACTCACTTTTTCGAATTGGGAAGAAAAGCGAAAGGCCGAGCAGGAAGTGTCGGCTTCCAAAGAAAACAGCAAACCCGAAACAGACGACGAGTTTACATGGGCTCCGCCTGATGAGGAAGAAGACGTGTTTCAAGATGATCCCAAAGTGGTGGCGCCCTACAAAAAGAAAAATGAAGGCAAAGTCTATCAAAAGGCGAAAAAATCGTTCTCTTACCCTTTTAAGCGTTTTGCAGTGACCATTATATTCGCCGTTTTGCTCGGTACAGGCCTCGGTGTGTTTGCTCTTAATCTCGCATCAAATCAAGAAGAAGTGCCGGCATCAGCAAGCCTCGGTGCGGATGAGGGAGGCGGCAAAACCGCCAAAGCCGGCGACACGACAGGAAGCGATGGGGGAGAAAAAGCAGTCAGCGAAGCAGGTGCCGATCTTAAAGCCTTTGCCGTTCAAGCGGGCAAATTCTCTTCAAAGGAAGGGGCGGAAACCTTGGCGTCTCAGATCGTGGAAAAGGGCTATGCCGCCGTTCCGCTGGCAAAAGATGACGGATATTATGTCATCGCCGGCATCGCCGGAGAGAAGCAGATGACCTCACAGCTCGGGCAGATATTGATTGATCACGATTTTGAAGCATGGGGCGGAAAAGAGCTGTCATTTTCGCTTGATTCAGGCTTATCACCGGCCTTTAAAGAAGCGGCGGAGCTGTCAGCCAAGGCGATTCTCGGCGCAGAGGTGACCGAAAAAAACATCGCCGATCTCAAAGCGGAAATTGATGGAATCCAACCGGAAGGCGACTCTAAAAAGGTGAAAGAGGGCATACTGAAAGCCGTGGACCTGCTGGAAAAACCGACTGCAACGAACGGCTGGAAAAGCCAGCAGCTATTGCTCAGCCAAATCAAGTAATCAGGAACCAGCCGATGCGCTGGTTTTTTTATTTTTCGCTTTTTGTCATCAAAAAGTTACTTTTCTGAAATTGTGGCTGAGCCGTTCTTTTGGTAGGATAAACAAGTATCTTTTTTCTGATAGCAAAAACCCATGAAAGGATGGCTACTGATGACACAACCGCTGATTTTAGCTTCGCAATCACCCCGCAGAAAGGAACTCCTCAATCTTTTGCAAATACCATACAGCATCGTTGTCAGCGATGCAGAAGAAAAATTAAATCGAAACTTTTCCCCCGCAGAAAACGTCAAATGGTTGGCGGAACAAAAAGTGCGGGTAGTAGCCGACCAATATCCTGATGCTGTCGTGCTTGGGGCCGACACCATTGTTTGTTTTGAAGGCGTCTGTCTCGGCAAACCGAAAGATGCCGAGGAAGCGGAAAGAATGCTTAAAATGCTTTCCGGTCAGACCCATTCTGTGCTTACGGGTGTCTGCATCAAGTCAAACAGCAAATGCGAAACATTTTTTGAAGAGACCGAAGTCACGTTCTGGCCCCTTGACGAAAAAGAAATCAGCGCCTATATCGATACAGGCGAACCGTTTGATAAAGCGGGCGCCTATGGCATACAGGGAAAAGGCGCGCTCTTTGTCAAACATATAAAGGGAGATTATTATTCCGTCGTGGGGCTGCCGATTTCAAAAACGATGAGAATGCTGAAGCGATTTGGTCTGAACTCCTATTGATAAACCGAACGGGAAGGGGAATCACAGGGAGGGTTTACCATAAGCGACATGCCAATGAAATTAAGAGATTTTCCGGAGGATGAAAGGCCGCGCGAACGGCTGCTGAACATAGGCGCCGAAAGCCTGTCGAACCACGAACTGCTGGCGATTCTTTTAAGGACCGGGACAAAAAAAGAATCGGTCCTGCAGCTGTCAAACCGCCTTCTTCAGACGTTTGACGGTCTGCGTCTGCTGAAAGAAGCCTCGGCTGAAGAGCTTTCCAGCATCTCCGGCATCGGCCGCGCAAAAGCCGTTCAAATATTGGCGGCTCTCGAGCTGGGACGGCGGATCCACCAGCTTGTATATGAAGAGCGTTATGTGATCCGTTTTCCTGAGGATGCTGCCAATTTGCTGATGGAAGATATGAGGTTTTTGTCTCAGGAACACTTCGTTTGCCTTTATCTGAATTCTAAAAACCAGGTGATTCATAAGCGCACGGTTTTTATCGGAAGCTTGAATTCCTCCATTGTTCACCCGCGGGAAGTATTTAAGGAGGCCTTAAAGCGGTCTGCCGCTTCTTTCATCTGCGTGCACAACCACCCTTCTGGAGATCCGACCCCAAGCAGTGAAGATATTGATGTAACAAGGCGTCTCAATGAATGCGGACAGCTGATCGGAATCGAATTGCTCGATCACATTGTCATCGGCGATCAAAAATTTGTGAGCTTAAAAGAAAAAGGCTATTTGTAACACTTTTTTTTTCATTAAATTAAGCTATAATAGAATTTATGGGTTTTTGCTTAGGAATTTCGTTTTAAGAAAGGAAGATACATACAAATGTTTGGAATTGGTGCGAGAGACCTTGGAATAGATTTGGGAACGGCGAATACGCTTGTTTTTGTGAAAGGAAAAGGAATTGTCGTCAGGGAGCCTTCAGTTGTTGCGCTCCAAACGGATACAAAGCAAATTGTCGCAGTGGGAAATGATGCGAAAAATATGATCGGACGGACTCCCGGCAATATCGTTGCCCTCCGCCCGATGAAAGACGGAGTCATCGCCGATTATGAAACGACGGCGACGATGATGAAGCATTATATCAGCAAAGCTGTGAAAAACAAAGGCTTGTTTGCAAGAAAACCGTATGTGATGGTTTGTGTACCTTCAGGGATTACGGCTGTAGAACAGCGCGCGGTTATCGATGCCACACGCCAGGCGGGCGCTCGTGATGCATATCCGATTGAAGAGCCGTTTGCCGCAGCCATCGGCGCGAACCTTCCTGTTTGGGAGCCGACCGGCAGCATGGTTGTTGACATCGGCGGCGGTACGACCGAAGTCGCGATTATCTCCCTTGGCGGGATTGTGACATCCCAGTCTATCCGGGTAGCGGGGGATGAAATGGATGAAGCGATCATCTCTTATATCAGAAAAACGTATAACTTGATGATCGGTGATCGTACAGCTGAAGCTATCAAACTTGAAATCGGCTCGGCCGAAGCCACCGAAAACGGAGAAAGCATGGAAATCCGCGGCCGGGATCTTTTGACAGGGCTGCCGAAAACAATCGAAATCACTGAGAAAGAAATTACTGCGGCGCTGCGTGATACGGTGTCCGCAATTGTTGACGCCGTAAAAAACACGCTTGAAAAAACCCCGCCTGAACTTGCGGCTGACATTATGGACCGGGGAATCGTCCTGACGGGCGGCGGCGCGCTTCTTCGCCACCTTGACAAAGTCATCAGCGAAGAAACGAAAATGCCGGTTTTAATTGCGGAAGACCCTCTTGACTGTGTAGCGATCGGAACAGGAAAAGCACTTGAACAAATTCATCTATTTAAAGGGAAAAATTAAGGACACAGGGAATAGAAGAGGTGTATAATCATGCCGCAGTTTTTTACGAATAAACGGTTGATGCTTTTACTCCTTTGTATCATCATTTTGGTGGCAATGATTGGATTTTCGTTGAAGAACGACCGTAATGCAACTTGGCCCGAAAAATTCATTGGCGATACAACTGGTGTATTCCAAAACATTTTTCATACGCCCGCCCAGTTTTTCGCGGGCTTCTTTGAAAATATAGAAGACTTAAAAAACACTTATAATGAAAATGAGCGCCTTCGGAAGAAACTTGACGGCCAAACGCAATATGAAGCAAAACTGCAGGAGCTTGAAAATGAAAACAAGTCTCTTCGCAAAGAACTCGGCCATTTGAAGTCGATCAGAGATTACAATCCGATTTTGGCTACTGTCATCGCGAGAAATCCCGACAAGTATGAATGGTGGAATCTGATTACCATTAACAAAGGCTCAAAGCACGGCGTTGAAAAGGATATGGCCGTCACGGACGAAAACGGCAACCTGATCGGAAAAATCAAAAGCACGAAAGTGAATAACTTCACTTCCACTGTTCAGCTTTTAAGCGCAACAGACAGAAACAATCGAATTTCCACCGTCATCTCGGCTGATAAAGGCAAGAAAACCGTAAACGGCATTATTAATGGTTATGACGCCGATAAAAAGGCGCTGTCAATGGAAATTATTGAGCCTGATGAAGAAAGGGAAGTCAAAAAAGGCGACCTTGTCGAAACCTCCGGGGCAGGCGGAGTTTTTCCGAAAGGCTTGACGATCGGAAAGGTGACAGAGGTCGAACCGGATTCCTACGGTTTGACGAAAATCGCTTACGTGAAGCCGGCTGCTGATTTATATAACCTTGATAATGTAATCGTCGTTGACCGGACGCTGGATACGGTCGATGTAGACAAGATGGATGAGAAGGAGGAAGGTTCGTGAAACGTTTCCTTCTTCCTGTCATCATGATGTTTGTTTTGTCATCTGAAAGCGTCTATGCCGATTTCATCAGGCTGCCCTTTACAAGCGATGACCAGCAGCTGATTCCCCGTTTTCTGCTGCTTGTCCTGGTTTTTATGACGGCCTATGTCAATCAGCCGTACGCCATTACATATGGATTTATTTTCGGACTGTTATATGATATTAACTACACTGACCTATTAGGTGTGTATATGTTCGGATTTGCCGGTATTTGCTATTTAACGTCAAAGGCGTTTAAAGTGTTGCAGACAAACGCTCTTGTCGTCATCTTTATAGCGGTGCTTGCCGTCTCTGTGCTTGAATTTTACCAATACGGCGTGCAGACGCTGATTCGCCCGGAGATCATGCCGTTCTATCAATTTGTACTGGGAAGGCTGCTTCCTACGCTCGGATTAAACGCTGTTGCGGGGATTTTGCTCATTTACCCGTTTAAAGTGTTTTTTACCAGTCTAAAGAAAGAGCTTCGGGAAGAGTAAAAAAAGGATTTTATCAAGCCGATGTCGAAATGAGTATGATGTTGAGGTGAACACCGTGAAGACCCAAAAGCAGCAATATGTAACAATTAAAGGAACGAAAAATGGACTGACGCTTCATCTTGATGACACATGCTCTTTTGAAGAATTATTGTACGGTCTTCAGGATATGCTGTCACTCGAACATTATATGGATGGGAAAGGCCAGAAAATCAGCGTTCTCATTAAGCTTGGCTACCGCTATGTGACAGAGGAGCAAGAAGCAAAGCTGACAGAAGTGATCACTGAGAAGCAGAATCTGTTTATCCACTCCATTGAAAGTGAAGTCATGACCAAAAAAGAAGCAGACCGCTTAAAAAAAGAAAGCGAAATCGTTTCTGTCGCTAAAATCGTCCGCTCGGGACAAGTGCTTGAAACAGAGGGCGATTTGCTTCTGATAGGGGATGTGAACCCGGGAGGAATGGTGAAGGCCGGAGGCAATATTTTTGTTCTCGGCTCATTAAGAGGGATTGCCCACGCTGGTTTTAATGGAAATAAACGAGCTGTTATTGCGGCTTCGGACATGAGACCGACTCAATTGCGCATCAATCATGTGCTCAACCGCTCCCCAGACCACATCCAAGAAGGGAACGACATGGAATGTGCTTATTTAGACGAAGAAGAGAATATGGTCATTGACCGCCTTCAACAATTGGCTCATTTAAGACCTAGTTTAACAAGGCTTGAGGGAGGAATGTAAAGTTGGGTGAAGCTATCGTAATAACCTCGGGGAAAGGCGGAGTAGGAAAAACGACGACATCCGCGAATCTTGGCACCGCCCTTGCCATTTTGGGAAAGCGTGTATGTCTTGTTGATACAGATATTGGATTGCGCAACCTGGATGTCGTCATGGGCCTTGAAAATAGAATTATCTATGATCTGGTGGATGTTGTGGAAGAAAGATGCAAAATCCATCAGGCGCTTGTGAAAGATAAACGTTTTGATGATCTGCTATATTTGCTTCCGGCGGCACAGACGAGCGATAAATCGGCGGTTCTGCCTGAGCAAATGGTCAAATTAATCCAGCAGCTGAAGCAGGATTTTGATTATATCATCATCGACTGTCCGGCAGGAATCGAACAGGGATATAAAAATGCGGTTTCGGGCGCAGACAAAGCCATCGTTGTCACGACACCGGAAATTTCCGCCGTTCGTGATGCCGATCGGATTATCGGTCTTCTTGAAAAAGAAGAAAACATTGAACCGCCCCGTCTGATCGTCAATCGGATTCGCAACCATTTAATGAAAAACGGCGATACTCTTGACGTTGATGAAGTGATCCAGCATTTATCAATCGAATTGATCGGCATCGTCGCTGATGATGATGATGTCATCAAAGCATCCAACAACGGAGAGCCGGTTGTCATGGATCCCAATAATAAGGCTTCAATCGCATACCGGAACATCGCCCGCCGCGTTCTCGGCGAGTCCGTGCCTTTACAGTCGTTTGAAGAAGAAAATAAAGGCGTATTTGCAAGAATCAAATCGTTTTTTGGCGTTCGCTCGTAATGCAAAAAGCAATCTCAGGTGATGAGATTGCTTTTTTTAATAGAATTTCATTCCGCATCTTCATTCTCCACATAATGCTTCAGCATGGAGAGCTTGTTATCCCAATACCGTTCGAAATAGGAGAGCCATTCTTGCAATTCAATCAGCGGTTCGGGGTGAAGCGTGTACAGTTTTTCTCTTCCCGACTTTCGTTCACTCACAAGCCGTGCATCAGACAAAATCCGCAGATGCTTGGAGACGGCTGTCCGGGTCATCGGGAAATGGCTGCTGATATCGGTAATGGGCATTTCCCGATCAGCGAGAAGCTTCAGCAGTTTTCTCCGCGTTGGATCAGCGACCGCCCGAAACACATCATGTTGTTTTTGCGCTGATGAAGACACTAGTTTTCAACAGCCTGACGAAGCTTTTTGTTGACGATCGCTTCCCAGCCGTTGTTCATTGTGTCCCGGACAGACGACTGACTTTGTCCCGCTTTTGGATTGATTTCTTCAGGCTCTCCCCATCCGGAGTGAATCAGAGTAAACTCTGTTTTGCCGCCGTCTGTTTCTTTTAATTCAAATGTCACGACCCAGCCTGATGTATCCCAGCTGAAGGCGAGGCGATGCGGGGCTTCAAGCTCAATCACTTTGCACGGTGATGGACCAAACGGCGACTGCAGGGTAAATTCATATCCGATTTCAGGCTGAAAATCGTTCGGCATGAACCAGACTGATATTCCTTCGCTCGTGGCCACCGCCTTCCATACGTTTTGAATCGGTGCATCAAAAGTCACCCTTTTATGTATATCAGGCACACGATTGTTTTGTTCTGTCATTGGTAATACCTCCGTCAAAAAAAATAGAACCAAAAGGTTTCGCTTTTATTATATAAACCCTTTTGGTTTCATGTCAATGTTATCGGTATAAATATGATGGACAAGACATATCATGTACAAACCAACCTGAATGTAAAGGATGAGGGTGATGAGTCACAGAGCAGATGAAATTCGCAAAAGAATGGCGAAAAAAAGACGGAAAACGCCGGGAAACGGGGCAGACCGCTTTGATAGAACAAAGCCGCCCGCCTGGACAGCCTTTTCAGAGGATAAACCTGAAGAGTTTCCCCCATATAAGGGGAGTTCAACTCTGATCAATGGAAAGCATCCGCTTGTGAAAGCCGATGCGCTCATCATAAAATGCCTCCTGTCAGCGTGTCTCGTTCTTGTTTCTGCCATTGCCTACAAAGGCCAATTTGAACCTGTAAAACAGATAAAACCCGTGATCGGACAGGTTTTCTCAGAAGAATTTCAGTTTGCGGCCCTTGAGCATTGGTATCAATCAACGTTCGGACACCCGATTTCCCTATTTCAGCCGAAAAACGGCAAACAGACTGATCAATTAGAGGTAAACCAGGGGCTTGTCACCCCTGCGATGGGGAAAGTTCAGGAAAAATTTTCCGGTGAGGGAATTAAAGTGGAAACGGAAAGCGAAACGATTGAAAGCATGAAAGAGGGCTATGTCGTTGAAGTGGAAAAAAGCCCAGAAACTGGACTGACCGTTGTCATTCAGCATGCTGACAACAGCCATACTTACTACGGCCAGCTGAAAAAAGCGAATGTCGCTTTATACGATTTTGTCGACAAAGGAGCCAAGCTCGGAACGATTCAGCAAAATAAAGACCATAAAGGCGTCTATTATTTTGCGATCAAACAAGGAGAGGAATTTGTCGATCCGATACAGGTGATATCATTTGGTGAATAGATGGACAGAGCTCATCACAAAGCTTCATATTCATCCATTGCTATGGCTTGTGATGGCGCTCGGTTTAATGACCGGGCATGTAAAAGCATTATTTTGTTTAATGATCATTATTTTGATCCACGAGCTCGGCCATGCCGCCGCCGCCGTTTATTTTTCATGGAGAATCAAACGCATTTTTTTGCTTCCGTTTGGGGGAACGCTTGAGGTTGACGAGCATGGCAACAGACCATTGAAAGAAGAGCTTGCCGTCATTGCGGCGGGCCCGGTCCAGCATATCTGGCTTCAATTCGCAGTCTGGCTTTTGTCAGCCAATTCGCTGATTGAACCGAAAATGTTTGACATGTTCACATTTTACAACATGACGATCCTGCTTATTAATTTGTTCCCTGTCTGGCCGCTTGATGGGGGGAAATTGCTGTTTCTGCTCTTTTCGAAATATGTTCCGTATCAAAAAGCACAGCAACTGAGCCTGTCGGTATCGTGTTTCTTTTGCGCTGTATGTATCATTGCGGTGTTAGCGATTTCTCCTATGCAGCTGAGCGCCTGGGTGCTGCTCGTTTTTCTGGCCGTCTCCCTTTATCAGGAATACAGAAACAGGCATTACGCCCATATCCGTTTTCTGCTTGAGCGCTATTACGGGAAAGAGCGGGAAGTCCGCCGGCTTTCGCCGCTTACCGTTTGCGCAGATGAACAGATATACGATGTGATGCTGATGTTCAAAAGAGGCTGCAAGCACCCGATCATCGTCGAGAAAGACGGGGCAAAACTGAGCCAGCTTGATGAAAATGAAGTTCTTCACGCCTATTTTGCCGATAAGCGAACAACATCTTCAATGGAAGAGCTTCTTTTGGTTTATTGAGAAACTCATTGACATTCGGCTCTAATTTTGATATATTTTTTAATGTTATGGATGTAGCACCCGTGCTACAACCGCTCAGCACAGGTGTTAAGTGCTTTCTTAAGCCCCCTGTGACTGGCGAGTCTTAGTTTATTAGGAGGTGCAGAGATGTACGCAATTATTCAAACAGGCGGAAAACAAATCAAAGTTGAAGAAGGTCAAACAGTATACGTTGAAAAGCTTGCTGCTGAAGCTGGCGAAACAGTTACTTTTGACAATGTATTGTTTGTCGGCGGTGAAAACGTAAAAGTTGGCAACCCGACGGTTGAAGGTGCTACGGTAACAGGCAAGGTTGAAAAACAAGGCCGCGCTAAAAAAATTACCGTGTTTAAGTACAAGCCGAAGAAAAACCAACACAAAAAACAAGGTCATCGTCAGCCTTACACAAAAGTTGTCATTGAAAAAATCAACGCTTAAGGCGTGTAGGATATGATTCAAGCAACGATTACAAGATCCCGATCGAACAAAGACATTTTGTCCTTTGAAATGTCGGGGCACGCGAATTTTGCTGAACATGGACAGGATCTCGTTTGTGCAGGAGCATCGGCTGTTGCCATCGGGGCCATCAATGCGGTCATCAAGCTGACAGGCATTGACCCGGTTCTGGATCTTGGGGAAGATGGAGGATTTTTGTCTTTTGCATTCCCCGATGAGACGGATCAGGAAGCGAGGGAGAAAGCCCAGCTGCTTCTTGAAGGCATGCTCGTTTCCCTGCAAACCATCGAACGGGACTACAAAGGTTACCTAAAAGTAACCGAGAAAAGAATATAGGAGGTGAGTTACATGCTTAGACTAGATCTTCAGTTTTTCGCTTCTAAAAAAGGAGTAGGTTCAACAAAGAACGGACGTGACTCTGAGGCAAAGCGCCTTGGTGCTAAACGTGCTGACGGTCAATTCGTAACAGGCGGTTCCATCCTTTACCGTCAACGCGGAACAAAAATTTACCCAGGTGAAAACGTGGGCCGCGGCGGAGATGACACTCTATTTGCGAAAATCGACGGAACTGTTAAATTCGAACGTTTCGGCCGTGACCGCAAAAAAGTGAGCGTATATCCTGTAGCCTAACCTTTAAACGAAACTCCGGTCGTTCTTGACCGGAGTTTTTTACATAGACCACCATTTCCCATTTAAAACGCAAAAACACTGTCCGGCAGATGGCGACCGCCGCAGCAAAAGCCGGATCCCGCTCTGATTCTGCTTCGCTTAAAGCGATAAACGTGTTTCATTTATACAGCCTTCTCTGTTATAATTCAAAGTACAAACCGAATCAGACTCCTAAAAGAGAGACCAAACGATTGGGAGTGCCAAAATGGAAGAAATTTCGAAAAAACGAGAAAAGAATATGGATGATACGGCTTTGACCCATGAGCTCATCCACTTACTCAGCCATTCAAGACACGACTGGATGAATAAACTTCAATTGATTAAAGGAAACCTAACATTAAAGAAATATGACCGCGTGTTTGAAATCATTGACGAAGTGGTCATAGAAGCTCAGCATGAATCAAAGCTTTCAAACCTGAAAATACCGCGTTTTGCTTATGATTTGCTTACATTTAACTGGACGGCTCATTCACTGACTCTTGAATATGAGGTGATCGGGGAAGTCAGGGACCTTTCTGCCTATGATGAGAAACTTGTGATTCTCGCCAGAAAGCTGTTCCGGATTTTTGACGACTCCGTTTCCGAAGGCAGTGAGAATCATTTAACCTTTACGCTCCAGACGGATGGGCCTGACGGCAGTCTCGTCATCTACCTGGACTTTCACGGCGTCTTCACAAAGCTGACCGGTTTTGAAGAATTACACCAATCAGATGAAGATTTTTATCAAATCAAGCGGCTTGATGTTTCAGATCGGGAATGTCTTGCTGAAATCCATATCAAGTCATGCGGTTTTTGAAGGAATAGAACGGAGGACATTATGTTTGTTGATCAGGTAAAAGTATATGTTAAAGGCGGAGACGGAGGCAATGGAATGGTCGCTTTCCGCCGCGAAAAATATGTGCCTAAAGGCGGCCCCGCAGGCGGAGACGGCGGAAAAGGCGGAGATGTTGTTTTTAAAGTCGACGAAGGCCTGAGCACACTGATGGATTTTAGATATCAAAGGCATTTTAAGGCGCCGCGCGGAGAGCACGGAATGTCCAAAAATCAGCATGGCAGAAATGCGGATGATATGGTCGTTAAAGTTCCGCCGGGCACCGTTGTCATTGATGATGATACAAAACAGGTCATCGCCGATTTAACAGAGCATGGACAGGAAGCCGTCATTGCTAAGGGCGGCCGCGGCGGCCGTGGGAATACGCGGTTTGCCACGCCAGCAAATCCGGCTCCTCAGCTTTCAGAAAACGGCGAACCGGGCAAAGAGCGCTATGTCGTTCTTGAGTTGAAGGTTTTAGCCGATGTCGGGCTTGTCGGTTTTCCGAGCGTCGGAAAATCAACGCTTTTGTCTGTCGTTTCTTCGGCAAAGCCCAAAATCGCCGATTACCACTTTACGACGCTCGCCCCGAATCTGGGGATGGTTGAGACCGATGACGGCCGCAGCTTCGTGATGGCCGATCTGCCGGGACTGATCGAAGGGGCTCATGAGGGCGTTGGCCTCGGCCATCAATTCCTCAGACATATCGAGAGAACGCGTGTCATTGTTCATGTGATTGACATGTCCGGCCTTGAGGGACGTGATCCTTATGAGGATTATGTGACAATCAACAAGGAGCTTGAGCAGTATAATCTCAGGTTGACCGAACGGCCGCAGATCATTGTCGCCAATAAAATGGACATGCCTGAGGCGGAAGAAAATCTCAAGGCGTTTAAAGAAAAGCTGACAGATGATCATCCCGTTTTTCCGATCAGCGCGATTACAAAACAAGGATTGCGGGATCTGCTGTTTGAAATCGCCGACCGCCTGGAAACAACACCGGAATTTCCTCTTTACGATGAGGAAGAACTCACCGAAAACAGAGTCATGTACAAATTGGAAGAGGAAGAGGCGCCATTTGAAATTACACGTGACCCTGACGGCACCTTCGTTCTGACGGGGGCCAAGCTAGAACGCTTATTTAAAATGACTGATTTTTCAAGGGACGAATCTGTCAAGCGGTTTGCCAGACAGCTTCGCGGAATGGGCGTTGATGACGCCTTGCGCGCGCGGGGAGCAAAAGACGGGGATATCATCCGTCTCATGGAGTTTGAATTTGAATTCATTGACTGATCATGCCGGAGAGTTTGCCATTGCAGACTCTCCGCATGTTAACTGTTAGAACGCTTTTTTAGGATACAGGGTTTTTTAAAAGGAGAGAAAAGTCAGTGAAAGAGGAGACCTTTTATCTTGTCAGGGAAGACGTACTGCCTGAAGCGATGCGGAAAACGCTTGAGGTTAAAAAGCTGATCGAACGGAAGAAAGCCGAATCTGTAGCTGAAGCCGTCCAAAAAGTCGATTTGAGCAGAAGTGCTTTTTACAAGTACAGGGATGCGGTGTTTCCTTTTTATACAATGGTCAAGGAACAAATCATTACGCTTTTTTTTCATTTGGAAGACCGTTCGGGCACATTGTCCCACCTGCTTCAGGTCGTCGCCGAATCGGGCTGCAACGTTCTGTCGATTCACCAGACCATCCCCCTACAGGGAAGGGCGAATGTCACATTATCCGTCAGTACGAGGGGAATGGTCGGAAATGTTGATTTGCTGATGAACAAATTAAGAAAGCTGGAATTCGTAGAAAAGGTCGAAATACTAGGTTCGGGCGCTTAAGGGAGAGAAGTGTATATACTATGAATATGAAAGTCGGTTATTTAGGTCCAGAAGCTACATTTACCCATTTGGCCGTCTGCTCTTGTTTCGCAGACGCCAATCAGCAAGCATATAATACAATACCTGCCTGCATGGACGCAGCCATGAACGGTGAAATCGATCTGGCTGTCGTTCCCCTGGAAAATGCGATCGAAGGATCGGTCAACCTGACAATCGATTATTTGATACATGAACAGCCGCTTTATATTGTCGGGGAAATCACGGCGCCGATCCGCCAGCATTTGCTTGTCCATCCTTCGAGAAAAGAAGAATGGGAGGATATCGAGAAAATTTATTCCCATTCACATGCGATTGCGCAGTGCCATAAATTTTTGCACGGCCAGTTTGAGTCTGTTCCGTTTGAATATGCCACTTCAACGGGAGCCGCTGCAAAATATGTAAGCGAAAACCCTGGAAAAAACATCGCGGTGATCGCCAATGAAATGGCGGCGAAAACATATGAATTAGACATTGTAAAACGGGATATTCATGATTATGAACATAATCATACCAGATTTGTGATGCTCCATCCGGATCAACATACTTCCATTCAAGTCAATCCCGAATTGGCAGCAAGACCGAAGACCACATTGATGGTGACGCTTCCTTCAGACAGATCAGGGGCGCTTCATCAAGTGCTGTCCGCGTTTGCCTGGAGAAATTTGAATCTTTCCAAAATTGAATCCAGGCCGACAAAAACCGGGCTTGGAAATTATTTTTTTATTATTGATATTGAAATGGCGTTAGACGAGGTTTTGATCCCTGGTGCTGCAGCAGAGCTTGAAGCATTGGGCTGCAAAGTAAAGATGCTCGGGACTTACTATGCGTATACAATATAATGAAAAAGGTCCTTTGCCGTCATGGCAGAGGACCTTTTGTTTTTGCCTTATTCGGGAATTAAGATGCCCGCTTTTTTCAGAGCGTCACAAACTTGGTCAATTTTCTCTTCATCATCTGCCACCAGGGTGTGAAGGTGTATGCCGTTTGTCAGCTGTGACAGGTAAGCGGCTTTTGTGGACGAGATTTTTTTCACAAAATCGGAGACTTCCTTTCTCGTGCTAACTCTGATCGATGCAGTTAGATCACCGTATACGGGATGCTCGATCGTGACATCTTGAACCGTCACTCCAAAATCGACAATCATGTTCAGCTCTTCTTCCGTTCTGCCGGGTTCGTGATCGCAGGCGATGATGCGCTTGACCGGCTGTTTATCGGCCGTTTGCGTCCGCAAATACATATATCCTTGGCTTGTGGCTATAATCGGTTCATTTTTGGCTTTTAATAAAGAAATATCCTGCACAATCACCTGTCTTGAAACCGCAGCTTTTTTCGCCAGCTCGCCGCCGGTTAGAGGCGCCTCTGATTCTTTCAGCCAAGCGAGCAGCCGTTCGCGGCGCTCACTTCCCGTGAGTTTTACTCCGTCTGTCAATCCGATGGTCTCCTTTCTCATGATTCATAGCTTCAAATACATCCAACAATTGATCGATGTGTTCTTTGGATGTGTCAGATCCGAAGGAAATGCGGATGAATTGAAGAGCCTGTTCCCTTTGGATGCGAAGGGCCTTCATCGTGTTTGACGGCTCATGATAGCCGGCGGAACACGCGCTCCCCGTTGAAATACAAATTCCCCGCCTGTTACATTCCAGCATAACATATTGTCCTTCATAGGAATGAAAAAAACAACCCAAAATATGCGGAAGCACTTGAAGCTGAGGCGAATCCGGGACCGCAGAGGAAATCGGAAGCCGCCGCTCCCGTAAACCGCGGAAAAAATACGAGCGCAGCTTTTGGTGTTTTTCCAAAACGGCGTCCATGCCGCTGACCGTCCGTTCTGCTGCTGTGATAAAAGCGCCGATTCCAGGTACGTTGACGGTTCCGCTTCGAAAGCCGTTCTCATGCAGTGTGCCTGGATAGGCCGGTTTCCAGTTTACGCCAGGGCGGATATAAACAGCGCCAGTGCCTTTAGGTCCGTAGACTTTATGGCTTGACACAGATAAAGCGTCGACACCAAGCTGTTCAACGCTGACGGGAATTTTGGCAAATGTCTGAACGGCGTCGCTATGCAGAAGGACATCCCGTTCATGCAAAAAGGCGGACAATTCGGCGAGCGGCTGGATGACTCCTGTTTCTGAATTGGCGTGCTGGATCGAAACAAGCCCAGTATCAGGGCGGAGGTGCCGTTTTAAAATATCGGTTGTGATGATCCCGGAAGCATCGGGTTTCATCACGCCAACCTCATAGCCCAGCTCCGCCAGATACCGCTTCAAAATATGCATGGATTGATGCTCCATTTCCGTCATTAAAAAATGGCGTTTCCCTGAAGGGAGGCCTTTCAAGATCGATTGGACGGCCAAGAAATTAGACTCCGTACCCCCGCTCGTAAAATAAATACCTTCTGCCTCACCTGACATCATCTCTGCCAGCTTCATACGGCAGTAATGCAAAATGCTTTCCGATGTTCCGCCCGCATCATGCAGGCTGCTTGAATTGCCGTAAACTTCAGTGCTGAGCTTTTGAAACGCTTGAACGGCCTCCCGTAAGACAGGGGTTGCCGCTGCATAGTCAAGATAAATCACCATGTTTAGACTCCCATTCTGTAAAAAATACTTGAGTTTATTTTATCTATATGTAAATATAGGTGTCAAGACACATGTAAATTCACAGGGGGAATCATCATGTCATGTCAGACCATTATTGTCGTCGGAGCCGGAGCGGCTGCGCTGTCTTTTGCTGCGGCAATGCCGCCTTCATATGAAGTCATTGTTATTACGAAAGAATCTGTGCATGACAGCAATTCGACACTTGCTCAAGGCGGTATTGCCACGTCTATAATGCCGGAGGACTCCATTGTTCAGCATGCAGAGGATACATTATACGCCGGCTGCGGCCACAATCATGTAGAAACGGTCAATGATGCCATTGTTGACGGACATCGGCTCGTTCATGAGCTGATCAGCCAAGCGTTCCCATTTGACAAAGACCAGCAAGGGCGCCTCAGGCTTGGAAAAGAGGGGGCGCACTCGGCCAACCGGATTTTGCATGCCGGCGGAGATGCGACAGGAAGAATGCTGATTCGTCATTTAGCCGACAAGCTCGGTTCGAATGTCGTGCTGAAGGAGTATGAAGCCGCTGCTGATTTATGGATCGAAAATGGCTGCTGTGCGGGCGTCTGGACAAAAGATAGCACGGGAGAGGTTCGCTTGAGAAAAGCGGATGGTGTTGTGCTGGCTACGGGAGGATGCGGAAACCTTTTTCAAATGCATACGAATGACCGCTCGGTGACAAGCGACGGGCTTTCACTTGCATACCGAGCCGGGGCCGAACTGACCGATTTGGAGTTTGTTCAGTTTCACCCCACACTTCTCGTGAAGAAAGGGCTTGCCCTCGGTCTTGTTTCAGAGGCTGTGCGCGGGGAAGGCGCCGTCCTGATAGATGAAAACGGAAAGAGGGTCATGGAAGGGGTGCATCCTATGAAGGATTTGGCGCCCCGCGACATTGTATCAAGAGCGATTCATCATAAACAGAAAGCCGGGAGCCGTATATTTTTGGATATCACGAGCATACCGGACTTTACCCAGCGGTTTCCGACGATTTCTAGTCTCTGTGATAAAGCGGGAATCTCAATCGAACAAGGGCGGCTTCCCGTATCGCCGGGGATGCACTTTTTAATGGGCGGGGTATCTGTCAACAGGTGGGGAGAAACGGCCGTTCCACATCTTTATGTCGTCGGGGAAGCGGCATGTACGGGATTTCACGGTGCCAACCGGCTGGCAAGCAATTCTCTTCTGGAATGTCTTGTTTACGGAAAAAGAGCGGCAGAACGGATACAAACAATGAAACACAGAATGCCCCTCAGCGGAAAAGCGCCAAAACCGGAAGAGATTGTATTTTCCGTCCCTGAATGCAGCTTGGAGGACATCCAGAAAAACATGACGGCTCATGTTTCAATGATCCGCTCAGAAGCCGAACTGCGGAATGTGAGAAATTGGCTTGAAGAGATGCCGGTTCAGCGTATAAATGTGAAGGATATCACAAAAGCAGAGCTTGAATTGGCGCATTCGTGGCAGACGGCCAAGCTGATGACAGACTCAGCTCTTCTTCGGACAGAAAGCAGGGGGGGGCATTTCCGTTCAGATTTTCCTGCAAGAGATGATGCAAACTGGAAAGGAAAACAAATCGTCCATTCAAAAGGACGGATCGCGATAAGACACAACGAAGGGATTGTGAATCATGCAGCAGCTCATGCTTAAGCACATGCTTGAACATTTTTTCAAAGAAGACATCGGCTGGGGAGATCTCACTTCACAGGCCGTTTTTAGTGAAGACCATATATGCGAGGCTGCCATTTCTGCCAAGGAAAACGGCGTGTTTGCAGGGGCGATGGTCATAAAGGAAGGATTCGCCCTGATCGATCAAAAAATCGCCGTTGACATCAATAAAAAAGATGGTGAACCTGTTGCAACAGGAGAAGTGATCGCCCGCCTCAAAGGTCCTGCGGCTTCCCTTTTGACAGGTGAACGGGTCGTTCTGAACCTCATCCAACGAATGTCGGGAATCGCCACGCTGACGAAGCGGTCGGTGATGCGGCTAAATGATCCCGATATCAGGATATGCGATACAAGGAAGACGACTCCCGGCCTCCGCATGCTTGAAAAATACGCCGTCAAAATAGGAGGAGGCTTTAACCACCGTTTTGGACTGGACGGCGGCATCATGATCAAGGATAACCATATTGCGGCCTGCGGTTCAATCGGAAAAGCGGTGGAAAAAGCGCGGGCAGCCTGTGGGCACATGGTCAAGATTGAAGTGGAAATCGAGTCTGAGAAAGAGCTCGCAGAGGCGGTCGAAGCAGGGGCCGATATCATTATGTTTGACAACTGTCCTCCGGAGACGGTTCGGCGATTTTCGGATATGACGCCTCCCGGCATTATAACGGAAGCCTCTGGCGGCATATCGTTCGAAAACCTGCCGGCGTACAGGGGGACGGGGGTTGATTATATTTCTCTAGGCTATTTAACACATTCGGCAAAGGCCGTTGATTTTAGCATGAATGTCAATTTGAACAAAATGATCGGATTGGAGAGGTAACAGATGTCTATTGTAAACTTGATCAATCATACGAACGGAAGCATGATGCCCGAGTATTATAAAAAGCTCGCCGAAGAAGACATGAAGGAAAGGATTCGGCGAATCAAAAAAAAATACGGGGAAAAGCTGTTTATCCCCGGTCATCATTATCAAAAAGACGAAGTCATCCAATTTGCGGATGCAACAGGGGATTCGCTCCAGCTCGCCCAAGTGGCCCAGCAAAATAAAAAAGCAGAATACATTGTGTTTTGCGGCGTACACTTTATGGCGGAAACCGCAGATATGCTGACGGCAAAAGAACAGGTCGTCGTTTTGCCTGATATGAGAGCGGGGTGTTCAATGGCCGACATGGCCAATATGCGGCAAACAAACCGGGCGTGGGAAGAGCTGACAAAACGATTCGGCGACACGATTATTCCGCTGACATATGTGAATTCAACCGCCGAGATTAAAGCTTTTACCGGCAGAAACGGGGGAGCGGCGGTCACATCGTCAAATGCGAAACACATTCTGACATGGGCGCTCACGCAAAAGGAGAGGATTTTATTTCTTCCCGATCAGCATCTCGGACGCAATACTGCGTATGATCTCGGCATTCCCCTCAGCCGGATGGCGGTATGGGACCCTATTGAAGAAGAGCTGCTGTATGATGGTGATCTTCAAGATGTGAAGGTCATTCTATGGAAAGGGCATTGCTCAGTCCATGAAAAATTTACCGTCAGCAATATCAAAAATGTAAAAGAACGCGATCCCGGCATCAATGTCATTGTGCACCCGGAATGCACACACGAGGTCGTGATGCTCAGCGATTTCAGCGGGTCGACAAAAAAAATCATTGATACCATCAGTAAAGCGGAGCCGGGAAGCAAATGGGCGATTGGGACAGAGATGAATCTTGTGCAAAGAATCATCAAGAGACATCCTGACAAACAAATCGAATCTCTCAATCCGGATATGTGTCCATGTTTGACGATGAACCGAATCGATCTGCCTCATTTATTATGGTCTTTGGAGCAGATTGATAAAGGTGAACCGGCAGGCGTCATAAAGGTCGAAGAAGCCGTTGCAAAAGATGCCGTCGCCTCTCTTAACAGGATGCTCGGCATCAGTTAACAAAAAGAACAAGTTTTTATCATAACCCCTCCTGCCGCCGCATAAATTTGTGAGGAAACATATTTGTTATTCTAATGCGTTCGTTCACGTTTTTGCATAGGAGGGGAAAACGTTGAAAATCCATATTGTCCAAAAGGGCGACTCTCTAGAAAAAATTGCAGAACGATACAATGTTGACTTTCAGGAACTGAAAAAACTGAATTCTCAGCTGAGCAACCCCGATCTCATCATGCCCGGAATGAAAATAAAAGTGCCGTCAGGGGGAGTGCCGGTCAAAAAAGAAGAACAGCTCAATATGCGGAAGGAGCCGCCTAAAAAGAAGGAATTGCCCAAAAAAACGGAACTTCCAAAAAAAACGGAGTTTCCAAAAAAACAGGAGCATCCTTTTGCAAACGAAAAGCCTAAAGGGAAGATCGACATTGAAGATACAAAGCCAAAAGAAAAGCCTTCGACTCCTTATGTTCCGCCTGTCCCCAATTTAGGCCAGCCGGGGCTGCCCGAAGGCGACATTTCCAATCTATATCATAGCGTAAATCAGCTCCATCAGCCGTTCGTACCTCCAACACCTTATGAACATCAAGAGAAAACGCCAAATTTGCATTTTCCATGGACAAATAAGGAGGAGAGTAATATGGAAAACGTCAATTATCCGAACATTCCGCAGCCGCCGCAAACAGGCGGAGCAGGTGAGGAAAACAAACAGTTTCACGGAGTGCCGAATGTAGCTCCCGTTTCATATCATCCTCATCCTCACCATTATCCATTTTATCCCGGATGTTTAATTCCTGTTTCCCCTGTATTGCCGGGTTCAGGTTTATGCTATCCATGGTATCCTTACCCTGCTCATATGCCTTATATGCACCATATGCACCACATGCATCATCCTGGCTATGTATCTCCGGCTGAATATGACGGAGACGATGACGATGATATGGACTACGATAATATGGGGCATGATAATGCAGGCCATCATCAATATCCATACCATCAACAGCCGATTACGGCACCGGCCTTTATGCAGGCTCAGGCGCCGTACCCTAACCAGGCATACCCTGGATATGCACCGCCTAATGCCGGGCATGCGGGTAAGCCAAACATGGGGCATGGTGATGATGACTGCGGATGCGGACCTGATTTTAAAGGCGGATATCCAGGCGGCGCGCCATATGGACAAATGCCGCAAATGGGCAGCCCTTACGGCATGGGAGGATACGGCCAGCAGCAGCCGTCAGGCGGTCAAATGTTTAACAGACCTGAAGAAGACGAAGACTGATGTGACACGGGACGATGAAACATCGTTCCTTTTTTTAATGTTGCTTTTTTCAAAACGCTTCATACCCAAAAATGTTCGCTTCCATTGTCTATAACTGTCAAGGGTATCTCCCCGGATCCCGCACATCCTAAAAAAGAGCATGATGCTCAAAAATCAGCGGTTTTCACGGGGGGTTCTACCATTGGATAAGAAGCTGAAAGTGTTCTCAGGCATTTTACTTTTAACGGCTGGTCTTTCAGCATGCGGCTATAACGATGCTGCAGATACGAGAAACAATACCCGTCCAATCGGATATTATTCAAATAACGCAGATCGTGATGCCGGTGACGGCCCTGTAACGGATATGCTTGAAAACATGAACGGAAGAAACGGCACAACAAACGTAGCAAATGACGATCGGGTTCCGACAGGAGACGGAACGTACAGCAGGGGAGATATGAACTATCATAACCATCTGGTCAATACGGCTAACACGGGATATGATAGACCGCAAAACCGCAAAATCTCAAGAAATATTACCGAGCGCGTTAATAAAATGGATCATATTAATGAAAGCCAGGCCGTTGTGACCGATGAGACGGTAATCATCGCGGTGCGCGCCGACAGAAGGCTGACAGATGATGATAAAAGACAAATTCGAAAAACAGCCAAGGATTTTGCGGGTAACCGCAGAGTTCAAATTGCTGCTGACGACGGCACATTCACAAGGCTTCGGGAAATGAATGACGATCCTCAAAATGTAAGAGACCGCGGGGACGCTACAAACAATAATCTGAACCGCTTGCGGAACCAATAAGCCGAAATTGCCGGGCGTAATCCCGGCAATTTTGCCATTTTCTTTACAAAAGCGGCCCGAAACGTATAAAGTGATACATAGAGACGAGAATTTTTTTGGAGGTAGAAAGATATGGCTGGCCATTCTAAATGGAAAAACATTCAGAGACGCAAAAATGCTCAGGATGCAAAACGAGGCAAAATCTTTATGAAGCTTGCCAAAGAAATTTATGTTGCGGCAAGGGAGGGCGGACCTGACCCGGAATCAAACGCAAGCTTGCGCCTCGTCATCGACAAAGCCAAAAATGCAAACATGCCGAACGACAATATTGACCGGGCCATCAAAAAAGCGGCCGGAAACCAGGACGGCAGCAATTATGAGGAAATTACATATGAAGGCTACGGTCCTGCCGGTGTGGCTGTCATGGTCAAATGTTTAACAGATAATAAAAACCGGATAGCGACAAACGTCAGAACCGCATTCAGCAAAAACGGCGGAAGCCTTGGAGAAACGGGCTGCGTTTCTTATATGTTCAACCGGAAAGGATACATTGTCATCGAGCGTGAAGAGCTTGAGACAGACGAAGAGGAATTCATGCTGGAGGTCATTGATTTAGGCGCAGACGAGCTTGAAACGAGCGATGAGCTGTTTGAGATTTATACAGAACCGGAACAATTTGAGGGTGTCAAAAAGGGGCTTGAAGAACGGGGGTATCAGGCGGCTACAGCAGAAATCACGATGATTCCGCAAACATATGCCGAAGTTGATGAAGCGGTTCAGGAAAAAATCGAAAAACTCGTTGATGCGCTTGAAGATGATGATGACGTTCAGGAAGTATATACAAACGTTCACTAAAAAAAGGGACGCCATTGCAAGGGGGCGTCCTTTCTTATGTTTTCACACATTTAGAGGCCGTCTCAATCTGCTGCGGAGACAAGATTTTTTTTTGATCATATAGTAATGAAGAAGACTTGGCAAAATGAAAGGGGGATATAACAAATGGCTGAAAAGCATGAAAACGAAAAACAAGGACTATCGCTGAATGCAGGCCAGCTGGACGCTGAGACGGCTCAAGTCATTGAAAAAGTCAACCATCTGATTTCCGGCTTTGGGCAATCCATTTTTGAATTGGTAAAGGAGAACAGTAACATCAATTTAAGCGAAGCTGATTTGACAAACAGCGAAAATACGGAGATGAACCAAGCCATTCAAAATATCATCAACGATTATATCCAAAATATCAACAGCCTGAATTCCGAGCTGGGTGGAAAGATCGCTAATTCAATTACCGGAACGATTTCACAGAAAGAAAACAACTAAGACCGTTGACCTTGGTTTGTCGGCAAAGCTGCAACAGCCTTGTCGACATTTTTCTACATATGCACCTTTTGACTAAATGCTTTTTTTCATGCCGCAGCGCCGGCATTCCCGCAAAAATTGGCCGTTTTTTACAGAACTTTTAAAGAGCGTGTAATCACAATTGTCACAGCGGCCATGATGCATATCCGGATATTGATTGTAGTCGTAAACAATTGTCAAATCATACCCTTTTGTTTCATATTCTGGTTCTATCATATTATTCACCTGCTCTTTTATCATCAGGTAATAGGATAACAGAAGGAGATGAAAAATGAAATACGCCATGATATATCGATGATCTCAGTTTGGCATCTTTTTTTATCAAACCGTATACCCCTTTTCTGGAAAAACGGATTCGCTTCAGGGCACATGCGTTTTTAGAAAAAAACTGCTTCCTTCTGGACATTTTCCTATCGGCTTTTCTTCTTAACATTTATATATCTTTCAATCTATTGAAAAAGTAGTGTTTTAATAAAAAACTTAAAATTTTTATTTTTTATCAAACTTATTCATAATTGAATGCGTAATATGGAAAGCGTAAAATAACTGTGTCACAAAAAAGCAAAAAAAGCATATAACAGACAGGCGTGGCGGACATGCCTATACCTGTAAGATAAGATGCAAAAGGGGAAGAAAAACATGAAGAAGAAGGTGTTCATCTACTTGGTGATCGCAGCCGTGATGATTAACGGCGTATACAGGTGGGCGGAAAAAACGTCCAGATATGAATATCAGCGCCAAGCCGGCGACAGGTATACCAGTTTTGAGGAACTGAAAGCGCATGAGAAAGACAGCTATAATATCGACTATCATGAAGAAGCCGGAAGCGACTGTCTCATTTTTTCTCCCCACGGAGGAAGAATTGAAGGGGGGGTCAGCGAGCTTGTCCGCGCTTTTAACGATGATTTTTCAACGTATTTATTTGAAGGGAGAAAAGCTGAAAACAATTCGGATCTGCACATTACAAGCACAAATTTTGATGAGCCTCTGGCAATGCAAAAAATAAAAGAACACCGCTATACGATCGCGTTCCACGGTTATTCGGGAGACCGCCCGCATACCTTGGTCGGCGGGACGGACAGAAGGCTGGCAAAAGCCATTGTCAGATCTCTTAAAAAATCAGACTTTTCAGCAGAGCTGGTGAAAGTGGACGGCAAATTTGCCGGAACAGATTCCGAGAATATCAACAACGAAAGCCAAACCGGTTTAAGCGTGCAGCTGGAAATCAGCACGGCGCAAAGAGAAGATTTTTTTGAAGATTTTTCCTACAAAGAAAGAGAAGATACAAAAACACGGAAGTTTTATCGATATGTCCGTGCGGTTCGAAAGGTATTGGAAGACAAATGTTAAGGCGCAAGCTTTTTTTATCATTCCTGAGGAAAAACATGTTATTCTATGATTGATCTGCCACATCAAAAAGGGGGAATTCGAAAATGGCACGCAAAAACAGCATCATTCAGGAATTTTTATCACACCGCACAGTGACGGAAGAACTGATTCAAAAAATTGACGAAAAACATCTGGATTACAAACCGACTGAAACGTCAATGTCTGCGAAAGAATTGGCTGTTCATATTCTCGATTCTTTTTATAAGTTTGCTTTAACGGCCAAGGAAGGGAACGCCGGCGCGTTCAAACAGAAGGCGGAAGTGCCGGACACAAGCCTTGCCGATCTTGCGAAAACGTATACCGAGAAAACGAACCAGCTGCTCGAATCTTTTACTGATGATGAATTGGAGCGTGAAATCGACCTGACGACGACATTTGGCATGAAAGTGACCGCTGAACAGCTTATTCAGTTTGCGATCGGCCATGAGATTCACCACAAAGGCAACCTGTTTGTCTATGTGCGTGAAATGGGACATACCGACCTGCCTTTATATGTTAAAATCCGCTGATCTGCAAAAAAACGCAGTCATAAAGAATACGATAGCGGCATGGTGTGCACATTATGGATAAAACCTAAAGGAGGATGCCATGATGAATACACAGCGCGCTCAGGAAATCGTAGAATCTCCGGTGATGGTTGATGTCACTTACAACGGCAAGCAAATTTATATTCAGCATGTCGATCAGCAGAATGAAACCGCCCGAATTTATCCGCTCGGCCAGCCTGAAAATGAACAGGAAGTGCCGCTGGCGAGCTTGAAAGAGCATTAAGAGAAACCCCTTCGTATAGGAGGGGATTTTTTTATGGACATGCTCTTATTGAGTGAAGTATTCAAGTTTATTTTTAGAATTTTACTGGCGATTGAAAAATCATGTAAAGTCACTGACGCCGATCTGCCGATAAAAAGAGGATGTAAAATGGCTTTCATTTTCTTGATCATTTCAATGCTCGCGCTCGGAGCCGCTTTCGCAACGTTTTTTTATATGATGTTAAATAACGGCTTAAAAGGGGCGCTTGACTTGTCCAAAAGGCCGGTGGGATTCATGGCCGGGGCATTTTTGTTTTATATCGCGGCGTTTGTCCTTTTCATCATCGCCCAGTGAATCAAAAAACACTCGCATCACACGAGTGTTTTTTGATTAGTTGATGATTTTTACAATCCCTCTGACAGCCCACCTCAGCAAATAAAACAAAGGCTCAATCAGATCCACAAAGGAGAAAAAATCCCACTTGTCATCACTTTGTTTGTTTTTCTTCTTTTTTCGCAATCCCGCCTCTCCTTTCACAAAAGGTATACGGCACAAATGGCTGCGGGGTTTCATAAAAAATGCGTTTTTATCTTCGACTTCCGGCTTTTAAGAAAGAAATTTGTTTTTTCTGGCGGCCCATTGTTTTTGCAGCCAGCTTCTTTTATAAAGAAAAGAGATCATTTCCATCCATAATTTAGGGAGCTTTTGCGGGAATCCGTTTTTTTTATAAAAAATTTGATAAGCTGTTTTTAAGTCATCCCACTGTGTGCATTCTTTCGTTTGCAAAAATCTGGCGACATCGATGACTTTTATTTGCCCGGAAGGCGTCAGTATCAGATTGCGCAGATGGATGTCAGACGGATTCAGCCCCCTGCGCCGCGCGTCGTTTAACGCGCGGTCCACCTCCTTGATCATGTCATCCTGAATGGGGATCCCTTTATTGAGACACTCATAAAATGTATGTCCTTGAATATATTCCATTAGAATATACGAATGTCCCGTCTCATAAATATCGGGATAATAAGAAGAATCGGACAGCTTTTTGTATATTTCCGCTTCTTTTTCAGCGGTTTTTCTAAACTCGGGAAAAAAGACCTTCAGCGCCATTTCCCTCCCCTGATCGGTCAGCTTAAACACATAAGCGCTTCGTCCTTTCCCGATGAGTTCTATTTCATCGGGCTTTTTGACAAGCTTGTTAAATCTTTTTTTCGTGTTATATATAACGGCTTCTGCATAAGTTTTTGCCTTTGTCACGCCTGAGTTCACCTTCTTTTTAAGGGCTCTTAAAGAATCTCTATAATGTTGTTTATACATGAGATTGGACGATTTTGCATCCTAAATGCCTGAAACAATATGAATCGCTAAAAAAAGTAATAATTGTAAACGGATTGTAAAGCGATTGTCTCATCAAAAAACTGCGGCCTCCGGCGGCGGCATTCGCTCATTTTCATATGAGAAACTGCGGGAAATGGTTAATTTCCAACGGCGTTGGTCACACTATGAGTAAAATCGTGAAGGCAAAAAGAAGGTGATATTGATGAACAGCCGAAAAGTGAGGAAGAAAAACGGGTTTTTACTGCTTTGCAGCTTGTCTCTGGCTGCCGTTTTCAGCTTTCAGCAGAGTGCTGCCGCAGCCGAACCGGCCCCCGATAAAAAGCCGGCTAAAGTTCACATTCAGTTTGAAAAAGTGTATTTGGACGGTGATGTTGGAATTGAAAACCGGGAAGTCACCATTGGCAAAGTGGAGGATTTCAAAGTCGCTTACAAAGGATGGCAGCTTATTGATCATAAAAAGAATTTCATGTTGTTTCGCAAGCAGGTCGATGACATCTCTCCTCTCAGCAAAACAAACGGCTATATCGGCGTGACGGAAGACGGCGTTATTTCGACGTTTCACGGACGCCCGGGAATTTTATCTGAACCGATTCAATCCTTTTTCCAGATTGATATAAAACGCCTTGAAAGCCGGATGGCCGATGATCTCAAGAAAGGCATTCCATACCGTACGAAAAAGGAATTTGAACATGTCATTGAGGCAGTAAAATCGTCCGGAAACCGGCATCATTTGAAGGATATGAAGACATGACGCAGTTATGTCTTTTTTTAAGTGTAAAAAAGATTTGATCATCGGTACGTGCGTTTGCTGCTGAGCGAACATATGTTAACTTTTTCATTCTAGCTTTGCCTGTTTTATGTTACAATGAAGAGCAGTCAAAGAGGTGAATGAACGTTGATCGAATTTGTTAAGGGGACCATTGAATATGTATCGCCCCAGTATATCGTGATTGAAAACGGCGGAATCGGATACCAGGTCTTTACCCCGAATCCATTTATTTATAAAGAAAAAAGCAAAGAAACAATTTATACATACCATTACATAAAAGAAGACGCGTCTTCCCTGTACGGATTTTCGGCAAGGGAAGAAAGAATGCTGTTTGCAAAACTGCTTGATGTGACGGGAATCGGCCCGAAAGGAGCGCTTGCCATCCTTGCTTCCGGCGATCCCGGGGCGGTTATTGAAGCGATTGAAAATGAGGACGAAGCATTTCTGGTCAAATTCCCCGGTGTGGGCAAAAAAACAGCCAGACAGATCATTCTCGACTTGAAAGGAAAATTGGCGGATGCCGTCCCAACAATGGCGGCGAGCCTGTTCAACCATGAGGAGCGGGAGCAGGCGCATGAAGCTTCAACCGCGCTCGAGGAAGCGCTTGAAGCTTTAAGCGCGCTCGGCTACTCTGACCGCGAAATTAAAAAAGTGCTGCCTCACTTGAAAAAAGAAGAGGCGCTCTCAACGGATCAATATGTCAAAAAAGCACTGCAAAAACTATTAAAGTAAGGTGATGTTCATGGATGATCGGCTTGTATCAAGTGAACTAGACAACCATGAATCAGCGATTGAGCAGAGTTTGCGGCCGCAAAAGCTCGCTCAGTACATCGGCCAGGAAAAGGTCAAAGATAACCTCAGAATCTTCATCGAAGCTGCGAAAATGAGGGAGGAGACATTGGACCATGTCCTCTTATACGGCCCTCCCGGATTGGGGAAAACGACGCTTGCCGCAATCATCGCCAATGAAATGGGTGTAAACATCCGCACGACATCGGGGCCCGCGATCGAACGCCCCGGCGATTTGGCGGCGATTCTGACGGCGCTTGAGCCGGGAGACGTATTATTTATTGACGAAATCCACCGTCTGCACCGCTCGATCGAAGAAGTCCTGTATCCGGCGATGGAAGATTTCTGCCTTGATATCGTCATCGGAAAAGGTCCGTCAGCCCGCTCCGTCAGGCTGGATCTTCCGCCTTTCACGCTCGTCGGCGCAACTACAAGAGTAGGGCTTTTGACGGCGCCGCTCAGAGACAGGTTTGGCGTTTTGTCAAGGCTTGAGTATTATAACCAGGACGAGCTGTCAAACATCGTCGTCAGAACGGCAGAGCTGTTTGAAGTTGATATTGACCCGCTCTCCGCCCGGGAAATCGCAAGACGGTCAAGGGGCACACCGCGAATTGCCAACAGACTCTTAAGGCGGGTCAGAGATTTTGCCCAGGTGCTTGGCAACAGCTCCATTACGGAAGAGGTAGCGGTTGATGCGCTTGAGCGCCTTCAAGTGGACAGACTCGGGCTCGACCATATTGACCGTAAGCTTTTATTGGGCATGATTGAAAAATTTGGCGGCGGCCCCGTCGGCATCGATACGATTTCCGCCACGATCGGCGAGGAATCCCATACGATTGAAGATGTGTATGAGCCTTATCTTCTCCAGATCGGCTTTATTCAAAGGACGCCGCGGGGACGCATTGTAACCCCTGATGTTTACAGCCATTTTAAAATGGAGGTTCCAAAGCCATGACTGACTTTCCAAAGATGCTGATGCTTTTAGGCGCTGTCATTTTTGCCGTCGGTTTATTCATGCAAGTCATCGGCAAACTGCCGGGAGACATTTTTGTAAAAAAAGGGAATGTGACATTTTTCTTTCCGGTTGTCACGTGTATTGTCATCAGTATCATCCTGTCCGTGCTGTTCTCAATCTTCGGACGGATGAAGTAAGATCAAAGTATACAGATAGAATAAGGTGAAAAACATGAAAGTAGAATTATTTGATTTTGACCTGCCGGAGCGTCTGATTGCCCAGGTTCCGCTTAAAGAACGGGACGCTTCCCGGCTGATGGTGCTTAATAAACAAACGGGGGACATCACCCACAGCACCTTTAAGCACATCATTGATTTTATGCAGGCGGGCGACTGTCTCGTGCTGAACGATACGCGGGTTCTCCCTGCACGCTTATTCGGCATTAAAGAAGAGACAGGTGCCAAGGTCGAAGTGCTCCTGTTAAAACAGGAGGAAGGCGACATCTGGGAGACGCTCGTCAAACCTGCCAAGCGGGTGAAGCGGGGCACCGTTCTTACGTTCGGTGACGGACGTCTTACAGCAGTCTGCACAGAAGAGCTCGACCACGGCGGAAGAAAAATCGAGTTCCGCTATGAAGGGATTTTCTACGAGGTGCTTGAATCCCTCGGCGAAATGCCGCTGCCTCCTTATATCAAAGAACAGCTCGATGATAAGGAGCGCTACCAGACGGTATATTCCAAGAAACAAGGATCAGCGGCTGCGCCTACGGCCGGGCTGCATTTTACGGAAGAAATACTTGAAGCGCTCAAACAAAAAGGCGTGGAGATTGCATTTATCACCCTTCATGTCGGACTCGGAACATTCCGGCCTGTCAGCGCGGAACATGTGGAAGAGCATGATATGCATGCCGAGTTTTATGAAATGACGGAAGAAACGGCCGCGATTCTTAACCGCGTCAAAGATAGCGGGGGGCGGATCATTTCCGTCGGCACGACTTCGACGAGAACCCTGGAAACGATCGCTTCTGAGAATGACGGCCGTTTCAGGGAAGCGAGAGGCTGGACGTCTATTTTTATTTATCCGGGCTATACGTTCAAGGCGATAGACGGGATGGTTACGAACTTTCATCTGCCGAAATCCTCGCTTATCATGCTTGTCAGCGCGCTTGCGGGAAGGGAGCACATCCTTTCCGCCTATCGAACCGCCGTTGAACACGAATACCGGTTTTTCAGTTTTGGAGATGCAATGTTGATTCAATAAATTTTTAAAACGAATGGAGGGCTCATCTTTTGTCGCAGCAACCGATACGCTATGAGTTCATAAAAGCATGTAAACAAACAGGAGCAAGGCTGGGGAAAGTGCACACACCCCACGGCTCATTCGAAACCCCGGCGTTTATGCCGGTGGGAACGCTCGCAACGGTCAAGACAATGGCGCCTGAAGAGCTGAAAGAAATGGGCGCCGGCATTATTTTGAGCAATACGTACCACCTTTGGCTCAGACCGGGCCACGAGATCGTCAAAGAAGCGGGCGGCCTTCACAAGTTTATGAATTGGGATCGCGCGATTTTGACCGATTCGGGAGGCTTCCAGGTATTTTCTTTGAGCGAATTCCGCAAGATTGAAGAGGAAGGCGTTCATTTCCGCAATCATTTAAATGGGGACAAATTGTTTTTATCTCCAGAGAAGGCGATGGATATTCAAAACGCTCTCGGATCTGATATCATGATGGCTTTTGACGAGTGCCCTCCTTATCCTGCGGAGTACGATTATATGAAAAAATCTGTTGAACGGACGAGCCGCTGGGCAGAGAGATGCCTTGCCGCCCATAAACGCCCTGATGAACAGGGGCTGTTCGGAATCGTGCAGGGCGGCGAATATGAAGATTTGCGAAAACAAAGCGCAAAAGACTTGATTTCACTGGATTTCCCGGGATATGCTATAGGTGGACTATCTGTGGGTGAACCGAAGGACGTGATGAACAGGGTACTGGAATTTACGATGCCTTTGCTTCCTGCGGATAAACCTCGGTATTTGATGGGAGTGGGCTCGCCTGATTCCCTCATTGACGGTGCGATCCGCGGAGTGGACATGTTTGACTGCGTGCTGCCGACCAGAATCGCGCGCAACGGAACGCTCATGACAAGCGAAGGGCGTCTCGTCGTCAAAAATGCCAAGTATGAAAGGGATTTCAGGCCAATTGACGAACATTGCGACTGCTATACGTGCCGCAACTATTCACGGGCGTATATCAGACATTTGATCCGCTGCAATGAAACGTTTGGAATTCACCTAACTTCTTATCATAATCTTTATTTTCTGTTAAAATTAATGGGGCAAGTCAGAGAGGCCATTCGTGAAGATCGTTTAGGTGATTTCCGGGAAGAGTTTTTTGAGCGCTATGGGTTTAATAAACCGAATGCTAAAAGTTTCTGACACATAAACGAAGAAAGCGATTCAAACCATTTGAAAGGGGTGAAAAAATAATGGAGATGCTTGGAACATTACTTCCGATTATTTTAATGTTTGCGGTTCTTTATTTCCTGTTGATCCGTCCGCAGCAAAAGCAGCAGAAAGCTGTCCGCCAAATGCAGGAGGAGCTGAAAAAAGGAGATAAGGTCGTAACGATCGGCGGCTTGCACGGTATCGTCGATTCGCTTGACGAAAACAAAGTTGTGATCAAAACCGGTGATAATACCCGTTTGACATTCGACCGCCGCGCAATTAGAGAGGCGTCAGCCGAATAGTGACGAAAAGCTTATACATAAGCGAAAAGAAGGGAGCGGATTTTTCCGCTCCCTTCTTTTTTGTTTGGCAGATTCTATTAGGCGCGGCCTCCCTGGAGATTGACCCCGAATACCCCGCCCAGCATGCTGACGCCCATAAATCCGGCGTGGTACAGCACCTGTTTGAGGTTGAAGGCTTCACCGAAGCCGAGATATTGAAACAGAAGCACGGTAAGCGAGAAACACAGGGCTGTCAGCCCCCCGATCAGCCATCCCTTTTCCTTTGCTTTTCCTCCCGAAATAAATCCGCCGATGAACAGGGTGATAAAAGATATGGCGGTAATGAACCAGTTGAATGAGCTTTCTGATAATGATGTCATCGTTAATAAAAGAGACACCAGCAGGCTTCCTGCAAACATGAGGGCAAAGATGACGACCAAGCTGTACAGGATTCCTTTGCCGACTTGTTTTGGCTCGTTCATCACATTCCTCCTTTCTGAAAATGGATGGGCTCGTCTTTTTAAATGTATTCCGGCATACCAGGAAATAGACTAAGCCCTTCCATGCTTTTTGTACATAAAAGCATGATTTTAACAAAGGCTATGACAGATATATTCAGAAGAAGGAGGCGGCCGTTTTGGAGGAAATTCTCACTCTGGTGTTTCGGACGGTCTTTTTGTATGTTCTCATCTTTGTCCTGTTTCGTTTAATGGGAAAGAGGGAAATCGGAGAGTTAAGCATACTGGATCTCGTCGTGTTTATCATGATGGCCGAAATCGCGGTTCTGGCTATTGAAAATGTTAATGACCATATTTTCAAAACGATCGTGCCGATTCTTGTTTTGACCTTGATTCAAGTTATTTTTGCGTATTTATCGTTGAAGAACCAAAAAATCCGCCAAATCCTCGATGGAAAGCCGACCATTATTATAGACCGCGGAAAAGTCGACGAACATGCAATGAGAACCCAGCGCTACAACTTTGACGACCTGCTGACACAGCTGAGGGAAAAAAACATTGAACGGATTGCTGATGTATCGTATGCGATTTTGGAGCCGACAGGAGAGCTTTCCGTTTTTACAAAAGATCATACAAATCATCAGATCGAACTGCCGTTGATCATTGACGGAACCATTCAGGAAGAACACCTGCAGCGAATCGGAAAAGATCAAAAATGGCTTGAACAAATGCTTGAAAAAAAGGGGTATCCCAGCCTTTCCAAGATTTCTTTCTGCACGTATCATAAAGGCTCTTTTTTTGTTGATATAAAAGATGAATACAAATCATAGTCAAAATTACGAAATCCAGCGGCCGAACAGAGGAAAGCGCTGGATTTCCTCTTTTTTAATAAGTCTGAACGCGATCAATAGAACCATGTACAGGCAGCCCGTAAGCAAGACGCAGAAGACTAGGCGCATCGGTTCAGCCTGATCAAGAAAAAGGTGCCGCTTCATCCAAAAGCTTATCCAGCCGGATATGAAAATGACAGCAAAGGACATCATATATTCCCTCAGATTGATGCTGATGGGGAGCACTTTGCTGACGGTCGCCGCATGCAGCAGTGTGACGAGGATCATTCCGGTGACGATGGCCAGCGCCGCCCCCATGATGCCGAGCGAAGGTCTTGAAGCAAGCGCGAAAATCAGCCCCGTTTTTACAACCGCTCCGACCAGGCTGTTCATCATGGCCGCGCCGGCCAGGTTTAAGGCCTGCAAAACCGCCTGCAGAGGTCCTTGGAAATAATAAAATAAAAAGAATGGAGCCATGACCTTGACATAGATGGCGGCATTTGACGATCCGTACATCACGCTGACAAGCTCATCCGCGTAGGAAAACAAAATCACAGCCGAAATGCCTCCGCTTAAAAGGCAAAGCCTCATCGCCTGTTCGAGCCTGTATTCGACGACTTGTATCTTCCTCTGCTCAATTCCTTCGCTGATGGCAGGAACAAGCGCTGTTGATAAAGAATAGGTAATGAAGCTTGGAAGGGTGAGAAGCGTCATGGCAAACCCGGTCAGCTCGCCGTACTGGCGTGTTGCGGCTGAAGCGGCGATGCCGGCGATGGCGAGGCTCTGGGCGACGACAATCGGTTCAAAGAACCAGGAGAGGTTGCCGATAAACCGGCTGCCTGTCGTCGGAAGCGAGACGCTCATCAGCTCAAAAAACGTACGCCGCCCCGTTTTTAACGATTGAAAAAAACGTTTCCGTATGCGGATTTTCTTTTTGTATTTAAAAGCGATAAACAAATAAACAAGGGAGGCGAGTTCGCCAAATACGGAAGACAGCATTGCCCCGGCCGCCGCATACTCGATTCCGAGCGGCAGAAACGCCGTGGTACAGACGGCGACGAGCGAGATGCGGACAATTTGCTCAAGCACTTGTGAAACAGCCAGCGGCCGCATATTTTGCTTTCCTTGAAAATAGCCCCGCAGCACGCTCGAAACGGCGATGATAGGGACGACCGGCGTGACCGCCAAAAGCGGGTAAAGCGTTCTTTCGTCCGTAAAAAGCGTATCGGCCATCAGCGGCGCATACATGAGAAACACCGGGGTGATGAGCATGCTGAGCCCGCCCGTAACCGCGAGCGATATCACCAAAATCTGCTTCATTTTCCGGTGATCGCCCCTGGCTTCGGCCTCTGCCACGAGCTTGCTGATAGCGACGGGAAGGCCGAATTGGGTAATGGTCACCGCGAGGAAAAAAGTCGGAGCCGCCATCATATAAAGACCGACGCCTTCCTCGCCGATGAATCTTGCGATGACAATCCGGTTGATAAAGCCGAGCACTCTCGTCATCAAACCCGCCGCTATTAAAATGAGCGTTCCTTTTAAAAACGTCTGCTTGGTCATTTCTAAAGTCCCCTGCCTTCTCAAACAACCTGTAATCATATACAATAAGATATGCGCATACATCGTCCAAGCATGACAAGTCTCTCTGAAAAAATCTGAAAGGAGCGTGGCTTAGCATGGACAAACATCCGGCTGATATGTATAAGGACCATTTAAAACCCTTTCTTAAAAGCAAGCTGGAAGAGTTTATGATCCTCGGCTATGATGATATTGAAATAGAGGAATTATGGTCATACTTATTGAATAAGAAATGGAAGAATCGGAAAAATGTCCAAATTCATCAGCTGGCCGCTGACATTTTATCTGTGAAAATTGGCGAATTTATGAACTATGCAACCGTAGAATCGTTTAAAACGTCTAATTTACTCGACAGCAAAGAAGGGCAGGATATGCTCGATGAGCTGCTGAAGTAACCGTCGATTTTTTGGGTTGATTTAAGGAGGAAATACATAATGAAAAAAGGACGCTTGATTGCGTTTTTCCTTACCGTTCTATTGATCGGTACGGGACTTGGAATTTTGACGAAGCCGGCTGCCGAAAACATCAGCCTAGGCCTTGACCTTCAAGGCGGCTTTGAGGTTTTGTATGAGGTTCACCCTGCCAAAAAAGGCGATAAAATCAACAAGGATGTCCTCGTCAGCACGGTTGAGGCGCTAAACAGAAGGGCGAACGTTCTCGGCGTAAGCGAACCGAACATCCAAATTGAAGGAAACAACCGGATCAGGGTTCAGCTGGCTGGCGTACACAATCAGAACAGGGCGCGCGAAATTTTGTCCACACAGGCGCAGCTTTCTTTCAGGGACACGAATGACAGGGAGCTTCTGAACGGAGCAGACCTCGTGGAAAACGGCGCTAAGCAGGCATTTAAGCCGGATACGAATGAACCGATCGTTACGATCAAGCTCAAGGATGCGGATAAATTCGGAGAAGTGACGAAGAAAGTCCTTGATATGAAACCGAATAACCAGCTGGTCATCTGGCTTGATTACAAAAAAGGCGATTCCTATCAAAGGGAGTCAAAAAAAGCGGATCACAAATACATTTCCGCGCCAAACGTCAGCCAGGTGCTCAATACCTCTGACGTTATGATCGAAGGGAATTTCACGGTTCAGGAAGCCAAGGACATGGCAAACATTTTGAATGCCGGAGCACTTCCTGTCAAATTGGTCGAAAAGTACTCGACATCAGTCGGTGCGCAGTTCGGCGAGCAGGCTTTGCATGATACGGTGTTTGCGGGAATCGTCGGTATCGCTATTATTTTCTTGTTCATGTTATTTTATTACCGCCTGCCTGGTTTTATTGCGATCGTTACACTGTCAGTCTACATTTATATTACCCTGCAGATCTTTGACTGGATGAATGCCGTTCTGACGCTTCCGGGGATCGCTGCGCTTATCCTCGGTGTAGGTATGGCTGTCGACGCCAATATCATTACCTATGAACGGATAAAAGAAGAGATCAAGCTCGGAAAATCGGTTCGTTCGGCTTTCAGGTCCGGTAACAGAAGATCGTTTGCGACGATTTTTGACGCGAATATTACAACGATAATTGCCGGAATCGTTCTGTTCATCTTTGGTACGAGCTCTGTCAGAGGGTTTGCGATAATGCTAATTCTTTCGATTTTGACAAGCTTTATAACGGCTGTATTTCTATCGAGGTTTTTGCTCGGACTTCTTGTGGAAAGCCGCTGGCTCGACAGGAAAAAAGGCTGGTTCGGCGTTCGCAAAAAAGACATTTTGGATATCAGCAAAACAAATGAACATACAGAGCCGCCGACGCGGTTTGATAAATGGGATTTTGTCAGCAAACGCAAATGGTTTTTCGCATTTTCGGGCATTCTCTTGGCAGCGGGTCTTGTCGTCCTGCTAATGTTCAGGCTGAACCTCGGCATTGATTTCTCAAGCGGTTCAAGAATTGAAGTGCAAAGCGACCACAAACTGTCAACCGAGCAGCTTGAAAAGGATTTTGAACAGGTCGGGCTGGCACCGGATTCGATTCTCCTTTCAGGAGAAAAGGATAATCATGGTGTCGCAAGGTTTGTCGGAGTTCCGAATCAGAAAAAAATTGCCGAAGTGAAAGACTATTTTAAAGACAAATACGGAAGCGAACCGAATGTAAGCACCGTGTCGCCGACTGTCGGGAAGGAGCTGGCGAGAAACGCGCTGTATGCGGTGATCGTCGCGTCCATCGGGATTATTTTGTACGTCTCAATCCGCTTCGAATACAAAATGGCGATTGCGGCCATCGCCTCCTTGCTGTATGACGCGTTTTTCATCATTGCCGTCTTCAGCCTGACAAGGCTAGAGGTGGATATTACCTTCATTGCCGCAGTGCTGACGATCATCGGTTATTCGATCAATGATACGATCGTTACATTTGACAGAATCAGAGAGCACGTGAAAAAGCGCAAACCGAAAAACTTCAGCGACTTGTCGCATATTGTGAACCTAAGCTTGCAGCAGACGTTCACGCGTTCGATTAATACGGTGCTGACCGTCGTCATCGTTGTCATTGCGCTTCTCATTTTTGGCGCAGCGTCAATCACGAACTTCTCCGTTGCGCTCTTGGTCGGTCTTTTAAGCGGCGTATATTCATCGCTTTACATCGCAGCCCAAATCTGGCTTGTGTGGAAGGGCCGCGAATTTAAAAAGCCTAAACAAAAACCGGAAGAAGTATAATACATCAGGACTGCCCCTACGCCGGGCAGTCTTTTCTATGTCTCATTGATCTTAAAATTGACTTTTGCTATAATGACTGGACTTCAATGATGTGTGTGTAAAAAAGATTGAAGAGGATGAGGTGGACTTTTATGAGAATGCGCGAGTCTGAGCTTCCGGGCATCGGCAGAAAGGTTGAAATGTTCACGCGCAGCGCTGAAAAGATAACCATCGTTCTTCATGATGACGGAATGAGAGAGCTGTATCATTTTAATGAAGATGATGAAGAGGAATATGTCTCAGCCGTTCGTTTTGATGGTGATGAAGCAAGGCAAATATCAGCGATTCTCGGCGGAGTGGCATATAAGCCAAAGGCGCAGGAATATGTCGAGGCTGCCATTGATGAGCTGGCGATCGAGTGGTTTACAATAGAAACTGGGGCATCGGCCGCCCGGCAATCGATCGGAAGCATCGGAATTGGCGAAAACTATGGCGTTACCGTCATAGCAGTCGCCAAAACAGGCCATGACAACAACATGATGACCCCTGACTCAGAAACGGTGGTCAATGAAGGAGATACCCTTGTGATGTCCGGTGAAAGAAAAGAGCTGAGCCGCCTGATCAGGGAAAAGCTGACGGCAAAAGAAGGAAACGATTGAAAGCGTTCTCTTTTTGCCGGTGTCCTTTTTCGCGGGAGCCGCGCAAATCTTTTTTTCTTCCTCTTTCTATGGAATGCTTTTTTGTTTAGAATTGGAGCATGACGGGAAAAAATGTTTGACAGCTACGTGAATTGAGGTGACATATGATGAACAAACAATGGACATTAATTGCCGCACTTATATTTACACTGATCGTCGCTATTTTCGCGGTCATCAATGTAGAGCCTGTAAAGGTCGATTTTCTTTTCGGAACAGCTGAATGGCCTCTGATTCTCGTGATTTTGGCTTCTGTGCTGATGGGGGCGCTCATCATCGGCTCTGCCGGCGCCTTTCAGGTGATGAGGCTGAAGAAAGAAGTCAGGGCGCTTAGAAAAGAAGAGCGGGCAAAAAAACCGGAAGCAGAGACAAACCTGCCGGGATCGCCTGATCCATCTGAATGAATGGATCAAAATAAATTGAATCCCCTCAGCTCACTCTAGTATAATAGGGTGGTTGAGGGGTGAATTTATGTTAGCGTCAAAAATGCGTTGGGATGTGCAAACACCCGACAAAGAAAAGGTGGAGTCGCTCTCCGGACAATTGGGTATCACTCCCCTTGCCGCCTCATTGCTTGTCATGAGAGGCTGCGATACAGCTGATCAAGCAGCTTCGTTTTTGCACGGCAAGGATGTCGGTTTTCATGACCCATATCTGCTTAAAGATATGGAAAAAGCAGTTCGGCGAATCGAACAGGCTATTTCAGAACATGAACATATCATGATTTATGGTGATTATGATGCGGACGGTGTGACAAGCACGACCGTTCTTTTGCAGACTTTAAAAAAATTTTCAGCACAAGTCGATTTCTATATACCCGACCGTTTTAAAGAAGGCTACGGCCCTAATGAAGCGGCATTCCGTCAAATAAAAGATCAGGGATATTCGTTGATCATCACTGTGGATACTGGGATTGCCGGCGTACATGAAGCAGATGTCGCCAAGGAGCTCGGCATCGATCTGATTATTACAGACCACCACGAGCCCGGTCCGGTATTGCCTGACGCGTATGCGATCATCCATCCGAAGCAGCCCGGCTGCAGCTACCCTTTTAAAGAACTGGCGGGAGTCGGGGTGGCTTTTAAGCTTGCCCATGCCCTTAGCGGGGACGTTCCAGAGGAGCTGCTCGACTTATGCGCCATCGGTACGATTGCCGATCTCGTACCTCTTCATGATGAAAACAGGCACATCGCCAAGCTTGGAATGGCGCAGTTCAGGAAAACAAAGCGTCCTGGTTTAATCGCGCTGACCAAGATAGCGGGTGCGGAGATTCAAAACGCGAATGAAGAAACGATCGGTTTTCAAATTGCTCCACGCATTAATGCAGTCGGCAGGATTGACCAGGCTGACCCGGCCGTTCATCTGTTGAATACTGAGGACGAAACAGAAGCGATCGAGCTGGCCGAGGAAATCAACAGCCTGAATAAAGAGCGCCAAAAAATCGTCAACCAGATCACAGAGGAAGCGGTTGAAATGATAGAGGAGCAGGGGCTTGACCAGCCTGTGATCGTTGCGGCCAGGCCCGGCTGGAACCCCGGAGTGGTCGGAATCGTCGCTTCCAAGCTTGTCGAACGGTTTTACCGGCCGGCCATCGTGCTTGGAATTGATGAAGAAAAAGGGATCGCCAAAGGATCAGCACGAAGCATCAAAGGCTTTGACCTGTTTCAAAACCTTTCAGAATGCCGGGATATCCTTCCCCACTTCGGCGGCCATCCGATGGCTGCCGGGATGACGCTGAATCAGGATGACGTCGGCGCCTTAAGAGAAAGAATCAACAGGCAGGCCGAAGCTGTGTTAACAGAGGAAGATTTCATTCCCGTACAGGAGGTTGATCTTTGCTGCCGATTGGAGGATATAACGGTTGACAGCATTGCCGAAATGAACATGCTGGCTCCATTTGGCACGGGAAATCCAAAGCCGTTTGTGCTTGTCGAAGACGTCGAAATTGAGGAAGCGAGAAAAATCGGCGCCAATCAGAATCATCTGAAGCTCATGCTGGCCGACGGTCAGGCGAAGCTGGACTGCATCGGCTTTTATAAAGGCGAAATCGAAGAGAGCGTCGTTCCCGGAGCAAAGATTTCTCTTGTGGGCGAATTGTCGATCAATGAATGGAACAACAGAAAAAAACCGCAGCTGATGATAAAAGATGCGGCTGTGAAAGAATGGCAGCTGTTTGATTTTAGAGGAAAGCGGACATGGGAAGAACAAATCCTGAAACTGGACCCGGAAAAACGCGTATTCATTTGTTTTCGAGAGGAATCCAGAGCAAAACTGGCGGGTACCGGTCTTCGGGATGAGCTGATTCTGATTCGCGGGGAAGAAGATGCAGTTCGAATCGATCTACATAATCGCTATGCGGTTTTCATTGATACGCCGCAGTCGATTGACATATTCGACCATGTAATAAACGGAAAGCGGCTTGAGCGGATTTATTTAATTTTCACTCAAACGGATGACCACTTTTTCTCAACTTTCCCGACAAGGGACTATTTTAAATGGTACTATGCTTTTCTTCTGAAGAGAGGTTCCTTCGACTTGGTCAAATACGGCGCAGAGCTGGCCAAGCATAAGGGCTGGACAAAAGACACAATTGATTTTATGACAAAGGTGTTTTTTGAGCTCGGTTTTGTTACAATAGAGAATGGTGTTTTATCTGTTGTGTATGGTGCCGCAAAACGGGATTTGACAGATTCTGAAACCTACCGGAAAAAACAGCGCCTGATTGAATTGGAGCAAAAGCTTTTATATTCTTCGGCGGATGAGCTTAAACAGTGGCTGAGTAAGCGGATGGATGAGAGTTCTGAAGCTTACGAAAGTATGAGGAGGACATGAAACAGATGGATTTGAAGAAATATGTAACGATTGTACCGGATTACCCGAAGGAAGGCGTACAATTTAAAGATATTACAACATTAATGGATAAAGGAGAAGTCTATCGCTACGCGACTGATCAAATTGTGACTTATGCGAAAGAAAAGCAAATTGATCTCGTCGTCGGACCGGAAGCACGCGGCTTTATCATCGGCTGCCCTGTCGCATACGCTCTCGGCGTAGGATTTGCGCCTGTCCGCAAAGAAGGGAAACTTCCCCGTGAAGTGATTAAAGTCGACTATGGTTTGGAATATGGAAAAGATGTACTGACGATCCATAAAGATGCCATTTTGCCGGGGCAGCGCGTCTTGATCACAGACGACCTTCTGGCAACAGGGGGAACAATTGAAGCGACGATCAAGCTTGTTGAAGAGCTCGGCGGTGTTGTTGCCGGAATCGCTTTCTTGATTGAGCTGACATATCTTGAAGGCAGAAGCAAACTTGACGGATATGATATTTTAACCTTGATGCAATACTAAACAAATTTTATACTATAAAAAGCACTCATAAACGCGGGTGCTTTTTTTCCTATTAAAAAAAATGTTGTATGCCGTTGTGTTCTTTTCAGTTTCTTCTCTTTACATCTGTGACATTTTTCTTGATAATAATTACAATACAGTTTTTCAATTATAAAAAAGGTGATTCCATGGCGAACGAACAAGTATTAACTGCTGAGCAAGTCATTGAAAAGGCGAAAGCTTACCTTTCCGATGAACATGTTGCTTTTATAAAAAAAGCTTACCAGTATGCGGAAGACGCACATCGCGAACAATACCGCAAATCGGGTGAGCCGTACATTATCCATCCGATCCAGGTGGCGGGTATTCTGGTCGATTTGGAAATGGACCCTGCAACGATAGCGGGAGGGTTTCTCCACGATGTTGTTGAAGATACAAGCGTAACGCTTGAAGATTTAAAAGAAGCGTTTAACGAAGAAGTCGCTATGCTTGTCGACGGCGTCACGAAGCTGGGGAAAATTAAATATAAATCACAGGAAGAACAGCAGGCGGAGAATCATCGGAAAATGTTTGTGGCTATGGCTCAGGACATCCGCGTCATATTGATCAAACTGGCTGACCGCCTTCACAATATGAGGACGCTGAAGCATTTGCCGCAGGAAAAACAGCGGAGAATCTCGAATGAGACGCTGGAAATTTTCGCTCCGCTGGCACATCGCCTTGGGATTTCCAAAATAAAATGGGAGCTTGAGGACACCGCTTTACGGTATTTAAATCCGCAGCAGTATTACCGGATTGTCAATTTAATGAAGAAAAAGCGGGCCGAAAGGGAATTATACGTTCAAGAAGTCGTAAATGAAGTAAAAAACCGCGTTGAAGAGGTCAATATTAAAGCTGATTTCTCAGGGCGTCCAAAGCATATATACAGCATATACAGAAAAATGGCGATGCAAAATAAGCAGTTCAACGAAATCTATGACTTGCTCGCCGTGCGCATCTTAGTCAACAGCATTAAGGACTGCTATGCTGTGCTCGGGATTATTCATACGTGCTGGAAGCCGATGCCCGGCAGGTTCAAGGATTATATCGCAATGCCGAAGCCGAACATGTATCAGTCTCTTCATACGACTGTCATCGGTCCGAAAGGTGATCCGCTTGAAGTCCAGATCAGGACGTTTGAAATGCATGAGATCGCTGAATACGGGATTGCGGCTCACTGGGCGTATAAAGAGGGCAAGAGCGTCAATGAGGACGCAAGCTTTGAGAAAAAACTGTCCTGGTTCCGCGAGATTTTGGAATTTCAAAATGAATCAAGCGATGCCGAAGAGTTTATGGAATCCCTTAAAATCGATTTGTTTTCTGATATGGTGTTCGTCTTCACGCCAAAAGGGGACGTGATCGAGCTTCCGTCAGGTTCAGTACCGATCGATTTTTCATACAGGATTCATTCGGAAATCGGCAATAAAACAATCGGCGCCAAGGTGAACGGCAAGATGGTCACCCTTGACTATAAGCTGCGCACAGGAGATATTGTTGAAATTTTGACGTCCAAGCATTCATACGGTCCGAGCCAGGACTGGATCAACCTGGCACAGACGTCCCAGGCGAAGCATAAGATCCGCCAGTTCTTCAAAAAGCAGCGCAGGGAAGAGAACGTTGAAAAAGGCCGGGAGCTTGTCGAAAAAGAGATTAAAAATCTCGATTTTGATGTGAAAGACGTGCTGACTCCCGAGAATCTGCAAAAAGTGGCCGATAAGTTTAACTTCTCTAATGAAGAAGACATGTATGCGGCCGTCGGCTATAACGGCATTACAGCGGCTCAGGTCGCCAACCGGCTGACGGAAAAAGAACGGAAAATGCGGGATCAGGAAGAACAGGTGAAAACCATTCAGGAAGTCACGGCTGAAACGAAGCCGTACCAAGGTAAAAGACGGGAAGCCGGCGTTCGGGTGAAAGGCGTTGAAAACCTTCTCATCCGCCTTTCAAAATGCTGCAACCCCGTCCCTGGCGATCCGATTGTTGGTTTCATTACAAAAGGCCGGGGTGTATCCGTTCACCGCGAGGACTGCCCGAATGTTTTGACAAGTGAAGCGCTGGACCGGCTGATTCCGGTGGAATGGGAGCATGAGCCGCAAACGCAGCGGAGAAAAGAATATAATGTCGAAATTGAAATATTGGGCTATGATCGCCGCGGCTTGCTCAATGAAGTGCTTCAAGCAGTCAATGAAACGAAAACGAATATTTCATCCGTCTCCGGAAAATCGGACCGCAACAAAGTGGCCACCATCCATATGGCCATTTTCATCCAAAATATCAATCATTTGCACAAAGTAGTCGAACGGATTAAGCAAATCAGAGATATTTATTCAGTACGCAGGGTGATGAATTAGGGGGAAAGCGTCATGAAATTAGTTGTTCAGCGCGTCACAGATGCAAGCGTCTCAGTCGGCGGCGAAATTGTCGGCGAAATCGGCCTCGGCTTGATGGTCCTTGTCGGCGTGACCCATGAGGATACGAGCGAAGATGCCGCATATTTGGCGGAAAAGCTCGTCAACCTCCGTATTTTTGAAGACGAAGGCGAAAAAATGAATCTTTCACTATTGGATGTGGGGGGCTCTGTTTTGTCGGTCTCTCAATTCACGTTATATGGAGATACAAAAAAGGGGCGCCGGCCGAATTTTACAAAAGCGGCCAAACCGAATATGGCGCTTCAATTGTATGAAGAATGGAACGGCCTTCTTCGCGCAAAAGGCGTGTCTGTCGAAACGGGCAGGTTTGGGGAAATGATGGATGTCAAATTGACCAATTCCGGCCCGGTCACCTTTATCATGGATTCAAAAGCATAAAAAAAGCTGCCTGAAAAGGCAGCTTTTTTTATTTGAAATAGTTCTCAAGTCCGCTTCTGATTCCATCAGTCACTCTTTCGCGATAAGCATTCGTGCTTACGACCGCTTCTTCCTGGGGATGGCTTAAGTATCCGAGTTCAAACAGCGCGGCAGGCCGGTTGTTTTCCCTCAGTACAAAATAATCCCCAAATAAAACGCCACGGCTTGGCAGAGGCGACTGCTTTTCGATTTCGGACTGGACATCTGCGGCAAGCTCCCTGTCTTTGGACGGACTGTAATAATAGGCCGTATTCCCTCTGACAGAGGCATTTGCAAAACTATCATAGTGAATGCTGATAAAAGCGTCGGCATTACGATAATGGGAGGTCGCAACACGCGACTGCAAGCTGACGAAAGAATCGTCATTCCGGGTCATATAAACGTTGACTCCGTCTGCTTTCAATTTTGCCGCGAGCAGTCTAGCTGTTTTAATGGTCAGCCTTTTTTCAAGCGTTCCCTGTGTGCCGATTGTTCCGCTGTCATGTCCGCCATGTCCGGCATCAATGACAACCGTTTTGTTTTTGATCGAACCGCTCGAACCGGACGGCTTTGATAAAGGCGGTTCTGAACTGCTTGATTCATCCGTGCCGGATGATGCAGACGTTTGAACGACCCAGCTTGCGATGTATGCCGATTGGCCATTGGACAGCGCAATTTCATACCAATCGCTTTTTGTTCGGCTGATTGAATAAGATTCGCCTTTCTGTGCGCGTTTGACGATCGGCGATGAAGTCGAAGGCTCGCTTCTGAGATTCGTGCCATCGTAAACAATGGTCACTTCCCGGCCTGAGCCTGACCGGCTGCCGGTTTCCTTGGATTCGGCTTTTTGTTCATTATTCGACACAATATAGTGGCTTGCGACCCAGCCTTTTTGTCCGTTGAACTCGATTTCATACCATCCGTGCTGTTCGTTTAAAATCGTCACGGTTGTATTTCGGTTGAGCGAAGCGATGATTCTCGCTTGGTGGGAAGCTGAACTTCTGACATTGAGGGTCGATACGCCGACGGCTCCAGTCTTGGCAGACGTGCTGTTTGAAGATGATTTAGCCGCTGTCTTACCGGAAGCCCCGCCCGTGACGTAATCGGAATGAACCCAGCCGGTTGTGTTTTGATAGGAAATCTTGATCCAGTTACCATCAGTCTTTAGGATAGAAGCCTGTTCGCCTTTAGGGAATGTACCGCTGACTCCATATGAAGTGCCCGGCCCTTTTCTGATTCTCAAGTCTGTTGCGGCTGAAGTCACTTGTCCGTTGGCAGATCCGGAAGATTGAGATCCGCCGGAGATTTGATCATTTTTCTTAATGAGCCAGGACACAACCCAGCCTTTTTGTCCGCCGCCCAGCTGGATTTGAACCCAATCCCCTTTTTCCCCGAGAATCGGATAGGTTTCATCCCGCTTGATGACGCTGACAATTCCGTGGCTCAGTCCGGGGCCGCTTCTGACATTGATTGTGTCGGTGGCGACTACGGCTTCCCCTATGGCTGCAGAAGCTGTATTTGATGATGTATAAAAGGCTGCTTGAGCGATGAGGATCATCGATAATATCAAGATTGCGTTTTTCTTCATGCTGATTTTTCATCTCCTCCTCTCTTGAAAAAACTTGAGAACAATACTTCTTCCTTTATATCGTATATTCCTTGTTGTTTTTTTAATAAAATCAAAATGATTTGTTCATACTATATAAAAAATCATTCAAAAGGATGTTGAAATATGAGGTATAATAAAAGTATGGGTAAGGCGATTCACGAACAAGAAGCGAATTTGCACCTTAAAGACCATTCTGACCCAGAGCACATCGGCTACCTCGAAGAAACAGCGACAGAACTCGGCCTCTCATCAAAAGAGTCAATGAAGAATAAAAACAATCGCAATTAGGGTTGACATGAAAACGTAACCCTCGTATTATAATATAAATTAGTGTACATATGAGTTTGAACTGAAGATGGAGAATAGTAGGTAAGAGTACGTGAATAGAGAGGAACCGCCCTGGGCTGAAAGCGGTCTGCACGGTATCTTATCCGAATGAACACTCCGAAGGTTTCCCGCTGAAAGCTCTGTTTCCGAGTGATTAGGCGGAGGACGTAACCTGCGTTAAAGGTGTGAAAGCGGGAACTTGTCAAAGTTTCAACTAGGGTGGCACCACGGGTATAACTCTCGTCCCTACTATTGGTTTTATAGTAGGATCGGGGGTTTTTTCTATTTTTCAGATGAGAAAATGGTATGAAAATGAGGAGGCTTTACAAATGGCATTTAATATTCCAAGGGGAACCCAGGATATTCTCCCCGGTGAATCAGAGCGCTGGCAATATGTCGAAAACATTGCGAGAGAGACATGTCATGCATATCACTATCAAGAAATCAGAACGCCGATTTTTGAACATACGGAATTATTCTCCCGGGGTGTAGGAGAATCGACGGATATCGTCCAAAAAGAAATGTATACCTTTGCTGATAAAAAAGGGAGAAGCCTGACGCTCCGTCCCGAAGGCACGGCTTCTGCCGTACGCTCTTTTGTTGAAAACAAATTGTTCGCAAACCCAACCCAGCCGACAAAGCTTTATTATATCGGCCCAATGTTCCGATATGAACGGCCCCAGACCGGGCGCTACCGCCAATTCTACCAATTCGGCATCGAAGCGATCGGTTCAAGCGATCCGGCGATTGATGCGGAAGTCATTGCGCTGGCGATGAGCGTATATCGAAAAGCGGGGTTGAAAAATATAAAGCTTGTCATTAACAGTCTTGGCGACAAAACGAGCAGAGCTGCGCACAGAGAGGCGCTGATCCGCCACTTTGAACCGAGGATTGATGAGTTTTGCGGAGACTGCCAAAAACGGCTTCAGCAAAACCCGCTCAGGATTTTGGACTGCAAAAAGGACAGAGACCATGAGCTGCTGAAATCTGCTCCTTCCATTCTTGAGTATTTAAATGAAGAGTCTAAAGCATATTTTTCAAAAGTGCAGCAGTACTTAACAGACATTGGAATTTCGTTTGAAGTTGATCCGAATCTTGTCAGAGGGCTTGACTACTACAACCATACGGCTTTCGAAATCATGAGTGATGCGGAAGGCTTCGGCGCCATTACGACGCTGGCGGGCGGCGGGCGGTATGACGGCCTAACCGAGGAAATCGGCGGACCGAAAGCGCCTGGCATCGGCTTTGCGATGAGCATTGAACGTCTGCTCGCAGCGCTTGACGCCGAAAATGTGAAGCTTGCCATTGATCAAGGAATCGACTGCTATATTGTGACGCTGGGCGAAAAGGCTAAGGACTTTTCCGTGTCCCTGCTCTACAAGCTGAGGGAAGAAGGACTTTCCGCTGAAATCGATTATGAATGTAAAAAAATGAAAGGCCAGTTTAAAGCCGCCGACCGTCTCAATGCCAAGTATATTGCGATTTTAGGTGATGATGAACTGAGCCAGAATAAAATCAATGTCAAAGACGCGGAAACGGGAGAGCAGCAGGAAGTCAAGCTTGATGAATTTATCCGTTATATGAAAGCACATACTGAAAGGTAAAGGAGAGGAACGCTTTGTTTGGACGAACGTATTATTGTGGCGAAATTACAGAGAAGGCGATTGGAGAAACCGTCGTATTAAAAGGATGGGTTCAAAAAAGACGCGACCTCGGAGGTTTGATTTTTATCGATTTAAGAGACCGATCCGGCATCGTCCAGGTTGTCTTTAATCCCGATCTTTCCAAAGAGGCGCTGGAAACGGCTGAAACGATCCGCAGCGAATACGTGCTCGATATCACCGGCAAAGTCGTTGCTCGTGAAGAAGGCACAGTCAACCAGAATCTGAAAACCGGGAAAATCGAAATTCATGTGGAGTCAGTAACCGTGCTGAGCGCGGCCAAAACGCCTCCTTTTGCGATCAGCGACCAGGCTTCTGAAGTGTCTGAAGATCTGCGTCTGAAGTACCGCTATCTCGACCTGCGCCGTCCGGCGATGTTCAGCACACTGGAGATGCGGCATAACGTCACGAAATCCGTCCGCCGCTTTTTGGATGACAATGGATTTCTCGATATCGAAACACCTGTATTGACCAAAAAAACGCCTGAAGGAGCGCGCGATTATCTCGTACCGAGCCGCGTTCATGAAGGGGAATTTTATGCTCTGCCGCAGTCTCCCCAGCTATTCAAGCAGCTCTTGATGGTGTCCGGCATTGACCGCTACTATCAAATTGCCCGCTGCTTCAGGGACGAAGATTTACGGGCGGACCGCCAGCCGGAATTTACGCAGATCGATATTGAAATGTCGTTTATGAGTCAGGAAGACATCATGAAGCTGGCTGAAGAGATGATGGCCCGGGTGCTCCGTGAAACACAGGGAATTGAAATTTCACTGCCGCTGCCGCGGATGTCTTACGAAGATGCGATGAACCTTTACGGCTCTGACAAACCGGACACACGCTTTGGGATGCTGTTGACCGATGTGTCGGAAGTTGTGAAGGATTCCGATTTTAAAGTGTTTGCGTCAGCCGTGGCAAACGGGGGCGCGGTTAAAGCGATTAATGTAAAAGGAGCGGCTGCAGAATATTCGCGCAAGGATATCGATGCGCTCGGCGAGTTTGCCGCGAACTATGGCGCGAAAGGGCTGGCTTGGCTGAAAACTGAAGCGGACGGTCTTAAAGGTCCGATCGCGAAGTTTTTCCAAGATGGGAAGCAGGAAGCGCTTGTCAAAGCGCTTGACGCCCGTGACGGGGATTTGCTGCTTTTTGTGGCTGACCGGCTTGAGGTTGCGAACGATGCTCTTGGGGCGCTGCGCTTAAAGCTCGGCAAAGAATTGAATCTAATCGATGAAAGCCTGTTCAACTTTTTATGGGTCATCGATTGGCCGCTGCTCGAGTACGATGCTGAAGAAGGGCGTTTCTATGCTGCGCACCATCCGTTCACAATGCCTGTCAGAGAAGATCTTGATCTGATTGAAACGAAACCTGAAAAAATGAAAGCGCAGGCCTATGACCTTGTCTTAAACGGCTATGAGCTTGGCGGCGGATCGATCCGTATTTTTGAAAAAGACGTTCAGGAAAAAATGTTTGCGCTTCTCGGTTTAAACGAGGAAGAGGCGCAAGAGCAGTTCGGCTTCTTGCTTGAGGCGTTTGAATACGGGGCTCCGCCGCACGGAGGAATCGCCCTCGGACTCGACCGGCTTGTCATGCTTCTCAGCGGCCGCACCAACCTAAGAGATACGATCGCCTTCCCGAAAACGGCGAGTGCAAGCTGTCTGTTGATGGAAGCTCCAAGTGAAGTGGACAGCGCCCAGCTTGAAGAGCTGCACCTTGCAGTTAAACGCAAAGTTCGACAGTAAATTGTAAAATATACGGCTGTACATCCCATTGAAAATCAAAGGGACGTATGATATTATTTTTAACAAATAAAGTCCTGATGTGTTTGTTGTACACCTAGTTTTGACCGAACATTTTTTTACTTGGGAGTTCGTTGTTTTCAAACGGAGTAAATGCCTCTTTTCATTCCGAAGCGTGGAGGACTTGCAAAGTTTGGAACAGAACACCCACCTGCCGAGAGCGGGATCAAAACGAAGGAATACGACAACGGCACAATCGGGACTTTTTTTGCGTCTTTGAAACGGAGTGGAAGTATCGGACGGTTTTAGGCCATACTTAGGATACTCTATGAGGCCAAACAAAAAATATGAATGAAAATCAAACAGAAACAGCTTGTTTAATCCCCCGATTATGATAAGATACTATCGGTGACTGTATATAAAGATGGAGTGAGATTCTTGTTACATCAGTTTTCACGTAATGAATTAGCGATTGGTAAAGAAGGATTGAATATTTTAAAAAACAGCACGGTTGCCGTTCTGGGAATCGGCGGGGTCGGTTCGTTCGCAGCGGAAGCGCTCGCCCGTTCAGGAGTCGGCAGAATCGTGATGGTCGATAAAGACGATGTTGACATAACGAATGTAAACCGCCAGCTTCCGGCTTTGCTTTCAACGGTCGGCCAGCCGAAGGTCGATCTAATGAAAGCGCGGATTGCGGATATTAATCCGGAATGTGAATGCATCGCCTTGAAGATGTTTTATACGGAAGAAACGTATGAGCAGTTTTTTGCTTATGAACCGGATTATGTGATTGACGCCTCAGACACGATTCATTATAAGATTCATTTGATGAAGGAGTGCCTTAAGCGGAACATCAAGATCATATCAAGCATGGGTGCCGCTAATAAGACGGACCCGACGAGATTTCAAGTCGCCGATATTTCCAAAACGCATACAGATCCGATTGCAAAAGTGATTCGGACAAGGCTGCGAAAAGAAGGCATTACAAAGGGCATTAAAGTCGTTTTTTCTGACGAAAGCCCAATCGTCATCCGTGAAGATGTGCGCAAAGTCGTCGGGAATGATGAGGCGAAAATCCGCAAAGCGCAGATGCCGCCGTCATCAAATGCATTTGTTCCGTCTGTCGCCGGTTTAATCATGGGCGGCCATGTCATCATGGAGCTTTTGAAAGATATTCCAATTAAACGGGTGAAAGATAAATAAGCAAAAAGGACAGCAGCAGCTGCCTTTTTTTGTGTCATGGAGGGCCGTTTGGCAAGAAGATGGAGCAAAGCTAAACAGCAGTTGGATCAGCTGATCTGCGCGACCCTAAAAAATCGGGTGCACTTTCACGTCACGGCATATCGGAATGCTCATGATCAAATGGGAAGGGCTTTTATTACTGTAGACGGGAAAGATATATTCAGCATGTGCACGCTTGCAGCGATAAATAAAACGGCCGAAATAGAGTCCCGATTCGAAAGAGTGAGGGGTGTGGAAGATGTGCTGGTAAACAGGCGGATTCACGATGAAGCATTGCAAGAGGCAAACGGGGACGGATATTTTTTAAAATACGCTTAACGAATATTTTGCAAACAGCATTGATCAAACGCTGTCATCTGAACAAGTCCTCGTCAGAATGCTCGGAATGATCGACAGAAGAACGGGACAGCGCCGCCTGTTGAAAATGGAGCCGTCCATCAAGCATGAACACGAAATGGTGGCGTATTTTTATAAACTCAGAATGAAAGCTGAAAAACAAACGGCCTGTCTCCCCGGTTAAAAGGGACAGGCCGTTTGTTATTTTTTCTTCATCAGCTTGTCATATATTTGCTTTAGCGCCAATTCGAATTTCCCCGTCTGCTTCGGCTGGTAATATACTTTGTTTTTTAAAGGATCGGGCAGGTATTGCTGCTCGACCCAGCCGTTCTCATAATCATGCGGATATTTATACTCTGCGCCTCTGCCAAGCTCTGCCGCCCCTTTGTAGTGGGCGTCTTTTAAATGTTTCGGCACATCGCCGATTTTCCCCGAACGGACGTCTGCCAAAGCCTGGTCAACGGCAAGGATGGCCGAATTCGATTTTGGCGACAGACAAAGCTCGATCACCGCGTTTGCCAAAGGAATGCGCGCTTCGGGAAATCCGATTCGCTCTGCCGCTTGAATCGCTTGAAGCGTTCTTCCTCCGGCCTGCGGGCTCGCCAGTCCAATATCTTCATAGGCGATGACGAGAAGCCGCCGTGCAAGGCTTTCCAAATCACCGCCTTCAATCAGCCGCGCCAAATAATGGAGAGCTGCGTTTACATCAGATCCCCTGATCGATTTTTGAAAGGCGGAAATCACGTCATAATGGGCGTCGCCGTCCTTGTCATGGGCAAAGCTTTTTTTCTGCAGACATTCTTCCGCGGTCTCAACCGTAATATGGATGATTCCATCTTCATTTTCTTTAGTCGACAGCACGGCAAGCTCCAAAGCATTCAATGCCGACCGGACATCTCCGCCGCAGCCTGCCGCGAAATGGTCAAGCGCCGCCTCATCAATTTCAATATGATAAGAACCTAAACCTCTGTGTTCGTCGTGAAGCGCCCGTTGAATGGCCGTTTTGATTTGCTCCGGGCTCAAAGGGTGCAACTCGAAAATTTGCGTTCTGCTCCTGATCGCCGGGTTAATCGCGTGGTACGGGTTTGCCGTCGTCGCACCGATCATGATGATCATTCCGTTTTCCAAATACGGAAGGAGGAAATCCTGTTTGCCTTTATCAAGCCGGTGCACCTCATCCAATATTAAAATCACCTGGCCGGACATTTTCGCCTCTGCGGCAACGGCTTCCATGTCCTTTTTATTGTTGATCACCGCGTTCAGCTTCCGGAAGGCGATGCTTGTACTTCCGGCAATGGCTGTTGCGATCGATGTCTTCCCGATGCCGGGAGGCCCGTATAGGATCATGGATGAAAGGTGTTTTGCTTCCACCATCCTGTGTATGATTTTACCTTCTCCCACGAGATGGTCCTGGCCGAGTACCTCTTCTATTTTTGTCGGACGCATTCGAAATGCCAATGGTTTCATGATCAATCTCTCCTGAATGTATTCTTTTTATAGAGTAACGGAAAAAAGACGATTAGAAAAGAAATGAATATGGCAAGCTGAATATATGGGCGGAAAATGAAAGTTTATATAAAGTGTGCTATAATAACCTGTAATCTATCAGACGGACAAGCAAAAAGGCTTGTCGGCATACTACAGCTGGATCACGATCCTGAATGAAAAAACGGACGAATGCACGACTTCTCTCAGGCTAGACGCCAGCGGAAATCCCCGCCGGCCGCGTCTCGGAATGGAGCCCGGCTAAGGCTCTCACGTCCTGTGAGAAACGGCGGGTACCTTCGTCCTGAAGGCATGATTTTTTATAGGTTAGAGGTGTTTATTTTGAAAATATCAACTAAAGGCAGATACGGGCTGACGATTATGATCGAGCTTGCGAAAAAGCATGGGGAAGGCCCGACATCTTTAAAAAGCATTGCCCAGACAAACGATTTATCAGAACATTATTTGGAACAGCTTGTTTCGCCTTTGCGGAATGCAGGGCTTGTAAAAAGCATCCGCGGCGCTTACGGCGGCTATATTCTCGGCGATGAGCCCGCTTCCATCACGGCCGGCGATATTATCCGCGTACTGGAAGGGCCCATCAGCCCCGTGGAAGTGCTTGAAAATGAAGAGCCTGCAAAGCGCGAGCTGTGGATTAAGATCCGCGACGCCGTCAAGGAAGTGCTTGATTCCACGACGCTTGAAGATTTGGCAAGCTATACGGACGGCGATCAAGAAGCTTATATGTTTTACATTTAAAATTGAGGTGTAATGTAGGATGGAACGGATTTATTTAGACCATGCAGCGACTTCTCCGACTGACCCGCGCGTAGTCGAAAAAATGCTGCCTTACTTAACAGAAAACTTCGGCAATCCTTCAAGCATTCATTCCTTCGGCAGAGAGAGCCGGAAATGGGTTGATGACGCGAGGGCGCTGATTGCTGAAGAAATCGGAGCGCATCCGAATGAAATCGTTTTTACGAGCGGCGGAACGGAAGCCGACAATATGGCGATTGTGGGAAGCGCGCTGGCGAATAAGGACAAAGGCCGCCACATTATCACAACGAAGATCGAGCATCACGCCGTGCTGAATCCGTGCAGCCGGCTGGAGGACATGGGTTTTGACGTGACATACCTTGACGTTGATCAAAGCGGCCGGATTTCCGCCGGGCAGGTCGAAGCTGCGCTGCGCGATGATACCATCCTTGTAACGGTGATGTACGGAAATAATGAAGTGGGAACGCTTCAGCCGATTGCGGAAATCGGAGCGCTTTTAAAAGACCATCAGGCTTTGTTCCATACAGATGCCGTTCAGGCGTTTGGCTTTTTGCCGATTGATGTAAAGGAAATCCATATCGATATGATGTCTGTTTCCGGGCATAAATTGAATGGACCGAAGGGGACAGGCTTTTTATATGTCAATGAAAAGGTGAAGCTCAAACAGATTCTTGTCGGAGGCGAACAGGAGCGGAAACGCCGGGCCGGAACGGAAAATGTACCGGGAATCGCGGGGCTGAGTGAAGCCGTTTCTCTTTTAAAGCAGGAGAGAGATGAAAAAACGGCCCTTTACCGCCGGTTCAAAGCAATGATCATCGAAACGCTTGAAAACGAAGCCGTCCGCTTTGAAGTAAACGGTAGTCTTAATGAAGGACTCCCGCATATTTTGAATTTGTACTTCCCCGGCATTTCCGTCGAGTCGCTGCTTGTAAACTTGGATATGGCCGGCATTGCAGTGTCGAGCGGATCAGCCTGCACCGCCGGATCGGTTCTTCCTTCACATGTTCTCTCCGCCATGTTCGGCGAACACGCAGATCAGCTGACCTCATCCATTCGCATCAGCTTCGGCTTGGGCAATACAGAGGAGCAGGTGAAACGCGCGGCGAAGGAACTTGCCAGCATCGTGAAGCGCCTTGGTTCGGCGGCTTCCGTGTAATGAGCGCGAGCTAAAGATTCGCATCCCGCCTGGAAATGATGTTATGATCTGTGAAGGATACGTAATGAATTGATTTATTGGAGTTGATGAAAATGGCGAAGCGGCCTGAAGATACACGGGTGGTCGTCGGAATGTCCGGTGGCGTTGATTCATCTGTGGCAGCCTTGCTGCTGAAAGAGCAAGGCTATGATGTCATCGGAATTTTTATGAAAAACTGGGATGACACGGATGAAAACGGCTTTTGCACCGCGACGGAAGATTATGAAGATGTCATTAAAGTGTGCAACCAGATCGGCATCCCATATTATGCGGTGAATTTTGAAAAGCAATATTGGGAAAAGGTTTTTCAATATTTTCTCGATGAATATAAAGCGGGAAGAACGCCGAATCCCGATGTGATGTGCAATAAAGAAATTAAATTTAAAGCTTTTTTGGAGCATGCTTTGTCCCTTGGCGCGGATTACCTCGCCACTGGCCACTATGCGAGGGTCGACCACACCGGCGAACGAGTGAAAATGTTGAGGGGGCTTGATGAAAATAAAGATCAAACCTATTTCTTAAATCAGCTGACAGAAGAGCAGCTGAGCAAGGTGCTGTTTCCGATCGGCGATATGCAAAAAAGCCGCGTCCGCGAAATAGCCAAGGAAGCGGGTCTTGCTACGGCAACGAAAAAAGACAGCACAGGCATCTGTTTTATCGGCGAACGGAATTTCAAAAACTTCCTCAGCCAATATCTCCCAGCGCAGCCGGGCGAAATGCGGACGATGGAAGGCGAAGTCAAAGGCACGCACGACGGTTTGATGTACTACACGATCGGGCAGAGGCACGGCCTTGGCATCGGCGGAAGCGGAGAGCCTTGGTTTGTCGTCGGAAAAGACCTTGAACAAAACATTTTGTATGTTGATCAGGGCTTTGACAATCCGCTGCTTTACTCAGATAAAATCACGGCGACGAATGTCAGCTTTGTACACGGCGGCGTCTTCGGAGATGAAGAGGAGCTTTCTTGCACGGCTAAGTTCCGGTACCGGCAAGCCGATCATGAAGTCGCTGTCAGAATGACCGGAAACGGCGAAGCGGAAGTCGTTTTTAAAGAGCCTGTCCGCGCCGTGACGCCTGGACAAGCGGTTGTCTTTTACAGAGGAGAAGAGTGCCTCGGGGGCGGTACGATTGACGATGTATTCAAAGACGGGCAAAAGCTTTGGTATGTATAAAAGAACAAGGCTCCGGGCGTGCGCCTGGAGCTTGGCGGCTGTCGACTTTGTCGATGGCCTTTTTAAAATCGAGCACGAAAGGGAGAAAGCTTTTGGACTACAATCAAATCGGAATTGACGCCATGCAAAAAGGAGATTTTGAAAAAGCGGCAGAAGCTTTTACAAAGGCGATTGATGAAAACAGCGGGGATGCCGTCCCATACATCAATTTTGCAAATCTGCTCTCGGCGGTCGGCGAATTGGATCGGGCGCTCGCGTTTTATGAAAGGGCCGTCAGCCTTGATGATAAAGCCGGAGCGGCTTATTATGGAGCGGGAAATGTATACGTGATGAAGGAACGCTACCAAGAGGCGAAGGATATGTTTGAAAAAGCATACCGGACGGGGATGGAAAACAGCGACTTGTTTTATATGCTTGGGACCTCGCTGATGAAGCTTGAGCAGCCAAAGCTTGCCATGCCGTACTTGCAAAGGGCGGCCGAGCTGAATGATGCCGATTATGAAGCGCGTTTTCAATATGGGATGTGCCTTGCCAATGAAGGCATGCTGGATGAAGCGATCGCCCAGTTTTCCAAAGTAACCGAGCTTGATCCGACACATGCCGATGCTTATTATAATTTAGGCGTGGCTTACGCTTATCAGGAAAACCGGGAAAAGGCGCTTGCCATGCTGAATAAAGCAATCGAGATTCAGCCGGACCATTTACTGAGCGTCCGGGCAAAAGAGCTGCTTGAAGAAGCTTGATGCCCCTGCACGCATAAGGCGGAGCTTAAAGGAGGGAGGACTACAGTGAAACATCAACATCCTGACCAAATTCAAATGGAAGAAGCATCCTTTCTGAAAGGAACGGTAACGGCCGTCATCTATCATAATGAAACAAACCTCTATACCGTACTGAAAGTGAAGGTTCAGGAAACATCTGAATCATTTGATGAAAAAACCGTTTCTGTCACAGGGTACTTTCCGGCAATCTTTGAAGATGAAACGTATACTTTCTACGGAAAAACCGCCTCCCATCCGAAGTTTGGCCTGCAATTTCAAGCAGATCATTTTAAAAAAGAAGTTCCGACGACAAAAGAAGGCGTCATCCAATATTTGTCGAGCGACCTATTTGAAGGCATCGGCAAAAAAACGGCGGAAGAAATCGTCAAAAAGCTCGGGGAAGGCGCGATCAACAAGATTTTGGGAGACGCTTCCGTGCTTTATGATGTGCCAAAGCTTTCAAAGAAAAAAGCGGATAAGCTTGCCGCTCTTCTTCAGCAGCATCAGGGGCTTGAGCAGATCATGATTTCCTTGAGCGAGTTTGGCTTCGGGCCGCAGCTGTCCATGAAAATTTATCAAGTATATGAATCGGAAACGCTGGATAAAATCCGTGAAAATCCGTATCAGCTCGTCAAGGATGTCGAAGGAATCGGCTTTATTAAAGCGGATGAACTCGGCGGCAGAATGGGGATTTCCGGCAGGCATGCGGAACGGATCAAAGCGGCGATTTTATATACGGTTGAAGCGACATGCCTTCAGGAAGGGCATACTTACATAGAAACAAAACAGCTCATTATCGAGACGCAGAAGCTGCTGAACCAGTCGTCTGACGAAGAAAAAGTCACGGAAATGGATGTGGCGGATGCGATCATTTCCCTAGGTGAACAGAAAGATCTGTTTATTGAAGACGACAGGTGCTATTATCCGTCGCTTTACTATGCTGAACAAAGCTTTGCCAAAAGAGTCCAGACGATCGCGGAACAAACCGAATACGATGACCAGTTTCCCGAATCGGAATTTTTGCTTGCTTTAGGCGAGCTTGAAGAACGAATGCAAGTCCAATACGCGCCAAGCCAAAAAGAAGCCATTCAAAAAGCGCTGATGTCCCCGATGCTGCTTTTGACCGGAGGACCCGGCACGGGAAAAACGACAGTCATCAGGGGAATCGTCGAATTGTACAGCGAGCTGCACGGTTTAAGTTTAAATCCGGCTGATTATAAAAAGGATGAAACCTTTCCGTTTGTACTGGCTGCGCCGACGGGCAGAGCGGCCAAGCGGATGAGCGAATCGACGGGTCTTCCCGCTGTGACGATCCACAGGCTCCTCGGCTGGAACGGAGCGGAAGGTTTTACACATGACGAAGATAACCCGATCGATGGGCGGCTGCTGATTGTCGATGAGACGAGCATGCTTGATATATGGCTTGCCAACCAATTATTCAAAGCGATTCCAAACCGGATTCAGGTTATCATGGTGGGAGATGAAGACCAGCTCCCGTCTGTCGGACCGGGACAGGTGCTCAGGGATCTCCTTGCATCAAATCTCATTCCCTCGGTCAGATTAACCGATATTTACCGGCAGGCAGAAGGCTCTTCAATCGTGGAATTGGCGCATGATATGAAAAAGGGGAGGCTGCCGGAAAATTTGACGGCCCCGACTAAAGACCGCTCATTTATCCGCTGCCGTCAGCAGCAAATTAAAGAAGTGGTTGAAAAAGTCGTCAAAAACGCATTGCAAAAGGGCTATTCCGCCCGGGACATTCAAGTGCTTGCCCCGATGTACAGGGGGCCGGCGGGAATCAATGAATTAAATGCGCTTTTGCAGGACATCCTCAATCCGCCAAAACCAAAAGGCAGGGAGCTAAAGTACGGGGATGTCGTCTACAGGACGGGCGACAAGGTGCTCCAGCTTGTCAATCAGCCTGAGCATCATGTGTTCAACGGTGATATGGGCGAAATTGTTTCTATTTTTTACGCGAAGGAAAATACGGAAAAAGAAGACATGGCTGTCGTTTCTTTTGACGGCAACGAGATCACAATTACAAAAAAAGATTTCAATCAGTTTACACATGCTTACTGCTGTTCGATTCACAAATCGCAGGGCAGCGAATTTCCGATTGTCATTCTTCCCGTCGTCAAAAGCTATTACCGGATGCTGAGAAGAAATTTGCTTTATACGGCCATTACAAGAAGCAAAAAATTTCTCATTTTGTGCGGTGAAGAGGAAGCGCTTGAATGGGGCATAAAAAATAGAGAATCCTCTGAAAGGCAGACATCTTTGCAGAGAAGGCTGCATCAGGCGGTACATGAAGAGGACGAGGAGCTGCTGGCGCTCCAAAAAGAACTGCCTTTCAGCGTGTATGACGCCAACATCGGTATGGAAGGCATCACACCTTTTGACTTTATGGAAAAAGAGGCGGAATAAGTCGTTTCCATGGAATCCATTTCATCGTATGAGTCCCATCCCAAAGGCAGAACATAAGACTGTTCTGAAAAAGGTGGTTGATCACACTTTGAGAACATGCAACGAGCTGGAAGGGCTCAATGTTTACGACAGGCGGTCGTTTTCTTTGCTTGGGGTGGTTACAGATATTTGTTTTTCCCAGGAAGGGACATGTCTCGGATTTGTCATGGAAGAAAAACGGCGGTTCTACCACCATCGTTCGCTTCTTCCGCTTCCCTCTGTCACTGAGATTAAAAGTGACGGCATATATGTTGATTTTTCCGAATTTAAGCCGATGCAAATCCCAAAACAAAGCTTTTCATATGACCAGCTCAAACAAAAAATGGTTAAGAACGGCGCAGGTGATACACTGGGAATACTGGAAGATGTATACTTTTCTTCCGACTCGGGCATAATCGTAGCATATGAACTCTCAGACGGTTTTTTTGCCGACCTGTCAGGCGACAAAAAGCATGTCCAGCCATCAGGGGAACCGCTTGAAGTAGGCAGAAGCACAATCGTCTTGAATTGAAGAAGAGGTGTGTTCGAATGCTCATTTGCCCGAATTGCAAAAGCAAAAACATCGGCAAAATCGGTGTGAATCAATATTATTGCTGGGGATGCTTCATTGAGCTGACCCTGTCGAAAGGAAAAATCTCAACCCATCAGGTGGAAGAAGACGGAACATTGAGCAGTCTTGACGATTTGTTTACGGATGATGAACGTACGATTAACCTTTGAATGGAGGTTAGAGATTTGAATCGGACAATGACTTCTCTCATTTCTTTAGGAGCAGGAGCTTTAATGTACCGGATGATGTCGCAAAACGACATGCTGAACAGACGGAACATGAGAAAGCTCAGAAGACGCGTCAGGAGAATGTTTTAACGGTGAAGGATACCCTTGTTTTAAAGGGTGTCCTTTTTTACCTCCTTCGGAATAATTCACCCGAGAAATCAAAAGCTAACAGGGGGTGAAAAACATGCTGAAAAAACCGCTGCAGCTTTTGATGTGGATCTCAATTTTGATGCTCTCTTTTTTAACCATTTATATCTTTTTGCAGCTCAGAATGATTTGGGAGCCGGTATCCCTGCTGCTGAAGTCGATTCTGATCCCTTTGGCGATTGCGGTTTTTATCACTTATCTGCTTCTGCCTATCGTTGAAAAAATTCATCAGGCGGGCGTGCCGAGAACGTTGAGCATATTAATCATTTATCTCCTGTTTTTTGGAGGGCTCGGCTATGGGTTATACAAAGGCATTCCCATCTTTATTCAACAGCTGACAGAGCTGTCTGAAGGCATTCCCATTCTGGCCGCGTCATACGAAGGCATGCTTGATAAATTGCATGATCATACAAATAGCTGGCCTGATGGCATGCATGATCGAATCGACCGGTTCGTCAATCAGACAGAAGAGTTTGTGGGAAGCTGGGTGGAGCGGACGATCACAAGCATCCGTTTTGTCTTCGACTATATGCTTGTTGCAATCATTATTCCCTTTCTCGTTTTTTATATGGTGAAAGATATCGACACGATGAAAAAGGCGGTCTGGTATATAACGCCGGCCTCTTGGAGAAACAGAGGCAGCGCATTCTTGCGGGATGTGGACGATTCGCTGGGAGACTACATCAGGGGGCAGCTTTTTGTATGCATGGTCATCGGCTTGGGGGCCTGCCTGTCATTTTGGTTTTTCGAACTTCCTTATCCGCTGATACTCGGCCTAATTATTGGAGCGACAAACGTTATCCCGTATTTCGGCCCCATCATCGGGGCGGTTCCGGCCGTTATGGTTGCGGCGGCTTTGTCGACGAATCTTATCATTGTTGTGATCATCACGATCCTGATTTTGCAGTTTATCGAAAGCAATATTCTTGGTCCGCTTGTTGTCGGAAAAAGCCTGCACATGCACCCTGTCGTCATTATGCTCGGTCTTCTTGCCGGGGGCGAATTGGCCGGCATCATCGGCATGATTCTCGCGGTTCCGGTGATGGCCGTTTTAAAGGTCATGTTCACCCATTTTTTAGCTGCAAGGAAAGCCTGATCCCAGAGAAGATTGACATTCCCCTTTTCGTTGTCTATAATTTCGAAATAGACATACATACGTATCTCGACTGACGGATCCGAGTATACTGAAGCCCTGTTTACCAGAGAGAAGCTCCTTTAGGCTGAAAGAGCTTCAGCAGAAGAGCAGTAGAAGCTAGTCCTGAGTGCAGGCGAAATCCTGCCGTCTTTATCCGGCGTTACACGGATATCAAGGTGATGGACGAATCTTGTCCATAATCAGGGTGGTACCGCGAGAGGAGCTCTCGTCCCTGTGCATACGCGGGTTTGCATAGGGCGGGGGCTTTTTATATTGCATGTGATCAATTAAAGGAGGAATAAAGGTGAAGACATTATCATCCGCAGAAGTGCGTCAAATGTTTTTAGATTTCTTTAAAGAAAAGGGGCATTCCGTCGAACCGAGCGCCTCTCTTATTCCGCATGAAGATCCATCACTGCTATGGATTAACAGCGGAGTCGCGACGCTGAAAAAATATTTTGACGGACGGGTGGTGCCGGAAAATCCGCGCATCTGCAATGCGCAAAAATCAATCCGGACAAACGATATTGAAAACGTCGGAAAAACAGCGCGGCACCATACATTTTTTGAAATGCTGGGCAATTTTTCGATCGGCGATTATTTCAAAGAAGAAGCGATCGAGTGGGCGTGGGAATTTTTAACCGACAAAAAATGGATCGGTTTCGATCCGGAGCGCTTATCCGTTACCGTGCATCCCGAAGACGAGGAAGCCTACGACCTGTGGGCGAAAAAAATCGGCATTCCGGAAGAGCGGATCATCAGACTTGAAGGGAACTTCTGGGATATCGGGGAAGGACCGAGCGGACCGAATACGGAGATTTTCTATGACCGCGGCGAAGCCTATGGTAGCGATCCGGCGGATCCCGAACTGTATCCGGGCGGAGAAAATGAACGCTACCTGGAAATCTGGAATCTCGTGTTTTCCGAGTTCAACCACAATCCCGACGGGACGTACACACCTCTTCCGAAGAAAAATATTGATACGGGAATGGGGCTTGAACGGATGGTATCCGTTATTCAAGACGCCAAAACAAACTATGATACAGATTTGTTTATGCCGATCATTAAAGCGACCGAATCGATTTCAGGAGAATCCTACGGAACAGCCAGTGAAAAGGATGTCGCCTTCAAGGTGATCGCCGACCATGTTCGGACGGTGGCATTTGCAGTAGGCGATGGAGCGCTTCCGTCAAACGAGGGCCGCGGCTATGTCATCAGAAGGCTGCTTCGCCGCGCCGTACGCTATGCAAAGGCCATTAATATCAACCGGCCGTTTATGTATGAACTCGTTCCTGTCGTAGCGGATATCATGGCCGCTTTTTATTCCGAAGTCAAAGAAAAAACGGAATTTATCGCCAAGGTTGTCAAAACGGAGGAAGAACGTTTCCATGAAACGCTGAATGAAGGTTTGGCGATTCTGTCTGCCGTCATTCAAAAAGAGAAAGAAAAAGGAAACGGCATAATTTCCGGCGCAGATGTCTTTAAGCTTTATGATACGTACGGATTCCCTGTCGAACTGACTGAAGAGTACGCTGAAGATGAAGGCATGAAGGTCGATCATGAAGGCTTTGAACGCGAAATGGACAAGCAGCGCGAACGGGCCCGCCAGGCGCGCCAGGATGTCGGCAGCATGCAGGTTCAAGGCGGCGCACTCCGCGATATCAAGACGGAAAGCGAATTCGTCGGCTATACAACGCTGAAAACAGACACGAAAGTCGCCGAGATCCTACAGGATGGCGAGCTTACCGATGAGGTGCATGAAGGAAGCAAAGTCCAGCTGATATTGGAGAAGACGCCGTTCTACGCCGAAAGCGGCGGACAAATCGGCGACAAAGGCTGGCTGAGAAGCGAGGAAGCCGCCATCCGCATCACAGATGTAAAGAAAGCGCCCAATGGCCAGCATCTCCATGAGGGCATCGTTGAAAGCGGAGCGGTTCGAAACGGCATGATCGTGGCCGCTGAAGTGACAGAGCGCCTCAGAAAAGACATCATTAAAAATCACACGGCGACACACCTTTTACACCAGGCATTAAAAGATGTGCTCGGAACGCATGTCAACCAAGCCGGATCGCTCGTATCCGACAGCCGTCTCCGCTTTGACTTTTCACATTTCGGACAAGTCACAAAAGAAGAGCTGGCACAGATCGAAACAATTGTGAACGAGAAAATTTGGGATTCGATTCCGGTCGAGATTGACTTAAAACCGATCGATGAAGCAAAAGCGATGGGTGCCATGGCATTATTCGGCGAAAAATACGGAGACATTGTCCGCGTTGTCCAAGTCGGCGACTACAGCCTCGAACTGTGCGGAGGCTGCCATGTCAAAAACACGGCTGAAATCGGCCTTTTCAAAATCGTTTCCGAATCAGGAATCGGCGCCGGCACACGCCGCATCGAAGCAGTAACCGGACAAGGCGCATATCAGGAAATGAACGCGAAGCTTGAGCTTCTCGAACATGCTGCAGATATGCTGAAAACCAATGTGAAAGAAGTACCGAAACGGATCGAATCGCTTCAAGCAGATGTAAAAGAGGCGCAACGAGAAAACGAATCCCTGCTCGCCAAGCTCGGCAATAAAGAGGCCGGAGAGATTTTGGAAAAAGTGAAAGACATCGGCGGAATCAAACTGCTTGCAGAACAAGTAAATGCGAAAGACATGAATCACCTCCGGACGATGGTTGATGAACTGAAGGTGAAATTAGGATCTGCCGTCATTGTACTCGGTGCAGTACAAAACGAAAAAGTGAATATTTCCGCCGGAGTTACAAAAGATTTAATAGAGCGGGGTTTTCACGCCGGAAAAATCGTCAAACAAGTTGCAGAAGCGTGCGGCGGAGGCGGAGGCGGCCGTCCTGACATGGCCCAAGCCGGCGGAAAACAGCCTGAAAAATTGGAAGAAGCTTTATCTTCTGCAGAAGAATGGGTGAAATCCGTTTTATAAAAAGCCGATGTAGTGTAGAATGATCATAGGAGAAGGATACTCAGGCTGAAAACTTTGCCTGCGAATTTGGGAAAGAGGTGCAAAACGGTGAGCTCATTTGATAAGACGATGAAATTCAACTTTTCCGACGATTCAATGGAGACGAATGTAAATGAAGTGCTGATTACCGTCCATGACGCGCTTCAGGAAAAAGGCTACAACCCGATCAACCAGATTGTCGGATACTTGCTATCAGGTGATCCCGCTTATATTCCAAGGCATCGAGATGCACGCAATTTGATTCGGAAAATAGAAAGAGACGAGATAATCGAGGAATTGGTTAAATCGTACTTAGAACAGCATAAAGAGGCGTAAAAAAGAATGCGAATACTAGGTCTGGATTTAGGGTCAAAAACGCTCGGCGTTGCGCTGAGCGATGAAATGGGCTGGACGGCTCAGGGAATTGAAACGATTAAAATCGACGAAGCGGGCGGCGACTACGGTCTGAACCGCTTGGCTGAGTTAATGAAAGACTATACAATAGATAAAATTGTACTCGGTTTTCCCAAAAATATGAACGGTTCCGTCGGTCCAAGAGGAGAAGCCAGTCAGAAGTTTGCGGAAGTGCTTGAAGACGCGTTTCATATTCCCGTCGTGCTCTGGGACGAACGGCTCTCGACGATGGCGGCCGAAAAGATGCTGATTTCAGCTGACGTCAGCAGGCAAAAACGAAAAAAAGTAATCGATAAAATGGCAGCCGTGATGATCCTGCAAGGGTATCTCGACAGCCTAAACTAATGAGGTGATCAAATGGAACATGGTGAAAAAAACATTACGATTGTAGACGATAAAGGAAATGAACAGCTTTGTGAGGTACTCTTCACATTTGACAGCGATCAATTTAATAAATCATATGTCCTATATTATCCGGTTGAAGCACAGGATGAAGAAGAAATTGAAATTCACGCATCAAGCTTCATCCCGAACGAAAACGGCGAAGACGGCGAGTTGATGCCGATCGAAACCGAGGAAGAATGGGAGATGATCGAAGAGACGCTGAATACGTTTTTAGCGGATGAAGAGGAAGACGAAGAATAAAAAAGCCGCCGCACGGCGGCTTTTTTTTATGAAATCCTTTTGTAATAAATTGCCGAATGAAAACGAATCATGTAGTATATAGCATGGGAGGAGAGGAGGACATAAATGTTTGAAGATCAGACTAAGAAACCGTTTATCAAAAAACTCCTTAATCATAAAATCAAATTTTGGGCGGCTGTTGCGGCAGCGCTGATCATTTTGATTGCAGGCGGTGCATCGCTTTATGTAAAATCCGCACTTGAGCCGGTCAATAAAAACAGCGAAAAAGCGGTCAACGTGTATATCCCGAAAGGTTCGACGATTTCAACGATCGCTGCCAAACTGAAAAAACAAGATTTAATTAAAAATGAAAAAGTGTTTATCGCCTATGTAAAATTCAAGCATGCCGAAGGCTTTCAAGCGGGAAACTTTCAGCTCAGCCAGTCGATGGGGCCGGCTGAATTGATCGAGAAGCTGACAAGCACTTCACATGTACCGGCCTTTAAAATCATCATTCCAGAGGGCCGTCAGCTTAGTGAAATCGCCGACATTATCGCAGGCCAAACCAATTATTCGAATAAGGACATCATGAAAAAGCTTGATGACAAAGGGTTTATCAACCAACTGAAAAAGAAATATCCGAAGCTGATCACGGATGATGTGCTAAACAAAAACATCAAGCATCCGCTGGAGGGGTATCTCTATCCTGCGACATACCCTTTTTATGATCCGCAGACAAAACTGGAAACCATCATCGAAGCGATGATCAAACAGACCGATAAGGTGGCCGGAAAATATCAGTCACAGATGAAGGGCAAAAACATGTCTGTTCACAAAACGCTCACATTGGCATCATTAATTGAAGAAGAAGCGACTGAAAAAGCGGATCGTCACAAAATTTCCAGTGTGTTCCATAACCGTTTAGGCAAAAAAATGCCGCTGCAGACGGATCCGACCGTGCTCTACGCGCTCGGAAAACATAAAAACCGCGTCGTATATAAAGACCTTGAGGCGAAATCTCCCTACAATACGTACACAAATACGGGACTTCCGCCAGGGCCGATTGCAAATGCAGGGGAAACATCGTGGGAAGCGGCATTAAATCCGGATAAAACGGAATATGTTTATTTCCTTGCCAAGAAAAACGGAGAAGTCGTTTTTACAAAAACGCTGAAAGAGCATAATAAAGCAAAATCGAAATATATTACAAACGGCCAGAGCGAGTAAAGCCTGGACGGCCAGTCAAGGAGAGTAAAAAATTACTCTCCTTTTATTCGCAAAAGCAAAGGTTTTATGGTAAAATATATCGGGTTGTTTATTAGAGAAAACACATTCACTGCTTTAGGAGAGTTCTCACATCTGACCTAAAGCTCTTTTTATGAAAGGGAGGCTCATCTGCCTGTGAAGATCGGACACGAAGAACTAACCGGCTATTTGGAACGGCTTCAAAAGCCGCGGCCGGAAGAAATTATGAAGCTTGAGGCCTATGCTGAGGCGCATGGGGTGCCCATTATGGAACCGACCGGAATTGAAGCGCTGCTTCAGCTTCTGTCGCTCAAAAATCCGAAAAAAATTCTTGAAATCGGTACCGCCATCGGCTACTCGGCGATTCGAATGGCGCTGAAACTCCCTGAAGCAGAAATTTTTACGATCGAGCGCGACGAAAATAGGTATCATGAGGCCATTCAAAACATTCAGTCCTTCCAGCTTGAAAACAGAATCCACGTTTTCTTCGGCGATGCGCTTGAAGCGTCTGCCGCCGTACAATCGATGGCGCCCTATGACGCGCTGTTTATTGATGCTGCAAAAGGACAGTACCAGAAATTTTTCAGCTTATACGAACAGATGCTGGCAGACGATGGCATCATTTTTACAGATAACGTCCTTTTCAAAGGACTTGTCGCCGGAGATCACAGTCAAATAGAAAGCAAACGGATCAAAAAGCTTGTCTCAAAAATAGATGATTACAATCATTGGCTAATGGAGCATCCGGATTATGAAACAACGATTTTGCCGGTAGGAGATGGCTTGGCCGTTAGCAAAAAAGAGGTGAAACGGATATGAAAAAACCTGAACTGCTTGTGACACCGACGGCGGTCAGCGATATTAAGCCTTTGGCAAAAGCCGGGGCTGATGCGTTTATCATCGGTGAGCAAAGGTACGGTTTGCGCTTGGCCGGGGAATTTTCAAGAGCGGATGTAAAGGAAGCGATCCTTCAGGCCCATGGGGAAGGCGCCAAAGTGTATGTCGCGATGAACGCGATTTTCCATAATGATAAAGTACCTGAATTGAACGATTATCTTTCATTTTTAAAAGAGGCCGGCGCCGATGCGGTCGTATTCGGCGATCCCGCGGTACTAATGGCTGCGAGGGAATCCGCGCCAAACATGCCGCTTCACTGGAATACGGAAACAACCGCAACCAATCACCATTCATGCAATTATTGGGGACGCAAGGGAGCAAAGCGCGCGGTATTGGCGAGAGAGCTCAACATGGACAGCATGATCGAAATAAAAGAGAAAGCCGAAGTTGAAATCGAAATCCAGGTACACGGGATGACTTGCATGTTCCAGTCAAAACGTTCATTGATCGGCAACTATTTTGAATACCAGGGCAAGGTCATGGATATCGAAGGCAAGAAAAAAGAAAAAGGCATGTACCTTCATGACAAAGAACGCGGCAATAAATATCCGATATTCGAGGATGAAAACGGCACGCACATCATGAGCCCGAATGATGTATGCATCATTGACGAGCTCGAAGATTTAATCGATGCCGGAATCGATTCGTTCAAAATCGACGGGATTTTAAAATCCGCGGACTATCTTGTACAGGTTACAGCCATGTACCGCGAGGCCATCGATCTTTGCATCACGGACAGGGAAGCGTATGAAGATAAAAAAGAACAATGGATTGAGCGGATCGAAGACCTGCAGCCCGTAAACCGCAGCATCGATACCGGATTCTTTTTCAAAGAGACAGTATACTAAAAAGGAGGGTAACCATGACTGCAGTTCAAGATAAAATTTCCAAAATCATCAATGGAAAACGCGTCATCACGAAAAAACCTGAACTTCTCGCGCCGGCGGGCAATTTGGAAAAGCTGAAAATCGCCGTCCACTACGGAGCAGACGCTGTGTTTATCGGCGGTCGCGAATATGGACTCCGCTCCAACGCAGATAACTTTTCAATTGAAGAAATGGCTGAAGGCGTCGAATTTGCAAATCGGTATGGAGCGAAAATTTATGTTACAACAAATATTTTTGCTCACGAAGAAAATATCGACGGCCTTGATGACTATTTACGAGATTTGCAAGGGGCGGGCGTATCCGGCATTATCGTGGCCGATCCGCTGATCATTGAAACATGCCGGAGGGTCGCTCCGAAGCTTGAGGTGCACCTCAGCACCCAACAGTCCCTGTCAAACTGGAAAGCCGTCCAATTCTGGAAGGAAGAAGGGTTGGAACGAGTCGTGCTTGCACGTGAAACAAGCGCGCTTGAAATCAGGGAAATGAAAGATAAAGTAGATATCGAAATCGAAACCTTCATCCACGGTGCGATGTGTATCGCATACTCCGGACGATGCGTCCTGAGCAATCACATGACGGCGAGGGATTCAAACCGCGGAGGCTGCTGCCAGTCATGCCGCTGGGATTATGACTTGTATCAGACGGACGGAGCGAACGCGCTGCCGCTTTATGGAGAAGACGATGCGCCGTTTGCCATGAGCCCAAAGGATTTGAAGCTGATCGAATCGATTCCGCAAATGATTGAAATGGGAATCGACAGCTTAAAAATCGAAGGGCGGATGAAATCGATCCACTATATTGCAACAGTCGTCAGCGTGTACCGAAAAGTGATCGATGCCTATTGCGCAGATCCCGACGGTTTTACCATCAAGGAAGAATGGCTGAAAGAGCTTGACAAATGCGCAAACAGAGACACGGCCCCTGCTTTCTTTGAAGGAACGCCGGGATATGAAGAGCAAATGTTCGGCGTGCACGGCAAAAAGACAACATACGATTTTGTCGGACTCGTGCTGGATTATGATGAAGAAACAAAAATGGTTACGCTCCAGCAGCGAAACTTTTTTAAAACCGGAGATGAAGTCGAATTTTTCGGCCCGGAAATTGAAAATTTCACAACTAAGATTGAAACGATTTGGGACGAAAAAGGCAATGTGTTAGATGCAGCCCGCCATCCCCTGCAAATCGTCAAATTTAAAGTGGACAAGAAGATCTATCCAAGCAACATGATGAGAAAGGGGCAGTAATGGCATGGGAAAGAAACCGGTAGTCATTGGAATAGCGGGAGGCTCTGGATCTGGAAAGACAAGCGTGACCAGATCGATTTATGAACAGTTCAAAGGCCACTCCATTTTAATGCTTGAGCAGGATTTGTATTATAAAGACCAGAGCCATCTGCCTTTTGAAGAAAGGCTGAATACGAACTATGACCACCCGCTTGCATTTGATAATGACTATTTGATCGAGCATTTAAACGAATTGCTCGAATACCGGCCGATTAAAAAGCCGATCTATGATTACAAGCTGCATACGCGTTCAGAAGAAGTCGTGCATGTTGAGCCAAAAGATGTTATTATTTTGGAAGGAATCCTCGTTCTTGAGGATGAAAGGCTCCGTGATTTGATGGACATCAAGCTGTACGTCGATACAGATGCCGATCTTCGTATTATCAGAAGAATGCTTCGCGACATTAAAGAAAGAGGACGTTCGATTGATTCTGTCATCGAACAGTACATTTCCGTCGTCAGACCGATGCACAATCAATTTGTCGAGCCGACAAAACGCTATGCTGATATCATAATTCCGGAAGGCGGACAAAATCGCGTCGCCATTGATTTGATGGTTACAAAAATACAAACAATTCTTGAACAAAACGCGATTTTATAATAACATAGCATAGACAAAGACAACTCTGACCATATTATGTATAGAAATTGAAGGGATCTCGCTTGAGCCCTTCTTTAACTGTATAAGCACGATTTACCGGAGCCTTCCATCCGGTTTACAACATACTTTACAAATATGGGAGAGAAGAAGGGGACATGGGTTGTCCTCATTCTTGTATATTCAAGTCTATACTCTCACATACAAGTGATGAGGGACCAACTAGAAGGAGTGAAGGAACATGGCACAAGAGAAAGTTTTTCCTATGACAGAAAAAGGGAAACAAAAACTGGAAGAAGAACTTGAGTATTTGAAAACGGTTAAACGCAAAGAGGTTGTTGAGCGCATCAAAGTCGCAAGAAGCTTCGGCGATCTCTCTGAAAACTCTGAGTATGATTCAGCAAAAGAAGAGCAGGCCTTTGTAGAAGGGCGCATCACAGCGCTTGACAATATGATTCGCAACGCAAAGATCATCGAGGATGACGGGGAAAATTCAAACATCGTCACTCTTGGAAAAACAGTTACATTTAAAGAGCTTCCCGACGGAGAGGAAGAATCCTACACAATCGTGGGAAGTGCGGAGGCCGATCCGTTTGAAGGGAAAATCTCCAATGATTCTCCAATCGCCAAAAGCCTGATCGGCAAACAGGTGGGAGATGAAGTCACCGTGCAGACACCGGGCGGAGAAATGCTTGTAAAAATTGTGAAAATTTCATAAAGTTTGTTTAGCAGACGAACACCTCGTCCACAATGTGGATGAGGTGTTTTTTATCATGAAATTACGCAAGCGCATGAAATGGATATCAATTTTGATGTCGGCTGCACTTTTGTTTCTGCTCATCAGGTTGGCGGAAATTCAATTGTTTTTCACCGAATCCTTTTCCAAATGGAATGTGAACTTAATTCAGGAAAGCGTGAAACAGCGCACGGAGGAGGTTCAGATTTCTGACGGGAGAGGATCTTTTTTGGATCGCAGCGCAAAACCGCTGTCAGTCAGCCAAAAGCCGGCCATCGTGCTGTTTCCGTTTTTGAAAAAACAATCATGGCCGATTGAGGAAGCAGCCGCCATTTTACATATGTCAAAAGAAGAGCTTAATCATAGCCTTGATAAGGCAAAAAAACCCGTGATTCTCACGAAAAATGACAAAGGTCTATTTTCCAAAACGGCGCTCGAAAAAATCAATAAACTGAAATATCCGGGAATATACGGCGTATACATAGAAGAAACAGAAAAAAACAGACTAGCTTCACATACGATAGGCATGACAAATCAGGATCCGGAGCTGCTTCGGAAAAAATACCCGCATAAAGACGGCCTGTCCATCAGCACGAAAATCGGCACCTTCGGCCTTGAACGGACATTTGATGAATTCCTGCTGCCCGAACAAGATACAAAACTTTTATATCATGTTGACGGATTGGGAAACCCTTTGTTCGGAATGGACGTCAAGTATACGGCAGATGCGAATCCGTTCTATCCGCTGCAAGTCAAAACAACGATCGATAAGACGATCCAGCAATCGCTTGAAGAAATCCTGGACGATCATCATCTGAAAAAGGGCGGCGCAGTTCTCCTTGATATCGAAAACAGCAGCGTTTTGGCAATTGCCAGCAAGCCTGATTTAAATATGGCCTCACAAAAAACGAGGCAGAATTATATGCTGACCCCGATGTATCCCGGCTCTGTTTTTAAAACCGTGATCGCGGCTGCGGCGATAGAAAACGGCCTTGATCACCCGTCCAAAACGTTCAACTGCAACTTGAACCTTTACGGTGAGCCGGGGGATGACAAAGGGAGGCTGAATATGGAAGACGGCTTTGCCGAAAGCTGCAATTACACATTCACGAGCCTGGCGGATCAGCTGATCAAGAAGAACGGCTCAATCATCGAGGATACAGCGGAAAAGCTCGGACTAACAGGACGGGTCGGCTGGGAAGGACGACTTTACCACCAGCGGGATTTCAAGCAGTTTTACCATGAAGTATCCGGGGCAATCTGGGGGGATGAACAAGATAAAAAAGTCAAAAAAGCGGTTGCGCAAACGGCCATCGGCCAAAAAAACGTCAGGCTCACCCCTTTGGAAATCGCGAATATGATGGCGACCATTGCCAGGGGCGGCGAGAAAAAACAGGTCAAAATCGCAGACGAGATCGAATACAAAAACGGTACATTGATGGCTTCGTTTAAAGATCAGGAGCTGCCGGGGAAAACGATTGATCATTACACCGCACAGAAACTGCAAAAACTGCTCAGAAAAGTCGTGACATCTGAAAAAGGGACAGGCAGACGCTTCAGCGACCTTCCATATGATGTAGCCGGAAAATCGGGGACGGCGCAGACAGACAGGACGACAAAGGATCACAAAACTCTCTATCATAAATGGTTTGCCGGTTATTTTCCGGCGGACAAGCCAAAATACGCGCTCGCCGTCGTCCACATGGACACGCCGGAAGGCAAGGCTGCGACAAATGCTGCATTTTATGATATTGTTAAAAAAGTATATGAAATTGAAAAGAACCAGACATAGAAGAATGCCTCACGTGATGATAAAATAGGAAGCGAGGCAAGAGGGAAAAAGGAGTGCAAAGAATTGAGCGAAACAAGGGAATCTCGATTTGAAAACCGTGATAAGCGCAGGAAAGCAAATCTTGTGCTTAACATTTTAATAGGCATTGTATTGGTTTTAATCGTTGTTGTTGCCAGCAGTCTGATGATGAACAGCCCGAAAGAACAAGCGCAGCAGGATGTCTCAAAAAACGATTCCGAACAAACGACGGAAGCCCCTGCTTCGAATGACAAAAAACAGACATCAGACGAGGACATCAAGGACAAGGATAAAGGAAAAACAGAGTCAGATGACAAAGAAAGCAGCGATTCAGACAAAGAAAAAGCTTCAGACGAGGATCAGTCAAAATCAGATGATCCGTTCGAAGGGGCAAAAATTACTGAAGGCGGCTCCAGCGCCAACGTTGAAAAAACGATCATCAATCCGGACTGGAAGCCTGTCGGCACCAAACAAACCGGAGAGCATACGGCAACATATGATTCTTCATCCCAGGACTGGGGGGAAATGCTTGAAGCGATCTCTTACGCAACAGGCGTTTCCAAAGACAACATGACGGTGATCTGGCTCGGAAACAACGGCAGTCCTCAAGATGCAAAAGGAACGATTCGAACGAAGGACAGCGGTGTGAAATATCAAGTGGCCATCACATGGGTTGATGGAAAAGGATGGAAACCGACAAAGGTTGAAAAGCTAAAATAAACGAAAAAGCGGCGGTGATTGAAACCGGCCGCTTTTTTTATGCTTTAAAAAGGACGACAGCGCTGTACATGATCCGTCCATCGATAACCGCCGTCTGATGGGAAACGGAGTGAACCCTGAGAAGAAGAGCCTGATTGTTTTCGATCTGCTGATTGACTTTCTTTTCAAGCTCCTCTATCGTCTGGGCTTCAAAAAATTCGATTTTATCGTTGATGAGGTCAAGCTCAAATTTCATAAACCAATCCTCCATTCGTTCAAGTCAATCCTAATTAAAACAGAGAAGCAGCCGTGTGACAAGGGAAATATCACCAGGGCTTTTTTGTATCAAAAATCAAGAACTTATGTTAGGATAAGAACTAATTAAGTTTTTAATCATACTATACTTATAGGAATTGTAAAAATAAATGGAGAGTGACGATAAATGGGAAGAGAGTTCATTTCTTTATTTGAGAACTGGGCAAATTCTTATGATGATACAGTAGTCGGGCATGACCTTCAATATAAAGACGTATTCCGGAACTATGACGCCATTTTGGATGATGTTGTGAAGCGTTCCGGGAACAAGGTGATCGAATTCGGCGTCGGCACAGGCAATCTGACCGCAAAACTCATCGCCGCCGGAAAACAAGTATACGGCATTGAACCTTCACAAGCGATGAGAGATATCGCCGCAAACAAGCTGACGGAAGACGCGGAAATTGCTGACGGGGATTTTCTCGATTTCCCATCTCCGCCATTTTCTCCTGATACGATTGTCAGCTCATACGCCTTTCATCACTTGACAAATGAGGAAAAGCGCGAAGCCATCAGGCGATATGGAAATATGCTTGCAGAGCATGGTAAAATAGTGTTTGCTGATACCGTGTTCAAGGACCGCGATTCCCATATGTCCGCCATTAAGAATGCAAAAAACAGAAGTTTTAGCCAATTGGCGGAGGACCTTGAAACGGAACATTATCCGACGATTTCCGAGATGGAAACCATCTTCGCCTCAGAACAATTCAGGGTTGCCTTTCAAAAGCATAATGATTTTGTCTGGGTAATGGAAGCGGCAAAATTGTAAATTTGAAGGGAAGTTATGATATGAAGATAGCAGTTATCGGAGCAATGGAAGAAGAAGTCACGATCCTGCGCAGCAAATTGGAGCAGACAAACCGGGAAGTGATCGCAAACTGTGAATTTACTAGCGGAACCTATGAAGGAAAAGAGGTTGTGCTTTTAAAATCAGGCATCGGCAAAGTCAATGCCGCCATGAGCACGACGATCCTGCTCGACCGCTTTAAGCCCGATGTTGTCATTAACACCGGTTCAGCCGGAGGCTTCCATCACTCGCTTAATGTGGGGGACATCGTCATTTCCACTGAAGTCCGCCACCATGATGTCGACGTGACGGCCTTCGAGTATGAGTATGGACAGGTTCCAAATCTGCCAGCCGCTTTTCGCGCTGATGACAAATTGGTAAAGACGGCGGAAGCGGAAGCGTCTGATCTCGGGACTTTTCAAGTTGTCAAAGGAACAATAGCGACCGGGGATTCCTTTATGAGCGATCCTGAACGTGTGGCCTTCATTCGCGGCAAGTTTAAAGACCTCTGCGCCGTTGAAATGGAAGCGGCTGCCGTCGCCCAGGTCTGCCATCAGTTTGATATTCCTTTCGTTGTCATCAGAGCGCTTTCTGATATTGCCGGAAAAGAATCAGAGATATCATTTGACAAATTTTTGGAGCAGGCTGCGAAACATTCGACAGAGCTTGTGCTCCGCATGATCAAACAAATCAAATAAAACAGGGGGGCGCGCCCTCTCTGTTTTGCACCTCTTAAAGGAGGAAGGAAACATGAATGTGGTGACTGATATCACACAGTTAATCGGAGAAACGCCTCTTTTGCAGCTGCTGAATATCCAGCAGCCAAAAGGCGTCAACATATATGCAAAGCTCGAAATGATGAATCCGGGCGGAAGCATTAAAGACCGGTTGGGAGAGATGCTGATTGACGAAGCGCTCAGTTCGGGAAAGCTTACACCCGGGGGCACGGTGATCGAAGCGACGGCAGGCAATACCGGCATCGGCTTGGCGCTGGCTGCCAGAAAGCACGGCATCACTCCTGTTTTTTGCGTGCCGGAGCATTTCAGCATGGAAAAGCAGGCCATCATGAAAGCCTTGGGAGCAACAATTGTCAATACGCCGAGAAGCGCTGGGATGAAAGGCGCGATTGAAAAGGCGCTTGAACTGGAGAAGGAGACGCCCGATTCTTATTGCGTTTTGCAGTTTAAAAACCAAGTAAATCCATTGACTTACTATAAAACGCTCGGTCCGGAAATTTGGAATGACCTTGACGGACAGGTAGACGTGTTTGTCGCAGGGGCCGGATCAGGCGGCACATTTGCAGGAACCGCCCGGTTTTTGAAAGAAAGAAATCCGGCGATTAAAACGGTCATTGTCGAACCGGAAGGCTCCATATTAAACGGTGGAGAGGTCCACGCCCACAAAACCGAAGGCATCGGGATGGAGTTTATTCCCGAATATATGGATCAAAGCCATTTTGATGAGATTTATACCGTTTCCGATGATGATGCGTTCCGGCTCGTAAAGGAGGCCGCTGAAAAGGAAGGACTGCTGATCGGAAGCTCATCAGGCGCCGCTTTATTCGCGGCATTGAAAGAAGCTGAAAAAGCTAAGGAAGGAACAAACATTGTGACCGTTTTCCCGGATGGCAGCGATCGCTATTTAAGCAAGAAAATATATGAAGGGGGAATATAAAATGAAGCAAAAAACGAAGATGATTCACGGCGGTATTACAGGAGATGAACAAACAGGCGCGGTTTCCGTTCCGATTTACCAGGTCAGCACCTATAAACAGCCGCGGGCCGGACAGCATACTGGATATGAATATTCACGAACAGGGAATCCGACGAGGACAGCCCTTGAATCTTTGATCGCTGATCTTGAAGGAGGAGCGGCAGGCTATGCCTTCGGCTCCGGAATGGCCGCTGTCACGGCGGTTATGATGCTGTTTAACAGCGGCGACCATATCATTTTGACTGATGATGTCTATGGCGGCACATACCGGGTGATGACCAAGGTGATGAACCGCATCGGCATTGAAGCGACCTTCAGCGATACGAGCAGCATCGGAGACATCGAAAAAGCGATAAAGCCGAACACGAAAGCGATTTATGTTGAAACCCCGACAAATCCGCTTTTGAAAATCACCGATCTGAAAAAAGTCTCTGAAACGGCGAAAAAGCACGGTCTCTTGCTGATCGTCGATAATACGTTCTATACACCGTATTTCCAGAATCCGCTTTCCTTTGGAGCCGACATCGTGCTTCACAGTGCGACGAAGTATTTGGGAGGGCACAGTGATGTCGTCGGCGGACTTGTGGTCACCGCTACGAAAGAGCTTGGGGAAGAGCTTCACTTTATTCAAAATTCCACAGGCGGCATCCTTGGTCCGCAAGACTCCTGGCTATTGATGAGAGGCATGAAAACGCTCGGCCTGAGAATGGAAGCGCATGAACAAAACGCCCGCAAAATCGCCGCGTTTTTGGAAGGCCATCATGCCGTAGAAAAAGTGTATTATCCAGGCTCTCCATCCCATCCCGGCCATGAGCTCGCCAAACAGCAAAGCACGGGATTCGGCGGGATGATTTCCTTCGATATCGGCAAGGAAGAAAATGTTGACCTTGTGCTGGGAAGACTGAAGCTGTTTACCATCGCTGAAAGTCTGGGTGCCGTTGAAAGCCTGATTTCGGTGCCGGCGCGGATGACCCACGCATCGATTCCGCGCGACCGCAGGCTTCAGCTCGGCATCACAGATGGGTTGATCCGCATTTCTGTCGGCATCGAAGATATTGATGATCTATTGGAAGATTTAAAAGAAGCGCTTGATTCGCTCGCATAAATTGGCTGAATTTACATGTCTGGTCAACTGTCAAACTATGTTATTCTAATTCATATCCATTATGAATCTGGCAGGTGATCATGACATGCGCAAGAAAAAGGTTAAATCTTTGATGGAAGACTATAAACAATTCGCTTTTACACTTCTCAGTGTCAGCGCATTTTTATATATTGGCACCGTCATCCCTAACGAAGGGCTTGGGATGGATCAAAAAACGATGATGATGCTCGCGACATGCGGGTTTTTAGCGGCAGCCTTCTTTTGTGTGAAGCGCTCGCTCAAATATAAAAAACAATTGGATGAAATGGAAGAATCATAAACAGAGGACCGGGATCAGCGGTTCTCTGTTTTTTTTATGAGACGAAAAAAAGTGTCCATTTTTTGAAAAAGCGGTTTACAATCAGGAATTTGATGGATATACTTACAAAGTAAACAAAAAGCAAAGGAGGTTGATGAACATGAAAAATGCAATCGCTACATACACTAGACTCTGTGAATATCATGATTCATTCAACCTGTGGGAGACATTGTGCCCTTCCTTAACCGATGCTTTGACAGCACTCTGAAAACGTTGGGAAGTGAAAACAATACGCTGCTCCTCCCGCAAGATAAAGACACACACGTTTTTATCTGGCGGTTTTTGTTTGCGCCCGCAGGTTTGTCAAATAATCTGCGGGCTATTTTTGTAAAAGCGAACTTGAAAGGAGGTGAGCGGTATGACAATTAATTTATTCTTCTTAACATTGACCATTCAAAAACGATTTAAAAGTCCGGAAGAATACGAACGAGAATACGAGATCGAACAGCTGTACAATGAAATGAGGGATCGCCAGCTACAATATCTTTATATGAACAGCCAGCGTTAACCCCGGCCAAATTACACATTAAAGGAGGAGATGATCATGATGATGTACAGAAAGGAATTATTGGCGCATTACACACTGGAGAAGGACCAGGTTTAGCCGGTCTTAACAGGTCCCAATCGGCGATTGTCTGCATACGATAAATCAAATGCAATCAAGAAGTGCAGGTGATGAATATGCAGAAAGATGGCAGAATGCCTTTTATCGGCCACGGGTATACTTCAATGCCCCATTCCTTTAAGCATGGCTACGGCAATCCGTACCGCCGCCAAAGAATGGTTCAGGCGCGCCAAATCGGCTATTGGCCGCCATACTGGTATTATTAGAGAGAAGCAGAAAACAATTGTTTTCTGCTTCTTTTCATAGGATGGTTCTTCTAAAAACGGGATGTTAGAGGCTAGATAAAAAGAGGAGGGCTGAACACTCCTCCTCCTGCTGTGTTAGTAGACGTAGCTAGCGCCGATGATAATCAAAAGAATGAAAAGAACCACGACAAGCGCGAAGCCGCCGCCATAACCGAAACCGCCGTAGCCGCCGCCGTAGCCATATCCGCAGCAGCCTCCCCAGCGGCCGAAACCGCCATAGCCAAAGCCCATAAATAGCACCACCTTTTCACGAAAGTTCCCTACATTCTATGCGCTTATACGATAATGGAAAGGGCGAATCAACCACATAGCAAAAAGCGGCTCCTGTCCACTCTTTTTTTAAGGCGAAACATTTTCATAGCAAAGGCCGTCTAGTTATGGCACGGGCCTTTTAGCCGGTTTATTTTTTCGATTTCCTTTTAATCCCCGGTTTAACGGCCGATATGATTGGAGAAGGGCCCGTTTTTGCCTCCGGTTTTGTCCTTGACTGCATAAATCAAAATCGGGCTAATAAGAACTAAAGCAGGTGTTTTGACGTGTTTGAACAATGGCTTGGAAAACAATTGCGGAGTCCGAGAGGCATTTTATCAAAATGGGTTGCTTCTTATATGGAAACCGGAAATCATGATATAAACGAATGGACGATTCAGTTATTGGACATCCAGCCGTATGACCGTATCCTTGAAATCGGAACGGGCGGCGGAGCGGCTCTCAGCCGGATAGCGGAAAAGCTGGAAAGCGGAAGGGCTTGCGGAATTGATTCATCCAAAAGCATGATAAAACAAAGTCTGCGCCGGACTGAGCGTTTAAGAGAAGAAGGAAAAGCGGAGATTAAGTACGGCCGCGCCGAAAACATACCGTTTGCCGACCGCTCGTTTCATAAGGTTTTTTCCGTGCATACGGTTTATTTTTGGACGGACGCCCGACAGGCGTTAAAAGAAATTTACCGCGTTTTGCAAATTGACGGAACATTATATCTTTCCGTCCATCTCAAAGAACAAATAAAATTATCAAAAAAAACGAAAGATTTTACTTTATATACAGAAGAACAGATCAGGGATCTGCTTGAAAAAAATCGCTTTCGGGAAATCAATGTACATATGTACAAAAATTATTGCTGCATTACGGCAGTGAAATGAGAACGATCCATGACAAAACCCTCTCAAAATAAGAGGGTTTTTCTATTGCAAAAATCATGAAGTTGATGCTTAAATATCATATTTTTGTTTTTAGAAGAAAAGTATTCCAATCAACTGATAAACATGGTTTAATAGCGAAGTAAACGTTTTTACTATATTTGGCGGAGGTATTTTATGAAAAAAAGGAAAATTAGCGGTTCTATTATTTTCATTCTCATGTTCGCCTTGATTTTTGGCCAGCTTCCTATTGTGAAAGCCGGTGCTGCGGCTGACGCACCCGTTGATGAGACGGCGCTGACGATCGCAAGCCCTGTAAAAGCAGCATTTAAAAACAATGAGGAAGCACACTGGTATAAAGTTGAACCTTCTGAAAAAGATGTTGCGGATTTTACGCATTTTCGGTTCAAGCTTCAATCAGATCAAGAATTGAATATTTCAATTTACTCCAGTTTGGAAAATGCAACCGAGGGACATACTTTTGATCGGTACAACGGCTTTTCATACGAAAAAAATCCTGGAATCATTGATTTTCCGGTTGCCTGGAAAGGACCTTACTACGTAAAAGTGGAAAATCACAATGACGAGGAAACCGACAATACGTCAAATACAGATGTTTCTTACACCATCAGCTATGAAGGCGTCACCCTTCCGCCATCAGATCAGCAGGCTGAAGAGGATTGCCCTGCGGAATTAAGCGTTTCCGAAAGGGAAAACGGAAAAAGCATTCTGCAAGATTTAAGAACGATTAGAGATGGTGTCCTCTCGAAAACGGAAAAAGGGAAATCTCTCTCTTCTCTATACTATAAAGCCGCTCCTTTCATAAGTGCGAAAATGATCTTCGACAAATCGCTGCGCAATGGTGTATACCGCGATCTAGTGCAGTTGAAAAAACTGTTTGGCGATGTCGCCAAAAACGGATCGTCAAGCACATACACGATCACAAAAGAAGATCAAAAAGCAATCACCAGCCTTTACTCGGCAGCACGCGAAACGGTACCCGAATCTTTAAAAAAACAGCTTGATGAAACAGCTGAAGAAATCGATATTGCAAACACAGCCGGCAGCAAAGTATCAGCGCTTTTCGCAAAAGCCGGTTTGACAGATTCAAACATATCAGCGGCACCTGAAAACCGCTATATTGTGAAATTAAAAGACGGCAAAAAACTGAGTTCCTTTGCAGCTAAAGCTAAGGCATTTGGCGCGGAATCCGTCGACTCCATCAAAAAAAGCAAAGCAGCTTTGGAAAACATGTATGTGCTGGAACTGGACCGGCATGATTCAGACGGATACAAGGCCGCCGCAAAGAAATATAAAGCAGCTGCCGACAAGCTGTCCAGACTTCCTGAGGTGGAGTTCGTCGAACAGGTCCGCCAATATCGGGCACTATCGGCCGATAGCCAGTACTCCTATCAATGGTCGCTGAAAAACAATGGCAAAGACCGGGCCGCAAACGCCGACATCCAATTTGAAAAACTTCAAAAACTGCTGAATGGAAAAACGTTAAACGAAACGGTCATAGCGGTTGTCGATACCGGTGTCGATCATACGCTTGCAGACTTAAACGGAGTTGTCAAACATGAGGAAGGCTACAACTACATCGGCCGCAACACAAATGCGATCGATGATAACGGACACGGCACACATGTGTCAGGCATCATCGCAGCGGCGGCTGATAATCACTACTCAATGGCAGGCATCAATGCACACGCAAAAATTCTCCCGGTGAAAGTGCTGGATTCTTCAGGCGGCGGAGACACAGAGCAGATCGCATACGGGATCATATATGCCGTTGACCACGGAGCCAAAGTGATCAATCTGAGTCTTGGAGGACCGTACAGCCGGGTGATCGAATACGCCCTGAAATATGCCGCGGACAAGAATGTGACGGTCGTTGCTGCAAGCGGGAATGACGGCCTTTCAGAAATATCATATCCGGCGTCTTCAAAATACGCTTTATCCGTAGGTGCGACCAATCAGATTGACCTTGTCTCCGACTACTCCAACTATGGAAAAGGACTCGATATGGTAGCACCAGGAACCGATATTCCAAGCCTTGTTCCTGATGGAAATGTGACGTATATGAGCGGTACATCAATGGCTGCGCCGCACGTTGCCGCCGTTGCGGGACTTCTTTTGTCAGAAAAACCGTCTTTAAAACCAAAGGAAGTGGAAAAGCTGCTGACGGAGACGGCTGCTGATGTCTCATTTGAGGAACAGGACAATCCGGGCTCTGATTTTGACGATGGAATGGAGCCTGAGCCTCCGGCACCAGGATATGACTTTGTCTCGGGATGGGGAAGATTGAATGCGTACCATGCGGTAAGTGTTTTAGAGCTGAAATTGAAGGTCAATCCGATTTTAGACCATGATCGAGCTGTCAAAGGTACCGCGAAAAGCGGATCAACGGTTAAAGTGATCAGCGGAAGCAAAGTGCTGGGAACGGGAACGGCGGGCAAATCAGGAGCCTTTTCGGTAAAAATCCCGGCTCAGGCAGCGAACCATGTTCTCCATGTCGTTGCAACAGGCCATCAAGCTGAGGCATCGCTTCGGGCCGTCGTGGAAAAAGGGCCGAAAAAACCGTCTGTCAAGCGCGTCACCAACAAGGATGTCTATGTGAAGGGGACAGCGCCGGCAGGCTATACAGTCAACATAAAAAATAAGTCAAAAAACATCATCGGATCAGCGAAAGCGGATGCTTCAGGAGCATTCAAAGCCAAAATCGCCAAACAAAAAGAATACACGATTTTGTATGCCACCGCATCAGCGGATGCCTACAGGGAAAGCAGTGAAGTCAAAATCACGGTCGCCGACGTGATTCCGCCGCATGCGCCTAAAATCAATCCGGTCTCTGATAATAGCAAAGAAATCAAGGGCAAAACCGAAGCGGGCGCACAGGTCACGGCAAAGGTAAAAGGAAAAACGATCGGCTCGGCCAAAGCGAACGGCAAAGGGGAATACCGTCTCAAGATCGCCAAGCAAAAAGCGGGAACGACCATCAGTGTGACCGCAAAAGACAAAGCGGGCAACACCAGCAAAACGGCGAAAATAACCGTTATAGACAAAACCCCGCCTTCCGCACCGAAAGTGTATACCGTGTCAAGCAATAGTACGGCCGTAAAAGGTAAAGCTGAAGCGAATGCCAATATCATCGTCAAAGCCGGCAAGAAAACCATCGGCACCGGCAAAGCGAATAAAAAAGGCGATTTCTCCATTAAAATAAAAAAGCAAAAGGCAAATACCGTATTATCAGTCACAGCGAAAGACCAGGCAGGAAATATGAGCAAAGAGAGAAAAACAACCGTGAAAAAGGCAAAATAGTTTGATGGACCGGGAGCTGATGTTCAATCAGCTCTTTTTTTGCTGCTTTTGCGCCGGTTATGGTGCTGTTATTGTCTGTTTTCCGGAAATATAAAACGCATGCCATTCGTGCGGACTTTGCAGAAAGGCGACATGCAAAAAAAAACGAAAGTATACACAGAAGGCATCGTGGCATCAAGCCGAAAAGGATGGAATCTTCGCACTGTCGCTGTAAGGGCGGGGCCGCATATATCGAACATCTCACAGGCATCTCTCGGCAGAGCTATACAGCAAAATGTGTCAGGGTTTGAAAAACTCGGACGTCCGCTGATGGCCGCCGTTTGGGCAAGCAACCCTGAGTCATAAAAAATAATATATAAGAATACTATCAAATGAGGATCATTGAATCGTTAAGCAGATAGGCGATTTTTGTGTATTTTGGACTGTGAACCGACATGGGCAGTTTTTCCCCATTTTGTTTTTTATTCAAAAAAATTTATATTAAAAAAGGAATTTTGAGAGCATCTGTCAAAATTGAATGGCATAGACGTTTGCGGAATGAATGTTCATTCCTACCTTTCGGAGGTCGAAATAAATGGAGCAGGAAAGCAAGTATAACAAAATCATTGAAGCTTCACTCGTCCTTTTTGCAGACCGCGGCTTTGATGCCACAACCATTCCGATGATTGCAAAAAAAGCAAACGTCGGGGCAGGCACCATTTACCGCTACTTTGACAGCAAAGAGGCTCTTGTCAATGTACTGTTTCAGGACAGTGTGAGGCGTTTTACAGAAAAGGTAAAGAAAGGCTACCCCTGGCATCAGAGTGTTCGCAGCCAATTTCACCATATTTTCCGCTGTCTTTACGAGTTTTCGCAGGAGAATATCCATGCGCTTTACTTCCTGGAAATTAACAAAACTTCACACTATTTGACGGAAACGAGCCGGGAAGTCCTGAATGAACTTTTAGATTTTGTCTATTTATTTTTTGAAAAAGGCAAGGAGGCAAACATGATTCACCCGTTGCCGTCACACATCTTGACAGCGATTGTTTTTGGAGCATTCGTTCATATTCAAAAACTGGTCAAAGCCAAAGAAATTGAAGACCCTTCCGGCTTGATGGAAGAAATTGGAGAACGCTCTTGGCATGCCGTTAAACGCCACAATTGATGCCGATCTTCGATCAATAGAAAGGATGATTTTGATGAACAAGCTAAACTCGATTCCAATCCCGAAAACATTCGGCCCTCTCGGCAATCTTCCATTGCTTGATAAAACCAAGGTGTCTCAATCGCTCTGGAAAATCGCGGATGAATTCGGACCTATTTTTCAATTTAAGTTTGCAGAGACGATCGGTGTTTTTGTTTCAAGCCATGAACTGGTGTCAGAGGTCTGTGATGAATCCCGGTTTGATAAAAACATGGGGAAAGGGCTTTTGAAGGTTCGCGATTTTAGCGGAGACGGACTGTTCACAAGCTGGACGCATGAACCCAACTGGCGGAAAGCCCACAACATTCTTCTGCCGAGCTTCAGCCAAAAGGCGATGAAAGGCTACCACTCGATGATGCAGGATATTGCGGTTCAGCTTATTCAAAAATGGCTCCGCCTTAATCAGAATGAAAGCATCGATGTTCCGGATGATATGACGCGTCTCACTTTGGATACCATCGGCTTATGCGGCTTCAACTACCGTTTTAACAGTTTTTACCGGGATGGGCAGCATCCGTTCATCGAGAGCATGGTTCGCGGTTTGAATGAAGCGATGAGACAGACGAAGCGCTTCGAGCTGCAAGATAGGCTGATGATCAAAACAAGGCGGCAGTTTAACCATGACGTTGAATCGATGTTTTCACTTGTCGACAGGATCATCGCCGAACGCAAACAAACCGGCGGCGGGAACGGAAACGATCTGCTGTCCCTCATGCTTCATGCGAAGGACCCTGAAACCGGCGAAAAACTCGATGATAAAAACATCCGCTATCAGATCATCACGTTTTTGATCGCGGGGCACGAGACGACGAGCGGTTTACTATCATTCGCCCTTTATTTTCTCCTTAAGCATCCCCGGGTGCTTAAAAAGGCTTATGAAGAAGCTGACCGGGTGCTCACAGATCCCGTGCCTTCATATCAACAGGTTCAGCAGCTCAAATATATCCGGATGATTTTGAACGAATCGCTGAGGCTTTGGCCGACGGCACCTTCTTTTTCCTTGTATGCGAAGGAAGAAACGGTGATCGGCGGCAAATACCTGATTCCAAAAGGGCAAAGCGTATCAGTTCTGATCCCAAAACTGCACAGGGATCGAAGCGTCTGGGGAGATGACGCTGAATCATTCCGGCCTGAGCGGTTTGAACAAATGGACGGCATTCCGCAAAACGCGTACAAACCGTTCGGAAACGGCCAGCGCGCCTGCATCGGCATGCAGTTCGCGCTTCATGAAGCGACAATGGTTCTCGGGATGATCCTTCAGTATTTTGAACTTGAAGACCATACGAATTATCAACTGAAAATAAAAGAATCGCTTACGATAAAACCGGAAAACTTTACGATGCGGGTAAGGCCGAGAAAAGAGAGCATGCCGATGATGGCGGCCGGTCATCAAGAAAAACAAACCGCTGCCGTAAAGGATGGCCATTCACAGCAAGCCGCCGAGCATGGGCACGGCACTCCGCTGCTCGTCCTATACGGCTCGAACCTGGGAACAGCCGAAGATGCAGCAAGACAGCTGGCAGACGAAGCGCTTTTGCAAGGCTATCAAACCAGAACGGCCGAGCTTGATCAATATAAGGGCAGCATTCCGAAGGAAGGGGCGGTGCTGATCGTAACCGCCTCTTACAACGGACATCCGCCCGATCGTGCAAAGGAATTCGTCGATTGGCTTGAACAGGATCATGAAAAAGACTTAAACGGCGTCAAATATGCCGTATTTGGCTGCGGGAACAGCAGCTGGGCCAGCACCTACCAGCGGATTCCCCGTCTGATTGACAGCGCATTGGAGAAAAAAGGCGCCAGCAGGCTCCACAAGCTTGGAGAAGGAGACGCCAACGATGATTTTGAAGGCAGTTTTGAGGCTTGGCAAAACGGTCTGTGGCCCAATTTAAGAAAAGCATTTTCTCTAGATGAGCAGCGGCAGCAGGAAGCTGACAGACAAGCGCTTTCCGTCGAATTTATCAGCGCACCGGCCGCCTCGCCCCTTGTCAAAACGTATGAGGCGTTTACGGCGCATGTCTTAGACAACCGTGAACTTCAGAGAGGAAACAGCGGAAGAAGCACACGGCATATTGACATCTCTTTACCGGAAGGAGCTGCATATACAGAAGGAGATCATCTCGGTGTGCTTCCGCAAAACAGCAGGGCGCTGATCGGCCGGGTTTTCAAGCGGTTTGGCCTGAGCGGAAATGAACACGTGCTGATCAGCGGAGAACGCCCTGCCGCCCATTTGCCATTAGATCGTCCGGTCAATCTCAGAGCTCTGTTCCAAAACAGCGTTGAACTGCAGGAACCGGCTACGAGAACCCAGCTTCGTGAACTGGCCGCCCACACGGTGTGTCCGCCTCATAAGCGGGAGCTTGAAGAACTGTTGGAAGATGAGGCCTATAAAGCACAGGTTTTGCAGAAACGTTTGACAATGCTTGACCTGCTTGAGCAATATCCGGCCTGTGAGCTGCCGTTTGCCCGATTTTTGGCGCTCCTGCCTGCATTGAAGCCGAGATACTATTCCATTTCATGCTCGCCTCGGCAAAACGGACAAAAGACGAGCATCACAGTAGCGGTTGTGAGCGGTCCGGCGCTGAGCGGACGGGGCCAATACCGCGGGGTGGCATCAAATTATCTGGCGGAGCTCAACCCGGGGGACAGCCTTTCTTGTTTTATCCGCAAGCCTTCTTCAGGCTTCAGACTGCCGGATGATCCAGAAACACCGGTCATCATGGTCGGACCAGGAACGGGAGTCGCACCATACCGCGGCTTTCTGCAGGCGCGCCGCGTCCAAAAAGAAGCTGGGGCAACGCTTGGCGAAGCCCATTTGTATTTTGGCTGCCGTCATCCGGAAGAGGATTATCTATATCGCGATGAATTAGAAAAAGCAGAGCGGGATGGGATCGTACAGCTGCACACTGCATTTTCGCGGCTGGAAGGCCGGCCGAAAACATATGTTCAGGATCTGATGAAGGAAGACGCAGAAATGCTGATTCATCTCCTGGATAAAGGTGCCCGCTTATATATTTGCGGAGACGGCGCGCGAATGGCTCCGGACGTCGAGCGTACTCTGTGCGAGGCATATGAAAACGTATATCGGGCAAGCAGAGGAGAGGCGCAAAACTGGCTCTCCAATCTGCAAGCAGAAGGACGCTATGCAAAAGACGTCTGGACTGCCGCCGTTTCTGCCGAGGCATCTTTATCGTTCCAGGCGTAAACGCAAAAAGAGACAACCCGTTTAGGTTGTCTCTTTCAGCGTGTCGACAAACCCCC
>NZ_BCVZ01000018.1 GCF_001592005.1 Bacillus sonorensis NBRC 101234 = KCTC 13918
CCAGCCATACCGGAGGGCGCTCGTTCCTGAACTCGCCAAAGTGGAGCATCAAGCGCAATTAAACGGCGCGTACGGTACGGCTTTAAGCGGCGCAGGGCCGACCATTCTCTCCTTTATTGAAAAAGGAAAAGGCGAACAGTTGAAAGCCCAGCTGACATTAGCATTTCCGCATTGTGAAGTCGATTGCCTGCATGTCCCGAATACAGGCAGCATCGTCGAAAGAAATCCGGTGAAAAGCGTATAACAACCGTCTAAAAAAGAGCTGTCACAGCTCTTTTTTAGTTTGCAGGCAACAAGGATTTTTATTTAGAAAGTCGAAATAGAATATAGAAACGAACAAGAGGAGGAGAATCGCCATTGAAGCAGCCCATAACAGAAGCAGATCTTACCCGGCTGGTATCCATTACAGATCCCCAGTATTCGCCTGACGGCAAGAAGCTGGCTTATGTGCAGACAAAAGTCAACAAAAAACAAGATTCCTATGACGCTCACATTTACGTCTTTGATACCGATGCGCAGGAGTCGGCGCAATGGACGTTTGGAAATGGAAGGAATCAGCACCCTCGCTGGTCCCCTGACGGCAGGATGCTCGCATTTACGTCCAACCGGGAGGAGACATCACAAGTTTACGTTATCCATACAGCCGGAGGCGAAGCGAGAAAGGCGACTGATATCCCTTATGATGTCAACCAGCCTGTCTGGTCGCCTGACGGAAACTATTTGCTTTGCTCTGTCAAATTAACGAAAGACGAAAGCGTCACAGATGAAAAAAAGCCTGAAATTGAAGATTACGAACCGTTGGAGGTCGATTCTTTAACATATAAAGCCGACGGACAAGGTTTCAAAAGAGGAAAATATACACAGCTTGTGCTCGTTCAGCTGGATACGGGGGAAATCAGGCAAATCACAAAGCACGAAAGAGACCATGCCGGCCACACGTTTTCACCATGCGGAAAAACCATTGCTTTTTGCGCGAATTTGACCGAAAAAGAAGACAGCCGGGTAAACGATGTTTATATCATGACGCTGTCAACCGGTGAGATCAAACGTCTGACAGGACAAAACGGGATGTTTTCTTCGCCGTCATTTTCGCCTGACGGAAAATACCTTGCTTTTTTAGGACATGAACAAGAGTTTGAAAATGCGACGCTTGATAAAGCTTGGCTGTATGATGTGGAGAAAGGGGAGCTTGTTTGTTTAACCGACATGCTTGACGTCCATTTAAATGATGCGGTGGTGGGTGACAGCCTTGTCGGCGGCGTGCTGCCAAAGCCGGCCTGGACAAAGGATGGCAAAGGCTTTTATGTGATCGGGACCGAGCAGGGATCGACCGGCATTTATTACATATCGACAGAAGGACTCGCTTATCCGGTCCGCCTGGAAAAAGAACATGTAAACGGATTTAGCCTCCACCCGGATGAGACGGGATTCGCCGCTTCCATCACCCTTCCTGTTTGGCCGAGCGAGCTGTACGATATCGCGCTGGGCGAAGATCAGGCAGTACGGCTGACGAATGTTAACAAAGCGTTTATCGAAGAACGCATCATCTCAGAACCGGAAGAGCTTCAATTTGCAACGACTGACGGTTTAACGGTGCACGGATGGCTGATCAAGCCCGCCCGATTTGAAAAAGGAAAGACATATCCGCTTATTTTGGAGGTTCACGGCGGGCCGCACGCCATGTATGCCAATGCCTACTTTCATGAATTCCAGGTGCTGGCCGCTAAAGGCAGCGCGGTCGTCTATGTGAATCCGAGAGGGAGCCACGGCTATGGACAGGATTTCGTCAACAGGGTCAGAGGCGACTACGGGGGCGGAGACTTTGAGGACGTCATGGCGGCCGTCGACCATGTTTTAGACCGTTACCAGTTTATTGATCACGACAGGATCGGGATCACCGGGGGAAGCTACGGCGGTTTTATGACAAACTGGGCCGTCGGCCATACGAATCGTTTTAAAGCCGCTGTGACGCAGCGGTCGATTTCCAACTGGGTCAGCTTTTACGGTGTCAGTGATATCGGCTACTTTTTCACTGAATGGCAGATCGGGGCGGACCTCTTTGAAAATCCGGACAAACTGTGGGATCGCTCCCCCCTGAAATATGCCGACCGGGTTGAAACCCCATTATTAATCCTGCATGGCGAACGGGATGACAGATGTCCGATTGAACAGGCGGAACAGCTGTTTACAGCATTGAAAAAAATGGGCAAGAAAGTAAAGCTCGTCAGGTTTCCGAATGCATCACACGATTTATCAAGAAGCGGCCATCCGAAGCAGAGAATCAAACGGCTGCAATATATTTCAGGATGGTTTGATAGCCATTTATAAATAAAAAAGGCTGCCATGATGCCGGGCAGCCTTTTTGTTGATTAAAATACTTGCTCTACCTCGATAACGCCCGGAACCTCTTCCAAAAGGGCGCGCTCGATTCCCGCTTTCAGCGTGATCGTGGAACTTGGGCAGCTTCCGCATGCGCCGAGAAGACGAAGCTTTACGATACCGTCTTCGACGTCAACAAGCTCACAATCTCCGCCGTCACGGAGTAAAAACGGACGAAGTTTGTCCAGCACTTCCTGCACCTGTTCTTTCATTTCGACTTCTGTCGCCATTCATATCGCTCCTTTCAAATCATACAACCATTATATTCAGTCGAACAATAAAAAGCTATTGTTTAGTTTCAGCGTTTTCCCACCTATTATATCATATTTGCCGCTAAAGACAAAAAACGATTTTCATATCAAATATGGAGCACGCGATGAAAATAGACTAAAATAAAAGAAAAGGGAAAGGAGCGTTTTGACATGACAAAACCAGCCGAGCTTTTTGTTTACGGAGCCGACGTTCTTTGTCCGAGCTGTGTGAATCTGCCTTCATCAAAAGAAACATACGAATGGCTTGAAGCCGCACTCAAAAGAAAGTATCCGGACCAGCCGTTTTCGATTACCTACATTGATATTCATCATCCGCCTGCACATGATCAAAAAAAGCAAGAGATCTCACAAAAAATATTAAATGACGAATACTTCTATCCATTGGTCCTGATCGGCGATCAAGTGGTCGGCGAAGGCAATCCGAAGCTGAAGGACGTATATAAAGAAATGGAAAAGCAGGGATATCAGCCGGCAATATAAAAAACAGCAAGGGATGTTAAAGCCTTGCTGTTTTTTTATGCATGGTTGATCTGTTGAAAAAAGGGACAAACTAAAGAAAAAAGTGCAGGAGTGGTAGACATGTCTTTTATTGAAGGACAAATCGTAACAGGCGATTTTGATCGCGAGATGAACGTGTTTTCTTTAAAAACAATCAAACAGTTTCACACGCAAACAAGTTTGAATGAAAGCCAACTGCGGGCTTTGCAGCAATACTTGGAGCAGCATGAGCATGAAGAAGACGGACAGATCGTCACCCTTTATGACCAAATGCTTGTTCCTTTATCACAAAAAGACATCAAAGCGCTGCTGGCCGATTTAACAAAAGTTCAGTCCTTATATCAATAAAAAGAGAAAGTTTCCTCCCTAGCTTCTTTGCACTTATGTTACACCCGTTTTCCGGCGCGGATGTCATCCGTCATTCCGGGATAAGGCGCTTTGGAAATCAATTCTTCATTATCGGCCCCCGCATTTTCCATAAACGTGATGTCCGCGAACTCTGGTACGACATATTTTGGATATGTCTCATATTTTTCGCGTGATTCTTCCATTAAATCAATATGGTCATTTTGATAGCAGACCGTAATGTCCGGACGTTCATGAACCCATTTAGGAAAGAAAATAATGCCGTGCATACGTTTTTCTTTTGGCATAAAGTTCAGCGAAACGTCAGTGCCTGTCGGTTCTGTCCATGACACCTTATAAACGCCTTCAGTCAGCTTGACAAGGTCGACCTCCTGATCGCGAACCCAGCGGCCCGCGACCATGCCGCTGTGAATGCGGTAATCGATTGTATGGTCATTCTTAATGTAGATTTCATATTCCCAGCCGTTTTCATAGGTATAGATCATATGGCTTCCAACAAAATCTTTGACATCTTGATTCATATGAACCGCTCCTTTTCGTTGTAAATTAAAACATGTTGATGTTTACATATATAATTATAATTTTCTTGTTATAAGCTGTCAATTCAAAACATTTGTCAAAAATTAAGCGTAAAAAAAGAAATGTAAGTCATATTAGGAAATTTTGCTAATATTTAGAAAAATGGATTGTCAAAAAATGCTCCATTCTGTAAAATGAAAAACAACCCATAAAAAGGAAAAGAGAGAGGGATGAAAGGAAGGATGATCGATTGAAAACGAAAATTGCCTACGAAGAAGTCGCTAAAATGCTGAATCAATGGTATGTCATGATCAAACGCCACGAAATATCCCAAGCGGTCTCCATAAAATACGATATTGAACATCAGCTTCCGAATATGGAAGAAAATCAAGATTTGCTGCTCTATTTTAATCTTTTAGACTATCGGCATAAACTGCTGACAGAAAAATTTGCCGAATCGACCCGATTGTTTAAAGACATTCAGCACCAGAAAGCGGATATGCAGAGCACTGATGACATGATTGAATACTATTTTTTCTTTTTCGCAGGCATGTATGAATTTCACAAAAAGGATTACACAAATGCAATCAATTACTACAAATTGGCTGAGGACAAGCTCAGAAAGATCCCCGATCAAATCGAAAATGCCGAATTCCATTACAAACTGGCGATCGCCTACTATCAAATCAAACAAAATTTCTTCTCCTTAAACCATGCGAAAACAGCCTTAAAAACATTCAAAACCCATGATGACTACATTCAAAAAGCGATAAGCAGCGAAATGCTTATCGCAGCGAATAAACTCGATTTATTTCATTTTGATGAAGCGGAAAAACATTATAAACAAGCCTTGAAAGACGCTGAACAGATTCAGCACAACATCCTCATCGGCATGGCGCATCACAACTTAGGCCTGAGCTATGTCAGCCGGGATCTCCTCGCACTGGCCGAAAAGCACTTTAAAGAAGCGCTAGTGTTAAAAGAGCATGAAGAATCGGTATACGGCATCCACTCGATGTTTGAATTGACGCATGTTCTCTATAAATTAGGGCTTTTTAAGGAAGCGCGCGACTGGTATGAAAAAGGATTTTCCCGTGCGAAAAAAGCAGGAGAAAGGGAATATTTGTCGAAATTTAAACTTATTCATGCTCTGTATGATGAACACGATTCGCTTATGATTGAACATGCTTTAGAATATCTTAAAACGATCAATCTTTGGACAGATATAGCGGAATTAACATTAGATATTGCTCATTATTACAAAAAAAATGGTGATGTACACAATGCGGCTGGATACTTTGAAGAGTCTCATCATGCAAGAGACCAAATTCTTAAAAGAACGGAGGAGTTAAAGTGAAAAAGATTCTTGCCGTTGTTTCAGCGGCCGTTTTCGCCAGCCTTGCCGCTCTAAGCTTCGCTTCCCAGCCGAAGGGGAATGCCGAGTTTGCCGGGCGAGCCATTTTTCTTGAGCATTCATCCGCAAAACAGCTTGCCGGACGAGCGATCTTTCTTGATCGCTATACCGGAACATCGCTTGTATCTGATGCCGCTAACACAAAAGCGGATGTAACAGCATGAAGCTGGCGGACGCGATTGGACAAGCCGCGGGCGGTTTTGTCCGCTCACGGCCATCGATTTGAAAGAGGCGCCAAGATCGGCGCCTCTTTCAAATCGATAAACTGGCAGCCTTTGGCCGCGTTTGTTTCTTTTCTATTGAGGAAGCAGGCACGAACTGTCGCGGATGCCATGGATGTTATCACATCGGGGCAGTCCACCTCCGCTACAGCATATTGCTGAGGGGCTGTACATAATGAATTTGAGCAGGATAAGGAGCCGGATCAATGATAGATATTCAGAAAAATTCCTCTGCAGCCGTCATCGTACTTCATGAAATATACGGTATTAACAAGCATATCCAAGATGTTTGTCAATCGCTTTCTGCGGCCGGTTTTGCTGTCGTCTGTCCGAATTTATTGCATAGGGAAGAACCCTTCGATTATTCGGACGAGAAAGCCGCCTATCATCATTTTATTGAGAAGGTCGGTTTTATCGATGCTTCTCACAAAATAAAAACGCTGGCAATGAATTTGAAAGATCAATACCAAAAGGTCATAATAGCTGGATTCAGTGTGGGAGCGACTATTGCCTGGCTGTGCAGTGAAGATGACCATGTTGATGGAATTGTCGGATACTACGGTTCCCGTATTAGAGATTACTTGGAGACATCGCCTGCATGTCCAGTCATGCTTTTCTTTGCGGAAGAAGAACGATCCTTTCACATTAATGAATTGATATCAGCTTTAAACAGAAAGAACATCAAAGCGGACAAACTGCCGGGTGCGCACGGGTTTAACGATCCCTACTCTGCGGCATACAACAGCAGGTCATCGCGAATAGCATTTGAGAAAATGATGGGCTTTTTAAAGAGGTTGTAATTTTAATGAAGCGGATAAAGGGAATTGAAAACTGCAAAACTCAGGAAAGCTCATCAAGACAGATGAGCTTTCCTGAGTTTATGAAAGGAATAATATAATGATGGCGAAACCCTATCCATTATGATGCTTATACATCCACAGCAGCCCTGATTTTAATAAGCGCGGAACCCTGCCGATCAGCGGGCGTTCTGCGACGAGTCCGAATCCTGCTTTCTTGCCGAGTGAACCGAGGACGCCTTTCAGCTTGAATTTTGGCATTGTTTCCGGAAGAGGCTCGCCTTTCCAGCGGGACTCGAGAACCTGAACGATTTGTTCCGCCTGTGCTTCGGCAAGCTGTGCGCTTGGTGCGTGAGGAAGGCTTGCGCAATCTCCGACGACATAAACGTGTTCATCTCCCGGCAAATTGTGGTGCGGCGTCAGGACGACGCGGCCTTGCGGATCTTTTTCCACGTCAAGATCACGGACGACATGATTCGGCTGAATTCCGGCGGTCCAGACAATCGCATCGGCACGAACCGGATCATCATGGTTGTAGACGGCGCCTTCCTCCACTTTTGTAATGTTGGCGCAGTTAATAATGTTTACGCCATGCTCTTCAAACCAGCTTTGAACATATTTGCTGAGCCGCTTAGGGAAGCTGGACAAAATCAGTTCGCCGCGGTCAAAGAGAATGATGTTTAAATCCTTTCTGCTTTCCCTTAATTCGCTAGCAAGCTCGACGCCGCTGAGTCCTGCCCCGACGATCGCGACGGTCGCTTCGGCATTCAAATTGTTGAGCGCCTGGTAAGTACGGCGTGACTCGTCGATCGTCTGAATGCTGTAGGTATAGTCAGGCGCTCCGGGAACATTGTGATATTTATCCTCGCAGCCAAGCCCGATCACTGCATCATCATAGGAAATCGGCTCTCTGTCGTGAAACAGCACCTTTTTCTGTTTCAAATCAACAGCCGATATGTTGCCGTATTCAATCGTTAACTTAGGGTGATCCGGGAAGGACACTCTGATATGATGATCAGAAATCGTTCCGGCAGCAAGAGCATAATACTCCGTTTTCAAACAATGGTAAGGGTTTCTGTCAATTAAAGTGATCATCACATCATCAGGCAGCTGATTCGGCAATAGACGGTGAATGACACGCATATTTCCGTAACCGCCGCCAAGCAAGACTAAATTTCTCATTGCTAATTCCCCTTTTCCCCTCAGATTCAAAAAAGTTATCTTTTTACACTGCAAAAATAAAAAACTATGTAAATACCCTCTAGAATTATATCTAATTTGATGCAAAATCACAATATTTCTTAAAAAATAGCCTACACTTACGCCGTAAAAACAGAATTAGTAAAACTTTTTTGGGTAATTAATATGTTACAAAAGGTGGATTGCTCAGATCGTATATTTTGACTAATGAAAGGACATTAGGGTACGATAAAAAAACGATGTGAGGTGAATAAACAGTGTTTCCAATCGTTGAATTTTGTGTCAGCAATCTTGCCCAAGGTTCTCAAGCGGCAAAAGAAATTTTGGAAAAAGATCCGAATTTAGACGTTGTCGAGTACGGCTGTTTAAGCTACTGCGGTCAATGCATGCAGACGCTGTTCGCCCTTGTCAACGGAGAGATGGTTTCAGGGAATAATCCGGCTGAATTGGTCGAAAATATATATACATTCATTGAAGAAAATGACATCATGTAGGCGGGATCATAAGATGATTCCGTTTTTTATAAGCATTTTTTGAAAGGGTTTACATATATGCGGATGATCCGTAAAAATTTTTGTGGACAGGCAAATGATTAATTGTTATCTTAATAAAAGTTTAAAAATTCTTTCAGAGGTGTGGTCATTGAACATATTATGGGGACTTCTTGGTATTATCGTCGTTTTCGCGATAGCGTTCTTACTGTCAGAACATAAAACCAAAATAAATATCAGGACGATTTTAATCGGTCTGGCGATCCAGCTTTTGTTCGGATTTATCGTGCTCAAATGGGAAATGGGTCGAGAGGCCTTCCTGTCGTTTACGAAATCGGTTCAGCATCTTGTGAATTTCGCAAATGAAGGGATCAGCTTTATCTTCGGACCTCTTTTAAAGGTGGGGGACAGCCCGGCCTTTGCTTTAAGCGTTTTACCCGTTATCATCTTCTTTTCATCACTGATTGCCGTCCTTTACCACTTAAGAATCATGCAGGTGATTATTCGTGTGATCGGCGGCGGATTATCGAAACTTCTTGGAACAAGCAAAACTGAATCTCTTTCTGCGGCCGCGAATATTTTTGTCGGCCAAACAGAGGCTCCGCTTGTCATTAAGCCGTTTATCGCGGGATTGACAAAGTCTGAGCTGTTTGCCGTCATGACGGGCGGATTGGCATCAGTTGCCGGTTCTGTTCTCTTTGGCTACGCCCTTCTGGGGGTTCCGCTTGAATACTTGCTGGCGGCAAGCTTTATGGCTGCACCTGCCGGATTGATTATGGCAAAAATGCTGATTCCGGAAACTGAAACAGCAAAAACAACGTCAAAAGATATTCAAATGGCTGATAACGAGGATGCCGCAAATGTCATCGACGCCGCGGCAAAAGGAGCGTCAACAGGTTTGAAGCTTGCTTTAAACGTCGGTGCGATGCTGCTTGCATTTGTTGCTTTGATTGCCGTGCTGAACGGGATTCTCGGAGGAATCGGCAGCTGGTTTGGATTTAAAGGGCTGTCTCTCGAATTCATTCTCGGATATGTTTTTGCTCCGCTCGCCTTTGTCATTGGGGTTCCTTGGCATGAGGCCGTTCAGGCCGGAAGCTTTATCGGACAAAAGCTCGTTTTAAACGAATTTGTCGCTTATTCCAACTTTGCGCCGATGATGGATCATTTGTCCGCTAAAACCGTTTCAGTTATCAGCTTCGCACTTTGCGGTTTTGCAAATTTGTCTTCTGTTGCGATTTTGCTTGGAGGACTGGGCGGAATGGCGCCGAGCCGCCGTCAGGACATCGCGCGCCTCGGACTAAAAGCCGTTGCCGCCGGAACATTGGCCAACCTGTTAAGCGCGGCGATCGCCGGCATGTTTATCGCATGATAAAAGCTCCCTGCACGATTTGCAGGGAGCTTTTATGTATGAAAAACGGGGGATAATCATATTGTGTCCCATCCTTTCAGCTTTTATACTAAAAGAAATAAAAAAATTGTTGGAGGCCGCTATGAATGTTTTTCGATTTACTAAAATGCACGGTTTAGGAAACAGTTATATATATGTCAATCAATTTGAAGAAAATCTGCCTGAGGAAATGCTATCAGATCTTGCCGTCAAGGTTTCCTCGGTTTATACGGGAATCGGCTCCGACGGGATGATTTTGATTTGTCCTTCTGATCAGGCGCCCGTAAAAATGCGGATTTTCAACAGCGACGGCTCCGAAGGGAAGAATTGTGGAAACGGTTTGCGCTGTGTCGCAAAATATGCTTACGAACATAAACTTGTAAAAGAAAAAACATTTTTAATTGAAACGCTGTCAGGCCTTGTGACGGCTGAAGTCGAAGTCAAGGACGGAAAAGTGGTTTCGGCTACGGTCGATATGGGGGAGCCGCGCCTGCTCAAATCCGATCTGCCGATGCTTGGCGATCAGGATTCTGAAACGATCAATGAACCGATGGATTTCAGCGGCCGGGAAATGAAAGGAACCGCCGTTTCGATGGGAAATCCGCACATTGTCTTTTATGTAGATCGTATTGAAGAAGCCCCGCTTGAAACGCTGGGACCCCTTATCGAAAAAGACAAAAGATTTCCGGAAGGCGTCAATGTGGAGTTTGTTGAAGTGGAGAACGAGAAGGAACTTCATTTCCGTGTATGGGAGAGGGGCTCAGGCATCACCCAGGCTTGCGGAACAGGCGCTTGTGCGGCAGCGGTCGCTTCGGTATTAAACGGATCTGCCAAAAAGGAAACGGACATCACCGTTCATCTTGCCGGAGGCGATCTCATCATCAACTGGAAAGACGACGGCCGTGTCATGATGACAGGACCGGCCGAAACAGTATGTGAAGGCGTATTTTACGTTTGAAAACAGGCTGTTTGAGAAATAAAGGATTGGCATTTATAATAGAGATGCACATGACAGCCAGAGGAGGTGCTTTTTCATGAGCGATAAAACCGTTACGCTTACTGAAGCGGCTGCCCTTCATATTAAAGATATGATGAAGGAGCATGAAGAGGAAAATGCTTTTTTGAGAATCGGTGTTAAAGGCGGCGGCTGCAGCGGTCTTTCATATGGAATGGGATTTGAACACGAAAAAAACGAGAATGACAATGAATTCGTCCAGCATGGCATCACGTTCCTGATTGATCAGGAAAGCCTGGATATCATGAACGGAACGGTCATTGATTTCAAACAGTCGATGATGGGCGGAGGCTTTACGATCGACAACCCGAACGCCATCGCATCGTGCGGCTGCGGCTCATCATTCCGGACGGCGGCGAACGCCGGCAAGCCTGAAGAGTGTTAACGCCTTTTCCCGAGAGATAAATAACAAAAACACGCCTTTCGATGATGGAGATCATTCATCATGAAGAAGGGCGTGTTTTTCTGAATGCGGGCCGGGAACAAGCGGAAATAACCGTCCCGCTCAGGAGGCTTGAGCAGGACATCTGCGAATGGAGAACGGCCGGGGTGTTTATTTTTGGTTAAAGATGCGGTGAAGGTTGCTTGTATTGTTGGTAATTGAAGTTAAAAAGCGGCTGCCGCTCACCATTTCCTGATTGCAAAGCGGACATAAAGGGCGGTCACTGCTTGTAAAGTTTTTTCTCATCCATCCGTTGCATTCTTCTGCCGTACATTCCCACGTGCTGACATCTTCTTTTGGAAGAGGTTCCTGGTTTCGATTGTTGTAGTAAGACATAGCGTCACTTCCTAACGAGGATTTTTTTGGTGCATATAAGAATATTTTGTGAATCTTAAGACATTCTATTCGCTCTTTTGTTATTCTATACTGGACAAGTTCCATTTTGGAACAAAAGCCCCCTATGAAAAGAGGTGCAATATTGGAAGAAAAAATAAACTGCAGACACTGCGGCCAGCTGATCCCATACCGTTCAACAGTATGTGAAGCGTGCGGCTGCAAGGAGCCTCTGCCGAAAGCTGATAAAATCAAAGACCGCATCATTCTGACTACTGCGGGCATTGTTGGTGTATTGACGATTGTCCTGATTTTAGGAACGATCTTTTCGTATATAAAACTGATCTAATAAAAAGGAGCCGGTTGTAAGGCTCCTTTTTTTATTTATTCTCAAACATGCTTGTTGAATGAAGCGGCTGAACGCGCGCTTTAGGGTCCATATAGGCTTTTGCGTTGTTGACGGCGGTTGGAGCTTCTCCAAATCCGCTGGCAATCAGCTTGACTTTTCCTTCATATGTGCAGATGTCGCCTGCGGCATAGAAGCCCGGGATGTTTGTTTCCATCGTGGATTTGACCTTGATGGAGTTTTTCTCGATGTCGAGCCCCCAGTTTTTGATCGGGCCGAGAGATGAAACGAATCCAAAGTTGACAATAACATCATCCACATCCAGGATTTCTTTTCTTTCCCCTTTGACTTCCTCAATAACGAGCTGCTCAATCTTTGTTTCGCCGATCAGCTCAGTCGGAACAAACGGGGTCAACACGTTGACTTTAGAGTTATGAAGGTTTTCAACGCTGTGTTCATGAGCACGGAATTTGTCGCGGCGGTGAATGATCGACACCTCTTTTGCAATCGGCTCAAGCATAAGCGCCCAGTCAACGGCAGAGTCTCCGCCTCCCAATACCGCGACGCGTTTGCCCGCGAATTTGTTCAAATCATCGATAAAGTAGTGCAGGTTCGCGTTTTCAAATTGAGCTGCTGATTCAAGCTCAAGCTTTCTCGGCTGGAAAGCGCCGTTTCCGGCCGTAATGATGACCGTTTTTGAATAATGCACTTCTTTGTTTGTGACGAGTTTAAATATGCCGTCCGCCTGTTTTTCGACGCTTTCGACGGCTTGTTCAAGGCAAACAGTCTGATCGAATTTATCCATTTGCTCCTTTAGATTGTCAACGAGTTCCTGGGCGCGGATTTTAGGGAAGCCGGCCACGTCATATATGTATTTCTCCGGATATAGAGCGGACAGCTGGCCGCCAAGCTGCGGCAGACTTTCAATGATTTTAACGCTGGCTTGCCGCATCCCGCCGTAAAACGCGGTAAACAAGCCGACAGGGCCGCCTCCGATGATGGTAATGTCATATACTTTTGAGTCTTCACGCATGAAAATAATGCCCCCTAAGTGAAAATTGTTCTTAATTATATCATATCACATAAAATAAATACGAGCGTGCCGGTTTTTTTTGGTGAGAAAATCTTACCATCATGGCCGTGTTCAAAATGCACATGAAGCATATTGAATCTTGAAAAAACAAATATGAATCGCTATGATGTAGTTGTGAACAAAACAGTAACTCTTTATGAATCTTTTGTGTCGATCGAATGCGGAAAAAAGCGGCTTTTTGATGTTTTAAAGTGAAGGATTTCACAAACTTTTTTTCATAAAAAGCCGGCCTCAGGTTGAAAATAACCCAAAGGCTATTTTTAATCCGGCTTGGCAGTAAAATATAGAAAAGGTGGATGTGATTCCGTTGAATAAGCCAAAAGTAGTAGTGTTAGGTGCAGGTTATGGAGGATTAATGACTGTTACAAGACTCGGCAAAAAAATCGGTGTCAATGAAGCAGATATCACGCTTGTCAATAAACACAACTATCATTATGAAACGACCTGGATGCATGAGGCGAGCGCAGGAACGCTTCATCATGACAGATGCCGCTATCAGATCAAAGACGTCATCAATCAGTCGCGTGTCCGCTTTGTACAGGATACGGTTAAGAAAATCAATAAAGAAGAAAACAAAGTCGTCCTGGAGACCGGCGAGCTTTCATACGATTACCTTGTTGTTGCTCTGGGAGCCGTTCCCGAGACTTTTGGGATTTCCGGTTTGAAGGAGCATGCCTTTCCGATTTCCAATATCAATACGTCACGCCAGCTTCGCGAACATATTGAATACCAGTTTGCAACATACAACACGGAAGCCGAAAAGCGTCCTGAGCGCCTGACGATCGTAGTCGGAGGGGCGGGTTTTACCGGTATTGAATTTTTGGGCGAATTGGGCAACCGCATTCCCGAATTGTGCAGAGAATATGATATTGACCGTGAGAAGGTCAACTTGATCTGCGTTGAAGCGGCGCCGTCCGTCCTTCCGGGATTTGATCCGGAGCTTGTCGATTATGCGGTCAATTATCTGGAAGGCAAAGGGGTTCAATTTAAGATCGGCACCGCTGTAAAAGAATGTACGCCTGACGGCATCATTGTCGGGAAAGACGATCAAACTGAAGAAATCAAGGCCGGAACAGTGGTGTGGGCAGCGGGTGTCCGCGGAAATCCGGTCATTGAAGAATCCGGATTTGAAAACATGCGCGGCCGTGTCAAGGTAAAACCGGATCTCAGGGTCGAGGGCCATGACAACATTTTCGTGATCGGAGACTGCTCGCTCGTCATTAATGAAGAGACAGACCGCCCTTATCCGCCGACCGCCCAAATTTCAATGCAGCAGGGCGAGACATGCGCCAAAAACATCGCCGCTTTGATACACGGCAAAGAAACGGAAACGTTTACTTTCGATAATAAAGGCTCTGTCGCATCGCTTGGCGAACATGACGCGATCGGTGTGGCATTCGGCAAAAAAATGACAGGAACAACGGCCTCCATGATGAAAAAAATCATCGACAACCGCTCGCTCTTCTTGATCGGCGGACCGGGGCTCGTACTGAAAAAAGGAAAATTCAAGTTTTTCTAACGCTCAGAAGCCTGCAAATTTATTGCAGGCTTTTTTATGTACCGTTTAAAACTTCAAAAACAAAAGAAAAAGAAAGAATACCGATATTTTAAGCGCTTACATGAAATAATCCGTTATATTTTCTGACTTTAACATTGACAATCTTCATGATATTATTATCAGAAAATTGAGAAAAAGGTGTGTTTATGATGAAAACTTCTTCTTCGCCTCATCATTCTGATTCATCATGTACATTTTGTTCCGGAAAGGGCTACTTTCAGCTTCTGCTCGGCGGCTCTGAAACGTGCAGCAATTGCCGTGGAACAGGAAAAGACCGCTGATTCGGCTTTCCAATGATTGACTCGTCTTCCTGCTCCAATGTAAACTAAAAGAGGTTACATGGGGGTGGAAGGCTTTGATTAGTTTACCAGTCGTCATTATTTCAGTTGTCTTGTTTTTTGTGCTGTTTTTCGGAATTGGTTTCTTGCTGAACATGCTGCTCAGGATGTCATGGATTATGGCCGTCATATACCCGATTGTATGCCTTTTCATTGTGAATAAAGAAAAGCTGATACGCTATGTAGAAGCTCCTGGAGAGGCGTTTTCCGGACTCTTTGCCCGTGTGGCTTCTTTGGCGGCGGCGGACATCATGATTTTAGCAAGCGGGATGGCCGGGGCCCTGCTATCCGGAATCGCGATCAAAGCATTGCGAAAAAGAGGATATCAAATGTTTTAAGCCTTCTTCTTTTCCTGAAGAGGGCTTTTTACACGGTTAATTTTCTTACTTTTCTTAAAACTTTCTCGCCATCTGAATATTTCTTTTCCTTGTTGGAAACAACTAGATGGTGAGAGGAGTGGAAAGAATTGAAAAAAGCGATGGCAATATTCAGGCGTTTCTTGATGTCGGCTTTATTTGTCCTGGCTCTTATGACGACTTTCTTTGCGGTTTCCGGAGTGGAGGCTGAGGATATATCAAGCTGGGCAAAGGAACGGGAGTTGTCGTTCAAACAATTGCATCTGACCTTTAAATCACTTCCGAAAGAAAAAGCGGAAAAGACATCACTGTCGGCCGCCAAAGAAATTAAAAACAAACCGAAAAAGCTTGAAGACGCTTTTGACTGGAGCAAATATCCGAAACAAAAAGTGACTGCGACCGGGTACACGGCCGGAGTCGAATCTACGGGAAAACATCCGCACCATCCCGAATACGGGCTTACATATTCCGGTGTCAAAGTAAAAAGGGATTTGTATTCGACCGTTGCAGCCGATCCGTCCGTTTTTCCCATCGGTACGATTTTGTTCATTCCGGACTACGGCTATGGCGTAGTGGCGGATACAGGATCAGCCATTAAAGGAAACCGTCTTGACCTCTATTATGAAACGGTTGAAGACGTCTATAATGAATGGGGAAAGAAAACCCTTGATGTATACGTCATTAAAAAAGGAGACGGTTCCGTAACGGAAGAGGATCTCTTAAAGCTGAATGAAAACAAATCGATGCAGGTATTCAGGCAAAAATACAAAATGGCAAAAGAATAACCAAAAAAACGTTTAAGACCGGACAGGCTTAAACGTTTTTTTAATGCTACATAAAGATATAGTGCAAAAGCAGCGTCAGGACGATTCCCGTCAGCCCTCCGAAAAAGACTTCGATCGGCTGGTGTCCCAACAGTTCTTTTAATTTCTTTTGCTTTTCTTCCTGATGGCTCTTTGGGAAATCCTTCGCTTCATTGACGAAGCGGTTAAAGTCTCTGACAAGCCGGTTGAGAACGGTGGCCTGTTCGCCGGCATGCCTCCTGACTCCTGTCGCATCAAACATCGTGATGACTGCAAAGATTGAAGAGACGGCAAACAAAGATGAATCTATCCCCTGATCAAGCGCTACTCCTGTCGAAAGCGCCGTGACGGCCGCCGAATGCGAACTTGGCATTCCTCCCGTGCTTGTCACCAGCCGCCAGTCCCACTTTCTTGAGACAATGAAAAAAATGGGCACTTTGATAAACTGGGCGAAAAAGATTGCGGCGAAGCCAGCCAGTAAAGGAAAGTTGTTGAGGATTTCCATTTCCCAGAACATCCTTTCTATAAGGAAAATAAAAGATGAATTCAGAAAAACATACGTTTATTTGCTAAAATAAAGGTATGGATTTTAAAGAGGAAAAATGTTTTTCCTATTATAACATTGTTGTTTCATTTTTACTCACTTTGCCGAGAAGGAGCTGTGAACAAATGTTTTACGCCTTTCATGATTTTGAAAAAAACGAAACGCTGATGATCGGATTGTTTAAAAAAAGCCAATTGAATGGAAAAGCGGAAGAAATCGACCGCCAGTTGAACGGCCAGCTGACACAGCTGTTAAAAGACGGGGACGTCTCCTCCACAAAAGCGAAAGTGTCTAAAATATTTACCCCGTCGCTCCCAGGAGTCAAACGGCTGTATGTAGTCGGATTGGGGCGGGAGGCAGAATTTACATTCGAGGATGCAAAGCATTGCTTTGCCGAAGCCATTCAGATGATTCATAAAGACAGGAAACAGGAGTTGACAGTCTGTCTCGACACCTTTGTTTCAGATCGCGTCAACGCGAACGATGCGGCGCATGCTTTGGCGGAATCCGCCATGCTCTCCAGCTATGAAGTGCAGGATTACAAACATAAATCAAATGAACCGGAACGTCCTCTGGAAAACGTTTATGTCCTGACAGACCATGATCTGAAGGAAGTCCAGGCGAGCCTCCATGTCGGCCAAGTGTACGGACATGCGACAAATTCGGCGAGAACGCTTGTGAACATGCCGGGCAACATGCTGACCGCCACAGATCTCGCTTCTTATGCCGCCGAGCTTGCCGCCAAATACGAATTCGAATGCGAAATTCTTGAAAAAGAGGAAATGGAAGAGCTCGGCATGGGCGGACTGCTGGCGGTCAACCAAGGATCAAGCGAGCCGCCGAAAATGATCGTGTTGAAATATCAGGGGAAAGAAACATGGGACGATGTCATCGGTTTGGTCGGCAAAGGAATCACGTTTGATACCGGAGGCTATTCCTTAAAAACGAAAGACGGCATTGTCGGCATGAAATCAGATATGGGCGGAGCCGCCAGCGTGTTAGGTGCGATGGAAGCGATTGGCGAGCTGCGTCCGGAACAAAATGTTCTTGCCGTGATCCCGTCCACAGACAACATGATTTCAGCGACCGCCATGAAGCCGGACGATGTCATTGTGTCGCTCAGCGGCAAAACGATTGAAATTTTAAATACGGATGCAGAAGGAAGACTTGCTCTTGCCGACGGCTTGACCTACGCAAAACATCATGGAGCCTCCATGCTGATCGATGTAGCGACGCTAACGGGAGGAATCATCGTGGCCCTTGGCACGGAAACGACAGGCGCCATGACAAATCATGAGCCGCTTTATGAGGAGCTCAGACAGGCGGCTGAAGAAGCGGGGGAAGCGATCTGGCAGCTTCCGATTACGGAAAAAGACAAAAAGAGAGTGAAAAACAGCCAGATGGCCGATTTGAATAACTCACCTGGAAGAGAAGGGCACGCCATCATGGCCGGCACGTTTCTCGGAGAATTCGCAGAGCAGACGCCTTGGGTGCATCTTGATATAGCCGGTACTGCAACGACAAATAAAAGCACTTGCTTTGGACCAAAAGGCGGAACAGGCGTCATGGTGAGAACCCTTGTCACGTTTGTGGAGCGGTTTGCGGGCAATATGTAAAATGATGATCCTCTTCATTTAATGAAGAGGATTTTTTACGGGCAAATTTTTCATATTGTTAAAGCTTCATTGACGCAATCACAAAAAATGTGATAATATACGTTCATTACTTTAATTATCTACTACATTAGCAAACTAAAGTGTTTGTTCGGAGGTTTCATTATGAATGCAGTTGTGATTGCGGTTATCATTATGCTTATATTAAGCCTGCTGCGGGTCAATGTCGTCATTGCCCTGATGGTGGGCGCCCTCGCCGGCGGTCTGACGGGCGGACTAGGACTTGGCCAGACAGTCAGCGTTTTTACCGAAGGACTCGGAGGCAATGCGACAGTAGCGGTCAGCTACGCGCTTCTCGGGGCATTTGCGGTTGCCTTGACAAAAACGGGTCTCCCGGATGCGATGGTTGAGGCCGCTGTAAGGCTGATCGGCAAAGAAGGGGATGCGCGGCGAAAAACACTTTCAAAAGTATTGATCGTCTTCGTGATTTTAATCGTTTCATGTATGTCGCAAAACGTCGTTCCCGTCCATATCGCATTTATACCGGTTTTGATTCCGCCTTTATTGAAAATTTTAAACGAGCTGCAAGTTGACCGCAGGTTGATCGCATGTGTGATGACCTTCGGTTTAACAGCTCCCTATATTTTGCTCCCGGTTGGATTTGGACAGATTTTTCAGGGGATTTTAAAAGACAACATGAAAGATGCGGGGCTTTCTGTTACGCTTGCGGATATTCCGGTTGCGATGGTGATTCCGGTTGCGGGTATGATTGTCGGTCTGCTGCTTGCCGTTTTTGTATACCGTAAACCCCGCACATATGACATGAAGGAAATCGCCGGTCAAAAGCCTGTGTCTTATACGAAAAAAAGCCTCACCATCGCGGTGCTGGCCATTGCCGTTTCATTGTCTGTGCAGCTTTATTTATCACAGAGCCTAGACGTTGACGGCATGATATTCGGCGCTCTCAGCGGTTTAGCGGTGCTATTCGTAAGCGGTGCGATGAAAAAAGGCGAAGCGGACGAACTGATCACAAACGGGATGAACATGATGGCGTTTATCGGGTTTGTGATGCTGGCGGCTGCGGGGTTTGCCAGCGTGCTTGAAAAAACCGGAGATGTGAAGGCGCTCGTGGAAGCATCAACCGGAATGATCAGCCATAACCAGGTGATTGGGGCATTGCTGATGCTGGTTGTCGGTCTGCTGATTACGATGGGGATCGGGTCATCGTTTGCGACGATTCCGATTATCACGACTATTTTTGTTCCGCTTTGCCTGCAGCTCGGCTTCAGCCCGATGGCGACGATCGCCATTATCGGAACGGCTGCCGCATTGGGTGATGCGGGTTCTCCGGCCAGTGACAGTACGCTTGGCCCGACATCAGGTTTGAACGCGGACGGACAGCACCACCACATTTGGGACACTTGCGTTCCGACATTCATCTATTATAATATTCCGCTCATCCTGTTCGGCTGGATCGCAGCGATGGTTCTTTAAAAAATTCCCCTCTGAAGGGGAATTTTTTTGTTAAAATGAAAAACAGAACCTGAAAGCGGTTCTGTTTTTTTAGAATGAAGGATTTCTATTAAAGCCTGCCGCCTTTTGAACAGCGCGGTACACTTTTGAAGCAAGCGCGGCCAGCAGAATGGAAAATGCAAAGTCTTTGATAAAAAACCAGACCATCGATTTCCATGCCGCCGTATACGTTACCGGCGTGTTGAGCCAATATTTAAAAGCGAGATACATATAGTTGACACCGATGAAATAGATGACGGCCGTACCGATGACAGAAGCCGCAAAAAAATGCTTTGTTTGCGGATCAGCTTTTCTGTCGGTCACCCAGCCCGCGGCATATGCCGCAGGGATATAGGACAAAATAAACCCGCCGCTGCCTTTGAAAAGAGCGGAAATTCCGCCGGAAAAGTGTGCGAAAACAGGGGCTCCCATAAAGCCGACGAGCGCATAAACAATCATTGCAAGCGCTCCTAGTCTGCGCCCGAGCAGCAGACCTGAGAGCAGGCAGAAAAAGGGCTGCATGGTAAGCGGGATGCCGCCGATTTGCAGAAAAGGGGCAAACGAAGTCATATTGGCGCCGATCCCCATCAGGGCGGCGAACATTCCTACAAGCGCCATGTCACTGGCGCGAAGCTTTTGTTTTTTCATGTTTGTTCCTCCTATGAATGTCACATCATTATCGTAAAAGACGATTGAATAGTTTGTCAACCTTGTTTTTATATAAGTTAACAAAAGGGAGGGAGCCATATGTATTTTGGAAAAATAAAACGGCACAGCCTGACTGACAGAGTGCCACCCAACCAAAATGTCACGACATCATTTCCGGTGCTGCATGCCGGGAGTGTGCCGGATTATCAAGATTTATCAAAATGGAATCTGCAAATTTACGGTCTGGTCGAATCTCCGCTTCTGTTGACCTTTGACGAGCTGAAAAAGCTGCCGCAAAGCGAAGTGTCCCATGATATACATTGTGTGACAGGCTGGTCAAAGCTTGATACCGTCTGGAAAGGCGTCAAAACAAAAGAGATAGCCAAAAGGGTCAAGCCGCTTGAGGAAGCAAGATTTGTCATCCTTCATGCAGAGGAGGGCTGGACGACAAATGTTCCCCTTGATGACTTTTTGAGGGAATCCTCTTTGCTGGCCCATTCGTATAACGGCGTTCCGCTCACTCCTGAGCACGGCTTCCCGCTCAGAGCCGTCATGCCGCATCTCTATTTCTGGAAAAGCGCTAAATGGCTGAGAGGTATCCAATTTACAAAGGAAAACCATCCAGGATTTTGGGAGAAAAACGGCTACCATATGAGGGGAGATCCGTGGAAGGAAGAAAGGTACAGCTTTGATTAGTCTATTAGCGGAGCCGCTACATAGGTGAAATGAATACCGATATGCGTATGAGTCAAATATTGATTCAACCAAAAAAGCAGGAGCCCGCTGCGAGCCCCTGCTTTCATCTATTAAGCTTCAGTGGCGGATGACGAGTTTTCAATCGCCAGTTCCACCGGCACGTAATCATACTGTAAATCTTTTGCCACCGCTTCATATGTGATGTGTCCGTTTGCGACATTGACTCCGGCTTTTAAGGCGGCGTTTTCGAGGATCGCTTTCACTGCGCCTTTGTTAGCGATTTCAAGAGCGTATGGCACAGTAACATTCGTCAACGCCACGGTAGATGTTCTCGGCACGGCCCCCGGCATGTTGGCGACGGCGTAATGGACGATTCCGTGTTTTTCGTAGGTCGGGTTGTCATGGGTCGTAATATGATCGACCGTTTCCACAATGCCGCCCTGGTCGATGGCGACATCGACGATCACGGAGCCCGGCTTCATCTGCTTCACCATCTCCTCCGTCACCAAAGTCGGAGCTTTGGCGCCCGGGATCAGCACTGCACATATGAGAAGATCTGCTTCAGCCACAGCGTCGGCGATATTGACCGGATTGGACATGAGCGTTTGAATTTGATGGCCGAACTGATCGTCAAGCTGGCGCAGCCGGTCTGCATTCAGGTCAATCATGGTCACGTCCGCCCCAAGACCGACTGCAACCTTGGCGGCGTTTGTGCCGACAACGCCGCCGCCGATAATGATCACTTTTCCCCGCGCCACACCGGGAACCCCGGCTAATAAGATTCCTTTTCCTCCTTTTGGCTTTTCAAGGAACTGCGCGCCGATTTGCGCAGCCATCCGTCCGGCTACTTCCGACATCGGCGTCAGCAAAGGAAGAGAGCGCCCGTCGCTCACCGTTTCATAAGCGATGGCAGTCACGCCTTTTTGTTTCAGCGCTTCAGCCAGGGAAGGCTCTGCTGCCAGATGCAGATAAGTGAACAAGATCAAGCCTTCTCTGAAATACGGATATTCTTCCGGAAGGGGCTCTTTTACTTTCATCACCATCTCGGCTGCATTCCAGACGGCTTTCGCCTGTTCGGCGATTTCGGCTCCCACAGATACATAATCTTCGTTGTCAAAACCGCTTCCAGCACCGGCATTTGCTTCTATGATGACGCGGTGCCCTGCGGCGATCAGCTGTGAAGCTGCACCAGGCGTCAAAGCCACCCTGTTTTCATTGTTTTTAATTTCTTTTGGAACCCCGATTATCATCGCGAATCGCTCCTCCTTTTTTAGGAAAACTTCTGTTACTTTAGTTTATATTGATTTTTTTGAATTTTCTTTGTTTGATTAGAAAAATAAAAAAACATGCATTTGTGGAATTTCACAAATGCATGTTTTGCAGCTTGATTTCAAGATAAATCGAGAATTTCTCGTTAATGTTTTTCAAATCGATTTCTGCGATTTTACTAATCCGCTTGAGCCTGTAGTTTAATGTATTGACATGAATGTTCAGCTTTTTGGCGGCGGTGTTTACATTGCTGTCGCATTCGATGAATTGTTCAAGGGTTTCGACTAGGTTGGAATGGTGTACCTTGTCGTACGCCTCAAGCCGTGTCAAAGAATAGTTGGGATAGCTGTCATGCTTTCGTTTTTCGGCAAGCACGTCAAGATATTGGTAAATGCCAAGCTCAGAAAAACTGACAAGGTGCTTCGTTTCTGCAGCAAACCGCTCTTTCACCTTTAAAACCGAGAGCGCTTCCTGGTATGACTGATGAACGCGCGTGATCGATTCATATATTCCGCCGATCGACAAGGTACAATCATGCAGCTTATAGCGTTCTTCAAGCTGTTTTTGGATATTGACGGCAAATTGTTTTAAATCGTTGAAGGGCTGTCCGTTTTCCCCTGTTTTCGGAGAAGCGAGGATGATCAGCTCATTGTAGTCGAGCGTTGTCAGAAGAATTTGCACCTGCTGTGTCGTTTCCAATAAATAATTGAGCTGTTTTTCGGTTTTCTCCTCAATTTCGCTTTTCAGGCGGACGATCAAAACGGAATAAGAAGATGGGACCCTGATGCCGAGCTGGTGAAAGCCGTCTGCGATTTCCTGTTCCTCTGATATGTGCCCGGTGAGCAGCTTCCAGAAAAACTCCTGGCTGCGCTGTTCGTTTTTTCTTTTGCGGACCTGATAAGGCAAAAGCTTATTTTTTACGGATTCAGCTGCAAGCTTCAATAGATGCAGCTCTTCGTCAGAGAGTGTTTTATGGCTTTCCAGCGCCCAAATAAATCCGATGACTTCGCTGTTTTTCCAGATTGAAATCGCCACGCGGCTGCTCAGTCCGACTTCATCGATTTGTTCTACTCTGATCGGCTCGTCCGTTTTCAACAGAGCGGGGATGGTCCCGTCTTTCCAGAGCTTGTTGATTACTTTTTCAGGAACGCGGCGGCCGATAATCGTCGAGGTTCTCGCCGGATCGGTATAGTCGCTGTGTGTGCTGTAGGCGAGGAGCCGGTGATTGACATCTTCGATTGTAATAGGACAGTTCAGCACTTCGCTGATATGATCTGCGACATCTTCCAGACGGTCATAGTTGTATTTAAAAGGATTCATTCGATTGTTCATAAAAAACCCCTACTTTATGTTTGCAAAAAAATTTTTTGACATATACCCATCTTACTTTTATTATGGTTATAGTTGTTTGTGAAAATCAACAAAAAAGTTGGAGTTCATTTATTAATTTTCATAAATGATGAGACGACATGCAATTAAGAGGAGAAGGAAAGAGTGTTTATTTTAGAGAAAATCAACGGAATTTTGTGGGGAGTACCTGGAATTGTCCTGCTTGTCGGCACCGGAATTTTTCTGACGATGGTGCTGCGGGGGCTGCAATTTAAAAGATTAATATATGCATTTAAACTCGCTTTTGGGAAAGAAAAAGAATCGTCCGGGGCAGAAGGGGATGTCAGCAACTTTAAAGCTTTGATGACGACCCTTGCCGGAACGATCGGAAACGGCAATATCGCCGGCGTGGCAACGGCGATTACAGTCGGGGGACCGGGCGCTTTGTTTTGGATGTGGCTCGTCGGCCTTTTAGGCATGGCCACCAAATACAGTGAAGCGCTGCTGGCGGTGAAATACCGGGTCAAAAATGAACGCGGGGAATACTCCGGGGGACCGATGTATTATGTAGAAAAAGGACTGGGGAAGAAATGGAAGCCGCTTGCCGTCTTATTCGCGCTTTCAGGTGTGCTCGCTTCATTTGGAATCGGAGACTCGGTCCAATCCAATACGATTTCTGAAGTCGTTACTCAAAGCTTTGCAATTCCCGGCTGGGTGATCGGCCTTATTCTCGCCGTATTAACGGCGGCGATTATTTTCGGCGGATTTCAGCGTGTCAGTGCTGTTGCGAGCATCTTTGTGCCGATTATGGCGATCCTTTATATCGGCGGCTCGCTGATCATTATTTTTATGCACTATGATCAAATCATCCCGGCGTTTCAGCTGATTTTCCACCATGCTTTCAACCCTGTTTCAGTAGCGGGCGGCTTTTCGGGTGTGGTTGTTTCAGAAGCGATCAGAAACGGAATGTCAAAAGGGATCTTTTCGAATGAAGCGGGTCTCGGAACAGCGGCTTTGATTGCAGGAAACGCGAAATCCGACCATCCCGTTAAATCGGCCCTGGTTGCGATGACGGGAACGTTCATTGTCACGTTGATCGTTTGTACAATGACCGGGCTTGTGCTGATTATTACGGGCTTTTGGGATCCTTCAGGCGGATTGATCTCAGGCGTTGCACATGATGCGTCCCTTGATGCAGGCGCACTGACAAACGCGGCGTTTGCTTCTTCATTAGGAGCGGCCGGCAAATACATCGTCACATTTTCAGTCATCTTTTTCGGCTACTCGACAATTGTCGGCTGGTATGTTTATGGAGAAAAATGTCTGGAATATTTGGTCGGTTTAAAATGGGTGCCGATTTACCGGATCGTGTATGTGTTTGCGGCATACTACGGAGCCGTGGCAAGCCTGGACACCGTCTGGGCTTTCGCGGATATGGCGAACGCTATCATGATGATCCCGAACCTTGTGGCTCTTATTCTGCTATGGAAAGTCATCCGCGCAGAAACCGACGATTTCTTTTTACACCATTACAACAAGGAAAAGGATGCTGAGCTAAAAGCCGGCTGATCGGCAAAAACAGCCTGCCTCAAGACGGGGGCGGGCTGTTTTGCTATCCAAATTCCTTCATTATTATGTGATCCACCCTTTTTACTATGGTCTGTTCGGGTTCAAACCGCGTCTTCCTGAATAGTCTATTAGAACCATGTCTTTTGATCTGATCCGTACCGGTACTTGAAATTGAGATATTTTTACTAGATATCTATAATTTTAGTTGGTTGGAAATAGAGGAACAATAAACCTTTAGACTCATTTTGTAAAATTACAACAGATTTGTTTGACTGTGCCTCAATCTTGTTTTTATAATAAAAACGTTCAAAAAAATAAGTTATTTAGCCCATATCTAGGGCGAATAGCGCAGGAGGTATAAGGAATATGTCAGGAATCATTCGTGTGACGCCGGCGGAACTCCGGCAAATGGCTGACAGATATCAAAAGGAAAGCGGAGATGTAACTGAACAGGTAAACCAGCGTCTTGATCAAATGATCAATCAGCTTCAGGATATGTGGGAAGGTGAATCAAGCCGTGCATTCGCAGAGCAATATCAAGAGCTAAGACCTTCTTTTCTAAAAATGGCTGAACTTCTAAGTGACGTCTCCAAACAGCTTCATCAGACTGCTAACACTCTTGAAAGCACTGACCAAGACATCGCTAGCCAAATCCGCGGCTAATTACAGATTAGAAGAACGAGAGAAGCGCCTAATTCAAAAGAAGATGACGGCGCTTTTTCTATTGAGAGGTGATGAACTGTGTACGTCGACATTACCATCGATTTAAAGCACTATGACGGCGGCGCTTTTGATCTCAGACTGTCAGATTACCATTCTGTTAAAAAGGTCATCGATATCGCATGGCAAGCCAAAAGCATCCCCTTGCCTCCGCGCGAAGGGTACTGGGTAAGGGTGACGAATAAAGATGCCGTTTTTTCAGGCGAATACACGTTAGCCGACTGCGGGATTACGACAGGTGACCGTCTGGAAATACTATGAAAGGATCTGGATGAATGACAGAAAAAAAGAAAACGTATCTGGAAAATCAATTAGAGGCGGTCATGACGAAAGAAGACGACACTTATATCATTCGTTTTCAAAGAGAAAAAATCAATCTTGTAAACGGTTTGGAAGCAAACGTCATCAAAGAAGTCAATCCTTCCTTTAAAAAGGAAACCGTTATGACCGATGATGAAGTCCAAATTTCGATTCAGCCTCCGTCAGAATACAAGCCATTTCGCCATTTGAAAACGAAAAATAAAAAAAGCAAATGGCTGTTTGCTTATCAGCTCGTCAAGGCTGTTGAAGAGCATTCAGTCAACAGGCTGCACTTGATCGCGGCACCGGAAAACATTGTCTTTGACAAGGGACTCACCCCCGCATTTTTACATTATGGAGTGAAAGAAAGCATTCCGCCATACGAAAACGATGAAGAAAGACTGTTTAATGAAGTGAAAGCGGCGGCGGCGCTGGCCGTCGACTGGGAATTTTCCTTTGAAGATTATTTGAAATACAGTGAAACGATAAAGTTCTCAGACGAGGCCAAAGGCATCATCTCAAGCAAAACATACGGTGAATTAAAAGCCTTCATCAAAACGAAGATCGATGAACTGGATGCCGAAGAAAAAACGCTTGTCCATCTTCCGAAGAAGAAATGGAAGGTTCAAAGATACATAGGATTGGGACTCATTATATGCTTAATACCGGCCGTTTTATTTTCATTTTATTCACTGTTCTTTATCCAGCCGAAGCAGGCAGCGTTTATTGACAGCAACCGCTACTTTTTAAATAAACAATACAGCAAAGTCATCAGCACGCTTGATAAATATGATGCCGGTGAAATGCCGGAGTCTGTTCAATACCAGCTTGCTTATTCTTATGCGGCGGTTGACAATGTGCTGAAGGAAGCCAACGGACAGGAAGTCGCCCTGAATTTGCTTACGCTTCAGGCCGATCCGAAGTATTTCCAGTATTTCATTGAAATTGGCCGGGGTGAAAACAAGGAAGCGTTAGAAACGGCCCACTTGTTGGAGGATGACCGCTGGATCGGCTATGCGATTATCAAATATGAGCAAGAAATCAAAGCGAATGACAAATTGTCGAGCGAAGAAAGAGAAAAACAGCTTGAACCGCTTGAAAAAGAACTCGAACAAGTGAATGAGAGACGAAAAAAAGCGGAAAACGCCGAAGAAGCCGAGCAGACTTCTGCTGACCAGCAGCAGGCCGCACAAGAGGCTGAAAAAGCAAAGCAAGAGGCAGAAAAGGAAAAAAAAGAAAAGGAAGACAACAAGAAAAAAGATGACAAATAAAAGCGATAAAACCTGTTGTTTGCAGGAGGCGGAAAAATGAATCTGTTATGGATTTTTTATAGCGAAAACTATCAAAACGTAAAGCTGGATCATCCCAGCACCCGCACGCTGACCATCGGCCCTGAGCTGAGGCATTCCGTCACCATCCGCCACTTTCCGTTTGAAAAAGGTCCGGTGACGCTGGACAAGCAAAGGGATGCCGACGCTTACAGCGTGTCTCAAGGAGAGGAGCCTGCCTTTCTGCTGAAGCTTGGCGAAAAAGCGGCAGTAAAGGACGGGAAGGAAGAACTGGTCCTCTTTTTAACCGAGGAACAGGAAAGCGCCCCTGTTTATTATTTAGGAGAAAGAAAGGAAATCGCGATTTCCTCCCATGATCAGGAAGCTGACGTCTATTTCTCTGAGATGGATCCATTCTTCGGGAATCAGGCAACGTTCTCAATCATCAGACTTGAAGATCAATGGAACGTCATTCCAAATGGCGCTAACGTTTATATGAACGGCGAAAAAATAACCGCGCCCGCCTCATTGCAAAACGGAGATGAAATCTTATTCGGGCTGAATACCTTCCGGATCATTGAAGGCGATCTTTTGGAAATCAACGCGCGTGAGCCGTTCGAAACCGCTTTGGAGCAAACGGTAAAACCGAGCTCTGAAACGAAAAACAAATACCCGCAATATCGCAGGCCGCCGAGAATGATCTATGACCTGCCTGATGACAAAATCTCATTCAGCTTCCCTGCGCAGGAAAGCGACAATGACAACAGAGGATTATGGCTGATGATCCTTCCTCCAATTGTCATGCTGGTCGTCATGGGAATCGTGGCGCTCATCCAGCCGCGCGGGATTTTTATCCTCGTCTCGCTGGCGATGTTTATGATGACGCTGATTACATCAACGGTGCAGTATTTCCGCGACAAAAACCAGCGCAAAAAGCGCGAAGAGAAAAGGGAGAGGGTCTACACCCTCTATCTTGAAAATAAAAAGAAAGAGCTGCATGAGCTTGCGGAAAGGCAAAAGTTTGTCCTGAACTTTCATTTCCCTTCATTTGAAAGAATGAAATATTTAACACGGGAAATCAGCGGCCGAATTTGGGAAAAATCGATTGAAAGCGAGGATTTCCTTCAGATCCGCCTTGGAACGGGGACGGTTGCTTCCTCCTATCACATCAATTTGAACGGAGGGGATTTGGCAAACCGCGATACAGACGATCTTCTTGAACAAACGCAAAAAATAGAGCAGGTCTACAGAGAACTGAGAAATGCTCCGGTTACCGTGAACCTTGCCGAAGGCCCGATGGGTGTCGTCGGAAAGTTGTCTGTTGTAAAAAATGAAATTCATCAGCTTGTCGGACAGCTGGCTTTTTTCCACAGCTATCATGATCTGCGCTTTGTGTTTATTTTTGATGAAGCGGAGTACAAAGACTGGGAATGGATGAAATGGCTTCCGCATTTTCAGCTTCCGCATACATATGCGAAAGGCTTTATTTACAACGAACAGACGAGGGATCAGCTTCTCTCCAGCATATATGAGATATTAAGAGAGCGCGATTTGGATGAAAACAAAGAAAAAACGCGGTTCAGACCGCACTTCGTCTTTATCATTACAAATCAGCAGCTGATCGCAGAGCACGTCATTCTCGAATATTTGGAAGGTAAGCAAAAACATCTCGGCGTTTCGACGATTGTTGCGGCAGAGACAAAGGAAAGCCTGTCAGAAAACATTCATACCCTTGTTCGTTATATTACTGAGCATGAGGGCGATATTTTGATCAAGCAAAAGAAAGCCGTCCAGATCCCTTTTCAATTGGATGATCATCAAAGAGAAGATAATGAAATCTTTTCACGGACATTGCGGACGCTTGATCACCAGATGGGCATGACAAATTCAATCCCTGAAACCGTATCGTTTCTCGAGCTGTTCCATGCAAAAGAAGTCAATGATATCGCCATCAGAGAAAAATGGCTGACAAGCGAGTCGGCTAAATCGCTGGCGGTACCGATCGGTTATAAGGGGAAAGAGGACATCGTTTATTTGAACCTGCATGAAAAAGCGCACGGGCCGCACGGGCTGCTTGCGGGGACAACAGGTTCGGGGAAAAGTGAATTTTTGCAGACGTATATTTTGTCTTTGGCTGTTCACTTCCATCCGCATGAGGTCGCCTTTTTGCTGATCGACTATAAGGGGGGCGGAATGGCGCAGCCGTTCAGAAACATTCCCCATCTGCTAGGAACGATCACGAACATCGAAGGCAGCAAAAACTTCAGTGCGCGCGCCCTGGCGTCAATCAAAAGCGAGCTGAAGAAAAGGCAGCGCCTTTTTGATCAGTACAGTGTCAACCATATCAATGATTATACGAAGCTGTATAAACAGAAAAAAGCAAAAACACCGATGCCTCATTTATTCTTAATATCCGATGAGTTTGCCGAGCTGAAAAGCGAAGAGCCGGAATTTATCCGCGAGCTTGTCAGTGCGGCAAGGATCGGCCGAAGCCTTGGGGTGCACTTAATCTTGGCGACGCAAAAGCCGGGCGGCATCATCGATGACCAGATCTGGAGTAACTCCAGATTTAAAGTGGCCTTAAAAGTGCAGGACGCAAACGACAGTAAAGAGATCCTCAAAAACGGGGACGCGGCGACCATCACGGTGACAGGTCGCGGCTATTTGCAGGTCGGAAACAACGAAGTATACGAGCTGTTCCAGTCTGCGTGGAGCGGTGCGCCTTACATGGAAGACGCATATGGAACAGAGGATGAAGTCGCGATCGTAACGGATACCGGCTTGATTCCATTGTCAGACGTTGATGCCGATCAGTCGGCGAAAAAAGAAGTGCAGACGGAAATTTCCGCCGTCGTTGAACAAATCGAGCAGATTCAGGGGGAAATGGGAATCGAAAAACTCCCAAGTCCTTGGCTGCCGCCGCTTGAGGAGCGCATTCCCAAAACGCGTTATCCGTCGGATGAAGCCGATACGTTCAACTTCGCCTTTATCGATGAACCTGAGAAGCAAAGCCAGAAGCCGATCAGCTATCGCATGATGGAGGACGGAAACATCGGAATCGTCGGGTCTTCAGGCTACGGAAAATCGCTCAGCGCCATCACCTTCCTGATGAGCTTTGCGGCTGAATACACGCCTGGGGAGCTGCACAACTACATCTTTGACTTTGGAAACGGAACGCTTCTGCCGCTTGCGAGACTTCCGCATACGGCCGATTATTTCCTCATGGACCAGACAAGAAAAATCGAAAAATTTATGGCCCGGATCAAAGAGGAAATCGAGCACCGGAAAAATCTCTTCCGTCAGAAAGAAATCAGCCACATCAAGATGTACAATGCGCTGAATGAAGAAAAGCTGCCGTTCATCTTTATCACGGTTGACAACTTTGACATTATCAAAGATGAGATGCATGAGCTCGAACAGGAATTCATTCAGTTCGCCCGCGACGGCCAGTCATTGGGAATTTACTTAATCCTGACGGCGACAAGAGTCAACGCGATCAGGCAATCGCTCTTGAACAACCTGAAAACAAGGGTCGTCCACTATTTGCTTGATCAGTCTGAAGCTTATTCGATTATCGGAAGGCCTGAGTACAGCCTTGAACCGATACCGGGACGGGTCATTATCAATAAAGAGAGCCAGTATTTCGCACAAATGTTTATGCCTGTTGAGGCAGAGAACGATCTCGAACTGTTTGAACAGATCAAAGCGGATATTCAGGCCATCGCGGACCGCTATCAAGGCATGAGAAAGCCGGCTCCGGTGCCAATGCTGCCGCTCGAGCTTTCCGTGACGCAGTTCATGAGGGATTACCCGCTGCAGCCTGAGAGAGGACTCATCCCTATGGGGCTTGATGAAGAGACGGTTGAGCCTGTCTACTTTAACCTAGAGAAAAACAAACACTGTCTCATCATGGGACAGACCCAGCGCGGAAAAACAAACGTCATCAAAATCATGCTTGAACATCTGCTTGACCATGATACGAAAAAAATTGCCGTGTTTGATTCGATTGACCGCGGCTTGTCCCAATACGCAACAGAAGATGAGATCAGCTATCTTGAGACAAAGGACGATATATTGCTTTGGCTGTCTGAGGCGGAGGAAATCTGCCGGACAAGGGAAGCGATGTACGTGGAAGCGGTCAGATCAGGGGAAACCGCAAAGCTCGACTTCTCGCCGATGGTCTTTATCGTTGACGGAATTTCACGCTTCCAGCAAACAATTGACGCATCGATCCAAGACAGGATGGCCATGTTTATGAAATCATACGCCCATCTTGGTTTCCACTTCATCCCTGCCGGAAACCACAACGAGTTTACAAAAGGGTATGATTCATTAACGAGCGAGGTCAAACAAGTCAGACATGCCGTCCTGCTGATGAAAAAGTCCGAGCAAAATCTGATTCAGCTCCCGTACGAACGGCAGGAGCCGGAAATTCAGCCGGGCTTCGGTTACATTGTTGAAAACGGCAAGGAAAGGAAAATTCAAATTCCTTTATGTTCTGTAGAAAGGAAGAAAATGAAATGACGGAACAACAGAAAAGCTCGCTGAAAATCATCAGCGCCGTGCTGATCGTCATACTGCTGCCCGTCTTGTTTTTCCATTTCATCGGAGAGAATCCGACGAAAAAAGTGTCGAATGAGACGAAAGAAATCGCCGTTGTCAATGAAGATATCGGCAGCGATCAAGGCAGCGGAAACGACGAGAAAAAAGTGTATTTCGGCCGCGATATCTCGGCTGCACTGGCTGAACGGCCCGACTATAAATGGACGGTCGTCAGCCGCAGCACCGCCGAAAGCGGACTCGCCGACAAAAAATATGATGCGATTGTCTACATTCCATCAGACTTTACGAACAATATTTTAAGCTACAATCATAAGCGACCGCAAAAAGCGGAATTGGATTTCCGAGTTCAAGCCCAGCTTGACGCCGTCAACAAGGAAAAAGTCCAGCGCGAGCTTCAGGACGCCCAAAAGTCTGTCAGCAAAAAGATGTCTTCCTTGTATTGGAATATCGTCAAGCTGAGAATGAAGGATGTCAGAGATGAATTTGACAATATCGTAGACAAAGAATCAGAGTTCCAAAACGCGATGTACAACTTTTACAAGCCGAGCTCAAACAACCTGGCCGGCGAGGTGGAAAGACAAAAAGAAATGATCGACAGCCTGAAAGAATCGATCAACCAAACGAAAGACACCTCAAAAGACCGCAGCACAGGCGTTGAGGAAACCAAAAAACAATTGGACGGTTTTGTCGAAAACGTCAATCAATATAAAAAATACCAACAGGAGCAGTCAAAACTGCTGATGGCCGCCCAGGCGGACAGCGAAAAGCAAATCCAAACGGGTCTGACGTCCATCAATGAAAAACAAGCCAGCACATCAAGCACCTTCGCCCAAAGAATGAACGGCATGACCACTGCGTTTGGGAATTTGCAGACGCAATTTGGCGAGGCTGCGAGATCTAACAAGGAGCTTCAAGACTACCGGTATGATCAGATACCGCAGCAGCAGCTTGGCCAGATCGGCACGATACAGAGCGCTCTGATTTCTGAATATAAAAAACAGGCTAGACAATACACTTTAAATCAAATTGAAACACCTATGCTAAAGAATCGTGAAAAATTGTTTGAATCAAATAATAATGAAACGCCGAAAGAAGAAGAACCAGGGGATGATGGAAAAGAAGAACCCGGAGATGATGAAGACAACAAAAATATAGAAATAAATTTAGATGATGAAGCGAATGAACTAGAAAAGATTTCAAAAGAATTAGAGGATTTGTCTAATAACATTCAAGTACCTAATAAAGAAGAACCTGAATCTCCTTCACCTGGTGAAAACGATGGAACAGCAGAAGATAATACGTCAACAGATCCAGCAGGTAATGGACAAACAGATGAAAACAAATCGAATAATTCAGATGAAGATGGACAGCAGACAGACAGTGGAAATAATGTTGATGATACCACAAATGAAGATCCGACTCCTTCAGAAGAAAATCCGGGTGATCAAGACGGTAATAATCTTGAGGAGTTAAAAAAAGAGTTAAATACCATATCTTCCAATATTGCAGGTGTGAAATCCAACATTGATCAAAAAACAAAAGAACATAACGAAGAACTTAAGAAAAAAATTGATAATTTAGATGAAAAAATAAAAAAACTGAATGATAAAATCGATGGTTTAAATGAAACTGTAAAAAATCTAAATATAGAGATTGACCAAATTAAAACTGATAGAGACAACGATTTTCAAAAAATATATGATAAAATAATAGATCTCGAAACAGAATTACAGACGTATGAATTAAAAGATGAGGTAAGACAGGCATTCGAAAATGATATTTTTGTTAATAGAAATATTAATAATTTAATGGATTACTACAATCTATTATCTATTTACCATGCCACAATAACTGGAAGATATAAAGCAGGGACAGAGCTTGATGATGGAGTTCTCCAAAATAGCAAAAATCAAGTCGACACAGTCCTCAGAGTTAGTGTCGACGAAAACACAAAATGGGAAACCCTAAAAAACAACATGCTCGCCACAAGTGAAGATGTTGAAGCATACACAACGGGTATGACCGATTTTGTGAAAGAGTATGAAACGTTCGTTAAAGAAAAACAAGATGAAATCATGAATGAGCTTGACTCGATTTCAGAGCGGGCAAATGCCGTCACTGAGCAGCTGAGCAATCCGGCAGGTGCAGGATCGGCCGTAATGGAAGGGGATGCAACGGACGGAACTGTTGTACTCAGCATGCAGGATACGCTTGGAAACGACATTCTCAGCTTGTCAGATATGCTCGGTGCATTGTCAGAACATCAATCCGGTGTGATCGATTACACAAACAACATTCAGCAAAGTGTAAACGATGTACAGGAAAAAGCGGATACGCTGAATTCGAACTGGGGCAAAAACGTGAATTCCACCAAACTCGTCCGCAGTGATGTGTACGGCGTTCTCGGCAATGCGTTCGGAGGCAATGACACGTATGTATACGACTATCTGGCAAATCCGGTGAAAATCAGCGGGGACGTTCCGGAGTCTAAAGCGCAGAATATTCCTCCGGTCGTGATTCTCGTGATTGTCTTGATCTCAAGTCTTTTGATCGGCTATTTCAGCCATCACTATCAAAAGGCACCGCTGCTTGTCAGAGGCGCGCTGTTCGGCATTCTCAATCTCATTGTCGGCCTGATGATCAGCCTGTTCGGCTTGAATGTCTATTCACTTGCTGACGACCAGGCAGTGATGTGGACGATCTTTACGATCTTGCTGCTTATCGCAAGCTCTGCGATTATCCGTACGGCATTCATGCTCGGATCCATTCCTGGAGGCGTGGCAACGGCCGCCTTGATTTTGTTCTACATTGCGCCGCTGCTCGATTTGGCGATGCCGAACTTCAGTTTTAATGATCCGGTATCAAAGGTATATATGTCGATTCAATATGGCACTGGAGATCTGTTTGCTCTCGGAATCGGAGCCTTGGTGTTAGTTGCGGCTGTCGTGCTGGCTGTTCCTTTTGTTGTTGAGATTGCAAAAGCAAAAACAGAAGAAGGCGAGATTGACCATGAGGCGTAATGCAAACTGGGGAAAGAAGGGGATCATGGCGATCATGCTCTCCTTCTTTCTTTTCACTCCGCTCGTGAAAGCGGAAGAGACTGATAATGTTGATGTGAAGCCAAATGAATATAAAAGACAGGACATCGAAGTCAACACAGACTACATTCAGGAGGAAGAGCCTGAATACAAGGGAGATATCACCATCCCGGAGGAATTAAAGAACTTTTCTTTTAAAGAAACGAACAAACTTGATCCAAAAGAAGAGCTGAAAGAAATATTTACGGTCACATCAGATGAACCAAACACGGTGGTGGCACAGTTGAAACAGCTTAACCTGTCATTTGATTCTGAACCCTCACGCCTTGGAAAGGAAGATACGGACAGCACCGATCAGCAATCGCTCATCCTGCCGATCCTTTACGGCGTGCTTATTCTTCTCGGCATCGCAGGTCTGTTCTTTTTGATTCCGCGGATTGCGGGACAGCAGAAAAAATAGGAGCTGTTCTCATGAAAAATCCGAGGTTTTACAAGCTGTTGTCTGTTTCACTTGCTTTTGGGTTATCAATCATCTGGCTATGCGTTCTTGTTGCCGCGAATGGACTATATCTGTTGGAAGCCATGATCAGTTTGTTTGCCATTGTTTTTACATTGGGGGCCGTTTTGTGGCTGTTTCCTTCCCTTAGGGAGGAATACGACCAGGCGATGACGGCCTTTTTTCATACCGGCTTTGGCATTATTGGATCGTTTTTGGCTTTAGGCATCATCGTGTTCGCTTTCGTGATGATCTTAAGAAAGCGGGGCGGTCCGGGCTTAAAATGGCTCCTTATATCAGGAGCTTTTTTTCAGCTTATCGTATGGGAATCGTTCAGTTTTCTGACAGCTGCCGTTTACCTGCTGGCGGCATTTCTGCCTGATCACCAGAGGCAGCCGCTTGAGAAAAGAGCGCCTGAATCAGTACAATGATGGATAAGGAGGGAAATCCACATGCATTTATCCATTGTAACGGGGGCGTCAAAAGGCCTCGGTGAAGCGATTGCCAAAGGCCTTTTAGAGAAAGGCCATGTTGTGCACGCTTTCTCCCGCAGCAAATCCGATATCCGTCATGACCGGCTGATACAGCACGAGGCCGATCTGACGCAACTGGCTGAAACGGAAGAGCTGTTTCAGAAATTAATGGATTCGGTACAAATCTCTGATTGTTCTTCCATCACCCTGATCAACAACGCGGGAATGGTGGAACCGATCAAACGCGCGGGGGAAGCCGGCCGGGAGGAACTGAGACGCCACTATGACCTGAATTTATTGGCGCCGGTGATCCTCAGCCAGCTGTTTGCAAAATGGCTGAAAGAATTTCCGGGCAAAAAAGCGATCGTTAACATATCATCAGGCGCGGCAAAAAACCCTTATAAAGGCTGGAGCGCCTATTGCAGCTCAAAGGCGGGGCTTGATATGTTCACGAAAACATTCGGCTATGAACAGGAAGATGAGCGACATCCGGTAAAGGTGATTTCTTTCTCACCGGGGATTATGGATACCGGCATGCAGGCAGTCATTCGCTCATCATCGAAACAAGACTTTCATGAAATTGAACGATTTAAAAATTATCAAACAGAAGGAAAGCTGAGAAGCACGTCTTTTGTTGCCGGTGTTTTGCTCGATCTGCTTGAGACCGATTTTGAAAACGGCAGAGTGTATGACATCAAACAGTTTTTATAAAAAAAGGGCCTTTTCCAAGGTCCTTTTTGCTATGTTTGCAGCAATGTTGATGCCTCATGTACCGCCCAGCTCTGGTGTTCGTGAAATAAATCGGCAATTGCCCGGCGTGTGCCGATCCATTTGAGTTCATGGTCTTCCTCGGTCGGTCTGCCCACTTGCTTGCCTATCTCGCACAAATAAAAATACCCCTCGCTCAGGATATATCGATCTTCATTTGGCGAGAAAAAATAGCGCCGCGCACATCCCGCGAACTTGCCGATCGTAATATCCATTCCGATTTCTTCACGGGCTTCTCTTTTTAAGCAAGCTTCATGTGTCTCACCATGTTCGATTCCGCCTCCGGGGAGAAACAGCTTCCCGTCTTTTGTTTGCACAACGGCGATTTTCTGATCATTGAATATGAGGCCGTAAACAGCCGGCTTCCATATATATTCTATGCCTTCTTCTTTTACTCCGAATGTGGTCATCATTTCCTTGCTCCTTTCACCATCACTTCAATGATATCAATATACCAAGCGAACGCCACAAAAAAACAGCAGCCCCGGACGGGCCGCGGATGCTATCCAACATAAGCAGATGCGGAAATTTCATTTATGATGTGTCAGATCAATTGAGATTTCCGCAAAAATATGTTAGGATTCTAAAAATATATAAAGGAGGGGTTTACATGAGAAACGTAACATTAATGGATGTATTCACCCATCCAATCGCACAAAAATATTTAAGGCGTTCAGGCGTCGCCCATGCCATCGCTTGTGCATACCATGCGTACCGCTTGGCGGTGAAAGCGGGAATCGATCCCGATATAGCGACAAAAGCGGCTCTTTTGCATGATATCGGACATTATGAATGGTACACGGACGGTCAATGGGATTATGAAAAGTACAGACAGAACGACATTCACGCCATAAAGGGAGCGGAACGCGCCCACAAGCTTTTGATCCGGCTGGGCGAGGAGCCGAAAGCGGCAAAAGAGATCGCTCTGGCGATTCTGCTTCATACCGACTCATATTTGCCTGAAGGCGACCTTGATAAAAACAAGCTGCAGCAGATTGTCAAAAAGGCGGATGAGCTTGATGAAGAACCAGGCGGACATCATCACTACCGCACAATCGATCATGAACTTGCGCTGAAAAAAATCAAACAGCTTGATCATATGGTGGATAAATCCTGTTCACCCATGAAAAAAACGGTTTAAGGGTGCAAAGGGTTATGTTCAAACCTCTGCCCTTTGTCATTTACATAAACTGATCTGATGATCGTTCGGTTAAACGGCGCGTTGTCCGCTGTTTTTCCAGAGAGATCGACCGTCACCGAATACATGCCCGCTTTTTTGAATGAAAGGCTGTGCCGGAGTCCATTTGCTGATACGGATTTGAGCTCTTTTTTCTCAACCTGCTTTCCGTTTTCATAACGGATGGAACGGACGGCGGTTTTCACATTTGCCAGGCCTGATGCTTGCGTGTTCACCGTCCTTTGAATCTGCTGGTCGAGCGGAGAGTCAAATGTGGCGACGAATAAATAGGCTTCCTTCTGCTTGACGGAAGACGAGATCGTCCATTTTCCCGAAGCCGGGTTCTTCACTGTAGCGGAATGAACAAATCCGCCCTCAAATACATCTGCTGTCTTTGACAGTGCAAAGTCCGTGACGGCTTTGCCGTGCGGGTCGGTCAGCTTGATATTTCCCGAGGAATGGCTGCTCAGCCAGTGAACGGTTACTTCTTTCACCCCTTTCTCCACTGCAAATTCTTCTTCCTGTTGACCTTTGTTCTCGCCTCCTCTGATATACGGATAAGACGTGTGCTCTTTTGATAATGATGCTGCTGGATTTGCCTGCTGTTCAATTCCTAATAAAGGCAGAAAAACGGGAAATGTGATATTTCCTTTTATGATTGAAAAATGGTCCCATTTTCCGGCATCCATATTTGTCGCATACGGAAGTCTTGCGTTTTTTTCCGTGACAGCCCCGTCATTTTGGCCAAACATGTTTAAATAGACGCCCCCGAAAAACAATACGCTGCCGAATCCCCCGATCTTATTGCCCGCCAATGTATAATAGCGCGTTTTCGCCCTGTTTGGATGGCTGTCGGCTTGCTCGCGGAATGAAGCCATATAACCGGTTTGCAATGAATAAACGGCGTCATTTTTCATGCCTAAAATGCCGGAAAGCCATCCGGCCCAGCTGCTGTACGCAAGGTCTGCCAGCTGTGACCCGTGATGGGGGGTTCCCAGTGTAATGACATGCTCGACATATCTGTAAGCGTCATGAAAGATAAGCGCTGATTGGGTATCAATGCCGCCTTTGCTGTAGGAAACGAGGATCATTTTCCGGCCGAAATGTTCATACATGTCACGAAGCTTAGACGCAAGCAGCGCTCCATTGTCCCGCATGTCTTTGTCGGGGTGGAGGTCGATAAAGGCTGTATCGTAACCGTTTTTAAATGCTTGTTCTGACATGTCATTTTTGTCAAACCATATACTGGACGAACCGTTTAAACCATGGACAAAAACAAGCGGCGGTTTTCCGGGATCGGGAGCTTCAACGGGATCACCGGGGAACCAATAGCCGGGATCGCCGTCTCCGCCTTTAAAGCCCGCTTTTGATGTAAGCGGATACAAAATCAGCAAAACGGCAATAAGCAGCACCATTTTTTTCATCATGTTCACCTCATGGTTTATTTGTAAGCGTTTTCATCTTATTTTCTGAAGGTGAACTTTATACCGATATACTGAAAAAAATTTAAAAAATATTCACAAAAGAGAGGAATATACACTGAAAGGCCGGAAATCCGGCCTTCATTATTCATGCTTTTCCAGGCTTTAAATGTTTGCGGAAGAACGATTTGACAATGTCAAGGGTATGAGCTTGGGTAAAACCGTTATGTCCGGCCCCGTTTATTTTATACATAAGGGCATCATGGCCTTCTTTTATTAAGGCTTCAAACAATTGGACGCTTTGTTCATAAGGGACGACATCATCCTGATCCCCGTGCATGATCAGAATGGGGGGCGCTTCCCTGTGAACATAGCTTATCGGACTCGCTTGTTCCGCCTGTTCTCTGTTTTCTTGAACAGCTCCGCCGATCAGCTTGGATTCCGGCGAATTGGGAGAATCATGGTCGAAGATGGACGGATATTTGCTCATGGACAGAAGATCGACCGGACCGAACCAGTCCGCAACCGCATCGACTTTGCTCGATACATGACGGTATTCGTCCGGCCCTTCAAATTCTTCAATTCCTTCAGTCAATCCAAGCAAAAGAGCCAAATGGCCGCCTGAAGAATCACCCCAGACTCCCACTCTATCGGGATCGATGTTATAGCGGGCGGCATTTGCTTTTAAAAAACGGACCGCTGTTTTCACATCGTGAAGCTGAGCCGGAAACACCGCCTCTCCGCTGCCTCTGTATTGAACGCTTGCCACGACATAGCCTTGCTCGACAAATGGAACCAGCTGGGGGATAAAGGCGGCTGTATCCTGTTTTGTCCAGCCCCATCCGCACCCTTGCAGATAAATGATCAGCGGATATGTTTCCTGATTGCCTTCTCTGTTAAATAACGCATCCATTGGATTGCGGTACACCAGCAAATGTAATGTCAAAGAAGTGTCTTCCACTTTTGTGTACTCAATATTCGGTATGAGCTGAATGTAAGAGTTGGTGTTTTGCTCCCAGTTGATTTCTTTTATATGTTTCGTCATGTTAAGTCCTCCCTTAATGTGATGGAAATCCGGGTTTGCCTGTGTTGATCACATGGTGCCCACCTCCTTTTATTTCGTTGTAATGAATATTATTGCAACAAGCTGAAAAAACACAGTGTCAGACGCTCGTTGTAAGTGATATTATTACAACGAGTTGAAAAAAATCATGCCTCATTGAGAAGCATTCTTTTTTTGGATGATCAGATCAGTCAATTCTCTTATAGAAATTTCTTTGAGTATAGTCTCCATGGCTGTTTGCGCTTTTAATAAAATAAGTTCAAGAACCTGGTGGATATTCGCGCCAACCCAGCAATCAGGATTGGGATTTTCGTGAGTGTGAAACAGTTCGCCTTCACCGACAACCTCGACGGCTTTATAGACATCATACAAAGAAATGGCGCCGGCATCCCGTAATAAGTGCGCGCCGCCTGTGCCGCGCTTTACTTCAATCAAGCCCGCTTTTTTCAGCAATCTGCTGATTTGGCGGATGATGACCGGATTGGTATTGACGCTGTCTGCGATTTGCTCTGATGTCAAATGGTCGCTTCGGACGTGCATCAAGGATAACATATGTACGGCTATCGTAAATCTGCTGCTGATCTTCATCAAATCACCCTTTCGTTGTAATCATTATATTTACAACGAAAGAAGCTGTCAATCTTTTTTGCTCAAAAAGGCGCTGAAATGAAACCCTGTCAAAGCTTTTTCGTATGAATGGAAGGAAAACAGTTGACAGACGTTAGTGTGAATAGTAGTTTTTAGAGTAATGAAAAAACCGGGAGGAAAAAAAGGTTGTTTAAATCAAAGACTCATTTTTGGACGGTGCAAATTTTATTGGTGCTCCTGATCGTGTTTGTTGCTACAAAAGTGTCGTTTCTTTTCGAGCCGATTATTTTATTTGTATCGACATTGTTTTTTCCGGTCTTAATTGCGGGAATTTTGTATTTTATCTTTAACCCGGTCGTACGGCTTCTCGAAAAAAAGCTCCCGAGAACCTTGTCCATCCTGCTGATCTACTTGGCGTTTGTGGCTTTGATCGGGTTTGTCTTGTCGTCTGTCGGACCTGTATTTACTAAGCAGGTTACCGATTTATTTAACAATATTCCGGACATTGTCAAGCAGATTCAAAACTTCATTAAACATTTATCCAATACGCAGTGGTTTACATGGATGATGAATCAGGATTTTGTTTCTGTATCTAAAATCGAAAGATCAATCGGGGATTTTCTGACGAATCTGCCCGAAAATATTACAGCGAGCCTGACTTCCGTGTTTGGAGTGGTTACCAATATAGCGCTGATCGCCTTGACCGTCCCGTTCATCCTGTTTTACATGCTGAAAGACGGACACCGCTTTCCGAATTTGGCTGTAAAAATTCTCCCCGATCAATATAAAAATGAAGGGCTGAAGATTTTTAAGGATTTGTATGAAACGCTTGCCGCTTATATTCAAGGACAGCTGATCGTCTGCCTGTTTGTCGGCATCGGCTGTTACATCGGCTTTTTGTTCGCCGGTGTGAAATATGCGCTGATCCTCGGTGTGATCATGACCGTGACGAACATTATACCGTATGTCGGTCCGTTTCTCGGTGCGACACCGGCGGTAATCATCGCGTTTATCGATTCACCGACTAAAGCTCTGATCGCCGTGATCGTGGTGGTGGTCGTACAGCAGATCGACGGAAATCTGGTGTCGCCGCTGATCATCGGAAAAAGGCTGAACACACATCCTTTAACAATCATTCTTCTATTGCTCGGCGCCGGAAGCTTCGGAGGCGTCCTCGGCATGATACTGGCCGTTCCATGCTACGCTCTTGCGAAGGCCTTTACGCTGAATATTGTCCGCCTCGTCCGTTTAAGACAGAGATCGAAAAAAGAAATGACAACAGAAGCTTGAGCCCGCATTTGCCTGAACCTTTTTTCTGTAGGCACATATCCTGCTAATAAAAGCAATGGCGGAGGTGGGATTATGCCCGCAATGGTGGGGCCGATTCTGATTCGGGAGGTTAACGACAACAGCGCCATTTTCGTTGGAGATGTGTTTGCCATTTCTCCAAAGACGACGCAAGCTTCCGAAATCGGAGGATGCGGAGGATTTAATGTAGGCGACTTCGGACTGGTTCATAACAAAAGAAGCATCACAAGCTTTAAAGATGCGGACGTATTCGATGCCACACAGGGATTCAACGCCTGACAGCCTCTTTTAAAAGAGGCTGTTTGTTTTTTATAGTATAATGGGAAGAAAGATAGATAGGCAGGTGTAGCAAGATATGAAAATCAGAAAAGCAAACATTGTAAGTGAAGACAAAATGATCACAGATGTGTATCTGCATGAAAATAAAAAGCAGTCTCATACGCTTGTGGCTGTGCCGGAACTGGAATGGAGCGCGCTGATTTCCTATGAAGAAGAAAAGCGGCCGCTTGTTCAAAAGCTGAAGCAGTCGCTGGCAAAAAACATGCAAACAGATGCTGCGGAGGAGCTTTCTCAAAAGATCGTCCAATGGGTAACGGAAATGTAGATAAGGGCGGGGAAGCGCGGGTTTATCCCGGTCTGTTTCATGCCATACTGATAAAAAGACCGAAAATCTTGCAACTATGACAAATCGGGAGGGTCTAGACATGAGCGACCAATCAATGGATCTATACTTGCAGCAGGGGATGCACGGAATCCGTGAAACAAAGCCGGATGAGCGCAGGCTGTTTTTAGGCTCATTAAGAGAAAGAGTGATCATCGCTTTAACAAAGGGACAAGTTCTCCGTCCGAAAGCATACGATGAAGTGATCGCGGCGATCGAATCACATTCGGATGCCACATTGCTGTTGAACGGCGAAATCGATTACTCGCGTTTTTCGGCTTATATCAAGACCGCAAACAAACAAGGGGTTCCTTTTTCAATCGTTTCAGACCAGCAGTCAGACACGCCGCTCGGGTTGATCCTCGCAGCGAAGAGTGCTGTTGAAAAAGCATCGATTTATGTACAAGACGACATTTTTGAACGTTCCATATTGAAAAAAGGCTGAAGGCTGTTTTTTTGTTTTTTCTAAAAAATCCGCCTGCAACGCGGCTTGCGGCCTGTTTCCGTCTGAATCGCCCATTCACTTGTCCGTTTAGATAAGTTATAATGTTATCTATCATACAAATGGCAGGGAGGGCGGCAATGAAAAAAGCTCTTATTTGCATCGATTATACAAATGATTTTGTCGCATCAGACGGAAAGCTGACGTGCGGGGAGCCGGCTCAAAACATTGAGGAGGCCGTGACACAGCTGACGGAAACGTTTATTGAAAACGGCGATTATGTCGTATTCGCAGTGGATGCCCATGATATCGACGACTTGCATCATCCGGAAACACGCTTGTTTCCACCCCACAATATAAAAGGCACATCAGGGAAAGCTTTATACGGAAAGCTTGACGCGCTTTTTAAACAGCATGAAAATGACAGTCATATATATTACATGGAAAAAACAAGGTATTCCGCTTTTGCGGGGACAAATCTCGAATTGAAGCTTCGTGAAAGAGACATTAAAGAACTGCATTTAATCGGCGTATGCACGGATATATGCGTGCTCCATACCGCAGTAGATGCTTATAATAAAGGGTTTGATCTTGTCATTCATCAAAACGCAGTGGCTAGCTTTAACCCGGATGGACACGACTGGGCTCTTTCCCACTTTGCAAACGCCCTGGGAGCTTCAGTGTCAGATTGAGGAAGGAGAAATGAAGGTTGGAACACCGGTTTACTGACGACAGTTTATCACTTCATACAGATCTTTACCAAATTAATATGGCGGAAACCTATTGGCGCGACGGCATTGATCAAAAAAAAGCCGTCTTTGAGCTGTTTTTCAGAAAGCTCCCTTTTGACAGCGGTTTTGCTGTTTTTGCCGGTTTGGAAAAAGCGATCGAATTTTTGCGCGATTTCAGATTTACTGAAAGCGATTTAACATACTTAAAGGAAGAGCTTGGCTTTAAGGATGACTTTCTCGGTTTTTTAAAGGGCATGAGATTTACCGGTTCGCTTTATTCCATGCAGGAAGGGGAAATCGTTTTCGGCAATGAGCCGATCATGCGGATTGAAGCTCCTTTGGCAGAAGCGCAGCTTGTAGAAACGGCATTGCTCAACATTGTGAACTACCAAACATTAATCGCCACAAAAGCCGCGAGAATCAAAAGCGTGATCGGAGACGAAACAGCGCTTGAATTCGGAACGAGGCGCGCGCATGAAATGGATGCGGCGATGTGGGGGGCGAGAGCGGCGATCATCGGCGGCTTTGATGCCACAAGCAACGTCCGCGCCGGAAAACGGTTTGACATCCCGGTGTCAGGCACGCACGCCCATGCCCTTGTACAGGCCTATCGCGACGAATACACAGCATTTAAAAAATATGCGGAAACCCATAAAAAATGCGTGTTTTTGGTCGATACATATGATACGGTCCGTTCAGGCATTCCCAATGCGATAAAAGTAGCTAAAGAATTCGGCGATAAAATCGAATTCATTGGTATCCGCCTTGACAGCGGCGATCTTGCCTATCTGTCCAAAAAAGCCAGAGCCATGCTGGATGAAGCGGGTTTTCACGATGCAAAGGTCGTCGCATCAAGCGATCTTGATGAATATACGATCATGAATCTGAAGGCTCAAGGGGCGAAAATTGACGTCTGGGGCATCGGCACAAAGCTGATTACCGCTTATGACCAGCCCGCGCTTGGAGCGGTTTATAAACTCGTCTCAATTGAAGAAAACGGGAAGATGACAGATACGATTAAAATTTCTTCCAATCCGGAAAAAGTGACGACCCCGGGACAGAAAAAGGTGTACAGAATCATCAACCAGCTGAATCATCATTCAGAAGGAGATTACATCGCTCTAGACTATGAAAAGGTGAATGAGCAGGAGCGGCTTAAAATGTTTCATCCCGTTCATACGTTTATCAGCAAATTTGTTACGAATTTCGACGCCAAAGATCTCCATAAACCGATTTTTGAAAACGGCAAGCTCGTTTATAAAAATCCGTGCATTAAGGACATTAAGCAGTATGTTCAGGAGAACCTTAAGTTGCTTTGGGAAGAGTATAAACGGATCAGCAAACCTGAAGAATATCCGGTTGATTTAAGCGAAGCGTGCTGGAACAACAAAATGCAGCAGATTCATGAGGCGAAAATCAAAGCGATCAAAAGCCTGGATTAAAAATAAACCTGTAAACGACAGTTTATGAGCGGAACTTGGGATTGAAACAGATAATTTCTTCGGGGATTATCTGTTTTTTTATATAAAGTTTATGTTTTCGATGAATTTTTTCGTAGGTCGAAGGAACCCGCTCATTTATTTGATATACTTAGAGAAAAGGTACCTCAGTCGCTAGGGGGAAGAGGAATGAGGGTATTTGTCGCCAGACAGCCAATTTTTAACAGAAAAGAACAAGTCGTCGCATATGAGCTTTTATACAGGGAAAGCGAAAAAAACGTGTTTTCCGGAACAGACGGCGATCAAGCGACGGCAGAACTAATGATTAACAGCTTTTTAAACATCGGAATCGATAAACTGACAGAAGGCAAAAGATATTATGTAAACTTTACGGCGGGGCTTTTAGAATCAAGAATGCCGACGTACTTTGATCCCGATCAGCTAGTGATAGAGATTCTCGAAGATGTCCCGATTACCCGGAGTCTGATCGAAAGGTGCAGGCAATTGAAAAGGCTCGGCTATATGATTGCCCTTGATGATTTTTGTTTAAAGCACCGCGGACATCAAGAGCTGCTTCATCAGCTTCTGAAGTATATTGATATCTTAAAGGTCGATTTTTTCAAAACAACGCAGGCGGAAAGACAGAGCATTCTGCGTTCCTGCCGTCCATACGGTTTGACCTTTCTCGCTGAGAAAGTGGAGACGAGAAAAGAGTATGAGCAGGCGGCGGCCGACGGTTTTCATCTATTTCAAGGATATTTCTTCAGCGAACCGGTCGTGATCGACGGTCAGGACATTACATATCATTTCCATGCTTATTATGAACTGCTGCATGAATTAAGCGAAGAACAGCCCGATATTCAAGTTGTCACAAATATTATCGAAAAGGATTTGTCGCTATCTTACCAGTTGCTGAAACTGCTGAACTCGCCGGCCAACCGGCCGATACAAAAAATTAAAAGCATCCGCCAGGCGATCGTGCTGCTCGGATTCAAAGAAATCAAAAGATGGATTTACATCCTTTCCTTTAAAGATTTAACGAAAAGAAAAAACTCCAGCAAAAATGAAGTCGTGAAAATTTCGCTCATCCGCGCAAAGCTTTGCGAATTGCTGGCGAAAAAAACAAATCGTCCCCAGCCTTCTTCCTATATGCTGACAGGAATGTTTTCATTTATTGATACACTTTTGCATAAGGAATTACCGGAAGTGATCAGTGAACTGCCCCTGACAGATGAAGTGGGCCAGGCTTTGCTCGGCAAAGAGAACGACTATCGGAAAATTTTAAGGCTTGCGAAATCAATTGAACGAAATAAATGGGAAGACAACTCGAAAATAGACGGCTTGACAAAAGAGGATGCATATAAATGCTATCTGGAAGCCATTGATTGGTGCCAAAAGCTGTTGTAATAAAAAAAATCCGGACCTTCTCCCCGAGAAGCCGGATTTTTTCGTTTTAGGACCAGCGCAAAATCAGAGACATTGTGCTGTACGGATTGATTAGCACGATGTGAATGCCGTCGGGATTGAAGGATACGTCGAGCTGGCTGTGAATGCCGGTTTGCCTTAATAACGATTTGACGGTTTCTTTTTGCGAGTTCTGGGCAGCCGTCATGATTCTTCGCGCCAAATCTTGAGAAGAGGCTAACCTGTTCAAGATCCGCTGTCCGTCGGCCATAAGGCTGTGGGCTTCTTTTGCTGAGCGGAGAAGCATGGTTGTTTTGACCTCGGGAAATATCTGGCGATAGTAATGGTGCGGATACGCCCAATAAGTATTGATCATGCAACATGGAAACAAATTGAACACCTCATTTTTTATTTTACGGGTCAAATTGCGGTTTTTGCGGTGTAAGCACAAGGAATGGTTTTTTAGGGAAAAATTACGCAATATTTATTGCGTTGTTTTTCGGTGTTGAATCCGCGTTTGCGTTCTGAGAACCTTCACATTTTTGAAGCTTTTCGACTTGGGTTACTTTCGACTCATGATCATAAAACGAACTAATTTTATCTGCATCCATGGAATGAAAGGGTTTTAAATGGAAAGTTACATTTTTGTTTCAAAATAAAGATATTTTTTTTACATTCAATTAGGATTTGAGAACTATTGTACAATCATGTAGAATGGGTTTTATGGTCTATGGAAAGTTTGCGGTTTAACGCATGAATGTTTAGTCATCTTTTCGGTGAAAAAGTGGCCAGATGCCTTTAAACTTGAATTAACAGATCAAATACCTATGACTCGTTCACTATACACAAATTTGATTGATCTTCCAAAAGGAGTGTGGAATCAGTGGAAAAGCAACAAATTGAAGAGTTAAAGCAATTACTCTGGCGGCTTGAAAATGAAATCAGAGAAACAAAGGACTCCTTGCGCAAGATTAACAAAAGCATCGATCAGTACGACAAGTACACATATTTAAAAACCTCTTAAAAAAGGACTTGTTTTAGACAAGTCCTTTTTTTTTTTTTGACTACAAACCAAAAAAAGGATAAATTATTATATAATTGTTAAAATGAAAAAATGCTCTGTCAATCAGGAATTTGTTTTAGTAAAATATTAAGGAAGGAGGGAGCGTCATCTCTAAGCTTTTCAGTCTAGATCAACATAAAATCAAGCAAAAAATGAATCATTTTATAGACGATGAAATTCCCAACAGCGACTTAAATCAGACTTTACATTCTTTTGTTGATGCAAAAGACCATCTGAATTTCAGTGAGCTTGTTTTTTGTCATTACAACTGTTTTGGCGGCACAGATACCGAAGCGGCGGAAACTCTTGCAGCCGGGATTGAACTGCTGATTCTTTCTTTTGATATATTCGATGATTTGGAGGATGAAGACAGTCCTGACGAGCTTTGGATGAAGATGAGCCGTTCAGTCGTTCTGAATGCTGCGACAGCTCTTTACACCCTCGGTATCAAAGTGATCAGCTCTGTTTCAAATAATCCTGCGTTCTTACAGAAACTGATGGAATACATATTGGAATCAACACAGGGGCAGCATGATGATCTCAGGAACAAGTCAGTAACCGAAGAAGAATGTCTTGGTATGATCAAGCGGAAATCGGGTTCTCTGACGGCTCTTTCCTGCGTTTTGGGAACGATGCTTGCAACAGGCGAATTCAATAAAACAGTCGAAACATACGCATACCAGCTGGGAATTGCTTCGCAGATTGAAAATGATTATAAGGCTCTTTTTTATGATTCCAAAAGCGACATAGCAAAAAAGAAGCGAACGCTTTCTTACTTATATTTGAAGCGAAAATTTAATCAAGCCTCAATAGAATTGTTAAATATATTTGAAACTAAGGATAAAATTGCCGATATAGAAATAAAATTGTATAAAGAGAAATTGAAGGCAGCTGGTGTTACTCAGTATATGTATGTTATGAATCAGTTGGCTATTCAGAAATTTAGAAAGGGAATTGCTGAGTTGGATTTGGAAGAGCCGAAGAAAAAAGATTTAACTTTATTGCTTTTACAGATGTTTGATGAGGAGGAATAGTTTTGCAGGAAATTGTGAGTTATTTAGTTCAACATCCAGAGGTTTTGGAACAGGTTATGTTTGGAAAAGCGAGCCTTTTAGGTGTAGATAATGATCAGTTACTATCTATAATAAAAGCATTCGAAGGATTCGAATTACAAGGTAAGGTAACGTTGTGGAATCTAAACAAAGGATAGGGAGCTTAAAATTGAAATTTTCATTAAACGGAATTTCGATTTTGCTGGTTCTTTTGAGTTTTGTTTACAGTCTTTATATCTGCTATCTTTGTTTTAATAATGTATTTGATGGTGCTAAACTAAAATATAATTCGCATCAGCAGTTAGTTGTTTTAAAAGTAGAGGAAGACTCTCTTGCGGAATATGCTGGACTAAAAAAAGGGGATATTCTCCTTGAGATTGATGGTAAAACTATATCTAAAAAGAAGGAGCCAGCAGAAAGTCTTCTTTCCGGGGTGTATTCAGTCACTGTAAAGAGGGGTACAGAGGTCATAGGGATTAACACCAGGGAGACTTTTCTTGGATATGATATTTTCTTTGTATTTGTTATTCCAGTTATTTTTTACTTATTGTGTTTGTTTTGCATCTTTTTTATTTTAAAATCAAATAAATCAAGTAAACTCTTTTCTTCTACTTTTTTATTTTAAAATCAAATAAATCAAGTAAACTCTTTTCTTCTACTTTTTTATTGATTGCGTTTTTATTAAACATTTCAATTGCTTATTTAAGTGCAGGTGGTGTTTCAAGAGGTGATGTGTTTAGTAGGTATGTAAACTTACTAACATTTTTATCGGTACCTGTTAGTTACTTGCATTTTGTTTATAAGTATTTTCAGGAAAAAGGGAAGGAATTTTTCAGTAATAAAGTATTTTTACTATATCTCTTGCCAGTAGTTAATATTATTATAGAATATTTTTTAGGTATAGATAAGTTGTCTGTTGAAGTTATAAGCACAATAAATTTGTTTTCTTTTTTTGTCGGTGTTATTGTGGTTTTCATCATTATTTTATATGGGTTAAATAAATATAAGTTTTCTGCACAAGCTTATTTTTTAAAAATGATGATGCTAACCAATTTTGTAGCAATAATACCTTTTGTGGGTTTTTATGTATTTCCAAGCCTGATTTTAGGTGACTATATATTCCCGTCAGTTTTTGTTGCACCATTCCTTTTGTTAATTCCATTTTCTTTAGTCTATCAATTTATGGCAAATAAAATATACAATATTGAGTTTATTCTAGGTAGACTAAGATATTATGGCTTATTGGCGATTATTCCAACAGTTATTGTTGTATCCATAGTTACATTTACACAGTATCCAACAGGTGGCTACAATACAATTAGACTCGCGATTTATATCTATCTTGTAATGCTTGGAGTATTCTATCTCAAAGAAATCCTTGACTTCCGCTTACGTATGAAACGATTTTCAGAGAAGTTTAACTATCAAGACAGCATCTTTAAATTTACGCAAATGATCCGGACATTTACGTCTTTGAATCAAGTCCTATTAGAATTGAAGCAAGCGATACTGGATGTGCTGACTGTCAGCCAAGCACATGTATTGAAAGTGAAAAACGACGGAACGATTTCTTTGCTGGAAGGAGAGACGGAAGATTACCCTTGGATTCCATATGAAAAAGAAGTCTCCAAGGTCATCGCCGAAATCGGCAAAATCATCGAAGTCGACCGCGGGTTTTTGATTAAGATCGGTGAACGGGGCGGGACGTCTTATGTCATGCTGTGTCTGTCGATGCTAAATACGCCCAGGCTCACCCGCGATGAAATTTCCTGGCTTGAGACGCTGGCGTTTTATACGAGTGTTTCCTTGGAAAACGTGTTGAAAATCGGCGAGCTGATGGAGCATCTTGAGAATGTGAAAAAGGAAGGGCCGAATCCGGCTTGGCTGAATAAGCTGATGTTTGCGATTGAGGAGAAGCAGAGATCTGATTTGGCAAGGGATTTACACGATTCGGTGCTTCAGGATATGATTTCTTTGAAGCATCAAAGCGAGATGTTTCTTGCCGATTTTGAAAAGGATAAAGTCTGTACCTCTCAAATACAGCAAAGGCTGATCAATATGAATGAGCAAATGTCAAATGTGATTCAGACGACGAGGGAAACGTGCCAGGAGCTCCGGCCGCAGCTGCTGTATGATCTAGGCCTTGTTAAGGCGCTCTCCAAACTGGTGGCGCAGCATCAGGAATCCTCATCGATCCGCATTCGCTTAAACACGGAAAGGTTTTCAAAAGTGCTGGATCTTGATACACAGCTGAATTTGTACAGAATCGTGCAGGAGCTGTTGAACAATGCGGTTAAACATTCAAAGGCGCACGAGATTCTGATTATGCTCGTTTGCATTAAAGAAAAGGTCGTCCTTCATTATGAGGATGACGGTGTCGGCTTTGATCAGGACAAGCTTTATCAGAACAAAACAGGCATGGGGCTGTCGGGCATCCGTGAGCGGGTCCGCGCATTGGACGGCAATCTTGAAATTAAAACAGCTGAGGGAAAAGGATTCAGGGTCATTATTGAAATGGAATTGTAATGTTTAGTAAAGGGATTTTGCTTGGCATCTGCCAAGTTTTTTCTATAAAATGGTGTTAGGGAACGGAAAAGGGAGGAAGTTATGAGAAGATTACTTGTGATCGATGATCATCCGGCTGTCATGGAGGGGACGAAGGCAATTCTTGAGACGAACCAGGATTTTCTTGTGGATTGCCTCAGCCCGGAAGCCAGCGAACAATTTCTGACTAAACATGATTTTTCTGCGTATGACCTGATCTTAATGGATTTGAATCTGGGTGAAATCAACGGAATGGACCTCTCTAAGAAAATCCTTGAGACCTGTTCATCATGCAAAATTATTGTGTACACCGGATACGAAGTTGAGGATTATTTTGAGGAAGCGATCCGGTCCGGCATGCATGGTGCGATTAGCAAAACAGAGTCGAAAGAAAAGATTATTGAATACATATATCAAGTATTGGATAACAAAATTGTCGTTGACTATGATTACTTGAAGGATCTGATCACCCAGCAAAAAACGAAATCAAACAGCCAAGAGACCCAGCATGATGTATTGACCGAGAGAGAACGCCTGATTTTAAAAGAAGTTGAAAAAGGCTATACGAATCAGGAGATTGCCGATGCGCTGCATCTGAGCAAGCGTTCGATCGAATACAGTCTGACGTCCGTATTTAATAAACTGAATGTCGGTTCACGTACGGAAGCCGTTTTGATTGCAAAATCTGAAGGCGTGCTTTGAGCAGAAGGGGGAGATAGGATGAAGACGAAAGATACGCTTCTTGAGGCATTGGGCATAGAAGTGACGGAATGCAATAAAGAACGGTGCGTCGCCGTCATGCCTGTTGATGAAAGGACGCGCCAGCCGTTCGGTTTTCTCCATGGCGGTGCCTCTGTCGCATTGGCGGAAACGGTCGCCAGCATCGGAGCATACCAGCATATTGATCCAAAACAGCAGGCATGCTTTGGACTTGAGATCAATGCCAATCATATTAAGTCCGTCAAGGAAGGCACTGTCAAAGCAGTTGCAACCCCGTTTCATATCGGTAAAAGCACGATGGTATTCCATATTGAAATCCGGGATGAACAAGACCGCCTCATCTGCATTTCGCGCTGCACCATGGCTGTCGTGCGGAATTCCTCCTCATCATAAATCTTCCATAAAAAAACTCGCCTCAACGGGCGAGTTTTCTTTATAAATAAGAGTCATCTTTCTTTTTGATGACGAAATTTCGATATCCTTCATAGTCATCCTGGACGGTTTTTTCTTCCATTTTCACCCCTGTATTGTAGGCGGCTCTGGCGATTAAATGGGCGCCTACGGGAGACGTCAGGAAGACAAAGACGATCCCGAGAAGGATCTTTGCCGTAATGATTCCGTGCAGAAACCAGAAGTAAAAGAATGCGCCGAGCAGAACGCTGATAATGCCCAATGTCGCCCCTTTTGACGCGGCATGGATTCGCGAATAGACATCAGGGAGCCTCAATGTCCCAAATGACGCGGCAAGGGATATAAGCGCGCCCACAAGAATGAGGACAGCAATGATCAATTTAGCGGCTGCGATCATTTTCAATAATCTCTCCTTTCTCAAGGAATTTTGAAAATGCAACGGTTCCGATAAATGCTAAAATGCCGATCAGCAAAATGACCTCTAAAAAAGCGGATGTATTCAAAAGAATCGAGACGAGAGCCGTAATACCGATCAGATTGATGCCGATCGCATCAAGCGCCACCACTCTGTCAGGGATGCTCGGTCCTTTGATGACCCTGAGAACGTACAGAAAAGTGGAGACCGCCAAAATGCCGAGCGACAGCTGGAGAATGAATTCAAACATCAGCGGCTTACCTCCTTAATGGCTTCTTCAAATGAATGGCGGATGTCGTTGATGGCTTTTTCGGCATCGTCTATATCGACCGCATGAATATAAAGGATGGAACGGTCGTCTGAAATATCGACGACTAATGTGCCCGGCGTCAACGTAATCAGATTCGCCAGAGCCGTAATTTCCCAGTCCGCTTTTAGGTCTGTTTTAAAAGCGAAGATCCCGGGTTTATTTTTAAGCTTTGGTGAGAGGATCGTTTTTAAAACGCTAATATTGGCGAGCAGCAGCTCTTTTATGAAAATAAACAGCAGCATGATAATCGCCCAAATGTTGATGACATAAAAACGGCGGTGAAAAAAGCGCCTCATTAAAAAGAGCGAGAATAATCCGAGCGCGTACCCGATAATAAAGCCGACAATGGTAGGATCATTGTTCAAAAACATCCAGCATAATGCAAGAATAAAGTTCAATAATATTTGTAGTGCCATGCGATCTACTCCTTCAAAACGGCTTCAATGTATTTTTCAGGGTGAATCAGCGTATCTGTTGCCTGGTGAAAGTACGGAGCGACAAACTCGGTGCCGATCCCGATGGCGAGCGACAGGAAAAGCAGGATCGCTGCCGGATACATGAAGCCTTTTACCGATCTGTTTGGCGGGGCATCCTTCCATTCATCTCCCCAAAATCCGTTGATAAAAATTTTCATGACCGAATATAAGACAAGCAGACTGGATAAAAGCATCAGCATGGTGATGACGAATTCTCCGCTCGTAAAGCCGCCTTCCGCAATTTTCAGCTTTCCTATAAAACCGCTGAAGGGCGGGATTCCGGCCAGGGAAACGGCTGAGATCATGAACATCCAGCCAAGGGCGGGATGGGTTTTGATGAAGCCGCTCATTTTTTTCAGGTTGTTCGTTCCGGCCAGTGTAAATAGCGCCCCCCCAAGCATAAACATGGCCCCTTTGATGATCATGTCGTGAACCAGATAATAGACAGAGCCTTCAATGGAAGCGGGGGTATTTGCGGCGATGCCGAACAGGATGACGCCGACCGCTGTCACAATATTGTAAATGATGATTTTTTGGACGTCCCAATAGGCGATTGAGCCGATAACCCCGAATATGATTGTGAGAGCCGCGAGCCAGACCATCAGCTGGTGGGTATAGGCGGCGTCTTGTGTGAAAATCAGCGTAAACACACGGGTGATCGCGTACAATCCGACCTTTGTGAGGAGCGCCCCGAACAAAGCGGAGATTGCCGCAGGCGGTGCATAATAAGACCCGGGCATCCAAAAATAAAGCGGGAAGATGCCGCCTTTCAGCCCGAAGACAATGAGAAACAGCACGGCGATGACGGTGATCAGTCCGGTATGCCCTGATTCGCTGATCCGGACGCTGAGATCCGCCATGTTTAAGGTGCCCGTCACGGCGTATAAATAGCCGACTCCGATTACGAATAAAGCTGAAGAAATAATATTAAAGACGATATATTTCAATGATTCTCTCAGCTGAATCTTCGTGCCGCCAATGACAATCAAAACATATGAAGCCATTAACAGAACCTCGAAGAATACAAACAGGTTGAACAGATCGCCCGTTAAAAATGCGCCGCTTACTCCCGCCAGCAGGAACTGGACAGCAGGATAGTAAAAGAAGCGCTCCCGCTTTTCCCCGATTGAACGAAACGAATACAGCACCGTCATGAATCCGATAATCGCCGTTGTTAAAGCGAGAAGGCTGGCGAATTGATCGGCGACAAGAATGATCCCGAACGGGGGCTTCCAGCCGCCGAGGTAAAGGGTTTGGATCCCGTCTGTAAACACGGTCTTCACGAGCACGGCCGCCGCGGCCACGGCTGCAATGGAAGATATGGCACTGAATACGCGCATCAGCTTGATCGATTTATTCATAAATATAAGCAAAACTGCGGCCAATAAAGGAATCAATATCGGCAAGATTACGAGATTATTCATGTTGATCATTTCCCCTCATTTGATCCATATCATCCATTTTCAGCTCCTGATAGGCGCGGAAGGCCATGACCAAAAGAAACGATGTGACACCGAAGGCGATAACGATCGCTGTCAGAATAAGAGCCTGCGGAAGCGGATCGACATAGGCCGAAGTGCCATCTTGTAAAATCGGCGGCGCCCCTTTTTTTAACCCTCCCATCGTTAATAAAAGGAGATGGACGCCATGGCTGAGAACAGCCGTTCCGATGATCACCCTCAGAAGGCTTTTTGACAGCATTAAATAAGTCGCCGCCATGAACAAAATTCCTACAATAAAAGACATTAAAATCTCCATTATTCTCTCTCTCCAATCGTCTGAATAATGGTCATGGTCACACCGACCACCACTAGATATACACCGGTATCAAACAGCACCGCAGTGGCAAGCTCCGTTTTCCCGAGCAATGGAAGCTGAAAATAGCCGAAAGCGTGCGAGAGAAACTGAGTGCCGAACAAAAATGAACCGATGCCTGTACAGACGGATACCAGCAAGCCCGTCCCGGCCACATAAATAAAGTTGACGGGCAGGATGTTTTTCACCGTTTTCAAATCATAGGCAAGCAGCAGAAGCACGAATGAAGACGAGGTCATCAAACCGGCGATAAAGCCGCCGCCCGGCTGGTTATGACCGGCTAAAAAAATGTGGAATGAAAAGAGCAAAATGATAAAACTGGTGACCTTTGTAACAGTCTGCAAAATCACATCGTTCGTCTGTTGTTTTTTCATTGCTCTTCTCCCCCCTTTTCCATTCTGAGCTTGATCATGCCGTAAATCCCAAGCGAAGCAATGGTAAGCACGGTAATTTCAAACAATGTATCAAATCCCCTGAAATCGACCAGCACTACGTTGACGATATTGTGGCCGCCGGCAAGCTTATAGCTGTTTTCAATAAAGTAGGATGAGATGCTTTCAAGGGAACGCTGGCTGTTTGAAGCCAAGGCCAGCAGCGTCACGACGGCTCCCACGCCGATCGAAACGAGCGCATTGGTGATTCTGAATTTTTTCGTTTTCGGTTTGAATCTGAGCTTCGGCAAATGGTAGAAGCACAGAAGGAACAGCGCCACAGAAATCGTTTCGATGATAAGCTGTGTCAGCGCCAGATCGGGCGCCCTGAATATTACAAAGAATAAGGCGAGCGTATAGCCGATGACACCAAGTGAGATAATCGCCGTCAGCCTTGATCTGGCAAACACCGTCGTAAAGGTGGCGGCGATCATAACCGCTGACAGAACGAGCTCATAAACGCCGATTGAAGCGTTCCCTTTCACGCTATAGGAAAAGCTGCCTGTAATCACAAGCGAACCGCCGACTGCGATAATAAAAAATACAAAAACATATACGAGATAATCCCGAAGGAATCCTGTCATGTATGTCCGCGTCACTTTGTTTGAGCCTTTTTCAAGCCCGTACAGGGAACGGTCATACAATCTGTTCAGCGTCAATGTTTCAGGGAACAGGCCGTAGACCTTTTTCCATCTGCCAAGGGTGACATAAGCGAGAACACCGAGCGCGACAACTCCGAGCGTCATGTAGAGCTCAGGCGACAAACCGTGCCACATTGAAATCTCAACCTTGAATTTTTGATCATTGTCCAAAAGGCTCGGCATAATCGAAGCCGCCGCCGGCTCAATGATGCTATAAGACAGAATGTTCGGGAAAAAGAAAAAAATCACCACGAGAGACACGAGAATAATCGGCGAAATCAGCATGCCGAGCGGAGCTTCATGCGCTTTTTTCTCAAGTTTTTCTGGCTGATATTTTCCGCCGAATGTTTGAAACAGCAAAACCATGCAATAAATAAATGTGAACACGCTGCCCGTCCATGCCAGAACAGGGAACAAAAAGCCCCACGTATCCGCATTGAACAGGTTGAAATCAGTGATTCTGATCATGCTCGTAAAAAACATTTCTTTACTTAGAAATCCGTTAAACGGCGGCAATCCCGCCATTGAAAAAGCGCCGATCAGCGAAATTGTAAACGTAATCGGCATGACTGTCATTAAACCGCCAAGCTTGCGGATATCCCGCGTACCAGTTTCATGGTCGATGATTCCGACTGCCATGAAAAGGCTGCCTTTAAAGGTGGCATGGTTGATCAGATGAAAAATGGCGGCAATAACCGCGACCAGATAATATTCAAAATGATGAAAATGCAAAGCCGCCGAGCCGACGCCGAGCATCGACATGATCATTCCCAGCTGGCTGACGGTGGAGAATGCGAGAATCGCTTTTAAATCAGTCTGTTTGACAGCGTTGAACGAACCCCAGAACAGCGTCACAATCCCCGTCAGAGAAACGATCCAAAACCACTCGCCTGAAAAAGCGAAGATTGGAGTGAATCTTGCGACCAAATAGATCCCCGCTTTGACCATCGTCGCGGAATGCAAGTAAGCGCTGACCGGGGTCGGTGCTTCCATCGCATCCGGAAGCCAGATGTAAAAAGGAAATTGAGCCGATTTTGTAAAGGCTCCGATTAAAATCAGCACGAGAGCCGGAAGGAAAAAGCCGTTGGATGAGATCAGATCAACCTGGCTGATCATTTCCCTGATGCTGAATGAACCCGTGATGATATAAAGCAGGATGAATCCTCCAAGCAGCGAAAGACCGCCGAAAATCGTAATCAGCATCGACTTTGTCGCGCCATATCGCGATTTTTCCCGCTTGTGCCAATAGCCGATGAGCAGAAAAGAGGATATGCTGGTCAATTCCCAAAATAAATAAAGTACAATGACGTTATCAACGAGAACGACACCGAGCATCGCTCCCATAAACATGAGCAGGTAAACGTAAAAAGAGCCGAGCTGCTCCCTTTCTTTGGATAGATAATAAATGCTGTACAGAACAACCAAAGATCCAATCCCCGTGATCAGCAGGGCAAACAGGAGTCCCAGGCCGTCAACATAGGCGGTGAAATTAATGCCGAAAGACGGGATCCATTCCAGTACGGCTTTTAATGTTCCGCCATGTGCCGTCATGCCGATCATACGGAAGAAATAAATAAATAATAAAACCGGAAGAATCAGAACAAACCAACCCGTATGGATCTTTCGGACATATTTCGCCAATAGCGGAATAAAGAAGGCGAGTACAAAAGGCGATAATATTGCAATATGTAAAGACGTCATCATGAACCTCCCTTTAGTAGCTTGTATAAATACATTTTGTTCCATACTAAAATTTTCAAACGTAATGTACTTTTTTAGAACCGGTGACCTAGACAAATTATAACTCAAATTTTAATCGGCTGCATGATCACAAGCCATCAGGTTTTATGCGGTCTTATGAACCTGAAATAATTTTAACAAAAAAGAAGGCATAATGGAAAGTTTTTTTGATCAAGCTGAAAACTGAGGTGATAAAAGATGAGAACAAAAGCTTTTGTCAGCTTCAGTTTATTTTGTTCGCTTTTTGCGGGAGCGTTTTTGATCGACAGGGACATGACCCGGGAAAACGCCCCGGGTACGGGGGCGGATAAAGAGCGCCAATACAGAGGCGACTACATTCCTTTTGAGGCGGGCAGCGGGAATCAGTCTTTGGAGAAAAAAGAAAGCGCCCCCTTTAAATCGAGGGAATATATCAGAGTAGAGAAGCGCTGAAAACAAAAAAGGAATCCGATCGTATAGATCAGACTCCTTTTTGTTTTTTTATACGCTTTTATGACGTGAAAAATCTCAACAAAATCGTTGCCATAATGACGGTTGCTGCTCCGCCGAGGCGCGTTGAAATCTGGGCAAACGGCATAAGCCCCATTCTGCCTGAAGCCGAAAGGATGGCGACATCCCCTGTTCCCCCAAGTCCGCTGTGACAGCCTGTGACAATAGCTGATTCAACCGGGTACATGTTCATTAATTTTCCGACAAAATAACCTGAGGCTACCATTGCAACGACGACTGAAGCACAGACGATAACGAAGCGCAGTGAGATCACGGATGCCACGTCATCAAGCGGAATATAAAGAATGCCCAATCCGACCATCAGCGGCCATGTAAAGCTGGAGGACATAAATTTGTACAGCTGGTGTGCGCCTTTTTCCATGCTGGCCGGCAGGAGCTTCGCATACTTCACTGCAGCCGCGGCAATGATCATTAAGATCGCTCCGGGGATCGCGATGAATTTTGAAACAAGGCCGCCGAAAATGAAGAACGAACAAGCGATCAGAACGCCGGCGCCCATTAATTTCAAATCAATTTTAGGCTCTTCTTCTTTTTGGTTGAAAATCTCATCGTCTTTTTTCGATTTGACAAGCCGTCCGTTTCCATTTAGCTCAGGACGTTTTTCACCAAGCTTTTTCATCAGTCCGGCGGAAATAATCGCCACGACGTTTCCGATGATCGCCGCTGGAATAAGCTGTGAAACAAAGACATCGGTAGATTGGCCCAGAATATGCGAATAAGCGAGAGACAGCGGCAAGATTCCTTCGCCGATGCCGCCGGCAATGATCGGTACGATAATAAAGAAGAATGATTCATAAGGGCTGTAGCCAAGCAGTAAACCAACGAGAATCCCGGCAGAGACAGCGGCGATGGTACCGGCCAAAAGCGGCACGAACATTCTCATAAAGCCTTGAATCAAAATCGTGCGGTGCATGCCCAAAATGCTTCCTGCCACTAAGCAAGCGATATAAAAATAAAGAAAGTTCGATGTTTTCATCAATGTTGTAACCGCATCCAAAGAAGTCGGATTCAGCACATTATAAAAGACTAAAAACGAAGGGACGAACAATGAAAGAATCGCAGGTCCGCCGATATCTTTCAATATTGGAATCCGCTGGCCGATATCTCCGAGGAAGATGCCCAAAATCATAATGATGGCAAAGCCGCCGAGCATATCGTTTGGCAGCTGGTTAAAATAAGCTGATAGAAAAATAATGATCGACAAAGCAATATAAAGCGGAAACGGAATAACCCCGATCTTCCAGCTGATCAATTTTTGAAATGCGTTTTTATGTTTTGTTTGATCATCATGTTTTGTAACCGGTTTCAATTCTTTTGCTGCTTCCATGAAAAACACCCCCATATTTGTATGGTTTTAATTTTAGAAGAAAAGTGACGTTTTTGTGTATTTTTAAATTAAAATAACTAATAGTTAATTAAATTAAAGAGAAAAAAGGCCTTGTAGGAAAGCGCTGTCCTTTGAGGATGTTTTATTTATGGGTATTTTAGGCTAGTTTGAAAGCCTTTTCGAAGCAGGGAACGTTTTTTGGTTATTTAAATAGAGGTGTTTTTTGAACCGGCAGCTTAAAAAAACGCCCCCGGATTCGGGGGAGGCGGGCCTATTTTGGATTTGTCAGTGATCCCAAAACCTCCCCCATTTTCACTTTCAGTGAAGAGCGGAGGCTGCCGGCCGGGATAAAGGTGCCTTTTTCAAAAAGCAAAATAACGGTCGAACCGAAAGAAAAATAGGCGATTTCTTCGCCTTGGCGCCATTCCTTCGCCTCTTGCAGCATGACGATGGAATTGATGTACATCGCTCCGACTTTGACCAGCAGTGCAGATCCATATTGATGTTTGAATTCCGAAATCATCCGGTAGTTTTTCGTCAACGGCGATTTGCCGTATGTCAAACCTATGCGGTTGACAGGATAGGAGGTGCTCCCAAGCGAATATTGCCGTTGAAGCGTGCCGTTCGCGGGGCTGTGAATTCTGTGGTAATCCTGCGGGCTTAAATAGATGATAATATAGGTTCCGCCCAAATACCGGTTTACCACTTCATCACTGCCGATCATTTCTTCGATTGAATAAGGTTTGTTCTTGACGAAAAAGCGTTTATCGGAGGTGATCGCTCCCATTTCTTCAATCACCCCGTCCACAGGGCTTATCAGGCAGTCAGGAGCTGAAGGAAGCGGACGGACCCCGTCTTTTAGTTTTCTGATGAAGAGCTCGTGCAAACTGTTAAAAGAACGGGCATCCTCAAGCATTTCTTCCGTGTTGATCCGGAAAGCCTGAATATAAGGGCGGATGAGCGGTTTGCTGAGCTTTGACTGAGCAAACTTTTTCAATGCCTGGGATATGCCTTTTTTATTTGTCAATTCAATCAAACACCGGTAAAGCCGCTTTTTCAAGCTGTTCACTCCTTCTGTTGTCATCCGGGGGCTTTTAAATGACTCCGATCGTGTAGCCTATCGTAATAAAAACCAAACACCAAATAAAAGCTCCTGAACCGGCAAAGGTCAGAAACTTTCTCATTCTCATTTCATTCATCCCTGAAAGATAGCATGTCACATGGCGGATGCCCGGAATGAAATAACCGAAAACGATCGTCCACGGTCCGTATTTGTCAAACCAGCGATGAACGGTATCAAGCCTTTTCGGCGTCAGTCCGATCCACTTTCCGAATTTATCGAGCAGCGGTTTACCGATTTTTTTTCCAAGAAAATAGCTGATGATCATCCCGGATAAAGCGCCTGAAAAACTGATCAATACCGCTAGTCCATAGTTTAATATTTGAATAGAAGACAAGTAACCGACAAATGTCATCATGACCTCATCGGGGATCGGCAGCCCTACAATTCCGAGAACAAGCATGCCGAAAATCGCAAAATACCCGTATTGGGAAATTAATTCTTTTGCCAAATCCATGAAACCCTAGCTCACTTTCTTCAATAGATTTTTCCCTTTTAGACTGATGACTTTGATTTTGCTGACCATGAGATAGGACAGGAATAAGGTAATCATAATGAACGCCTTTTTGCCGATAATCTCGAATAAAAAGTTCAGGCACACCAGTATGGTGCCTGCCGCTGTAATTGGAACCCCTGTAAAATACTCCTGTTCCCCTGACTGAATATTAAAGCGTGCAAGCCGGAGAGCACCGCAGACAGGGAACAGCAATGTTGAAGGGAGGCCCATGATCGGCGCATCATGAAAAACGATTGAATATGTAATAATAGCCGGAGCGATACCGAATGTAATAATATCGGCCAATGAGTCCAATTCTTTTCCGAATGGGGAGACCGCATTTAATCTGCGGGCCGCCATTCCGTCAAGGCTGTCCAAAATGGCGCCGAGGACAACGAACAAAATCGCCAAGAATAAATACCCTTTGAAAGCCAGCAATAAGGCTGAAAAGCCCGAAAGAAAGTTTCCGATCGTAATCAAAGAAGGGATGATAGTTTTTTTCAATTGTTCTCGCATCCTTTAAAAAAACTATTTTATATAGAAATTAAACAATGTTACATTTTATATGATTTATCCGGCGTCTGCAATAAAATTCCTGAAACGGTTGTAGCCAGACTTTTTCATCATACCATAAAAGTGGTAAAAACATTGGCTGCGTCAACAAAATTTATATTTTATTAAGGAAACAGGCAAAAAAATAGAGAACCATAAAGTTCTCTCAATACCAATGATTTTGTTATCGTTTTCCTTTTATATATGGAATGCCGTTTGCCTTTGGCGCGTCAGCCCTGCCGATAAAGCCTGCGAGTGCGAGGATCGTCAACACGTAAGGCGCAATCAGCATGTAGACGTTCGGTATTTCTTTAAACAGAGGGAGCATCGAACCGATAATGCTCAAGCTTTGTGCGAAGCCGAAAAACAGGGCGGCGCCAAGAGCTCCGAGCGGATGCCATTTTCCGAACACAAGCGCTGCAAGGGCAATGAATCCTTGACCGGTGATGGTGGCATGGGAAAAATCAAGCGTCACTGTTGACGCATACACGCCTCCGCCCAAACCGCCGAACAACCCGCTGATAAAGACGCTGACATACCTGATCTTGAACACATTCACACCCATCGTATCAGCGGCCAGCGGATGTTCGCCGACAGAGCGGATCCGCAGGCCGAACGGCATTTTAAACAAAATGAACCAGGAAACGCCGGCAAGCGCGACCGCCAATATCGACGTCACATATACATCCGAGAAAAAAATCTCGCCCGCGACCGGGATGCTGCTCAGCCCGGGGATGTCCGTTTTATAAAACGGCTCGGGAATTTTATCTGTCTGCGCTTTTCCGTAGATCAGCTTTACAACAAACAATGTGCTGCCGAGCGCCAGCATATTAATGGCGACCCCGCTGACCGTCTGATCGGCCCTGAATGAAATCGAAGCGGCTGCATGCAGGAGGGAGAAGAGGCCTCCGGCGGCCATTGCGGCAAGCAGGCCGATCCAAGGCGTAAAAGTCCCGAGATGTTGTGCGCAAAACAAATTAAAGATAACGGCTGTAAACGCCCCGACAATCATTAAGCCTTCAAGCCCGATGTTTACAACCCCCGATCTTTCGGAAAAGACGCCTCCGAGAGCAGTTAAAATAAGCGGGGCGGAGTAGACAAGCGTAGCAGGAACGATAATGCCGAGGATTTGCAGGATATCCACTTATTTTCCCCCCTTGCTGCCCAGTTTTTGAATCATGAGGCGGATGATGTAATGTGAAGCGACAAATAAAATAATGATGGCGATGACGATATCAACGACTTCCGTCGGAACCCCGGCTTCAATCGGCATGTTCAAAGCGCCTACTTTTAATCCTCCGAGCAGACATGCCGAGAGCACTACGCCGAGCGCCGTATTTCCGCCGAGCAGGGCGACCGCGATTCCGTCAAAGCCGACGCCTGTAAACGCTCCCTTCACAGACGCGTATTCAAACGTTCCAAGGCCCTCCATCGCACCTGCCATGCCGGCAAAGGCGCCGGAAATGACCATTGACATGACAATGTTTTTCTTCACGCTCATTCCCGCATATTTGGAGGCATGCTGGTTGAAGCCGACGGCGCGCAGTTCAAAGCCCTTTGTCGTTTTTTGAATGATGATCCACATGATGACAGCTGCGATCAGGGCGATGACGATTCCCCAATGAAGCCTTGAAAAATCGGTGATTTTCTCAAGAAAATCCGATCTGAGAGACGCGGTTTCCGAAATTTTTTCGGTTTTATCTTTATGATCCGTCATGACGGACATGATCAAATAGTTGGTGACATGCAGGGCGATATAGTTCATCATGATCGTCACAATCACTTCATGCACGTAAAAGCGCGCCTTTAAAATGCCCGGAATGAATCCCCACAGAGCGCCCGCAAGCGCGGCGGCGCAGACGGCGAGCGGGAGGTGGATGAACATCGGCGCTTCGACCGCCGTCCCGACCCAAACGGCAGCCGTCCAGCCTGCCAGGAGCTGCCCTTCGACACCGATGTTAAATAGCCCCGTCCGAAAAGCGAACGCTACAGCGAGGCCGGATAAGATGTAAGGGGTGATCTGCCTGACGGTTTCACCGATGTAATAGGCTTCTCCGAAAATGCCGTTCCACAGGGCGGAGTAGCCGCTGATGACGTCATACCCGCTCAGAAGCATGATCACGGCTCCCGCGAGCAATCCGAGAACAATGGCTGTAAGGGGGATGAATAAAGATGATAATCGTTTAAACATTGGCTTCTTTCCCCGCTTCCTTTGTCTTGCTTCCGGCCATCAGGAGGCCAAGCTCCTGCTCTGTCGTTTCGTTTGGATCGACTTCAGCGATAATGCCGCCTTCAAAAATCACGGCGATTCTGTCGCTGACATTCAGGATTTCATCCAGTTCAAATGAAAGGAGGAGAACCGCTTTTCCTGCGTCGCGCTGTTCGATCAGCCGTTTATGAACGAATTCGATGGCGCCGACATCAAGTCCCCGCGTCGGCTGTGCCGCGATTAATAAAGCGGGTCCGCGGTCAACTTCACGGCCGATGATCGCCTTTTGCTGGTTTCCTCCCGACAGCGCCCTGGCCGGCGTGTATTCATCAGGCGTGCGCACATCAAATTCGCCGATGATTTGCTTCGCTTTTTGAGCAATTTCTTTTTTGTTCAATAGACCGTACTTCGAAAAAGGGCGTTTATAATAGCTTTGCAGCACGATGTTTTCGCCGATCGGAAAATCGAGGACAAGGCCGTGTTTGTGGCGGTCCTGCGGAATGTGGCCGACGCCGGCTTCCGTAATGCGCCGCGGCGGCATGTTTTGGATTTCTTTTCCGTTTAAGGCGATCGTGCCGGCATGTGTTTTCTTCAGCCCTGTTATCGCTTCAATCAGCTCTGACTGACCGTTTCCATCCACTCCGGCTATTCCGACGATTTCCCCGGCGCGGACCGATAAACTCAGCCGTTTGACGGCCTTGATGCCGCGGTTGTCTTTTACGGTCAAATCGCTGATCAACAGCACTTCATTCTGGGGATCGGCAGCTTTTTTGGCGGTTGTAAAAGAGACGTCGCGTCCGACCATCAGGCTGGCAAGCTCATCCTTGTCCGTGTTCTTGACATCAAGGGTTTTGATGCCTTTTCCCTTTCTGATAATAGTGACCTTGTCTGCGGTCTCCATGATCTCTTTCAGCTTATGTGTGATCAAAATGATCGATTTGCCTTCATTCACAAGATTTTTCATGATTTGAGTCAGTTCTTTGATTTCCTGGGGCGTCAAGACGGCGGTCGGTTCATCAAAAATGAGAATGTCTGCTCCGCGATAGAGGGTTTTCAATATTTCCACACGCTGCTGCATCCCGACCGACATGTCTGATACTTTTGCTTCTGGGTCGACTTCGAGGCCGTATGTTTCAGAAAGCTCGCGCACTTTTCGGACGGCGCGTTTTTTGTCTATCATGCCGTATCGTTTTGGCTCTTTCCCGATGATGATGTTTTCGGCTGCGGTGAATGTATCGACGAGCATGAAATGCTGATGAACCATGCCGATTCCGAGGTCATTGGCGATGTTGGGGCTGGTGATGTTTACCGATTTGCCGCGAACCCGGATTTCGCCTTGATCAGGCTGGTACAAACCGAAAAGCACGTTCATTAAAGTCGATTTTCCCGCGCCGTTTTCACCGAGGAGGGCATGGATTTCGCCTTTTTGCACTTGCAGGGTAATATGATCATTGGCGACGATACCTGGGAATTCTTTGCGTATGTTTAGCATTTCAATGACATATTCCACGGTTATGGTCCGCTCCTTTGTTTTAAGATCAGCATAAGAAAAGCTGCATGACTGCAGCTTCTTGCGGCTTTGCGGCAGAGTCGGCCCGGTGTGAAGAGCCTTTTTTATGAAGGCTATATCTTGAAGTCTTTCAGCTCTTTGCGGGAAGATGGTACTTTGACTTTGCCGTCAATGATTTTTTGTTTCCATTCGTTGATTGCTTTGATGGTGTCCTTCGACAGATTATCAGTTGTCGGAGCGATGCCGACGCCGTCTTCCTTAAGGCCGTACGTGATGGTTTTGCCTCCGGGAAAATCGCCTTTGCTTGCTTTTTCAGTCAGGTCTTTGACGGCTACATCGACTTTTTTGATCATGGAGGTCAGTGTGACATTTGAGTCTGTTCCTTTGACCTGTCCTTCTGCATGCTGGTCTTTATCTACACCGATCACCCAGACGCTGCGGTTTTTATCTTCTTTTTTAAGGTTTTTCGCTTCGGTGAATACGCCGTTTCCGGTTCCGCCGGCTGCATGGTAAATCACATCTATGCCCGATTTGTACATGCTTTCAGCCGTTGCTTTCCCAAGGTCGGCTTTGTCAAAGGCGCCCGCATATTTGACCTGCACGGTCGCTTTTGGATCAGCGGCTTGTACGCCTGCACGGAAACCGGATTCAAACTTTTCGATCAATTCCGACTCCATTCCGCCGACAAAACCGATTTTTTTGGATTTGCTTGATAGGGCTGCGGCGACGCCGACTAGGAATGACCCTTCATGTTCATTGAATGTGATGCTTGCCACATTGTCTTTCTCAACGACAGCGTCGATGATGGCAAAGTGGCTGTCAGGGCGCTGTTCCGCAATTTCGCTGACGGCATCCTCCATCAGATAGCCGACGCCGTAAATCAGACTGAACTTTTCACGCGCCAATTTATTGAGATTTGTCGTATAATCTGCATCTGATTTAGACTGCAGATAGTCATATCCGTTTTTGCCTTTTTCCAGGTTGTTGGCTTTTCCAAAGGCCTGAATTCCTTCCCATGAGGATTGGTTAAATGATTTGTCGTCCACCCCTCCGACATCTGTTACCATGGCGACCGTAAACTGGTCTTTTCCCTTTTCTCCACTCGTCTTTTCTCCGCCTGCCCCGCATGCGGTCAAAATCGCGCCCGCCGCCAATACAAGCGAAAGAGCCAGTCCAGCTTTGCGTGTATTCAAGAAAAAACCCCCCCGTTTTGTTTTTGATCAGCCCGGGATGAACGTTCATTCGAATGAGACCATCGCCTCATCATGTTGAAGAAACGCCGGCATATCATCAAGCCGATCCCGATTTTCAGGAAATAAGACATCTGACTTATTTCACAATCAGCCAACCAATCATAATTTATCACTTTGTTCAGGATAAATAAATAGAAAATTGCTTAAATTTCAAAAAAACTGAGACTTTAACATGATACGTTCTCAGCTAGAAATCATTCTGAATCACGTGATAGTTACTCTTGTATAACACGTCTCATATCGATTCAAGCGCTTTGGCATCAGATGTGACAAGCTTTTTCGACAAAAAAATCCCCCTTCACAGAAAGGGGGGAGAGCCGGACTATAAATACTGGTTGATGACATTCATGTCGTTCGTATTTAATTTATATTGGAAAACGGGTCTCCCGATCGTTCCATAGGCCATTTCGACGTTAAGAACCTCGATTTCCTCCAGAAATTTCAAATACTTGCGGATCGATACCTGGGAGATTTCTGTATGATTGGCCAGGTCTTCAGTCGTGAATGTCAGGCTGTCAAACGATTTGATGCTTGACCAGATTAATTTTAGGGTGCTTTTGGTCAATCCCTTTGGCAGGTGGACTTTTTCAGGCGTCCGTCTTTTTTGAAAAAGCTCAAAATCGAGTTCTTTCTGGCTGATATTCCGGTTGCTTGCATAAATTTGCTGCTTTCGCTTGTAGTCGGTGAGGGCGGTTTGAAACCGCTCGAATTCAAATGGTTTGATTAAGTAATCGACGGCTCCGAAGCGAAGCGTTTTTTGAACAACGTCCATTTCGCTTGCGGCTGAAATGACGATTACATCGACCGCCTGGTTTTGGCGCCTGATTTCTGTCAAAAGCTCGACGCCGTTTCTGCCCGGCATGTAAATATCAAGCAGAATCAGGTCGACGTGGTGCTCGCGCAGGAAGGAGACCGCCTCTTGAAAAGAAGCGGCAATTCCCTTCAAGCGAAATCCGTCCACCTGGCTGAGGTAGCGTTTATTCAGTTCTCTCACCATTGGGTCGTCTTCGACAATTAATACGTCAATCATGGTCATCCTCCTTTGGTGCGTACGGAATGCGGAGACTGAATGTCGTTCCTTCATTCTTTTCGCTCGTCACGATAATATGTCCATTTAAATTTTCAAGACATTGTTCAACGAAATAAAGTCCCAATCCCCGATTTGATCCTTTTGTTGAAAAGCCCTGTTCAAACAGTTTCTCCTGGTCTTCCTCAGCTATGCCGACCCCCGTATCGCTCACCTCGATATCAAGATGGCCGTCATGATGCCTGAATGAAATCGAAATGTTCTTTTTCTCTGAAGCCGAGACGGCATCAAGGGCATTGTTGAGCAGATTGCCGATGACGGTGATCAAGTCATGAACCACTTCGGTATCCGCGGTGTCGGGGATTCTCGTCGAACAATGGACTTCCAAGGCGGCTCCCTGTTCCCTGATATAGCTTTGTTTGCCGAGAAGAAAGCCCGCGAGGACGGAATTTTTGATGTGGTTTATGATTTCGCTTGTTTCAGACTGCTGGTAGATCGCAATATCTTTTATATACTTCCCGAGTTCATCATAGTTCTTTAGTTGGACAAGTCCGAGAATGACATGGAGTTTGTTCATGAACTCATGGGATTGCGCCCTCAGTGCGTTTGCATACATTTTAACACCTGACAGCTGTTCAGCTAAGTGCTTAACTTCTGTTTTGTCCCGGAAGGTGGCGATGGCTCCGACGATGTCGCCTTTTTTTAAGTGGATCGGAACTTCGTTAAAGACAAGCTCAAGACCGTTGATTCTGACATCGCGGTCATTGACGGGCTTCTTGGTTTCAATCACTTGTTTCAGACGGTTGTTCGGCAGGAGGTTGCTCACATCCTGATCAATCGGATTTTCATTAATCCCCATTTTTTTAAAAAGCCGTTTTGCTTCAGCATTGGCAAGCTTGATTCTGCCTTTTTGATCAACGGCGAGAATTCCTTCCTTCGTCGATTCGAGCATGGCGCTACGCTCATTCAGCAATGTGGCAATTTCGTAGGGCTCCATTCCGAACATGATCGTTTTTACTTTTCTGGCTACAATGACGGCTCCGATAATGCCGACACAGATGCTGAGTATAATGACGGTATATAAAGGACGCAGGCTCCGGTTGATGATCTCTTGAATTTCATTCAGCGTGATTCCAACCGCAACGGCGCCGAGCTGTTTTCCTTTTTCATTAAAGACGGGAACAAACGCCCTCTGGGATACGCCGAGCGTCCCTTTTGCGGTACTGATGTGCTGATGTCCTTTCAGCGCCTCTTGTTCGTCGCCGCCGGCAAATTTCTTTCCGATTTTATGCGGATCGGGATGGGTTTTGCGGATGCTGTTCATATCCATGACAACGATAAATTCTGTTTTTGTTATCTTCTGAACGCGGGATGTGTAAGCTTGAAGTTTTTTGTATTCGCCGTTTTCAAGGGATTGAACCGTCAGCGGCGCTTCGGCGATCACCTGCGCCGTCTGAAGCGCGCTCGCCTGCTCCTGCTCCCGTATGTTTCTGGCCGTTTCAGATCCGATCATGAAAAATGTGATCAATAAAGAAATAAAGACGACAACACAGACAAATATCGTTAAGCGGGTCTGAAGTTTTAATGTTTTTTTCACTGGCGATTCCTCGCGATCTATTGGTAAAGTCAACAAGTAATACTTTACAGGCAAATGGCGGATTTGTGAAGAAAACTGCATGTCCTCATCCTGAAAACACAGATCAGATAAAAAATATGGAAAATATTCTTGTCAACAGGTGCTAAAGTCGTACATAATGAATGATGGAACATATCAGAAAGGGTCTTTTTTATGAAAAATACTTACATAACAGGTTATTTTCCGTTTTTCGCAATACTGCTTTTTAGTTCTTCACTGGCGATTTCAGCCGTTATCTATGCCATGCAGGTTTTGTCTTCTCTCGGCATTTACGAAGGCATGCTAGAGTTTTTTTCTGAGAACGGCATCAGGATGGCGCTGTTTGCCGTTTTTGCCCTTATCTTTTTTATGGTGTTTTCCGCGTTGAAATTAATCGCAAACACAGTGACAGAGCTTTCTCTTTTATTTTTTGCCAAAGATCCGGAAGGCGCCAACCTGAAGAAAATCAGGATCGGTTCCGCGATCTATCTCGGGGCAAGTCTTTTATCGTTTATTTTTGTCCAATATGCTGTAGGAATTGCGGTGCTTTTCCTGCTGGCGACGCTCGTTTATTTTATTTTCATCGTTTATGCCATCCACGGCACGCTTTCATTTGTTTCATTGATCGGCTTTATTATGTTTCAGCTGCTGTTCTGGTTTACTTTTGCAATTGGAACAATCTATCTCATGATGAAGCTTTACAACAGCATGATGGCCAGTCTGCCCGTATAAGCAGACAGCCGTAAAAAAACCGGAGCATGGACGGCCGTCCAGAGGCTCCGGTTTTTTTATGGCAGGAATCTCTTCCTGATATCAGGGCCGGGAATCATGCATGTCTCTTTTTGACCGAACCATTTATAGCGGTTCCGCGCAATCAGGCTGTAAACCGCGTCCCGCAGCGGCTTTGGAATGATGAGAAAAACGGCTGCTGCCCGCCACAGCCCGGGAAGGCTCTTTGCGACTTGCAGCACCGCCGATGACTTCATGTAGACGCGGCCGTTTTTTATGAGGATCAAGCTGTCAAAATGATCGGCGGGGAGCCGGTGTTGCTTGAGCAGCTTCCGGCCGATGTCAGATTGCAGAGAAGCGAATGAAAACAGGCCTTCAGGATCATGTTTGATGATCAATTGAACGGCTCCGTTGCAAAAATTGCATATCCCGTCAAAAAGGACGATATGATCAGGCATCTCTTTCATCTGCGGCCACCCCGTTTCATGCTTAATATGCGTTTTGCAGCGTTCCTTTCCAGATCAAAAGGTGAGGCGCTGCATTGTGAAGAAATTCCACATTGCCTTTGGCTTCTTTTCCAACCCAAACACTCATCGTATATGCATCTGTCAGTCCGACAAACCACAGATCCCTGTAGCTGTTGGATGTCCCTGTCTTACCGCCTACATATCCGCCGCTGAAATTCGCTTTTCGTCCGGTTCCTTCTTTGACAACAGCCGCCAGAAGTTCGCGCATTTGATTGTTCGTTCTAATGCTGAAGACCTGCTTCGGTTTGCTTTTCCATTTGAAAAGGGTTTTGCCTTTTAGATCCGTCACTTTTGTGATCGCATGATTGGCCGTGTAGCTGCCGTTATTGGCAAAGGTCGTATAGGCGTCCGCCATCTCCAGCGGTGAGAAACCGTCCGTGAACCCGCCCAGGGCAGCCGGGAGACGGTAGTCCCTCTGAACGATTTTTTCGAAATTAAACGGCTTCAAATAGCTGAACCCTTTTTGCACGCCTACCTGGTTTAGCATCCGCACGGCCGGTGTATTGTAGGAATATTTAAAGGCCGTTTTAAGCGAAACGGTTCCGTATGTTCTTTCATTATAGTTGTTCGGACAGTAATCCTTGCTGCAAAACTTGCTTGCGTCGATCATGCTGCCGGCCGTTGCACCGGTTTCCTCTATGTAAGGTCCGTAATCAAGGAGCGGTTTTATCGATGAACCGGGCTGTCTGTGAGCCTGATAGGCGAGATTGAAATTGTATTTCTGATATTGTTTCCCCCCTGACATTGCGACGATCTGATGTGTCTGGTGGTTGATGACCACCGCACCGCCTTGCACTCCTTCATACGGAAGCCGGCTGTTGACCTGCTGGACGACCCGCTCTTGCATCGCCGGATCGAGCGCCGTGTAGATTTTAATGCCTTTTGTCAGAAGGGCGGTGATCCGGTTGGAGAGCTCTTTTTCAATTTTTTTCTTTTCTTCTTTTGTTTTAGCCTTTTTCAGCCGTTCGTCAAATCCTTCGGAAGCGGATACCAGCTTTTTGAATTCATCATTGACATATGTCGCATAGTCGGGATAAGCGTCTTTCTTTTCTTTAATATTCAGCTTGATTTTTTGCTTAACCGCTTGTTTGTACTCTTTCCCGGAAATGACCCCGGCTTTTTTCAGCCCTTGAAGAAGCCGCTTTTGACGGGTTTTTGTGTAGTCAAAATGTTTTAAAGGATCATATAATGTAGGGTTATTAGGGATCGCGCAAATAAATGCCATTTCAGCAAGGCTGAGCGATTTCAGAGGCTTGCTGAAATAAAAAGAAGCCGCAGAGCCGATCCCGTAAACGCCATTGTTAAAATAAATCGTATTTAAATATTTCTCGAAAATTTCTTCTTTAGAAAACCTTTTTTCAAGCTGATAGGAATACAGGAGCTCAGTCAGCTTGCGGTCGAAGGAGCGTTCATGGCTCAAATACAAGTTTCGCGATAGCTGCTGTGTAATGGTGCTTGCTCCCTGGTCGATGCCGCCTTTTTTGAAATTGGCCGCGGCGGCCCGGACCATCCCGATAAAATCAAAGCCTTTATGCTGAAAGAAATGGCGGTCCTCTGACGTCAGAAACAGCTGTTTGACAGGATCGGGAATGTTTTGATAGGAGACGAACACCCGGTTCTGGTGATCTGAAACCATTTCAGAAATCAAAGCGCCGTCACGGTCGTACATGTAGCTGTTTTGTACAAGGCCGCTGTCTTTTATATCGATTTTTTCATCCAGCACACGATCCAATGGCTGCATGACCTGGGCCTCCTGCCCGGAGGCGACTAACATATATACAAAAATAGGAATTAACATGATGAGTAAAATCCACCCAATAATTGAACGCAACTTGGTCACTCTCTTTTCCGCAAATTTCTAGCCATATCGTACCATTCTTTTTGAACGGCGAGAAGGATATTTTTATAGATTTCCTGTTTTTTATGCAATGTCAGCTTGCTTTGGCTTCTGTTTTTTTCGCTTGAGACCTTTGAAAGAGCAAAAGGCAGGCTCCGCTGAAAAAGAGAAAAGCGGTAACGTAAAAGGCCGAAGAAATGCCAAAATGGCTGGAGATCATTCCGCCCAGAACCGGGCCGATCACATTGCCCAAAAATCTGAAACTGACATTGTAGCCAAGGACTTCCCCCTGTATGGCGCCCGGAGCCTGAACGCGGATGAAAGCCGTAATGCATGGTATCATTCCGCCCAGGGCGATGCCGAACAGGAAGCGGAAGATGACAAACATGTGATATGACGATGTCAAGCCTTGAGGGATAAAGAAGACCGCGGCCGCGAGCAAGAGGATGATCAAAATTTTTCCATAACCGAACCGGTCGCCTAAAGCGCCCCACTTTCTCGCGGACAGCAGGCTGCCAAGACCTGTGGCGGAAAAAGCCAACCCGGAAAAGAACGCCAGATGCCGAGTGCCGTGCAGCTCGCCGACATACAAGGCAAGAAGCGGCTGAATGCTGAAGGTTCCGATTTGAGTGATCGCCGTCAGCAGCATAACCGTGATCAGGGGCTGATTCCCTATAATCGTTTTTAATACCTGTTTTCTCGTATAAGGAGCGGATTGACCCCGGTTAACTTTCAGCGGCCGCTCTTTGACTCCGGCCAAGACGAGACAGACAGCCCCGAAAATGACGAATGACGTGATAAAAAAGGTATATGTAAAACCGACATGATCGGCAAGAAGCCCGCCGAGCAAAGGTCCGAATAATCCGCCCGAGACCGTGCCCATCTGCAAGGTGCCAAGCACTTTGCCAGCCGCTTTTTTCGGCGTCTGCGCGGAAATCATCGCCAAGGATGTTGGAATGAAGCCTGTGACCAGGCCCATCACCATTCTCAGAAAAAACAGCTGATATACAGACGTGACAAGAGACATGAGGAGAATGCTTGTTGCGATTCCGGAACCCGTGATCAGCAGTATCTTTTTGTAGCCGTGTTTATCGCCAAACCTTCCCCAAAAAGGGGAAACCAAAAAAGCCATTAAAAATGTGATGCCAAAGACATACCCGCTCCACTTTTCGGTAAATCCGTCCGGATGAGCACCGAGGGTCTTGATGTACAGGGAAAGGAACGGGAGGATCATGGTGGAGCTTGCCGCGACAAAAAAATTCGCAAACCACATAATCAAAAGGTTTTTCTTATAAACAGAGATGCGAATCACCTTCTTAAAAAATTGAATTCCATTCCATTATAAAGGAATCTTGGCAAGAGATGACGGAAGGAGCTCTCCAATTTAAACATGGCAGGCGTTTGAAAGAATTTTCAACATTTTCAGAAAATAATACTTAAATATAGAAATATAATGATATAATAAAAGAAATGAAAACGTGTCGGGCAGCAAGTCTTAGGGACGCAACGGGATAAATCCGGAAGATTCCTCAGAATGCTTTATATTGCGATAAGAAAGGGAGGTGTAAAAAGTGAAACCAAGCACCTTACTGATTATTGATTTTGAATTTACAATGCCTGAGGGGAAATATCATCCGCAAAATTTTTTTCCGGAAATCATTGAAGCAGGGATCGTAAAAGTGGTGGATGATGAGGTGGCGGAGACGTTTTCCAGCTATATCAAACCAAAGAAGTTTCCTAAATTGACGAGACGGTGCAAATCGTTTTTAAACATTACACAGGAAAAAGTTGATCAAGGCATGACGTTTCATTCATTTATTGACAAACTGAAGGAGCTTGATCCGGATCAAAACAGCGTCATTATCACATGGGGAAACATGGATATGAAAGTGTTGAAACAAAATTGTATGTTTAACCATGTTCCGTTTCCATTCAAAGGGGAAATGAGAGATCTGTCAATGGAGTACAAGGAATTTTTTGGCGACAAAACACTGACGAATTTGTGGAAAGCCGCCGAGGAATACGGCGATTTAGGAACGGGCAAACAGCATAAAGCGCTTGATGACGCGATGACGACATATAAATTATTTCAACTGGTGGAACGGGATAAACAATATTTGGAGAATCCGAAGCCAACGACGATCGGCGAAAGGATTGATCTTTCCAAAGTGTTTCCGCACGCCACGTAAAAAACCCAATCTTGGATAGAAGATTGGGTTATTTGTTTGGAAAATATTCTTTCTCGAGAACAGCGGCATGTTCAAGCGATTTTGCCGCATAATCTGAAGGATCGCGTAATAACTCTTTTTTAAAGCGGGTCAACGCGTCGCGGAGGGACTCTTCGTATTCCGGAACAGGACCGTCGAACGGCTTGACCATATGGTGCGGAATGTTTGTTTGTTCTCGGTAGGCAAGCGCCTTCCGCTCATGGAAAAAAGGTACGTCCGCATCCTTTGGATGATGAAGATCGCCCTGCTTCGGATGAGTAAGAACGGCGAGAATTTTGACCAGATAGTGCATCGGTTTAATATCGGTAATTTCTCCAATATAAACACCTGTTTTATAAAAGCCTTTCACCTTATCTCCGACTTGAAACTGATTCACTGCATCCGCCTCCTGATGGTATGATGGAATAAAAGGCAAGCATTGTAAAAAAATCGGGGAGGAAGAAAAATGCCGCCATTTCTGATTCAATTTATGCTGTATTTTCCTGAAGATAAAAGAGAATACATTCCTTCTTTTATCACGTTGGCGATTTTCTTGATCATCACTGTTTTAGTATTCCGGCTGATCGTCAAGCATTCCAGAATTGAAGCGAAAAAAGCCGAAAAGCTTGAAAAAACGCTGAACCAAGATGGGCATAAACGGTGAAAAGAGCCCCGGCTTCCTGCCGGGGTTCTTATGAAAAAGCCGTTTTTAACCGGTTCAGCCCTTCTTTTACGACAGACAGGGAACATCCGACATTCATTCTGACAAATCCTTCTCCACCCGGGCCGTATTTTGGGCCGGGCTCAAGGATGAGCTTTCCTTTATGAAGCAGCTTTTGCTTCAGCTCCTGATCGGAAAGGCCGAGCCCCCGGCAGTCGAGCCAAATCAAATAAGAAGCGTCAGGGGTCATCATCTTTACTTCGGGCAGCTCGCGGGCCAAAAAGCTGCGAACCTCTTCCATATTGTTTTCAATATAAGGAATTAAGCTGGCGAGCCAAGGTTCCCCTTTTGAGTAGGCGGCTTCAATTCCTGTAACGGCAAAAGTGTTTAAAGAACCCAGCCCCACGCGATGCATCGTTTTCATGAATGCGTTTCTCTTCGCCAGATCGGGTATGATGACGGCTGATGCCTGCAAACCCGCCAGATTAAACGTTTTGCTCGGGGCGATGCATGTGATGGAAAGCTCGGCTAATTCCCGGGAAATAGAAGCAAACGGGGTATGCTTCAATCCGCGGAGCATCAGGTCGGAATGAATTTCGTCCGAGATGACGGTTACCTGATGTGCAAGACAAAGCTCACCTAGTTTTGTCAGCTCATCCTTCGTCCAGGAACGGCCTGAAGGATTATGCGGATTACAAAGAATCAAGAGCTTCACATTCGGTTCCTGCAGCTTTGTCGCCAGATCATCAAAATCCATTTCATAGCGCCCGTTTTTTTCAATTAAAGGATTATGTAAAAGGGTGCGCCCGTTTTTCTTCACCATTTCAAAAAACGGAGTGTAAACCGGCGGCTGCACGATAACGCCGTCTCCCGGCTCTGTATACGTTTGAACAGCGATGCCAAGAGCGGTGACGATGCCGGGGCTGAACGTGATGAATGATGGATCGATCTCCCAGCCGTGCCTTGTGCCGAGCCATCCGGCAACAGCTTTTCTTGTGGCTTCATTTGCTGAAGTATAGCCAAACACGCCATGCTCTACGCGCTGCAGAAGGGCATCGATGACATCTTGGGGAGCGCGAAAGTCCATATCCGCCACCCACATCGGCAGCGCATCTTTCACACCGAACAGCTCCTGTGTCATATCCCACTTGACGGATTGCGTTCCGCGTCTATTATGTTCTGTATTAAAATCCATGATCTCACCTCATGTCTCTTTCATATGTTATACATTAACGAGGATGACAGGAGATTGCAATGTTTAATCAAAGAAAAATAAAAGGGAGTGGCAGCCATGGAATGGAGCCGTATTTTAGCTTGGGCATTCCAGCGTCATCTCAATCCGCTGAGCTGGTATATTCGGCCAGTCTTTTTGATTGTGCTTGTCTATTTTTGCTATAAACGAAGCTGGAAGGGCATTGCAGCCACATTTGTGCTGATGATGAGCAGCATGGTCTGGTTTCCTGAACCGGAAACGATCAACCGGGATATGCAGGTTGTGTTGGAGTATGAGCGCATGCTTCTTGCCGATCCTGTAAAGGCGATTCTCACCGTTATGTTGATGATGATGTTTCTCATCCTCATCGGAACGGCATTTTGGCGGCGGTCCATCAAGTGGGGGCTGGTGCTTGTGAATGTGACGCTCATCGGCAAGGTTGCGCTCTCATTATTATTCACCGGGGAAAGCGGCTGGGCGCCCCTGGGAAACACTCTATTTGGCCTGATTCTTGTAAACGGCATCGGCGCATATGTAATCGCAAGGCGAAAAAACAGAAAGGCGGATGTCTAAAACAAGCTTTTCTTCCCGGAAAGCCTGTGCCCTGTGGTACAATAGCTGTGTAAAATTACAGGGTAAGCGGTGATAAACATGGAAGAAAGTCAAGCAGCGATGCAAATCATCCAGACGGTAAAAAAATGGGACCCTTTTCAGGCAGGACAGGATTTTTATGAAACAGAGGCGGCGGAAATCGTTCAGGCCGTTTACACAGAAGACGATCCTGAACAGCTTGGGAAGACGATTCAAGCCGTTTTTGAAGTATCTTTTGATCAAGTGCTGCCCTTGGAGGACTGCATCAAGCTGGCGGAGAAGCTGCTCGTGATTAAAGATAGCAGCACTTGCTGACATAAAAGCGCGCGACGAGCTGCCGGTTTTCCGGCGGCCTTTAAAAAAACCGCCAAAACAGGCGGTTTTTTACGTGAGAATAAACTCCCCGATTTTGTCGGATACGTAATCAGGATTTTCTTCCGGGACAAGATGCCCGGTATCCTTTAAAGAAAAGAACCTTGAATCAGGCAGGTCCTGGTGCAGCCTTTTCCCAATCTGCACAGGAACGATGCGGTCTTCTTCCCCCCAGATTAAAAGAGAGGGCGTTTCAATTTTTTTCAGATCGTCAGGTGTTAAATCTCCTTCCCGATGGCGGATCAGCCGGGCGAGGGCCCTGAAAATCTGATCGTCGAGAAACGGCTTCAAATAGCCGTCGATCATTTCCTGATCGATCAAAGAGCTGTCATATACGACGTTCTTCAAATTTTTCAGTACGCCCTGTTTGGCAAGCCAGCGTTTAATGTATAAATAAAAATACGGAATATGGCTTCCGAAAATAAGCGACCGGGGCGACCGTTTCAAATATCCGGAACTGCACAGCAGGACGATCTTTTGAAACAATTCAGGCTTCTCTCTGACTGCATAAAGCGATATTTGACCGCCCATAGAATGGCCGACGAGAACGGCTTCCTTAATGTTCAGACCTTCAACCAGCTCGATGACCACCCTGGCCATATTCTGGTAAGAATAAATAAATGTCTGTGATTTTTCCGATTGGCCGAACGGAGGGAGGTCAATGGCGATTAAGTTGAATTCATCCTTCAAAAGCGGAATGATTTTTCTGTAGCAAAACGATGAGGAGAGAAAGCCGTGCAGTAATATCAGCGTTGTTTTGCCGGGATTTTCGTAATGTTCATAATATATATCAACCCCTTGAATCTTCTGTGTAGAAGGTTTTGTTAACAGCATAATCAAACTCACTCCGAATGGTTTTCTGTCCTGTAATGTGACCGGCTTCGCGTTGTCAGGCCAGCCTTTTTGTATGTTACTTATCGTACCCGAAAAAAATTTTTTCACGCTTTGATTTCGTTTTTTTACGGACTTACATTCACGGAAAATCGTGCTATAATATTCAGAAGATTTCTCGACAAAATAAAGGTGTGATAGCAGATGAAGTTAACAGAAAAAGAAACCGAAATTTTAGAAATTTTAGAGGAGAACAGCCGCCTGGAACCAGAAACGATCGCCAAGATGGCGAATATTTCCCAGGAAGAAACAAAAGCAATTATTGAAAAGCTTGAGAAAGAAAAGGTGATCATAGATTATTCGGCGATGATCGACTGGCGCAAAGTAGACGGCCATGAAGGCGTGACAGCGATGATTGATGTCAAAGTGACGCCGAAACGCGGCGTCGGGTTTGATGAAGTAGCGGAGCGCATCTACAGGTTTCAAGAAGTTGAATCCGTTTACTTAATGTCAGGCGTTTATGATTTATCTGTTGTCATCCGCGGCAGAACGATGTCGGATATTTCGCACTTCGTATCAGAAAAATTATCGACGCTGGAATCCGTCGTATCGACAACTACCCACTTTATTTTAAAGAAATACAAGCATGACGGTAAAGTTTTTGACTCCGGTGATGATGACAAAAGAATCGTGGTGTCTCCTTAAAATGAGATCAACGTATGTATCCAAAGCAGCACAGCAAATTAAACCGTCCGGGATCCGCAAATTTTTTGACCTTGCGTCCACAATGGAGGGCGTGATTTCCCTGGGCGTAGGTGAGCCTGACTTTGTCACGGCGTGGAATGTCCGCGAAGCCAGCATTATCTCCCTGGAACAGGGCTACACATCTTATACAGCCAATGCCGGTCTTCTGTCGTTAAGGAGGGAAATCAGCGGATATTTACACAAACGTTTTCATCTTGATTATTCACCGGAGAATGAGCTGATCGTGACCGTGGGGGCAAGCCAGGCGCTTGATATTGCGGTAAGGGCGATTTTAGATCCTGGTGAGGAAGTAATGATTCCGGAGCCTTGTTTTGTCGCCTATGAGGCGCTTGTTTCACTGGCGGGGGGCAAGCCGGTTCACATCCATACGACGGCAGAGCGCGGGTTTAAAGCGCGTCCTGAAGATTTTGAAGCTGCCCTGACGGAACGGACAAAAGCGATTATTCTTTGCACGCCATCAAATCCGACCGGGTCTGTTTATTCAAAAACAGAGCTGGAGGCAATTGCGGCTTTTGCGGAAAAGCATGATCTGATCGTCATCGCCGATGAAATTTATGCCGAGCTTACATATGATGAAGCATATACGAGCTTTGCCGAAATCAGCGGGATGAAAGAGCGGACGATTTTGATCTCCGGGTTTTCAAAAGGTTTTGCCATGACAGGCTGGCGCCTCGGATATGTCGCCGCTCCGGCTTTTTTAAGGGACCCGATGCTGAAAATCCATCAATATTCGATGATGTGCGCGCCGAGCATGGCGCAGTTTGCGGCTGAGGAGGCTCTGAAAAACGGTTTGGACGATGTCGAAAAGATGAGGAAAAGCTACCGGCGCAGACGGAACCTTTTTGTCGACGCATTGAATGAGATCGGGCTGGACTGCCACCATCCGGGAGGCGCATTTTACGCGTTCCCGTCCGTCAAAAAAACCGGCTTGAGCTCAGAAACGTTTGCCGAAGAGCTTCTCTTAAAAGAAAAGGTGGCCGTCGTACCCGGCAGTGTCTTCGGGCCGAGCGGCGAAGGCTATATCAGGTGCTCCTATGCGTCATCTCTTGAACAGCTTCAGGAAGCGCTGGTCAGAATGAAACGATTTGTTCAAAGCATATAACTAAAAAAAGCGGCACCTTTTATAAAGGTCCGCATCCAAAATAAGGGGGGAATACTAGAAAGCCTAATTTATTCTCAGTATTCCCTTTTTGCTTGATTTTAAACTTCTATTTTTGAAAAAAGTTTTTTGCTTAAAACCGACTTGTATGATATAATTTTTTATTGCGTATAAAAAGAGTAAATTCATAAGATTTAGGAGTTGTTAGTTATGACGGCAAAATTTGAAGTGGGCAGTGTTTACACTGGAAAAGTGACCGGATTACAGGCGTATGGAGCGTTTGTTGCCTTAGATGAAGAAACTCAGGGACTCGTGCATATTTCTGAAGTAACGCATGGTTTCGTTAAAGATATCAATGAACACTTGGCGATCGGCGACGAAGTGCAGGTGAAAGTACTTTCTGTAGACGAGGAAAAAGGGAAGATCAGCCTTTCTATCCGCGCTACACAGGCAGCTCCTGAACGTAAAGAAAGCAAGCCTAGAAAACAGAAGGCGGTTCAAGCTGAAGAAGCTTCAACTCCTCAAGGCTTCAACACGTTAAAAGATAAGCTTGAAGAGTGGATTGAGCAGTCAAACAGAAAAGACTTAATTAAAAAGTAAGGTTTAACACAAAAAACTCCGGTTTCAGACCGGAGTTTTTTTCATGTATCCGCTGATTTAGGTTTACCGCATTTCCGGCTGTTTCGCTTCATCACGGACGGTTTCCTCGTTAGGCTTAAAGAGAAGCCCGAGGTTGATTAAACCGGCAATACCCACAAGCGCGTAAATCGTCCGGGAGAAGGCGGATCCTGGACCTCCAAAAATAGCTGCGACCAAATCAAATTGAAAAAAACCAATCAGTCCCCAGTTAATAGCCCCAATAATCGTCAGTACTAATGCAATTCGTTGAATGGTGCTCATATACTTGTTCCTCCTTTTTTATATCATAAAACATTTATAGATTGTGACGGTTTTGGAAAGTTTATACGTGAAAGAGCAGATCGCTTTACATGGCGGAAGGTCTTTCAACATAATAGTGGTTAAAGGAGGAGATTGCATGGATAACTTTACATATTGGAATCCCACAAAACTCATATTCGGCCGGGGCGAAGTCGAAAAGCTTGCAGACGAAGTGAAAAACTACGGCCGGAATGTGCTGCTCGTATACGGAGGAGGCAGCATTAAACGAAACGGTTTATACGATCAAGTCGTCTCCATCCTCGAAAAAGCCGGGGTGAATGTTCATGAGCTGGCGGGCGTTGAGCCGAATCCCCGGGTTGCAACCGTGAATAAAGGTGCTGCCATTTGCAAAGAGAAGGGTATTGACTTCCTTTTGGCAGTCGGAGGCGGAAGCGTCATCGACTGTACAAAAGCGATCGCCGCAGGTGCAAAGTATGACGGAGACGCCTGGGATATCGTCACGAAAAAACATATCCCGACTGAGGCGCTGCCGTTTGGGACGGTATTGACATTGGCGGCGACAGGATCAGAAATGAATTCCGGGTCCGTTATTACAAATTGGGAAACCAATGAAAAATACGGATGGGGAAGCCCGCTGGTATTCCCTAAATTTTCGATCCTTGATCCGGTCAACACCTTCTCGGTTCCTAAAGACCATACGATCTACGGGATCGTTGACATGATGTCACACGTGTTTGAGCAATATTTTCACCATACGAAAAATACGCCGTATCAGGACCGGATGTGCGAATCCCTGTTAAAAACGGTCATTGAAACGGCTCCGAAACTGATAGAAGATCTGGAAAACTACGAACTGCGGGAAACGATCCTCTATACGGGTACAATTGCGCTTAACGGGATGCTGTCAATGGGCGCCCGGGGAGACTGGGCGACACATAACATCGAACACGCCGTTTCAGCGGTGTACGATATTCCGCATGCCGGAGGGCTCGCAATTCTCTTCCCGAACTGGATGAAACATACGCTGTCTGAAAATGTCGGCCGCTTTAAACAGCTCGCCGTGCGCGTCTTCGATATTGATGTTACGGGCAAAACAGATCGTGAAGTCGCTTTGGCGGGAATTGAAAAACTGTCTGAATTCTGGACCAGCCTGGGGGCGCCGAATCGCCTCGCAGATTACGACATCACGGATGAAAAGCTTGATGTGATTGCCGATAAAGCGATGGCAAATGGCGAGTTTGGCCGTTTTAAAACATTGAATAAAGAAGATGTTGTGTCTATTTTGAAGGCTTCTTTGTAAAATGCCGGCAAACGGCTCGGGAAGGACGGTCCTTCCCGGCCTTTTTTTTATATGTTGTCAATTTGACAAAAATCTAATGTTCGCTGAGAAAATCCGATTTTTCCGCGTGTGTCGCCTGATCTGTACCTTTTTCATCACTTGATTTCACAGTGGAGTTCATATAAAGTGAAAAGGGAAGAGGCTGTCGCCGAAAATCGACATGTCAAAAGCCCCGGCTGCATATAAATGAAAGCGCTGGCGGAATTTGAAGAAAACAGTGAGTACTGGAGGTTTATTAGATGACGCATGTCCGTTTTGATTACTCAAGAGCATTGCCTTTCTTTAAAGAAAAAGAACTTACATATTTGCGTGATTTCGTAAAAGTAGCCCACCACAGCATTCATGAAAAAACAGGTGCTGGAAGCGATTATTTAGGCTGGGTCAACCTTCCGACAGATTACGACAAGGACGAATTTGCGCGCATCAAAGCATGCGCCGAAAAAATTAAAAACGATTCCGACATTCTGCTCGTCGTTGGTATCGGCGGTTCATACCTCGGAGCCAGAGCTGCGATCGAAATGCTGAACCATTCATTCTACAACGTATTGCCGAAAGGAAAACGGAAGACGCCTCAGGTGATCTTCATCGGCAATAATATCAGCTCTTCTTATATGAGAGACGTGATGGATCTTCTCGAAGACGCCGATTTCTCCATCAACGTCATTTCCAAATCAGGAACGACGACAGAGCCGGCGATTGCTTTCCGGATTTTCCGCAAGCTTCTTGAAGAAAAATACGGAAAAGAAGAAGCAAAACGCCGTATTTATGCAACGACTGATAAGGCCCGCGGCGCATTAAAAACACTCGCCAATGAAGAAGGCTATGAATCATTCGTCATTCCGGACGATGTCGGCGGGCGTTATTCCGTTCTGACAGCAGTTGGCTTGCTGCCGATCGCCGTAAGCGGAGCCGATATTGATGAAATGATGAAAGGCGCTGCAGACGCCAGCAAAGACTTCGCTTCCTCAGAGCTGGAAGACAATCAGGCTTACCAATATGCAGCGGTCAGAAACATCCTTTACAACAAAGGCAAAACAATCGAGATGCTGATCAATTACGAGCCGGGCCTTCAGTACTTCGCTGAATGGTGGAAACAGCTGTTTGGCGAAAGCGAAGGAAAAGACGAAAAAGGAATTTATCCGTCTTCCGCCAACTTCTCCACCGACCTTCATTCTCTTGGACAATATGTGCAAGAAGGAAGAAGAGACTTGTTTGAAACGGTTGTAAACGTTGAAAACCCAAGACATGAGCTGACGATTGAAGAAGCGGAAAATGACCTGGACGGCTTGAACTACCTTGCCGGCAAAACGGTCGATTTCGTCAATAAAAAAGCGTTCCAGGGCACGATGCTTGCACATACGGACGGAAATGTTCCGAACCTGATTGTGAACGTACCGGAAATGAACGCTTATACATTCGGATATCTCGTCTATTTCTTTGAAAAAGCCTGCGCGATGAGCGGATACCTGCTTGGCGTCAATCCATTTGACCAGCCTGGGGTAGAAGCATACAAAGTCAACATGTTCGCCCTTCTCGGCAAACCTGGCTTCGAAGAGAAAAAAGCCGAGCTTGAAAAGCGTTTGAATCAGTAACATAAAAACAGCCTCCTGTGCTTATCGTGCGGGAGGCTGTTTTTATGTTTCTTAGGAAGGAGGTATGTTCAGGTACAGCGGAACCTACTGGATGAGCCCTGCAAATTGATCTCTTTGATCCGCTTTCGCAGACAGGGACGCCCGCTACAGATTCATCGGTACTATCATCGTTCAGCCGATTATAGAAGAGAGCGTCTGGAAAACGGTAGGAGCTGCTTTGATCTTTATCATCGTTCTGTTGTTGATTGAATACTTGAAAATGAAATTCGATTTTTTGGAAAATGTGATTTCTGGAAAGGCTGTAGTGTTGGTCGAAAATGGAGCACTCAATCTGAAAAATCTTAAAAAGCACAGGATGACCGTTGATCAGCTGGAAATGAGGCTGAGAACGCAAGGCATCTCCAAAATGTTTGATGTGAAAAACGTAACGCTGGAATCAAACGGTCAAATCGGCTATGAATTAACAGATGAGGCAAAACCGCTAACCGTGGGTGAGTTCAAAAATTTGCTGAAGCTCCATACCTCAGCCAAAAGCGCATCCGCAGACGACAACCTGTTCAAAGAAATTTCCGAAGGCCACCCGGAAAGCCATGACAAGCAATTGCAATGAAGATCCGCATGAATTTTTTCATACAGGACAGTCTAAAAAGCAAAAAGGAGTTTTTACATGATCAGCATCCCTTCCGACATAGAAAACCGTTCTTTTTCACTTTATCATTTGGAACAAACGCTGAAGCCGCTCGGTTACGTCATCAGCGGAGGCTGGGAGTATGACCGCGGCTTTTTTGATTATAAGCTCGATGATTCTGACGGATATCTTTTCTTGCGTCTTCCATTTGAGGCTGAAGACGGGCAGCTTGATTCACAGAATGCAACGGTCAAATTGGGCCGGCCGTTTCTGCTCCGCCATGTCTACCAGGAAGCGCTCGACGATCATGTGATACAGGGAAACTTCCGGGCATCTTTTGACCAATTTGCAGAGCCGAAGGAAAAAGACGCCGATATTCCTGATGTGTATCAGGACCTGGGGCGTTCTACCGTAAAAGAGCTGGAAAAAGCACTCTTATTCTAAAACGACAGCAGCTTATCCGATTTCTTGACCGTATAAGAAAAAGAAGGCGGCAGAATAGGGCCGTCTTTTTGCTGAACACCGACAATGAAAATATCGTCCTTCATAAAATGATGGACAACCTCTTTAAAAGTATTGCCCGCCATCCGTTCGGGAACGGGAATGGCGTGGATTTTCAAGTGAATGTCGGCTTCCTGAAAAATCGGCTCAGGAAGCTGACTTTTTATGAGAAAATGCTGGAGCATTGCCGTTTTCAAAAGCTCCGCCGTACTGATGATTTGATTGGCTCCTGCCCGCTCGGCATTTTTTCTTTGTTTTTCCGTTACGATTTCGACCACGCAATAAACGGAAGGATTGAGCCCTTTTACAGCAAGCAGTGTCAAGATCGACTGCATATCCGCGTCCGCTTCGTTTTTGTGCTGGTCGGCGGTGATAAACACGATCTCGGCCTCTTCAATGTTGGCTTTTTTTAAAACAGCATCATCTGCTGCATGTCCGCGGATGAAATGGATGTTTTCCATGAGGGGGCCCTCCCTTAATGTTTCGTCGATCAGCACGATCGTTTTGCTAGCATCGGCGGATTGCAATGTCCGCATCAATTTATTGGCTTTTTCATTCCAGCCGATCAAAATCATATGGCCGCTGCCCCTATAATGCACCTTGCCTTCCGTATAGCTCTGCTGTTTGCTGAACGCGGCTGTTGCCATCGTCGCGAAATACGCCGTGACAAATGCCGCTCCTAATAAAATAAGCAGCATGCCGACGGTTTTCCCCAAGGGAGTTTTCGGTACAAAATCGCCGTATCCGACCGTAGAAACCGTGATGAGCGCCCACCAGATTCCTTCAAAGACATTTGGAAATTGATCAGGCTCCACCAATGAAATCAGCTGACCGAACAACACGATCAATAAAAGAATGATGATTGCAACGCGAAGATATAACGGCCACCTGAGCCATGCGATAAACACGCGGTTTGATTTCATGCTTTTTCACCATCTTTCAAAAGAGAAAACGACAATATTTCTTTTATGATCGCATTTAATTTTTGATTGATGCTTTCTTTCCCGTACTGCTCGATCGCATGCCTGATGATGTCAGCCGTTTCATCTTCATAGTCAATCAGCGGCTCGTCTTTTTCCGATTCGTTGTAAAGCAGAATGAATGCATCGAGTCCTTCATTCATTTTGTCTATTGCCGTGCTTAATTGTTCTTTTTCTTGATCTGTTACTTTCACCGTGCCACCACCTGAATGAACTTTTTAAACAGTATGTCCCTCTTTTGCAAAAAATTTTCAGTGAATAACGATCCGCGCGTAACGGACAATAAATAGGAGTTCACTCTCCGAGTCCGTCTGATTTTTTAGACGTCCGGGCATATTGAATCTTGTCTTTCCATACACTTTTACAAAACGGGTGAAGGATGAGAGACGCATGTCCTGTTTGACGAGACTCATCATGATTTTCATTGGCGGCCAGCTTATGGCCGGGGCGTCCGTTCAATTTATTTTTGATTTAAATGCCGTTCATCATTCTTCTGACGGGGTTTTTTGGAGGGAATTTTTCAAGGAGCTGATCATGAGGCCGCCTTTATATGTGATGATATCAGGGATGGTGTTTTTGTTTGTCGGGGTCTGTTTCCCGCGAAAAAGCAGGTGATGCACTTTTCTGTACAAAAGGGAATCCCTCACATAAAATATATAATAATAATATGATCAAACCATTTAACATAAGAGGGAAGATGATTGCATGAGCATGATTTTTTACTTGTTGACATTTGCTGCATTAGGTTTGTCGATTTGGGCACAATTTAAAGTAAAGGGCAACTTTGAAAAATATTCGAAAGTAGAGGCTTCAAGCGGGAAAACTGGAGCGGAAGTGGCCAGACAGATTCTCGATCGAAACGGCCTTTACGATGTACCGGTTGAGCCGGTAAGAGGAACCTTGACAGACCATTACGACCCGACAACACGCGTCGTGCGCTTATCTGAACCTGTATACTATGGCCGTTCGATCGCATCGGTATCCGTTGCGTCCCATGAGGTCGGACATGCCCTGCAGCATCAGGAATCATACGGCGCACTTGTTTTAAGACATAAAATCTTTCCGATCGCGAATTTTTCTTCAGGTGTGGCGCCCTTCTTGTTCCTTGGCGGCATGCTGCTCGGAAGCTTTAATCTGATCGGCCTCGGCATCATTTTGTTTTCAGCGGCCGTATTCTTTCAGCTCGTGACATTGCCGGTTGAATTCAACGCAAGTTCAAGGGCAAAGAGGATCATCGTTTCAGAAGGGATGATCCGCAACACGGAAGAGCGAGGCGTAAGCAAGGTGCTTGATGCCGCGGCCTTGACGTATGTCGCCGCAGCGCTTGTTTCATTGTTTGAATTGCTGCGCTTTGTGGCGATTTTCCTGTCCGGTCGTAATAATGATTAACCTTTAGTCAGAGGAGGTGACCCCTTACCATGTTTGGTAAGGGTTTTTTTTGAATATCTTGAATATCATACTCGTCATGCTTTTAATTGCGGCCACAGCCTTTTTCGTCGTCGCCGAGTTTGCAATTGTTAAAATCCGCGGCACAAAAATCGATCAATTGGTGGAGACCGGGGATACGCGGGCGATTGCAGCCAAAAAGGTGATTTCAAATCTTGATGAATATTTGTCAGCCTGCCAGCTTGGCATTACCATCACCGCTCTGGGGCTCGGCTGGCTCGGGGAATCGACGTTTGAGAGAATCATTCACCCGCTATTTGCATACATCGGCGTTCCTGAAACCGTTTTAGGAATCGCATCGGTTGGGACGGCTTTTGTCGTGATTACGTTTTTGCATGTCGTGATGGGAGAACTTGCGCCCAAAACGATTGCGATTCAAAAAGCGGAAGCCGTCAGTTTATGGACGGCAAAGCCATTGATTGTGTTTTATAAAATCATGTTTCCCTTCATTAAGTTATTAAACGGCTCAGCCCGGGCCCTGGCCAAGCTGTTCGGTTTTCATTCGGTGCGGGAGCATGAAGTGGTGATCAGTGAGGAAGAGCTGAGGCTCATGCTTTCTGAGAGCTTTAAAAAGGGAGAAATCAACCAGTCTGAATACAAGTACGTCAACAAGATCTTCGAATTTGACAACCGGCTGGCGAGAGAAATCATGGTGCCAAGGACGGAGATCGCGGTGATTTCTTCAGATGAGCCCATCAAAGATGCGATTGAAACCGTGATTAATGAACGCTATACGAGATATCCGGTAATTAAGGATGATAAAGACCATATTATCGGCATCATTAATAGCAAGGATTTATTTAAAGCGTACTTTCTTGATCAGTCAATTGAAATGTCCGAGCTCATGAGGCCCGTCATCAGGGTGATTGAAAACATCCCCATCCAGGAGCTTTTGATCCGGATGCAAAAAGAACGCATCCATATGGCGATCCTTGTGGATGAATATGGGGGGACTGCGGGCCTTGTAACCGTTGAAGACATTTTGGAAGAAATCGTCGGGGAAATCAGAGATGAATTTGATCAGGATGAAATGCCGCACATCATTAAAAAAGGCGAGAATCATTACATTATGGACGGCAAAGCGCTCATTGACGAGGTGAATGACCTGCTTCACATTGCGATCGACAATGAAGAAGTGGATACGATCGCCGGCTGGCTCCTCACACAAAAAATGGAGCTGAAAAACGGCGATGTTTTTAAGACTGAAGGGTGCGAATTTAAAATTCTTGATGCGGAAGACCATCATATTCGCTTTGTTGAAATCAAAAAAACAGATTTTTAAATGGGATGACAGCTGCCGGGATGCCGCGGCTGTTTTTTTTAGTTCTATAGCCATTGGTTATTTCTAAATGATGGGGAATGTCTGAAAGATAAGAATATGTATCCATGAGATTTCATGACTTTTTACGAATGTGCCCTTGTCCATTCTTTTTTATAATAGCATGTGTACATAAGAGGAGGTTAACACACGTGAACAGACATCATTCGATCAGATCTTTCCTGCTGGCCGGCTTCACATGCGTCATGCTTTTTGCGCTTCCGCTGACGGCTCTTGGCGCTTCTTCATCAACCCCGTCCGATAAAATGTATATTAAAAACAATAAATATTACATATTCAACAATGTATGGGGAGCTGATCAAGTCAGCGGCTGGTGGCAGTCCATCTATCACAACAGCGATTCTGATTTAGGCTGGGTATGGAATTGGCCAAGCAGCACCAGCTCGGTCAAGGCTTATCCGTCAATCGTGAGCGGCTGGCACTGGACTGAAGGCTATACGCCGGGAAGCGGCTTTCCGACCCGTTTGTCAGAGCAAAAGAATATTATGGCAAACGTCAGCTATTCAATCAGCGCGAGCGGAACGTATAATGCCGCATATGACATTTGGCTGCACAAAACAAATAAAGCAAGCTGGGACTCGGCTCCGACAGATGAAATCATGATTTGGCTTAACAATACCAATGCCGGCCCGCTTGGTTCATATGTGCAAACCGTCTCGATCGGCGGCCATAAATGGAAGGTGCACAAAGGCTATGTTGATGCAGGAAACGGAAAAGGCTGGAATGTTTATTCTTTTGTCAGAACGTCAAATACTCAAAGTGCAAGCTTAAACATCCGCCATTTCACAAACTATCTGTCAAATCAAAAGAAATGGCTTGATAAATCCAAGTATGTAAGCAGCGTGGAATTCGGCACAGAGGTGTTCGGAGGCACGGGGCAAATCAATATTTCCAATTGGGATGTGAATGTCCGTTGATTTTCAATCACCGCACTTTTCAAAAGGGCGGTTATCGCTGGAGCGTATGAGCTGATTCTTCCGGAGGATCCGCAAATTTTCGCCTATTTGCGCAAGCTTGGCACCGAGACCGCGGTCGTCATGGTGAATCTCAGTCCGCATTCGGCATTCTACCGGCATCCCGCTTATCCCTTATCAAGTGCCGGGCTGCTAACCCCAGCAACAGCTGACTTCCTTGATGATGCAGCCTTATGAAGCACCCGTTTACCTATTTTCCAAACAGGAGATCAACAACTTATAGCGAATTGAAGAAATGGCAGCTAAAGAAAGGAGCAGATTCAGATGCTGAAGAAAATCACCATTCAGACGAACCGGCGGGATGAAATGATCGATATCACGGAGGAAGTACAGCGGTTTATCAGTGGAGAGGAAGTGTCAAGCGGTGCTATTGTCGTCTATTGTCCCCATACGACGGCGGGCATTACGATCAATGAAAATGCCGATCCCGATGTAAAACGGGATATGCTGAGACGGTTTGATGAAGTGTATCCGTGGGAACACCGGCTTGACCGCCATATGGAAGGAAATACGGCGGCCCATCTGAAAGCGAGCACGGTCGGCGCGTCCCAGCACATCATCATTGAAGACGGAAGGCTTGTACTCGGAACATGGCAGGGAATTTACTTTTGCGAATTTGACGGTCCCAGATTGCGGACTTGTTATTTCAAAATCATAGCCGGCTAAAAAGGCTCTTAAGAAGCCGATCATTCAGGCGCCGATGGCTGGCGGGACCGGCGACGCTCCGGCTCGCCGCAGCCGTTTCCAATAACGGTGGTTTAGGAAGCCTTGCCGCGGGATATCTCACTCCGGAAGCGCTGAAAAGGCAGATCGAAGCAACAAAAGTGCTGACATCAGCTATATTTCAAGTCAACCTTTTCATCCCGAAAAAAGGGAAAACGTCAGTCAGAAACGGCTGAATGACTGGATGGGAACAATTCCTTTATCACAGTCTGCAGAGCCTGTGACCGGAGAGGGACAAGACTGGAACGATTTTTACGATAAAATAGAGCTTATTCACTTTTGGGCTGCCTCCCGCGGATGCCGTTGCCGAACTGAAAAAACTGAACTGCTGTTTAATCGGCACCGCGGTCATTATGGTGCGGCCAGTGGGGCGATCCGCCGTCAGGGAAACAACGGTAAAAAAGCTGATGGATCACTTGTGCCCGCACGCATTATCGAATCATCTGGGATAACGCCGGAATATCGACCCGTGTGACTTGGGTAAGGAGATGAGCGGACGTCTGCGCACCCGGCTTTCTGAGCCGGTTCAGCTTTTCAATGATGCTTTCCGCACTCAGAATGCCCAAGCCGTGTGCCGCATATTGATTATTTCCCAAATAAATGGCGTTTTCCCCGCGCCATTGGGGTCTTTCCGGATCGAATTCGGGATTTTTGAAATACAGGCAGTCTCCAGGCAGAAAATCGTTTCCTTTTTCGGTGTAGATCGGGAGTTTCTCATAATGCCAGTCATACAGAATGATTCTTTGATAATTCCGGTCAAATGCTTGATCGCCGATTGTTTTGAGCAGCGCCATATAAAAGATGATGACGATTGCAGTCGCGCATTCAAACGCGTAAAGAGAGCCGCTTCCAAAAATGTTTTTAATCGCATGGGAAGCGGACGCTCTGTACTTCAGTTCCAAAGCTCCTTCAGGCGACACCCTCCAGAACTCCTCATTGCCATATGTTTTTGAAAAGGTGGCAAACTTTGCTCCGCTGTTGATCAGCGCTTTTGCCGATTCGACCGTATTCTCTCTGAAGGTTAGTTCAAATAGAAGCTCGCCGGATGTGCGGTATCTATATTGGGAAGGCATTGAAAGCATCTGATTGACAATGTCCTTTTGAGTCCGGCTGATGTTGAATTTCTCAGCATCCTCGGGGCGAAGCCAATATCCTGAAATATTGATCATGAAAAAGCACCCTTTTTTCTTTTTTTATTATCGTATGCCTACAGCTTGGGCAGGGGAAACGGCTTTCTTGATAAGGCGTTTTTTGAAAATTACTTTTTTTCTTTTTTTGATGTAAAAACAAGGCTGCCCTCCGATATTAAATGAGTAAAAAAGAAAAAGGGGCAATGGAAAATATGAAAAAATTATTGGATTGGATCAAGCGTCCGTCTATTTCAAAAAGATTAATATTTTCATTTATATTGGTTTTGACAGTTCCGATTCTCGTTCTTGCGGCAAGCTCGTATTATACGGCCAGCAGCACGCTGCATGATGAAATCATGAGAAGCGCCAAGGACAATGTGGATGAATTAAATGACATCATCAATCAAAATGTCGGCAGCAAAGAAACCGATGTTGCCTATTTTAGTGAATGGATCAATCAGAACGCTTACAAAGGAAAAGGCCTGACCGCTTTAAAAGAAAAGTTTGAACAGTATGCCAAGCAAAACAAGGATGTTGAGCTTGTATACACAGGATCTGAAAAAAGCGAATATGCCCAATATCCGAATGTCAAGCTGCCGAGCGGATATGACCCTGTGAAGAGGGATTGGTATAAGCAGGCGGTTGAGAAAAAAGGCCAAACGGTCATCACAGAACCTTATCAATCTGCATCAACAGGACATATGGTCATCACCATCGCTAAACAAACCGATGACGGCGCGGGTGTTGTAGCGCTTGACATGAACATCGATCAGCTGATTGAATCCGCAAACGGCGTCAGCATCGGGAAGCAGGGATTTGCATTTATCTCAAGCGCTGACCAAAAATACGTTGCCCACCCGAAAATCAAGGCAGGTACTGACCTTGAAAGTGATTTATCTGCGGAAATGTACAGCAAAGACAAAGGAATGTTCAAATATACGGATCAGGACAAGGAAAGAGAAACAGCTTTTACGACAAA
>NZ_BCVZ01000019.1 GCF_001592005.1 Bacillus sonorensis NBRC 101234 = KCTC 13918
ATACTTTTTGATTAAGTTCCATATTTTTTCACCCCCTTTATATGGTAACTATATCATACTGTTTATCTTTTGAAAATACTGTTAAGGAAATTTTAAGGTTTTTATCTCCCTTTTTCATACTATTTTTCCAGAGGTAATAGATGAGTTTTTCAAATTTCTAATAAATACTTGATCCAATTTAAGAAATAAATAATCATCACCCGTGATAACAGGGGGTTTTCTCTACGGTTGAAAGCCTTCGTTACTGACCAAACCCTAAAAGGCTTCTGAATGGTTCGCTCTGTGTACTACTTTTACTGGCCAGACCTCAAAGGCCCTCTTCCTATTTTCTTTTTCTTAACCTCTTCGCCTGTAAATGGGATTAATGTATTCCATCATCGTTAATTGTTTCCGTAACGATATCATTTTGTATCTGACTTCATATATATTCTTCTATTACCTTTTTGTTGCTTCCGACTTTTTCTACATAATATCCTGTACACCAAAATTTACTGTTCCCATAACTGTATTTCAAGTTTGAAGACGGGCAAATATTATCAAGCTGCTTTTTCCTTTTAAATATCCTACAAATGAAGACACAATTAATTTGGGTGGAATACTTACCAACATATGTACATGATCTTTATACATTGTCACTTCAATAATCTTCACACCTTTTCTTTCACATAATGTACATAGTATTTCTCCGATGTCTTTTTTAATTTTTCCATAAATAACTTGTCTTCGGTACTTTGCGCAATTACAAGTGATAGCTTTCAATCCAAGTGTGTGTCTCCTAACTATTAGTGTCTTTTGACAAAAACTCCTCCATTTGCTGATATTTTAGTTGGCGAGCCAAAGCACCCAGGGAGAGTTTTTCTTAATACCACACTGAAAGCTTTTTGGAACACTAAACCTTGCCTAGAGTTTTTCTTTTTCATAAAGAGAAAGACTGGAGATTTCTCTCCAGTCTTTCGGAATTGGGTATTAATTCGCGGAAACGCTTATTTTCGACAGTTCAAAAGCATCATGCAGCGCTTCAACAGCTTTCACCATATCGCCTTCGCTGACGACAGTCGAAACTTTGATTTCGGATGTGCTGACCATTTTGACCTGGATGTTTTTTTCCGCCAGCACAGCGAACATTTCCGCTGCTACCCCCGGGTTGGAGATCATGCCTGAACCGACGATCGACACTTTGGCAAGCCTGTTTTCCGTTTCAATCTGTTCATAGTCGAGCGCGTCTTTGTATTCTTCGAGAACTTCGACCGTCCGTTTTAAGTCTTCCGTTTTCACGGAGAAAGAAATCGACGTTTTGCTTGTGCTTGTCACCGATTGAATGATGATGTCAACGTTGATGTTCTGTTTGGCGAGCGTTGTAAAAATCGTTGACAGCGTCGTCAAGCCGCTCGCCAGGCCGCATACGGTCACGCGTGTGATCTGATCTTCAAATGCAATGCCTCTTACGATTAAATTCTGTTCCATAGATGATTCCTCCTCGATTAATGTGCCGGCTTCTTTTTCGGTGCTTGAACGGACTTCCAAAGGCACCTGATAGTTTTTCGCAAATTCAACAGCTCTCGGATGCAGGACGCCTGCTCCAAGATTGGCAAGCTCAAGCATTTCATCGTAGGAGATTCCGGCCAGCTTCCGCGCTGTTTTCACATAGCGGGGATCGGTTGTGAAAACCCCCGGTACATCGGTGTAAATGTCGCATTTATCGGCTTTCAGGGCAGCTGCGAGGGCAACGGCTGTCGTATCTGATCCGCCTCTGCCGAGCGTTGTGATTTCACCTTCCGCTGTGATGCCCTGGAATCCGGCGACAACGGCGATTTTTCCTTCATTCAGGCGCTCTTTCAGCTTGGCTGTATCAATGTTCGTAATCCTTGCGTTGCCGTGAATATTTTCGGTTTCGATGCCGGCCTGCCAACCTGTATAGGAAACCGCATCATACCCCTTGTTCTGCAAAGCCATTGTCAACAGTGAAATCGTCACCTGTTCTCCTGTTGTCAGCAGCATATCCATTTCCCTGCTGCTCGGCTGTCCGGTGATTTCCTTAGCAAGCGCGACGAGGGAGTCCGTCGATTTGCCCATCGCCGAAACGACGACGACAACATCATGACCGCGCTGTTTTTCCTCGATGACGCGGTTTGCGACATTCAATATTTTTTCCACTGACCCTACGGAAGTTCCGCCAAATTTTTGAACGATGAGACCCATCAAAAACCACCCTTTTTGTTTTCGTTCGTGCTTGTTTATGTATGAAGAGGAAAGCTTGACCGGCGGGCTGTACAGTTTTTTCGTACAAAAAAAGCAATGAGAGAATTCCCTCATTGCTTTAACCAACAAAAATGCCGATGATCTTAAACAACGAGATAGCCCTCCAAGAAATGATTTCTTGACAGCCTTACATTTATTCAATGTAAAGCCAGCAGGAAAAACGAATGGATTTTTCCCCGCTTCGGCGACGCTCCCCTTTCGGCTTTCTTCATCGGAATCCATCTTCCTCATCAAGCCTACTCTTGAAGTTCGCACCTCTATCTTCACCATATCACACGATCTTATTATGAAATTAGTACAAATTCTATCAGATTCTTTTTAAAAGTTCAACATTATTTTTTCAAAGCCTCTTCAATCAGCTGCGCCGTTTTCAGAGGTATGCCGAGCTTGCGGATATCTTCGGCGCTCGCTTCCTTCATTTTCTTAACGGAACCGAAATGTTTTAACAGCAGTTTTTTCCGCTGTTCGCCGACGCCCGGTATGCCGTCGAGCACCGATTGAAATGCGCTTTTTCCCCTGAGCTGCCTGTGGAAGCTGATCGCAAACCTGTGCACTTCGTCCTGAATGCGCTGAAGCAGGTAAAATTCCTGGCTGTTCCGCTCAAGCTGGACGATCTCAAGGGGATCACCGATCAAAAGGTTGGATGTTCTGTGTTTATCGTCTTTCACCAGACCGGCAACTGGGACATCGAGACCCAGTTCATTTTCCAGAACGTCAAGGGCAGCAGACACCTGCCCCTTTCCGCCGTCGATCAAAATTAAATCAGGCAGCGGCAGATTTTCTTTCAGCACCCTTGTATATCTTCTTCTGATGACTTCGCGCATTGATCCGTAGTCGTCAGGACCTTCAACCGTCTTGATCTTATATTTGCGGTACTCTTTTTTATGCGGTTTTCCGTCGAGAAATACAACCATGGCCGAAACAGGGTCCGTTCCTTGAATATTTGAATTATCAAACGCTTCAATTCTGTAAGGCGTGTAGATGCCCAGCGCTTTGCCGAGCTTTTCAATCGCGCCGATCGTCCGCTCTTCGTCCCGTTCAATGAGCGAAAACTTCTCTTTCAAAGCGAGCTTTGCATTTTTATGGGCAAGGAGCAGCAGATCTTTCTTCGCTCCTCTTTTCGGCTGGCGCACGTTCACGTCCAAAAGCTCCTCAATCATGTCCTTATCGACGCTGTCAGGCACCAAAATTTCCTTCGGAAGAAAATGGTTGTTTTTTGAGTAAAATTGCCCGATGAACGTCAAAAACTCCTCATCTGCTTCCCTGTATAGAGGAAACATGCTGACATCCCTTTCAATCAATTTACCTTGCCTGATGAAGAAGACCTGGACGCACATCCAGCCCTTGTCATACGAATAGGCAAATACATCGCGGTCAACCATGTCATTCAGCATCATTTTCTGTTTTTCCATCGTTGACTCGATATGGGCAATTTGATCGCGGAATTCTTTCGCCCGTTCAAACTGCAGGTTTTCCGAGGCTTCAAGCATTTTTGCTTCAAGTTCTTTCTTGACTTCATTGTAGCCGCCCTTTAAAAAGCGGGTAATTTCTTCTGTGAGCTGTCTGTTTGTCTCCTCAGACACATCATATACGCATGGCGCCAGACATTGTCCGAGATGATAGTACAAACAGACGCGGTCCGGCAGTTTGGCGCACTTTCTGAGCGGATAGAGGCGGTCCAGCAGCTTTTTTGTTTCCCTCGCAGCCTGGACATTGGGGTACGGCCCGAAATAGCGGCCTTTGTCTTTTTTGACCTTCCTTGTGACAATCAGCTTCGGATGCCGCTCGTTCGTGATTTTAATAAACGGGTAGCTTTTATCATCTTTCAGCATCACATTATATTTCGGATCGTACTTTTTGATTAAATTCATTTCAAGAATGAGCGCTTCGATGTTCGAGGATGTGACAATGTATTCGAAGTCTTCAATTTCACTGACAAGACGCTGTGTTTTGGCATCATGGGACCCGCTGAAATAGGAGCGGACCCTGTTTTTTAAGATTTTCGCTTTCCCGACGTAGATGACGGTATCCTGCCTGTCTTTCATTAAGTAGCAGCCAGGCTGATCCGGGAGAAGGGCCAGCTTTTCTTTGATTTTTTTGTTCATCAAAAATCCTTCCTTGTTTCGGCGTTTTTCATACTTTCAGTTTATCATGACCGACCACATGTTCTCCACAATTGGAGGCCTCACCTGGGAGAAAATCGGCATATCCATATGAAAAAAGCGATCCCTCTGGAATCGCCTTTTTCTCCGTTTATATCTTACAAATGTTTGTTGACAAGCTCTTCAAGCGCTTCTTTTGGCTTAAAGCCGACGGATGTTTCAACAACTTCGCCGTCCTTGAATATGAGAAGAGTCGGGATGCTCATCACACCGTATTTGCCGGCTGTTTCCTGGTTTTCGTCAACATCGATTTTTACGATTTTCAGTTTGTCGCCCATTTCCTGATCCAGCTCTTCAAGTACAGGAGCGATCATTTTGCATGGTCCGCACCAAGGAGCCCAAAAATCGGCGAGAACGACGCCTTCACTTGTTTCAGATGAAAATGTTTGATCAGTTGCTTTTACGATAGCCATTCTTTCATTCCTCCAATTGTGAAATTATGCTTTTTAGTATAGCATCTCCCTTTGGTTCACGCTAACATAATGCTTGAGTATACGTTTCCCTATCCGCAGAGTTTTAGACATACTGATTTTCAGCTGCTGGCAAAAATGCGGGATACCCCATTTTATTTCCGGCTGATGGTGAATGTGCCTAACAAAAAACCGGCCTTGCCGGCCGGTTTTTTCAAGTGCTGACGCTCAGCTTTTTAAATTCTTCAGTCAAAAGAGGGACGATTTCAAACAAATCTCCGACAATGCCGTAGTCTGCAATCTTGAAAATATCAGCTTCAGGATCTTTGTTGATGGCGACGATGATTTTGCTGTTTGACATCCCGGCGAGATGCTGAATCGCTCCCGAGATCCCGCAGGCGATATAAAGATCCGGTGTCACGACTTTCCCGGTTTGGCCGATTTGCAGGGAATAATCGCAGTAATCTGCATCACACGCCCCCCTTGAAGCCCCGACTGCACCCCCGAGCACATCCGCCAGTTCCTGCAGCGGCTTGAAGCCGTCAGCGCTTTTCACCCCGCGTCCGCCGGCGACGATGATTTTCGCTTCGGATAAATCGACGCCTTCGGATGTTTTTTTCACCACGTCTTTAATGATCGTTCTGATGTCTGTTATATTGACCGGCATGCTTTCGACCGCGCCCGTCCGGCTTTCGTCCTGAGCGAGCGGTGCAATGTTGTTCGGCCTGATCGTCGCGAAAATCGTTTCGTCTTCAGAAATGATCTTTTCAAACGCTTTCCCTGAATAGATCGGCCTCGTAAAGACGACATTCCCCCCAGCCACGCTGACGTCGATGGCATCTGAGATCAGCCCCGTCCCTAAGCGGGCCGCAAGCTTCGGAGTAAAGTCTTTTCCCATTGATGTATGTCCGGCGATGATGGCATCAGGGTTTTCTTTTTCGAGGATCGGCAAAAATGCTTGCGCATAGCCGTCCGATGTGGAATGCTTGAGCATCTGATCCTCGGCCGTCAGCACCTTATCAGCGCCGTGCTGAATCAGTTCGGACGCATATTGTGAAACGCTTTCACCGATCAGAACCCCGATCACCTCTCCTCCTTCGGCAATCGTTTTCCCCGCGGCGATCGCTTCAAAGGTGACATTTCTTAATGAGCCGTCCCGGCATTCTCCCAATACGATAACTTTTTTGCTCATACCCATTTCCCCCTGTATTTTGATGACCGTGTTTTGGCTTTCCCTTTTTCGCCTCAAATCACTTTGGCTTCGCTTCTCAGCAGCGACACAAGGTCTGCCGCCTGCTGCTCCGGTTCTCCCGCAAGGATTTTGCCGGCTTCTTTTTGCGGAGGCAGAAAGCGTTCGATCGTCTTTGTTTTCGCGGCAACATCTTCTTCGTCAATATCGAGGTCGTCAAGCTCAAGTTCATCAAGAGGCTTTTTCTTCGCTTTCATAATCCCCGGAAGCGAAGGATAGCGCGGTTCATTTAAGCCCTGCTGGGCGGTTGCGACAAGCGGAAGTGACGTTTGAACCACTTCAAGATCCCCCTCTGCATCGCGTTCCGCTTCAACATCGCTGCCGTTTACCGTCAGCTTTGTGATCGTTGTGACGCACGGAATGCCAAGCAGCTCGGCCAACCGCGGCGCAACCTGGCCCGATCCGCCGTCAATCGCCACATTTCCGCCGAGAATGATGTCGTATTCCCTATCTTTCAAATAATGATAAAGGATGACTGATGCTGTATATTGGTCGGCGTCTTCCAGGTCGTCTTCAATATTGATCAAAACGGCTTTGTCGCACCCCATCGCAAGGGCTGTTCTAAGCTCTTTTTCAGCTTCCTCTTCACCGACGGTGACGACCGTAATCTCGCCGCCGTGCTTCTCCTTTAATTGGAGCGCTTCTTCAATCGCGTATTCGTCGTACGGGTTGATGATGAACTCCGCTCCGTCCTGACTGATTTCCCCTTGTTCAATCTGAATTTTTTCTTCCGTGTCAAACGTGCGCTTCATTAAGACGTAAATGTTCATATTCACTTTATCCCCCTTGTTTTTCCGTTTGTTACTCCCCTTTGAAATGCGGCTTGCGCTTCTCCAGAAAGGCTTGAATCCCTTCTTTTGCGTCTTCTGAACGGAACGCTTCGCCAAAGTGCTTTCCTTCAAGCTTCAGGCTTCCTTCATAGGAATAAACCTTGCTTGAATAGAGAAGCTCGATCACATAAGCAAGCGTCTGCGGGCTTTTTTCGGCAAATTTCCCGGCCAGCTCTTTCGCTTTCTGAAGGACTTCTGCCTCGTCTTTCGCCAAAATGGTGACGAGTCCGTAGGCAAACGCTTCTTTTCCGGAAATCGGCTCAGATGTTCCGATCATTTCAAGCGCCTTGGCCGTGCCAACATACTTCGGAAGCCGCTGTGTCCCCGCAAATCCCGGAATAATTCCCAGGTTCAATTCCGGAAGGCCGAGCTTTGCATCCTCTGTGGCAATCCGGATGTGGCAGGCCATCGCCAGCTCAAGACCGCCGCCGAGAGCAGCCCCGTGAATGGCGGCGATGATCGGCTTTGGAAACGACTCCACCTTTTCAAACATCTGCTGTCCTTTATCGGCAAGAGCCGAATAATCAGATCCGTCCATCAATGAAGTAAATTCTTTAATATCGGCACCCGCCGAGAAAAATCTTCCTTCTCCGTGTATGATGATGCTTCTTATATTCCGGTCCTCGGCAAGCTGGTCAAGACTTGCTGAAAGGTCGTCGAGCACTTTTGTAGAAAGCGCATTTGCCGGCGGATGCTGAATCGTTATGACGGCAACATGGCCGCCTTTTGTCAATGATAATGTACCCATGATTATTTCTCCTCCTTGTTCCCATGGCTGAAACCGTGGATCAGCAATTCGTGAATGCTGTCTGCCAGCTGCGGCAGATCATATTTTTGGTCGTTCATCACCCAGGTTGTCACGGTCTCATCGACGGTTCCGAAAATCATCTGTTTCGCCAGCCGTACATCGAGCGTGCTTTTGAATTCCCCCGCCTCGATTCCTTCGGTGATGATGTCCTCTAAAATCGTTAAATAGCCCTTCAGGATTTCGTTGATTTTCAGGCGGAGCTCCCGATGCGACTGTCTTAATTCAAGCTGGGTCACAATCGCCAGATGCCTGTCTCCGCTGAGCAGCTCAAAGTGCTTTCTGATGAACAACGCGAGCTTCTCAGTGGCCGAGTGCTTTGTTTTCATTTCCTCGTTCATTTGTTCAATAAATTGGCCCATTTTTACTTTGAACAGCGAAATAAGAATATCCTCTTTATTCTTAAAATAAAGATAGATGGTTCCGTCCGCCACGCCGGCCTGCTTGGCAATCTTTGAAACCTGTGCCTGATGGTATCCGTTTTCTGCAATCACAATAACAGCTGCGTCGATAATCTGCATATACTTCGGTCTCTTTTGTTTCAATTGGCTTCGTTCCTTTCCGCTTAATGAATGAGTATTCATTCATAAGTTAATCGTAAATAAATAAATGCGCTTTGTCAAGCGATATAAAGAACTTCGTCCTCATCCGCCGCCAACTGCAGGCGGCAGACGTCGGATCTCATATGTTCGCTTTTTCCCCGTGGACAAGCGCTCTTCTTAAAATCTTCCCCACCGCCGTTTTTGGAAGCTCATCCCTGAACTCGTATACTTTCGGCACTTTGTATGAAGCCAGACGCGATCTGGCATATTCGTCCAATTCTTTTTCTGTAATTGTAACATGATCCTTTAAAACGACAAAGGCCTTAACAGTTTCTCCTCTGTATTCGTCGGGAATTCCCGCTACGACAGCCTCCTGCACAGCTTCATGTTCATAGAGCACCTCTTCGATTTCACGGGGATAAATATTGTACCCGCCGGCGATGATCAGATCTTTCTTCCGGTCGACGATATAAAAGAAGCCGTCCTTATCCATGTAGCCGATATCTCCTGTAAAAAGCCAGCCATCCCGGAGAACGGCTGCGGTTTCTTCATCATTGTTCCAGTAGCCCTTCATGACCTGCGGACCTTTCACAATGATTTCTCCATGCTCATAAGGTCCGAGAAAACCGCCGGTTTCTTCAGAATAGATGGCGGCGTCTGTTCCCGGCCACGGACAGCCGATGCTTCCCGCTTTATTTTGATCCCAAATAAAATTGGCATGTGTGACCGGTGACGCCTCAGACAGTCCGTATCCTTCGACCAGCTTTCCGCCGGTGACCTTTTCGAACTGCTGCTTGACTTCGACAGGCAGTGCGGCCGATCCGCTTAGACAGCTTTTGATGGATGAGAGGTCATAGCGGTGCACATCAGGGTGGTTCAGCAGACCGATATAGATGGTGGGCGCACCCGGAAAAATGGTCGGTTTTTCTTTATCGATCGTTTTCAGAGCCATGCCCGCGTCAAACCTCGGCAGCAGGATCATTTCATACCCCTGCCTGATCGTAAAATTTAATACGGACGTCATCCCGTATACATGAAAAAACGGGACGATTCCAAGCACTTTTTCATTTCCTTTTTTCAAACGGTAAAACCATGCCGCACACATTTCCATATTGGCCAAAATATTCCGATGGGAAAGCATGACGCCTTTCGGTGTGCCTGTCGTGCCTCCGGTATATTGCAGCACCGCTATATCATGAGCGGGGTCAGCGGCGATTTCCGGCGGTTGAGCCGGGACGGGCCGCTTCATGATCGTCCGGAATAGATGTGTCGTTTCATTTTCCGTTATTTCAATGGAAAACTGCTGCTGTTTTTTTTGGACAATCGGATAGAGCAGATTTTTAGGAAAAGGAAGGTATTCTTTTATGCTCGTAACAATGATATGCCTTACATTTGTTAACGCTTTCATTTTAAAAGCCGCCGGGTATAGCATATCAAGGGTGATGATGATTTCGGCTCCGCTGTCTTTCAGCAAATGTTCAAGCTCCCTTTCCGTGTAGAGAGGATTTGTCTGCACGACGATTCCTCCGGAGAAAAGAACGCCGTAATACGCAATGACAGCCTGAGGGCAGTTCGGCAGCATAATCGAAACCCTGTCTCCTTTTTTCATGCCGAGAGACAATAAATAATCTGCCATTTTTAAAGCTTCTTCATATACTTGCCGATATGTTCGTTTCTTTCCGAGAAAATAAATCGCTGGTTTTTCAGAAAACTGTTGGGCGGATTGTTGCAGGATGGATTGCAGTGTTTTGTCTTCAAAGTGAAGATCATGAGGAATTTGCTCGGGATAATGACGCAGCCACGGCTTTTCTGTCGGCATAAGACCCCCCCTTAACAAAATAGTCTCGATTTCAGTATATCAAAACAATATTCAGAAAGTAATAATTTTTTATGTAAAGAAAGAAGACGCCCCTTCAGGCGCCTCCTTTCTTAAGTGTAAAACACAATATAAATAAGTCCGATGATCACAAATATTCCGGCAGCACAGAACAGGATTTTCGCTAATTTCTCCATGGTTGTCCCCTTTAGATTCCGGAGGCCACGACGAATGACAGGCCGACGGAGATCACAAATGAAATGAAGCCGACGGCGCGGTTGTCGTTTTCAATTTCCTTGTCGATTTTGAACCGCGGCGTCAGAAATTCAAAAATGAAATAGCCGATCAACAGCAGTGCGAAACCGAATAGTCCCCAGCCCATCATTTGCAGCAGTGAATTATGCTGGCTGATCGATTTTTGGAGCACGTTGGCGATGCCTAAAATTTTTCCGCCTGTGGCCATTGCCACCGCCACATTTCCTTTTTGAATTTCCTCCCAGTTTTTGTACGAGGTGACGAGCTCAAAAATGCTCAAGAATATCACCAGACAAAGAATAGAAACGCTGTAATAGGCGGCGATCTCCACAAGGTCGTTTTCCCAAAACTCTTTCATGTTTCCAGACTCCCTTTTTATTTTAGTTCGACAATCGTAACTCCTGATCCTCCCTCTCCCGCTTCGCCGAACCGGGAGTTTTTCACATTGCGGTGGGATTTCAAGAGATCTTGAACACCCTTCCTAAGAGCGCCGGTTCCTTTTCCGTGAATGATCGATACCCGTGGATATCCTGCAAGCACCGCGTCATCCAAATACTTTTCAACCCGGTGAAGCGCGTTTTCATAGCGCTCTCCCCTGAGGTCGAGTTCCAGTGAGACGTGATAATCCTTGCCTTTGACTTTGGCGATCGATTGTTGTTTTTCGGGTTCTGGCGCTGATTTCAAGAATTCAAGATCCTTTTCTTTCACTTTCATCTTCAAGATGCCGATTTGCACATTCCATTCATTTGCGTCCGTTTTTTCAAGCAGCGTTCCTTTTTGGCCAAAGGTCAGGACCTTTACTTCATCACCCGGTTTTAGTGCGCGCTTGTCCGTTTTTTTCTGAACGGGCTTTTTTGTTTTTTCAAACGAAGGCACCGCTTCTTCAAGACGTTTCTTAGCGTCAATCAATTCGTGGTCTTTAAACGCTTTATGATCTTCTTTTATCATTCTCAGCGACTGGATGATTTCATCTGCTTCTTTCACGGCTTCCCTGACTTTTTCGGCCGCTTTTTGTTCGGCTTCTTCATAGAGCCTGTCTTTTTTCTCCTGCCACTCGCTGATTTGCCTTTTCAGGTCGCGGTGAAGGGTTTCGGCTTCCGCCCGGATCGCTTCTGTTTCGGCAAGCTCTGTTTCCGCGCGTTTCTTGCTGTCTTCCAGCGACGCGATCATCGTGTCGACTTCATTGTGTTCGGCCGTCATTTCAGCTTTCGCGCGGCCGATCAAATGATCAGGCAAACCGAGGCGCTTTGAAATTTCAAACGCATTGCTTCGCCCCGGCACCCCGATTAACAGCTTATACGTCGGAGATAAGGTTTCGATGTCAAATTCGACGCTCGCATTGATGACATTGTCGCGGTTGTAGCCGTAGGCTTTCAGCTCCGGATAATGGGTCGTCGCAATGACGCGGGCGCCGGTCTGGTACACTTCGTCAAGGATGCTGATGGCAAGGGCCGCTCCTTCCTGGGGATCAGTACCGGCCCCGAGCTCATCAAACAGCACAAGGCTGTTTTCCGTCATGTCCTTTAAAATATCGACGATATTCACCATGTGTGACGAGAACGTACTCAAGCTTTGTTCAATCGACTGTTCATCCCCGATATCTGCAAAAACCTGGTCAAATACAGCGGTTTCCGAACCTTCCCCGGCCGGAACGTGAAGTCCGGACTGCGCCATCAGGGTCAGCAGGCCGAGTGTTTTCAGCGTAACCGTTTTTCCGCCCGTATTCGGACCGGTGATGACAATCGTGGTATATTCCCCACCGAGCTCAATATCATTCGGAACGACCTGATCGGCGGGCAAAAGCGGATGGCGGGCTTGAATGAGGCGGACATAGCCGTCCGCATTGACGATCGGCTTAACCGCCTTTGTCGCCTTCGCGTATTTCGCTTTTGCGAATATAAAGTCAAGGGTCTGCAGGACCTTGACATTGTGAAAAAGCTCATCTGTATGCTCTGCCGTCTTGTCTGTCAGCATGCGCAAAATCCGTTCGATTTCCTGCTTTTCATTTACTTTTGCCTGGCGAAGCGAATTGTTCATATCCACAATCACCTGAGGCTCGATAAACAGCGTCGCCCCCGAAGATGACTGATCATGCACAATTCCCCCGTAGCTTGACCTGTATTCCTGTTTAACAGGAATGACGAAACGGTCGTTTCGAATCGTAATGATCGTGTCTGAAAGCATTTTCTGCGCGGAAGAGGAGCGCAGCATCGCTTCCAGCCTGTCCCTGATTCTTGATTCAAGCGTCCTCAGCTGCGTCCTGATCCCCCTTAAGCTCTCTGATGCATGGTCAAGCACTTCTCCATGGTCATCGATGCATGAGTTAATGTCTTTTTCCAAGTCTGACAGCGGAATCAGCTTTTCCGCATATTGATGGAGAAACGGGATCTCAACGCCGTCTTCAAACAGGCCCTCAAGAAAATGCTTCATCTGTTTGGCAGCATATAACAGGCCCGATATTTCCGTAAACTCAGCCGGGCTTAACAGACTGCCGATTTCGGCACGTTTTAACGCTTTTCTGATGTCTGACAGGCCGCCAAAAGGGGCGCTGCCTTTTAGGCGCAGGACAGTCCCCGCCTCATCGACTTCTTCCTGCAGCTTTTTGACCTCCTCCAATGAACGGGAAGGCTTAAGGTCAAAGAGCATCTCCTTCCCTAATGAAGATGCCGCATGCTCTGCAAGCTGCTCTTTTACTTTATGAAATTCAAGTGCTGATAGCGCTTTTTGCTGCAAAATCAATTAAACCTCCTTAAGATCGGCGGCGAGACAAAAATGCACGGACTTCGTCAAGAGAACGGGCATTCAATACGTTCGCTTTTCCGGTCCATCCTTTTCTCGCTGCCGTCACGCCCGTTTTCATATCTTCAAGCATCGCGGTGCTGTGGGCGTCCGTATTAATGACAAGCGTGACCCCGGCGGCATTTGCTTTGAGCAGATGCTCCATTCTGAGATCGAGCCGAGCAGGATTGGCATTCAGCTCCAACGCTGTATTCGTTTTTTTCGCCAGCTCGATCAGCCGGTCGATATCCACTTCATACCCAGACCTTCTGCCGATGAGCCGGCCGGTTGGGTGGGCGATAATATCAACGTGCTGATTGTTGAGCGCGTTTTCGAGCCGCTTCATAATGACGTGCTCGGGCTGTGAAAAGCTTGAATGGATAGATGCAATGACAAGATCCATTTCCGCCAGCAGCTCATCGTCATAGTCGAGAGAGCCGTCAGGCAGTATATCCATCTCAACGCCTTTAAATATGTGAAAATCGGTAAATTCCTTGTTCAATTCATCAATTTCTTTCGCCTGCATACGAAGCCTTTCCGGCGTTAAGCCGCCTGCGACTTTTAAATATTGCGAGTGATCGGTGATCGCCATATACTGATACCCTTTTGCCATGCAGGCCTCAGCCATTTCCCTGATCGAAAACGCACCGTCGCTCCATGTCGAGTGCATATGGAGATCTCCTTTAATATCTTGCTCGGAAATCAGCCCGATATCGTCGCTGTACTGTTCGACTTCTTTCCCCGTTTCCCTCAGCTCGGGCGGGATAAAAGGAAGGCCAAAATGGGCGAAAAACTCCTTCTCGCTTGAGAAGGTTTGGATGTCCCCTGTTTCGATCGTCTCGACTCCGTACTCGCTGATTCTTTCGCCTCTTTCTTTCGCAAGCTGGCGCATCTTTATATTGTGATCTTTTGACCCGGTAAAATGATGCAGCGTCGTCGGAAACTGCTCTTCGGTCACAAGCCTGAAATCGGCGCTGATTTCGTATTCAAACGCAAATGTCAGCGATACTTTCGTATCTCCGCTGGCAATGACCTCTTTTATATTTGAAAGCTTCAGAAGCCCTTCGCGGACAAGAGCAGGGTCTGTGACAGCCATAATATAGTCAAGATCTTTCACTGTTTCTTTGGCACGTCTGAGGCTTCCCGCGCGTGAAAACTTGATAAGGCCCGGCAGCCCCGCAAGCTGTTCTTCAATGACATCGGCGACGGCAAGAGCCACAGCGATCGGATACCGTTCAGGACGCTTTCCGGCTTCCCCCAGAGCCTGGAGGATTTTTTCTTCCGTTTTTTTGCCGAATCCGGCGAGCCCCTGAACCTTTTGCTGTTCACACGCTTCTTTTAACGATTCCGCGTCCGTAACACCCAATTCCTGATACAGTTTGGCTATTTTTTTGCCGCCGAGCCCCGGCAGCTTCAGAAGCGGAACAAGCCCTTCCGGAACCTCCTCTTTTAAACGCTCCAGCGTGCTGGATGCACCATGGTCCATATATTCCTTAATGACGGCGTACGTCCCTTTGCCGATTCCGGAAAGAGACATCATATCGTCGATTTCGGAGAGGCTGCGGTCATCTTGTTCAAGTGCCGCGGCGGCTTTTCTGAAAGCGGATATTTTAAACGGGTTGTCCCCTTTTAGTTCCATATAAATCGCAATCGTTTCAAGCAATCTGATAATATCTTTTTTATGCAACTTTTTCACCTCTTGTTTCCCCGTGTTCACCCTGTTTCCATCATACAAATTTTTGGCTGATCCTACAATCTTTCGACAAGCGAGAGGCACATTCAGCCGGAAAAAAAACTTCTCCAAGAACAGAGAAGTTTTAAAAAGATCCGTGCTGAAGCGGTAGATTGTTTAACAAGTTTGATAAATACGGGGTTTTATTGACAATGACATCCGCCAGTGCAGAGTGGGCCATCATGTTTTGCAGAACGTCGATCGGCAGAAGCGACCCGACGAACAGGACGATGAACACGAACAGGTAAATTTCCGCAAAACCGAGCACAGCTCCGAGAATTTGGTTGATTTGTTTCAAAATCGGGATTTGTGCGACAGCATCCAAAAATGACGCTGCAATCCTCAAAAGGATAATCGTCAGGAAAAATAGAATCAGAAACGCAATCATATTATAATAGGCATTTTCAATGCTTCCGCTGACAAATGTCAGAGCCGTCTGACCGCCCGTAAAGTCAGGGGACGGAATCCAGCTCAGCTTAGGCGCGAGGTCGCGACAATAGGCCCCCGCCACAGCAATCGCCGCAATAAATGTCACCAAGCGGATAAACTGGCGGATAAATCCTCTTTTCAGACCGATGAACAGACCGGACAAAAGCAAAATGATAATGATGATATCTAGCATCGTGATGTTCAATCCTTTTCTTTAATTTGTCCTTTCAATCTTTCAAATTCTTCCTTCAGCTTCAAATAATCATGCACCACATTCACCGCCGTTAATACGGCGAGTTTATTTATGTCAAGATACGGATTTTTTTCATTGATTTCTCTCATCTTATCGTCGACAATTGAAGCAACGTGCCTCATATGGCTTTTCGTTTCATCGCCGACGATTGTAAATTGCTGACCGTAGATGTCAACTGTTGTTTTCGTTTTGCGACCATCAGACAACGTTTCTCCTCCATTCCTTCCGCGAGAATCCTAGACTCTATCATAACATGTTTAGAGATTGAATGGAAAGACGAGCCCTCGGCTGTTATGATACACTTATAAAAACATCGAAAACGCCTGTTTTTATCAGCTAAAAAAGGAGATTAAACCGTGTCACATTCCGTTTTAAAAGTTCCCCAATCTGTTATTGAACGCATGAAAAGCTATTACCTGTCCGACATCACCTCTCTTTCAGTCCAGGGAGCGGTTTTTCAGGCTAAGCCCGAAGGCTGCACGATTACAGCATATCAATCCGGAAAGGTTTTGTTCCAGGGAAAAAACGCCGCAAAGGAAGCTGAACGCTGGACAGCATCGGCCGAAGCCCCGGCCGACAAAAAAACCGCCGCAAAGCCGCGCACCCCTTCCGCCTATCAGCCGCCGGAAGGTATCGGCTCCATGTCTGTCATCGGCTCCGATGAAGTCGGCACCGGCGATTATTTCGGCCCGATGACCGTCGCATGCGTTTACGCCGACAAGGCGAAGCATCCGCTTTTGCAAGAGCTCGGCGTCAAGGATTCCAAGCACCTGAAGGACCCGCAAATCGTCCAAATCGCCCGCGACCTGATCAAGACGGTGCCCTACAGCCTGCTCGTCTTAAAAAATGACAAATACAATGAACTGCAAAAAAAAGGCATGAGCCAGGGAAAAATGAAAGCCCTCCTGCACAACCAGGCGATCACACACCTGCTCAAAAAATTGGACGGAACCCGGCCTGAAGCGATTTTAATCGACCAGTTCGCAGAACCGGCCGTTTATTTTAAACACCTCGCCGGCAGAAATGCCGTTAAAGAGCGTACATATTTCAGCACTAAAGCGGAAGGCATCCACCTGGCCGTCGCCGCCGCTTCGATCATCGCGCGCTATTCATTTTTAATGGAAATGAACAAGCTTTCAAAAGAAGCCGGCATGACGCTTCCGAAAGGAGCAGGGCCGCTCGTCGATGAAGCCGCGGCAAGGCTGATCAGGAAACACGGCGAAGCAGCGCTCGGCCATTTCACGAAACTTCACTTTGCGAATACACAGAAAGCGAAGCGGCTGGCGTCGAAAAGCTGAATACGCCAAAAAGCGGGAGCTCCTGACTTTCAAGGGTTCCCGGCGATTTTGGCAGGAAGTTCGAGGACCAGTTCACGGAGTTCCAGGGAGCATTTCCGCTCGCGGCTATATCCTGCATTCATCCCGGCTCTTCGCAATAAAACTGACGATATTCTTATCTTCGATCCATTCACAGTAAATATTTGAAACGGAATCGTGTATCGTCTGGGCAGGACGTAATGAACTTCATGCTCTTACCATTATAAGGGCTATTTCTCTGTCATTTTATCTCCTGATTAATAGAATGTGATGAGGCTTTTCTTTATTAAGGTATGTACTTAGTTATATTAGAATCACTGAGATCTTCCGCATAAAAATACGCTCCGAGGCATATTTAATCTATTATATTTTCAAAGTATCGATCATCTTGATCAACTTTTTTAATAAATTCCTCCAACGAGTCGGCTATTTTTGCATTAAAAAAGAATACTGGAGATCTATCGGTTTTATTTACATTAAGTGTTAAATATACGCCTTCATTTACCTCATAAAAAACAAGCCTGTCTTCATCTTCGTATATATCATCTAAATCCGGATCAAATTCGTAAATATCTTCTCTTAAAGTAATATTTGCAATAGTATGCGGATCCAACAGCCTGTTAATTGCGCTCCCATTATTACTTCTTATAAATCCGTATCCAATTTCCAAATAAAATTCCCTCAGTTCATTAGGAAATGAAAATCCTAATCTTCCTTCTGCTTCTGTAAGATCGTTTTCTTTTAACGCATAAAACGCATGCTTGCTATTTTTTATAAAATCAAATTTGCTCATTATCGTTTACCTCGCTGAAATCTTGGATAGGCCGCGGGAAACTTGTCTATTATTCCTGCTAGTTGTTCAGTGACTTATCTTATTATATGGATGCGCTCATCCTGCCGGTAAGATGACTAGGAGCCCGACGAGATTGGAGAGGAAGATGAAGAGGCAACAAACGTTGCGTCCTGAGGTCATGGCCTATTGGCATCCCGGCATCATAATCAAGTAAAAAAGCAGACCACCCGGCCTGCCTTTTTTATGTATACTGTCTGTCCCGGATTCCCGTTATCGCTTGAAATGAATTTAATATCCGGCGGTAGCCATTCCTAATACAACACCAAATAAACCACAAGCGATAGCTGCGATCATCATAATTGTGCCGTGTTGTACTTTCCCATTACTTCTTACTAGATATCCAAAAATAACTCCTCCTGCACCAAATAAAATCGGAATAAGCAGCAGTGATATACCGGTACATATCCAGCCTAAAATGATAAATGTTTGAGTATTATTGCTTGGGTTTTTTGTCATAGTCCCGATCCTTTCTGAATGGTTATTTTGCACTATTAATGATTTTATACTAAAAAAAAGAAATATGAAATAGTTTTTTCCAGCGATCCAGAAGAAAGCGATTTGATTAAAATTTATGATAGAGGGCATAAGCTGGCAAATGGCCAGGTTTTCCGGGTATCAAGGATTACAAAATAAGGCTCATAGAGGCAACGTTAATGTGAAGCAACAATGATATAGTCAGGCAGCGCCTTTCTCTTGCTTTTTTTGACGCAGGCAACACAAAGCGGCGCAACCTTTGCTGAATTTCGATCTTTTTGCTGGAGATTATTACAATTTATCAGAAGATTAGCAAATAAAAGGCCTATAGATCTGTTTGAAAAACCCTGTCAAACTGCAGATTTCTTGTCGAATTTTAGCGATCTTCGTAGTTAGATTGAAAGGCCTGTAATAAGAATCTATGTATATCTTCCTCTTTTTGGATGAAAAGCAGGGATTTTTAGTTTACTAGAAGAAATCTTTAATTTGTTAAAAAATACGGAGGGATTTGTAAAATGAAAAAACGGTCTTTATTCTTTACTTTATTACTTTCTGCAAGTTTAATACCCGGGGCGGCCGGGGTCGCGGAAACGGGCGGTCATGGGCATCCTCATGAAGCAAAAGGGATTCATATTGAAGCATTGCCTAAACCTAAGGATGGTTTTAAAGATTTAGCCGGCAAAGTTCACGTTGAAAAAACAACGAAAACAAAGGTGCTGGATGAAAAAGGAAACACAGCTGGAACGATGACATTTGAAAAGAATGTAAACAACAGCAAATTTTCGACTCAAGCCAGCACGGGCAAACAAAAGGTAAGCGTATTGGCAGTGGCTGATAAGCAATTTCGGACGAAATATAAGGATTGGAAAACGAGAATCGTCCAAATTGTTGAGGAGGCGGATGAAATGTTCAACCGCGACCATGATATTGACTTTGTCGTGGAAGCCGTTGCCCCTTGGAATTCTTCCGGTAAGAACGCCTCTGACATTCTTGACAACCTTGCAGCCAAATTTGAGGGCCAGCCTTATAAATTTGTAGCCGGCTTTACAGCCAACGACAATTTTGAAGCGGGCGGCATCGCTTTTCAATATCCTGTTAAGCCGGACGGTCCCGCTTTCAGCGTCACGCTCGACATGGGAACGGAAAATTCGGCAAAAGCGGCAAGACACGAATTTTCCCATAACTTCGGCGTGGAACACGATCCGCAAGGAAGCGGAATCCGCTGCATTATGAACTACGACTACGCATACACAGTCGATGTCTGGGATGAGGCTCATAACGAGCTTATCGAGAAAAATAAAGTTTGGTATCAATAACAAAAAATAACCGGTCCCTGATACATGGGAACCGGTTATTTTTTTAAGTTTTATCCTCTTAACACAGCCTGATACGTATCCTCCAGTGCTTTCAGCACTTGGTCGTGGACTTTTGTCACTTCTTCTTCTGTCAGCGTTTGTTCCGGGTTTAAATATTGGAGGCTGAAAGCGACCGATTTTTTGCCTTCTTCCATATGCTCGCCTTCGTAGACATCAAAGACGTGCACTTCCTTCAATAATTTTCCGCCGGCTTTTTTAATGGCGCTCTCCAGCTGGCCGCTCGTGATGTCTTTGTTCACGACAAGCGCGATGTCGCGTGTGACGGACGGATATTTCGGAATGGCCGTGTACGTGATGGCCGGTACGTCCAGCGTGAATAGCGCGTGCAGGTCTAGCTCAAATACGTACGTTTCTTTCAGATCGAGCTCTTTTTCGACCGATGGATGGAGCTGGCCGATGAAACCGATCAGGCTGCCGTTGTGCAAAATATTGGCCGTCCGCCCCGGATGAAGCTCTTTTCTTTCAGATTGAACATACTCGATGCCTTCCTGTATGCCGAGTTTTTCTAAAAGGCCTTCGACAATGCCTTTGACAACGAAGAAATCAACCGGCTTCTTCTCGCCCTGCCAAAGGTTTTTGTGCCACAGACCTGTCACAGCGCCAGCTACATATTCTTTTTCAACCGGTTTTGTCTGTTCTTCGACTTTTAGGAAAACCGAGCCGATTTCGTAAAAGGCTGCGGAATCGGTCTGCCGCGCCAGGTTGTAGGCGACAGAGTCAAGCAGGTTTGGAAGCAGGCTGTGTCTTAATACGCTTCGCTCCTCGCTCATCGGCAGAGAAAGAATCGTTTTGAACGATTTTTCAAGAGCGAAGGCGGTCGCTTTTTTATCGTTTGTCAGCGAGTACGTGATCGCCTGTGAAAGCCCCGCTCCCTCCAGAAAGCGTCTCACTTTTCTCCGCTTTTCTTGATAAGGGGTGAGTCCGCCGGTAAAGCCCGTCACTTCAGGCAGTGTAGACGGAATATTGTCATAGCCGTACAGTCTTGCAACCTCTTCGATTAAGTCCTCTTCGATCGTAATGTCGCCTCTTCTTGTCGGAACGGTCACGATCAGCTTGCCGTCCGCTTCTTCGACGGAAAAACCGAGCTTCTTGAAAATATGGACCATTTCCTCTTTGCTGATGGACATGCCGAGCACCTTCGCCACTTTATCAGCGGAAAGGCTGATGACAGCCTCTTGGATGTCAAGGTGATTTTCGTCCACTGTCCCCTCCAACACAGTACCGCCCGCATATTGGCTGATCAGGTCGGCTGCCCGTTCTGCGGCGAGTCGCACGCGTGCGGGGTCGATTCCTTTTTCAAAGCGGATGCTTGATTCGCTGCGAAGTCCGAGGTCTTTTGAAGCCTTGCGGACAGTCTGTCCGTTAAAGTACGCCGCTTCGAGCAAAATCGTCGTCGTATCTTCGCGGACTTCTGACTCGGCACCTCCCATAACACCTGCGACGGCTTGCGGCGTGGAGCCGTTCGTAATGACAAGATGATCGGCTGATAATGTTCTTTCCTCATCATCAAGTGTTACAATCGTTTCATTTTCCGCCGCTTTGCGGACGACGACCTCTTTTGAACCGAAGCGGTCATAGTCGAAAGCGTGCAGCGGCTGGCCGTATTCGAGCAGCACAAAGTTCGTAATATCGACGACATTGTTATGCGGTCTGATTCCGGCATTGATCAGCTTCGTCTGCATCCAGAGCGGTGAAGGGCCGATTTTGACATCTTTAATGATTTTTGCCGCGTATAGCGGATTCGCTTGCTGGTCTTCGATTTTCACCGAAATGTAGTCTTCCGCTTTTTCGCCGCCAGGTTGATAGGACGTCTCAGGAAGCTTCACATCGCGTCCGAGAATCGCCGCCACTTCATAGGCGACGCCGAGCATGTTCATCGCATCGGCGCGGTTTGGCGTCAGACCGAGCTCAAGGATCGCATCGTCAAGTGCAAGGCTCTCCAGCGCGTCCGCTCCCGTTTCGGCATCATTCGGGAATACGAAAATGCCCTCCGCATATTCTTTCGGCACAAGCTTGCCTTGAATGCCGAGCTCCTGCAATGAACAGATCATGCCGTTCGACTCTTCGCCGCGGAGCTTGGCTTTTTTGATTTTGAAGTTGCCCGGCAGTACGGCGCCGACCGTCGCAACGGCCACTTTTTGGCCTTTGTCGACATTCGGAGCGCCGCAAATGATTTGTACAGACTCATCTCCGCCGATATCGACAAGGCACTTGTTTAATTTATCGGCGTTCGGGTGCTGTTCGCGTTCAAGGACATGTCCGATGACAACGCCTTTGATTCCTTCGCCTTTATATTCGACGCCTTCCACTTCAATCCCGCTTCTCGTAATCTTTTCAGCGAGAATATCAGGCGTCATTCCGTCCAAATTCACGTATTCTTCCAACCATTTATATGAAACAAACATCACGCGTCCTCCTCTTTAAGCCTGTTTAAATTGAGATAAAAATCTAACATCGTTCGTATAGAAATGACGGATGTCATCAATGCCGTATTTCAGCATCGCGATGCGTTCAACACCCATTCCAAACGCAAAGCCCTGATATTGTTTGGAATCGAATCCGGCCATTTCAAGCACGTTCGGATGCACCATTCCGGCGCCGAGAATTTCAATCCAGCCTGTTTGTTTACAAACGGAACAGCCTTTTCCTCCGCATTTGAAACAGGAAACATCGACTTCCACGGATGGTTCTGTAAACGGGAAGAAGCTTGGACGCAATCTGATTTCGCGTTCTTCGCCGAACATCTTTTTAGCGACGGTTTCAAGCGTTCCTTTCAGATCGCTCATGCTGATGTTGTGATCGACGCAAAGCCCTTCAATCTGCATAAACTGGTGAGAGTGTGTCGCATCATCATTGTCGCGGCGGTACACTTTGCCGGGACAGATGATTTTGACAGGACCCTTTCCTTTGTGCTTTTCCATCGTCCGTGTCTGAACCGGTGAAGTCTGCGTTCTCATCAGGGTGTCTTCAGTGATGTAAAAGCTGTCCTGCATATCCCGCGCCGGATGGTCTTTCGGAAGGTTCAGCGCTTCGAAATTGTAGTAATCCGTTTCCACCTCAGGCCCCTCTTCCACAGAATAGCCCATGCTGATAAACAGGTCTTCAATATCCTCGATCACGATCGTCAGCGGGTGCTTTGATCCCGTTTTGACGGGACTTCCCGGAAGCGTCACATCAATTGTCTGTTCTTTCAGCTTTCTTTTGACTTCTTCCTCTTCAAGACGGGCATTTTTTTCAGCAATGGCGGCGGCAATCGTTTCTCTCACTTCATTTGCCAGGGCGCCCATTTTCGGCCTTTCTTCAGCAGAAAGCTTTCCCATTCCCCTGAGCACTTCTGTGATCGGCCCTTTTTTCCCAAGATACGCCACGCGGACATCGTTGACTTCTTTTAATGACTGTGCGCCTTCAACTTTGGCAACCGCTTCTTTTTCAAGCTGTTTCAGCTGTTCCTGCATGTTTTTCATTTCCTCCTTTTATCTGGACAAACTTGTTAATTGACAATAAAAAAAGCCCCTCTCTGTATGAAAGGGACGAATTGTGGCCCGCGGTACCACCCTTTTTAAGAAAAGCAAAACAAGCTTTGCTTCTCACTTCATTGACATAACGGATTGACTCCGGTTCACCTTTACACATGGCATGCATGTGGTCCCGGTGACAACTCAAGAGGTGAAACGTTTTTTAAGCCGGCCATAAAAATGCTCTCAGTCTCAGGCATTTTCTCCCTGAATGGCGGCACTCGCAAAAAACCGCTCCTCTATCACTGTTTTTCAACATATTATATTCATTATAGTGAATTAGATCATCCTGTGCAACCGGTTATCCGCGCAGGTGATAAAGCAGTACCGCCGCTGCGGCCGCCACATTCAAGGATTCGGCTTTACCGTAAATGGGAACGTACAGGTTCTTGTCCGTCCGGCCGAGAAGATCCGGATCAACTCCAGAGCCCTCATTTCCGATTAGAAGCGCAAATGACCGCGACGGCTCCGCCTCCCTAAATGGAACGGCATTTTGCAGGGCCGTTCCGTAAACGGGAATCTGCTTTTCTTTGAGCTCTTCTATCAGTCCGGAAAGCTCCGCTTTGATGATCGGGATGTGAAAATGCGAACCTTGGGCGGATCTGAGCGTTTTCGCGTTGTACGGGTCTACCGTCCCGTGTCCGACAACAACAGCATCGATTCCTGCCGCATCAGCCGTCCGAATGATCGTCCCTAAATTGCCGGGGTCCTGTACAGCGTCTGCAAGGAGCAGCTTTTCATATTGAAAAGGGCCTTGTTCAGGCATTTGGCAGACGGCGGCCACAGCCTGCGGTGTCTCTGTTTCCGTAATGGCTGAAAAAGCTTCAGCGCTCAGAATATAACAAGAAACAGATACATCAAGTCCCGCCGGAAGATCGGCTTCCTCCATGACCATAATTTCTTTTACGTTCCCGGGCGTTTTCATCGCCTCTTCAACAAGGTGCTCACCTTCTATTAGAAAAGTATTGGTTTTCGTCCGTTCCTTTTTCGTATGAAGCTTTTTCCAATCCTTCACTTTTTGATTTTTAGCTGATTCAATTCGTTTCAAATCATTTTGACTCCTTTGTCTGGCAATAGTCACATTATATCTCATGAATGATACATAATAAACCCGCAAACGAGACAGAATATAGAAAATCAGATATGGAAATGGAGTGAAAAAAGTGGATTTGAATTTGCGACACGCAGTCATTGCGAATGTTTCCGGAAACACGCAGGAGGAGCTTGAGCACACGATCGTCGATGCGATCCAAAGCGGAGAAGAAAAAATGCTGCCTGGATTGGGCGTTTTGTTTGAGGTCATTTGGCAGAACGCTTCAGAATCAGACAAAAATGAAATGCTCGAAACGTTGGAACAAGGTTTGAAACCAAAACAATAAACCGGAGGCCCGGATGGCCCCGGTTTATTTTATCAGCCCGGAATGGATGGCTCCATTCTCAAAGCCGGATCACGCCAAAGCACCGTCCACTTCTTAATGGCGGCAATCATGATGACCAATCCCAACATCAGCATGATGATCGACAAAATGCCGTTTAAAATGCTGTAGCCGGTCGCTTCCGCATTAAAGTAGACGTGTCTGATCATCCAGTATCCCGCATAGTTGACGGTTACATATAAATAGGCGAGCGGAATAAGGCATGTCAGCATATACCGCCGTTTATCGGCGATTTTCAAGACGACGGTCGCGCCGATGATGAGGCCGACAGATGCCATCAGCTGATTGGAAACGCCAAACAGCGCCCAAATGGAGCTGATATCGCCTGAATACAGCAGGTATCCCCACATCAAACAGGCGAGCGCGCTGGCGGTGACTGAACCTGGAAGCCAATCGGTTTTTTTGAGCGGTCTGTACACTTCGCCGAAAAAGTCCTGAATCAAGTAGCGGGCCACCCTCGTTCCGGCGTCAATCGCCGTTAAAATAAAGACGGCTTCAAACATGATGACAAATTGAAAGAAATACGAGGCTAAGTGGCTGAAAAACGGAATGTCCGTGAAAATATAGGCCATGCCGACGGCAAGCGTAACGGCTCCGCCCGTTCTTCCTTCCAAATCAAGCCCGATCTCCCGGCTGAGCTCAGATAAATGGACGGTGTCCATCCCAAGCGTCCGAAAAACCTCAGGCGCGCTGTTAATCGCAAAATAATCGCCCGGCTGCAATGCCGTCGCTGCAATCAAAGCCATAATCCCGACAAGGCACTCCACAAGCATCGCGCCAAAGCCGACGAATTTCATATCGCTCCATTTATCGAGCATTTTCGGCGTCGTGCCTGAGCCGACAAACGCGTGGAAGCCGGAAATCGCGCCGCATGCGATCGTAATGGAAATAAACGGCCAAACCGGACCTGGCGAGACCGGGCCGCCCCCTTCCGTAAACTCGGTAAACGCCGGAAACGGAATCGCCGGATTCACGACAAACACCCCTGCAATCAACGCGATAAACACGCCGATCTTCATAAAGCTGCTCAAATAATCCCTCGGCGCAAGCAGCAGCCAGACCGGAAGCGCCGCCGCAAAAAACGCATAGACCGGAAGCGCGATCGCAAGCGTTTTTGCATCAAGCGTCAGCGCCTCGCCAAGCGGTGTACTTGCGACAGACGGTCCGATGAACACGCCGATCATCAGCAGGATAAACCCGCCGGTTGATGCCAGCTTTAAATTGCCCGTTTTTTTATAAAATAAACCGACTCCCATGGCAATTGGTATCGTGATAGCTACAGCAAACGTCCCCCACGGATTGCGTTCGAGCGCATGGAGCACAACCATCGACAGCCCCGCCATTGTGATCGTAATAATAAACAGCATCGCAAGCCCGGTGCAAAACCCGGCGACAGGTCCGAGCTCTTCTTTGGCGACTTCTGAAAGCGATTTTCCATTTCTGCGCATGGATGCAAACAAAACAACGATATCGTGAACGGCTCCCCCGATAACCGCTCCGATCAACAGCCATATCAGGCCGGGCAAATAGCCGAATTGCGCGGCCAAAATCGGCCCGACAAGCGGTCCCGCCGCCGCAATCGCCGCAAAATGATGGCCGAAGGATACCCATTTATTTGTCGGCACATAATCTTTGCCGTCTTTTTGAAGATGGGCAGGAGTCGGTTTTTCGTCATCCACCTTCAGCACTTTCACCATCATAAAAGTTCCATACAAACGGTAGGCGATCGCCAATATGCAAATTGAGGCGATCACAATCGTAATTGCATTCATCCCAATTCCTCCCCCCTTTGTTTCCTTTTTAACATAGCTTATCTTTTATGTAAGCGCAATCATCATTTTTAAAAAAGCCCCCCCTTATTTTTTGTTTCTGTATTTTAGACTATTAGATTCCATTTCATATAGAATCATTTTTAAATTGACACTTTAGCACGATCGTACTAAAATGAAACCATGAATACAAAAAGACAAAAGCGAAGACTGCAAATTATTGAAGACGCCATTCAAGTGCTTGCGGAAGAAGGCTATGCGAATGCCTCGATCGGCAATATCGCAAAAAAGGGGGGAATCAGCAAAGGAGTCGTCACGTATCATTTTCCGAATAAAATGCAGCTGATGAAGGCTGTTGTGGAGCATTCCTACGGACTTGCAGCGCCTTATATGGAAAAATTCATGGACGGTTTGGACAGTGCACCGGCTACACTCCGTGCCTATATTGAATCAAATCTCAGATTCATGTTTGAGCACCCCAAATACGTTACCGCAATCATTGAAGTGGTTTCCAACTTACGAACAGAAAGCGGTGAGCTGTATTATAAGGATGAAGATGAATCAATATATGAACCGCTGATTGACATTTTGAAGTGGGGACAGGAAATGGAAGAGAGTTTCAGGGAGTTTTCCCCGCTCATTATGGCCAGAACCGTGCGAAGCGTAATCGATTCATTGGGACCAAAAATCGCAAATCATGATATATCAGACATGGAGAGCACGATATCTGAAATTGTTGATACATTCGATTATGCAACGAGAAAAACAACTAAATAGGGGGGACTATCATGAGAACTGGCAAATTGCAGAAATTAGACAAAAAAATTGTTGACGCAAGGAAGCTTGAAGGTGTGATCACGTTATGCGTGTATACATGCGTTATCCTTGCCTTGCTATACTGTACTTTAACATTCGGCTGGCCAAAATGGATATTGGCTGGAGCATCGTGTTTGGCTATTGCCTCTGTACCATTTGAACTTTATCTTTTGCCAAGGTGGAAATATCGTTTATGGCGATATCGGATCAGTGAATTAAGCATCCAAATCCATAAAGGGATCTTTTTTAAGCGAAAAGTATTAATTCCCATGGGAAAAGTCCAGCATGTCGAAGCAAAACAAGGCCCTATTTTAAAAAAGTACAATTTATATACAGTGACTTTATCAACGGCAGCCGGCAGCCACGACATTCTGGGATTGGCCGAAGGAACCGCCGAATCTATCCGCCAAGATATTGAAGCCTATGCGAGGTTAAGCGATGAACAAGTCTGAAACATTAATAAAACATCGTCTCCATCCTGTTTCGATCCTTTATTTTGTCATGATAGCGATCAAGGAATCGTTGTCCTTCATTTGGCTGGTTCCGCTGCTCGTACTATTTATTCATAAACTGGGCAGCCACATCCCCGCTTTCATCATCAATATTGCTCTAGGTTCTTTGCTTATTATCGCGTTTTTCATAATTGGTGTATTGAAATGGCGGGCATTTACCTACCAAATACATGAGAAAGCGATATATGTTGAATCCGGTTTACTTGTCGTCAAGAAAAGATGGGTGCAGCCGGACCGCATTCAATCCATCGATTCTACGATCCGTGTATATGACCATTTATTCTCTACACGAACGTTAACAATTGAACTTGCCGGAGGTGATGAATCCAGCATCATTCTCAGCTGCATTTCAAAAGAAGAAGAACAGCGCATTCGGACGGCTTTAAAAACAGAAACAAAAGTCAGGCCGCGCGAACATGCTGAAGACTCAATGTTTCAATTATCTAAAAATGATCTCATTTTACACAGCCTGCTATCGCCTAAATTCGGGATTGTGTTTACGCTATTATTGCTTGGATTGCTAAAATATTTGGATATATCGAAAGAAGGAGACCGGGACACTTTGTTCACCTACTTATCCGGCTGGTTCGGCCCCAACTGGATCATGATCACGGTGGTCTTGATGGCTATTCTATCATTCGCGCTTTCGCTATTACTCACATTTGCAAGTGATTTTCAATTCACATTAAGGAAAAATAGCAAAGGAGAAATTGAGACTGAACAGGGTCTGTTTGAGAAGAAAAAACGAACGATCGCCCAAAACCGGATCCAGGCCATTCTTATCATCGAGCATCCGATTCACCGCCTCTTAGGGTATGCAGCAATCAAAGCTGTTGTGATTCGCAATCGTTCAAATGAGCAAAACAGTAAAACCGTTACCATTCTTCCTTTTGTAAAAAAAGAAAAAGCCCAATCCATGCTTGAACCGTTTACCGGTTACCGCAAGGGCAGCCATCTGCACATGCTCACAAAGGAGGCCAAAATTCACTATATGGTTATGCCATTTATAGCCGGCTGTCTACTTGCCGTACCGATATGGCTGTTTGTGCCTTCTGACTATCACAATCTGGCCGCAGTTCTGCCGCTCGGATTATTCAGTCTGGGATGGATGGGGTATCGAATGATTGGCTGGAATCAAAGCAACCGTTTTTTAACTTTGCAATACGGAATTTTATCCCGGAAAACGGCAATTATGAAACGCGGGCGCATTCAATGGGCATCATTAGGCCAAACATTTATGCAAGAGAGAAAAAACTTGGCGTCAATTAAGCTGGCTGTTGCTTCAGGAAAAGAAAATGTGAAGTTTTCGATCAACCACATTCCAATAGAGAATGCAACAGATCTTTATCAACATGCCCTTAAAACAAAGGAATGATTTTCAAAATTTCTCAAAACCAAGTTGACTAATAGGAATAATAAGAATAAAATAGACACAAGCTTCATCTGCTGCCTTTTCAAGGCGTAATTGGCGGGTATCATCGGATATCCGCCCTTTTTCTGTTAGCACAACGGAACGACAAAAAAATGAACGGCCATGACTAGACAAAACGCGGCGATCCCCCGCGATTCGATTGACTTTTGTTTTGACAAGCGAAACTGAGAAATGGTGAGACAGTGAAAAAAACAAAATGGTGCCGATCAAGATGACGCCTGCCTCTAAAAATGAGTGACTGAGAAACCGGGCCCGATCAAGGATCGTCGTGATAAACAGAAGCCAAAGGTACGCTAAAAACCCGTACATCAAAAAGCAGTATGCAGCCGAAAAAAACGCCTTCATCATATCCTCCCTCCTGTTTTATAGTATTCTCCGGCATAATGCGCACACCTTTTCACACCTAAAAAACCGGCACAGCGGCCGGTTTTTTTACATCATCGTTTTTTCAGTCTGATCACATTCCAGGAAAGCTTCGGAAGATGAGCCGTCAGCCTGCCGTCGCATACTTTGGCGTCTCCGCCGCTGTGGGGAACGACATTGTTCCGGTCCTGTTCATTTGTCGCTTTGTTGTCTTCATGTTCAAGGACGATGTGCTCGCTTACGGCATAGCCTTCAAAGCTTCTGACATCCGCTTCAATTTGCAGGCCGCCTTCCATGTCGCGGTTCACTGCAAATATTGTCAATTCTTCCGCTTCTTCATTGAACACAGAGACTGATTCCAAGTACGGAACATCTGTAAAGTCTTTGCTGTCGTACTTCGGTGATGAGACGACCGTCTGCAAAGCCGTTCCCCGGCCGTAGACGGAGGCGTGCATGAACGGATAGAAAATCGTCTGCCGCCACGCTTCCCCGCCTTTTTCTGTCATGATCGGCGCGATCACATTGACAAGCTGTGCGAGACAGGCGATTTTCACGCGGTCCGCATGCTTCAGCATCGTAATCAGCATACAGCCGACCAAGAGCGCATCTTCGAAATTGTAGATGTCTTCAAGAAGATGAGGCGCGCGCTCCCAGCGCTCGACCAGTTTGTCTTTTTCATTTGAATGATACCAGACATTCCATTCATCATATGAAAGGTGAATCGTCTTTTTGCTGCGTTTTTTCGCTTTCATGTAGTCGCAGACGGCAACCACCGTGTTGATGAAATGATCCATATCAAGCGATCTCGCCAAATAGTTTGGAAGGTCATTATCACGGTTTCCATAATACGAGTGAAGCGATATATACTCCACATGATCATACGTATGATCGAGCACGGTTGTTTCCCAGTCGATGAACGTCTGCATTCCGCTCCCTGAGCTTCCGCAGGCGACCAGTTCGATGGAAGGGTCGGTCCATTTCATGACCTTTGCGGCTTCAGCGGCAATCCTTCCATATTCGGCGGCGGTTTTATGGCCGATTTGCCAAGGACCGTCCATCTCATTGCCGAGGCACCATGTTTTGATCTTATGCGGCTCTTTATAACCGTGGGATTTTCTAAGATCACTGTAGTATGAGCCTGACGGATGGTTGCAGTACTCCACGAGATTTCGGGCCGCATCAATTCCCCGTGTGCCCAGGTTGACGGCCATATTCACTTCGGCGCCGACAAGCTTCGCCCAATCCATGAATTCGTTGGTACCGACCAGGTTCGGTTCGGTTGTCGCCCATGCCAAATCCAGCCTTGTCGGCCGCTTTTCGACAGGTCCGACTCCGTCCTCCCAGTTGTATCCCGATACAAAGTTTCCACCCGGGTATCTGATAAACGGCACCTTCAGCTCTTTCACCAGTTTGATGACATCTTTCCGAAAGCCCGATTCATCAGCCTCAGGATGATCCGGTTCATAAATGCCTTCATAGACGGCTCTTCCCAGATGCTCGATGAATGAACCGTACAACCGTTTGTCAACCTCTCCCACCTTGTACTCCTTATCAATCGTCATTTTCGCTTGTTTTACGGTCATTTCCATCATTCCTCCCCACAGAATATATATTGATCAGCCTTTAATTCCGCCTGCCGTCAAACCTGAAACAAAATATTTTTGGAAAAACAAGAAAATCAATATAACAGGCAGAATCGCCAGCACCGACCCTGAGATCAGCATGTCGTAGTTGTTACCGTACGGACTGAGCAAAGCCGACAATCCGATCGGAAGCGTAAACATTTCCTTTGATCGCAAAACGATTAACGGCCATAAAAAATTGTTCCAGCTGTTTAAGGACTGAAGGATGATCATCGCCCCAAAAGCGGGCTTCATCAGCGGCGCCATAATCCGGAAGTAAATGCCGAATTCGGTGCACCCGTCCATTCTCGCCGAGTCGAGCAAGTCTTTCGGCAGGCCGAGCGCATACTGCCGGAAGAAAAAGACGGCGACGGGCGAGACGATAAACGGGAGGATCACTCCGGCGTACGTATCGACGATGTGCAAAGAGACCGTCATTTTAAATAAAGGCAGCATTAAAATCTCGATTGGCACCATCATGATCAAGAGCACAAACACAAACAGCAGATTCTTCCCTTTAAATTGATAAACAGCGAGCCCGTAGCCGACCATTGATGAGAATAAAAGCGTTAAAACGGTGGAAATAACCACAAGAAGCAAACTGTTTGAAAACCATTTAAAATAAATGCTTCCTCCGTTAAACAAATAAGTATAGTTGTCTAGACTTAAAATTTCCGGGCTCAGCTTCAAATTCAGCCCGAACCGCAGCAATTCCGAAGATGGTTTCAGCGAGCCGAGCAAAAGGCAGAAAAGCGGAAATACAAACAAAAAGCTTAAGGTCGCAAACAGGAAAAACGCAGCGATTTTCGCAATGTGCAAGCCTCTGGCAGGATGCATTTAATAGCCCTCCTTTTTAAAGGATCCAGACAGCTTTAATGAAATCAGGCTGGCGATAAAAATAATGATCAGGAGCACGATTCCGAGAGCCGATCCGTAGCCCATGTTGTTGTAGGCAAGCCCCTGCTGATAAATGTAGCCGACCATTGTCAGCCCGATATTGCCCTGGGAATTGTTTTGCCACAGCACATAGCTTTCTTCAAACATCCGGAAGCCGCCGATGATGCTGATCGTCAGCACGTAGACGGTGACGGGCTTTAAAAACGGCAGGGTGATATGATAAAACTTCTTCAACGTGCCTGCGCCGTCAATTTCGGCTGCTTCATACAATTCCTTTGGAACATTTTGCAGACCGGCCAAAAAATAGAGCACATTGATTCCCATCCAGCGCCAGGATGCGAGCATCACCATTAAAAACATCCCTGTATGCTCATTGTTCAGCCAGTTTTGCGGAGAGGCCCCGAGCTTCATCAAAATCGAGTTTGCGAGAGATGTTTCCATTTCTCCGAAAATCAGCCTGAAAATGATTCCCGCTACAATCGTAGACGTTAAGGCAGGTATAAACAAAGCAGATTTAAACACATTTTTAAACTTCACCAGTTTTGAATCCAAACAGACTGCAAGAATAAGAGGAACCGGTATTAAAATCAACAATGTCCAAAAGGTGTATTTCATTGTATTGAATAATGCGGTATAAAAAGTGGGATTGTTTAAAGCTTTATAGTTTTCCAGCCCGATGAAACGGATTTCTCCGGGGAGGATGCTTTGAAAGCTCATGATGACGACGCTGATAAGCGGATAAAGAAAAAATATACAAAAGGAGAGTACGAAAGGTGCTGTGAAAATATAAGGTGCGGCTTTTGCTGAGTATAAAAAGCGAGTCATCTTTCTTTTTCTGCTCACCGGTGGAAATGAATGCACGGTATCTGTTTTAACAGTCTTCAAGTTATCGCCTCGCTTTACAGTAATGAAAGACTATTGTCCCTTCACTTCGGCGGCTGCTTTGTCCAATGCTTCTTTCGGTGTTTTGCTCTTCGTTTTGAGCGCTTCGTACAGTACGTTTCTGTTGACGAGATCTGAAGTTTTCGCATAGTCCTCAGTAAGATAAAGCGGATTGATCTCATCTTTCACCTCAAGGAGCACGGAAAAAATCCGGCTGCCGTTTTGAAAATATTCAGTATATTGATTCGGTTTTTTCAACTCTTCCGAATCCCACACATCCCATCGCAAAGGATCAAAACCAAGCACGGTCCACAGCTTGATATTCCCTTTTTTTGATACTTTGGCGAACTTTAAAAATTCCTTGGCCAAACCGGCTTCCTTCGCTTGTTTCGGGATGACGGTGGCTGTCCCGCCCAAACCTGCCGAGCGGTCTCCGCCTTCCTTCCATGCCGGCAGAGGCCTGATCGCGATCTTCCCTTTTAGATCAGGCATGTAATCCAAAAACCTTCCCATATACCAGATCGGCATCAAAACGGAGGCAGCTCCGCCCTGGTTCATGAAACCGTAATATTCCTCACTATGATGATTTCCGCCAGGCGTTGTGATCGCAATTTTATCTTTTTCGATTAAGGTTTTCAGGAATTCGAGCGTTTTGACACTTGTTTCATTGTTTAATGTCAGGCGCCCCTTTTCATCAAAGTAGCCCGACCCCTGCTGGGAAATCAGCGGCAAAAATGAATTCGGATCTGTCGTTTCAATCGTCGTCATCGGTTTGCCGGTAGCCTCTACGACCTTTTTGCCCGCATTTCTGTAATCTTCCCAGGTTTTGATGTCATCCGGATCAACGCCCGCTTTGTTTAACATATCCATGTTGTAATACATCACGGTCGTTCCGACATGGGTATCGAGACCGTACAGTCTTCCATCTTTGCTGTAAAGGGTGAGCCTTGCTTCCACAAACTTGTCGCGTTCTTTTTCCACCAGGGAGGTTAAATCTGTCAAAGGAATGTCAGAGCCTTTCAAAAAATTGGAGAAACGGGCGAGTTCGACATCGGCAATATCCGGAACCCCTTTTCCCGCCAAAAGTGAAATCGAAAGATTGTCATGCATCTGTCCGTATGGATAAACGACCGTATTTAATCGAATCTTTCGGTCCGGATATGCTTTGTTCCATTCTTTTACCATTTCCGTGTAAAATTGTTCGTGCAGCCCGTTGAACGTCCAAAATGTCAGTTCTGTCGCACCAGACTCCTTGCCTGCTGTGGGGCTCGCCCTGCAGCCCGTTAAAAGCAAGCTTAGAGCCATGATCGTCAGGAGAAAATACGAAAGGACCTTTTTCACGTTTTAACCCCTTCCATGTTTGACATATTGCCTGATGTCAGGCAAAAGACCATATTGATTCATGATTTTCAGTCCCGTATAGCGGTCCCTGAGATTATGGGCATGGGCCATCGCCTCCTCAAGAAGCGGCGCATCAACATCCAGTTCCTTGAAGGATACCGGGCCGCCGACATGTCTCATCCATTCGGCCATCTTCTCCCCGGCCGGGAGCTGTTCATAGGCGGAGCGCATCGTGTTTCCGACACGTTCATCGCCGATATCCCGCTCCGTCAGAGACCGGTATACATCAGCCAGCATAATGGCGGCGCATCCCACTTTTGCTCCGTGGAGCACCTGCCGTTTATGGTTTTCCAGCGCTTTCATCTCAAGATAATGCGAAAGGTGATGCTCTCCCCCTGAAGCGGGTCTTGAATGATCGAGCATCAGCATGACAAGGCCTGAAAGGATCAACGACTCCATCAAACTCGTAATGCCTTCGCACGTTTTTGCCGATATGTCGTCCATCCGGGACAGACATTGGTCAAGCGCTTTTCTCGTGATGCCGGCAGCGGTCGGACAGTATGGTTCATCACGCAAACGGGAGATTTCCCAATCGGCGAGAGACGTTATTTTGCCGAGCATATCGCCAAAACCGGCGGCAATCATCTTTTGCGGCGCGTTCCGCAAAACCTCAATGTCCGCAAATAATGCAAGCGGCGCCTTTGTTTGAATCGTCTGCTTCGTGCCGTTTACAATCAGCGGGGCTCCGGCTGATGTAAAACCATCAACCGACGGAGCCGTGGGCACCGAAATAAACGGGATGCCTCGCTGAAAAGCGCAAAACCGGACGATATCATGAATTGTCCCCGCACCCGCCGCAATTAGCACGTCCGCATCAATCGGCACATCGATCAAGGCCTTGACCAATGTTCTCTCATCTGCGGTGACATCGCCGGCCGGATTGGCCTCAAGCTTGATCCGGGACACATTTGCTGTTCCCGCGAGAAGCGACTCCAGCCGGTTTCCTGCAATCCGGCCGGTCGTCTCATCGCAAATGATGGCGATGTGTTGAAATGATGAAGCTTTTATATAGGCCGGCAGCTCTTGATCAACGGCATGTTCCCCAAGCGCAATTTTTTCGATGGTAAGCGGAAAATGAACGGCTCCGCATTGACAGGCGCCTAAAGTATTGTTCATATAAGAGATCAGATCATTCACGATAGTCCACGCCTCCTTCTATTGGCCGTAATACGCGTCAGCTCCATGCTTCCGGAAAAAATGCTTATCAAGCAAAACATCGCTGATCGGATGTAAGGACGGATTCAGCATAAGCGAATGGTAGGCCATCTTTGCGACCTCTTCCAGAACGACGGCATTGTGGACAGCCGTCAATGCATCCTCTCCCCAGCAAAACGGACCATGGTTGTTGACGAGAACGCCCGGAATGTCGCGCGGATCAAGACGCTGGAACGTCTCCACGATAACTTTTCCGGTATTTAATTCATACTGTCCCGCGATTTCATCAGCATACATTTCTCTCGTACAAGGGATATCGCCGTGATAATAATCGGCATGGGTCGTTCCCAAGGAAGGAATGTCCCTTCCCGATTGTGCCCAGCTTGTCGCCCACGGGGAATGCGTGTGGACAATCCCGCCGATCGTCTGAAACTCTTTGTAAAGATGCAGATGAGTCGGGGTATCTGACGACGGCTTCAGCTTCCCTTCTACAACTTCTCCTTCCATGTTCAGTACGACGAGATCTTCCGCTTTTAATTCGCTGTATTTCACACCGCTCGGTTTGATGACGACCAGCTCTTTCTCGCGGTCAATCCCGCTGACATTTCCCCATGTAAACGTGACGAGCCGATGCTCTTCAAGCTGTAAATTCGCTTGTAACACTTGTTCTTTCACAGCCTCCAGCACAAGTTTCTCCTCCTTTTGATTAGCCTTTTACCGGACGGCGTAGCTCTGCGGACTGGATGTTTTTTAATTTTTTGAGCCGCTTCATGACATCATTTTGTTTTCCGAAGTATGTGTAAAGCTCCTTATACTCCGCATAGAGCTGATCGTACAATGTTACATTTTCCGGGATCGGCTTGTACGTATGATTTTTCACTTTCCCCATATGCTTGACGGCCTCTTCAATCTGATCATATCCGCCTTTTTCACTTCCGGCGGCAAGCGCCGCGAATATCGCCGATCCTAAAGCAGGAGCCTGCGGAGAACCGGAAATTTTAATTTCCATGTTAGTCACATCAGCGTAAATCTGCATGATGAACGGATTTTTTTCAGCAATTCCTCCGGCGGCATACAGCTCTTCGATCGGCACGCCGCTCTGCCGGAATGTTTCGATGATGATTCTCGTCCCATATGCGGTCGCTTCAACTAAAGCACGGTATATTTCTTCAGGCTTGGTTGACAGGGTCATCCCGAGCATCATCCCCGTCAGATCCGCATCGACAAGCGTCGAACGGTTTCCGTTCCACCAGTCAAGTGCAAGCAGGCCGCTTTCACCGACGCGCATGTTGTCCGCTTTTTGTGACAGCAGCTCATATATGGATACACCTTTTGCTTCAGCTTCTTTCATATACGCTTCCGGGACGAAATGCTTGATAAGCCAATGAAAATGGTCGCCGACACAGGACTGGCCCGCCTCATAGCCGACATACCCCGGTAAAATGCCGTTTTCTACAACTCCGCACATTCCCGGCACCATGCGGACATCCTCACCAAGCAGTACGTGGCAGGTGGATGTGCCCATGATCATCAGCATTTTTCCCGGTTCTGTGATACCGACCGCCGGAACGGAAACGTGCGCATCGACATTGGCAACAGCAACCGCCGTTCCCGGCAAAAGACCGGTTTTAGCGGCCATTTCCTCAGTCAGTCCGCCGGCTCTTTCCCCTACCTGATAAATGTCTTCTGTCAATTTTTCCTCAACAATTGTTTTCAGCTTCGGATGCAAAGCCGCGAAAAAGTCTTCCGAAGGGTAGCCGTCGGTACAGTTCCAGATTGCTTTATAGCCCGCTGTACAATTGTTTCGTTTGACTCTTCCGCACAGCCGGTATACGATCCAGTCGGCGGCTTCCATGATTTCGGCGGCTGCATCGTATATGTCCGGTGCTTCTTCCGCGATTTGCATTGCTTTCGGCACCAGCCACTCAGAGGAAATCTTTCCGCCGTATGTTTTAAGAAATGCTTCATTTCTTTTTTCAGCGATTCGATTCAGCCTGTTCGCCTGCTCCTGTGCGGCATGATGCTTCCATAACTTCACATAGCTGTGGGGCTCACCCGCATATTCCGCCCTCATGCAAAGCGGTGTTCCATCCTTATCGACAGGCAGAATCGTACATGCCGTAAAATCGATGCCGATGCCGATGATTTCTGTCGGATCGACTTTCGATTGGCGCAAAAGGCTTGGAATCGTCTCTTCCAGCACTTCAATGTAATCGGCGGGATGCTGAAGCGCCCAGTCTCTCGGAAGCTTTTGCTTTGTCCCGGGCAATTCATGATCGATTACGCCGTGCGTATATTCTTTTACCGCTGTCGCGATTTCTTCCCCTGTCCGGACATCCGCCAGGACGGCTCTTCCTGATAATGTTCCGAAATCAACCCCGATTGTAAATGCCATAATCGAGCACCCCCTTAAAACATGCGAAGCCGGTATGCAGCTTCACTCCATTTGAGTTCATTCCGCAGGTTGACGATCGTCGTATCCCGGTTGATCAAAACCCCTTCAATGCCCGTCATTTCAGCCCAGTCCAGCATTTGTTCGGACGTCAGCTGATAGGAAAGGCATGTATGATGCGCCCCGCCCGCCAATATCCACGCTTCCGCAGAGGTTCTGAGAGAGGGCTGCGGCTTCCAAAGGACGCGCGCCACCGGAAGGTTCGGCATCTCATGCGGAACCTTTTCAGCCTCGACTTCATTGACGACCAGCCGCAAACGACCGCCCATATCGATTAAAGAAACATTGACCGCAGACCCTGCGATTCCGTCAAAAACCAAACGCGCCGGATCTTCCTTGCCGCCGATTGACAGAGGATGCACTTCAATTCTCGGTTTGTTTTCGGCAATCGACGGACACACTTCAAGCATGTGTGAACCAAGAATCATTTCATTGCCTGGTTCAAAGTGATATGTGTAATCCTCCATAAATGAGGTTTCTTTTCCGTCAGCCATCGCTTTCATCATCCGGACAAGCGCGGCCGTTTTCCAATCTCCCTCTCCGCCGAAGCCATAGCCTTCAGCCATCAGCCGCTGAACGGCCAAGCCCGGAAGCTGCTTCATGCCGTGCAAATCTTCAAAGTTCGTCGTAAATGCGGTATAGCCGCCGGCTGTTAGAAAGCGCTTTAATCCATGCTCGATCCGCGCCTGTTCTTTTACGGCTTCACGGGCAGCGCCGTCTTCAGGACATTCATAGAGCTCTTCATACTCTGCCAGCAGTTCGCTGACGCTTTGCTCGGATACTGCGTTGATCTCCCGGACTAGATCTCCGATCCCATATCCGTCGACAGACCAGCCAAGCTGAATTTGGGTTTCTATTTTATCGCCTTCCGTCACCGCCACATTCCGCATGTTGTCTCCAAACCGTGCCACCTTGATCTGGCGGTTTTCAACAGAGGCGACTGCGGCGCTCATCCATCGGCCGACCGCCTTTTTCACCTCGGCATCTTCCCAGTGTCCGACAATCACCTTACGCTGAAGACCTAATCTTGTTCCGATAAACCCATATTCGCGGTCTCCGTGTGCTGATTGGTTGATATTCATAAAGTCCATGTCGATTTTGTCCCACGGGATGTCCCTGTTAAATTGAGTATGGAAGTGAAGCAGCGGTTTTTTCAGTTCTGTGAGACCTTGAATCCATATTTTGGCCGGTGAAAACGTATGCATCCAAGTGATGACACCTGCGCATGCATCGTCGCTGTTCGCTTCTCTCATAAGCTTCGTCACGCCATCAGGCGAAGTGACAACCGTTTTATATTTGACACTGAACCTCAGTTGGCTGTCATTTAACCCTCTGCACATGATTTTTGAATGTTCTTCGACTTCCCTGACAGCTTCTTCTCCGTATAAATGCTGGCTGCCCGCAACAAACCAAAATTCGTACGTTTTTGATTGAATCAAGATTTTTCCTCCTATGCCCCGGTATGATGAAACATTATGAAACCATTAAAATAAAACGCTTACAAAAACATTTGATGAAGAGCCTTCGGCACCAAATCTTATCCTAATACGTACGTACATCTATAAACAAGTTTTATATTCATACGAACAAGTTCATTATATTCTTAACACCATATACTGTCAATTCAATTTCCAGCATGTTTTTAAATTTTTTTTGACACATTCGAAAAGAAAAAGCCAAGCAGACTGACATCTGCTTGGCAAGCGGAAGCTAGTACGTTGGCCAGCCTGCTGAATCCCAATACAAATCATTGATTAACAATTTTGAAATCCCGTTATCAAGAGCATCATAGCCGTGTCTGACAATGACCGAATTGCCCATAATATCGGAATGTCCCGGCCCTTTCCAGCGTTCATTTCCGGCGTCCAATATCGTCCCTCCTCCGGCCATCATGCTTTTTCCATTTTTATCATAGTAAGGCCCGGTAATATTGGTTGAACGGCCGTAGGCCATTTTATACGTGCTGTTGACCCCCTTGCAGCAGCTGTCAAATGAAACGAATAAATAATAGTAGCCGTCTTTATACGTAATGTGCGGCGCTTCAACCGCCCCGCCGTTATTCGGCCTTGAGGCGATCGAATAAAGGCTTCCCGTCGGTTTCATTGTGGTTTTATCGAGCTTTGTCAGCTTGATGCCGCTCCAAAAGGAACCGAAGGACAACCACGGGTTTCCGTCTTTATCAATTACTAAATCCCCGTCAATCGCATTATAGTTATCAGCCGAAGTCGTCCTGATGACAAGTCCGTGGTCGCGCCATTGCCCTGAGGCGATCCGGTCTGTGGAAGCAAGCCCGATCGCCGAGGTGTTTGAGCCGAACGAAGAGACGGAATAATACAGCCAGTACCGTCCGTTATAATAACTGATATCCGGCGCCCATTGATTTTCTTCATGATTTGGTACGTACATTTTCCACCATGATAATGGAGTTGGAAAGATACTCGGTGCTGCACTCCATGTGATTCCGTCATTCGATTTGATGACGCGCAATCCGTTTCCGATTCCCGTGCCAAAGGTGTACCATGTATTCCCTTCTTTAATCATAGAAGGATCATGAATGATGTTGTCCCCTTTTGTGTCCCAAAATGCGGCTGAAGCAGATTGATCCGTCGAAAACATCAGCATCAGCGCGGTTACAAATGCCGCCGCCAATGAAAACCATTGTGAATATCGTTTCACAAAACCACTCCCTTCAAAATATCAAAAGCCAAGTGAATATTCCTTTTATGGAATTTTACGGAACATTCTAACTTTTTATATGTAAGCGCTGCCATAAACATTCCAAAAAAAGCCGACAGCTGTTTGCCAAGCTGCCGGCTTTTTTGAATCAATCATACGTAATGTTTTGCACCGTTTCATTGTCCAGTCGTTTGATCACTTCGGTGATCAGTTTGACGGCATTTTCATAGTCATCGCGATGAAGCATCGCCGCATGTGTATGGATATAGCGGGTTGCAATCGTTATCGAAAGAGCGGGTACTCCGTTTGCGGTCAAGTGGATCGATCCTGAGTCGGTCCCCCCTCCCGAGAGGGCATCAAATTGGTATGGAATTCCCGCTTCATCGGCTACATTTGTGACAAAATCGCGAAGCCCTTTATGGGAAACCATTGAAGCGTCATACAAAATGATTTGCGGACCTTTACCCATTTTGCTTGTCGATTCTTTTTCCGTAATCCCCGGTGTATCTCCAGCGATTCCGACGTCGACTCCAAAAGCGATGTCCGGCTTGATTGTGTGTGCAGCGGTTTTGGCACCGCGCAATCCGACTTCTTCCTGAACCGTCCCTACGCCATACACGATATTTGGGTGGTCGGCGCCTTTCAGACGTTTCAAAACGTCTATTGCGATGGCACAGCCGATACGGTTGTCCCATGCCTTGGCAAGCAGCATCTTTTCATTTTTCATGACTGTAAATTCAAAGTAAGGTACGATTTGATCTCCGGGAAGAACGCCCCATTCCATCGCTTCCTCTCTGCTTGAAGCGCCGATGTCGATAAACATGTCTTTAATGTCCACCGGTTTTTTGCGGGCGTCAGGGGAGAGAACATGAGGCGGCTTTGAACCGATGACACCGGTGACCTCCCCTTTTTTCGTCACGATTGTCACACGCTGCGCCAGCATGACCTGTGACCACCAGCCTCCGACCGTCTGAAAACGGAGATATCCCCTGTCATCAATGCGCGTTACCATAAAACCGACTTCATCGAGATGACCGGCAATCATGATCTTCGGTCCGTCGGCCCGGCCGGTCTTTTTAGCAATCAGACTACCGAGTCTGTCTGTCGTTACCTCATCGGCAAACGGCTCTATGTATGATTTCATGACTTGTCTGGGTTCTTTTTCATTTGCTGGTATCCCTTTTGCGTCTGTCAATTCTTTTAGCATGGTAAGCGTTTCATCAAGCTTTGCCATATCATTTACAGCCTCCTTTAATTAACCCTCAATTACTATTATACAAAAACAAACCTTTTCAATACGATCAATATCGGTTGCAGTCGTTTTTTTTTGAAAAAAATGAAACGTTTAATGAAGTGGTTCGTATATATTCAGATATACCTGAATTTCTTTCATGGGAGGTTCTTTTGAACATGCTTGTCCTTATATTGAGATTCGCTTTGCTGGCGCTATTAATTTATGTCGTATACAAGACCGTTCAGTTTTTGGGCGATCCGAAACGGAGACTGAAATCCGCACAGGCAAAAGAACATTTCTATTTTTTGGACGAACAAAAAAATACGCGCAAAAATTTCAAATTAGCGTTTAAGGGCGTTCTCTTCGAAGGGGAAAAACACATTCCCTCCAAAGACCATCCTCTGTTTATCCATACGATTTTCGTGTGGTCGGATGCCCCGGAAGAAAAGCTCAAGTCTTTTACGGAAGAGGATTTTCTCGAATTGGAAAACAAAATCAAAGCACACTACCCGGACTGCAAAATCGATTGGGATTCATCCCTCAAAAAATTTAAAAACAAAAAAGCAGAACAGCGATAAGCTTTTCTGCTTTTAGTTCATGACATATAGCAAAACAACCGCCAATACGGCTTGAATCATCAGCAGGAAGGGGATCCCCAGCTTAAAGGAGAGATGCTTCGTTTTATGTCTGAAGTAGAGCATTCCAAGCCAGACGCCAGCCGAGCCGAACAGAGCGGCAGTCAGCCAGATGCGGCGTTCAGATATCCTCCATTTGTTTTGGACGGCTCTTTGTTTGTCGATGTTCATCAGCGCGAAACCATATCCGTTGATCAGGATGAAGGCTGTCAGCATCATACTCATTTGTCATTTTCCCCCCTTGCCGTTGACATCAAATAAAAAAAGGCCGTGAACGGCCTTTTTATTATTTGTTTAATTGAGCTTTTGCAGCATCAGCAAGCTGATTGAATGCAGAAAGATCGTTTACAGCAAGATCAGCAAGCATTTTGCGGTTGACTTCAATGCCGGAAAGTTTAAGACCGTGCATTAAACGGCTGTAAGAAAGACCGTTCATACGAGCTGCGGCATTGATACGAGTGATCCAAAGCTTGCGGAAATCACGCTTTTTCTGACGACGGTCACGGAAAGCGTAGTTTCCAGATTTCATGACTTGCTGGTTAGCTACTTTATATAATGTATGTTTTGAACCAAAATAACCTTTTGCTAATTTAAGAACCTTTTTACGACGTTTGCGTGTAACAGTTCCGCCTTTTACTCTTGGCATTAGATTTCCCTCCTAATTATCCCTTTTCCGAATTACTTAATGTTGGCAAGCTGCTGCTTGATGCGTTTGAAATCGCCCGCGCTGACGATCGCGCTTTTGCGAAGCTTGCGTTTTTGTTTTTGAGATTTATTTGCGAACAAGTGGCTAGTATATGCATGAGAACGTTTCAGTTTCCCGGAACCTGTCTTTTTAAAACGTTTCGCAGATCCGCGGTGAGTTTTCATTTTTGGCATGGATGTTTCCTCCTTAATTACTTTTCATTTTTAGGTGCGAGCACCAGGAACATGCTGCGGCCGTCCATTTTCGGCTTCGTTTCAACGGTTGCAACTTCCGCGCAGGCTTCCGAAAAACGGTCGAGAACGCGCTGTCCGATTTCTTTATGCGTGATCGCGCGGCCTTTAAAGCGGATGGATGCTTTTACTTTGTCCCCTTTTTGCAGGAACTTGATGGCGTTGCGAAGCTTTGTATTGAAGTCGTGTTCTTCAATACCCGGGCTCAGCCGCACTTCTTTTAAGTTAATGATTTTTTGATTTTTGCGTGCTTCTTTTTCCTTCTTCTGCTGCTCGAATCTGTACTTTCCATAGTCCATAATCCGGCAGACAGGCGGTTTTGCATTTGCCGCAACTAACACAAGGTCAAGATTTGCGCGACCGGCAATCTCCAGTGCTTCCTGGCGGGATTTGATCCCCAGCTGGTCGCCATTTTGTCCGATCAAACGAACTTCACGCGCACGGATACCCTCATTAACCAATTGATCTTTGCTAATAATGAGCCACCTCCATAGAATCTTTGAATTGATTTCACAACTCATTTTGACCGCTTCATTGCATTTCCACAGGCAAACAAAAAGTGTGGGCATAACAACACCCACACTGCGAACATCTGCATAAAAAAATAAGAAATGTACGTTTAACCTGCCAACTACAAGAATGTGTCAATCAGGTGAGAAGCGGGTGCTTCTGCTTGTTGATATATATTCAATTCATTATCAATCTTACATAAACATATCCTGTAAGTCAAGATATAAAATTTATCACAACATTTGCTATTATAGCAGGTCATATTTGAAATAGCAACGATGATCTTTATTTTCTTCTTTCTCCATGCTTACCCGCCGATCATTTGAATGAACACCGGAATGACAAAAACCGTCACAACGCCGACGACAACCACTGCAATGCTTGCCATGGCCGCTTCGACTTCCCCCATTTCAATTCCGACGGCAACGCCGAGGGCATGTCCTGATGTTCCAAGCGCCAAACCTTTTGCGATCGGATTTTTCACATGAAAGATTTTTAAGAACAGCGCCCCAAGTGCATAAACGATAACAGCGTTAAAAATGACTGCAAAAGCTGTAATATCGGTGATGCCGCCGATTCCCTCTGATAATGGAAGAGCAATCGCCGTTGTGGCGGCCTGCGGCAGCATGCTTTTCATGACGGCCTCATCCAGATGAATTCCTTCCGCGATGAGATACACGACGGCAACCGAACAGACTGAGCCTGCGATAATGGCGGAGAGGATCTGCCACCAGTATCTTTTCAATTTATCCGCCTGTTTATATAGAGGAATCGCAAACGCGATCGTAGCAGGCTCTAAAAAGAATTTAATGATGTCTCCGCCGCTGCTGTAATCCTCATACGAAAAGCCCCCGATTTTCAAGAATGCGATCCCGAGCACCATGGCGACAAACAAAGGCGTAAACAAGAAAAATCCGTTTGTCTTCTTGAACAGATAAGTGCCGATGCCAAAAGCGGCAAGTGATACGACAATGCCGAAATATGGTGTCATAAAGAAAACCTCCTTTTTTCATCAAGAAGCTGTTTTTTTAACCGTTTCAGGCGGTGCAGCCTGCCGCTTTTTGCCCCCGGCAGTCAAAATCAGCTGTGAAAACAGTCCTGTTGCACCAAGCAGAATGACGGTAGCCAGAAAAATAACGAATACGATGAGCAGGCCGTATTCCTGCATCACACCGAGCGAATTCATGACAGAAATTCCCGATGGAACAAATAAAAATCCGATAAGAGAGGTTAATGCTGTACCGAGCGACTCAACCTGCTCAAGCTTGATCACCTTCGTGCACAGCAGCGTGAATAATAGAACCAAACCTATGACTGATGCCGGAATCGGGATGGGCAGCATGCCTGCGATTCCGTTAGAAACAAGCATAATGACAGCAAAAATAAAAGCCTGTGTCAAAAAACCGAATACTTTTCTCCCACTCATTTCGCTCACCTCTTTGGCTTTGTTGGCATCATTATATAAAACAAAGCCCCTTGAAAAAGCGCTTACATTGAAACTCGCCTAATATACAGGTTCAGTTGCAGGAATCGGACGCTGAAATACAAATAGCCTCCATAGCGGAGGTTTGAATGGCACTTATCATTTTCACAGCGGAATTTTTCCAATATGTGCTAATGAAGAAGCGTTCATCGTATAGTTAATAACGTGAAAAAAAGTAAGGGGGCCAAGAACAATATGCACACCGGAAATCAGCTCGACATGCACGGACGCCGCTCGAAGCCGTCTGCTGAGCTTACATCCTTGATCGATCGCGGATTATTGCCGGAAGACGCTTCACTCGCCGCAGAAGCGCCCGCATTTACAGACAATCCATTTCAGCTGGGGATCGCCTCAGGCGAACCGCACCCGGACGGATTTGTGATATGGACGAGGCTTGCACCTGATCCGCTTGCTGAAGATGGCTCGGGAGGCATGCCGAACAGGAACGTACCAGTGAGATGGGAGGTCGCCGAAGATGAACATTTCCGCAAAATCGTCAAACAAGGTACGGCGACGGCTCTGGCGGAGCTTGGCCACTCTGTGCATGTGGAAATCCACGGATTGAAACCGGCAAGATATTATTGGTACAGATTCAAAGCCGGTCGGGAGATCAGCCGGACAGGCCGGACGAAAACCGCGCCTCCCCCATATGTCGATCTAAGCGGAATGTCGTTTTCCCTTGCATCATGCCAAGCCTGGTATCACGGCTATTTTACTGCTTATCGGCACATGGCCGAAGATCACCCCGACGTTGTGTTTTTCCTTGGAGACTATATTTACGAATACCCTATAAACGAAAACAACCTTTACCGGGACGTCAAGCTGTCCAGTGCTCACAATGCAAAGACGGTCACCCTCAGCCAATACCGGCTGCGGTACTCCCTTTTCAAGACCGATCCTGACCTTCAGAACATCCATGCATTGGCTCCTTGGGTCACAACCATGGATGACCATGAAGTCGAAAACAATTATGCCGGCATCTACTCCCAATACAATCCTTCTCCAGAAGCGTTTCTCAAGCAGCGCGCAGCCGCCTACCAAGCCTTTTACGAGAACATTCCGGTCAGGCGCGCCTCGCTTCCAAAAGGGCCGGATATGCTGATGTACCGCCGCTTCCGCTATGGAAACCTGGCAGAATTCAATGTCCTTGACACAAGGCAGTACCGGAGCAATTATCCGGCAAACGAGGATGAACGGCTCGATCCCGAAAGATCAATCCTCGGAAAAGCCCAAGAACAATGGCTGTTTCGCGGGCTGAGCAGGTCGAATGCGATTTGGAATATGCTGGTGCAGCAGGTCGTTTTGGCGCAGATTGACCGTGACACAGGACCAGGCACGGAGTACAGCGTCGATCAATGGGACGGCTATCCTGCTTCGCGCGACAGGCTGTTCTCCGCCTATCAAACGTGCGGCATCCAAAACCCCGTCGTGCTGACAGGAGATATCCACAGACATGCCGCCGCAGACCTTAAAACAGATTTCAATGATGTTCAATCAAAAACGATCGGCACAGAGCTGATTGCCACCTCGATCGCTTCTGACGCCGATGGCGCCGAAACCGATTCCCTCGCACCGATCTGGCTGGGGAATCCCCATGTCAAGCTATATAATGCACAGCGGGGCTATGTCCGCTGCACCATGACTCCTAAACAGCTTCTGGCCGAATTTCAGGTTCTCCCTTATGTCACCCGCCCCGGTGCCTCTGTTTCAACCTATGCCAGCTTTTTAGTAGAAGCGGGCCGCCCTGGGCTGCAAAGGATTCATTAACATCAGCTGTTTCACATCATATGTAGCAGTTTTTTCAGTTCTTTTGCATATGTACGGCTGACAGGAATGGTTGAACCGTCTTTCATGAGCAGATTATACGTTGAATTAAACCACGGCTTTACCTCTTTCATATGGCCCATGTTCGCCAGAAAGCTTCTGTGAACCCTGATAAACAAGGATTGCGGAAGCTTTTGCTCAAGCACGACCAGCGTGTCATGCACGGCGTAGGCCGCTTCAAAGGTTTTGACGATGACCCGGCCGTCTCTTAATCCGGCATACACGATTTCATCAGCGTCAAGAATGACAATCGATTCATCAACATGAAAAGCCAGCTTCTGATGGCCGGGCAGCGGCTGCTCCTCTTTGCCTTTCTGATGCATCCTTTTGTATTTTTTGATCGTCTGTCTGATGCGCTCCTCATCAAACGGTTTTGTCAAATAGTCAATAGCATCGACTTCAAATGCTTTCAGCGCGTATTCGTCATATGCGGTGGCAAAAACAACGGCCGGAGGGGCTGACATTTTTTTCAGGCGCTTGGCGATGTCAAATCCGTTTTCCCCGGACAGATCAATATCTAAAAAAAGAATATCAGGCTTTTGATCAGCCATTTTGTCAAACGCCTCTTCGATATGTTCAGCTTCATCGATGGCATCTACTTCTTTCGTCCGCTCCAATAAATATCTCAATTCATCCCTTGCAAACATTTCATCATCAACGATTAACACCTTAAGCATTTGCTTCTCCCCCTCTTCCGGTTTGAAAAGGAATCTTGAATAAAACCTCAGTCCCTCTGTCAGGTTGACTTGTAATGTTTAAAGCCGCCTGCTGTCCGAACAGCCCCGTCAGCCGCTGGTTCAGATTATACAGCGCGGTCCCGTTTCCTTCCTTTGAAGGCGACGGCGCTTTTCCCAATTGTTCCAGTACGCCCGGTTCAATTCCTCTGCCATTATCTGCGACCTTCATCAGGACGCCGTCCGGCTCTGAACGGACGCAGACTGTCACCCTGCAAGATTTCTGCTTTTTCGGAAAAGCATGGCGCAGCGCGTTTTCAACAAGCATCTGCAAGATAAATGGAGGGATTTCCATGCGCTCCAGCCCTTCTTCGATATGAAAATCGATTGAATATTTCCCCGGAAAACGCGCCTGTTCCAAAGACAAATATGCTTCGAGATGATTCAGCTCCTTTGAGAGCGGAATCAGCAATTGCCTTGCCCCCTGTAAGTTCGAGCGGAAATAGACGCTGAGCTGAAGCAGCAGCCTTCTCGTTTTTTCAACGTCTGTCCGGCACAGTGCGGAGATCGTATGGATGGCATTAAATAAAAAATGAGGATTGACCTGCGCCTGCAGCGCTTTGATTTCGGCATCCTTCAACAGCTTGCTTTGCAGCTCAGCCTCCCCGAGCTCAAGCTGAGTGGAAAAAAGCATGGCAAGACCTTCGGCGAGCTCTTCCGTCACGCGGTTAAGACCGGACGGGTGCTTAAAGTACAGCTTCAGCGTGCCGATCGTTTCTCGATTGGAGAAGAGCGGCAGTACGATCGCTGCCTGGAGCGGACAAGAACGGTGCGTACACTCGATCTCATCGCGCGACTTCACTTTCATGACCTTACCTGTGTGAATGACTTTTTTCGATAAACCGGTGATCAGGTTTTTTGAAGGAATATGATGGTCGGCTCCTTCTCCGACATGAGCGAGAATGTTCTTTCTGTCCGTAATCGATACGGCATCCGTCCCCGTCATCCGGTGAATAATGAGAGCGGCGCTTTTGCAGGAATCCTCATTCAGCCCCCGGCGGAAAAAAGGAAGCGTCTGATCAGCTATCGAAAATACCTTATGGGTCTGAACGGCCCGCTCCTGTTCTTCTTTGCGGATAATAGATTGAATGATCGATAGAAATATAAAGCTGCCTGTCCCGTTGACAATCATCATCGGAATGCCGATCATCTGAACGAGCGCCAAAGCCTCGGCCTGCGGTTTTGCAAGCACGAGAATCATAAGCATCTGCAGGCCCTCCATGCAAATGCCAGCAAGAGCGGCTACCCGCGGCGTCACCATCTGGTGCCGTTTTCTGAAAAAGCTGCCGATATAACCCGCGATGATGCCTGCCAGCACTGAAGAAACTGCGCAGCTCAAAGCCGTCGTCCCTCCCAGTGAAAAACGGTGAATGCCTGACAAAAGCCCGACACCCGCTCCGACAAACGGCCCTCCGATCAGGCCGCCGATTTCGACACCGAGAATTCTCGTATTGGCAATCGAGCTTGACGGATCGATCGCAAAAATCCAATCATTGTTCAAAATCTCGTGTTCTCGGATTTCAATGCCTGTATAGTTGCTGATGATGCTGAACAAGGAAAAAATGAAGATAAGAACTCCCTTTCCCTTATACCCTTCCGGATGCTGAAGGTGCTGACGGAACACCTTCATATGGGCCAACATAAAGCCCAGAATGACGATGATCCCCACTCTCTCCAGCATCATGATCATGAGTTGGATCATGTACTTCCCCTTGCTTTCTTTCGGAATCTGCTCTTATTCTATCATACCTCTCTTTATTCACACTTTGACGCAGCATGGCTTTAAAATCTTTTACGGACAAAACCGCTTAATAAGGAAAATAAAAAGGACAGCAATTGTTTGCCGCCCTTCTTCATTTTTTTCACTCCAACAATCGCGCCCGCTCGCTTATTTGTTACTGCTAATTCTTAAATTAACAATCAGCCACACAATTTGAATAATGAATGGAAATATAAACGCAATCAATAAAACGATAAATGCTATTAATTTAAGCTCAGGTGTTTGAGTAACACCAGCACCATCAACATTTCTAAGCCAAACAACAGCTGCTCCTACTACAAAAATGGTCATCCAAAATATGTTGCAAACCCACCAAAATACCCACCGTTTTTTCATCATACCATTCCTTCCATTTTCCCAACTAATGTTGTTACAATATATCCACTTCTTCCGACCGTTCCAACAAATATCTCAATTCATTCCATGCAAACATTTCATCAAGCATCCAATTCCCCTTCTGTTTGTTTAAAACGCGGGCGGAGATTCACACTTCTGCGCCAGCAAACAGCCTCCCGATTCTATCGAACTTGACGGCTTAACTGAAAAATCCAGTCATTGCTCAGCATCTCGCGGTTATGTATTTCAATGCGTATAATAAAAAAAAGGAAAAGATACAGACCCCTTATAACCTTCAGAATGCCGCAGATGGCGGCGGAATCCCTTCAAATGAGCCAAACATCATGATCTAAAATGAATCATAAAAATCCCCTTGCTTTCCAAACAATAGAATTTTCGTTTTATTTTATCATATGGCTTTCACACTTTGACACTGCATTACATCAAATTCATTTCTTTCACATCCCTTTGATCTATTGTAAAATAAATGAGAGAATTCTATAAATTAATGGCAGAGGAGAAGATCATGAAAGCCGTATTTTTTGATTTAGACGATACATTGCTCTGGGATGAAAAAAGCGTCAGCACAGCATTTGCCGAGACATGCCTTAAGGCGGAAAAAAAATACGGGATCAATGCGGGCGAATTTGAAGCGGCCGTTCGCCAGGCGGCGCGGGACCTTTACACGTCTTATGAAACGTATCCTTACACCGTGATGATCGGCATCAATCCGTTTGAAGGGCTGTGGTCAAATTTCAGCGAACCGATCAGTGAAGGTTTTCAAAAGCTGAACAAGATCGTCCCTGAATACAGAAAACATGCATGGACAAACGGGCTGAAAGCATTCGGAATCGATGACCCGGTTTTCGGGGAAGAGCTTGGCCAATGCTTTGCGGCTGTGCGCCGGAAGCGTCCATTTGTCTATGAAGAAACCTTTGCCGTTTTGGAAGAATTAAAAGGAAAGGTCGAGCTTCTTTTGCTGACGAACGGAGATCCGAGCCTGCAAAAAGAAAAATTGGCCGGTGTTCCCGAGCTTGCCCCTTATTTCAGCGAAATCGTCATTTCCGGAAATTTCGGAAAAGGGAAGCCTGATCCGAGCATTTTTGAACACTGTCTTGATCTTCTCGGCATTACGAAAGACGACACCGTGATGGTCGGGGACAATCTAAACACGGATATTCTCGGCGCTTCAAGAGCCGGCATACAGACCGTTTGGGTCAACCGAAAAGGCAAAGAAAACGGAACCGATGTAAAGCCGGACTACGAAATCCGCCATTTAACCGAATTGCTTGACATTCTGGCCGAAAAGCAGCAATCGCTTTAACATGTAAAAAGCATGACTCCAAATGGAATCATGCTTTTGTCTTGCTTATTTTCTTGCTTCAGCAACGGCTTTTTTCACGAAGTCTTCAAGTGAAACCGTTTCTGATTTTTGCTCTCCGTATTTGCGGATATTAACCGCTTCGTTTTCAGCTTCCTGGTCGCCGACGACGAGCATGTACGGAATTTTTTGCATTTGCGCTTCACGGATTTTATAGCCGATTTTTTCATCACGGCTGTCGACTTCAACGCGCAGACCTTCTCGCTGCAGGCGATCCTGCACTTGTTTTGCATAGTCAAGATGCACTGACGGCGATACAGGGATGACCTGGAATTGAACCGGTGCAAGCCATGTCGGAAGCGCTCCTTTATGCTCTTCAATTAAGAATGCTACAAAGCGTTCCATCGTAGACACGACACCTCTGTGGATGACGACCGGACGGTGCGGTTTTCCGTCTTCCCCGACATATGTCAGGTCAAACTTTTCAGGAAGAAGGAAATCGAGCTGTACGGTTGACAGTGTTTCTTCCTTGCCAATCGCTGTTTTGACTTGAACGTCAAGCTTCGGCCCGTAGAACGCCGCTTCGCCTTCCGCTTCATAATAGTCATGCCCCATCTCATCCATCGCTGCTTTCAGCATCGATTGTGCTTTATTCCACATCTCATCATCATCATAGTATTTCTCTGTATCTTCAGGGTCGCGATAAGACAGGCGGAACGTGTAGTTATTTAATCCGAAGTCTTTATAGACATCCTGAATCAAACGGACGGTGCGGATGAATTCGTCTTTGATCTGATCCGGACGGACGAAAATATGAGCGTCATTCAGGGTCATTCCGCGGACGCGCTGCAGCCCTGAGAGCGCACCGGACATTTCATAGCGGTGCATCGTGCCGAGCTCAGCGATTCTGATCGGCAGCTCGCGGTAGCTGTGAATGTCGTTTTTATAAATCATCATATGGTGCGGACAGTTCATCGGACGGAGCACAACCGTCTCATTATCCATTTCCATTGGCGGGAACATTGTATCCTGATAATGATCCCAGTGGCCTGATGTTTCGTAAAGTTCCTTGCTTCCGAGCACAGGTGTATAGACGTGCTCATAGCCGAGTGCGAGCTCTTTATCAACGATATAGCGTTCGATTACGCGTCTGATTGTGGCGCCCTTTGGCAGCCAGAGCGGCAGCCCTTGGCCGACTTTTTGAGAAATGGCAAACAGCTTGAGCTCTTTTCCAAGCTTTCTGTGGTCGCGTTCTTTTGCTTCTTCAAGCAGGCGCAGATGCTCTTCAAGCTCAGCCTTTTTGAAGAAAGCAGTTCCATAGATGCGCTGCAGCATCTTGTTATTGCTGTCTCCGCGCCAGTATGCTCCCGCAAGGCTCAGCAGCTTAAATTCCTTGATTTTTCCTGTTGAAGGGACGTGGACGCCCCGGCACAAATCAAAGAATTCGCCCTGCTCATAAATGGATACCGCCTCACCTTCCGGAATCGCATCAAGCAGTTCCAGTTTCAAGTCGTCGCCGATTTCGGCAAACCGTGCTTTCGCTTCTTCGCGGCTGACCTCTTTTCTGACGATCGGCAGATTTTCCCCGATGATTTTTTTCATTTCTTTTTCGATTTTCGGGAGATCCTCGGGTGTGAGCGCTTCTTCCAGGTCAACATCATAGTAGAAGCCGTTTTCGATCACAGGGCCGACGCCGAGCTTCACATTTTTATAAAGCCGCTTGATCGCCTGAGCCATTAAGTGCGCGGTGCTGTGGCGCATAATCTCAAGCGCTTCGTCGCTGTCTTCCGTAATGATTTCAATCGCACCGTCCTCAACAATCGGTGTGCGCAGATCGATTTCTTTGCTGTTTAATTTTCCGGCAATTGCTTTTTTCTTTAAGCCGGGACTGATCGATGCCGCGATATCTTCTGTCGTCGTTCCTTTGGCAAACTCCTTAACCGCTCCGTCAGGAAATTTGATTTTTACCATATCTGACATCCTAGTCACTCCTTTTTTTTACAAAATAAAAAATCCCCGTCCCCCTATGAAAGGGACGAGGATTGATAAACGGAATTCGTGGTTCCACCCTTTTTCCCGAAAACGCAAAAAATCCTTGGCGCTTTCGGCTTTCGATTCTGTAACGGGAAGTCCCGTCAGTCATTACTGGACAAAACGCCGTTCACAACTGATGTTCAAAGGTGGTAAAAAAATGACCCTTGGTTTAGGAGACTTGCAGCCCCGGCCTCCCTCTCTGTCAAACCGGTGTTCATTTTTCCATGTCCTTATCAATACATTGCATCTTAAGTTTATACCGTATTATAAATCGTTTTGCGAGCAAAATCAAGAATGCTCTTCCAAAATGTTTTCCTGCGGATGGAAGGAGTCGAGAGAAAAAATCCGCACCCGCTCCTGAAAAATGTTTTGGATCGTCTGAACCATGGCATGCTCCCGGTCTTTCGTATAAAGATCGATTTTTTTCGGAGCGATCGAAACGAGCGGCGCCAGCAGGCGGGAATCAATATACATCGGGTGTTCTCTTACGAACCGCCTGTCTATGTATTTTTTTTGTTCCCGTTCCGAAATATACTTTAATTCCCATAATACGAAATGATCGTCATGCACGATGTGTACATGATCAAGCATCGGCTCTTTCGAGGTGACATAGTCCCTGAGCGATTGAATGAACGTCTGGTATTCCTGTTCCATTTTGTATTCGTCAATCGCAGCCTCGACGTACCCCCTCAGACGTTGATAATATTTTCCGAGCCGAAACGTCATAAAGGAGCGGATCGACAGAACGTTTTCTTCAAGACAGATGGCTTGAAGCTCCTGATTGATGAAATGTTCACGAGGGGTGTCGTCCTGATTAAGCGGAAGCCCTTCAAGTTCACCCTCCATGATGCTGTGGGCCAGCTGGAGAATCTGCTGCTGTTCATCCCTGTCCAAAAAGTAATAATCGCCTTCAATGACCGAAAGCATGTATTCATCTTCTTTGCATTCTGTAAAAAATTTCGTCAGAACAGGCTGAATCAATGCCTGAATCCTGACAGAGGAATGTGTTTTTTCAATTCCGATCTTCCCTGGCGCCTCGTGAATCTTGATATGCCGGTTCACATCAGCATTGCGAAGCAGATGCAAAAACGCGGCTGTATCATAATCATCTTCAAATGTAATTTCGAGCATGTTTGTCCCCCCTAACAACATCTGATACATGTATATGGGCGGGACAAATAAAATAGACTCAAAAAAATGGATAAGCCTTTAATCAAACAGCTCCTGCACTTTTTTTCTGAATAAAAGCGGAACGGTGATAAAAAGAAGATAGATCATGGAAACGATCACGATTGCCAAGAGGTCGCCGGACAGCAGGCTTGATCCGAGCGCATTTAAAATGACGGTTCCCGGAATGATGCCACAAGCCGTGGCCGCCAAAAACGACAGCGGCCTCACTTTTGAAACGCCTGCCGCATAGCTGACCGCATCAAAATGAATCGGAGCGAGCCTTAACAGCAAAATGCCGTAAAAACCGTTTTTTTGCAAAAGGCTGCGAACCGCATCAAGCTTTAGGGGCATTTTTTTCACATTTCCGCCGAGTCTATAGGCAACGGCAAATGATAAAAACGCTCCGCCTGCGGCCCCTGCAAAAGAATACAGAGATCCAAACAGCGGACCGAACGCAAGCCCGCCGCCAACGGCGAAAACGGAAGCGGGCAGCAGAATAAACGGCCTGATCATTAATAATCCGATATAAATCAGCGGTGCGAAAGCGCCGAAGGATAAAACCCCTTCCCTGATATGGCGGGGATTCAGGTTCAAATATTTTGCGTTGAACCACAATCCGGCTGACGCTATCGCAATCACCGCCGCCCACTTGCCGAGGGCTTTTTTTGGCATGTCCTCATCTCCCTGATTCATAGGCGATTATTGTCGGCGGTTTTTCCCATCAAGACGGACGGGAGTAGCCAGGTACAGCACCCTTTCCATCAGTCTTGCCGCCTTTACCTCTTCTTTTTCTCCCCTTTGGGAATATGTGAAATGATGCTTCAGCTCATCCGGATCAAAGTTCGAAGAGAAAAACGTCGGCAGCTGCTGGGACATTCTGTGCTGAAGAATCGTGCCGATTACTTCATCCCTGACCCAGCTGGACATGGACTCCGCTCCGATATCATCAAGCATAAGAATCGGAGTGGATTTCACCATATCGAGCTTTTCTTCCAATGACTGGTCATGAATGGCGTTTTTCAGCTCTCTGACAAATTCGGGGACATAGACGAGAATGGACGGGTGATCCTTTGCTGCAAGCTCATTAGCGATGGCTGCCAGCATAAAGGTTTTGCCGACGCCGAATTTCCCGTGGACATAAATTCCTTTTCCTTTTCCCGTCTCGTTATAGTCATGGAAAAATTGCGTCACAAGCTGAAGCACCTTCAAGCGGCTGGGGTCGTCCCCATCAATATCCGCAAATGTGGCATCCAGCAGATCCCTTTGAATATAGATGCTTTTGATTAGCGAACGCTGTCTTTCCCTTTCATCAGCTTTGCGCTTTTCAGGACAGATGTCATACTTGATATCAATCGTTTTTCCGTTCAGCACAAGCTTTGGATAATAGCCCTTAAGCAGATTTTTGCATTCATTCAGACTGGGGCAGTTGCTGCAGGCTTTGCTTTGCTGTGTATATTCATAAAGCTTGTTCAAGCTTCTGTCGATCATATGATCGTCCACTTCCGACTGATGTTGTGCGAGAAATTCCTGAACATCCTTGTCAGAAAGAACTTTTTCTTTCATATCCTCAAGGCGCTTTTTAAAATCAGGCCTTGCCGTCACGCCTTGCAAAGCTCGTTTAATCGGCTCCATAACTCTTGTTCACCTCACATTTAAAGGGCGGAATGGTTTCTCAGTTTTTTCATTTCCTCCAGCAGTTGTTGCTTCTGCTGATCAAAATCTTCCTTGCTTGCCGCGGCCTGCTCCCCTTCGGGATGAGCCCCGGAAGCTTCACCTTGCAGCCAATCCGGCAGCTTTTCTTCCCTGATGACTTTTTTGCTGCGCTGCGTTTTCTTTCCTTCCGCCCATTCAAGATACTGACGGTTTTCTTCCTTGGCAAGCTTCATGGCTTCCCTTACCGTCTTCACTTTTTTTCTGGCCCAGTGGGAAGCGATTTTTTGCGTGTAGTTTTTTGAAAGCTTCATATCGGTTTTCAGCATGACATAATAGATCAGGACATTGATGACGCCCGGCTCCAGCTTTTGGTCAAGCATGATTTCCTCGATGATTTTCAAATCGGCTTTGGACGGTTCGGCCCCGCCTGCAATATCCTGCAGCAATTTTCTCGGGGATACCTGTTCAAGGAGCGCGATCAAGTTTTCTTCCTTTGATGACGGCTTTGGCGGCTGTTCATTCGAATAATCACGCAGCCTGAGCGGCTGCACTTTGTCGACAAGCTCCGGAAGCAGGCCGCTTCTTTCGATCTGATACCAGTCGCTTGCCGCTTTTCTGAGCGCTTCCGTCGTGATTGTATCATGTTCATCAACAGCTGACATGACGACGTTTTGCATTTGCAGCGGTTCGATGCCGTACAGAAAGGCGAGTTTTTTGATCGTCTCTTTTACTTGCCCGGTCAGCGCTTTTCTCGGGATCAGCGCCTCAGACAAACCAGCCAGAAACAACTGAAAGTCAAAAGCATCATCCGTCACCTCGACCGGCTTGCTTTGCCCCTCTTTCATCAATTCCTGGCCGTCTTCAAGCTGCATGGCGTCGGCCATATCATCTGACAGCTTCCATTCGCTCGGCTGCACAGCTGCAAAGACTTCATTGAACGAGCGTGTGATATCACGGGCCTCTTCAGGAACGGCAGGATGTGAAAAATAATCTTTCAACTGCTGAAACCTTGCTTTTCCGACGCGGTTGTACAAAAAAACGTTCAGCATACCGTCTTGAAAAAACTCATCCGGCCTGAGCGGCGGAATCAGTTCATATATAAATAAACGCTCCTGTTCGGTTTCTTTTACATATGTTTTTAACAGACCTATTCCCTCGAGCTTTTCCTTTTCGGCGTAAATCGTTTTCAGGCTTGTCTGCATCGCCCCCATCAGCTGCCTGTGGGTCGAGCTTTTCCCCCATACCCTGTTTTGCTCCAGCTCTCCCCAGAGCGTAAAAAACAGGCTGAGCGGGAAAAAGCCGATCAAAGGCTGGTACAGCAGGGTCACAATTTGCCGGTCCAAATCCTGAAGAAGCCCGTGGCTCTTGACGATGTAAGGATCGACAGGAAGCAAGTCTTTCCAATAATTACTCATATCTTTTGTCAACCTTCCAATTTGTTTCTTGTCCTCATTTTACACCTTTTTTCGGTCTTCATGTCATCCACCTGAAATCTTTATCATGAGAAAAGAGCTGGATCAAGTTTTCAGCTCTTTACCGTTCTTTCTTTATTAAGTCTTTCAGTTCCTCGATAAACACATTGATATCCTTGAATTGGCGGTATACGGACGCAAATCTGACATATGCTACCTCATCGATTTTCGCCAGACGGTCCATCACCATTTCGCCGATATCCTCGCTTTTCACTTCAGAAGCACCTTGATTTCTAAGCTCTTTTTCAATTTCAAAACAAATATCTTCAAGCTGTTTTAAAGCGACAGGCCGCTTTTCACAAGCTTTGATCAAGCCGCGGAGCATCTTCTCCCGGCTGAATTCTTCCCGAATTCCTTCTTTTTTTACGACGATGAGCGGAATTTCTTCCACTTTTTCAAATGTCGTAAACCGGTAATTACATGATTCGCATTCGCGCCTTCTGCGAATCGATCTGCTTTCGTCAACCGGACGGGAGTCTAACACTCTCGTCCCATTATGCTGACACGCTGGACATTTCATTTTTTCAGCTCCTATTCAGTTGTTTGTTTGGACAGCAGGAGCCAGCTTTCGGTCCAATTCCCGATAAACCGACGAAACCATGCTGCGGCTGTACCCAAAATCAGTCGGCAAAAACGTTTCCGTCGATATATTAAAATCTACGGCTGTATCAAAAGGGCGAACCGATACGACGGTCGCCACCAAAAAAGCTTTTCTGGGCTTTGCAACCTCCGCGCTTATTTCTCCTCTTTCTTCCGATACCGAAATGGCGGTGCAGCAGTCAAGCCCGTCCAGCACTTCCTTTACTGCTTCAAGCGCCTGTTTTGCAGTTGCTTTATAATAGCGGCTCTTCAGCTCGTCCAAAGGATGGTGGTCGGATGTTTCGGCATGGGTCGAAAAAAACCCCTGAATCTTTTGGAAAACGCTCATATTCCATATCCCCTTTGTCTTCTTCTCTATATTTTATTAAAAAAACTCTCCATTTCCAAGAGAAAACAAAATAGCAAGAGAATGCCGAATGCTGGAAGAAAGGCCATTTCAAAGAAGCGGGGGCTGGTTTCGCGGAAAAACAAAAAGGAGCGGATCACAAAAAGCGGCTCTTCGCTTTTTCATCCAGCTCCTTTTCAGGCATTAAAGCGCCTGTGCTTTGGCTTTGGCCTGTTTGATCTGAACAGGTCCCATGCCTCTCGGTATTTCAATGTTCTCTCTTGTTTCCGCACTTAGCTCTTCTGCGATGTAATCCGCAGCAATATTCGGATCTAAATCTCCGCAAGTATAAACATCAATGCTGGCATATCCGTGTTCAGGAAAGCTGTGGATGGTCAGATGAGATTCAGAAATAATGACGACCCCGCTTACACCTTGAGGCGCAAATTTATGAAACGCAACCTCCCGCACCTCAGCGCCTGACTTCAGTGCCGCATTTACAAACGTTTTTTCAATAAAATCCATGTCGTTCAGCTTATCAAAATCGCATCCCCACAGTTCGGAGATGACGTGACGCCCCATTGTTTCCATAGCATGGACCCCCCTTAACAAGAATTAAAAAGTGAATTTCCAAGCAACTAAACCGGTCATTTACCACGGGGGAAAGTTAGTCCGGAGAGGTCCTAACCCTTTAAGTAATGCCGAAGCGCTCACGAACTAGAAGTTCACGAAAAATAGTATACTTTGTTTGATTATTTTTTGCAAGGCGGTTTTTTGGTTAAGGGGTTTTTATTTTTTTAGCCGTCCATGCTTTTATTTTATACAGCTGAAGGATGTTTCATTCTCAAAGCGACATATCTGATTAAATCAACGACCCTGCACGAATATCCCCATTCATTGTCATACCATGCAAGCACTTTCATTTTTCTGTTTTCAAGCACCATCGTTGAAAGGCTGTCAATGACGGCGGAATATGGATTTGTATTAAAATCTGCTGACACGAGCGGTTCATCGCACACATCGATGATGCCGGACATTGAACCGGCGGCCGCCATGCGGAATGCCTCATTGATGTCCTCAGCCGTGACATCGCTTTTTAAATCTGCGACAAGATCAACGAGAGAAACGTTTGAAACAGGCACCCGCAAAGCAAGGCCATGCATTCTTCCTTTTAAATGAGGCATAACGAGCGACAGCGCTTTTGCAGCGCCTGTAGTCGTGGGAATGATCGAAGAACCGCAGGCGCGCGCTCTCCGCAGGTCTTTGTGCGGATTGTCGATATTTTTTTGATCGTTTGTGAAGGCGTGAACGGTCGTGACAAGTCCGTTTTCAATGCCAAATGCATCATCAAGCACTTTTGCGACAGGCGCCAGACAATTCGTCGTACAAGACGCGTTGGAGATGATCGCATGGCGCTCCGCATCGAAATCGCCTTCATTTACGCCCATCACAATCGTAATATCTTCATTTTTTCCAGGCGCGGTTAAAATGACCTTTTTCGCTCCTGCTTCAATGTGCGCTTCCGCTTTTTCCTTAGAATTAAACTTGCCTGTAGCTTCAACCACTATATCGATTCCGTGTTTTGCCCACGGAAGGAGCTTCGGATCTCTTTGATTGGTCAGCAAAACCTTTTTCCCGTTTACCAAAAGATGATCATCGCCCGCTTTGACATCAAGCTCATAGCGTCCGTGATTTGTGTCATACTTTATTAAATGAGCGAGCGTTTCCGCAGGATAGCTCGCGTTGATCACAGCTATATCCATTTGATCATCAAGCATCGCTTTTCTAAACACCATTCTGCCGATACGGCCGAATCCGTTTATCGCAACTTTTACCTTCATCAAACAAACACCCCTTATTTTTATGTCATTCCATATCTGTTTTGCTCAAAATAAGTATAACACATTATTTCGAATTAGCCATACCATTTATTCTTTTTACAGCAAATTTGCACACCGTGTATGCGAATAACGGCTGGCTGGCGTTGCGGGGCTGTCGGCGAACGGATTTCCGTATAACAAAAAAAGTGAGTGCGGGAAAATCCGCACTCACTTCTCAGTATGTGACCACGCTTCAAGCAGGCGCTGAAGCTGGTTTTCGGTATCCTCCAGACGGCCGCTGTTATCGATGACGGCGTCGGCTTTTTTTCTTTTTTCATCAAGCGGAAGCTGGGCATGAATTCGATTCAGCGCTTCCTCTTCATTTAATGAATTTCTTTTCATCAGCCGCTCAAGCTGGAGCTTTTTCGGGATCCAGACAACGATCACCTTGTCTGCCAGATGCTCGAGTCCGCTTTCATACAAAAGCGGAATATCAAGAACGACAAACCGTTCTCCGGCCTGAATGGCTTCATCCCGCTCTCTGATCATCGTTTTTCTAACTTCGGGATGGACGATCGCATTTAATTGCATCCTTTTTTCTTCGTTTTTAAATACAAGTTCTCCGAGTTTTTTCCGGTCGATATCGCCGGTTTCAAGCAACACGCCGCTGCCGAATGTCTCGGTGATTTTTCGGTATGCCGGCATTCCTTTTTCAACGGCTTCTTTCGCAATGACGTCAGCGTCAACAACCGTGATGCCGCGCTGCTGGAACATCTGTGCGACAGTGCTTTTTCCGCTGGCGATGCCTCCTGTTAAACCGATGACCAATGTCACGGGCTGCACCTCTTTCCTACAGTTTCCAAATTCCGATCATAATCAGCAATATTCCCGGCAGGAAGGTCAGTTTATCCATCCAATTCCACCTTGATAAGAAACGGCCGGACTGAATGCCCAAAAATACGAATAACGAACTCATAAGAGCGACCGTCAAACTCATCGGAACAGGTGAAAATCCGAGTGCGGCTGCACCGATTCCCGCACCAAAGGCATCGATCGAAAGGGCAAAACCGAGCAGGAAGGCTTCGATCCCGGTGATAATGCCCGACTTATCGATGTCCGCGCTTGTCGGCGTCCTTAAAATGTGGATGACGATTCCGAGCGATTTCAGTTCAAGATTGATCAGCGTTTTCTCCGAAAGGGCCATTTCCTGCTCTTTTTCCGGTCTGAAAAACTGATAAAGCACCCAGGCCCCGATCCCCATCAAAATAACGGCTCCGAGCCTTTCTGTTAAAGCGACCGGGAAAAATCTCGCCAATAAAGATCCGATCATCATGGCCAGCAGCATAACGATTCCCGAACAAAACGCGATAATCACAATCGCTTTAAAAGGAATTTTCAGCTTGCGCAATCCGTAAGTAAATCCGACTGAAAAACTGTCCAGGCTGACGGCGAATGCCAGCAGCAAGAAAGATGCAAACATCATATCCGGTTCTTCCTTTCTGTTGATGCGGCGGTGTTTTTTAGCCTTAGGCAGCTTTTATATAGGCTTCTTATATATATGAGAAAGGAAAATGATCTGTGTGTTGTTCACCTTAAAAAAGAAATAATACACAGAACCGCCGGATGTTAAGCGCTCCAAAAGCGTAAATATCGGCAGCGTGAACCGTGATGCGTCAAGCCTGGACAAAGTTTATGCAATTGTTATTTTTTCTGGCATGTGGCGCAGAAATGCGTGCCTCTTCCTCCGACAACCGTTTTTTCGATCACAGTCCCGCATTTTTTGCAAGGTTCGTCTTTTCGGTTATAGACGAAGAGCTGAAGCTGAAACATGCCGATTTCTCCTTGTGAATTGATATAGGATCTGACAGTGCTTCCCCCCGCTTCAACCGCTTCTTTCAGCGTTTTGATGATTTCTTCATGAAGCAGAGCCGTTTGTTTTTTTGTCAGCTTGTTTGCCGCTGTTTCCGGGTGGATGCCGGCTCTGAAGAGCGCTTCATCCACATAAATGTTTCCAAGTCCGACGACTGTCTTCTGATCAAGCAGCGCGGTTTTGACAAAGCGGCTCGTTTTTTTGAGGCGCTCTCTTAAATACCCGATCGTAAATTCGTCGCTGAAAGGCTCCGGGCCGAGCTGTTTGAGAGGCAGTTCAGTCTGTTCTTCACCCGGTTTAAACAAATGCATCGTGCCGAATTTCCTGACATCGCGGTAGCGAAGCTCCGTTCCGTCCGTAAACGTAAAGATCACGTGCACATGTTTATCCATAGGCTCACCGTTTTGGTGAAGCCCGTATTTCCCTTCCATTCTCAGATGAGAGACCATGGTGAAATGGTCGAGATGAAACAGCAAAAATTTCCCTCTTCTGTCAACTGACTGAATCGTTTCCCCAATGAGTAGCCTTGCAAACTCCTCTGGTTCTGCCGGGCGTTTAATGATGTTTGTCCAGCGAATTTCAACAGATTCGATCGTTTTCCCTATTACAAGTCCGGCTAAAGTGCGCCGGACGGTTTCGACTTCTGGCAGCTCCGGCACATCATCACTCCCTTTTCATTATTTAGCATCATACCATGAAGGCCCTGAGGAATAATCCACTTTGAGCGGCACGTCAAGCTGAAGTGCGTTTTCCATCACTTCCGGCACCAGCTTTTCAAGCTCTTTGATTTCCTCTTCAGGCGCCTCAAAGATTAATTCGTCATGAACCTGTAATAACAGTTTGGCCTGGAGGTTTTTCTCCTTCAGCTTCTCAGCCATCGCGATCATCGCTTTTTTAATAATGTCAGCGGCGCTTCCCTGAATCGGAGTGTTCATCGCTGTCCGCTCGGCAAAGCTGCGCAGATTGAAATTCCGGCTCGTCAGCTCAGGAATGTATCTTCTTCGGGCTAACAGCGTCGTGACATAGCCCTTCTGCTTTGCTTCCTGAACTGTTTCTTCCATGTATTCTTTGACTCCCTGAAAGCTGTGGAAATACCGTTCAATAAACGCGGCGGCTTCCTTCCTTGTAATCCCGAGGTTTTGCGAAAGCCCGTAATCGCTGATGCCGTATACGATTCCGAAATTGACGGCTTTTGCCTGTCTTCTCATGGCCGGTGTGACTTCTTCCTCAGATACATGAAACACGTCCATCGCCGTTTTTGTGTGAACGTCCATGTCATGCGTAAAAGCTTCAATCAAGTTTTTGTCCTTTGAAATGTGGGCAAGCACCCTCAGCTCGATCTGCGAATAATCCGCCGCAAATATCAGCCAATCTTTTTGAGACGGAACAAATGCCTGCCGGATTTTCCGGCCTTCTTCAAGACGGATCGGGATATTTTGCAGGTTCGGATCGGTCGAGCTCAGCCGGCCGGTTTGCGTCAAGGCTTGGTTAAAGCGGGTATGCACTTTATGGGTATCCTTCCGGATGACTTTTAAAAGCCCTTCGACATATGTGGACTGCAGCTTGCCGATTTGCCTGTAATGAAGAATGTCTTCGATGATGACATGCTTATCGCGAAGCTTTTCCAGAACATCCGCTGATGTGGAGTATCCCGTTTTCGTTTTTTTCACGACAGGCAATCCAAGCTTTTCGAACAGGATGACGCCGAGCTGCTTGGGCGAGTTGATATTAAAGGTTTCGCCTGCTGATTCATGGATTTTCTTTTCATATTCCTTCAGCTTTCCGGACAGCTCTTCGCCCATTTTTTTCAGCCTGTCGACATCGACCTGGACACCGATGGATTCCATTTCACCAAGGATATGGGCGAGAGGCATCTCAAGCTCCTCAAACAGTTTAAGCTGCTCGTTTTTTTCCAATTCGTCAAGGAGCTTTTCACGGAGCTCCCAAATCGCCCGGGCTTTTCTGCCCAAATGATCGGCAAGCTCCTTCTCGTCCGGAACCGCCTGTTTGGCTCCTTTTCCGTAAACCGCTTCATCAGTGGAAACGATGTTAAGATGATGTTCCTTTGCAACGCTTGCCACATCATCATACGAGTGGCCTGGATTGATAATATAAGCTGCAAGAAGAACGTCAAATTCGGCTCCGCTCAGCTCAATTCCTTGCCAGCGCAAGGCGACGGCCGCACGTTTTGCATCAAATACCCATTTCTTTTTCGACTCATCCTCAGCCCATTCTTTAAAGCGGTCAGAGCCTAAAGCCGTCTCTTTCGGAATGAAGAACACACCGTTTTCATTGACGATGGAAAAACCGAGGATCGGCGCTTCATGATAGTTGTCGCCAAGCTGTTCAACAACAAATGAAGCCGGGGTAGCCAACAATTCTTCTGTGATGGACTGCTGAATCTTTACATGAATATCCTCAAATGGTTCTTCTTCTTTTTCCACCGGATCTTCGCCAAGCCGTTCCAGCAAAGAGTTAAAGCCGAGATCCTTAAACAGCTTGACGACCGCTTCCCTGTCAAAGCCTTCGTAGCCGAGGCCGTCAAGACCAATCTCAAGCGGGGCATCTGTTGTGATCGTCGCGAGCTCTTTGCTCATCAAAGCCTGATCTTTAAATTCGCTCAGCTTTTCTTTCAGCTTTTTGCCGCTTACTTCATCAATTGATGATAAAAGCTCTTCCACCGTGTGGAACTGCTTTAACAGCTTGATCGCCGTTTTTTCGCCGACGCCGGGCACGCCGGGAATATTATCTGAGGCATCGCCCATCAGACCTTTCATATCGATGATCTGCTCAGCGGCAAGGCCGTACTTTTCCTGAATGTGATCAGGGGTATAATATTCAACATCTGTGATTCCTTTTTTTGTGATGGCGACAGTTGTTCCTTTTGTCGCAAGCTGTGTCAAGTCTTTGTCTCCGGAAAAAATCTTGACTTCAAAACCTTCTTTTTCGGCTGATTTGGCGAGCGTTCCGATAATATCATCGGCCTCGTAGTTTTCAAGCTCATACCTGGAAATGCGGTAGGCGTCCAGGAGCTCATGAATAAACGGCAACTGCTCGGAAAGCTCCGGAGGCGTTTTTTGTCTGCCGCCTTTATATTCTTTAAACGTTTTATGCCTGAACGTCGTCTTCCCCGCATCAAATGCGACAAGCATGTGAGTCGGTTTTTCTTCCTCGAGCATTTTCAGCAAAATCGTCGTAAAACCGTACACCGCATTTGTATGTATCCCTTTTTCATTGCTGAGGAGAGGCAGAGCGAAAAACGCGCGGTATGCCAGGCTGTTTCCGTCAACCAATACTAATTTTTTTCTTTCAGTCATCTTGATCCTCCTAAGAAGCCGAGTTATTAAGCTTCCTTTCGCTTCATCTTCATATGTAGCTTATTTTATTTTAGCAAAGTTCATTTTGAAAGGAAAATCAGAGTCCTTTTTTAGAAAACAAAAAAAGGGACGCGTGATGATCTCGCGTCCGTCCATATGGCTCCTTGGATGAAGGGGTTCACTAATGATCCTATCAACCAAGTTTTAAAGGTGTATATAAAAGTTGTAAAGCCTTTGTAAAGATTGTTCATTCCGATCAATGCGAAGCGCGTTTTAAGCGGACTGTAAATACGGTGCCTTTTCCCTGCTCGCTTTCGACATCGATTTCACCGTGATGCGCTTCAACCAAATGCTTGACGATCGCAAGGCCGAGCCCGGTGCCTCCCGAGTTTCTGCTTCTGTCTTTGTCAATCCGGTAGAACCGTTCAAAAATTCTCGGGATTTCCTCTTTTTTGATGCCGATGCCCGTATCCCTCACCTTCACTTGAACCACATCTTCAAGCACTTCGGCAGAAATCGTCACACTGCCGGTTTCCGGTGTGTATGTGAGGGCATTGTTGACCAAATTTAAGAAGATCTGCTTCAATCTGTGCGGATCTCCGGAAGCAACGGCCGGTCCTTCCGGTTTTTCGAGCCTAAGCGAGATTCCTCTTTCCTCCGCTTTATTTTTCAAAAGCATTTCAATCTCCACAAGGATTTCACCGATGTCGCAATCTTGAATGTTCAGGGTGAAGTTTTGCTGCTCGATTTTGGAAAGATCCAATAGATCCTGAATGAGGGTTTGCAGACGCCCGCTTTCTTTTAAAATAATCGAGAGAAATTGTGAGAGGGTTTCCCGTTCGTTCATGGCGCCGTCAAGAAGCGTTTCGGTAAAGCCCTTGATTGAAGTAATCGGCGTTTTCAGCTCATGGGAGACGTTTGCGACAAAGTCCTTTCTCATTTCTTCAAGCTGTTTTCTCTCTGTCATGTCGTGGAACACGAGGACGATTCCCTTCCATTCATCATTGATGCCGATAATCGGAACCCCGTCGACTTCGAAATATCTTCTTTCAATCCGGATCGGCAGATGAAACATCTTGCGGACCTTTGTTTCGGTCATGAAAATTTCTTCAATAAGATTGATGATTTCTTCATGTTCAAGCACCTCATGATAAAAATGGTAAAGAAGCTGGTCCGCCTGAACGTGAAACTGTTTTTGATAGGCGCGGTTCACCAAATGAATATAGCCTTTCCCGTCAATTAAAATCAGCCCGGAATCTATGTTTTCGATCACGGTCTGCAGCCGGTCCCGCTGCATTTCCTGGGCTCTGGTCATGTCCTGCAAATTCTGGGCCAGCATATTAATCGACTGGCTCAGCATCGTCTCATCTTCGTTAAAAGTCCTCGCTTTGTAGTTTCCTTTCGCTAGCTCAATCGCAACTTGGGTTGCGGATTCAATCGGATTCGTGTATTGCGAGGTGATTCTCGCCCCAAGCCCTGCTATGATCAGAAACGCCGTTCCAAGGCTGACGCCGAGCAGAATCCAAATCTTCTGGTTGATATCCGCGAGCGAATCAACAGGTGAAGTGATCAGGAGATAGCCGTGCAGTTCCCCGCGTTCCTTCAGCGGCTGTACATAGCGGAATTTTGCTTCATCATCCGGATTGATTCGATAGCCTCCGCTTTCAACATTTTCTTCTGATTCAACCGCCTCTTTTATAACCGCTTGATCGGGGCTGCCTCCAAAATGAAAAAGGACCTTGCCTTTTGTATCTATCAGTGCTACGGCGCTGTTCAGTTCACGGCTTGCATTTTCCAACAGTGCGCCTTGCTCTTTAGACTTCAGATGATCGGTGTCCGCCAGCGAGGCGATCAAGCCGGCTTCTTTTTCAATATGGCTGCTTAATTTTTCATAGTAGGAAGTGTGAAACAAGTGAACAAGCAGAAAGCCGAGTGAAGCAAATACGAGAATCAAGAGCGTCAGCAGGGCAGCTAAAAGCCGAGTCCGAAATTTAATCATTCAGTTTCGGCTCCTCCATTTTGTAGCCAAGACCTCTGATCGTTTTAATGTATTCAGGTTTTTTGGTGTTTTTTTCAATCTTATCGCGCAGGTGGCTGATATGAACGTCGACAATGCGCGTGTCTCCCGCAAAGTCATAATTCCAGACAGCATTCAACAGAAGGTCTCTTGTCAGCACTCTTCCCTTATGCTTCCCGAGATATAAAAGAAGCTCAAATTCCTTCGGCGTGAGTTCGAGACGTTCGTTTTGAAAATATACCTCATAATGTTCAGGCAGTATTTTAAGCTCGCCGATGATCAGTTCCCCGGTATCCGCCTCTTCAGCTTCATCCTGCTGAACAGGCAGCGTCTGTGTTCTCCTTAAGATCGCTTTGACTCTTGCCGTTACCTCTCTCGGGCTGAACGGTTTTGTCATGTAGTCGTCCGCTCCCAATTCAAGCCCGAGCACTTTATCGAATTCATCGTCTTTTGCGGTAAGCATCAAAATCGGATACATCAATTTCTGCTGTCTGAGCTCCTTGCAGACTTCGATTCCGTCCATTTTTGGGAGCATCAGATCAAGCACAATCAGATCCGGCTTCTCTTCTATCGCTTTTAATAAGCCGGCCTCTCCGTCCATAGCCGTTACGACTTGGTAACCTGACCGTTCAAGGTTATATTTTAGAAGGGTAACAATTGATTCTTCATCGTCTACAACTAATATCTTTTTGCTCATGACATGCCTCCAGGCTTCAGATTTCCCCGACATCTCTATCTCTATTTTATGATCAACAAATGTTTTCACTCTTATTTTAACGAAAGCCTGTCTGTTCGACAATTTGATTTTTCTGTCTTTTAAAATAAACCTTCTTTTTACCCGTTTTCTGTACAGCTACATTCAAGAAATTCGAGATCATTAAAAGATAGAAATGTCCGGGCAGATGATTATGATTAGGTATATGCCCGGAGCCTGTGTTTATGTCTCGATTTTCATTTTTGCCTACTATGAAAAACGGGAAGGCTTTTCCAAGCCTTCCCTGTCTGTTTGTTCTATGAAAGTACCTTCATGACGTTCTTCACGGATTGAACGGATTGATCCAGCTGACTTTTTTCATAATCTGTCAGTTCAAGTTCGATAATCTGCTCAAGGCCGTTTCCGCCTATGATGGTCGGTACGCCGAGATAGATGCCTTCATAACCGTATTCACCTTCAAGGTAGGCGATCGTCGGCAATACACGGCGCTGATCTTTCAAGATCGCTTCAACCATTTCCGTCAGTGAAGCGGCAGGCGCATAATATGCGCTTCCGTTTCCTAACAGGTTGACAATTTCTCCCCCGCCTTTTCTCGTTCTTTCGACAATTGCATCAATGCGGTCTTTTGGAAGAAGCGTTTCAAGCGGAATGCCGCCCGCATAAGAATAGCGGACTAGCGGCACCATATCGTCCCCATGGCCGCCAAGCACAAAGCCTGTGATGTCCTTGACGGAAAGATTCAGCTCTTGAGCGACAAATGTTCTGAATCTCGCGGTATCGAGGATCCCCGACTGGCCAATGACCCGCTCTTTCGGAAAACCGGATTCTTTAAATACGGCATAAGTCATCGCGTCAACTGGATTCGTCAAGACGACGATGATACAGTCCGGAGAATATTTGACGACTTCTTTTGTGACGCTTCTCATGATTTTTTCATTTGTAGCGACAAGGTCGTCCCTGCTCATTCCAGGCTTTCTCGCGATGCCGGCGGTGATCACGACGATATCGGAACCGGCTGTGTCTTCATAATTCGCCGTTCCTTTAATATTTGCGTCAAACCCTTGGACAGGACTCGCTTCAAGCATGTCGAGCGCCTTGCCTTTCGTAGGGTTCTCAAGCTGCGGAATGTCGACCAGCACGACATCAGCCAATTCTTTTTGTGCCGTCAGGAATGCAGTTGTTGCACCCGTGAAACCCGCTCCGATAATAGATACTTTATTACGCTTCTTTCCCATTTTTTCTACCCCTTTTGTTGTTTTTTGTTGATAAAACCTATTGTTGGTTAAGACATGTTTTTGATGAGCTCATCCCCGAACTCAGAGCATTTTACTTCTGTCGCGCCGTCCATCAAGCGGGCAAAATCATATGTCACGACTTTGGAGGCGATTGTTTTTTCCATCGATTTAATGATAAGGTCGGCTGCTTCATTCCATCCCAAATGTTCAAGAAGCAGGACGCCGGAAAGGATGACTGATGACGGGTTGACTTTATCAAGGCCGGCATATTTAGGAGCCGTACCGTGCGTTGCTTCAAATATGGCATGCCCTGTTTCATAGTTGATGTTCGCTCCCGGCGCTATCCCGATTCCCCCTACTTGTGCCGCAAGCGCATCAGAGATGTAGTCCCCGTTCAAGTTCATTGTTGCCACAACGTCAAATTCCGCAGGACGCGTAAGAATCTGCTGAAGGAAAATGTCGGCGATGCTGTCTTTGATGATGATCTTCCCAGCTGCTTCGGCTTCGCTTTGCGCCTTATTGGCCGCGTCTTTGCCGTCTTTTTCAGCGATGCGGTCATATTCGGCCCATGTAAATACCTTGTCGCCGAATTCTTTTTCAGCCACTTCATATCCCCAGTTTTTAAAGGCTCCTTCAGTAAATTTCATGATGTTTCCTTTATGAACGAGGGTCACGGATTTACGGCCGTGCTCAATCGCATACTCGATGGCTGCTCTGACAAGTCTTGATGTTCCTTCTTGCGAAACCGGTTTGATTCCGATGCCTGATGTTTCAGGGAAGCGGATTTTATTAACGCCAAGCTCGTTTTTCAGGAAGGAAATCAGCTTTTCCACTTCTTCAGAACCTTTGGCGTACTCAATGCCTGCGTAGATGTCTTCGGTATTTTCGCGGAAGATGACCATGTCCGTATCTTCAGGGCGTTTGACCGGAGAAGGAACACCTTTGAAATAGCGGACAGGTCTTAAGCATGTGAACAAGTCAAGCTCCTGTCTGAGCGCTACGTTTAACGAGCGGATTCCGCCCCCTACCGGTGTGGTTAAAGGACCTTTAATGGCGATGAGATATTCGCGGATTGCGTCCAGCGTTTCCTCCGGAAGCCATTCGCCTGTTTTGTTGAATGCCTTCTCACCGGCGTAGACTTCTTTCCAGGTGATTTTCTTTTCGCCTTTATACGCTTTTTCAACGGCTGCTTCCAAAACCCTTGAAGCCGCTCTCCAAATATCAGGACCGGTTCCGTCCCCTTCGATAAACGGGATGATCGGGTTATTTGGAACGTTTAATGCTCCGCCAGAGACTGTAATTTTTTCACCTTGTGCCACAATAAAACCTCCCATAATATGTAGTGCATATAGAAAAACATTTGTTTCCCCCGGAGAGGGGGACAAGCATGTTTTTTCATAGATTCATAAGTTCATTTAGCAAAAAGCGTGTGAAGAAGGCTGTCCTTTAAAACCGCGGACAGCCCCTCATTCATTCGTCAGCTTCTTTCTTCAAGCGGAATGAACTTCTGCATGTCCGGCCCCGTGTAATCGGCGCGCGGGCGGATCAGTCGGTTGTTTTCATATTGTTCAAGAATATGCGCCAGCCAGCCTGATACCCGGCTGATCGCAAATATAGGCGTAAACAGATCATGGTCGATTCCTAAGCTATGATAAACCGACGCAGAGTAAAAGTCTACGTTTGGCGGCAGCTTTTTTTCCGATGTGACAATTTGTTCAGTCCGCTCGGAAATCTCAAACCATTTGCTCTCACCGGTTAAATTCGTCAGCCTTCTGCTCATTTCCTTCAAGTGCTTTGCGCGCGGATCGCCCTGCCGGTACACGCGGTGCCCAAATCCCATAATCTTTTCTTTCTTTTCAAGTTTGGCGCGAATATAGGATTCTACGTTTTCCACCTCGCCAATCTCTGAAAGCATTTTCATAACTGCCTCGTTTGCGCCCCCGTGAAGCGGGCCTTTCAAGGCGCCGATTGCGGCGGTTATTCCGGAATATACGTCTGAAAGCGTTGCGACGCATACCCTTGCCGTAAATGTGGAGGCGTTCAGCTCATGGTCCGCATGGAGAATCAATGCTTTATCAAAGGCTTCGATTTCGACAGGCGAAGGATCTTTTCCATTCAGCATATAAAGAAAATTGGCGGCAAAGCCGAGTTCAGGATTTGGTTCGATTGGCTCAAGCCCTTTGCGGATTCTTGAAAAAGCAGCGACAAGCGCAGGCATCTTTGCTTGCAGACGCACCGCTTTCCTGTAGTTCGCTTCCGCATCCATTTGATCTGCTTCTTCGTCATACAGCCCCAATAAAGAAACCGCTGTACGAATGGCTGCCATCGGGTGGACTTTTCGATTTGAGTAGGATTTGAAATGATCAATTAATTCTTTGGGGATGCCGGCATTTTCAGAAAGCTGTTTTTTAAGCTCGGCAAGCTCGGCTTTGTTCGGCAGCTTTAAATGCCAGAGCAGGTATACAATTTCTTCAAAGCTGGCGTTTTCAGTCAAATCATCGATGTTATACCCTACATATGTAAGAGTATCATCAATAATTGAACTTACTGATGATGTAGTTGCGACTACCCCTTCTAGGCCGCGTGTTGCTGTCATATACATCTCTCCCTTTTTTAAAAAATTTCCCCTTTTAAAATTAAACCAAAACCCTGGAGTAAAAACAACGCAGAATGCAATACACCTTCTTTTGGATCCAAAAAGAAAATGCTTACATTAAATCGTTTTTCAAATAAAACAATCATGCGTCTTTATACCCTTCAATACTCCGATAAGCTTAATAAAGATTAAGCATATTTATATTATAAACAATTATCAGACATTTGTTAAATGTTTAACTATAGTTTTTTCAGCTCATTTTTTAGTCTAGCTGTCTTCTATTTACAGACTTTTAGTAGTTTTTTACGGTTTAATTTGTATTCAATTATGTTTTTTTGAAAAAATACGGCTCTGAAATTTTTTCGGTTGCGAAACATATTGAACAAAAAAATCCCCTTTTTTCAAAGGGGATTTAGATT
>NZ_BCVZ01000020.1 GCF_001592005.1 Bacillus sonorensis NBRC 101234 = KCTC 13918
TCATTTCCGCTTCATTTAGCGGCTTTAATAATATAACACCAAGCTCACTTTATTGTCAATAACTTTTTTTAAAATTATTCATTGGAGCTTTTTCATGTCTGCTGTTCATCAGCGACGATTAATAATATACCATGGGTCATCTTATGAAGTCAACCATCTTTTTATTTTATTTCTAAAGATGAATAATTGTTATGTTCTATTTTAAACAAGCATAAGATGAAAACAAAGCAGCATGGACAAGGAGGAGTTTTTCAGTGAATCATTTTTATGTGTGGCATATAAGACGTGTAAAGCAGCTGATCATTATTTTAATTGCCGCATTTGCTACAGCAAGTTTTTTTTATGTCCAAAACCTGATTCCTCTTCCCGTGTTTTCATCAAACGGAGAGGCAAGGGCGGTTTATAGAGGAGATTCGGACACAAATGAGGTTGCTCTTACATTTAATATCAGCTGGGGAGATGAAAGAGCGTTACCTATCTTAGATACATTAAAAACAAACGGAATCAAAAATGCCACTTTCTTTCTGTCCGCTTCCTGGGCAGAACGCCATCCGGACGTCGTGAAAAGAATTCAAAAAGACGGCCATCAGATCGGAAGTATGGGATATGCTTACAAAAACTACTCTCAAATGAAGAAAAGCGACATCAGGAAAGACCTGATCAAAGCGCAGAATTCCTTTCAAAAACTCGGAATCGAGGATCTCACGCTGCTCAGACCGCCGACAGGCCAATTTAATAAGGATGTTCTTGACGTTGCAAAACAATACGGTTACACAATCGTTCATTATAGCATTAATTCCGATGACTGGATGAACCCCGGTGTTCAAAAAATCGTCCAAAATGTCAATGGAGCTGTGAATGCCGGAGACATCGTCCTTCTTCACGCTTCAGATTCTGCAAAGCAAACTAAAGAAGCCCTGCCTGAGATTGTTCATCATCTGCGAAGCAAAGGGCTTAAAAATGTAACCGTCAGCGAGTTAATCGCAAATACCGATGCAAAGTCATCCGAAGTAAAGTAAAAGATCTATGAACGGCTAATGAATTTTGGCAGCATTAATACCTGAAAAGCATTGCAGGCTAACAGAGGAAGCAGCATTAAATAAAGCCAGTCCTCTTCGTTCACTCTTAACGCCGGGAACCATTCCATGACCGTATAGACGATCATTAAAAACAATGCGGAAACAAATGTTTTCTTCGAGGACTGTTTTTGTTTCATATAGGCGGCTATCATCCCGATGATTAATATAAATAACGGCAGCCATATATACGGTATCATTGATCCGCCATCCGCTCCAAAAAACAAATAGCGCAAATACGCCAAATCAAACAGGACAAATACAATCAGAAACAGCTGGATTGAATTCCATAAAGAGTGAGATCTGAATATTTCCAGCGCAAATCGGTGGATCGTCAAAAAAATAACAAATCCCATTTGGGCGATGACGCTGAAAATCATGCCCACACCGATAAACCAAAACAATACAGAAAGAATCTCCAAAACCTCAAACGATAGAAACAGCTCCTTGTATCTTCCCCATTCAATGGCAAAACCGACAATGCTTGTCGTCAGCGCTCCTACTCCTAAAACAGAAAAGAAAAATCGAACGAGATTACGGCTTTTCATTTAGACTTTCCAACCCCTAAGTTATCGCTTCACGATGCGATATTTTGTTATGCATAAATTTATGAAAGACATTCATATTAAAAGTAAGACGAGTTATCGAAAGGAGCTTAAGCATGTTAAAACCCGCAATGCTATGGATAAGCTGTTTTTTGTTCCTATCTGTAACAGCTTGTGCTCCCAAGGACCAAGCAGCTGAGATGGACTATGATGAAACCAAAAAAATGGTTGTCGATATATTAAAAACAGATGACGGAAAAAAAGCGATTCAAGAAATATTGAATGATGACAAAATGAATGAAACGCTTGTGATGGATGAAAAAACGGTCAAAGAAACGGTTGAAAAAACGCTGACTTCCAAAAAAGGAACTGAATTTTGGAAGAAGGTTTTCGATGATTCGAAATTCGCTGAAGGCTTCGCCAAAACGCTTCAAAATGAGCACGAAACTGTGCTTAAGAAGCTGATGAAAGATCCGGATTATCAGAAAATGCTGATGGGTGTCCTGCAGGATCCTGAAATGGCGAAAAGATACGGCGATCTCGTCAAAACCAGGGAATTTCGAACCCAACTTCAGCAAGTCATCACAGAAACTCTTGCAAGCCCTCTTTATAAAAAACAATTTGAAGAAGAGCTGAAAAAGGCAGTTGAAGAAAGCGTCAAAGACGAAATGAAAGGCGGCGGGGATAAACAAAGTTAAAGCACCCGCCACAAGCTTCTTCCTTGGAAGAAGCTTGTTTACATATTTTCCTTATATGCTGATGCTTTCATCAATTTTTTTGGCGATATCCATATAGATAAGACCTGTCGGGTGGGTTTCATCATATACTGACGGTGCAAAATCGCTGTCATCCCAATCCGGCTGCTTTAACGGGATTTTCCCCAATAAAGGAACGCCAAGCTCTTCGGCCAGCTTTTCTCCCCCGCCTTTGCCAAATACATACTCTTTTTCACCTGTTTTGGCGCTTTCATAGTAAGCCATATTTTCGACGATTCCCACGATGTCATGGTCGGTCTGCAAGGCCATGGCCCCTGCTCTGGCGGCGACAAAGGCAGCGGTCGGATGCGGAGTGGAAACAATGATTTCCTTGCAGCTCGGAAGCATTGAATGAACATCAAGGGCCACGTCTCCCGTACCAGGCGGAAGATCTAAGATAATATAATCGACATCTCCCCATTCCACTTCATTAAAGAAATTGTTCAGCATTTTTCCAAGCATCGGACCTCTCCAAATGACAGGCGCGTTGTCTTCAACGAAAAATCCCATAGAAATAACCTTGACGCCAAACCTTTCAACAGGTATGACCTTTTCGCCTTCTATTGTCGGTCTGACGGTGATTCCCATCATATCAGGCACGCTGAATCCGTAAATATCAGCATCAATTAACCCGACTTTTTTTCCGATCCGTGCAAGGGAAACAGCCAAATTGACTGAAACAGTCGATTTGCCGACACCGCCTTTACCGCTTGCAACCGCTAAAAAGACGGGCTGATTTTCCTTGTTCAGCAATGTCCTGTCCCCTTCGGGAGCGGATTGTGCATATTTCACAACAATTTCTTCCGGCAGCTCTTCAAAACGCAGGCCTACTGTTTCGGCTCCGGCTTCCTTCAGCCTTGTCACGATCTCCTGCTGCAGCTGCATTTGTTCGGCAGATCCCGTTTTTGCGAGCGCCACTTTTACGCTGACATGCTGTTTTTCAGGCTTTACTTTGACGTCTTTGACAGCAGCAAGCTCTTTAAGCGGCTTTTGAAGAAAAGGCTCGTACAAATCGCCGACTATTTTTTTTACATCGTCTTCTCGCATCATTGAATCTCACCCTCTGTTGTATTCGTTTACAAAATAAGTATAGCATATCTTTCCTTATAGTGTCTTTGACGTAAAAAGAAACCCTCCTTATTCAGGGGGGTCTCTGTCTTCTGTAAAGTAACGGAGCACGCCTTTATAAATTGACGCTGCGATCTTGTCCTGATATTTGGGCTTTGCCAGCTGTTTCGCTTCTTTCGGGTTCGATAAAAACCCGATTTCAACAAGCGCTCCCGGTTTTTTTACATTTTGCATCAGATAAATGCCATGAATCCGTTTTGCTCTCCGCTCCGTATTTTCAAGGTTGTGCCTTAATTCATCCTGAATAAACTTGGCTGCCCGTTCGTTTTCTTCATACTGCCCGTAGAAAAAACTTTGGGCGCCGCTCCACCGCGCTGAAGGAATCGCATTTAGATGAATGCTGAGATAAAGGTCGGCTTCCGAATTATTGATCATATCCACCCGCTTCCGCAAATCTTCAGCTTTTCTTCGGCTGAGTCCTTTCGTTTCTTCGAGCGCAAGATCATGATCATCTTCCCTTGTCAGCAGCACCAAAGCACCCTGCTCTTGAAGATAATCTCTGATTCGCAAAGAAACTTCCAGCGCCACGTCCTTTTCGAGAATTTCTCCGCTTGTAGCGCCCCCGTCAGGGCCCCCGTGCCCTGGATCAATGTAAATGATTTTTCCGCTTAACGGCAGATTCCACGACTTCCATGAACCATCATTATTGAATTGATACTGAAACAAACATAATAAAACGACAAAGCCGAGCAAAAACCCGAGCCATTTTATTTTTTCTTTCATCCCTTTCCCTCCCGCTTGTCCTTAATACAAGATATGGGACAAGGAAAGGAAATATGATTCTGGTTCGGCGATCCGCCCATTTTATCTGAGGCGGAGCTTGATGCGTTTTTCCCTCTCGCTGAAACCTTCCTTCCACCAGGTTTGGATAAAGTGTTCACAGGCATAATAGAGCCCTTCATGGGAAATTGTAATATTGAAAGCCTCCGACCAGCTCAAGGCGTATTCATAAAGTTCATGCAGCAGCTGTTTTTCTTCTTGTTCGGAACGTGTCATTGCTTTTTGGACGGACTCTCCATAATAACCGAACTTCCCGAATTGAGCGCCGAGCAAATATGCTTCAATCGCAAAATCAATACAGCCGTCATATAAAATATCCGTATGTTTTGAAAAAAAATGAATTAGAGGAGTGAAGCATTCCTCTGCAATATTCATGATTTTTTCAATCGAGAGCTCCCGCAGAAGCTTCTTTTCCAAATTCATCTGTTTCTTTTGTTTCTCATTCATAAAGGATAAAACAACTCCCATAACACCGCCTCCTTTTTACCTTGTATTGTGCAATTAGGATCGGAAAATCATGCTCAAGCGGTGAAGGGAAACAGAGGAAGAAGCCGAAAATATTAGGAGAGGTTAGTTTCAGCTCATTTATGCGCGCCATCCAAAAAGTGTTCTGCAAAGGAAAATCAGTTTTTAGTCTTTTCTTCTTTTCAATACTTGTTTAATCATCTATCCAGCAGCATAAATAAAGGCGCAATGATCGATTGGCTAAATCGATTCATCGTGCCTTGTATCAAGCAAAAGTTTTACTTTTATATCACCGCGGTGAGAAGTTCTTTGAGCTCACGGTATTTGTTACGGCTCACATTGATAATCTTTTTGCAGTTTTTAATTTTTAGATTATACGACTTCATGTAGGTGTCTTGGATGATTTCCTCAATCTTATCCAACGGAACGAGGAAAGACTGATGGGTTCTAAAAAAGTTGCTCCCTTTAAGCATTTCCTCAAGTGTCATCAAACATTGACTTGACTTAATAATCTTTCCATTTTCAAGATTTATGCAGGATTTTCTCCCCACCTTTTCAATATACAAAATGCTGTCTACATCTACGAGATGGATTTTGCCGCTAGAACTGATGCCTATCTTTTTATTGTTTCTTTTTGAAAAAGCCTTATGATTTCGAAGAAGCTCTACAGCTGATTTGAGTCTTAAAATGTTAATCGGTTTGACTAAAAAATCAATAGGATAAAACTTATATCCATCCAGAGCGTATTCTGTGTAGGAACTCATGAACATGATGCTGATACTGGGATAATACTCTTTCAGATATTCAGCTAAATCGAAACCGCTTGACTGCTTCAGATTGATATCGATAATGACCAGATCGACTTCATTCACAGACTCCAGGTGGGAAATCAACTCGCTTATTTCTCTTGTGATTAATTCAAATCTAGCATGACTGATGCTGTCCGAAACCTCATTGAAGAAATCAAGAATATCTTGATCATCATCAATCACGCATATTCTTACCACTCTTTAAATCCTCAGGCAATTCCGGTTCATAAGCAAACCAGAAACAGCTGCTTAGTGAAGTAATTGAATTGAAAAACAAAGCGGATACACCAATCAAATAAGTAATAAATTTCACCATATCCCTAGTCCCCTTTTATTTTTTATTAAACCTCTTATCAAAAGATAAGATGATTTTATGCCATGAGTCAGTCAAGGTAATGCTTTGCATGATCATTGCGATCCAAATGCCGTATTGAAGCTGGCTGTCAACCAAAAGGCTGACCAGCATGAGACCCAGAAAAACGCCAATCGACCTATATTTAATCTTTGTTCTCTGTTGAGGACTGAATACCTACATCTTTTTATGCAGTTTCGGTGATTTTTTTAAGATAATGAAAAATGACAAGACAATCAGGCCAATCAGCATCCATTTCATCCCCCGGGAGAAGTGAAAAGCAAATTCTATGGATATGTACGTGATCACCATAATTTGAAACGTGCTGAAAAATAAACAGGAGTAATAACCTTTAAAGTGGCTTCCCCCTGAAAACATTCTCAAAAATCCGCCCGCCGACAAGATGACCATGGCTTGTATCACGCAGTCAAAATAACAAGCTATAATAAATACCAGCAGTATTTGATTGATGGCGGCAAGCATCCACTCAAGCCCGTATCGTATGCTATCTTGCCTACTACGAAAATCAGGGTTGTAATAAATGATCTGTTCCGAAATTTTTTTTGACAAGTAATTGGGTGTGAACTTAACCATCGCCTAACTCCTTCGGAATCCTGACTTTGAAGACGATCATCCTATCGATGATCTTCGGAAAGATGAATCCTTGATGCTTCTCAACGACTGATTTAACGATATGGAGGCCATATCCCCTTCCCTTCTTGCCTTTCGTAGAAAATCCTTCTTCAAAAATCCGATCTACCATCTCAGCGAACCGCTCTACGTCTCCAAAGTTGCCTACATCTATTCTGTAGTAACCTTCTCCGGAATCAATCTGGACATATACTGTCCGTTCTGGAATATCACCGAGTTCTTTTATGGCTTCCACTGCATTCATAATCAGGTTTCCAAATATTTTATTTGTTTCAAAAAGCTTGCATGGAAAATCCCTCAGACTATCGCTGATTTTATAGTGAATACAAATATCTTCCTTTAAGGCTTTATCCTTATACGAAAGGAGCAGGGCGCTGAGCGCGACAATCATCGAATCGGGCACACACCATGAGTTGCTGAAAAAGTCCAGTTTCTACAGTGAATTCTATAAAGAAATGATTTCATAACACGCTCTTGGATCGTCAAGAAGCGTGTCTTTTTCTAAAATTCGTAAAGCAAGCTTTACAATAAGTGAAGTATACTTTACAATTTAACTGAAATAACTAATTATGGAGGATGATTACCATGAATATCGAACAGATTGCGGTATACGGAAATAGTATTGGAGGAGTGGTGATCCTCGCCTGCCTGGCAATTATCTGGATAGTATCGAAGCGTATGGGCAGGGATGAACGGTCAGAAGCAATTTTCCTAAGAGTCTACTCCTCTATGTTTTATGTGCTTGCAGCGCTTATCGCACTGAGTATTTTCTTCGGATTCGGCCATGACATCAGTGGACTAATGTATCAAAAAATAACGTCATTAATGTTTGCACTAAGCGTAATTTTCGGTACTATCTATCTGTTCATTTTGAAAAGAAAGTACTGATTCCACATTTGACGAATAAAACAAGGAAAAATGCGATCAAGGGGATGAAAAAATGGATGAACATCAATATATTCTGGAAACGAGACAATTAACCAAAACATACCGTAAAACAGATGTTGTGAAAAACGTGAATTTGTGCATTCAAGAGGGAGAAATTTATGGCTTCCTCGGTCCAAACGGTGCGGGAAAAACGACGACGATTCGCATGCTGCTCGGACTCATCAACCCGACAAAAGGCGAAACGAGAATCTTTGGGAAGGACTTGAAAAGCAATCGGCTCGACATTCTGCGAAACGTCGGTTCACTTGTGGAATCGCCGTCATATTATCCTCATCTCACAGGCGAGGAGAATCTGGAGGCGATCCGGAAGATACTGAATGTTCCGAAGTCTAATATTGACGATGTGCTTGAGATGGTCAGATTGACGAAAATGGCGGACAAGAAAGCGGGAGAATATTCGCTCGGCATGAAGCAGCGCTTAGGCATAGCTGCAGCGCTGCTCGGATATCCGAAACTCGTCATTCTCGATGAACCAACAAACGGATTGGATCCGGCGGGAATCCTTGAAATACGCGAGCTCATCCTCAGACTGCCGTCCGATTACGGCATTACCGTCATGATCTCCTCGCATTTGCTTTCTGAAATTGAACAAGTAGCCACCCAGGTAGGAATCATCGCCAACGGAGAAATGCTCTTTCAAGACGCGATCGGAGAGCTCCGTTCGAAGGCCGATACAAAGATTGTATTTTCGACAAGTGACACGGACGGGGCGTTAGACATTTTCTCGCGTGAGGGCGTAGAGGCAGTTAAAACACAGCGCGGCCTGATGATTGAGGACAGGACTGATATGGAAATTTCCCGGCTCGCCAGAAAACTCTTTGAAAATGAGATTGACATCTTCCGAATTTACGACGAATCGAAATCACTTGAAGATATCTTCCTCGACATAACTAAAGGGGGAGAAACACTGTGATCTCTGAACTGTTGAAATCTGAAATTCTGAAGATCAGAAAACTGACATGGGTAATCGTCATTTTCGGCCCACTCGGAGTCGTCGCGATGCAAGGGGCCAATTATGCGCTCCGCTTTGATTACCTCATGTCGCGGAACCCGGATAAATGGCTGTTCCTGCTTGAAAACATCCATGCCTACTGGCCGCCTGCCCTCCTTCTCGGAACAACGATGATCAACTCGCTGCTCGCGGGAATGGAACATCATGCAAATATGTGGAAGAAACTCTTTTCCCTCCCCGTTAAACAATGGAAAGTGTACCAGTCCAAGATTATCATCATTATCACCATGATGCTGATCTCGACAGCTATACTTCCTGCGGGCACATATGTGCTCGGCAGACTGCTTGGATTTTCGGAGACATTTCCGCTCGGGGATGCGTTGATGATGAGCTTTTATACATTATTTGCAGCACTACCTTTCGTTTTTTTACAGTTTTGGCTCTCAGTGAAATATTCCAATCAAGGAATCGCTTTGACAATCGGCATCGCAAGTGCAGTGTTTATCATGTATGCTTACGGACTGCCTGAGTGGATGCCATGGAAATGGCCATTGTTAATAGATGGTATAGGGAAAAGCACCCTCTCAGTCATAAAGGGATTGGCCGTGGGACTGCTCATCTATTTATTTGCCTTGTTATCCCTATCACGAAAGGATGTCGCATAGTATGTTCTATCAACTATTGAACTCGGAGTGGCTGAAACTAAAAAATTCAAAAATCTGGTTTATCGTGCTCTCCAGTCCAGCCCTTTCCGCTGTCATCGGTTTTTTCCCGCTCTTCAGCATTGGCTCGAGCAAATGGCTTGCACTGAGCACACAAATGATCCTTACGCACAGTGCGCTGTTTTTGCCATTGTTGACAGGTGTACTTGCCGCTCTACTGTGCAGTAACGAGCATGCCCACGGCGGATGGAAGCAGCTGTTGACCCTGCCGGTGAGCAGGGTTCAAGTGTACGCTGCCAAATATGTCATCATCATGATCTTGCTGCTATTCACGCAGCTGTTTTTCCTGATCGGCGTCTGGTTTGTGGGAAGCGTTCAAGGATTCGGCTCTCCGTTCCCCTGGTACAGCCTGGTCATGAGCTGCCTTATGGGATGGCTGTCGTGCCTTCCGCTTGCCGCCCTTCAGTTTTGGCTTGCGACCTATTTTAAAAGCTTTGCCGGTCCAAGCACCGTCAATGTAATGCTGACATTGACGGCTATCCTCATTGCCAACTCGGAGCTGTTGGGACCTCTTTATCCTTGGTCTCATCCAATGCTCAGCATGACACAGGCTTTTTCAGCTGCTATGGGCGGAGATGCTGGCTTTTTGGCGAATGAATCAGCTTTTTATCCGACGCTGATTGTCAGCTTCGTTGCATTCATCGGCGGCGGTGCTTTATATTTTCACAAAAAGGAATGGACATAGAAATTGATCAATGGGGGACAGGTATGAATGCAGAAAACAAACAGAAAAAAAAACTGACGAACCGGCTTCCGGAATGGCGGGCGCGCACCAAGATGACCCAGCAGCAATTAGCGGAACGGGCAGGTGTGAGCAGGCAAACAATCATCTCAATTGAAAAAATGAAATACACCCCTTCCCTCACGCTCGCATTTGAAATTGCACATGCGTTCGGCTGTTCGATCGATGATGTATTTGAATACAAAAAAGAAGATGTGTAACGAAATAGAAAGGAGCGACGATTCTTGATCATCGAAACGAAAGGCGTGACGAAAACATACAACCGCATCGATGTCGTGAAAGATGCCGGTTTGCTGGTTCCGGAAGGAGAAGTATACGGATTCCTCGGTCCTAATGGCTCAGGAAAAACAACGATGATGCGGATGTTGATGGGCTTGATCCGCCCCGATTCCGGTGAGATTCTTGTGTTTGGAAATAGAATGCCTGATAACCGGATTTCAATTCTAGCCAAGACGGGCGCCCTGATTGAAAAGCCCTCCTACTATGAACATCTGGACGGACGCGATAATTTACGTATACTGGCCACCCTGCGCGGAATCTCAGACAACAGGGCTATCGACTGGGCGCTTGAAAGAGTCGGTCTGCACCGCGTCGGGTCTAAAAAAGTAAAGTCATATTCACTCGGCATGAAGCAGCGGCAAGGCATTGCCAGCGCGATTCTTCACAACCCCAGGCTCCTGCTGCTCGATGAGCCGACAAACGGATTGGATCCTGAGGGGATCCATGAAATACGGGAGCTAATCCGCGAACTGCCGAAAAAAGAAGGTGCCACTGTTCTTGTATCGAGCCATCTTCTTGGAGAGGTCGAGCAAATGGCAAATCGGATAGGTGTCATTTACCATGGAAACCTTCTGTTTCAAGGAGAAATGGCGACATTGCTCTCCGATCAAAAATCTAGTTGCATCATCCGCTCGACTGAAAGCGGAAAAATCATCGATATTCTGCGCGAACATGGCTTAGAGACCCGCATTGACCGGGCCGAGCAAGTGCAAGTTTCTGGAGCAGTAAAAGACAAAATAGAAGGCATTTTGATTGAAAATGAAATAACCGATTTTCATATAAACGAATCTCCAGGGACGCTGGAAGAAGCCTATCTACAGCTAATCCGTTCCTCCGAGGTGTCTGTATGAAAAGCGTTTTTGCAGCCGAGTGGCGGAAACAAAGGCCGGCAGCCCTCCTGCTGCCATTATGTTCCGGACCGCTCCTGATTTTTGCGGCCTGTTGGACAGTGATGCTCTATTTGACAAAAAACGGGCGAACCGCGGAACAGGCCTTCACCGTCCTTTATGAGCTTTGCACCTTGACTTGGAGCTATCTCATCATCTTTGTGGTGATGATGTTCACCTTGTTAGTGAGCGGGGTTGAGCACAAATCGGGAATGTGGCCCGTTCTCCTTTCCACTCCGCATGCAAAGTGGAAGCATTTTTTTGTAAAAGTTATTCTAGCCACCTTACTTGTCCAGCTATTCGGTTTGATCCTGTGGCTGCTGATGGGCGGACTAGGCTTCATATTCGGAGAGACATTCCCTGAACCATTGCTCTACACGGCATTTCTGTTTGCACTTCCTTTTGTTGTCTTTCAGACGTCTGCATCAGTCGTGGTTGAAAATCCGTATATTTCCGTCAGCATCGGGATGGCGGTTTTCCTCTTTCATGCTGTGCTGCCTTATTGGTGGCTCCCATGGGGGCCGCTTGCTGAACTGTTGCAGGCCGGAACACAGGCAAACAGCTTATTACCAGTTCTCATGCTGGTGTCGACACTGGGGTACGGCATGTTATCTTTACTGACTTTTTACCAAAAAACTTTTTCTTCCGGAGGTGAGTGAAATGGCAAGCTTTCAGCAGGCGTTTTCGGCAGAATGGATCAAAATTAGAAAAATGAAAATCTGGCTGATGATCATTATCCTAGTTGCCCTGCCTGTCATCTACGGATGGATTATTCATACAAAAATCATGATTGGAAAGTACGATTACAATGAGGCGAATTCTTGGCAGATGCTGCTGATGATGACCCAGATGTTTTATGGTACGGTCTTCTTTCCGATTATCATCTCCCTGATTACGGGCACAATGTCCAAATACGAAAAACAAGCAAACAATTGGGAGCATTTGCTGATGATTCCTGCAAAGGGAACAGTGTTCTTTTTAAGCAAGATGGCTTGGACCGTAATCATCATTCTGTCCGCACAATTGCTGATGTTCGGTTTGCAGATTGTCCTTGGCTATGCTTCTGGATATACGGACCAAATCCCGATAGGCACTTACTTATCGGCCGTAATCCTTGGAACGGCCGGGGCAATCAGTCTCGGAACGCTACTGTTCTATTTTTATCTGCGAATGAAATCCGCTCGGACGGCCCTGATGATCAGCATATTCTTAAGTTTCCCCTCCTTCTTGGCCTTTTCGAACAATACGGACTCGTTGATTCCAGTCCTTTATCCATGGGCACTGCCGCTCTATGGGATGACAAATGTATATGCCGGCACCGACAGGCTGGCAGTATTTTTTATCGTCTGCGTCGCGATGACAGCGATCTTCTCGCTGCTCAGCATTAAAAAGTTGAATAACAGAACCTTTTATTCATGATAGCCTGATAAAAAAGCCAATAAAAACTACTAACTTCTCGGCGAATTCAACATGTACGGTAGGCTGGGAGGAAAAATCATGAACATAAAACGAATTCACATATTATTATTGTGCCTGCTCGTCGTGATCGTCTTTGCCCTGCCCGAGCAGGCTTCCGCTAATAACAGTCAACTTGATAGATATACGATTTACCTAGAGAGCCCAGCCCATCACGATGATTGGGTGAAGACACTTATTGAACGAAACATAAAACTTGTATACTCAGTCGAAGAAATCGGGCTTTATCAGATAGAAGGCAGACAAAAAGAGGTTCAAGAACTGGCGGCTGAAATAAACTACATAAACAGCCATAACCAATCTGTAGCCATGCAGCCTGCCTCACTGCATAACACTGCTCCGGCGGAGGCGACGATATTTGGGGGCACCCCTACTCTATGGGACGACTTCCAATGGGATATGAGAAAAGCGACCAATAATGGACAGACTTATCAAATCACCGAAGGAAGCAAAAACACAATCGTGGGTATCATTGATTCCGGAATTGACATGAACCATCCAGATTTGAAAGAAAACATCCTCTCCGTCCGAAACTTTGTGCCTAAAGGGGGACTGAGAGGACAGGAACCATATGAAAAGGGTGATATAAACGACAGCACAGATTACCTGGGACACGGAACATTTGTAGCCGGTCAAATTGCGGCAAATGGATTGATGAAAGGGATCGCACCAGAAACAGGAATCAGATCTTACAGAGTATTCGGCGGGAAAAGCGCTGACACAGTCTGGATTATTGATGCGATCATCCAAGCGGCGATCGATGATGTCGATATTATCAACGTCAGCTTCGGTACATTTCTTGTAAAACAAAATCGGAAGAACAAACAAATGCCTGATACGGATGATCTGGCTGAAATTAAAGCTTTTAAAAAAGCAGTCTCGTTTGCCCATAAAAAGGGCAGTGCCGTTGTAGCCTCAATTGGAAATGAAGGCCTTGACTTGAAAGACAAAAATGCCGTATTTGAATATTGGCGAAGTACCAAACAGGAGGACTTATCGGCAGACGGCAAAGTCATTTTGATTCCGGCCCAATTGCCGAATGTCGTCACCGTTTCCTCAATAGGTCCAAGCGGAATGAGATCCGTCTTTTCCAATTATGGAAAAAATGTCGTCGACATTGCAGCCGATGGAGGCGATCTCCGTCTTTTAAATGAAGTGGGCGAGGATCGATATTACGGAGAAGGACTGTTCAGGCAGGAATACATTCTCGGTGCAGCTCCCGGAGTAACCTATACATTCTCAATAGGCACTTCGATCGCGGCCCCAAAAGTATCCGGCGCTCTGGCCCTTCTGATTGATCAGAAACAATTGCATGACAAACCAGACAAAGCTGTTAAAATCCTGTTAAAAAATGCTGATCGGAACGCTGACAAAATAGACACCGGTGCGGGAGTATTAAATGTCTATCGAGCATTGACTGATTGAGTGTGCGAAACTAAAAAGTTTCCCCCTTCCCTTTGAAAAAGCAAAAGAACTCATCGGTTCTTTTGCTCTTTTTATAGCTGGACCATTATTTTAAGCCCGTTTTCACACATCATCCGGGGGCTATACCCTCTCGCTGCCCTCCCTCTCCTCAACAGCCTCAATAAACGTTTACAGCTCCGCTAAGAGGTCAAAGGACCAAGCACAACCAAAACCCATTAAACCATTTTCAGAAGGCTGAGAACCGTCTTTTAAAGGCTTTTCTATGTCTGCTATCTTATACAATCGTCGTGGCCTCCAATCAAATGATTTGAGAGCATTTAACATGCTATATTTACGTTTTTAAAACTGAGGTGCACGGGTACGTTCTTTTATTCGCATTGCGAGTCAGAAGTCGAGCGCGTTTTTAGAATTGAACGGTATTCCGGATCTGCTTCAAGTAAAAATGAAAAATAAACGCCGGAAAATCCAATTGACCAGTTTCCTTTTATGCAGTTTGAAGCCGATTTTCAGAAGAAGGAAAAGTCCGAACAGATAAAGAGAGGTGAGGCAATGAATGGATTGTTTCAATATAATTGGCAGGTTCGCAATGAAGGGTTTGACTGGTGCTTGCATCAGTCACAGGAGGAACTCGAAAAGAGGCGTTCAGGCGGTATGGAGAGCATTTTGATAAACCTGTTTCATATTGTCGATGTTGAGGTGAGCTGGATCTACGCCATTTTATAAAAGCCGGACTTCAACCCTAATTTTTCCGATTACAAGACGATTCAGCAAATCATTGAAACATATCGCCCCGAAGAAGTTGAAAACGTGGTTTTCGAATTTACCAGCGCAGCCGAAAAAAACTGGTTAAAGCGTCTTGGTCTGAAGAAGCATACACGTAAGGTGATATTTTAAGGCACTTGATCGCCCATAAAATTCACCATATCGGACAAATTTCTGTCTGGGCAGGGGAGATGAACAGTGTTCCGGTATCCGCTTCGTATGTAGAACGGCGGATTTCTAATGATACACGTGAATGAGGAGAGCTAAAGAAATAGGCTCTTGGTTGAGATGCCGCACTCATTACTGCTCTCCAAACCTGCTTCATAATAACGGGTGCAGCTGTGAAAAAGGTGCATTTAGCTAATAAGAATACATCGGATATTAAATATACCTAAATGAAGCTTCATCTTCACAAAATAACAATGGGTAAGTATTAAGGAAGTCTAGCAGCGCTTAGTTCACTCTGATATACAAATCCCACTAAAAGAAAAAAGGTGTGGTCAAAGCTCTTTTCAGACATAAAAAACCCCCAAGCATAAAGCTTGAGGGTCTTTGAAACGCCATAATTAACGTTTTGAGAACTGAGGTGCACGGCGTGCGCCTTTGAGTCCGTATTTTTTACGCTCTTTCATACGTGCGTCACGAGTCAGAAGACCGGCACGTTTTAGAGTTGAACGGTATTCCGGATCTGCTTCAAGCAAAGCGCGGGCGATACCGTGACGGATTGCTCCAGCTTGACCAGATAAGCCGCCTCCATGTACGTTTACTAAAACGTCATAAGTACCAGCTGTTTCAGTCAAAGTCAATGGTTGTTTGATATCTTCAATTAGAGCTGCAGATGGGATGTGTTCGCTGATTTCACGATTATTAACGACGATACGGCCTTCTCCTGGAACTAAACGCACACGCGCTACAGAGCTTTTACGACGGCCAGTACCGTAATATTGAACCTGTGCCAAATTGGTAACCTCCTTTAATTAACCGCGAAGTTCGTAAACTTCAGGTTTTTGTGCTTGGTGTGGATGCTCAGAACCACGGTATACGTTCAATTTTTTGAACATTTGACGACCTAGAGAACCTTTTGGAAGCATGCCTTTGATCGCAAGCTCAAGCATTTTCTCAGGGTAGTTCGTACGCATTTCAAGAGCTGTTCTTGATTTTAATCCGCCTGGATGCTGAGTGTGGCGGTAGTAGATTTTGTCCGTTAACTTTTTACCAGTTAACTCGATTTTTTCAGCGTTGATGATGATCACATGATCTCCAGTGTCAACGTGTGGTGTGTAAGTTGGTTTGTGTTTTCCGCGAAGGATAGATGCAACTTCTGTAGAAAGACGTCCTAGCGTCTTGCCAGCAGCATCAACAACTAACCACTTGCGTTCGATATTACTTGCGTTAGCCATAGGTGTTGTACGCATTAAATTTCCCTCCTAAATGGATCTGCCATTTTCAATAAACTTCAATTACGTTCTATTTCAAAACACAATAAGTTTCCGGGGCTTATCGTGGGGTTGAAATACATACCATATGATATCTTATAACTTTCTGTACTCGCTGTCAAGAAAATGTTACACCTGGTTTAGTTGTCATAGATGACGTTCCATAAATACAACCCATGAGCCGGTGCAGTGCGCCCCGCCGCATCGCGATTTTTGGCAGCGATCATCTTTTCGATATCATCGGGTAAAAATTTGCCGGTACCGACATCAAGAAGCGTTCCGGCAATAATTCTGACCATGTTGTACAAAAATCCGCTTCCGACGATCCGCATTTGCAGACCGTCTTCGGTTTCAGACCATTCAAGCTCATATATCGTCCTGACTTTGTCCTTCACCTCGGTTTTGGCCGTGCAAAAGCTTGTAAAATCATGGGTGCCGACTAAATGTTGTGCTGCTTTTTCCACCATTTGCAAATCGAGCTCATATGGAACATGATATGCATAATGCCGTTTAAACACATTCAGGTGTCTGCCCCTGTAGATCATATACCGGTATTCCTTTTTTTTGGCGGAAAATCTCGCGTGAAATTGATCATCGACGGCCTCCGCTTTGGTTACCGCTATATCATCCGGGAGAAGGGCATTTAAAGCATACGGCCATTTTGTTTCAGGGATGGAGAGCTGGGTGTCAAAATGAATCGTCTGTCCGACCGCATGAACACCGCTGTCTGTCCTTCCGGATGCCACGACAGGGATGCGCTCCTTTGACTTGTGGAGGGTCTTTAACGCCCGTTCCAGCTCGTCCTGAACGGTTCTTTGCCCCGGCTGCACCTGATAGCCGTAAAACAGATGCCCGTCATATGAAATGGTGCACTTCATTCTCATCACATATCACCTAAGTCCGCAAGAGGATTAATAAAACGGCAAGAGCGGCTAACAAGAGGAGAACGGAAGTATCCTTCCATTTCCACGTCAGCTGCCTGTATTTCGTGCGGCCTTCCCCTCCCCGATAGCCGCGCGCTTCCATGGCCGTCGCCAGTTCTTCGGCTCTTTTAAAGGCGCTGACAAACAGCGGCACCAGAAGGGGCACGATCGCCTTGACGCGGTCTTTCAGCGGGCCGCTTGTGAAATCTGCGCCTCGCGCCATTTGCGCCTTCATGATCTTATCTGTCTCTTCGATAAGGGTCGGTATAAATCTCAGCGAAATGGACATCATTAAAGCGAGTTCATGAACGGGAAGCTTCAGCTTTTTAAACGGACCGAGCAGATGCTCAAGCCCATCGGTTACTTCGATCGGTGTCGTCGTCAATGTTAACAGCGTCGTGATGACGATCAAATAAATAAACCGAAGCGAAATAAAAATCCCCTGAACAAGTCCCTGCTCATAGATTTTAAACAAGCGAAGATCGGCGACTACGGGCCCTTCTCTTGTCATTAGGATGTGGAGCAGAAACGTAAACAGCACGATCCAGACAACCGGCTTCATGCCTTTTAAAAGGAAGCGGACCGGCACGCCTGATAAAGCGGCCGCAAGAACCGTGAACACGCCAAGCAAAGCGTAGGTTAATGCATTGTTAGCAAAAAAAACGATAAAGACAAAAAGAAAAATGGATAACAGCTTCGTACGCGGATCAAGACGGTGAATGACAGAGGAACCCGGGACATACTTGCCGATAATGATACTGTCCATCATAGGGCATTTTCCTCCTGAAAGAGAGCTTTGATTTCAGAAGCTGCGTCTTCAATCGTCAGGATGGGCGCTTTGAACGTAATGCCAAGCGTCTCTTCAAGCCGTTTTTGAAACTTAATCGTTTCCGGCAGATCAAGACCGAAAGCGGCTATTTCATCCCTTTTGGAAAAGATCTCCCGCGGGGTTCCTTTGGCTTTTACAGTGCCTTTATGCATCACGATAAGCTCATCGGCGTAGGCTGCCGCATCCTCCATACTGTGTGTGACAAGAATCGTCGTCAGCTTTTTCTGCTTATGAAGATCATAAAACATATCCATGATCTCTTTGCGGCCTCTCGGGTCAAGACCTGCAGTCGGTTCATCAAGAACGAGAACCTCGGGTTCCATCGCCAGCACTCCCGCGATTGCCACGCGTCTCATTTGTCCTCCGCTCAGCTCAAACGGTGACCGGCCTGACACCTCTTCAGGCAAGCCAACCAGATTCAGCATATCCCACGCCTTTTTTTCCGCTTGTTCCTGGCTCATGCCAAAATTAACGGGACCAAAGGCAATATCCTTCAACACCGTTTCTTCAAAGAGCTGGTGCTCCGGAAATTGAAAAACGATGCCGACTTTTTTTCTGAGGGCTTTGAGCTGTTTGTTCTTTTTGCCCGCTTCAATTACGTCGTCGCCAAGCCGAATCTGTCCTTTCGTCGGCATTAGCAGCCCGTTCAGATGCTGAAGCAAGGTTGATTTTCCCGACCCTGTATGCCCGATAACGGCGACATACCTTTCTTCCTTGATCACGGCATTGATGTCGTAAATCGCCAGGCGTTCAAATGGCGTTTTCATCTGGTATCGGTGTTCTACATCTTTGATCGCAATGTCCATAGCTCATTCACCAATCCTTCTTGTGTCAGATGATCGCCCTTTACAGCAAGCCCCTTTTCTTTTAAGAGCTGGCCGAGCTGATAGGAAAAAGGCAAGTCCAGTCCGATGTCAATCAGGTCTTTGTTGAGGCGGAAAACTTCCTCCGGAGAACCCTCGGCATATTTCTTTCCGCCGTTCATGACAATGATCCGGTCCGCTTTCGCCGCCTCGTTTAAATCATGGGTTATTGAAATGACTGTCACCATTCCTTGGTCTTTTAACCGTCTGACCGTTTCCAGCACTTCTTCTCTCCCCAGCGGATCAAGCATTGAAGTGGCTTCATCAAGAATCATGATGTCAGGCCGGGCGGCAAGCACTCCCGCAATCGCAACACGCTGCTTTTGTCCTCCTGAGAGATGGTGCGGCTCTTGATCGAGAAAGTCCTGCATGTTTACCTGTTTAACAGCCCAATCCACCCTTTCCACCATATCTTCTCTTGGAACTCCGTTGTTTTCTAAACCAAAAGCCACATCATCGCGAACGGTTGTCCCGACAAATTGATTATCGGGATTTTGAAACACCATGCCGACTTTTTTTCTGACATCCCAGACCGTATCTTCCGTCAGCTTGATGCCGGCGACTTCAATCGATCCTTCATCAGGCAGGATCAGGCCGTTCAAAGTACGGGCAAGCGTCGATTTCCCGGAACCATTGTGCCCGACAATCGCCAGCCATTCCCCTTTTGAAACATGAAAAGATACATGATCAAGCGCAGGTCTTTCCGCTTCTTTTTGATAACGGAAGGTGATATCCTCTACAGCTATTAATCGCTCTTGATTCATTTGCCCGTCCGGCCTCCTCTCATCTAAAAACTCCGCTGATCTGACTAGTCGTTCAATCTAAAAAAAGGGCATAGATCCAGTTAAAAACTGTCCCGCCCTTCTTTAGACACACAATATATGTGATTAAACCAATTCGATGATAGCCATTGGTGCTCCGTCACCACGGCGAGGACCAAGCTTCATAATGCGTGTGTATCCGCCTTGGCGCTCTTCATAGCGAGGTGCTACATCAGAGAAAAGCTTTTGAAGTGCATCTTGGTTTTTCTCTGCGTCCGCTACCTCATTGCGGATGTATGCAGCTGCTTGGCGGCGTGCGTGTAAATCTCCGCGCTTGCCAAGTGTAATCATTTTTTCTACAACAGAGCGAAGTTCTTTAGCACGAGCTTCTGTTGTTTCGATTCTTTCGTTGATGATCAAGTCTGTTGTAAGATCACGCAGCATTGCTTTACGCTGTGCACTAGTGCGTCCTAGTTTTCTGTATGACATGTAGTGTCCCCTCCTTTATTGAAATACTCTATCTGAAATAAAAAACACACGAAAATCCTAGTTCACATTGAAACTAGTCAATCGTCTTTGCGAAGGCCAAGTCCAAGCTCTTCAAGTTTCGCTTTCACTTCTTCGAGTGACTTGCGACCCAGGTTGCGGACTTTCATCATATCTTCTTCAGTCTTGTTCGCAAGCTCTTGAACCGTATTAATGCCCGCACGTTTCAAACAGTTGTAAGAACGAACGGAAAGATCAAGCTCTTCAATTGTCATTTCCAGAACTTTTTCTTTCTGATCTTCTTCTTTTTCAACCATGATTTCAGCATGCTGGGCTTCGTCGGTCAAACCGACAAAAATATTAAGGTGTTCAGTCAAAATCTTTGAACCAAGCGCAATCGCTTCTTTTGGTCCAGTGCTTCCATCTGTCCATACGTCAAGCGTAAGTTTGTCATAGTTTGTAATCTGACCCACACGAGTATTCTCAACTTGATAAGATACACGAGAAACAGGTGTATAGATGGAATCAATCGGGATGACGCCAATCGGCTGATCGTCTCTTTTATTCGCGTCAGCTGGGTTGTACCCGCGACCTCTTTGAGCGGTTAAGCGAACTCGGAAACTCGCGTTTTGGCCAAGAGTCGCAATGTGAAGATCAGGATTCAAAATCTCAACATCACTGTCGTGGGTAATATCAGCAGCCGTTACAACTCCTTCACCCTGAACATCAATCTCAAGCGTCTTCTCTTCTTCAGAGTAGATTTTCAGTGCAAGTTTTTTAATGTTTAAGATAATCGTTGTAACATCTTCAACAACGCCTTCGATCGTCGAAAATTCATGCAGTACACCATCTATCTGGATCGATGTTACAGCGGCACCAGGGAGTGAGGATAAAAGGATACGACGTAAGGAGTTACCCAAAGTTGTACCATATCCACGCTCAAGTGGCTCTACGACAAATTTACCATACTTGGCATCGTCGCTGATTTCAACCGTTTCGATTTTTGGTTTTTCAATCTCGATCATTTCATAAAACCCTCCTTCAAAACGTCGAAACCCCGGAAAGAACTTCTCTGATTCTATCCGAAATTCCCCATTGTTTAGTCCCGTATGTGCTCAGGCAACGAGTGTGCATTCGTTTTATAAATTAACTGTATCATAACCCATTATTGACAGGGACACAAAATCTATACAAACAAATTACACGCGGCGACGTTTTGGCGGACGGCATCCGTTATGAGGAACAGGTGTTACGTCTCTGATCGCTGTTACTTCAAGTCCGGCAGCTTGCAGCGCACGGATTGCAGCTTCACGGCCAGAACCTGGTCCTTTAACAGTAACTTCAAGAGTTTTAAGTCCATGTTCGATAGAACCTTTAGCAGCTGTTTCAGCAGCCATTTGTGCAGCGAACGGAGTGGATTTACGAGAACCTTTAAATCCTAGAGCTCCGGCACTTGACCAAGAAATAGCATTGCCATGAACATCAGTGATTGTAACAATCGTGTTGTTGAAAGTTGAACGAATATGAGCGATTCCAGATTCAATATTCTTTTTCACGCGACGTTTACGCGTGTTTGATTTACGAGCAGCAGCCATTGATTAATTACCTCCCTTGCTTATTTTTTCTTGTTAGCTACAGTACGACGCGGACCTTTACGAGTACGCGCGTTATTTTTAGTATTTTGACCGCGAACAGGCAATCCGCGACGATGACGAATTCCGCGGTAGCTTCCGATTTCGATCAGACGTTTGATGTTAAGAGACACTTCACGGCGAAGGTCACCTTCAACTTTCAATTTGTCGATTACGTCACGGATTTTACCAAGTTCCTCTTCAGTTAAATCACGAACGCGAGTGTCTTCAGAAACACCAGCTTCTTTTAACACTTGCTGAGCCGTTGTACGGCCGATTCCAAAGATGTATGTTAATGAAATAACAACACGCTTGTCACGTGGGATATCTACACCAGCAATACGAGCCATCTCTCTCGCACCTCCTTAAAAATTATCCTTGTTTTTGTTTATGCTTTGGATTTTCACAGATCACCATTACTTTTCCTTTTCTGCGAATGACCTTGCATTTTTCACAGATCGGTTTAACTGATGGTCTCACTTTCATGTGTTTCCAACCTCCTTCAATTTCCGGAGTGCTTTATTTGTAACGGTACGTAATTCTACCACGAGTTAAGTCATATGGAGATAATTCTACCGTAACTTTGTCTCCAGGTAAAATGCGAATGAAGTGCATGCGGATCTTACCGGATACATGAGCCAAAACCGTGTGGCCATTTTCAAGTTCAACTTTGAACATTGCGTTTGGCAGCGTTTCGACTACAGTACCTTCCACTTCAATTACATCGTCTTTCGCCATTCAAGTGTTCTCCCTTCTTCAAATCAGTAACTTGCTCTCTGACAAATTTCAATAGAGAAAATCTCAATTTTCCATTTGTCACACGCCCAGTTTCGTTTATACTGTTCTGAACTTCCGGAGATACGCAATCATAAAAGGTTAAATGATTGATATTCTTTTTCTTAGGAGAATGAAATTTACGCTTTTCTCCGTCTGCTACCAGCACATGATGATGATCGAATATTCCAATGACAATTGCGTATTGGTCCAATTCGCGACCTCGTATAATACGAACGAACTGTCCAATTTCAGGCGTTTTCCGACTCATCTCATTCACCTAGGCTTTTGTCAGTATATCAAAACCTGTCTCCGTAATCGCAATCGTGTGTTCAAAATGAGCACACTTTTTCCCGTCCACAGTAACAACCGTCCAGTTATCAGCCAGTGTTTTGACATACCGGCTGCCTGCGTTGACCATCGGTTCAATGGCCAAGACCATGCCAGGCTTTAACCGCGGGCCTTTGTTCGGCGGACCGTAGTGAGGAATTTGCGGATCCTCATGCAGATCCTGACCGACCCCGTGTCCGACATATTCCCTAACAACTGAAAAATGTTCGCTTTCGACATACGTTTGTATTGCGTGGGAAATATTCGACAAACGTTCACCCGGTTTTGCTTCCTGCAAGCCCCTATATAAAGATTCCTCTGTCACGTCCAGCAGCTTTTGATCATCATCGCTGATCGTTCCTACTGGATAAGTCCATGCAGAGTCACCATGATAACCGTTTAGCTTCGCACCGATATCGATGCTGATGATGTCTCCGTCACGAAGCACCCGGCTGCCCGGAATACCGTGAACCAGTTCTTCGTTGACCGAAACGCAAATGCTCCCGCGAAAACCATTATACCCTTTAAAAGATGGGATTGCACCCTGCTTCGTAATAAAACGTTCGGCAATTTGATCCAATTCTTTTGTCGAGATGCCGGGTTTAATGTGCTTTTTCAGCTCCTGGTGAGTTAAAGCAACAATCCGGCCCGCTTCACGCATGATTTCGATTTCTCGGGGAGTTTTACAAATAATCATTTGTCCAGGCCTCCGAGAAGCTTTCTTATATCAGCGTAAACTTCATTGATGTGCTGTTGCCCGTCAATGTTTACGAGATATCCTTTATCCGCATAAAAATCGAGTAAAGGCTGAGTTTGCTTCAAGTTAACCTCAAGCCGTGTGGAAACGGTAGCTTCATTATCATCTGCGCGCTGATAAAGTTCTCCTCCACACTTATCGCATACATTTTCTTTTGCAGGCGGATTAAAGACTAAATGATATGTTGCACCGCAATTTTTGCAGATTCTGCGTCCGGTAAGACGTTCCATCAATGCATCTTTATCGACTTGAATATTGATGACATGATCAATCGACTTGCCTAGTCCTTTAAGAATTTCCTCAAGTGCTTCAGCTTGTGCGACTGTTCTCGGAAATCCGTCCAGAAGAAAACCCCGGTCACAATCATTCTTGCCAAGTCTCTCCCTGACAATACCAATCGTCACTTCATCAGGAACAAGCTCGCCTTTATCAATGTATGATTTGGCTTCAAGTCCCAGATCCGTTTCTTCTTTCATCGCAGCGCGGAACATGTCTCCTGTTGAGATATGAGGTATCCCAAAATCGTCAACAATCCGTTCAGCCTGTGTTCCTTTACCGGCTCCAGGCAGTCCCATTAAGACTAAGTTCATTTTGGATTCCCCGTCCTCTCTATTTTAAGAGGGAATGGGCCCATCCCATTTCCTCTAGTGCTTCATAAATCCACGATAGTTTCGTTTCACCAGCTGGCTTTCAAGCTGCTTCATTGTTTCGAGTGCTACACCGATCACGATCAGCAAACTTGTTCCGCCAATTTGTGCAGAAGAAGGCAGCCCAGCAATATTAACGAACAAGACAGGAAGAATGGCAATCACGGCCAAAAATATGGAGCCGACAAATGTAAGTCGATACAAAATGCTCGTAATTCTATCCTGAGTCATTTTTCCTGGACGAACTCCCGGAATATAGCCACCTTGTTTTTTAAGATTATCGGCCATTTGTTCAGGGTTCACCTGGACAAATGCATAGAAATAGGTAAAGGCAATAATCAATGCTGCATAGATTGCCATTCCGACCGGATGCGTGTAATCAAACGTTTTTTGAATCCAGTTCGTTACATCATTGGAGCCAAAGAATGATGCCACAGTCCGCGGCGTAATGATAAACGAAACAGCAAAGATGACTGGAATGACACCCGCCGGATTGACCTTCAGCGGCAGATGTGTAGACTGACCGCCGGGAGCAGGTGAACGGCCTGAACCTTTCGCATATTGAATTGAGATTTTTCTAACTGCCTGTTGGATAAAAATAACGCCAACGACAATCGCCAAAATCGCAAGCAATATAATGACAACCTTTAAGATTTGCATGAACAGCTGATCTCCAGCATCTTCAAACTGCTGAACGTAGATCTGATTGATCGTCTGCGGAATGCCGGCAACGATCCCAGCAAAGATGATGATGGAAATTCCGTTGCCTACTCCATGGGACGTAATTTGTTCACCCAGCCACATTAAAAAAGCAGTTCCAGCAGTCAGAACAATCGCAATGGTCAAATAGGTGCCGACTCCCGGGTCACTGATTAACGCGCCGCCGGCCATGTTATTAAACCCGTAAGACATACCTAAAGCCTGGATAAATCCAAGAACGATTGTGAAGTACCTTGTGAACTGAGCTAATTTTCGGCGACCAACTTCCCCTTGCTTCGACCATTCCGTAAACTTCGGAACAACATCCATCTGCAGAAGCTGAATGATGATTGAAGCGGTGATGTACGGCATGATCCCCATCGCAAGAATGGAGAAGTTGTATAATGCACCGCCGCCAAATGTGTTTAGGATCCCAAATACGCTCATTTGATCCTGTGCCTTCAGGACATCTGTATTTACATTCGGCACAGGAATGAATGAACCGAGACGAAAGACGATAAGCATTAAAAGAGTGAAGATAATCTTATTCCGAATATCCTTCACACGCATAAAATTGGAGATTGTCTTAAACAAGTTAGATCACCTCAGCTGTACCGCCAGCAGCCTCAATTGCTTGTTTAGCAGAAGCGGAGAATTTATTGGCTTTAACAGTTAATTTTTTTTCTAATTTACCGTCGCCAAGAATTTTCACTCCAGATTTCAACTTGCTGATTACACCTGTTTCCAGAAGAAGTTCAGGAGTAACTTCCGTCCCTTCTGCAAAGCTGTTGAGTTTGTCTAGGTTGATCACGGCGAATTCCTTGCGGTTGATGTTTGTAAAACCGCGTTTAGGAAGACGTTGGAATAAAGGCATTTGTCCACCCTCGAATCCAGGACGTACACCGCCGCCAGAACGAGCGTTTTGACCTTTATGACCTTTACCAGCTGTTTTACCGTTACCTGAACCAATACCACGACCTACGCGGTTGCGCGTTTTGCGTGAACCTTCTGCGGGCTTTAATTCATGAAGTTTCATTAGGACACCTCCTTAGCCTATCATTTATTTTTATTGTTCTTTTACAGAAACTAAATGAGATACTTTGTTAATCATGCCGCGGATAGCAGCGTTATCTTCGTGAACGACTGTTTGGTTTGTTTTCTTTAAACCAAGCGTTCTCACAGTGATGCGCTGATCTTCCGGGCGACCGATTACACTGCGTTTGAGGGTAATTTCTAATTTAGCCATTAATGTTCCCTCCTTATCCTAACAGTTCTTCTACAGATTTTCCACGAAGCTTCGCAACATCTTCAGCGCGTTTCAGTTCGCTTAATCCTTGAATTGTTGCACGGATCATGTTGATCGGTGTGTTAGAACCTAAAGATTTAGAAAGGATATCAGATACACCGGCAAGCTCAAGCACCGCACGTACTGGGCCTCCAGCGATAACTCCCGTACCTTCAGCAGCAGGTTTTAACAAGATGTTTCCTGCACCGAAACGTCCGATGATTTCGTGTGGAATTGTAGTTCCAACCATTGGTACTTCGATCAAATTCTTTTTCGCATCTTCAACAGCTTTGCGGATCGCTTCCGGCACTTCTTGTGCTTTACCAGTTCCGAATCCGACGTGACCGTTTTTGTCACCGACAACGACTAGAGCTGCGAAACGGAAACGACGACCACCTTTAACAACTTTCGCTACGCGGTTAACGGTAACTAAGCGTTCTTCTAACTCTAATTTGCTTGGGTCAATACGACGCATATTCATATGTCCCTCCTTCTTTTATTAAAATTCCAATCCAGCTTCGCGTGCAGCGTCAGCCAAAGCTTTTACACGTCCATGGTAAAGGTATCCGCCGCGGTCAAATACGACATTGGTAATACCTTTCTCAGAAGCGCGTTTTGCAACAAGCTCTCCAACTTTTGCAGCCGCAGACGTATCGCCGCTGTTCTCGGCGTTAAAGTCTTTATCAAGAGTAGATGCACTCACAAGTGTAACACCGTTCACGTCATCGATCACTTGCGCGTAAATATGTTTGTTTGAACGGAAAACATTTAGACGAGGTCTCTCAGGCGTTCCTGAAAGCTTCGCACGAACACGAGCGTGTCTTTTAAGACGTGCAGCATTCTTGCTTGTTTTCGTAATCATCTGGGTCACTCCTTTCTCACTTTAAGCGGTTTTACTTAGCAGATTTACCTTCTTTACGACGAACCATTTCTCCTTCATAGCGGATCCCTTTACCTTTGTAAGGCTCTGGAGAACGTACAGCACGGATGTTGGCAGCAGTAGCTCCAACGCGCTCTTTATCTGTACCTTTTACGACTATTTTTGTTTGAGATGGAACTTCGATTTCAATTCCGTTTTCAGGAACGATTTCTACAGGATGTGAGTATCCAACGTTTAAAACAAGTTTGTTTCCGGATTTAGAAGCACGGTAACCGACACCGACTAATTCCAAACCTCTTTCAAAGCCTTTGGATACACCTTCAACCATGTTTCCGATGATGCTGCGGGTCGTACCATGCAGCGCGCGATGTTCTTTATTATCAGAAGGACGTTCTACAGTCAGTACATTGTCCTCAATTTTGATGTTCATATCAGGATGAAACGTACGAGTTAATTCTCCTTTTGGTCCTTTCACGGTTACAGTGTTGTCGTTCAACGCAACTGTAACGCCTGAAGGAATCTCAAGTAGCTTCTTACCTACACGAGACATACCAAGCACCTCCATTCATGTTAAACTTTCTTACCAAACGTATGCTAATACTTCTCCGCCAGCTTGTTTAGCGCGGGCTTCTTTATCTGTCAACACTCCATGTGATGTAGAAAGAATTGCGATTCCGAGTCCGTTAAGTACGCGAGGCACTTCGTTTGACTTAGCGTAAACGCGCAGACCAGGTTTGCTGATTCTTTTAAGACCAGTGATGACACGTTCGTTGTTTTGTCCGTATTTCAAGAAAACACGGATGATGCCTTGTTTGTTGTCTTCAATGTATTCTACGTCACGGATGAAACCTTCTCTTTTCAAGATTTCAGCGATTTCTCTTTTCAATTTAGAAGCAGGAATTTCAAGCTTCTCATGACGTACCATGTTTGCATTACGAATACGAGTCAGCATATCTGCAATCGGATCTGTCATAACCATTATTTAATAACCTCCTTCCCATAAACGGGGATTACCAGCTGGCTTTTTTAACGCCAGGAATTTGTCCTTTATATGCAAGTTCACGGAAACAAATACGGCAAAGCTTAAATTTACGAATAACAGAGTGTGGACGTCCGCAGCGTTCGCAGCGAGTGTACTCTTGTACTTTAAACTTCGGTGTACGTTTTTGCTTCGCAATCATTGACTTTTTAGCCACGATTTCGCCTCCCTTTCATTGATTATTTCTGGAATGGCATACCTAATTGAGTTAATAGTTCACGTGCTTCTTCATCTGTATTGGCAGTCGTTACAATAACGATGTCCATACCGCGAACTTTAGTTACCTTATCATAGTCAATTTCAGGGAAGATCAGCTGTTCTTTAATTCCTAATGTGTAGTTTCCGCGTCCGTCAAAAGATTTTTTGGAGATTCCGCGGAAGTCACGTACACGCGGTAAAGAAACAGAAATCAGTTTATCAAGGAAATCATACATGCGCTCTCCGCGAAGAGTTACTTTCGCACCGATCGGCATTCCTTCACGAAGACGGAATCCAGCAATAGATTTCTTCGCACGAGTAACGACAGGTTTCTGACCTGCGATAAACGTTAGTTCTTCAACAGCGCTATCGATTGCTTTAGCGTTTTGAACAGCGTCACCAACACCCATGTTGATTACGATTTTTTCGATTTTAGGCACTTGCATCACAGATTTGTAGTTAAACTTTTTCATTAATGCAGGTGAAATTTCTTTATTGTACTTTTCTTTAAGGCGGTTCATGAGATAGACCTCCCTTCCTTTATTACTAGTTATCTAGAACTTGCCCAGATTTTTTTGCAATACGAACTTTTTTGCCATTTTCTACTTTGTATCCTACGCGAGTCACTTCACCTGTTTTAGGATCGAGCGGCATTACGTTTGACACATGAATTGGCGCCTCTTGGTTCAAGATTCCGCCTTGAGGGTTTGCCTGAGTAGGCTTTGAGTGTTTCTTAACAATGTTGACACCCTCGACAATTACACGGTCTTTCTTAGGGAATGCAGCAAGGATCACTCCTTGTTTCCCTTTATCTTTACCAGAGATAACCATTACTTTATCGCCTTTTTTAACATGCATCCTGATCGCACCTCCTTAAAGTCCGGCATTGATATCATTAAAGTACTTCTGGAGCTAGAGAAACAATTTTCATAAAGTTGTTGTCACGAAGTTCACGTGCTACAGGTCCGAAGATACGAGTTCCGCGCGGGCTTTTGTCATCACGGATGATAACACATGCATTCTCATCGAATTTGATGTAAGATCCGTCGTTTCTGCGTGCTCCGCTTTTTGAACGAACGACAACAGCTTTTACGACATCACCTTTTTTGACAACGCCTCCTGGTGTTGCTTGTTTAACCGTGCAAACAATGACATCACCAATGTTAGCTGTCTTGCGTCCGGAACCGCCAAGAACTTTGATCGTTAATACTTCACGAGCACCAGAGTTGTCAGCTACTTTTAAACGAGTCTCTTGTTGAATCATTATTTGTTACCTCCCTTCGGAAAAAGGTTTCCGAACTTTATTAGATAATAACAGCTTCTTCGACAACCTCAACTAGACGAAAACGTTTAGTCGCAGATAATGGACGAGTTTCCATGATCTTTACGATGTCTCCGATTTTAGCTTGATTATTTTCATCATGTGCTTTGAATTTTTTAGAGTACTTTACGCGTTTACCGTAAAGCGGGTGTTTTTTGTATGTTTCAACAACAACAGTAATGGTTTTATCCATTTTGTCAGAAACGACACGTCCTTGGTAAACTTTGCGCTGATTGCGTTCGCTCATGTTTTAGAGAACCTCCCTCCGGTATTATTTGTTGGCAGCAATTTCTCTTTCCCGAATCACAGTTTTCATGCGCGCGATTGACTTGCGCACTTCACGGATGCGAGCAGTGTTTTCAAGTTGTCCTGTCGCTAATTGAAAGCGAAGATTGAAAAGTTCTTCTTTAAGAGACTTTACTTTTTGTTCAATTTCAGCAGTGGTAAGGTCACGAATTTCATTAGCTTTCATTTGATTCACCACCAATTTCTTCACGTTTTACGAACTTCGTTTTAATTGGCAATTTGTGAGATGCAAGACGAAGAGCTTCACGAGCGACTTCCTCAGACACACCAGAAATTTCAAATAAAACTTTGCCCGGTTTTACAACAGCTACCCATCCTTCTGGAGCACCTTTACCGGAACCCATCCGAACCTCTAGAGGCTTAGCTGTGTATGGTTTAGAAGGGAAAATTTTGATCCAAACTTTACCGCCACGTTTCATGTAACGAGTCATCGCAATACGGGCAGCTTCGATTTGGCGGTTTGTAATCCAAGAAGCTTCTTGAGCCTGGATACCGTATTCACCGAAATGCACTTCAGTGCCGCCTTTGGCACGGCCGCGCATTTTTCCGCGATGCTCTCTGCGATATTTAACGCGTTTTGGCATTAACATATTATTTTCCTCCTTCCTCAGTTTTCTTCTTAGTAGGAAGAACCTCTCCACGATAGATCCAGACTTTTACACCAAGCTTACCGTAAGTCGTATCAGCTTCTGATGTAGCATAGTCAATGTCTGCACGCAATGTGTGCAATGGAACAGTTCCTTCACTGTAGTATTCAGAGCGAGCGATATCTGCGCCGCCAAGACGACCGGATACCATTGTTTTCACACCTTGTGCACCAGCGCGCATTGTGCGTTGGATTTGTTGCTTTTGCGCACGACGGAATGAAATACGGTTTTCCAATTGACGAGCGATATTATCTGCAACCAGCTGAGCATCAAGATCAGCTTTTTTGATTTCAAGAATGTTAATGTGAACACGCTTGCCAGTAAGGTTGTTAAGGGCTTTGCGAAGCGCTTCGACTTCAGAACCGCCTTTACCGATAACCATACCAGGCTTAGCTGTGTGGATCGTAATGTTTACACGGTTTGCCGCACGTTCGATTTCCACTTTGGAAACAGAAGCGTCAGACAAGCGTTGGTTAATAAATTCACGGATTTTTAGATCTTCGTGAAGGAAGTCAGCGTAATCTTTGCCAGCGTACCACTTAGATTCCCAATCACGTATAACCCCAATACGAAGACCGACTGGATTTACCTTTTGACCCACGAGTTATCCCTCCTTCTTTTCTGATACAACGATAGTAATGTGGCTCGTACGTTTGTTGATTTGGCTTGCACGTCCCATAGCACGTGGACGGAATCTTTTTAACGTAGGGCCTTCGTTCACGTAAGCTTGAGTAACAACCAGGTTGTTTGCGTCCATTTCATAGTTGTGCTCAGCGTTAGCGACAGCAGATTTTAAAACTTTTTCAATAATCGGAGAAGCAGCTTTTGGCGTGTGATTTAAAATCGATACTGCTTCACCTACTTGCTTGCCTCGAATCAGGTCCATTACTAGACGTGCCTTACGAGGAGCAATACGGACTGTTCTTGCGACAGCTTTAGCTTGTTGCATTTAAAAGCCTCCTCTCATTAGCGTCTTGTTTTTTTGTCATCACTAGCATGACCTTTGTAAGTGCGAGTTGGTGCGAATTCACCCAACTTGTGACCTACCATATCTTCAGAGATGTAAACAGGCACATGTTTGCGTCCGTCATAGACTGCGATTGTGTGACCGATAAATTGCGGGAAAATAGTAGAACGGCGTGACCAAGTTTTCACAACTTGCTTCTTATCCGTTTCATTTAATTTCTCGATTTTTGTCATTAGATGATCATCGACAAATGGTCCTTTTTTTAAGCTGCGAGCCATTTTGGAACCTCCCTTCGTGATTGCACTACGGTCCGATAAGAACCGTAGACAACCCCGTTATTTATTTTTACGACGACGTACGATGAATTTATCTGATTTGTTCTTCTTCTTACGCGTTTTGAATCCGAGAGTTGGTTTACCCCATGGAGACATAGGTGATTTACGTCCGATTGGAGCGCGTCCTTCACCACCACCGTGCGGGTGATCGTTAGGGTTCATAACAGAACCGCGAACTGTAGGGCGAACGCCTTTCCAGCGAGAACGTCCGGCTTTACCGATGTTGATCAGTTCGTGCTGTTCGTTACCCACTTGGCCGATTGTGGCGCGGCAAGCAGAAAGAATCATGCGAACTTCACCGGAGTTAAGACGTACAAGAACGTATTTACCTTCTTTACCAAGAACTTGGGCAGATGTACCAGCTGAACGTACCAGCTGTCCGCCTTTTCCAGGTTTCAATTCAATGTTGTGCACAACTGTACCAACTGGGATGTTGATAAGTGGAAGTGCATTACCTACTTTGATGTCAGCTTCTGCACCTGACATAATTTCAGTTCCTACTTGAAGGCCTTTAGGAGCCAGAATGTAGCGTTTTTCTCCGTCTACATAGTTAATTAGAGCAATGTTCGCTGAACGGTTTGGATCGTACTCAACTGTAGCAACGCGTCCAGGTATACCATCTTTATCGCGTTTGAAGTCGATAATACGGTATTGGCGTTTATGTCCGCCGCCTTGATGACGTACAGTTAATTTACCTTGGTTGTTGCGTCCGCCTTTTTTGTGAAGCGGGGCAAGCAAGGATTTTTCCGGCTGATCTGTCGTGATTTCTGCGAAATCTGAAGATGTCATGCCGCGACGTCCGTTAGAGGTCGGTTTGTACTTTTTAATCGCCATTTTGAATTTCCCTCCTTCTTTTTACAAGTGATTAAGCTTCAAAAATTTCGATTTCTTTGCTGTCTGCAGTAAGTTTTACAATTGCTTTTCTGCGACGGTTTGTCATACCAGAGTAGCGGCCGACACGTTTGAATTTCCCTTTGTAGTTCATAATGTTGACTTTTTCAACCTTCACTCCAAAGATTTCTTCAACTGCGTCTTTCACTTCTGTTTTATTAGCTTTAACGTCTACTTCAAACGTATATTTCTTTTCAGCCATTAAATCAGCAGAACGTTCAGTAATGACGGGGCGCTTAAGAACATCACGAGGATCTTTCATTATGCAAGCACCTCCTCTACTTTTTCAACCGCTGCTTTTGTCATCACAAGCTTCTCGTGACCGACAACATCAAGTACGTTGATTCCGTTAGCTTCAACAACAGTAACTCCAGGAAGGTTGCGAGCAGATAGTGCAACTGTTTCGTTAGAGTCTGCAGTAACGATTAAAGCTTTCTTTTCGATAGACAGGCCTTTAAGGACAGCTGCCATTTCTTTTGTTTTAACCGCATCAAGAGTAAGATCTTCAAGTACGATCAGGTTGTTGTCGTTCACTTTAGAAGACAATGCTGATTTGATTGCCAAGCGGCGAACTTTTTTCGGTAATTTATAAGCATAGCTGCGTGGTGTCGGACCGAATACGATACCACCTCCGCGCCATTGTGGTGAACGGATAGATCCCTGACGGGCACGGCCAGTGCCTTTTTGACGCCAAGGTTTGCGACCTCCGCCACTAACTTCAGAACGATTTTTGACTTTGTGAGTTCCTTGTCGCAAGGAAGCTCTTTGCATAAGAATAGCGTCGAATACCACGCTCTCATTTGGCTCGATTCCAAATACAGAGTCGTTCAATTCGATTTCACCAGCAGTAGAACCGTTTTGGTTATATAATGCTACTTTTGGCATGATCAATTTCCTCCTTTCCTAAGAGAATTATTTAGATTTAACAGCACTTTTAATAGTGACTAGTGATTTTTTGGCACCAGGAACGTTTCCTTTGATTAAAAGAAGATTGCGCTCAGCATCAACTTTTACGATTTCAAGGTTTTGAACAGTGATTTGCTCTCCGCCCATACGTCCAGGCAACAGCTTTCCTTTGAATACACGGTTAGGGTCTACCGGTCCCATTGAACCAGGACGACGATGGTAGCGTGAACCGTGAGACATAGGTCCGCGAGATTGTCCGTGGCGTTTGATCGCACCTTGGAAACCTTTACCTTTTGATGTTCCTGTTACATCTACGATTTCTCCGTTAGAGAAAATATCAACTTTGACTTCCTGACCAACTTCATACGCATCCATATCCACTCCGCGTAATTCTTTAACGAAGCGCTTAGGTGCAGTTTCCGCTTTTGCGACGTGGCCTTTTTCCGGCTTGTTGGCAAGCTTTTCACGCTTGTCGTCAAAACCGATCTGAATCGCTTCATAGCCGTCGTTTTCAACAGTTTTCTTTTGAAGTACAACGTTAGCTGCAGCTTCAACAACAGTTACCGGAATAAGATCACCGTTTTCTGCGAAAACTTGCGTCATACCAATTTTTCTTCCTAAGATTCCTTTGGTCATTCGTCACACCTCCTGTTAAGATCATTCTATATTTAGATTAAAGTTTAATTTCGATATCGACACCAGATGGTAAATCTAATCGCATTAATGCATCGACAGTTTGTGGGGTTGGGTTCACAATGTCGATTAAACGTTTATGTGTACGCATTTCAAATTGCTCACGAGAATCTTTGTATTTGTGCACCGCACGAAGGATTGTGTAAACTGATTTTTCAGTTGGCAACGGAATCGGACCAGATACGCTGGCACCGGAGCGTTTTGCCGTTTCAACAATCTTCTCAGCGGATTGATCAAGGATTCTATGATCATACGCTTTTAAACGAATACGAATTTTTTGTTTTGCCATTATTTTCCCTCCTTTTCGCCTACTTACATTAGACAATTCTCCGTGAGAAAAACCTGAATCACCTTGCCATGGCAAAGCGGCCGGGTGTGTCAGCAACCTCTCACTTCATCGCAGTCAAAGACCAACATGCACTATTATACAAAATTTATAGGCATGTTGCAAGGTAATATTGAATATTACCGGCATTTGCACACTTTTTTAATTATACAGATTGAGCCTCCGGTAATCAAGAACTTATCAGCGGAAAATATCTCCCATCATGAAAGCATATTGATCTTGAAAAATCGCTGACTGAATAAGAAAAAAACGAGATCCAAGCGGATCCCGTTTTTTTATTGAAATAAGTATTATTCAACGATAGAAGTTACAACGCCTGATCCAACAGTACGTCCGCCTTCACGGATAGAGAAGCGAGTACCGTCTTCGATCGCGATCGTTGAGATCAGTTCAACGTTCATTTCGATGTTGTCTCCAGGCATAACCATTTCTACGCCTTCTGGAAGCTGAATGATACCAGTTACGTCAGTTGTACGGAAGTAGAACTGCGGACGGTAGTTAGAGAAGAATGGAGTGTGACGTCCACCTTCTTCTTTAGAAAGAACGTAAACTTCAGCTTTGAATTTTTTGTGCGGAGTGATTGTACCTGGTTGAGCAAGTACTTGACCGCGTTGAATTTCTTCACGGGATACACCGCGAAGAAGTGCACCGATGTTGTCTCCAGCTTCAGCATAGTCAAGAAGCTTACGGAACATTTCAACACCTGTAACAGTTGTTTTCTTGTTTTCTTCTTGAAGACCGATGATTTCAACTTCGTCACCGACTTTAACTTGACCGCGTTCTACACGACCAGTAGCAACAGTACCACGACCAGTGATTGAGAATACGTCCTCAACCGGCATCATGAACGGCTTGTCAGTTTCACGTTCTGGAGTTGGGATGTACTCGTCAACAGCAGCCATCAGTTCAAGAATTTTTTCTTCGTATTGAGCGTCTCCTTCAAGAGCTTTAAGAGCAGAACCTTTGATAACTGGTACATCGTCACCAGGGAATTCGTACTCAGAAAGAAGATCGCGAACTTCCATTTCAACTAGCTCAAGAAGCTCTTCGTCGTCTACCATGTCGCATTTGTTAAGGAATACAACGATGTAAGGCACGCCTACGTTACGAGAAAGAAGGATGTGCTCACGAGTTTGCGGCATTGGACCGTCAGCTGCAGAAACAACCAGGATCGCTCCGTCCATTTGCGCAGCACCAGTGATCATGTTTTTAACATAGTCAGCGTGTCCTGGGCAGTCAACGTGTGCATAGTGACGAGTGTCAGTTTCGTACTCAACGTGTGCAGTAGAGATTGTGATTCCACGCTCACGCTCTTCCGGCGCACCGTCGATTTGATCGTATGCACGTGCTTCCGCTTTACCTGTTTTAGATAGAACAGTTGTGATAGCTGCAGTTAATGTAGTTTTACCATGGTCAACGTGTCCAATTGTACCGATGTTGGCATGTGATTTGGAACGGTCGAATTTTTCTTTAGCCATTCTGAAAATCCTCCTTAAAAGGGTTTATTTTTAATATATAGAGTGATAGAAAGTGAAAGCTTAGTTTCACTTTCTCATCTTACAATAGTAGTTATACTTTAATGAAGTGGCAAAATCAATTATTCGCCTTTATTTTTTTTGATGATCTCATCAGCGATGCTCTTAGGCACTTCTTCGTAGTGGTCAAAGACCATTGTGAACGTACCGCGTCCTTGTGTGTTTGAACGGAGCGCCGTAGCGTAACCGAACATTTCAGAAAGCGGAACCATCGCGCGAACGACCTGAGCGTTTCCGCGTCCTTCCATACCTTCTACGCGACCGCGGCGTGATGTAATGTCTCCCATGATGTCTCCCATGTATTCTTCTGGGATAACGACTTCAACTTTGGAGATCGGCTCAAGAATAACCGGGTTACACTTGCTTGCCGCGTTTTTAAGCGCCATGGAAGCGGCGATTTTAAACGCCATTTCGTTAGAGTCGACATCGTGGTAAGAACCATCAAACAGTTTTGCTTTGATGTCGATGACAGGGTAGCCTGCGATAACACCGTTTTGCAGTGCATCTTCAAGCCCCGCCTGAACAGCCGGGATGTATTCACGTGGAACGACACCGCCGACGATTGCATTTTCGAATTCAAAGCCTTTTCCTTCTTCGTTTGGAGAGAATTCGATCCAAACGTGTCCGAATTGTCCGCGTCCACCGGACTGACGTACGAATTTACCTTCAACTTGCGCGCTCGCACGGAATGTTTCACGATACGCAACTTGAGGAGCACCGACGTTGGCTTCTACTTTAAATTCGCGTTTCATACGGTCAACGATGATATCAAGGTGAAGCTCACCCATACCGCCGATGATCGTTTGGCCTGTTTCAGCGTCTGTATGCGCACGGAATGTTGGATCTTCTTCAGCCAGTTTAGCCAGTGCGGTAGACATTTTGTCTTGGTCAGCCTTAGATTTAGGCTCGATCGCAACGTGGATAACAGGCTCAGGGAATTCCATTGATTCAAGGATAACAAGGTTTTTCTCGTCACATAGAGTGTCACCTGTTGTTGTATCCTTCAGACCTACAGCTGCTGCGATATCCCCTGCGTAAACAGTAGAGATTTCTTCACGGCTGTTGGCGTGCATTTGCAGAATACGGCCGACACGCTCACGTTTGCCTTTTGTTGAGTTTCTTACGTATGAACCTGAATCAAGCGTTCCTGAGTACACACGGAAGAACGTCAGTTTACCAACGTAAGGGTCAGTCATAACTTTAAACGCCAATGCTGAGAAAGGTGCGTCGTCAGAAGACTCACGCGTAACCTCTTCGTCAGAATCAGGCAGAATACCTTTGATTGCTGGTACGTCAGTTGGAGCTGGAAGGTAGTCAAGAACTGCGTCAAGCACTAATTGAACACCTTTGTTTTTGAAAGCTGAACCACAAAGAACCGGATAGAATTCAACGTTACAAGTTCCTTTACGGATCGCTGCTTTCAGCTCGTCAACTGTGATTTCTTCTCCTTCCAAGTACTTCATCATAAGCTCTTCATCAAGCTCTGCAACAGCTTCGATTAAGCTGGCGCGAAGCTCTTCAGCTTTGTCTTTGTACTCGGCAGGGATTTCACGCGCATCAGAGCGTGTTCCAAGATCATCTTCGTAGTAGTATGCTACGTTTTCTACAAGATCGATGATCCCTTCGAAGTTGTCTTCGGCTCCAATCGGTAATTGGATCGCATGAGCGTTTGCCTCAAGACGGTCTCTCAGAGTACCTACAGAGTAAAGGAAATCCGCACCCGTTTTGTCCATTTTGTTGACGAATACGATACGGGGTACTCCGTAAGTAGTTGCCTGACGCCAAACTGTTTCAGTTTGCGGCTCAACGCCGGATTGTGCGTCAAGAACAGCAACGGCACCATCAAGCACGCGCAGGGAACGTTCAACTTCAACTGTGAAGTCTACGTGTCCTGGTGTATCGATGATGTTGACGCGGTGTCCTTTCCATTGTGCAGTAGTCGCAGCAGATGTAATCGTGATACCGCGTTCTTGTTCCTGCTCCATCCAGTCCATTTGGGAAGCCCCTTCATGAGTTTCACCAATTTTATGGATACGGCCTGTGTAGAACAAGATACGTTCAGTTGTAGTCGTTTTACCGGCATCAATGTGAGCCATGATCCCGATATTACGAGTTTTTTCTAAGGAGAACTCTCTTGCCATTGGGTCTTTCTCCTTCCTTCTTAGGAAATAATATTTTATCGCGTAAGATTACCAGCGATAGTGAGCAAACGCTTTGTTCGCTTCAGCCATCTTATGAGTATCTTCACGTTTCTTAACAGCAGCACCAGTGTTGTTGGCCGCATCTAAAATTTCGTTAGCTAGACGCTCTTCCATCGTTTTTTCACCGCGAAGACGAGCGTAGTTTACTAACCAGCGAAGTCCAAGAGTCGTACGACGTTCAGGACGAACCTCTACAGGCACTTGGTAGTTCGCACCACCTACACGGCGTGCTTTAACTTCAAGTACAGGCATGATGTTTTTCAAGGCTTGTTCGAAAACCTCCATTGCATCGTTGCCGGTACGTTCTTTAATGATATCGAATGACTTGTATAGGATTGTTTGAGCTTTACCTTTTTTACCGTCGATCATCATTTTGTTGATCAAACGAGTAACCAGCTTAGAGTTGTAAATTGGATCAGGTAAAACGTCTCTTTTTGCTACAGGACCTTTACGTGGCATCTGATTATCCTCCCTTCTCTTGTTGCGGGCTTAAAGCAAGCAAAGGGATTTGTTCCGGCTTCTGATACAGCACGGAAGCATCCGCTTCCCGCGGAAGTCCGATACCCTAACAGCTTTGCCAGAATTCCCCGCTTTTAAAAACCCTTTTATTTATATGAAACTGAATTATTTTTTCTTAGGACGTTTTGTACCGTATTTAGAACGGCCTTGTGCACGGTTTTCAACTCCGGCAGTATCAAGTGCGCCACGCACGATGTGGTAGCGTACCCCCGGTAAGTCTTTAACACGTCCGCCGCGGATCAATACGACACTGTGCTCTTGCAGGTTGTGCCCGATACCAGGAATGTAGGCAGTAACCTCGATTCCGTTTGTCAAGCGAACACGGGCATATTTACGAAGCGCTGAGTTCGGCTTCTTCGGTGTCATTGTACCAACACGAGTACAAACCCCGCGTTTTTGTGGTGAAGATACGTTAGTGTGCTCTTTCTTAAAGCTGTTGTATCCTTTGTTAAGTGCAGGAGACTTAGAAGTTTCTACTTTGTTCACGCGTCCCTTGCGTACTAATTGATTAATTGTAGGCATGTTGTATTTCCTCCCTTCATCATGTTTTATAACCCACATACCCAGGTGGTTCATTTAAAACCAAAAAACAATGTCTTTGCAAGATTAGCAAAAACAGCGAGTACGTTATTGAATAATGGCAACAGTTGCCGCACCGACTTCAATTCCGCAGGCTTTGCCGAGCTTTTTCATGGACTCCGCCATTGAGACGGGAATGCCTTGTTTATTTGCCAGATTGATAACACCTGCCGTCAGACAAGGATCTGCGTCTTTTGCGACGACAACTTCCTTTACAGAATTGCGTTTGAGCGCTTTGACTGTTTGCTTCGTACCGATAATAATAGATTGAGCCTGTGATACTTTATCATAAGACATTATACATCCTCCAAAGTAACAGGTTTAAATTGAGCACCTTGGTTATATTATCATCCTGAAAGAAGGATGTCAACACAGTATGACAATTTTTAGTGACATCCTTCTTTAGGATTCTTTATCTCTATTCTGCCGGAACCATTTCTTCGGAAGATTTGACTTGCAGCACCGGCTTCACTTTACGGTAGTTCAGCATACCTGTTCCAGCCGGAACAAGCTTACCGATAATGACATTCTCTTTCAGACCGAGAAGCTCATCTCGTTTTCCTTTGATCGCTGCATCTGTCAGGACACGTGTTGTCTCCTGGAATGATGCGGCAGACAGGAAGGAATCTGTTTCAAGTGATGCTTTTGTGATACCGAGAAGCACCGGACGGCCTGTCGCAGGTCGTTTTCCTTCAAGCAGCACTTTTTTGTTTGCTTGAGTAAACTGGTGAATGTCGAGCAATGTGCCAGGCAGCACGTCTGTGTCGCCGGCATCGATGACACGAACTTTGCGAAGCATCTGGCGAACCATAACCTCGACGTGTTTATCCCCGATTTCAACACCCTGCATGCGGTAAACCTTCTGCACCTCATGCAGAAGATATTCCTGAACGGTTGTGATGTCCGTTACTTTCAGAAGCTCTTTCGGATCAACCGAACCTTCTGTCAGGACTTGACCGCGGGAAATCTTATCGCCTTCTGCCACTTTCAGGCGGGCGTTGTAAGGCGCCGTGTAGGAGCGGGTTTCAACTTCACCCTGAACGACGATTTCCTGCTGCTTATCGCGCACTTCATTGATTTCGGCTACGACACCGTCAATTTCGGAGATCGTCGCCTGGCCTTTAGGATTACGCGCTTCGAACAATTCCTGAATACGCGGCAAACCTTGTGTAATATCGTCTCCGGCAACCCCGCCTGTGTGGAAGGTACGCATTGTTAACTGAGTACCCGGCTCACCGATAGACTGGGCGGCGATGATTCCGACTGCTTCCCCGACTTCAACATCGGTTCCAGTCGCCAGGTTGCGGCCGTAGCATCGTTTGCATACTCCGTGCGACGTATTACATGTAAATGCGGAGCGGATCCACACTTCTTCAATGCCTGCTTCGACAATTTCGATCGCTTTGTCTTCGTCGATCAGTTCATTTTCTTTAACAAGGATTTCTCCCGTTTCAGGATGTTTCACAGGTTTTCTTGCAAAGCGGCCGACGAGACGTTCTTCAAGACGCTCGATCACTTCAGTGCCTTCAGTGATGGCTTTCGCCAGAATACCGCGGTCAGTACCGCAATCTGTCTCACGAATGATGACATCCTGAGCCACGTCTACGAGACGGCGTGTCAAGTAACCTGAGTCAGCCGTTTTCAGGGCTGTGTCGGCAAGACCTTTACGCGCACCGTGGGTGGAGATAAAGTACTCCAACACTGTTAAACCTTCGCGGAAGCTTGATTTGATCGGAAGCTCGATAATCCGTCCGGCCGGGTTGGCCATCAGACCGCGCATTCCTGCAAGCTGTGTAAAGTTTGACGCGTTACCCCGGGCTCCAGAGTCACTCATCATGTAGATCGGGTTGATTTCATCCAAGGATTTCATCAGCTTGCCTTGAATGGTATCTTTAGCGGCGCTCCAGATGGAAATGACGCGTTCATAACGCTCTTCTTCAGTAATCAGACCGCGTCTGAACTGTTTCATGACATTATCGACTTTTCCTTGTGCTTCTTCAAGAATTTCCTGCTTATCATCCAAAACGACGATATCAGAAACACCGACCGTAATTCCGGCTTTTGTTGAATATTTAAAGCCGAGGTTTTTCATGCGGTCAAGCATTTTGGACGTTTCGGTAATGTGGAATCTTTTGAAGATCTCCGCAATGATTTTACCCAAAATGCCTTTTTTGAACGGCGCATTGATTTCTTGGTTTCGGATTGCCTCTTTTACATCGACGCCGTAATCCACGAAGAAACGGTCAGGCGTTTTTTCTTCGATGTTGCTCTTCGTCGGTTCGTTCATGTACGGGAACGATGGCGGAAGAATTTCGTTGAAGATCAGCTTACCGACTGTTGTGATCAGCAGTTTGGAACGCTGTTCTTCCGTGAATGTTTCATTTTTCAAGGAGTTGACCGCAACGGCCACTCTTGTATGCAGATGAACATATCCGTTTTGATATGCAAGCAGCGCTTCATCCGTATCTTTGAAAATCATACCTTCGCCGACAGCGCCTGGCCGTTCAAGCGTGAGGTAGTAGTTTCCAAGAACCATGTCCTGAGACGGCGTAACAACCGGTTTTCCGTCTTTAGGGTTTAAGATGTTTTGCGCAGCAAGCATGAGAATGCGCGCTTCAGCTTGCGCCTCTGCTGATAAAGGAACGTGAACCGCCATTTGGTCACCGTCAAAGTCGGCGTTGTATGCCGTACATACGAGCGGGTGAAGACGGATGGCACGGCCTTCAACAAGCGTAGGCTCAAATGCCTGGATTCCGAGTCTGTGAAGCGTAGGTGCACGGTTGAGAAGAACCGGGTGCTCCTTGATAACTGACTCAAGAACATCCCAAACTTCAGGCTGAACGCGTTCAATTTTACGCTTCGCACTCTTAATGTTATGAGCAAGACCTTTTTCAACAAGCTCTTTCATGACGAAAGGCTTGAACAGTTCCAAAGCCATTTCTTTCGGAAGGCCGCATTGGTACATTTTCAGGTTCGGACCAACGACGATAACCGAACGTCCTGAATAGTCAACACGCTTACCGAGAAGGTTTTGACGGAAACGGCCTTGTTTACCTTTCAGCATGTGGGAAAGGGATTTTAGCGGCCTGTTTCCAGGACCCGTAACCGGACGGCCTCTGCGTCCGTTATCGATTAATGCGTCAACGGCTTCTTGAAGCATCCGCTTTTCGTTTTGAACGATGATGCTTGGGGCTCCAAGATCGAGCAGGCGTTTCAAGCGATTGTTACGGTTGATCACGCGGCGGTACAAATCGTTAAGGTCGGAAGTCGCAAAACGTCCGCCATCAAGCTGTACCATTGGTCTCAGCTCAGGAGGAATAACCGGAAGAACATCAAGGATCATCCAAGACGGTTTATTTCCGGAATTACGGAATGCTTCCAACACTTCAAGACGCTTGATCGCACGTGTACGACGCTGCCCCTGTGACGTTTTCAGCTCTTCCTTGAGCATATCGACTTCTTTATCAAGATCGATATCCTGAAGGAGCTTATGAATCGCTTCAGCCCCCATGGAAGCTTGAAATTTATTGCCGTATTTATCAAGGTACGCACGGTATTCTTTTTCAGAAAGAAGCTGCTTTTTCTCAAGCGGCGTGTTTGCCGGATCTGTTACGACATAAGAAGCAAAGTAGATGACTTCTTCCAATGCACGCGGAGACATATCCAGCACAAGACCCATACGGCTTGGAATTCCTTTAAAATACCAGATGTGAGAAACCGGGGCTGCCAGTTCGATATGCCCCATTCTCTCACGACGGACTTTAGCCCGGGTTACTTCAACTCCACAACGGTCGCAAACTACGCCTTTATAACGAACTCGCTTGTACTTTCCGCAATGGCATTCCCAGTCCTTTTGAGGACCGAAAATGCGCTCGCAGAACAGACCATCTTTTTCAGGTTTCAAAGTACGATAGTTGATTGTTTCAGGCTTTTTCACTTCTCCGTAAGACCATGAACGGATTTTATCAGGTGAAGCGAGACCGATGTTCATATACTCAAAATTGTTCACATCCAGCAAGGGGCCTACCTCCCTTTTTATCTTCGGGTTATACCCATGTCACTTGCGTAAAAAATCGTTTATTCTTTTGTGACGACATCGCGTTCTGCGTCGGCAGAAACAAACTCTTCAGCTTCTTCATCATTGGCTAATGAAAGGCCTTCGTTTTGTTTTGCATCTTCATCGTCTTCCAAGTCTCTCATTTCAATTTCTTCTTCATCACTTGACAGAATTTTGACGTCCATTCCCAAGCTTTGAAGCTCTTTAATCAATACTTTGAATGATTCCGGAACACCCGGTTCTGGAACGTTGTCGCCTTTTACAATAGCTTCGTATGTTTTCACACGACCCACGACATCATCGGATTTAACAGTAAGAATTTCTTGAAGCGTGTATGCTGCGCCGTAAGCTTCAAGCGCCCATACTTCCATCTCACCGAAGCGCTGTCCGCCGAACTGCGCTTTACCTCCGAGAGGCTGCTGGGTAACGAGTGAATAAGGACCAGTTGAACGGGCATGGAGTTTGTCATCAACCATGTGGGCAAGTTTGATCATATACATGATACCCACGGAAACCCTGTTATCAAATGGCTCTCCGGTACGGCCGTCATATAGGACGGTTTTCGCATCTCTTGACATGCCGGCTTCTTCAAGCGTTTCCCAAACGTCTTCCTCACGGGCACCGTCAAATACCGGTGATGCGACGTGCAGGCCGAGACGGCGTGCAGCCATACCAAGGTGAAGCTCCAGTACCTGCCCGATGTTCATACGCGATGGAACGCCGAGCGGGTTTAACATGATGTCAATCGGTGTTCCGTCTGGAAGATACGGCATATCTTCTTCAGGAAGAATCTTCGAAATAACACCTTTGTTACCGTGACGTCCGGCCATTTTGTCCCCTTCAGAAATTTTACGCTTCTGAACGATATACACGCGGACAAGCTGGTTGACGCCAGGAGGAAGTTCATCTCCGTCTTCACGGTTGAAGACTTTCACATCAAGGATGATACCGCCGCCGCCGTGCGGAACACGGAGTGACGTATCACGGACTTCGCGCGCTTTTTCTCCGAAAATGGCATGAAGCAGGCGTTCTTCCGCTGTAAGCTCTGTAACCCCTTTTGGTGTTACTTTTCCTACCAGCAGGTCTCCGTCTTTTACTTCAGCACCAACGCGGATAATTCCGCGCTCATCCAGATTGCGGAGAGCATCCTCACCGACGTTTGGAATATCACGGGTGATTTCTTCAGGTCCGAGTTTTGTATCCCGGGCTTCTGATTCGTATTCTTCAATATGGATAGACGTATAAACGTCGTCTTTTACAAGGCGTTCGCTCATGATGATGGCATCCTCATAGTTGTAGCCATCCCATGTCATAAAGCCGACCATGACGTTGCGTCCCAGGGCAAGCTCGCCTTTTTCCATAGATGGACCGTCAGCTAAAATTTCACCTTTTTCAACCTCGTTTCCGACGCTTACGATCGGACGCTGATTGTAGCACGTTCCCTGGTTGGAGCGGACGAATTTCAGCAGGCTGTATTTATCAAGGTTTCCTTTTACTTTTTGTCCGTCTACTTCTTCGTATCGGCGCACCCAAATGTTTTTCGCTTCTACCCGTTCAACGATACCCGGGTGGCGGCAAATAACGGCGGCGCCGGAGTCTTTCGCAGATACATATTCCATTCCAGTTCCGACGATCGGAGACTCAGGCTGCATAAGCGGAACAGCCTGACGCTGCATGTTCGCTCCCATCAGGGCGCGGTTGGAGTCGTCGTTCTCCAAGAAAGGAATACATGCAGTCGCCGCAGAAACAACCTGTTTAGGCGAAACGTCCATGTAATCAACGCGGTCTTTAGGGACAACGGTGTTTTCCCCTCTGAAGCGGGCGACGATGCTGTCGTCTACAAATGAACCGTCTTCATTAAGGCGGGCGTTTGCTTGTGCCACTACATAGTTATCTTCTTCATCAGCCGTCAAATAATCGATTCTCGGCGTTACTTTTCCAGTCTCAGGATCAACGCGGCGGTAAGGCGTTTCAATAAAGCCGAACCGGTTCACTTTCGCAAATGTAGAAAGCGAGTTGATCAGTCCGATGTTCGGACCCTCAGGCGTTTCAATCGGACACATCCGGCCATAGTGGGAGTAGTGAACGTCACGCACTTCCATTCCGGCGCGTTCACGCGTCAAACCACCTGGCCCAAGGGCTGATAAACGGCGTTTATGCGTCAGCTCAGCAAGCGGATTCGTCTGATCCATGAACTGAGAAAGCTGAGAGCTTCCGAAAAACTCTTTAATTGACGCGATGACAGGGCGAATATTAATCAGCTGCTGAGGCGTAATCGTGTTTGTATCCTGAATGGACATTCTTTCACGAACAACGCGCTCCATTCTGCTGAGACCGATTCTGAACTGATTTTGCAGAAGCTCGCCTACGGAACGAAGACGGCGGTTTCCTAAATGGTCGATATCATCAGTATCGCCTACTCCGTGAAGCAGGTTAAAGAAATAGCTGATGGAAGAAATAATGTCGGAAGGTGTAATGTTTTTTACGCCTTCTTCGATATAAGCATTTCCGATCACATTGATCGTCTGCTCCCCTTCTGGGTCATTCGGAGCATAAATTTTAATAGATTGAAGCGTCACTTCATCTTCGACTACTCCGCCATTTGGATACAGCTTTTTAAAACCGATTCCGTTTTCCAGGTATGGCAGCACTTTGTCAAGGGTTCTTCTATCTAAAATCGCTCCTTTTTCAGCAAGGATTTCACCTGTTTCAGGATCCACAAGCGTTTCAGCAAGCCGCTGGTTGAAAAGGCGATTTTTGATATGAAGCTTTTTATTAATTTTGTAGCGTCCTACACTTGCAAGATCATATCTTTTTGGATCAAAGAATCTGGAATCAAGCAAGCTTTTCGCGTTTTCTACTGTCGGCGGCTCTCCCGGACGGAGGCGCTCGTAGATTTCAAGCAGCGCTTTGTCGGTGTTTTCTGTATTATCTTTATCAAGTGTATTGCGCAAGTACTCGTTTTCACCGATCAGATCGATGATTTCCTGATCAGATCCGAAGCCAAGAGCACGCAAAAGAACCGTAACCGGCAACTTACGTGTGCGATCAATGCGGACATAAACAACATCTTTCGCATCAGTCTCGTATTCTAACCATGCGCCACGGTTTGGAATGACAGTCGCAGTAAAACCTTTTTTACCGTTTTTGTCTACTTTACCACTGTAATATACACTTGGAGAACGGACGAGCTGAGATACGATAACACGCTCCGCACCGTTAATAATGAAGGTTCCAGTGTCAGTCATAATAGGGAAATCGCCCATAAAGACATCCTGGTCCTTAACCTCGCCGGTCTCTTTGTTGATTAAGCGAACTTTGACCCGCAGCGGTGCTGAGTAAGTCACATCTCGTTCTTTTGATTCTTCTACCGGATACTTAGGCTCACCCAAGCTGTAGTCGATAAATTCCAGAGAGAGGTTACCAGTGAAATCCTCAATTGGCGATATGTCTTGAAACATCTCTCTAAGCCCCTCATCAAGAAACCACTGATAAGAAGAGGTTTGAATTTCAATGAGATTTGGTAATTCTAACACTTCGCTAATGCGTGCATAGCTTCTGCGCTGGCGGTGTCGTCCATACTGAACTAGTTGACCTGTCAACTGATTCACCCCTCAAATCATGCGTAATATATGTGTAACAAGTATTTCTCCCTCATATATGTAAGAAATACTTTTACAAGACAAAAGAAAAAAGGGTTTCTAATTTAGAAAACCACATCCAAAAACAAAATACCGATTTTATTAGTGTTCCCATAAATGTATATTTTATACAAGCCTGGGCGTTTCTTAAAAACGGCAGGCAAAATATATACATTGGCATTTTATAATGTTAACATAGCTGAAAATCCGAGTCAAACTTTTTTTGCTCTGAGGATATAATAGCCTTTCTTTTTCTGGACGACTTCAACATCCGCAAAAAGTTCTTTTAATTTTTCAATGGCAGAAGGTCCGCCTTGTTTTTTCTGAATGACGACCCACAAATCACCAGAAGGTCTTAAGTGTTCAGCGCTTTTTTCAAAAATGGCGTGTACGGTTTTTTTCCCGGCTCGTATGGGGGGATTGGTGATAATGGAAGCGAATTGTTTTGCAGGTTCGACGTTGGAAAACAGATCACTTTGATAAATTTCAACATTCACGATCTGATTATTTAACGCATTTTCCTTTGAAAGTTCGACAGCTCTTTCATTGACATCGATCATATGAACCGTTCGATCTTCGAAATCCGCAGCAAGAGAAAGGCCAATCGGGCCGTAGCCGCAGCCCACATCCAAAAAATCACCGTCTGCATCAGGTTCACGGAAAGCTTCAATCAGCAGTCTGGAACCAAAGTCCACCTCTTTTTTTGAAAAGACTCCGCTGTCGCTGATAAATGCAAACGCCCGGTTTCTTAATTGGAATGTCCACGTTTTTCTGCTGCTTTTTGCTGAAGGTTTTTCCGAATAATAATGGTCAGTCATCCTAGAACCTCCTCAGTTGGTGAACTCTCTGAATATCTTGAAACAAGATGGCTTATCTTATGCGGAAAGGACTCATTATTTAGCAAAGAAAAAGCCCGCTTTTAAAAGCGAGCTTTCCCCTAAAGATTAGGCGAAGATTACTTAACTTCTACAGAAGCGCCAACTTCTTCAAGTTTAGCTTTAAGCTCTTCAGCTTCTTCTTTCGCAATACCTTCTTTAAGAGGTTTTGGAGTGTTGTCAACAAGTTCTTTAGCTTCTTTCAAGCCAAGACCAGTGATTTCACGCACAACTTTGATAACTTTGATCTTTTGGTCTCCTGCACCAGCAAGGATAAGATCAAATTCAGTTTTCTCTTCAGCAGCACCGGCAGCAGCTCCGCCAGCTACAGCTACAGGAGCAGCAGCAGTTACGCCGAATTCTTCTTCGATTGCTTTTACTAAGTCGTTCAACTCAAGAACAGTTGCTTCTTTAACGGAAGCAATGATTTCTTCGATATTTAAAGCCATTTGTAATTCCTCCATTTGTTTTAATTTTTAATAACTGATTGAATTAAGCGCCTTGTTCTTCCTTCTGATCTGCCACAGCTTTTGCAGCAAGAGCAAGGTTGCGAACTGGAGCTTGAAGTACGCTAAGCAACATAGAAAGCAAGCCTTCGCGTGATGGAAGTTCAGCAAGAGCTTTCACTTCTTCAACAGTAGACACTTTGCCTTCGATAACGCCAGCTTTGATTTCAAGAGCTTCATGCTGTTTAGCAAACTCGTTAAGAACTTTAGCCGGAGCGACAACATCTTCAGTACTGAATGCAATCGCATTCGGTCCAGTTAAGAAATCGTTCAAACCATCAAGTTCAGCTTGTTCTACCGCACGGCGAGTCATTGTGTTTTTGTAAACTTTGAACTCAACGTTAGCTTCGCGAAGCTGTTTACGAAGTTCTGTTACTTCAGATACGTTAAGACCGCGGTAGTCAACGATGATCGTTGATTTACTTTCTTTCAGTTTAGAAGTAATCTCTTCAACAACAACTTTTTTTGTTTCAATTGCGCTGCTCATGGTTACACCTCCTGTTAGATTCATGTGTAACACTTATACCGTTTGGTGATCACGTTCTTTAACGACGGGTTCCATATAAAAAGCCTCCATTCGACATGGAGGCTGTATATACAAGCATACGTAGCGTAAAAGCTGTGATATATATACACCTCGGTAGGAAATTAAGCCTTTGGGGCACCTACTGTCTACGGTATAAATGGACATATTTTATTTTACAACGTTTTGAATTATATCAGAACGTGTGATGCGAGTCAATATTATTTTACGTTGAAAGTTGAAGGGTCCACTTTGATTCCAGGTCCCATTGTAGATGTAACGGATACATTCTTCACGTATACACCTTTAGCAGCAGCAGGTTTCGCTTTTAGAATTGTGTCATACATTGTCGCGAAGTTTTCAACAAGCTTCCCTTCTTCGAATGACACTTTACCGATTGGAACATGTACGTTTCCGGCTTTATCAACGCGGTATTCAACTTTACCCGCTTTGATTTCTTTAACTGCTTTTTCAACTTCAAATGTTACTGTTCCTGTTTTAGGGTTTGGCATAAGACCTTTTGGTCCAAGCACGCGTCCGATTTTACCGACTTCACCCATCATGTCAGGAGTCGCAACGATCACATCAAATTCAAACCAGCCTTGCTGGATTTTGTTGATGTAATCTGTATCGCCTACATAATCTGCACCAGCAGCTTCTGCTTCTTTCGCTTTTTCTCCTTTAGCGAAAACAAGGACGCGCTGAGTTTTTCCTGTTCCGTTTGGAAGAACAACCGCACCGCGGATTTGCTGGTCGTTTTTACGAGGGTCAACACCTAAACGAAATGCCGCTTCAACAGTAGCATCGAATTTAGCTGTGTTTGTTTTTTTCACGAGCTCAATCGCTTCGTTTACATCGTAAGCTTTTGTACGGTCTACAAGCTTGGCAGCTTCGACGTACTTTTTACCTTTTTTTGCCATTTTAAAATTTCCTCCTTAGTGGTTTTAGCGGAATAACCTCCCACGAATAAGGGTTGCGAACTTGTCTGATCCAAACTCGCAACCCACAAAGAAACAAAAAATTAGTCTTCGATCACAATACCCATACTGCGGGCAGTTCCTTCAACCATACGCATAGCCGCTTCAACATCTGCCGCATTCAAGTCAGGCATTTTTGTTTCGGCGATTTCACGTACTTTATCGCGTTTAACGGTTGCGACTTTATTACGGTTAGGCTCACCAGAACCTGACTCAATTCCAGCCGCTTTTTTAAGCAATACAGCAGCAGGCGGAGTTTTTGTGATAAATGTAAATGAACGGTCTTCGTAAACCGAAATTTCTACAGGAATGATAAGACCAGCCTGGTCAGATGTACGAGCGTTGAACTCCTTACAGAATCCCATGATGTTAACACCGGCTTGACCTAATGCAGGACCAACTGGCGGAGCTGGATTCGCTTTTCCAGCAGGAATTTGCAATTTCACAACTTTAACTACTTTTTTAGCCACGAGACACACCTCCTTAAGTCCGTGATGTGGTAATAGGGTGAACCCTCCCACTCAAGGTCTCATTCTTTATATGAATGATGAAAATATCAAGCTAGCTGCCTTGACCAATTTGCCAAGACGCACCTTTGTATATTACCACTTTTATATAGTGATTTCAAGCGCTTTTCCGTTACAATTTGTCAACTTGAGTAAATTCAAGTTCAACAGGGGTCTCTCTCCCGAACATGTTAACGAATACTTTGACTTTGTTTTTATCATGGTCGATTTCTTCGATCGTCCCTGTGAAATCAGCAAACGGCCCGTCAATCACCTTCACGGTTTCTTTCAATTCAAAGTCAATTTCTGTTTTCCGTTCTTCAAGCCCCATGCGCTTCAGAATTTTTTCGGCTTCGCCCGGAAGGAGAGCCGTCGGCTTCGAGCCTGATCCGGCAGATCCGACAAATCCCGTCACACCCGGCGTATTCCGCACAACATACCAGGAATCGTCCGTCATGACAAGCTCTACAAGAACATAGCCAGGGAAGACTTTCTTTTTCACAACTTTCTTCTTGCCGTTTTTAATATCTGTTTCTTCTTCTTCAGGCACGACGACGCGGAAGATTTTATCTTGCATACCCATCGATTCGACCCGTTTTTCCAAATTCGCTTTTACCTTGTTTTCATAGCCGGAGTACGTATGCACAACATACCATTTCTTTTCCATTCTCATTCAGGACCCTTTAAAGTCCTTCCCTCCCCACACCTTAATGTTTATTGGCCGTACCGGGAAACTGACGCTTTCTTTTATACGAGCCTCATATTTTGAAACAATGAAAAAACCCGTTGAACGGGTTTTTTGGCTAGTCATATTAAGATCTATTATAACACGTTATGCTGATCATTATTCAACTATTAAACGAATTAATTGCGTAATTCCTGAATCGATCAATGCGAAAAAAATGGCGAAAAAGATAACGGTGGTAATAACAGTGATGGTATAGCGCGTTAATTCTTTTCCTTTAGGCCATGTGACCTTTTTCATTTCTTTTCCGACATTCTTAAAGAATTTCATAATACCCATGGTAAGAAACCTCCACAACCTAAAAACAAAAATCCTATTTTGTTTCCAGATGTACTGTATGTGAATTGCAGTTATTGCAGTATTTCTTTACTTCGAGTCGTTCAGCCAAAGCTGCGGAGCTTTTCATTGTCGTATAATTACGGTTCCCGCAATTTTTACAGGCCAACGTTATTTTTTTCTTCATGTCTACACCTTTTTCTGGACAATCATTTCTTTAGTAACATTATCACAGTCCCAAAATTGATGTCAATATGCCGTAGGCATTGACTACAAGCTGATTTCGCGGAGCTCCAGGTACTTCTCCAGCTTTCTTTTGACGCGCTGGAGCGCATTATCAATTGATTTTACATGGCGGTTTAATTCTTCGGATATTTCCTGATAGGATCTTCCGTCGAGATAGAGCGTAAGAACTTTTCTTTCCAAATCGCTGAGCAGTTCGCCCATTTTCAGTTCGATGTCATCAAATTCTTCCTGATTGATGATCAGTTCCTCCGGATTCATCACTTTGGCTCCTGAAATTACATCAAGAAGCGTCCGGTCTGACTCTTCGTCATAAATAGGCTTGTCCAGCGACACATAAGAATTCAGCGGAATATGTTTCTGGCGAGTAGCTGTTTTAATAGCGGTAATAATTTGGCGGGTAATGCACAATTCTGCAAAAGCTTTAAATGAAGTCAGCTTGTCCTCTCTAAAATCACGGATAGATTTGTAGAGTCCAATCATGCCTTCCTGAACGATATCCTCACGATCAGCCCCTATCAGAAAATAGGATCTCGCTTTTGCCCTTACAAAGTTACGGTACTTTGTAATCAAGTAATCTAACGCATCACTGTCTCCGACATGAACCATTTCAATGACCTGCTCGTCTTCCAACTGGCAAAACCGTTCTTTGTTGAACTGTTCTTTGCTGAATTTTCCCTGGTTGTTTTGTAAGTTCACTCCGATCCCCCCGACCGCACGTAGATAGAAATATTATACAGTAATGGGCAAAAAAGCGTCAACCTACTCCAAGTCGCCCCGCCGCCATTTTTCGAATATCTTTAAGACATCCTCTGATAAAGGAATCTTTCCGGCGGGACGCTCGGACGTAATTTTTTTTACCCTTTTTTCAATTTTTCTTTCGATCGCTTCAACTTCCCTCAGCAGCTCCCTCGCAGACTTTCGAAGCGCTCCCTGTCCAAAGATCGCCCACTGCTCGGTATAATCTGATGTGGCGACATGGATTTGCGTCTGGATATTGTTCAGATCTGACGCAAGCTTTTCAATCCGTTCGTCAGCCGTTTCATTTTCCTTCGTGAAGATCACCTCCACGCGGTGATTGATCCTTTTCTTCTCGATTCCTTTTACAAGATGCGCATCGAATACGACAATCACCCGATAACCGGTATAAGATTGATATTCCGCCATTTTTTGAATCAAAAGGTCCCTTGCTTCCTCAAAACTGTTCGCTTTTAGATCCTTCAGCTGTGGCCATGCCCCGATCATGTTATAGCCATCGACTAACAGGATGTCCATCCTTTTCTATTCTCCCAGGGGGCTTCGTTTACGGTACACTTCATACAGCAGCAGTCCGGCTGCAACTGAAGCGTTTAGGGATGTGACTTTTCCTGCCATCGGGAGGCGGATGAGAAAATCACATTTCTCTTTGACAAGCCTTCCCATGCCTTTGCCCTCGCTGCCGATCACAAGCGCGAGAGGCATGTTTCCATCCAGCGACCTGTAGTCCTGCCGGCCTGAAGCATCGGTGCCGACGATCCATACGCCCCGCTCTTTCAATTCTTCCAATGTCCGCGAAAGGTTCGTCACTTTCACTACCGGGATATGCTCAATCGCTCCTGTCGAGGCTTTTGCGACAGTTGTCGTAAGGCCGACGGCACGCCTTTTCGGAATAATAATGCCATGGGCCCCGACAGCGTCAGCCGTACGCATGATCGATCCAAGATTATGCGGGTCTTCGATTTCATCCAACACGATCAAAAACGGCTGTTCGTCCCTGTCCTCGGCCTTTTGAAAAAGGTCTTCCAATTCGGCGTACTCATAAGCCGCGACTTGAGCGACGACGCCCTGATGCTGGCCAGAAACCATTTGATCGAGTTTTTTGCGCGGGACATAGTGAATCGTGATGCCTTTTTTAGCTGCGAGATCAACGACTTGCTGAGCCTGTCCCTTCACCGTGTTTTCCGCCATCCATAGCTTGTAAAGTTCACGGCCGGATTTTAACGTCTCAATGACCGCGTTTTTGCCTATGACGTAGTCGTGCTGCTGACTCATTTGATTTCCTCCCTGCCGTCCCGTTTTTCCAACGCTTTTTTGATAAGCTCTTCAAGCCGCGCTTCCTTTTTCTCCAGAAAGAGGTAGCCGATAACAGCTTCAAAAGCCGTGCTGTATCGGTATGTTTGGACATCCGTGTTTTTAGGCACGGTTCCGGATTTTGCGTTTCGCCCTCTTCTTAGTACAGCCTTTTCTTCTTCGGTGAAGAATCCCTGCTCTTCAAGAGCAAACAGCATGCTCGCCTGTGATTTTGCGGAAACATAGCGGCTTGACTGCTTGTGTAAATCATTGGGCTTTGTCATTCCCTGCTTTAACAGGTGATGCCTGACGTATATCTCCAAAACGGCATCACCCATGTAAGCAAGCGCCAAACCATTTAATTGTTTGGCATCTTTAATGGTGTCCAAATTCATGTTTATGATTCTCCTCTTTTCCAGCGCGTTCCTTGAGGAGTATCCTCCAAGATGATGTTCATGCTTTTCAGCTGGTCACGAATTTGGTCGGAAGTGGCAAAGTCTCTGTTTCTGCGGGCTTCATTTCTCTTTTCGATAAGTTCTTCAATTTCCGCGTCAAGCAGCTCCTGCTCCTGAAGCGAAAAACCAAGAACCGAGCAAATTTCGTCAAACAGGTTAAGAAATGCCTGTATGACGTGTTCAGCGGTATTCTTTTCCTGCAGGTAGTAGTTCGCATGTTTAGCCAGGTCAAACAGGACAGAAATCGCATTGGCCGTATTAAAGTCATCATCCATTGCCGTTTCGAAGGCTTTTCGCTGCTCCTCGATTTTTTCAAGCCATTCGGAATCGCCCTCTGTTAAATTTGTACTGCTTTTCAGGCGGTGGCGCAAATTGCTATAAGCCGTTTTTAAGCGGCCAAAAGCATTTTTTGTGTTTTCAAGAAGTTCGACCGAATAATTGATCGGATGTCTGTAATGAACGGAAAGCATAAAAAACCGCAGCACTTGCGGGTCATGCTCTTTAATGATGTCATGGACAAGCACGAAATTCCCGAGTGATTTTGACATTTTCTCATTATCAATATTGATGTAGCCGTTATGAAGCCAATATTTTGCAAAAGGCTTTCCGGTTAACGCTTCAGACTGGGCAATTTCATTTTCATGGTGAGGGAAGGTCAAATCCTGACCGCCGGCATGAATATCGATTGAATCCCCCAAATATTTTCTTGCCATGGCAGAGCATTCAATGTGCCAGCCCGGACGGCCTTTGCCCCATGGGCTCTCCCAAGAGATTTCGTTTTCTTTGGCGGCTTTCCATAATGCGAAGTCGAGCGCGTCTTCTTTTTTCTCGCCCACTTGAATCCGGGCGCCGGATCTTAATTCATCGATCGATTGGTGTGAAAGCTTTCCGTAATCTTTAAATGACCTTGTTTTATAGTAAACATCACCGTCCGCTTCATATGCATAGCCTTTATCAATAAGCGTCTGAATAAAGTCAATGATGTCGTCCATATTTTCAGTGACGCGCGGATGGCAGTCGGCTTTTGAGCAGCCGAGCGATCCGACATCCTCAAAATAAGCTTTAATAAAGCGTTCGGCAATGACCGGCACTTCTTCTCCAAGCTCGTTTGCCGCTTTAATCAATTTGTCGTCTACATCTGTAAAGTTTGAGACGTAGTGAACATCATAGCCTTTATACTCCAAGTATTTTCTGACCGTATCATAAACGATGGCCGGCCTTGCATTTCCAATGTGAATGTAATTGTATACGGTCGGGCCGCATACATACATTTTGACCTTGCCTTCTTCAAGAGGCACAAACGGCTCTTTTTTTCTTGTCAGTGTATTATAAAGTGTAATGGTCACAACTCATCTTCCCTTTCTTTTCTCTGAAGCGCCTGTTTCAGCTGCCTGATTTCTTTTTCCAATTCTTTGAAACGATCAGCAACCGGATCCGGCAAATCCTGATGGTTCAGGTCGCGTTTTATTTTCTTTCCGTTTTGGACCACGACGCGTCCGGGGATGCCGACAACAGTTGAACATTCAGGCACATCGTGGAGAACAACGGAACCGGCGCCGATTTTCGAGCCTCTTCCGATCGTAATCGAGCCGAGCACTTTCGCACCGGTTGATATCATGGCATCATCCTCTATTGTCGGATGCCTCTTCCCTTTTTCTTTTCCGGTACCTCCGAGCGTGACGCCCTGAAAGACGGTCACATTGTTCCCGATCTCGCAGGTCTCGCCGATCACAACCCCCATCCCGTGATCTATGAAAAAGCGTCTGCCGATCTTCGCTCCCGGATGAATTTCAATTCCCGTGAAGAAGCGGGCGATTTGAGAAATTGCTCTCGCGATAAAAAACCTTTTTCTCTTATATAAAGCATGTGCAATTCGATGTGCCCATATAGCATGTAAACCTGAATATGTTAATATGACTTCGATGTAGCTTCTTGCAGCCGGATCCTGGTCAAAAACGACATCTACATCTTCTTTCAGCATTTTAAAGAACACATGATTCCCCCCGTTCCCCGCTTCCTGCTTTCTTCTATCAGCTCTTTAACTAAAACCATATAAAAAGCGCCTCTGTCTAATGACAGAGACGCTTTAAACACGCGGTTCCACTCTGTTTAGAAAACAGCAGACCTGTTTTCCCAACTTAAATCCCATAACGGCGGATACCGCCTTTGAATACTTGTTTCTTAAACGTTCTTCAAAGGTCTCAAGAGGCGCATTTCTAAAGCCGGGCGCTTAAGTCTTTTCCAGCCGATGAAGACTCTCTCTTTAAAGGCCGCTGGCTTTATACTTCTCCCTGTCAACGATTTTACTTATTGATCAATGTATTCAGACGTTTTAAAACAGTGTCTTTCCCTAATAATTCAATGGACTGCGGCAGCTCCGGACCGTGCGTCTGGCCGGTTGTCGCTACGCGGATCGGCATAAACAGCTTCTTCCCTTTATGCCCTGTTTCTTTTTGAACCGCTTTGATGGATGCTTTGATCTGGTCAGCCGTAAACTCTTCCAGCTCCCCGAGCTTGCCGGCAAATGCACTCAGCACTTCAGGCACCTGCTCTTCATCCAAAACAGTCCTTGCTTCACGATTATACTGGATTTCTTCTTTAAAGAACAACTCTGTTAACTCGACGATTTCGGCGCCGTAGTTTAATTGATCCTGATAAAGGGAAATCAGCTTGCGGACCCATTCTTGTTCGCTTTCGGAAAGTTCTTCAGATACTTTGCCGGCTTTTTTCAAATGGGGAACCGTCAGATCGATGACCTGATCAAGGTCAAGCTTTTTCACATACTGGTTGTTGACCCATTTCAGCTTATGCGCGTCAAACACGGCCGGTGATTTTGACAAACGGTTGACATCAAAGATCTCAATAAACTGTTCTTTTGTAAACAGCTCTTCTTCTCCGACCGGAGACCATCCAAGCAGTCCGATAAAGTTAAACAGCGCTTCCGGCAAATAGCCGAGCTCTTCATACTGTTCGATGAACTGAATAATGGATTCATCGCGTTTGCTGAGCTTTTTGCGGTTTTCATTGACGATCAGCGTCATATGTCCAAAAGTCGGAATATCCCAGCCAAACGCATTGTATATCATAATTTGTTTCGGCGTATTTGAAATGTGATCCTCTCCGCGAAGCACATGAGTCATTTTCATTAAGTAGTCATCGACCGCTACCGCAAAGTTGTAGGTAGGCGTTCCGTCTTTTTTAACGATAACAAAATCGCCGATGCCGTCAGTTTCAAAAGAAATTTCATCTTTGACAATATCCTTGAAAGTGATGACTTCCCCTTGAGGGACTTTAAAGCGGATGCTCGGCTGCCTTCCTTCAGCCTCAAGCTTTTCCTGCTCTTCTTCAGTCAAATGGCGGCATTTTCCGGAGTAGCGCGGCATCTCTCCTCGGGCCGCCTGTTCCTCGCGTTCTTTTTCAAGCTCTTCTTCCGTACAATAGCACTTATAGGCGAGGCCTTTTTCAAGAAGCTCATCATAATATGTTTTGTATATGTCGTTTCTTTCAGATTGGCGGTACGGTCCATATTCTCCGCCGACATCAACGCTCTCATCCCAATCGATGCCAAGCCATTTCAAGTAGTTAAGCTGACTTTGCTCTCCGCCTTCAATGTTCCGCTTTCGATCCGTATCTTCAATGCGGATAATGAACTTTCCGCCTTGGCTGCGGGCAAATAAATAGTTGAAGAGAGCTGTTCTTGCATTTCCGATATGTAAATGGCCGGTTGGACTCGGCGCATAACGGACCCGAACTTCGTTTCCCATCTGTCAAACTTCCTTTCATCTCAATCAGAGTTCAAATTTATTCTTATTCTATCATCAAATGAAATGCTCTTCAAAATGAATTATGCCTTTTGGAGCAGAACGGAAGCCTGAGCGGCGATCCCCTCAGCCCTGCCCGTAAATCCGAGCTTTTCTGTTGTTGTCGCTTTTACATTAATTTGCGATTTTTCCGCTTCTAAACCTTCGGCAATTCTTGCCCTCATGTCTTCGATATATGGAGCCATCTTTGGCTTTTGGGCAATAATTGTGCAATCAAGATTTCCAAGCGTGTAGCCTTTTTCTTTCACAAGATTCCACACATGCTGGAGCAATTTGAACGAATCAGCGTCCTTGAATTCCGGATCAGTATCCGGAAAATGCTTGCCGATATCGCCTTCGCCTATTGCACCAAGACAGGCGTCTGCAATCGTATGTAACAGCACATCAGCATCTGAATGTCCCAGAAGCCCTTTCTCATAAGGAATGGTTACTCCCCCTATAATGAGCGGTCTGCCTTCTGTGAGCTGATGAACGTCAAATCCTTGACCAATTCTAAACATGTTCATTCCTTCTTTCCGCTTCTAATATCGCTTCTGCAACAAGCAGATCATCAGGGGTCGTCAGCTTAATATTTTGATAATCCCCATGAATAATGGCGACCTTCCCTCCGGCTTCCTCGACCAGACTCGCATCATCCGTCCCCAGAAAGCCATTTGCTTCCGCTTGGATATGTGCGTTCATCAAAATAGAAAGACGAAAAGCTTGTGGGGTTTGAGCGGCCCACAAGCTTGAACGTTCAATCGTCCCGGCTACCTCTTTGTCTTGAACGCGTTTTATCGTGTCTTTTACAGGTACGGCAACGATCGCTGCGCCCGTCTGTCTTGCTTTCATGACGAGCTGTTCGATATGCTCCCGTTTGATAAAGGGTCTGGCTCCGTCATGAACGAGAACGATCTCTTCTTTTCCAGCAGCTTTAATTCCTTGAAACACGCTTTGCTGACGTTCTTTCCCGCCCGGAATGATCTCGATCGGAGTCGTGAAATGATGCTTTTTCAAAAGGATCTCGAATTCTCCGAATTCCTGTTCATTGATGACGAGGATGATCCTTTTGCAGGCGTCATGGCCTTCAAACACCTTTAATGTATGGATAATGACTGGCAGTCCTTTTGCCTCGATAAACAGTTTGTTTTTCCCGGCATTCATTCGCTTGCCTTGTCCGGCAGCGGGAATGACGACTTCGTAATTCATCTTCTGTCTCCCTTTTTAAAGCGCCTTTTCCAGCAGCTTCGGCTTGGCGAAAATCATTCTGCCGGCCGCTGTCTGCAGCACACTGGTCACCAGCACATCAATATGTTTGCCGATATAGTTTCGTCCCTCTTCCACGACAATCATTGTGCCATCGTCCAAATACGCCACGCCCTGATTATGTTCTTTACCGTCTTTAATAACCTGTACTTTCATTTCTTCCCCTGGAAGCACGACAGGTTTGACAGCATTGGCCAAATCATTAATGTTTAATACGGCTACCTTCTGAAGCTCGCATACCTTATTTAAATTGAAATCGTTTGTGACGACGACTCCCGAAGTCAGTTTTGCCAGCTTGACCAATTTGCTGTCGACCTCTTGAATGTCTTCAAAATCGCCTTCATAGATTTCAACTTTGATATCCAGTTCCTTTTGAATCCGGTTTAAAATATCAAGTCCTCTTCGTCCTCTGTTTCGTTTCAGGACATCAGAGGAGTCGGCGATATGCTGAAGCTCTTCCAGCACAAACTGCGGAATCACAATCACACCTTCTAGAAAACCGGTCTGACAAATATCAGCAATTCTCCCATCTATAATAACACTTGTATCTAAAATTTTCAGCTTTTTGTCCTGTTCTGTACGCTCTTCTTCTGCCGCGCCTTTCTTCTTGCGGGATGAGAAGAGAGTGAGCATCTCATCTTTCTTCTTAAAGCCTACCCGGAACCCGAGATAGCCCAGAAAAGCGGCCAGGACAATCGGAATCACCGTGCCGATCAGCTGATATGGGATGTTCTTTAACGGAATAACGTTGACGATAAGATAAGCTAGCATGAGTCCGAAGATTAATCCTAAAGAGCCAAACAACAAATCTGATACAGGAGCTTTTATTAGAGAATCCTCAATCCCTTTCACCCAATTGATCACATGATCCGCACACCAGATGCCCAGAAGAAAAAAGATGACGGCTCCCAAACAAGCGGACGTATACGGGTTTGTTACTAAAGGTATGTCCTGTACGTTCAACAGCATAAACAATTCCGGTATGAGAAATATACCGATAACGCCTCCTATAATCGCAAAGAACGCTTGAACTATTCGTTTCAACATACCTTCACCTCCTTTGTTTACGGTTATTTTTTTATGAATGCAGCTGCTTTCATCTGTAAAGGGGAAAACAAAAAGTAAAAATAATATACCCATAAATTGCAATTTTTAATCATTTTCAGAAAAAATTTCTTACAGCTGCCTATCAATATAATGTTTTTCCTGAAGCCTTTTTAACCCTTTCTTTATCTTTTGGGCACGGACGGCCCCAATTCCTTCCACTTCATCCAATTCTTTTACATCCGCCTCGATAATCAGTTTTAAATGGCCGAACGCTTCAACGACATTTTCGACAATCGGCATAGGGAGTCGGGGTATTTTGTGAAGAAGTCTGTAGCCTCGCGGAAATACATATTCCTCCATATTCGTTGCGGCCGGATAACCGAGAAGTTTCAGCAGTATGGAATCATCCAGAAGCTCAAAGCTCGACATATCCTGAAGCTGTTTCAGAAGGACAAACGGGTCTTTGATTTTCTCTTTAACATAATCTTTAACAAAAAGCGCCGCTTCCTGTTCCATGTCTGTGATCAGCTCGCTTACTTGAAGCCTGATCAAATGGCCTTCAGTCCCCAGCTCTTTAATGTACATGTTAATCTCATTTTTGATTCTGAGCACCATTTCATACCGGTGCAAGACGGAAATCACATCACCAAATGTGACAAGCTCTTCAAACTCCAAAGCGCTTAAAGTTGAAATCGCATTGTCCAAAATCAATTTGTATTTTTCAAGCGTCTGAATCGCCTGATTGGCTTTAGTTAAAATAAAGCCGATATCTTTGAGAATATATTTCATATTTTCCTGATAAAGCGTAATGACATTTCGTCTTTCAGAAATGGCAATGATCAGACATCCTGTCTGCTTTGCCACACGCTCGGCGGTTCTGTGCCGCATTCCCGTTTCTGAGGACGGGATTGTCGCTTCAGGCATAAGCTGTGTATTGGCATAAAGGATTTTCTGACCTGAGTCACTCAAGATAATCGCGCCGTCCATTTTGGCAAGCTCGTACAAATGAGCGGGGGAAAAAGAAGAATTGATATGAAATCCGCCATCGACCACTTCTTTTACCTTGTCGTTATATCCAACAACGATTAACCCGCCGGTTTTCGCCCGCAGCACATTTTCAATCCCCTCGCGGAGGGGCGTTCCCGGCGCGACAAACTGCAAAATTTCTGATAGATCATGTTTCGCTCCCTTTTTTTCTTTTTCCATCTATTATGATCCTCCTAATGAAGTTCGAAGAGCCTCAGCTACATTTTCAACACCGACGACCTCAATTCCTTTCGGTTTGGTCCATCCTTCCAAATTTGCGGCGGGAATAATCATTCTTTTGAACCCAAGCTTTGCCGCTTCCTGAACCCGCTGTTCGATTCTAGATACTCTGCGGACTTCTCCGGTAAGGCCCACCTCGCCGATAAAACAATCCGTCGGATGGGGAGGTGTATCTCTAAAGCTTGAAGCAATGCTGACCGCCACGGCAAGATCTATCGCCGGTTCATCAAGCTTTACTCCGCCGGCGACTTTTAAATAGGCATCCTGATTTTGAAGCAGCAGGCCGACTCTTTTTTCCAATACAGCCATGAGCAGCGAGACGCGGTTATGATCAATGCCGGTGGCCATTCTCCGCGGATTTCCGAAGCTTGTAGGTGAAATGAGCGCCTGAATTTCGACCAGAACCGGCCTCGTTCCTTCCATTGATGCTACAACACTTGACCCGGCCGCTCCCGCCGAGCGTTCTTCAAGAAAAATTTCCGACGGGTTCAGCACCTCAGTAAGGCCCTCTTCCCTCATCTCAAATATTCCCATTTCATTTGTCGAGCCGAATCGGTTTTTGACGGCTCTTAAAATCCGGAAAGTGTGATGCCTTTCCCCTTCAAAGTAAAGGACGGTGTCGACCATATGCTCCAACAGTCTCGGCCCGGCAATCGAGCCTTCTTTCGTAACATGTCCGACGATAAATATCGGAATTCCTTTTGTTTTGGCGAGTCTCATCAGCTCTGCGGTGCATTCCCTCACTTGGGATACGCTGCCCGGAGCTGAGGTAATGTCGCTTTGATAAACGGTTTGAATTGAATCCACCACAACAAAAGAAGGATTCATCTCTTCTATAGAAGACGTAATATACTCCATATCGGTTTCAGATAAAACGTGCAGAGTTGAACTGTTGATGCCTAACCGGTCCGCTCTTAATTTCGTTTGTTTGACAGATTCCTCCCCTGATATGTACAGGACGTTTTCATTTAAATCGGCAAGCTGCGCGGAAACCTGGAGCAGCAAAGTCGATTTTCCGATGCCTGGATCACCGCCGATTAAGACAAGCGAGCCTTTGACGATGCCATTTCCCAGCACGCGGTTAAATTCGCCGAGATTCGTCTTGATCCGCGGTTCTTCTGACGTTTCGATTGATGAGATGGGCGACGGTTTTTGAACCCTTTGAACGGAATGAGAAAATGCGGTTCTTCTGTTGGCGGCCGGTTTTTTAATCGTTTCTTCGACCATCGTGTTCCATGCGCCGCAGCCCGGGCATTTCCCCATCCATTTTGGAGATTCATAGCCGCATGATTGACAGATAAATTTAGTCTTTGTTTTAGCCATTGTTTTTTTAAATCTCCCTTTATAAGAAAGTGAGGCATACCTGTTACACGTATGCCTCTTTCTCTTTTCTCTATATTAGTTCGTTTTCGCTTCGGTTTTTACGACAAACTCTCCGTTTTCCACATCGAGCACGATGTGCTGTCCTTTTGTAATGTTGCCCTTCAAGAGCTCTTCAGACAGCCGGTCTTCGACATGCTTTTGGATGGCCCTTCTGAGCGGACGGGCCCCGTATTCAAGGTCTACCCCTTCTTCGGCGATTTTTTCTTTGGCCGCTTCTGTCAGTTCAATTGAAAGATCCTGTTCTTTCAGACGCTTTGTCAATTGGTCTGACATGAGGGAGACGATGTCTTTCAAATGTTTTTTCTCCAAGGAGTGGAAAACGATGATTTCATCAATCCGGTTGATGAATTCCGGTCTGAAGGCGCGTTTTAATTCGCCCATGACCTTGTCTTTCATATCTTTGTAGTTCTGCGTTTCGTCCTGTACGTTAAATCCGACGTATTTATTTCTTCTCAGTTCGCTTGCGCCGACGTTTGACGTCATAATCAGGATCGTATTTCTAAAGTCGACTGTACGTCCTTTTGAATCGGTCAAACGGCCGTCTTCAAGCACTTGCAGCAGAATATTGAAGACGTCGGGGTGAGCTTTTTCAATTTCATCGAGCAGGACGACAGAATAAGGTTTTCTTCTTACTTTTTCAGTAAGCTGTCCGCCCTCATCATAGCCGACATATCCCGGAGGAGAACCGACGAGCCGTGATGTCGAATGCTTCTCCATATACTCTGACATATCGATGCGAATCATCGCTTCCTCATCGCCGAAAATCGATTCGGCAAGAGCGCGGGCAAGCTCAGTCTTACCTACACCTGTCGGACCAAGGAAGATAAACGAACCGATCGGACGCTTCGGATCTTTTAGACCCGCACGAGCGCGCCTTACAGCTTTCGCAACGGCGACAACCGCTTCATCCTGACCGATAACACGTGAATGAAGAATGCTTTCCATATTCAGCAGCTTATCTGTTTCAGTCTGGGCGATTTTTGAAACCGGCACTCCGGTCCAGCTGGATACGACCATCGCAATATCATCGACTGTCACTTCGGAGTTTTCTTGTCCTTGCTTTTCTTTCCACGTTTTCTTCGTTTCCTCTACCTGTTCGCGCAAACGCTGTTCTGTGTCACGCAAAGACGCTGCTTTTTCAAATTCCTGGCTTTGAACTGCGGCATCTTTTTCTTTGCGGACTTCATCGAGTTTTTGTTCAAGCTCTTTCAGGTTAGGAGGCGTTGTAAATGAACGCAGACGAACCTTTGAACCGGCTTCATCGATTAAATCGATCGCTTTGTCAGGCAGGAAACGGTCAGAAATATAACGGTCTGACAGCTTCACGGCCGCTTCGATCGCTTCATCTGTAATGGATACACGGTGATGGGCTTCATAGCGGTCACGCAAGCCTTTCAAAATCTGAATGCTTTCCTCAGGTGAAGGCTGATCAACCTGAATCGGCTGGAAGCGCCGTTCGAGGGCCGCGTCTTTTTCAATGTATTTACGATATTCGTCTAGAGTTGTGGCCCCGATACATTGCAGCTCTCCGCGCGCAAGAGACGGTTTCAGAATATTGGACGCGTCGATTGCGCCTTCAGCGCCGCCGGCGCCGATTAATGTATGAAGTTCATCGATAAACAGGATGATGTTTCCCGCCTGGCGGATTTCATCCATCACTTTTTTAAGGCGGTCTTCAAACTCCCCGCGGTATTTTGTACCTGCGACGACAGTTCCCATATCAAGCGTCATAACCCGCTTGTCGCGCAAGATTTCAGGTACTTCATTATTGATAATCTGCTGGGCCAAGCCCTCAGCTATCGCCGTTTTTCCTACGCCTGGCTCCCCGATTAATACAGGGTTGTTTTTCGTTCTGCGGCTCAGAACTTCAATGACGCGCTGAATCTCTTTGCTCCGTCCGATGACAGGATCAAGGCTGTCTTCTTTAGCAATAGCGGTTAAATCACGTGCGAGACTGTCCAAAGTAGGTGTGTTGGCATTGCTGTTAGCACCTGAGGCGCCTCCTCCGCTTTCATTGCTGCCCAAAAGCTGCAGCACCTGTTGTCTTGCTTTATTTAAGCTGACGCCCAGATTATTCAGCACTCTGGCAGCGACGCCTTCGCCTTCACGTATTAATCCCAGGAGGATGTGCTCGGTTCCGACATATGAATGGCCGAGCTTTCTCGCTTCATCCATCGCTAGTTCTGTTACTTTTTTCGCCCTAGGTGTGTAGTGGATCGACTGGGACATTTCCTGCCCCCGGCCAATCAGGCTTTCTACCTCTTTTTGAATTTTATCAGGGCTCAGCCCCAGCGCCTGCAGCGCTTTTGCCGCGATTCCTTCACCTTCGCGGACAAGGCCCAGCAGGATATGTTCAGTTCCAATATTATTATGCCCGAGACGCAGAGCCTCTTCCTGGGCAAGGGCCAATACTTTTTGTGCTCTTTCTGTGAATCTTCCAAACATCATATCGTTTCATCCTCCTGTCTATTGCCGTTATTTTCTAATTTTAATCGTTCTCTAATGAGGGCTGCTCTCCTGATATCTCTCTCGTTGGCCCTTAATACGCCCCCCGAATATTGCTGAAGGAAGCCGGGCTGAGTCAGAATCATCAGTTCATTTAATATATTTCTGGAAAGACCTTTAATAATTCCGAGATCAATTCCAAGACGAACATCTGAGAGGCATCTTGCCGTCTCTTTTGATTCGATCATCCGGCAGTTGGATAAAACGCCGTAGGATCTGTACACACGGTCTTCAAGCTCGATTTGCGAAGTCTGATAAAGCGCTCTTCTCGCAGACCGTTCCTGTTCGATTAATTGCGCAACCACACTGTTAAGGTCTTCAACAATGTCGTGCTCCGACTTTCCAAGAGTGATTTGATTCGAGATTTGAAAGATATTCCCTAATGCTTCGCTGCCTTCACCGTAAATTCCTCTCACAACAAGGCCCAATTGATTGATTGCCGGTATAATTCGGTTGATTTGCCTAGTTAACACGAGAGCAGGAAGGTGCATCATGACCGATGCCCTGAGCCCCGTTCCTACATTTGTAGGACAGCTTGTCAAATATCCTCGTTGTTCTGAAAAAGCATAATCGACTCTTTCTTCAATCCAATCATCGACTTGATTTGCCGCTTTTAAGGCCTCAGTGAGCTGAAACCCGGGGAAAAGACATTGGATGCGTACATGGTCTTCTTCGTTTAACATGATGCTGACCTCTTCATTTTCAGAAAGAAGACAAGCGCCAAAAGAAGCTTCTGTCAAATGCGGGCTGATTAAATGCTTTTCAACAAGGACCCTTTTCTCCAGCGGCTGAACCTGTTCCATTTTCACCAGCTCAAATTTGCCTAAGCCAGGCACTTCATATCCGGTGAATTGTTCTTCAAAAAGTGCGATAATCGCTGAAGCCTCTTCATTTGAGAAAAGGGTAGGAAAGCGGACTTTCTCCAAGTTCCGGGCAAGACGGATCCGGCTGCTCAGCACGATGTCACTTTCAGGGCCTTCCTGCCGCATCCAATTGCTTAAAGCATCCTGAATAAAATGCTGCAGTGACATCAGTCTTCCCCCTCCTTTTGATTAGCGTTCAAGTTTTGTTCAAGGGATCTGATTTGATCCCTGACACTGGCCGCTTTTTCAAACTCTTCCTGCTGAATCAGTTCTTTCAGCTCTTTTTTCAGCGTTTCAATTTGTCGTCTGACATGCAGGTTTCCGCCGATTCGCTTAGGAATTTTTCCGGCATGGACAGTGTTGCCGCTGTGAACTTTTCTTAAAATCGGGGTGATGTAAGAGTGAAACGTTTTATAGCACTCAGAGCATCCAAAACGCCCCGTTTTGCGGAATTCCGAAAATGACATATTGCACTTTTTGCAACGCAGGACTTGTTCCGGCTGTTGAAACAGCTGGGCCTCCCCGGTGTTTGTAAAAGATGAGTCAAAATTTAAAAGTCCGGATAATAAATTATGGATCGAAAATCCGTTGTTTTCACTCATAGAATATGATTCACTGTTCTCCTTCGCACATTGTTCACAAATATGCATTTCCTGTTTTTCTCCGTTAATGACTTTTGTAAAGTGAAAAGTAGCCGGTCTTTCATTACATTCTTGACATATCACGCTTTTCACCCGCTTTATTTAAATTTAAGTGACGTAAGCATGGCTTTCATCATTCTCGCTCTTAATTCATCACGTTCAGGTAAATCAATATATAAAACAGAACGATCCATCACACTGACCATCAATTTTGCTTCGCTTTCTGTGATCACTCCATTTTCCAACAGTCTTAAAATGATGTCATCTGAAGCTGCTTGTGAAAGCCTTGTGTAGATTTGATCCATTATGTTATTGATCAAATCGATTTTGTCGTTCATTTTAATTTTAATAATGCGGATATATCCTCCGCCGCCTCGTTTACTTTCAACAATGTATCCGCGTTCACTTGTAAATCGCGTATTGATTACATAATTGATTTGAGAAGGAACGCACTGGAACTTATCGGCTATTTCGCTTCGTTTTATCTCCAAAATTTCCTTCCCGTTTTGTTCCAATACTTGTTTTAAATATTGTTCGATGATATCGGAAATATTTTGCCCCACTCAGCCCCCTCCTTCACTTGACTTTGACTATATTTGACTTTAACTTTACTATAAGTGGTTTTTGATTTTTTTTCAACTAATTGCTCTTCATTGCTTTATTATTTCCACTTTTAACCCTCATAAAACCTTAATTGCATA
>NZ_BCVZ01000021.1 GCF_001592005.1 Bacillus sonorensis NBRC 101234 = KCTC 13918
GTCACATACGCGGGTGTGGCGGAATTGGCAGACGCGCTAGACTTAGGATCTAGTGTCTTTACGGCGTGGGGGTTCGAGTCCCTTCACCCGCACTTTACAACTTTATCACATGCGGTCGTGGCGGAATGGCAGACGCGCTAGGTTGAGGGCCTAGTGGGTGAATAACCCGTGGAGGTTCAAGTCCTCTCGGCCGCATCCCATTAATACCAAGGGTTTAATCACCTTTGTTATTATTTTTTTGCGGAAAATCGGCGACAAATGTACCGCATTGTCCAAGTCTGCAAGTATATTTGGCACTAAAAAAGTGCTGACCTCTGCACAAAACCGTTGTGCGAGTCTGCACTTTTATTCTGTAAGATACCCTGCCTGTTATCATCGATTATGGGGAGTTATTTAATCCGTTCTTAGCTGCGCTGATACTTGGCTTTTAGAAGCTTTTTTTAAGTGGCTAAAACCAACAAATTTTTTGCTTTCTTCATCCCATAGGCGGAACTTTAACGACTTAAGACTTGTTGCCAGTGTAATGGTCGGAACGTTTTGCAATGGTTCAATGTTGTTATGCACTTCTTCAAGCTTATAGTTTGGGATTCTCGGGCTTAAATGATGAACATGATGGAAACCGATATTGCCTGTTAGCCATTGCATGACTTTTGGAAGCTTATAAAAAGAGCTTCCTTCAACTGCTGCTTTTACATATTCCCAATGCTCATCTTCTTCAAAATAAGAATCCTCAAACGTATGCTGAATATAAAACATCCAAATTCCGAGAGATCCCGATATCATAAAAATTGGCGCCTGAACCAGCAGGAAGTTTTGCCAGCCAATAGCCCAGCATAAAAGTGCTGCCAAAGCGACGATTCCCAGGTTCGTTACATACGTATTCATCCGTTCTTTGCGTTTTGCCCCTTTACGATTAAAACGATTGGTAATTCCGAAGACGTAAATCGGCCCTAAAATAAACATAACAAACGGATTTCTGTACAAACGGTACATTATTTTTGTCTTAGTTGAGGCTTCCTTATATTCCTCAACGGTCAGCACCCAAATATCGCCTGTACCGCGTTTGTCCAGGTTGCTGCTTGTCGCATGATGGACAGAATGGTCGTGTGCCCAATGATCAAAAGGATGCAGAGTCAGAATTCCTGTTATTGTTCCAAGGATTCGATTCGCCTTTCTGTTCTTAAAAAAGGAATAATGGCAGCAATCATGAAAGATGATGAAGGTTCTCACTAAAAAAACTGCCGCAACGATAGAAATCGCTAATGTGAGGAAATAAGAAATCGACAAGCTCTTATATGCCAAACACCATAACAGGAAAAATGGTACCAATGTGTTAATGATTTGACAAATACTTTTTTGTAAATCGGACTTTTCATAAGGTGTAACCAGTTTTCTCAAAGTACTTAAGTTTTGCTCATTCATTTGTTAAAGTTTCCCCTCCCATGATGATCTTCTAAGTATAGAAAACGTTTTATTGCCCTTTGAAGTCCCAACGTCATACACCTATATGTGAAGTATCTTTCCTATCCATCTGTAAAAAGTATCGGGAATTAGAGACTGATTTCCAGCTCAATTAAATCTTTATTAGCAGAGCCAGCCGGGATACAAAAGGCGTATGAAAATTATACCCGGCTCTTTATCGGGCCAAACTCTCTCCCTGCTCCCCTATGGAAATCGGTTTATTTAGACCGTGAACATTGATTATTTGAGGACAAATATTACAAGTAAGGAAATCCTGCCCTATATATCGATTGATTTTTGAGTGTCAAAATAAAGAGAGCTAGAAGACTATTGAGCTTGAATTAAAAAGCTTTGGAAAGTAGAAATGAAGAAAACGAAGATTATTTATGGTCAAGTTTTATTTTTTATGAGCATCTTGGCAAATGGGGATATACCATGAGTGACTTTTGGAAACATCTGCAGAAACAAAGCTTTACCGGTGAACAGCCCTGCTTTTAAAAGAATATCTTGCACTTGAACAAGAAACAGCTGAGCTTTTTAAAGCAATCTTTAACAATCAATAATGAAGTACTATTTAGCAAAGAAAAAGTTTTGAAGACACTCGTGATTCATTTCACGGTGTTTTCAAACCATAGTTATTAGGCCGCTTAGACATGGGATATTCCGCTTTTGCACCGATTTCCACATTTAAGAAATAATGCCATGAAGAAAACGAAAAGATTAATTGCAATTATTTCCGTTTCCTGTTATGATAAAGAGGAATTATTTTTGTTCGGTGTAAAGGATAGTATGAATATTGACTTTTCGTCTTGATGATACTTTGGGCAAGGATAGTAATACAATGTGCGGTAACGCACTAGGAGGCAAAAAAAATGGAACAAGGTACAGTTAAATGGTTTAATGCAGAAAAAGGTTTTGGATTTATCGAACGTGAAAATGGAGACGATGTATTCGTACACTTTTCTGCAATCCAAAGTGACGGATTCAAATCATTAGACGAAGGTCAAAAAGTAACATTTGACGTTGAGCAAGGTCCTCGCGGAGCTCAAGCTGCTAACGTTCAAAAATCTGCTTAATTTTCAATCGTTTATACAAACAGGCTCTCTATGTAGGGCCTGTTTTTTTATGTTCTCTGTATAATGCTTAATAAAAAAACCTACTCAACGTTCGAGTAGGGAGGTGGTAAAAGGTAATAGAAAAAGATTTAACGCTTCAAAGGTTTGTTTACAGTATAACATACTGAATTGACAATATGCGGAGTGTGTATAAATTATTTGTTTTTCTTTTCAAATCCAATTATATTTTTTTTACTAACCTGCCCGTTCATTTAAGTACAAGACTTCACAATCTCAAGTCCTGCAAACCATTTTCAGATCAGCTAAGATCTTTTCTATTCCAAATGCTTGGCAGCCGTCGTTCGGGACCAATACTATTTAGCGAGGAGGCAAAAAACATTTACGATATTCAAAAAAATAGCCTGCGTAAATGTGTCGTGTGCCATCCGCCAAAAGCGTCACGATAAACGAAGTACCGATTTCTATTAAATAAAGTTGGCGCTATTTATGGGCACAAATTTAATCACCAATTGTTAACCATAATTCGTCAGAACATATAGAAATGATGAAAATGGAAGATAGAGGTTGTAATGAAAACAATGGGGGCAACCGCGTCAAGGTTCAAGTCCTCTTGGCCGCATCACAGGAATACCAAGGGTTTATGAGCCCTTTTTTTGCTTTACCCCACATGTGCTTGAGTTACTTAAAAAAAGTCATAAACTTGTCCGCCATTTCCTTCTGATGGTCAGGATATAAATGATGATTGTTTTATAAACCACACAATCATATAATTGAGTGAAAAAGGATGGCGTATCATGCCGATCAATTCTTTTGAAAACTATCCGATGAGCTGGAAGCCATCGATTGATAAAACGGAAAAGCCCATTTATAAAGCACTTGCAAGGCAATTGGAGCAGGATATCGTAAACGGAGTTTTATTGCCGGGAACAAAACTTCCTCCTCAGCGGGAACTGGCTGATTATTTGGATTTAAATTTGAGTACCATTTCAAAGGCGTTTAAAGTGTGTGAGTTAAAGGGCTTGTTAAGTGCGACTGTTGGAAGCGGCACATTTGTATCGTATGATGCGTTATCGAATGCGTATTTACTTGAAGATACAAAGCCAAAGCTCATTGAAATGGGAGCGACACTGCCGGATCATGCTTCTTATGAGCCGCTGCTGCTCCAACTGATTAGCATGCTGCAAGAGACAGATTATGAAAAATGGTTTGGTTATGGCCGGGCAGGCGAAAGCCTTTGGCAAAAGGATGCAGCTGTAAAGCTAATCCGAAGAGGCGGGTTTGAAACAGCCGTTGATCACATTTTATTTGCGAATGGAGGGCAAAATGCGATTGCCGCTGCATTGGCGAGTCTTTGTAAGCCTGGGGATCGCATTGGTGTTGACGATCATACGTACCCTGGATTAAAAACTGCTGCAGCAATGCTTAGTGTGCAAATCGTACCGATAAAATCAGAGAACTATGAAATGAGTCCGGAGTCACTTGAGTATGCGTGTAAAAATGAAAATATTAAAGGGGTTTATTTGATCCCGGATTATCATAATCCGACAGCTTCCTTTATGTCTGTTGAGAATCGCAGGATGATTGCAGAAATTGCAAAGAAATATCATCTGTTTGTTATTGAAGATGCATCGTACCATCTTCTTGGCAAAAATCCGCTTCCAGCACTTGCTTCATTCGCGCCGGAACAAGTTATCCATATTGCAAGTTTATCTAAATCATTAGCGCCAGGGCTGCGGCTAGCGTATGTGGCAGTGCCAAGCCAATTTAAGGAGCCGATTTCGAAGGCGCTTTATAATTTAAATATCACCGTTTCCCCGCTATTGGCTGAACTTACGGCACGGACGATTGTATCGAATCAATTTGAAGTCTTAATTGAGGGTCATCTTGAACAAACCATTCGCAGAAACCACATCGTAAATCGATATTTTGCGGACTATACATGTTTAGGTGTTGAAACAGGCATCTTTCGGTGGCTGTTGTTACCGGGTGGGATTACAGGTGCTGAATTTGAAAAATTAGCTGCAGAACATGGCGTGCAAGTGTATGCGGCTGAACGCTTCGTAGTTGGAAATAGTTGTCCGGAAAGGGCGGTAAGGGTTTCTGTATGTGCACCAAAAACGCTCGAAGAGCTTGAGCAAGGATTAATGATCCTTAAACGTCTGCTAAACGATCTTACCTAATATTGTTCGCCATACAATTATAATATTGTATGGTTTTTTTGTGCGTGTTATGATGATCCAAATCAAGTTGGAGGATTAAATATAGAATTAGGCTTTTAGAAAGGCAGGGCAGAATATGTTACAAAAGGATAGTGCAAAATCATTAGATTTCCAAACAGCTTCTTTACAAAGCTGCATTCGTTCTCCAGAAAAACAAAAAATGTTATACAAGCGTACATTATTCGTTGTAAGTATTTCGCAAATTTTTGGCGGTGCAGGGCTGGCGGCAGGAGTTACTGTCGGTGCGCTTATTGCTCAGCAAATGCTCGGAACGGATGCTTACGCAGGGGTCCCGACAGCTTTATTTACTTTAGGATCAGCGGGAGCAGCCTTATTTGTAGGCAGACTTTCTCAGCGCTATGGACGCCGTACAGGTCTATCAGCCGGTTTTATGATCGGCGGTCTTGGAGCAATAGGAGTCATCATTGCAGCAATCATAAATAGTATTTTCTTGTTATTTGCTTCATTGCTTATTTATGGTGCAGGAACAGCGACAAATTTACAAGCCCGTTATGCTGGTACGGACTTGGCAAATCGTAAACAGCGGGCGACTGCTGTCAGCGTGACGATGGTTATGACAACATTTGGGGCGGTTGCAGGTCCGAATTTAGTGAATGTGACGGGGGATTTCGCTCTTTCTATCGGTGTTCCATCATTGGCAGGTCCTTTCATTTTAGCCGCGGCGGCATATATCTTAGCAGGTGTTGTCCTTTTCATCATGCTTCGTCCGGATCCATTAGTTATAGCAAGAACAATCGAAGCGACCAACCAAGAGTTCAGTGATAAAGATCATTTAGCGACAACTGAGCATTCAGAAAACAAAAAAGGCATAATCGTTGGTGCAACGATTATGGTTCTTACTCAAATTGTAATGGTCGCTATTATGACAATGACACCGGTTCATATGAGACATCATGGACATGGCTTGGGTGCAGTCGGTCTTGTTATTGGTTTTCATATAGGCGCCATGTATCTCCCTTCGCTGGTTACAGGTGTTCTTGTTGATAAGTTGGGACGTCCTGCGACGGCAGTTGCTTCTGGAATTACATTGCTTCTGGCAGGCTTAATAGCAGCATTTGCACCAGGAGATTCTATGGTTCTTATCGTCATTGCTCTTTCTTTACTTGGATTAGGATGGAATTTGGGTTTGATAAGTGGAACTGCACTTATTGTTGATTCTACTGAAACTGCCACACGGGCGAAAACTCAAGGTACAGTGGATGTTCTGATTGCGTTGTCAGGTGCTGCCGGGGGAGCATTGTCTGGAATGATTGTGGCAGGTTCAAGTTATCTAACATTATCATTTACTGGAGGGATTGTATCCTTATTACTAATTCCCGTGATGATATGGTCTCGCGGAGGTAAAAAATAAGCCGGATTGTTTTATGAAAACAGTAAATTTGCATGTACATCAAAAGAGATGAAATAAATTATAAAACAATGGATTAAAAATGAATCACTTGGGTATAAATCCGGCATTGACAGCTATTTCTCTTGCTTGAAAAGTGCCCATTTTGTGCCCAAAATGCACATCAATTGATGCAAACGAGTATAATGAACGACTTCAAATACTTGAAATGACGGGGTTTTGTAACTGATAGTAAGCTTTCACTATATTGTGGCCTAGTGGGCACCCCCGTGGGGTTCAAGTCTTCTCAGCCGATCATAGAATTACCAAGGGCTTATTCGCCCTTGGTATTTTGTTTGTGGGGAAAAGGTGTCCGTAACATCTATCATCGTCTTTATAGAAGCATGTCCAAGCCTTTCTTTTACTGTTGCATATTTATTGACCAAATCATAAAGAAGAAACCTATAAATTAAATGATAGGAGAATAAAACCAATACCGTGATGGCAAAAATAAAAATTGACATGACACCAATTAGTGTCCTATAATCAAGACACCAATCAGTGTCCTATTAAGGGGAGGAGGATTTTGAACGAGAACAATCAAGAGCGTGACATTTATACAGCCGTCGCAGACCCGACAAGACGCACATTGATGCGTTTGTTGGCTGACGCGGAAGAATTGCCGCTCAAAGAGTTGACTGCTCATTTTGACATGGGCCGTACCGCGGTTTCAAAGCATTTGGCAATCCTTAAAGAGTCCGGCCTCGTAATGAGCAGAAAGGTCGGCAGGGAAACGCGCTATCGGCTGAATGCCGCCCCATTGAAAGAAATTGAGGATTGGGTGTCGTTTTACAGGAAATTCTGGAGCGAGAGAATGTTGCTTTTAAATCAAATACTGCAGGAGGAACAAAACATGAGTTTAACGGTATCACACGATTTTCATTTTAATAGCCCGATCGAAAAGGTATGGCACGCCTTAACGGATGCAAATACTCTTGCAAAATGGATCATGCCTAATGATTTTAAACCTGTCGTCGGACATCAATTTCAGTTTCGGAATGAACAGTGGAATTTAGTTATTGATTCCGAAGTTCTTGAAGTGGATGAGCCTTATAAATTATCTTACACCTGGGTAGGCGGCGGGATAAACACTACAGTCACCTGGACATTAAAGCATGAGGGTGGAAAAACCTCTTTACATCTTGAACACACAGGCTTCGAAAAAGAAGATCAAGCGTTCAATGGTGCAAAATTCGGTTGGGCGAGAATGGGCGAAGAACTTAATAAATTGTTAGAGGAAATGTAAGACCACAGCAAACTGCTCGGAAAGAGGGGTGTCCTTGATGACAAACGGTAAAATGAATCCAAAGGTTGATGAATTTTTAAGCAAAGCTGCAAAGTGGAAGGAAGAATTTGAGAAGTTAAGAAATATTGTTCTTGATTGTGAGCTGACCGAAGAATTTAAGTGGATGCATCCTTGTTACACGTTTAACAATAAAAACATCGTTTTAATACACGGATTTAAAGAATATTGTGCGCTTCTGTTTCACAAAGGCGCCTTGTTAAAGGATCCCCATGGGATTCTGATCCAGCAGACGGAGAACGTACAGGCGGCGCGCCAGATTCGGTTCACCAATGTTCAGGAAATCGCTGAAATGGAAGCCGTCTTGAAAGCCTATATTCATGAAGCCATTGAAGTTGAAAAGGCCGGTTTGGAAGTGGATTTTAAAAAGAATACAGAATATAAAATTCCTGAAGAACTTCAAAATAAATTCGCTGAAATCCCTGGTTTGAAAGCTGCTTTTGAAGCATTGACCCCCGGGCGGCAAAGAGCATACATTCTTTATTTTTCTCAAGCCAAACAATCCAAAACACGCGAGTCAAGGGTTGAAAAATGCGTGCAGAAAATTCTCGACGGCAAGGGTTTAAAGGATTAGCACATCCGATGAGAAATTAAATAAATCAAACTTTAAGAATCGCAAGCGAACAAAACAGTGCCCTTTAAGTGCTTAAAAGGAAAAAAATGATGCAAATCTGTATAATGAATAACTTCAAATGCTTAAAAGTTTTGTAACTGATGATACCGTTTTATTGAGGGGAAAGAGATAAAGCTAGAGGAGTAGACAATGTGTTACTCCTCTTTTTTATGTATGAAAGTTTGCATTGCGATCACTGCTGGGTTATTAAGTAGTTTCATATCTGTTACTCATTTTAAAAATTCCTCTTCTTTAAAATAGAGCAGGTGGATGAAAAATTCATCCACCTCTTTTTATCGTACTTAATGTAACAAGATAAATAGGTAAAAAGAGTCAATTGGAACAAAAAAGCATATCTTAAAGACTGAAATAAAATAAGTCAACAGTCTCATGATAAGGAGTAATTTTCAGCTTATTATTAGTTTCGCTCCTACAGGGAATATATTTCCTTTTCTTAGCTGAAAGGGAGATTGAATATTCAAGCAGCAGATTAAGAAAAAGAGGGTGATACAAAACCGGCATTCATAAATTTTGCACATAATATCATTTTGGTAATTTTTTTGAGAGAAATTGATTATGACCTACTAAAAATTAAAGAAAATTGGAGATTATGTTATGTACAAAAAATTTGGAATCTCTTTATTAGTTGCTTTATTAATCGTTTCAGCTTTCTCGCAGACGGTGTCTGCTCATACAGTGAATTCGGTGAACCCAAAAGCCCAGTCGACAACAAAGGAGCTGATGAATTGGCTCGCTCACCTGCCAAACCGGTCGGAAAACCGCGTATTGTCAGGTGCATTCGGCGGATACACAAGTGCGACGTTTTCCATGACAGAAGCCAATCGAATCAAAAATGCTACAGGCCAGTTACCTGCTGTTTATGCTTGTGATTATTCGAGAGGATGGATGGAGACTGCTAATATTGCCGATGCGATCGACTATAGCTGTAACAATGATCTAATCTCTCATTGGAAGAGCGGAGGCATACCTCAGATCAGTATGCATCTTCCTAATCCTGCGTTTCAATCTGGCCATTATAAAACACAAATCTCAAACAGTCAGTATGAAAAAATCTTAGACCCATCAACCACAGAGGGCAAACGGTTGGACGCCGTACTGGCCAAAATCGCAGATGGCCTTCAGCAGTTAGAAAATGAAGGCGTTCCAGTTCTTTTCAGACCTCTTCACGAAATGAACGGAGAATGGTTCTGGTGGGGACTTACCGGTTATAACCAAAAGGATAACCAGCGTATCTCACTTTACAAACAGCTTTACCAAAAAATTTATCATTATATGACTGATACAAGAGGTTTGGACAACTTGATTTGGGTATACGCGCCAGACGCCAATCGAGACTTTAAGACAGACTTTTATCCCGGGTCTTCATATGTTGATATTGTTGGATTAGACGCGTATTTCTCAGATGCTTATTCGATTAAAGGATATGACGAGTTAACAGCTCTTAATAAGCCATTTGCTTTCACTGAAGTTGGCCCGCAAACAACAAATGGCAGTCTGGATTATTCCCAATTTATCAATGCGGTTAAACAAAAATATCCAAAAACCATTTATTTCTTAGCTTGGGATGAGGGTTGGAGCCCTGCGGCTAATCAGGGCGCCTCTAATCTCTATAATGACAGCTGGACACTGAACAAGGGCGAGATATGGGGCGGCAGCTCACTTACACCAATAGCTGAATAAATGAAACCTGAACACCACAAAGCAGTTTCTATATAGTGCTTTTTTTGAAGAAAAAATGATTCTGCCGGTAACGGAGAAAATGACAGATTGGGTGTCTAAGAAGATGCCATGTATAACGAGAAAGGGGGTTAGACCCCTTCCTTAAAGAGTTAATAACCCGTGAAGGTTCAAGTCTCTCGGCCGCATCATAGGAATACCAAGGGTTTGGACGCCCTTGGTATTTTTATTCTTATTTTACTCCACATTTGCTTAGTTATTTGAATCTGGACAAGAAAAAACAAAGTGAAGGAAACCGAATAGTTAAATAACAATTAAAAGCAGGCATATGCCTGCTTTTTAAGCGGTTTGAAAATTATTGAGAGATGACGTGATCATTCGGCCGGCAATTTGAAAATCATTGGTTGATGACGTGATCATTCGGCCGGCGGTTTGAAAATTATTGGTTGATGATGTGATCATTCGGCCGGCGGTTTGAAAATCATTGGTTGATGACGTGATCATTCGGCCGGCGGTTTGAAAGTCATTGGTTGATGATGTGATCATTCGGCCAGCGGTTTGAAAATCATTGGTTGATGATGACGTAATCATTCTTCCGGCGATTTGGTAAGAGTCGGATGGGGCCGCAAATGTAATTGAAATCACTGCTAATGCAGCCAAAGAAAACAAAGTAAAACCGAGCAGAATTTTGTTTTTCATCATAATCAACTCCCCTTTTTATTCATATTCTTTGCTTGAATCGCTTTCCGGTAAAATTGGATTGACTCCTCAAGTTTACCAATTTCATTATAATATTCTGCCGCGTCTAATGCCAATTCTTCAATATCCGCATACAGCCCTTTATCTTCAAGATATTTGAATTCCTCCTCTGGAGAACCGTGTTCCAAATAAATTTTTTTCAATATGTTAAGTTGGGCTTCATGGGATTTGTCATTGATGGCCCTTGCTTGCTCTATACCTTGTTCATAAAGGCTTAGTGCCTCTGGGTGATTTTCTTGTTTTAAACAAACATACATGAGCTGGAATAAAGCTTTAGGGATATATGAGGAATTTTCTTTTTTAAATATTGTTAAAGACTCTAGTATATGTTCATATGATTCAGAAAATTGTTTCAAATAAAAATAACAGTTCCCCAAATTAAAATAAGCTGACGCTAACAAGCGGTTATTATCCGTTTTCTTAGCTTCAAGTAAAGCGGATTGTAAAGTCATTAAGGCGTCTTTATATTTCATGGTATCAACTTGATTTCCGGCTATAACAAAATAACAATAGATTTCTTTTTCTATCAAGGTCTCATGCGCTTTGAACGTATCGAGCGCCATTGTGGCATAATTCATGGAGATATAGTTTTGTCTGAGGTGATAGTAAATTTCGGACAGCTTATAGTAAAACTCGGCTTTTTCTTCTTCGCTGTCAACAGATGCCAATTTTTTTTCGGCGATTTTGTAGCAGGTTATGGCCGTATTGAAATTGTGCTGCTTACATTCATACATCCCTTTAAAAAACCAATAGTAGTAGTGAATCATTTCATCAACTTGGGTGTTTTGCATGTCCTCTTTTTTGGTTTCAATACTCGATAATGAATCAGAAATGTCTATTGCGTCGTTAGGCTTCAGGTCTCTTAACATGAGATTGTGGCGGAAATCAATTAAAGAGTAATACAACAATACGGTTTGATTTTCTTCCATTTCTTCAAGCTCTTGTTGAATTTCGGCTTTAATAAATTCTGCGTCTGTGACTTGGTTTCTGCGTATCATCGAATACCAATCATTTATTTTTATAGCAACATTCTCCGATGGAATTTTTTGCTTCATGATGCAAACCCCTTTCATAATCAAGACGTTCTCTCTATCCATTTATTGCACATGTTAACACATTTCCTCAGTTTCGAGAATTAAAAAAATAAAAGTTTTCGGTGTGCCGCAATAGAAGTCGTTTGACAGGTTTGGGGTGGGATTGCAGTGCCTATGATGTTCACAAAATGAAAATAATGCAAATAAGTGCAACGAATAATTTTAAATCATCGAAATGGCAGGTTTTGATACGATTCACTTTAGGGAGACCTGGCCCCGAGCTACCCCGTGAAGGTTCGAGTCCTCTCGGCCGCATCACAGGAACACCAAGGGTTGAGACGCCCTTGGTATTTTTTGCTTTGCATTCAATTGTTTTTTATTACTCTTTGTTTGGAAAACAGAGGTTAGAAGACTGATTTACAAAAAACAAAAGATATCTTTTTTGTAGGGGGGCTATTCATCTGAGGATGCTCAGGCTCCATTTTATGAGTTTATTGATTTAAAATAGGTATCTTCCCGAGCAGATTCTTTAAATGAATAGAATCCCACGGTAAATGCTCCGTAATCCCTAATCCGACTACGTCTGTTTCTTCAGACAGTTCTTTCAGCAGATGAAGCAGGTGAGGCATTTGCATTGTTCCCTCAGGAGAATAATTTACAGGTGCTTCAGGGTTGGCGAATAATAAAGAACGAAATGCCTTTGGGTCAAGTACGTCTAAATCAAGGTGAATGGCCAGGTGCTTAATGCCGCTTTCTTTAATCCACTCTTTTATAGATTCAGTACTGTTCGCTAACTCTTTGGTTCCAGCAGTTCTAATACCCAGTCTTTGAATCACTTCTGTGTCTGGTTCTCCAGAAGCAATACCCAGTCTTTGAAATTCTTCTGAAATCACTTTTGTTTCTTGTTCTGCAGGATCTGCTAATCCCGCGATAAAGACATTTTCAGGTTTTAGAGGGATTTTCACATGGTTGGCGAACTCCTCATCTCCTTCTCCCAAAAGATTCCCGAGAGGCAATGTATGGCCATTATCATACCCGACGTATCTAACTAAATCGCCGTGGGCATCGATCCAAATTAAACCTAATTCCCCGCCGTATCGTTCGTTTAAATAGGCAAATGGGGCTTGTTCAACTAAGCAGTCACCGCCAAACATGACAATGCGGTCTGGCTTATGAGCATCAATGATATGATGAGCAGACTTTAATTGTTCCAGCAGCTGTTTTCTCCCATTCATACCGTTCTCGTTTTCAAGCGGAGTTCCATCATAAGCTTGAACCGGAACATGAATAAGGGGCTGATCATTTTCAGGCGCCAGCCAAGCAAGCAGTTCGGCTCCAAAAGAGTAGTTAGGGTTGTTTCCCCCTTGCCATTGCGGCATTAACAGACGGATCGTTTTTTTAGCCATGCTTTACTCTCCTTTACTTCAAAGTAATGTTAGTATAAAATGAACGCAAATAAAAAAATAGTACGCACTTTAATGACAGGTACTATCCAAAAGGAGAGTGTGAATATGAGCATGGCTGAATATAAAGGCAAAGTTAAAAATATTCAAGATACACCTTTTGGCTACACATTGTCCGTGATCGGCGGCAAATGGAAAATGGTGATTATTTACCTCCTCGCGGAAAATCAACCGGTTCGCTTTAATGAGCTGAAAAGACAGATAGGGACTATTACTTATAAAACATTGAGTTCACAACTTAAAGAATTGGAAGCGGATGGTTTGGTGAACCGAAAAGAGTATCCTCAAGTTCCGCCTAAAGTCGAGTACAGTCTAACAGAAAAAGCGGCAACTCTATTACCGGTTTTGGAAGAGTTATGTGAGTGGGGCGTAAAAAATCAAAATAATTAAACCTGGTTTTCTGATTGCTTTCATATTAGAAAGGCCATGGAAAAAAACAAATGAGAGTGAGAATATTTATCGAACCTTCCTTAAGTAAACCGTACCCGGTGAAGGTATGGTTTTTTAGGTTTGATCATATAAAAAAATATATGCATGTTTCATTTTCATATAAAAAATTATATAATGAATTCACGAACTGAAATTTTTAGAGATTTATGCAGGAAAAAGAAAGTTAGGTGTTTAGATTTTGACAGAAGCAAAACAGACCTTAAACCGTTATATTCCATTTGCAAAAACGCTTGGGGAAATGTTTGGACCAAATTGTGAATTCGTCATTCATGATTTGACAACACCCCAGTCTTCCGTCATTTTTACAGTTAACAATCATGTGACAGGAAGAGAGGTCGGTCAATCCTTTGACCATTTGGTGAAAAAGGTGCTATTATCCGATGAATTCAAAGAGGATTACTTAGCAGGATATGAAATCCAGACAGATGATCAGAGAATGATCAAATCATCGACCACCCTTATTAGAGATTGTAATGACCGGGTGATTGGGGCGTTTTGCATCAACTATGACATGAATGTAATGATTCAGATGAAAGAAATGTTGGAGGCATTAATGCCGCACAATGAAAAAGATACTCACATACAAACTCCGAATGCAAAAAATCAGGAAACATCGATTCAAAATGTGGAAGAAATTACAAATCAGTTAATCGAACAAATTGTTGCGAACCGCAAACATTCTCTGATGAAACGCCGGGAAAAAATCGAACTCATCCGATTTATGGATGAAAAAGGGATATTCCTCATGAAAGGTGCCGTTGATAAAGTAGCAGATCAATTAGGCATCTCAAAAGTAACGGTCTATAGCTACTTGGATGAAGTCAAAAAAAAGCAATCGGAGTGAGCGTAGTGGAGAGTATTTTTGAAGCAGACCGAATGGCCATTACGCATTAGCCGTCATTCATCAGAACGCGATTTATGTATCAGGACAATTTGCCATTGATCCAATCACACAGGAAAAGAAATTTGGCACGATTGAAGAAGAAACTTTACAGGCATTGTCTAATATAGCGTATATCTTAAAAAAAGCCGGCAGTCATAAAGACAAAATGTTAAAGGTGACGCTGTATCTTCACGATATCGGTTTATTAGACCGTGTAGATAATGTCTATCAGGGTGTCGTTGACGGTTATCAGCCGGCGCGATCAATTGTCCCGACGAACGAGCTGCACTATCGTTTTCAGATTGAGATTGAAGCGATCGCCAGCATGTAATATATTTTTTTGCCTATGTTGTATAAAAAAATACATGAAATATAAAAAAATATATGACAAGAGGGAGGAAGATGATGGATCAGTATGAATGTCATTCTTGCGGAACGAAATACAATGTGACCGAACAAGGATGGAAATGTCAGTGCGGCGGAGTGTTAGATCTGGTAAAAGAGAATGTACCTTTTTCTAAAGTATACAAAGAAATGCCTTCAATGTGGAGATATATTGATGTGATGCCGTTTGAACATGACTCCGCAATATGGAGTGACATTACTATGGGGGAGGGATATACACCTTTAATTGTATTAGACAGCGCAGAACCGAATACGTTTGTGAAAGTCGATTATATGATGCCTACGTTATCTTTTAAAGATCGTGGTGCAGCTGTCTTAATTGCCAAGGCAAAAGAATTGGGAGTGAAACATGTCATAGCCGACAGCAGCGGAAATGCGGGGACAGCGATTGCAGCTTATGCGAAGCGGGCTCATATAGCATGTGACATCTTTCTCGGAAAAGGCACATCACCTAAGAAAATCGCGCAGGTGAAAGCCCATGGCGCCAACGTTCGCGAAATTGAAGGCACTAGAGAAGATGTAGCTGAAGCGGCGCAAAAGGCTGTTGATAAAGAGAAAAAATTCTATGCCAGTCACGTGTATAATCCATTTTTCTATGAAGGAACAAAAACGTATGCCTATGAAATTTGGGAACAAATGAATGGAGCGCCGGATACGCTGATGATTCCAGTTGGAAATGGTACGCTGCTACTCGGGGCCTACTATGGATTTAAAGAATTAATGGAGAACAAATGTATCGAAAAAATGCCAAAACTGGTTGCGATACAGGCGGAGAATTGTGCGCCGTTGGCAAAGGCATTTATCAACAATCAACAAGCGGCTCAACCCGTTGAAAACAGCGGAACACTTGCTGAAGGCATCGCAATTGCCAAACCGGCAAGATCTGCTCAAATATTAGAAGCCATCCGTGCTACAAACGGCCAAATGATAACAGTGAATGAAGATGAGATGTTAAAAGCGCGGGCTGCACTGGCAAGTAAAGGCTTTTATGTAGAACCTACAACAGCTGCAAACTATGCGGGCTATGTAAAATACGATCGTTCTTCTGATGAAAAAATCGTCATTCCTTTATGCGGAGCCGGGATTAAATCTAATTAGCAGAACAAAGAAAATCATTATGCTTAGTACCGCGGCACGATTGCAAGTAAGCGCGATCCTGAGACAGTAAGAAAGCAAGACCTAAAACCTGGCTGTTTTGTTTGGCTGCCGACCGGAACGTCGATGCGGGCAGCTTCATATGCTCGGTGTCATATTTTAGGAGATGGTGATATTGAAGCCTGCACACACTAAATATTCAACACGTCATGGGGGCCATTACGTGCCGGCTATGGAGCACAATGGTGTTCTCTATATTTCAGGGCAGTTGTCTATGAATCCGGAAACGGGAAAAACTCCAGCCGGGGGCATGAAAGAAGAAGCAAAACAGGCATTAGCAAATTTGGAGCTTGCGCTCAAAGAAAGAGGATGAAGCAAGGAAAATGTTATATTATCCAGACTGTATACCCCAGACGTAAAATATTGGCCGGACATCAATGAGGTTTATGCTCATTTCTTTGGCAGCCATAAACCGGCTGGAGTTGTTGTTCCATCAAATCATTTATATGCGGGCTGTCTTGTTGAAATGGAAGCAGTGGCGGCTATAAAGGAGGAAGAATAATGAATGATTTAGAATTAGATACGCCAGCACTTCTGATAGATAAAGATATTCTCTATAAAAATATTAAATCAATGCAAGAATATGCTGATCGTTACAAAGTGAATTTACGTCCTCATACGAAAACCCATAAGATGCCCAAACTGGCGAAAATTCAAGAAGAAGCTGGGGCTGTTGGAATTACGGTCGCCAAAGTAGGCGAAGCTGAAGTAATGGCGAAGAATGGTTTGAAAGACATATTTATTGCCAATGAGATTGTCGGTAAAACCAAAATCGAGAGAATCAGAAAATTGTCAGAGACCATCGATATCTCATTTGGAATTGACAGTGTTTATCAGGTAAATGAAATAGAAGAGGTTTTTCAAGGATCAGCCAAAAAAGCACAGGTATTAGTGGAAATTGAAGTTGGCGAAAAGCGGTCAGGCATTATTGAGGAAAGCGATTTTCGTACACTATTGGAAGCTGTGAAAAATAGTCGTAATGTTCACTTAAAAGGGGTTTTTTCTCATGATGGACATACATATAAAGCGGAGAGTGCAGATGAATGCAAAGAGCTTTATATGTCCAGTGCAGACAGGACGCTTTATTTTGCCGAGATAGCAGCTGAAATGGGATGTGAGCCAGAGGTTGTCAGCATAGGATCTACTCCGCCGCCATTTATGTTTCAATTCGACATCCCAAAAGGAGTAACCGAAATCAGACCTGGCACTTACATTTTAATGGATGCCTCACAAGCAAATGTGATTGGATCATACGATAAGTGTGCAGCAACTGTACTTACAACCATTATAAGCAAACCAACAAAAGAGCGTGTCATTACTGATGTGGGAGCAAAAGGGATTACTGCCCAAACAAGAACGAAAGGCCTGACAGCCACTACAGGTCTTGGCAAAATGAAAGAATTTGAAAATGTCTATATTCACGATGTGTTTGACGAACATGCTACTATTTACAATGAAGAATTCAACAAGCAAGTAAGCATCGGAGATAAGGTGCGGATTATTCCAAATCATATCTGTCCGGTATGTAACTTGCATGAAAAAGCCTACTTAGTTTCGGAAGGTAAGGTTCTTGAAGAGATTTTGGTAGAGTGCAGAGGGAAATTACAATAAGATGACATTCATTTAAAGCCAAAAACAGTGCAATTTTGCGCCCAAAATCTTAAAACGGGTGTAATGAATGAGACGTTTATAACACTAAAATAAAAAACATACCAACATGATTTGGTATGTTTTCTTCTTCATATACGCCCCTATTCCTCACAGCTATCATCCGGCTAATTCAAGGTTGAAACTTCATTTGATTGATCTTTCCATACCATTGTAAGACTCAGGCCGACAATCATAACGATACCTGCAAAAAGGAAAGGATAATGAATGTTAAGATCAAATAGAATACCGCCCAGAGCCGGACCAAATATATTCCCCAAGCTCGTGTAAGTGGAGTTCATGCCCGCGACGAACCCCTGCTGGTTACCGGCAACTTTGGATAAAAAAGTAGTTAAGGCCGGGCGCAGCAAATCAAACGCCAGAAAAATAAAACACGTGACAAGCAAAACAGCTAAAAATCCTGACATCACAGTAGATACGAAAGCCAAGACCGCACCGATGATGAGACAAAGCTGAATCATCCTTTTCTCGCCAATTTTATTGACCAATTTCCCGAATAATAAAACTTGAATAATGACGGCAACAATGGAACTGAGCGTAATAATGGTCGCGATATCCTTTGGTGTGAAGCCGAATTTATGATCGGAAAACAAGCTAAATACCGTTTCATAGGCTGATAAGCCGAAAGCCAGCACAAAGACGATAATAAATGCAATGAAATAGACAGGATGAATCGACTTCTTCAAGTCTTTAAAGAAACTGGATTCCTTTGTATGAGATGAGAGTTGTTCGCGTTCTTCTTTTGACAATGATTCTTTTAATATAAAAACGGAAGAGACGGCTGCTATTAATGCTAAGCCGGCAGCAAAGAAAAATGGCATGCGAATGCCATAATCGGCAATAAACCCTCCTGCACCAGGTCCGATAATAAAGCCGGTGCTAATCGCGGCAGATACATAACCCATAGCCTTTGACCTTTCCTGCAGGGTTGTTATATCAGCCACATACGCTGTTACAGCAGGCATGATAAAGGCCGCGCTGATTCCGCCCAATATCCTCGATAAATAAAACATTGAAACATGGGTCCCCAATCCAAAAATCAACTCTGATATACTGAATACAAGCAATCCGAGGACAATCATTTTTTTTCTTCCAAAACGGTCAGCCCATCTTCCTGCGAAAGGGGAAGTGATTAATTGGGAAATGGCGAAAACCGCAACAAGATACCCCATGGTACTGCCGGATAAATGCATGATATTCATAAAAGAAGGCATAACCGGAATAATTAAACCGATGCCAAGAAATGCGATGAAAATGTTGCTTAATAAAATAATAAGCACCGTTTTTTGTTCTTTAATTGATTTTTTCATCTGTGAAAACTCCTCTAACATTAATCAAGGCAAAGAGTAACGCTTTGTTTTGCCATTTATACTTTGAGAATGATCCAAGACAAGCGAAGAGATTTTCCGCTTCAAACTGATCCTTTTCTTTGTTGATCGAAGCCTCTTTCCAGTACAATAATCATAAAGTATATAGCTACCGTATAGTCAAGGAGATTTTTTATGAGCGAAGATTTAAAAAAGTATTTCACAACAGGTGAGTTTGCCAAGCTCTGCAACATAAAAAAACAAACGCTGTTTCATTATGACGAGATTGGTCTGTTTTCTCCGGAAATAAAAAAAGACAATGGCTATAGATATTATTCTTATCATCAATTTGAGCTTTTTCAAGTGATCAATTTGTTTAAAGAGGTTGGTGTACCGTTAAAAGAAATCAAATCCCTCATAAAAGGCAAAACACCGGGCAGGATCGTACCGCTTCTGAAAGAAAAGACTGTTGAAATTGAGGACAAAATCAACAAGCTTAAGCATTTGCAAAAGATTATACAGACGAAAGTGGCGTTAGCTGAACAAGCATTAAAAACAGATTTTTCTTCGGTTTCTTTTCAGTTTTTAAATGAAGAAAAATATCTGATCAGCAGATATACATTAGATTTACCAGAACGAAAATACATTGCGGCCATTTCAGAACTCATTCACTATGTTGAGTCCCGCAAATTAGATGAGGGCTATCCTGTCGGCGGGATATTTGCACGGGAACAAATTCTAAAAAAAGACTTCTATAATTACAGTCACTTTTATATAAAAGTAAAAGAAGGAATCGATACGGTAAACCATCATGTGAGACCAAAAGGGCTGTATGCAGTCGGCTATCAAAAAGGCGAAGAAGTTGAAGATGCCTACAGCAGAATGATTCAATTCATTGAAAAGAACGGGATGCAGATAGGCGAGTATGCATATGAGGAATTCATGCTTGATGAAGTGATGGTCGATGGATTTGAAAATCAAATCACCAAAATCTTCATTCAAGTTAAAGAGATGTAACGGATTTTTTTGATGTAAACGAACCTGGCACCAATGAGATATGCATGAAATAACCATCTTTATAGCGGAAAACAGTGCCCATTGAGCTCTTGGGAAACGGGCTTTAAAACAGGAGAAGGGCTGCATGAGCTGCAGTTCTTTTTGTTTCAATAGATAGCACGTATTTTTAAAAAGGCATTGCCTAAGACGCAACGTCACAGATGATGATAGATCCTGAAAGGGGGAATGGTTTTGAAAGTGAGTCAATTTGCGCAAAGTGGGAATACGACTGTAAAGACACTGAGGCATTACGAAAAAGTAGGTGAAGCTCATAATCCAGGCCTTCACGGCCGCATCATAGGAATACCAAGGGTTGTGATGCCCCTGGTATTTTTTTTGCGAAATCAGGAATGGTTTTCGAGGCTAAAGTCAATTAGATTTAATCTTCAGCTTTAAGCGTGGTTTCGATGTTAACCATTCTGTCTTTATACTTCTCTCCCCATTCCTTCATGTGTAAAATAATAGGTTCCAAAGTTTTTCCAAACTCAGTTAAAGAGTATTCCACTTTTGGAGGGACCTGTTTATAAACCTCGCGGTGAATCACGCCATCACGTTCCAGTTCCCTTAATTGTAAAGTAAGCATGCGCTGGGTAATTTTAGGATAAAGTCTTCGGAATTCATTAAATCTCTTTTTGCCGTCAATGAGATGATAAAGGAGAACGCCTTTCCATTTACCGCCAATTATATCTAATGTGGTCTCCACCGGGCATCCTTCAAAGTGATCCGAAGAATAATCAAAACCAAGTTTTCGATTTCTCATGCTGTTCACTCCTCATAGTATACTTTTTGATACTATATACAATTAATGTGCGTACTTTTTATATTTTAATATACATCATATAATGATGTCACATCAAAGAAATGAAAGGAATGATTCATATGAAAACACTAGTAATCGTAGTACATCCGAACATCGAAGCTTCTCGAATCAACAAAAAGTGGAAAGAAGCGGTTTTAAGTGAACCGGGAATAACTGTCCATGATCTTTATGAAAAATATCGCCATCAACCGATTGATGTGGAATATGAACAACAATTGCTTCTTGCCCATGATCGTATTGTTTTTCAATTTCCATTATACTGGTACAGCAGTCCCCCGCTTTTAAAACAGTGGTTTGATGAGGTGTTTACTTTTGGTTGGGCTCATGGCCCCGGCGGAACGAAATTGAAAGGAAAAGAGTGGGTGACGGCCATGTCCATCGGTTCACCTGAACATTCTTATCAAGCCGGCGGATATAACTTATTTTCAATAAGCGAACTGACAAAGCCGTTCCAGGCGTCTGCCAGTTTAGTAGGCATGGCCTATCTGCCTTCCTTTGCCGAATATCGCGCCAATAAAATCAGTGACCAAGAAATCGCCCAAAGTGCGAGTCGGTATGTAGAACATATTACAAATATAGAATTAAACCCTAAGGTTCGCCTGCGTAACTATCTGAAGCAACTAGAAAGTGAATAGATTTAATTTATAAAAAAATCGTCGAAAATCCTGTTATCATCACACAGGATTTTTCTTGTTCAGCAAACCGCTCCGATTCAATGATAGGAAATTTACGCCAAGGGATGTTGACTTACCGAGAAAAAAGAAAAATACACCAAAAATAAGCGATCAGCTTGTACCTGACTGCTTATTTTTGGTGAAAGACTATTTTTCTGTGGCGAAATAAAGCAAAGCTATGACCGGAAAAGCGATGCCAATCCATAATGTTGTACCCCATCCGCCTGAGGCGTATGCCCACCCTCCAATTGACGATCCTATAGCCCCGCCTAGAAAGAAGATTGCCATGAATAATCCGTTCAACCGACTGCGAATTTCTGGTGCCAACGAAAAAATGGCACGTTGGCTGAGCACAAGATTTGCAGATACGCCCATATCTAACAGAATAGCTGCGACCACTAGAACTGCTATTCCGACGGGGGAGCTGCTCTGAATTACTAGCGGCAGTAATAAAGAAGCGATGACAACACCGAGAGCTATTCCAGTGGCAAGCCGGGTCAAGCCGCGATCAGCCAGACGGCCGCCTATTGGCGCAGCTACTGCACCTGCAATGCCCACAAGTGCGTATAGTGCTATTGCCTTTTGCGAAAAATGAAAAGCAGGACTGGACAATAATAATGGAACAGTAGTCCAGAACAAGCTGAAAGCTCCAAATACAAACGCATGATAGACGGCACGACGGCGTAAGACTGGAGTCGTGCGCAGCAACTTCCACATTGAACCCAGTAAGGCAGTATAGTTTGTGTTTGCTGTTGGTTTTCTGGCAGGGAGCACTTTTGATAATACGATTGCCAGGACAGCACTAACCGCCGCGGACAAAGCAAATATTGCATTCCACCCCCAGATATCAGCGACTAGACTGGATATCGGACGGGAAAGCATGATACCGAGTAATAGGCCGCTCATGACATTGCCGACAACACGACCGCGTGCAGCGTCTGAGGCAAGGTATGATGCGAATGGTACGAGCACTTGGGCTGCGATCGATCCCAACCCGATCAAAAACGCAGCTGCTAAAAACAGTGTTCCATGTTTCACAAATGCTGTTGCAGTCAGAGCCGCTGCGCTTAGAAGGAGCGATACAACGACAAGTTTTTTGTTTTCGATAATATCTCCCAAAGGGACGAGAAATAGTAAGCCGGCAACATATCCAATCTGGGTGAGTGTGACAATCAATCCAGCACTGCTAGGAGAAAGTCCAATGGCCTTACTAATTAATCCGACCAAGGGTTGTGCATAGTAAAGATTAGCGACAATGATACCGCATGAAGTTGCGAGAAGAACGGTTAAACTGGGTGAAATCCTCTTATTAGTTGTGTGTGTGTTTAAATTAGCCATGATTAAGCTCCTTGTTTAATGATTTTAAGATTTAGCCATGATTTGTTTCGCTGATTAATCTCCTTTCCATGGATTCAATAGATGAAGACTCCTCTCAGGTTATTTTGTAAACTAAACGTTTAGTTTTATTTATAGGGAAATAATATACTAAACGTTCAGTTTTGTAAATGGTTTTTTTCTATTTTCTTTTTTACTCACATTAAGTACACTAAACGTATAGTTTATATTTTGGGAAGGAATGATTCATGTGCAGAGTAAACGAGGGCGGCCGCGTGATGAGGGAACGCATAAGGCGATTCTTTCTGCAGCCTATGAACTATTGCTGGAAAATGGCTTTGATGCGGTGACAGTCGATAAAATTGCAGAGCGTGCTAAAGTGAGTAAAGCAACGATTTATAAATGGTGGTCTAACAAGGCTGCCGTTATAATGGACAGCTTTCTGTCGACCGCTACGGACAGATTGCCTGTGCCTGATACAGGATCGGCAGTAAATGACATATTAACCCATGCCACGAATTTAGCAAGGTTTTTGACAAGCCGGGAAGGAACCGTTATTACGGAATTAATAGGTGCAGGACAGTTGGATGCAAAATTGGCAGAAGAATATCGCGCACGATTTTTCCAGCCTCGCCGCCTCCAAGCTAAGGGTCTTTTAGAGAAGGGAATTCAGACAGGAGAATTGCGAGAGAATCTTGATATTGAAGTGAGCATAGATCTCATTTACGGACCGATTTTCTATCGACTGCTTATAACCGGGGACGAGGTGAACGATTCCTATGTGCATGATTTGGTGATGAATGCGTTTAAAGGAATTCGGCTGCCAGAATAGATGCGGGATCTGGGAACATCTTATATAGCCGTTTTCAATCATAGACTTGATTCATCAGCCTCTCTGCCGCATTCCCGAGATACCAAGGGATTTGATGTCCTTGGTTTTTTTATGTTTTGCTCTCATTTATGTTATACTCGAACGGTTGCTTTTCGGTCAGCTTTTTATGCAAATAACAAAATTGATAATTTCCTATAAAGGAAAAATCAACCTCTTTTTAAATTATTCGGAATATATAGCGAAATTCAATTTTTTGAAACGTTTAAAGTTTGGTTAAGGATGTTATAATGAGTTAGTTAATGAACCTCTGATTTTCTGGGCCGAGGGTAATAAAGAAAAAGCAGGAGTGGAATTTTAATATGTAATAACTGCATTCTATATACTACATAGCTAACATTACAGATATTATTTACACATCGGAGGATTACTAGTGGGACAAAAAATTCCGTTATCTTTTGTAATTATTATAGGTCTAATGTTATTCGCGCTATTTTTCGGAGCAGGAAATTTAATTTTCCCACCGATGCTTGGTCAATTAGCCGGAACAAATTTATGGACGGCTAATGCAGGCTTTTTAGTCACTGGAGTTGGATTGCCGCTGCTCGGCATTACAGCGTTTGTGTTTTCGGGAAAAAATGATCTTCAATCTTTAGCGGGCCGTGTGCATCCATTATTCGGGCTGGTGTTTACCGTCGTTCTGTATCTGGCGATCGGTCCTTTTTTTGCGATACCGAGATCGGGGAGTGTGTCGTTTGAGATTGGGGTTAAACCTTTTTTATCTCATGATCCGGGACATGTCCCTTTAATTATATTTACGGTTATATTTTATACAATTGCATGTTTACTTTCACTTAATCCCGCCAAAATCGTTGATATTGTCGGAAAAGTGTTAACGCCGATTAAATTGACTTTTATAGGAATACTTGTAATTGTAGCAATTTTCAACCCAATCGGTTCTTTTCAATCGCCTTCAAAAGAGTATTCGGCACATGAATTTTTTAAAGGGTTTCAAGAAGGCTATTTAACATTGGATGCGCTTGTGGCATTTGTGTTTGGGATTATTATTGTGAAGGCTATTAAAGAAAAAGGTACTACAGATAGAAAACAAGTCTTGGCTGTTTGCGTAAAAGCAGCAATTATCGCTGCGACACTCTTAGCCTTTCTTTATTCTGCGCTTGCTTATATGGGTGCCTCGAGCGTTGAAAAATTAGGCCGGTTTGAAAATGGGGCTGAAGTGTTGGCGAAAGTGTCAGAATATTATTTTGGTTCTTATGGCGCGATCTTATTAGGATTAATGATTACCGTGGCGTGTTTGACCACAAGTGTGGGGCTTATCACTGCCTGCGCTTCATTTTTTCATCAATTGTTTCCGGGGGTTTCTTACAGAAATCTGGCGATTGCGTTGTCCATATTTAGTGCAGTGGTTGCTAATTTAGGACTGACACAGCTGATTAACATTTCACTCCCGGTTTTAATGACGATGTATCCAATCGCGATTACGTTAATGTTTCTAACATTTTTGCATTCAGCCTTTAAAGGCAGGTCAGAGGTCTATCAAGGCAGCTTAATCTTAACATTTATCGTGAGCTTGTTTGATGGCTTAAATGCCGGAGGAATAAAAGTCGAAGTCATTCATGATGTCTTCACTCATTTTCTTCCATTCTACAGCATAGGTTTAGGCTGGCTCCTTCCTGCTGTTATAGGCGGGCTTGGCGGTTATATGATGAGTTTGATGCGAAAAAGACGTATTGCGTAATATAGTGGACGAAACCGCCGCATCACAGAAATACCAAGGGTTTTGAACCCTTGGTATTTTTTGCTGTCTAAAATCGCGGCGAAAGGTCTGTTAAACGAAGAATGAAGCGGGAGCATTTTCTTTCTACAGATACTGTGATATTTCAATGAGGTTCTGATCTGGATCTCTCATATAAACAGATACAATCGGGCCGAGCGCACCGGTTCTTCTGACAGGCCCTTCCTCAATGCTGACGTTGTTTTTTCTTAGATGCCCGATGATATGATCTATCGTTTCGTCAGAAATAAAGCACAAATCCGCAGATCCAGGCAACGGGTGTTTTGCTTTGGGATCGAATTCATTGCCGGCCTCATGCAAATTTATTTTTTGATTGCCGAAACGCAATGCTTTTCGGCCTGAACCAAACGTTTCTTATTCCATTCCCAAAACACATGTGTAAAAGTTTATCGTTTCCTGAAGGTTTTTCACGGTTAACACAAAATGGTCAAGTCGTTTGATCATGTACGTTTCCTCCTCTATACAATGTAAAGAAATTCGACTGCATACATTTGAAATCCTGTTTGCCAGGCTGATTACTGAAAAGGCAAAGGGGCTTAAAAGAAGGTTTATAGAAAAATACTTACCGCAGAGTAAATGAGCAGCAAGCACATGATGACCCGAAATGCCTGATCATGCTTCGCAAACAGCTTTTTAAAAACAGCGCCGAACCCCGACCATAAAAGCAGCGCCAGCCAGCCCAGAAAAATGGCTAACGCTAAATAAAAAATAATCGATTTCATAGAATGATGAAACGGCAATATAAAAGCACTCATCAATGTTAAGAAGAACAAAATGCTCTTGATATTTATTATTTGAAATATGAATCCTGATAAGAAGGAAGAATGGACATGTCCAGAATCATTCTTTGACCTTTTAGATAAACCGATTTGCCAGGCCAAATAAAGCAGATATACCGCACCGGCTATTTTAAAGTAAGGCTCTGCAACAGGAATCCAATTGTATAGACCAATCGTAAATACCCCGCTGAAAATCCCAAGCACCGCAAACCCCGACAAAATGCCGCTATTGAAACGCCATGAACCGATAAAGCCGAACCTCTGCGCTTCATTCATCATTAAGATGTTGCTTGGACCAGGCGTAATTGATGTTAAAATCACATACGAAAGAAAAGCTATGATACTCATTGAATCACCTTCATTTGCTTATGTCATAGTGGGCAGCTTTTATTGTATGATAATGATATCTATAAATAAAATTGAAATATAAAAAAGCATTATCGATTTTTTCGATACATCATACATTTGAGGAGAAATTGCATGGAAATTAGACATCTTATCACGTTTCAGGCCATTGTCGAAATGGGCAGCTATACAGGAGCTGCTGCTAAGCTGGGCTATACGCAATCCACGATAACCACTCATATCCAGGCGCTTGAGCATGAGATCGGCGGCGCGTTATTTACGTATGAAAGAAGGAATTTAAAGCTGACTCATTTAGGCAGGGAATTAATCCCTTTAGCGGAAGATTTGCTTTCTGCTCACGATCAGATTAAGAATATGAAAAGCGCTCAAGAGATCAAGGGCGCATTAAAAGTGGCTGCACCCGAGTCATTAACCATTTCCAGACTTGGACCAATCATCAGGGAATTTTCATTGAGATATCCTTATGTGAACATCGTATTAAGCAACGGAACATGCGGACAAAACCAGGTTGACCTGTTAAGCGGACGTGTCGATATCGCTTTTATGGTCTATCCGGAAATAAAACCAGAAAAGTGCATTCACTATACTTTAACCGAGGAGAAGATTGTCCTTGTAGGAAGTCATGATGGACCGGATCATTTTGATGAATATAAAAAACAGAACAGCAAACATTTTTTTATCACAAATGAAGAAGGCTGCAGCTATCGGTCCATGTTTGAACGGTATCTTATCAAGCATGACATCCGTCACTTTCAAACAATGGAGTTATGGAGTATCGAAGCGATTAAACAAATGGTTATGAGCGGACTTGGATTTGCTGTTTTACCCTATATGACAGTCAAAGAAGAAGTGGAGAGCGGTAAGCTGAAAATCCTTTGCCATTCCGAAGAGCTTGATCCGCTTTATTCCCATTTGTTAATCAAAAAGAAAAAATGGCAGCTGCCGGCTGTAGAGGCTTTTGTTGAACTGGTGCTACATTCGGTGAATGAGTCTGATACCGGAGTGTCTTGATATCAGGTCATTTCCGATCGTTCTGATTGCTTTTGATCACAGATAAAACTTTGGCTCACACCGTGAAGGTTCAGTTCTAACGGCCGCATGAAGAGATGCAAGGGCTTTGGCTCCTTTGCATTGTTGCCGTATGAAGAGGTTCCAAAATAAAAGCAAACCATTTGCAAAAACAGCAAACCGATTGTATATTATTGATATATCAATAATTGATGCATCAATTAATTGTTCAATAGAAAGAAGGGATGGGTTTTGACAACGCGTTGTTCACAAGAAGCCGAGATTTTATATCAGCTGCAATGCTTAAACAAAGTGATCGGCACGAAGTTTGAGGCATGCACCGGCATCAGCCAATCTCGCCTGGAGTTGCTCGCATTGCTCTTCCACGTAGATGAAATCAGTCAAAGCGACCTTCAAAAAAAGGTGAATCTCGATGGCGCAGCCGTCACAAGACACTTGAAACAGCTTGAAGCCAAAGGAATGGTATCAAGAAGAAGGAAGCCTGAAGACAACCGTATCATACTTGTTCGCTTGACCGATCGGGGGCGGGCGCGAATCGAATCTTCCAAAAAAGAAAAGGAGCGTTTCATAAAGGAAATGCTCGCCGGTGTCAGCGCAGAAGAATGCAGTATGCTTAAGAATGTGCTGTCACAGATGCAGAAAAATATAGACAATATGAAAGCGTAAGAGGAGTGTTTACACATGGGAACTGCATTAAAAACAAACGATTTTATGGAAATCATGAAAGGGCGCCGGTCCATACGCAACTATGATCCGGCAGTCAAAATCAGCAAGGAAGAAATGGCCGAAATATTAGAGGAAGCGACGACAGCGCCATCTTCAGTCAATGCGCAGCCATGGCGTTTTCTTGTCATCGACAGCCCGGAAGGCAAAGAAAAGCTCGCGGGGCTTGCTCAATTTAACCAAACACAGGTCGCTACTTCATCTGCCGTGATTGCTGTATTTGCTGACATGAACAATGCAGATTATTTAGAAGAGATTTATTCAAAAGCCGTTGAACTTGGCTACATGCCGCAAGAAGTAAAAGACAGACAAATAAAAGCTTTGACGGCGCATTTTGAAAAACTTCCGGCCCAAGTAAACCGGGAAACCATTCTGATTGACGCCGGCCTTGTCTCCATGCAGCTTATGCTGACAGCCCGCGCACACGGCTACGACACAAACCCGATTGGCGGCTATGACAAAGAAAACATTGCTGAAGCCTTCGGTTTGGAAAAAGAGCGCTATGTACCGGTCATGCTTCTGTCGATTGGAAAAGCTGCTGACGAAGGATATGCTTCATACCGTCTTCCGGTCGCTAAAATTGCCCAATGGAAATAATCCGAACCGACCTTGATGGCGGGAAAAAAGCTACAAACAATTGATTTTCTAAATAAAAGAGGGCTTCTCATGATGAAGCCCTTATTTTCATATCGCTATAAAAGTTTCTGGCAGCAGAACATCACCTGTTCTGAAAATAGGGAGAGCGGTTTTGGACCTGTCCCCGCTAAAATTCCAATTTCTCCGGTTGGTCATTCCTCAAATATCCGCATCACTTCTTCCACTGCCCCATTCTGGTATATGGTAAAGCGAGTGACAGTTCCACCTTCCAAAATAAATTCTATTTCAACAGACAATGACCGGAGAAAAAAACGTGTGTCCGAGGATGGAAATATCTCAAAACGAGCTTGTCCGGTGATTTGTATATAAAGCCGTTCATTTTCAACCGTTACATAAGCGATGGTTCCATCTGGAAATGAATAGCTGCCGATATACCGGCTGTAAATGGCCGGATCGATCTCTTTTTTCTTTTTATCTGCATGACGCTCAGGTATGACGTAAGCCTGATCAAACAGGATATTGTCCACGGCTTCAAAAATGGCCTGTTCATATTCATCATTCTGTTCCACATTGCTCAAGTAAATGAACGTTTTCTGTTGATCGATATATCGGATCATTTTAGTCGAATAGCCGGGCCAGCCTCCGCTGTGACTGACGATCCGCCCTTTTTCAGGACTGTTCTGAAGCAACCAGCCGCACCCGTAATCTACGGTCTCTCCGTTTTTCAGACGTACGGGAGAAAATGCAAGCTCTTTGGAAGCTTGAATGATCAAGCTGTCTGTATATAAAGCCTGGTCGAACACATATAAATCCCGAATGGTTGAGTTTACGGTTCCGTCCCCTTGTATCCCATCAAGGTAGTAGACATATTCGGTTTCTTCAAGTTCATCAGGCAGAATATACTGTCCTTTATGGATATCATACACATATCCAAACGCATAATCGTCAATGGTTTCAGGCTGAAGCCTTCTGTTGTACACCCTTGTGCTCTGCATATTCACCGGACCGAAGATGTTTTTTTTCATGAAGTCCGGAAAACTCAGGCTGGATGCTTTTTCAATAATAACCGCCAATAGTACGTATCCTGTATTGCTGTACAGCCAGCCTTCACCCGGGGCAAAATAGCCTGGCGGCTGATGATTCATCAGCATATCAACAATATCCTGGTTTACGGCGATCCTGCTATGATCCCAATATTTGTGAAACCATTCCATATAATCAGGCAGGCCTGACGTATGCGTCAATAAATGGTGAATCGTTACACCTTGATAGGGAAATCCCGGAATCCACCGCTCTACTTCATCTTCGACATTCACTGCCCCTTGCTGTGCTAATTGAAGGACCCCCAAGGCAGTAAAGGGCTTCGATAGAGATGCTAATTCAAATAATGAATGATCCTGTAATAAACGTTTTTCCGGCAGGTTTGCATAACCGAAGGAGTTTTGATAGATAATGTCGCCGTCCTCCGCAACTAATACCGCCGCATTGATATGATTTCTTTCGCCCAATACATTAAACAAATTTGCAAGCCGTTCTCTTTTTTTCTGTTTCACTTTTCCACCTCCGCTTTTTTATACGAATATGGAAAATAGAGGTTCCAGCTGTTGTCAGGTTGTGTTTTTCGAAAAAATATAAAAGCCTTGAGAGAAAACAGTTTTTCTCTCAAGGCTTTAAAATGTGCTCTTTGTTAATGCACTTGATGTTCCTTTCTTTTCCGCATCTTATAAATCACAATCAGCAAAATAAACCATACCGGGGTGACAAATAAGGAAACACGGGTATCTGTCGCCAGTCCAAGCACAATCAAAATGAACGCCAGGAAAGCAAGAATCAGGTAATTAGTAAATGGATAAAGCGGCATCTTAAATGTGTTCGATTTCGCCAAATCCGGTCTTGTTCTGCGGTATTTCAAATGGCAAATAACTGTAATTCCCCATATGAAAATGAAACATATGGTAGAAATACTGGTGATCAGCGTGAATACTTCCTCTGGTATGATATAGTTTAAAGAAACGCCAATAAGAATCACGACGGCTGAAAAGAACAATGCATTGCTCGGTACTTTACGGGAAGTCAATTTTGTCATTGACCCGGGCGCATTATCTTCTTTAGCCAGCGAATATACCATCCGGCTTGTACTGAATATGGCGCTGTTGCTAGCTGAAGCCGCCGATGTCAGTACGACAAAATTGATGATGGTGGCAGCGGCAACAATCCCGACCGCTGCGAAAACTTGGACAAACGGGCTTTCGCTAGGATTGATGACGTCCCACGGATAGATGCACATAATCACAAATAGAGCGCCGATATAGAAAAGCAAAACCCTGATCGGGATATTGTTGATTGCTTTAGGAATCACTTTCACCGGGTTTTTGGTTTCGCCTGCTGTCAGTCCTACAAGTTCAATCCCTACAAATGCAAAGACAACCATCTGGAACGAAAGGAGAAACCCGTGCAGTCCATTTGGAAACATGCCGCCGTGGCTCCAAAGATTTGCGAAGCTTGCAGCACCTGAATGCGTCGAAAAGCCGCTTATAATCATAAAAAGACCGATCGCAATCAGGGCCAGGATCGCGATGACTTTGATGAGCGCGAACCAAAATTCCATTTCTCCAAAAAGTTTTACGGTTGCCAGGTTCATGATCAGCAAAATAATCAGGGCGATAAAGCCGGGCAGCCACTGCGGGATGTTCGGAAACCAGTACTGGGTATAGACTCCTACTGCCGTCAAGTCGGCCATCGCGAGTGAAATCCAGCAAAACCAGTAGGTCCACCCGGTGATAAAAGCCGCCGTATCGCCTAAATATTCTCTTACAAAGTCAACAAAAGAGTGGTATTTCAAATTGCTCAAGAGCAATTCTCCAAGCGAACGCATAATTAAAAAGCAAATGATTCCTGTGATCAAGTAAGCAAATAATATCGACGGTCCGGCAAAATGGATCGATTTTCCCGAGCCGAGAAACAGCCCTGTTCCGATTGCCCCGCCGATGGCCATCAGTTGTACATGCCTGTTTGATAAACCTCTGGACAGTTTTTGGTCATGCCGACCACTGTCTCTTGTTATGTCGTCTGTCAATTTCAGTGTGCCTCCAATTAAATTTCTTTATTATGTTAACCTAGCTCCCGTATGTTTTATCTTCTATTATAACACTAAAATTTGAAGGGATTTATGACAGAATGAAATGAAAGGGGATTCATAAACCGAATTTATTTTTTGCTGATCATAGAGAGAGGAGCAGTGGTATCGGATGGATTTGTTCACGCTTTTCGCGTTTTTTCATCTTCATCTCAGTGAGCAAAACTATGCGGACGGGAATGAAGTATGGAGGAAAATTGTAACTTTTTCGCCGTTGCATCCTAACCCAATTGGTGTATCCTAAAAAAGGGACTCGACGGTTCGGGCTGACCGATGCGGTTTGCCAATACGAGTTGCCTATTAGTCAGAACACAGCTTCAAGGGAGGAACAAAAGCTGAGTAAAAAAAGAGTCACGATATGTTCGGCAATGCTGATCATGATATATATACTGTATACCGTGTTTAAAAATTTCATTTATGATCCGAATTCAACAGCCTTTTTAAGCCATAAAACAAATCTGCGCGACTCGTTTTATCTCCCGGTCTGGCTTGGCGTCATGTACGTCCACGTGATTGCCGCCTGTTTGGCAATGCTGAGCGGAGCTGTCAATTTCTCTGGAAAACGACTGACAAGCAGCCGCAAGTTTCACCGGTTTAACGGCTACATCTATGTCGTTTGCGTGATGATTGTGACGCTGTCGTCAGGCTATATGGCGCCCCATTCCACGGGCGGGAGAATCGTGAGCATAGCCTTTAATTTGGTGAACATGTATTGGCCTGCGGCTACGGTCGTTTCCGTATTCCAGGCCAGGCGAAAGCAGTTTGACAAGCACCGGAAGTGGATGATCCGCAGTTATTTATTCTGCTTTACCAATCTGTTCATTCATTTGATCACCTTTGTATGTCATAGCGGATTCGGCTTGATATATGAGGTGAGCTACACGATAGGCGTTTATGGGGCAATTGTGCTGAATGTCGCGATAGCTGAATGGGTCATTCAGAAGCGGCCTCATCCGCATGCGACAGTTCCCAGCCGAAATGAAAGGATGTCTTCTTTTTGAATAAAATACCAAGGGTTTCTAAACCCCAGGTATTTTTGCTTTTACATATAAATAAAGGCCATCATCTGTCATGACAGAGGCATAGCCCATTTGTCTGGGCATCGCCGAAATATTGCCGCGGCCATGGTTTACCGCCCGGGGGATGAGCGGAAACGCTCGTTTCCATTATGTCGCCGGACGGATTTTCAATGACAAGGGGCTTGGCGACATCTTCTTTTTGCTGAAGGAACGATTTGTCTCGTTGGGTCTCGTGCGCAGTAAAGCCCGTGTTAAGTCCGCCGGGAAACGGTCAATCAGCTCCTTCTGTTCACCAATCATTCAATGAAGGTCGGCCAATTTTATTTTTGCCGCAGATCAAGTCACTCCTTAAATTAATCCTCAGTGCTAAGAATGGCAACAGGACGAGCCCATCCGGCCGAGGCTTTTTCGACTTTTATCGGAAACGCCATCACATAAAAACCGGTGGAAGGGAGTTGATCAAGATTCGCAAGCTTTTCAATTTGGCAGTAAGGAATTTTACTTCCGGCAAAATGTCCTTCCCATACTATGGCGGGATCTTTTTCTTTCGCGTAGCGTTTGGCCGTTGAACTGAATGGCGCGTCCCAGCTCCAAGCGTCAGTACCGACAAGCCGCACGCCGCGCTCAGTTAAATAGAGCGTTGCTTCGCGGCCCATTCCGCAGCCGCTGTCTAAGTAATCCTTTTCCCCGTATTTCGCACCAGCCGACGTATTCACAAACACAACATCGCCGGGAACCAGCTGATGGTTGATTCGGTTAAGTTCTCGTTCGATTTCTTCAGCAGTGACGATATGTCCATCTTCAAAATGTCTAAAATCCAATTTAACGCCAGGGCCATGAAACCAATCAAGAGGAACCTCATCTATAGTCGGCATTGGTTTGCCGTCATCTGTAACAGAGCGGTAATGATAAGGTGAATCGATATGAGTTCCCGCATGCGTCGACATGTTCACTTTTTCTATTGCCCAGCCTTCCTGGCCGGGAAGATCCTTTCGAGAAAGCCCGGGAAAGCTTTGGGTCATCTGCTGAGCACCTTGTTTGTGGTCTGCATACTCGATTTCAGGTATAAAACCTGGCGGGTCAGATGGAATACCGCCTTTTAGGGATACTGATAGATCTACGATTTGCTGTATTTTCATTCGTTTTTCTCCTTTGCTAAAGAATGGATCATCCTGAACAACCTGGATGATGTTTAAAACTTTCCTGTACCTGCACGTAAGAAAATGAAAAAGACGGCAATTTTCAATCATTCTGTATATTTTTTATTGTACATAGATGTAAGCTTCATTTATATAAGTCTCTGCTAGTATTTTTAAATTTGGCCGGGAATTGGAAAACGTGATATAGCTCACAGTTTCCTTTATGCCCTTCGTGTAAAGTGAATGATAGTTTTTGCCGTGATCAGAATCAAGAAATGAATTGGGAGGAGTTAACCGATGAAAAGAACTGATTTGCCTTTAGTGTATTCATGCTCCGGATGTTCCTCGGCCGCACAAACGGCTAACATGATCGCCATCAAAATGGATCGGGAAAAATTGGCCGAAATGTCCTGCATTGCCGGAGTTGGCGGTGATGTGAAACCGCTTGTTAAAACAGCAACATCCGGACGGGATATCATTGCAATTGACGGCTGTCCTTTATGCTGCTGCAAGAGCTGTTTGGCTAAGCATGACGTTCAGCCAAAGCATCATTTCATACTGTCGGATTTTAATGTACCAAAGAAAAAGGGTGTAGATCCTGACCCTGTCCTTTATATAAATGCGTATGATCAGATTTTGCAGCTCACAAATCAGAAATCCTAAGCTGTTCATTTAGAAAACGACTATCCCGGTAGTCGTTTTTTTTACGGCATAGCGGAGATTACAAATGACAAAATAAATTATTTGTCATTTGTAATATTCTTTGCTATGATGAATCCAAGGAGGTGGCACAAACGGCTCGAATACAGCAGCCGAACAATGATGAAGAATTCTTCAGAAGTGTTAACCAAGGAACAAATACTGACAGCAACAGAAGAAACATTAAGGCGGTTTGGCGTTGCCAAAACATCGATCACAGATGTGGCGAAAGCGCTGAACGTCAGTCATGGCACGATTTACCGCCATTTTAAAAGCAAAAAAGAGATTTTTGAAGCCGCTACCGAGATGTGGCTGAATGAAAAGATTTTGAAGCCGCTTACCGATGTTTATCACGATTCTTCTCTTAAAGGCGCAGCGCATGTGAAAGCTTATATCGAGAAATTGTTCGAGCTTAAGCGGTATTATGCCGGAAAAGATGAAGAATTGTTTGCCATGTATGCAAAAGTAACCAATGAATCGTCTAAGCTGGTCGACGAAAACATCGACCAAATCGTCAAGCAATTGAGTGAGCTTATTGCCCGCTGTCCTGTCAATCCAAGCGATTCAGAACAATTGGCAAAGGCCGTCTTTTACGCAACAGAACGCTTCCATCATCCGGCACATGCAAATGAGTGGAAAAGAGATACGATTGAACAGGAATTTGACATGGTTTGGAATGTGATAGAAAAAGGATTTTTAAAATAAACCATTGAGGCGGAGGATAAAACATGCAGGATGTAAAAGGAAAAACAGCAATTGTAACAGGGGCTTCAAGAGGAATCGGCCGGACGATTGCCGAACAGCTGGCCGGGCTCGGAATCAAAGTCGCCGTTAATTATGCAAGCAGCCCGGAAAAGGCAAAAGAAGTGGTAGAAGGCATTCGGGAAAAGGGCGGTGAAGCCGTTGCCGTCCAGGCTGACCTCAGCACGGTCGCCGGTGTGAAATCGTTATTTACCAAAACAGTAGAGGCTTTCGGCAAAGTGGATATCCTGATCAACAATGCCGGAGTGAACATTTACAAACCGATTCAAGACGTCACAGAAGAAGACTTTGATAAGCAATTCAATCTTAACGTCAAAGGCACATTTTTTGCTTGCCAGCAGGCGATGACATACATGGAGGAAAAGGGGAGAATCGTCAACTTTTCGACATCTGTCGCGGGGCAAATGTTTCCGACATACAGCGTCTATGCGGGAACAAAAGGGGCTGTTGAACAGTTTACCCGCCAGCTTGCCAAGGAATTCGCCGCAAAGCAGATTACGATTAACGCGGTAGCCCCGGGGCCTGTCAACACTGAGCTGTTTACTGAAGGGAAGACGGAAGAGCAGATCGAAGGGCTGAAAAAGTCGATTGGGCTCGGGCGCATCGGTGAACCGGAAGACATCGCAAATGTGATTGAATTTTTGGTCAGCGAAAAATCGCAATGGATCACAGGCCAGACGATCCGCGTGAACGGCGGATTTATTTAAAAACACGATGAAGAGCCTAAGAATTCTTTTCTTGGGCTCTTTCTGTGATCAATCAAAGCGATTTTGCAAAACTTCATCCAGCTTCTCAGCGAACTCCTTCGGATATAATGAGCAGCCGACATGATTGCCGGGAAAATCGGCAACGCCCGTTCCGACATGCTCAGCCAACGCTTGCGCATACCGGTAAGGGAGAAATCCCTTTGAATCAATCCCGCCTGCAGGCACGGCGACCATTGATGAAGCCCTCAACCTGTTTAGATCAGGCCTGTATTCTCTCAGCGCCGGCACTTCCGATCGTATAAAATAATCGATATTGGCCATCAGCTGCTCCATCCGGGCCGCCGGCCGCTTTGGCTGGGCGGATGCCGTAATGCCCATTGCTTGTGCAAACTCTTCCAAAGCCGGTAAACCGTTTTGTTGATAATGGTTTTCAAGGTTCTTCAAGCTTTTGATTCCCAAGATGCGGTCACTGCCTGACAACAGCTGCGGAATCGGTGGTTCGTGTGCGACAAGACCGCGGATTTGTTCAGGATGATGGATGGCCAGATCAACGCCGATGACTGCTCCCGAACTGCAGCCGAAAACAAAGGCGGGTTTATCGGTCAGGCTGGCGAGCAGACGGTGGGCGTCATCGCTGTGCACGGAAATCCGGCAGCTTTCGTTCGGGTTTTCAAGTCTGCTGCGCGAGTGGCCGCGGCGGTCATAGGTGACGACGGTATAGCGGTCGGACAAAAGGCCGGCAATCGGGTATGAATCAGCATCGCCGTTGCCGCCGTGTATCATAAGCAGGACAGGTCCTGTTCCGCGCATCTCGTAGTAGAGGCTGGCCCCGGGCACCCTCAATATCCTGTTTTTTACTTCAGTCATGATGACATACTCTCCTCTCTTTGTGATCATCACACCTTTACAATACATGATGAGAGCCGTGATCAACAGGCAGAAATCGGCTGAGAAACAAACTCGCCATATAGGAAAAGCACCGATCGTGACCGATCAGTGCTTCGCTTCTTTTATTTCGAGTACACAATCTTTTTGACCGTTTCTACAGAGAGGTGATGGTCATCAGCCAATTGATCAATCGTTCTGCCGTTTTTAAAAGCTTTTTTCATCAAAGCATTTCGGTCATCAATCAGCTTTCTCGCCCCAGACCGGGCGCCCCATTTTTGATGGGCGGATACGGGTTTAGGGATATAGATTGTTTCTCCTTGAACATATTGTTGAATTTCTGATATCAGCTTTTCGGGTAAAATAGCCGCTGCATTGAGATATGCCATGTCTGCCAGCTCCTTATTTTTGATCGCAAAATAAGGTGCAAAGCCAATCGATCAGAAAAACTCATTCAGGCGATGGGTGATCATGTCCGCCCCATGCAAAGTATCGCCTTTCCAATCACAGGCTTTGCATGAGTCGCTTTTGTATCCGGCATTGTGATAATTGCCATATTCCCACCTCCTCTTGGAACCCATTATAAAACGGTTCAAAACAAAAATGAAGAATATCGTGAGACGGCAAAACTGCCATCTGGTTTTCTAAAGCTGAAAAAAAGATGTCAATGGCGCAAACTATTTTCCACCTTTTCACGTCTATACATATTGGAAAAGCCTATGGAAAAAGGAGCTCTTTATAGCAATGAAGAAACAAACAGCCGAAGCGTCGCTTGTTGCGTTCATAACTGACGGGAAAGAACATGTTTACCGACTGGCGTACAGTTATGTGAAAAATCAGGAGGACGCGCTAGATATTGTTCAGGAATCGATCCACAAAGCGCTGGCTTCTGTCGATTCCCTTCGAAATCCCGAAACCATGAAAAGCTGGTTTTATAAAATTCTGGTACGCACAGCAATCGACTTTCTCCGAAAGCAAAAGAAACTAAAAGTGATGGATGATCAAACAATAGAGTATCTAAGCAAAGGAAAAGAAGATACATATCAAGATACAGACCTTTATGAAGCCCTTGAAGAATTGCCGCATCCATATAAAACGATTATCGTCCTGCGGTTTTTCGAGGATCTGAAATTAGAAGAAATAGCGGAAATCACCGGGGAAAACATCAATACGACCAAAACCCGGCTCTACAGAGGGCTGAAGCTCATGCGCATTCATTTGGCGAAGGAGGACCTGTCGTAATGGATAAGAAATTGGAACAATTAAGAGAAGAGTATCAAAACGTGCCCATTCCTAAAGAGCTGGACGAAATGGTCGAAAAAGCCCTTCAGCATCGTCCGCAAAGGAAGCGGAAGATCCTGATGTGGCCCGCATCAATAGCCGTGGCGGCGGCTGTGTTATTTGCCGCGGCCGTCAACATCAACCCCGACGCCGCCCAAGCCATGTCGAAAATCCCCGTTATCGGCAAAGTCGTCAAAGCGATCACGTTTACCGAGATCAAACAAGAGAAAGACCAGTCGAGCATTGATGTGAAAACACCGGCACTGTCCGGGCTGTCCAATCGTGAACTTGAGGAGAACGTCAACAAAAAGTATTTGAAAGAAAGCCAAAAGCTTTACAATGAATTTATGGAGGCCACCTCCAAACATAAAAAAGGGCATCTCAGCATTTACAGCGATTATGAGACAGTAACAGACACGAGGGACTTGATCTCGATTCGCCGGAATATCGAAAAAACGCAGGCATCCAGCTACACTCAGCAGCGCTATATCACCATCGACAAAAAGAACGAAATCCTGCTGACGCTGAAGAGTTTGTTTAAAGATGACCGCTATATCGATGTCATCAGCCAAAACATTAAAGAGCAAATGAAGCAGCAAATGAAGGAAGATCATGATAAAATTTATTGGATTGATGATGATGAAATCGAGCCATTCAAAAAAATTCGCGCTGACCAAAACTTTTACATTACTGAAGATCATAAATTGGTGATTTCGTTTGACGAATATGAAGTTGCGCCCGGATATATGGGGGTCGCAGAGTTTGAAATTCCGACCGGCGTTATTTCAAAACTGCTCGTCGGAAGCCGCTACATCCGCTAGCAAGGCAAAACATCCATGATGCCGCGGATCATGGATGTTTGCTGTGCGTTGCCTGCTCTATGAGGAACGGTCAGGGAGAAAAAAGTTTAGCATTTCATCGTACTTTTTGAAACAAAATGCCATCTCGTTTTCGTCTATTATCTCGGAACCAATAGAAAAAGATGACGTAAAAACGGGAATAACCGCGACATTATTGGAGGAATACCATGTTAGACAAGACGCAGCATCATCGCTACATACCGGGGTTGGACGGACTTCGGGCTTTTGCCGTTCTGGCGGTCATCGCATACCATCTGAACTTCAATTGGGCCGACGGAGGCTTCATCGGAGTCGACATCTTTTTTGTTTTATCCGGCTACTTGATTACATCCATCATATTGCCGGCGTATGGAGATGATATTAACTTGGATTTCCGCGGCTTTTGGATCCGCCGGATGCGGCGCCTGGCGCCGGCCGCATCCCTCATGATCATCGCGACTGTCATATGGGTCGTATTGTTTCACCAGGAGCTGCTCCATACGGTGCGAGGAGATGCGGCATACTCTCTCTTGTATGTCAGCAATTGGTGGTTTATTTTCCATGATCTATCCTATTTTGACAGCTTTGGCTCTCCATCGCCTTTAAAAAACCTTTGGTCATTGGCAATTGAAGAGCAGTTTTATATCGCATGGCCGATTGTTCTGGTGGCGGGAATGTACATATGTAAAAAAAGAACCAAGCTGGCGGGAGCGGTTTTATTGCTTGCGCTTTGCTCGGCTGTATTAATGAGCGTGCTTTACGTCCCGGGCGGAGATCCGAGCCGCGTCTACTACGGAACAGATACGCGCTCTTTCGAACTCTTGATTGGCTGCGCTTTAGCCCTTGTGTGGCCGATGAAAAGGCTTTCTTCAAACAGGCTCCCAATCAGGCTGAAGCGGGCATTGCACGGAACCGAGCTCGCCGCTTTTATGATCATAATACTGTGCATTTATCTCGTTGATGAATACGCTCCCTTTCTTTATCATGGCGGAATGCTTCTCATCAGTATCATCGCCGCCATTTTGATCGCATGCGTCAGCCATCCAAGCAGCTTTTTGGGTCATCTCCTTTCATGGAAGCCGCTGCGCTGGATTGGTACGAGATCATACGGCATTTACCTTTGGCATTACCCTGTCATCGTATTGAGCACGCCTGTTCATGAGATTGGCAATCCGGTTTATTGGCATGATGCCCTTAAAATTGCCGCAACACTGATTCTCGCCGAGCTTTCGTATCGGTTCATCGAGAAGCCGATTCGGAATGACGGCTTTCGACCGTTTTTCCGCCGCGTTTTTGTTAACAGGATTGTGGAATGGAAAACGTCTTCAACAGTCAGCAGAATGTCGCTGGGATTGCTGTTTGCCGCCTTCATCATTTTTGCGGGAGGGCTTTCCGGAATAGCCGGAGAAAGCAAACAGCCGCGGCTGCCGCATGTCCAGGCCACAGGAGAAGCAGGTGATTCTTCATACCGGACCTCTGATCAAACAGGCGAAACCAATTCAACGCACGATCAAAAAGAAACCGGGATACAGAAGAAAAACTCGAGCGGGCATCCGCATAAAGAAAAGAAGGCATCACAACAGCAAACAGAGGGAAAGGCGGAGAAGGATTCAGGGGAACACGTGCTGGCCATCGGCGATTCCGTCATGCTTGACATCGCGTCAAACCTTCGCCGCAAATATCCACATATAACGATAGACGGAAAGGTGGGGCGGCAGGTATCAGAAGCGCTCCATTTAACGCCAAAATACGCATCGTTTAACCAGCCGGACAAATCCGTCATTATCGAACTGGGGACGAACGGGTATTTCACAGACAGCCAAATGGACGAGCTCCTTAACGCCTTCTCAAAAGCCCGCATTTATCTCGTGAACACGCGGGTGCCGCGCCAATGGGAGAGAAAGGTGAACGAGTCATTGCGCAGGCAGGCAGAAGGCCGCCGGAATGTTACATTGGTTGATTGGCACAGCGAAGCCATTGAGCACCCCGAATATTTTACCTCAGACGGCGTACACCTTGTGCCTAAAGGAGCTGAAGCTTTGACAGCACTTATCGTTCAAGCGGTGGAATAAAGATTTTACATAAAAAGAGGCTTTTGGTGAAGCCTCTTTTCGTTTAAGAAATTGCCGGGTTTTTCTAAACCCTCTTTCTGAGCAGCTTGATGACATACGGCGTTTTTAAAGTTTCTTTTATTAGTGTGCTTGGCTGTTTGCTAAAATGATTGATTTGTTTTCTTCTATGCGGAACCATGAACAAAGGCAGCCGGCTTGGATGAAACCAGCCGATTTTTGCTGTTTCATCCCCTTCTTTCAGCGGTTCACCGCCCAGCAATTTTCCTGTATAAATATACTGCATATCCCGGCAATCGGGCTGGTAGTATTCTCCTATTTTGCGTTCAATGGACACGTGGTAACCCGTTTCTTCTTTCATTTCCCTGATGGCGCATGTTTCCGGATGTTCATGTTTGTCCAATCTGCCTCCGGGTAAATCCCAGAGAGGAACATCTTTTCTTTTCACCAGAAGTATTTTTCCTTCATCATTTTCCACAATCGTGAAACAGCCTATCGTATTGACAGCATTCAAATGAACATAACTCCTTTTTCTATGTGTCATCGCTTCCAAGTATGAGTGTACTAAAAAAAGCACGGTCGTATCTATTAAATTGGATACGACTTGAGCAGACGGCTTTCACTATGAAAAAAATATGGTACAATATACGAATGTTTGCAGCCCGATTTCATTTCATGATTGAAGAATAGATGCTCACTAGGTTGATAGAAAGGTTTTGATAATATGCTTCATAATCCAACCGGAAAAGAACGGCTCGCATTGGCTTTCCTGCTTGGCATGCTTGCCATACTGGGCCCTTTGAATATCGATATGTATTTGCCCAGCTTTCCCGAGATTGCCGATGATTTGTCTGCCCGGGCCTCGCTCGTACAGCTCAGTTTAACGGCATGTCTGATCGGACTGACATTCGGCCAGCTTGTCATCGGTCCGATCAGTGATGCACAGGGGAGACGCAAGCCCTTATTAATATCCATCTTTTTATTTGCGCTGTCTTCGCTGTTTTGTGCGCTTTCTCCGAACATCGGCATATTGGTGCTGGCCCGGTTTTTGCAGGGGTTTACCGCTTCAGCGGGGATTGTGCTTTCGCGCGCGATCGTGCGGGATGTGTTTACCGGAAGGGAACTGTCTAAGTTTTTCTCGCTTTTAATGGTCATCACTGCGGTCGCACCGATGGTTGCGCCGATGACGGGCGGCGCCATTCTGCTGTTGCCGTTCGCAACATGGCACACGATTTTTTACACGTTGACATTGATCGGCTTCTTCCTTGTTCTGATTATTGCGCTGAGGCTGAAAGAAACCTTGCCGCCTGAGAAGCGGATTCCAAGCTCAATCGGATCATCTGTGAAGACGATGGGCAGTTTGGTAAAGGACCGGTCTTTTATCGGGTATGCGCTGACAGTCGGGTTCATCCACGGGGGGAGCTTTGCATATGTTTCCGGTACGCCTTTTGTGTATCAGGATATTTATGGGGTATCTCCGCAGGTTTTCAGCGTGTTATTCGGCATTAACGGCTTGGCCATCATTACCGGAAGCTTTATCATTGGACGCTTTGGAGGAATCGTTCATGAAAGAAAATTGCTTCGCATGGCGGTCATTACCGCTCTCATTGCAACAACTGTACTGCTTACGATGACGATCATCAAAGGTCCGCTTCCGACACTGGTCATTTCCATTTTTATATACATGATCACGATTGGAATGACGCTGACAAGCACTTTTACTTTGGCGATGGAAAATCAGGGCCACCGTGCCGGCAGCGCAAGCGCGATGTTGGGGATGCTCCCGCTGCTGCTCGGGTCAATCGTTTCCCCGCTTGTCGGAATGAATGAAACGACGGCAATCCCAATGGGCGCCATCATGTTTGTCACAGCCGTCATCGGGTCTGTCGCCTTTTTCACGCTGACAAAAGAAAAAGCGGAGCAGAACTAACACATCCACACAAAAAAGGACGGAATCGTTTGATTCCGTCCTTTGCTTTTATAGAGACGAGCGGAGAATAGCGAGCACATCGTCTTTGTTCAGTTTTTGGAAGTTGCCGAAGCCGCCGTGCTCCATTTCTTTAGCCGCAATATCGGCAATCAAGTCAAGCTTGTCTTCGCCGATGTCGTAATCGGCCAGACGGGAAGGAGCGCCAAGGCTTGTCCAGAAGGCGGACAGCTTGTCGATCCCTTCAAGCGCGATTTCTTTATCTGTTTTGCCTTCAGTGTCAATGTCGAACATATTGAGCACCAGGGCTTTGAAGCGGCCGACATTTGTATCAAGTGTATATCTCATCCAGTTTGGGAATAGAATCGCCAGTCCGCCCGCATGCGGGATATCATAAACGGCTGAAACGGCGTGCTCCATCGTATGGGACGCCCAGTCGCCGAAATATCCCATTTGCAGCGTCCCGTTTAATGCGATGGTGCCGGCGTATAAAATCGTTTCGCGGTGCTGATAGTTTTGCAGATCCTTCAGGAGTTTCGGTGCTGTTTCGATCACCGTCTGCAGCACGGCAAAGCACATTCTGTCTTGAAGCGGCGTGTTTTCGACGTTATGGAAGTATTGTTCAAATACGTGGCTCATCATATCGACGATGCCGTAGACCGTTTGATTTTCAGGGACGCTGAATGTATTGACAGGGTCTAAAATAGAGAAACGCGGATGTGTCACATCGCTTCCCCACACATACTTCTCATTTGTTTCCCAATTTGTAATGACAGAATCCGGGTTCATTTCAGATCCTGTTGCGGCAAGGGTCAAAACCGTACCGAACGGAAGAGCGTCCTTCGCAGTTGTTTTTTTGCTGAAAATGTCCCAAGGATCGCCCTCGTACTTGACGCCGGCCGCAATCGCTTTGGTGCAGTCGATGACGCTCCCTCCGCCGACCGCGAGAAGAAATTCGATGTCATGCTGTCTGCACAAATCGATTCCTTTTTGCACTGTCGCAAGGCGCGGATTCGGTTCGACTCCGGAAAGTTCATGCCAATCAGCGCCTTCTTCTCTTAAAACGCCTGTTACTTGATCATAAAGGCCGTTTCGTTTAATGCTGCCGCCTCCATATACAAGCAAAACCCTTTTCCCGTATTTCTTTAATTCCTGTTTCAATTGTTCAAGCTGACCTTTGCCAAAGATCAGCTTCGTCGGATTATAGTAGCTGAAATTTTCCATATCATCAAACCTCCAATATGTAAATAAAAACAGGTTTCCTACTATAACATATAACCGGAAAGAGCAAAAGAGCTGAACTTCTTACGGAATGAAGGACCAAACAGCACAAAAAAGCGTGAGGCCGGCACCTCCCAACAGCTGTTTCCAACGAAAAAAGCTTGCCTGCAAAACCATTTTCAGCGGATTTGCCGCGATTACATCTAAAAATACTGAGCGTGAGCCGGTTCAGCTCACTGAAATGTCCGCAGATTCATGATTATGGATCACCATCGAGACAGCGGTGCCTACATCTGGAGTGCTCTGTATCTCCAGTTCGCTTCCGCAGAAATACTTCAGCCTCTGGTTAATATTTCTCAGGCCGACGCGATCGAAACCAGGGGAAAGGATTTCTTTTTGTTTTTCCGGTGTCATGCCGGCTCCGTTGTCCTCGACTTTGACGACATATTGATGGTCGGTTTCTTTTTTGGCTGTCAGTTTGATCCAGCCTCCGCCTCTTTTCCTGCCGATTCCGTGTTGAATGGCATTTTCGACCAGAGGCTGAATCATTAAAGGCGGGAGATTGAAATCGATGTCTTGATCGATATCAAATATGACTTCCAGTCGGTTACCGTAGCGCGTTTTTTCAATTGAAAGAAAGGATCTGACAATTGACAGCTCTTTTCTGAATGTGCTGATCGCAGACGTATTTTGAAAATTAAAACTCATTCTTAAAAAATTGGTAAACTCAGCAGTTACTTCCCGCGCCTTTTCAATATCCAGATGACTGAGGGAAATGATCGTGTTCAATACATTGTAAAGAAAATGCGGATTGATCTGCGACTGAAGAAACGCCATCTCCATATTTGTCGCTTGGTTTGCTGTATCTTTCATCATAATCAGATTTTTAATACGAGCGACAAATTCAGAGTAATGATAAGGCTTTTGCAAAATATCATTTGCTCCGGCATGGAAAGCCATGTACTTGTCATGATCGATGATGGCCGCCGTAATAATGAGAACAGGCAGATCCACCATGCTGAATCGTTCACGAATGTTCATGCAGACGTCGAAACCGGTCATATCCGGCATCATCAAATCCAAAATAACGAGATCCAGCTTGGAGCGGGAGACGACTTCCAAAGCCTCCTTTCCGCTTTTGACCGCAATCACTTGATAAGGAACACCTTCAAGCATATCGGCTAAAACTTTTAAACTATCTATGTTATCATCGACAATCAGAACAGTTGCAGCCCCTTCAATGTTCTTTGAATAATAAGGTGTGCTCATCGAGACGCCCGTAAGATCCCTGCCTGTTTGTAATACAGGATGCTCCTTGTCAGCGGCAGGAGAAGAGCCATTCTGTGCAATTGGCAATGTGAAATGAAATGCCGATCCTTTCCCGACTTCCGATTCAACCCAAATGTCCCCGTTTTGAAGTTTGACCAGCTGTTTGACGATGCTTAACCCGAGTCCGGCGCCGTCGTCTTTATGACGTTCCGCCTGTTGGAAGGTTTCAAATATGATGTGGCGGATGGCCTCGGGTATCCCGACTCCAGTATCTGCTACCGTTATTTTCACCATGCTGCCGTTTACTTTCACGGCAGATATCGTAATGCGCCCCTTCGGCGTGTACTTAATGGCGTTGTCTACCAGATTGGTCATGATTTGCCGAAACCGGTTCTCATCAGCGAAAACGGGCGGAAGATCGGCTGGAAAATGATGAACGATGCTCAGATGTTTATTTCTGGACAACAGCCGATAGAAGTCCATTTCCGAATCAATCACCGAATAAATATCGAGGGGAGCCGGGTGAATCTGCAGCATGTCCTGCTTCATTTTTTCCAGATCCAGAATGTCATTCACCAGATTGGACAATCTATAACTCATGCGGATGACCAGTTGCATATTATCTTTCTCTTCTTCTATCGTTTTACTTCTCTTACCTGCCAGCAAAGTCTGGCATATATTAATAATGCTGTTCAGAGGTGTTTTAAATTCATGCGATGTTTTGGCAATGAACTCATCCTTCAGCCGGTTCATCTTGAGCAGCTTCCTTGACAGGGTTTCATTCTCACGGAAGGCGTCGGCAAATTGCTGCGCCATCAACAGTACAATCATCAATAAAGCAATGATTGAAGGCAATGAATAGATCGAATTGAAAGAAGAGACTGTTTTGCCGTTGTAAGCAGAAATGGTTGTTAAAATCACAAATGCGCTCATCGATATAGATGCAATGGTCAAATACAGGCTTCCTTTCATTTTGCGAATGACCGCCATCGCAAAGGTATACGTAATATAAATCAGAGTCGTAACGGCAAGAACGGAATGCAATACGTATGAGAGATGGTCAGTGAAACCGTACGATAGAAAATCAATGACCAAAATTAATATAGAGAAGGCAATCGCGGTGATGATGAATGTTTTTGAAACAATCTCCCTGTATGCAAAATAGAGATAGAGAAAAATTGCAACACTGACGAGTACCATAGTGGTCGCCCTTAAAGAGCTTAATGCCGAAAATGAAATAGACGGATAGAAGAGAAATACAATCCGTTCTCTTCCGATTAAAGAAATGATGATCGAAAAAAGCAGACACATCACAGAAAAAAATAACAATCGCTTATCCTTTTTTCTGTGCAGAAAAAAGCCCAAAAAGTACAAACCGGTGATGAAAAAGGCCGTCATCGTGATGGATTCATTAAAAAAAGATATTTTGCTTTTTAGTAAAATGTTCTCCTGGGTTCCGATCGTAATTGGTTTTTCAATCCCCCATGCAGGCGCTTTTCGAAAATTCGAAAATTGCACAACCAGTTCATTGTCACCGCGGTGAATCGTGAAAAAGCTAATATACGGTCTGTTTTGCGCCGTAAAATTCGCTTTGCTTGAGGGGCTTCCGCTTTGTCCGATTAATGTCCCATTGAGATAGATGCGGTTTGCACTATTAATAAATGAAGTTCTGAGCCCGAAAATCTGATTGTCTTGATTTGACCGAATTGTCAGCTTGTATGTTCCGTAATCCACATTTTCTTTTGAATCGTTGAATGTCACGCTGTCCGGCACATCAACAAATGTTGGTTCTTTTCCTTTGCCTGAATGAATGGCGTTTGGCGACAACAGCTGGTTTCGGTATAATGTCCACTCCCCGATCAGAGCCGCGTTCCCATCTTTCTTAAAATCCCAATTTTCCAGATTGATGATCCCTTTTTTTGCTTCGGGATATGTCGAATCGTGCGGATCGGTAACCGCCAGAAAAATAAAAAAGAAGGCTGCATAGCCGATCATAATCGAAATTAAAACGAATATCTTTTTCAAAATCAGCACTCCTTATCTAAAATCAACTAAAGACACCTGCCAAGTTCCTTTCTGATCAGCACAAATATTGTACTCTTACATGTTAAAAAACAACAAGAGCAAGAAAAATAATCCAACAGAATGGGTCGCAGGTCATGATATAATAAAAATTATTTCCAGATGACTCGATTTGAAAAATGAGGTGGAATGATTCGTGAAAGCGTTAATTGTCGATGACGAAGAACTGGCATTGCTTCATTTAAAACATATGCTTGAACGGACAAACTTCTTTCAATCCATTGCGACTTTTCAAGACCCGGTTGAAGTTCAGGAGCTTTCAGCGTTTCTTGATGTGGATACGGTATTTCTTGACATTGAAATGCCCGGGATAAACGGCATTGAGCTCGCTGAAGCGATACAATCGATCAATGAAAACATTCAAGTTGTTTTTATTACAGCCTTTGATGAATTTGCTATCAAAGCGTTTGAATTGAATGCCGTGGATTATTTGCTGAAGCCAGTAGATTATGCCCGCCTGGTGAAGACGATTGAGAGAATCAGAATGAATGGCATGCTCAGATCACCTGCAGATCATACCGGGAAAAATTTTTTCATCCAATGCTTTGGAAGCTTGCAGTTTCACCAAATGGAAGATGGTGCCAAGACATACATACCAGTCAAATGGAGAACGTCTAAAGCCCGCGAGATTTACGCATATTTGCTTCACCACCAAGGGCATGTGGTCAGCAAAGACACGCTGATCGACCTTTTTTGGCCCAATTATGATTTTTCTAAAGCAAGCACTCAGCTTTATTCAACGATTTACCAAATACGAAAGCTAATCGGCCAGCTGCCTTTCAGCCAATCCATCGAGAAGACCGACACAGGATATATTCTGCGGCTTTCCGGCGTAAAAGTCGATGCAATAGAATGGGAGAAGTCACTGAAAGAGTCTCCCCCCATCAACAAAGCCACAATTAACAAGCAGATGGATATGTTCATGTCATACCGGGACCATTACTTTGGGGAGCACGGCTATCTTTGGGCAGAACCTGAGAAAGCAAGGCTTGCTCAGCTGTGGCTTGGCAAGGCTTATGAACTGATCGATTTTCTCATTGATGAAAAGAACGACCACCAGGCGCTGGACGTATGCCTGCAGGCCGAAAAAATTGAACCTTGTGATCATAACATTATGCAATACAAGATAAAGTTATTTAATAAGATCGGAAATGTAGAAGAGGCGATAAAGGAGTATGAGCGCTACAAACGAATGAAGGATCAGATGAAATGACGAGACCGGATGCACCGGTCTTTTTTTGTGCAATGAAATGGTGAAACCCATCGTCGCATGTACAGAAATTGTATAGTTCCATTTCATACAATGTAGTTTGGTTCGGATGATGACAGCTGCTCAAGGGGAAGCCAAATACCTCATACCTCGGGGTAATCCTGATGATCACCGCTGAAACATATAGCATTTCATTTTAAAACGTATCATTCGCCAGATGCAGATAAGTTCAAGAAGCTCAAGGCTCGCGAATCTATCAGCAAGTAAAAAAAGTTTAAAAAAAGGGGGAATAAGAGTTTGAGATTGAGTAAATTTCCGCTCGGCCCGAGAAAAAGCGGAAGGCTAAAAACATGTTTGATCACTTGTTTGACACTGTTTTTTGTCTTCAGCCAGGTGCTTGGGTTTACAGTTAAATCGGAGGCTGTCGGCACGTCAATAAGTGACAGCCGGCTTTTCGATTCAGTGACAGTCAAAAACGGCAAAAATCAGGCTGTTGACGGGTCAAAGGGTGACGATCCCGCATTAGCGCCTGGGGATGAAGTAACGCTGACATACGATTGGTCTTTAAAAGATGAAAAAGCCGACATCGCGAAAGGCGTCACCGTCAAGATCCCTAAAAGTTTTGAATTTGACGAGGATGCTGCAGGTGATGTGAAAACGGCTGATCAACAGATCATCGGCAGCTATAACGTGACAGCAAGCGACAATGTCTTAACGGTGAAGTTCAACGACGGCTCAGCTAGTGATTCTGCCGAAGCCAAAGGGACCATCACGCTGTCAGCAAAGTTTGCAGATGGTGTTAAAGACGATGCCAAAACGGTGACAGCTCTTTTTGATCTCGGCGCCGGCAAGACCCAGCAGTTGATCATACCAGTGAAGACAAATGAGACATCTGGATCCGAATCAAAAGCGCCAAAAAATGATTCTTCAGAATCTGCGGGCGGGCGCGAAGGAGCGGAAGACAAATCAAAATCTTCCGCCGGCCAACAAGAAGAGGCTGAAGCAAAACCGCCTGCCGACTCTAAGAAAGGCGATGGACGTGCGGCGGCACCTTCAGGTCACTCGGCAGTCAGAAGTCTTAAATCCGAAGAAAAACAAATCACGCAAAATATTTTGACCGGTGTGACACTGACAGATGAACACGGAAAACCGTATGACAAGAACAATCGCGCCAATACGAATTCACCGGCCAACATTTCGTTTACCTGGGCCATTCCGAATGACTTGGGCAAAACGATAAACGCCGGCGATCAATATGAATTTGATTTGCCTCAGGAATTTATCATGCACAACGGCATTGCGAACCAGCCATTGAGCGGAGGCGATACCACATACGGCACATTTTCAATTGATATGAACGGGCATGTGGTGATGACGTTCAACGATGAAGTCAAACAGGATTCCAATGTTAAAGGGACATTGTTCATCAACACGCAGTTCAATGAGAAAAAAATCACTGGTTCAACAACACAAAAAATTAAATTTCCGGTAAATTCCGATACACCGGAAACAACGGTTTATTTTAAACCGAATGTCAGCAAAACCATTGATAAATCGGGAACATTGGATAAAGGCATCAACCCCGGCAAAGTAACATGGACGGTCGATGTCAATAAAAAATTAGATCAAGTTAAAAACGCAAAACTGACCGAAAGCCTTCCGAAGGGATTGATCTATCGTTCGGTTAAAGTGTATCAACTCGATGTCAACATTGACGGTTCGGTAAGCCGGGGAAGTGAAGTGATGTCAGGCTTCAGCGTGGACGCAAATGGAAATGTCACATTCGACGGGACCATTGATTCGGCTTATCGCCTCATATATGACACAGACATTGACAATCAAGCAAAACCGGGCGAGGGCGGACATGTTGCGCTGACGAACAAGGCGTCATTCAGCGGGGACAATTTGGAACCCATTTCTGCAGAAGCCACTGTTACAGCCAATTACGGAAAAATGATCGAAAAATCCTCGACAGGCTACAAAGGGGATTCCCAAACATTCAGCTGGTCGATTTTGTACAACTACGGAGAGAAAAAGATAGATCAGTCCAAAGCCAGCATCAAGGATGCGTTTGGGTCTGGCGACTTGCATCTTGTTTCTGATTCCTTGAAAGTGATTCCGATTACGTTTAGTCAGAACGGCGGCGAGCAGGCCGGAACCCCTTTAAAGGAAGGTGTAGACTACACGCTGACCGACAATGGGAACGGCTTTGAAATCAAATTCAATCACACTGTTACAGGAGCTTACAAAATCACTTATCAAACCCAGGTCAACAGCGGAGTGATCATTGATAAATCGACGAAATACACCAACAGCGCTGTGACCGGAACAGGGGAGTCAAGGGAAGCTTCAGGTACGGCGATCCAGCAGAATTTGATTAAAGGTTATTCGAACGTTGATTATCAGAAGAAAACAGTTGATTGGACGATCATCATTAATAAGAACAACTATACAATGAACAGCTGGACAATGGATGATCAATTCGTCAGCGGAGGACTTGAGCTTGTTGATGGGTCATTCAGCATTCAAGACAAGACGAATAACAAAACATTGCAGGAAGGCCATGATTACACATTGACGAAAAAACCCGACAATAAAGGATTTACATTGGCATTGATCGGGGACTATGCAACGACAAACAGCCATTTCAACATAACATACACGACAAAATTCAATGTTGATTTTTCTAATGAAAATATAAAGAATACGGCTGAGTCAATCTGGACTGATAAAAGCGGCGGCAAACGTACAAACAAGGAGTCAAACGGTTTTACACCTAATGACCAGACTTCCAACAACGGATTCAAAAACGGTTCGTACAACGCTGTTTCAAAAGAAATCACGTGGAAAATCGGCGTTAATTATAATGGCGAACCTTTAAAAAATCCTTATATTAAAGATTCGATAGCAGATAACCAGCAATTTGTGCCGGGGTCTGTTGTGGTGAAGACTTATACGATCAATAAAAACGGCTCCATTACAGAAGGAGAAGCCCTTGATTCTTCCAAATACGATGTGGAAGAGCCATCGGCGGGCAATGATCATACCTTGACCGTACACCTGAAAACGGATGATTCTGTACCATACTTGATTGAATTCAAAACATCGCTTAAAGGGCAGGTCATTAAGCAGAATCAATATTCAAACAAGGCAACGTACCATAATGACGGCCATTCAGACCGCACCTTGACAGGCTCAGTTTCGGTCGCCAACGGTGGAAACCTGATTTTCAAAGGCGGCAAACAGGATGGCAGCTATATCGATTGGAATATCAATGTCAATTCAAGTCAATCAACGCTGGATGACGTTAAAATTACTGACACTCCGGACGATAATCAGATTTTAGATGCAGATTCATTTAAAGTGCACCAGGCAAAATATGATGAAAGCGGCGTACTCAAAGATAGCAGCGGAAATCTGCTCCCGGGTGATATCCAGCTTCAGAAGGACAAAGACTATACATTAGACATCAAAACTGATCATAAAACGGGCGAACAATCATTTGTCCTGACATTCACAGGCAAGTACAAACAGATTGACCGTGCATATGTTATACAATACCGTTCTCTGATCAACATAGCCGGCAGCAACGGCCACGTCAGCAACAAAGTGTCGATTTCCGGAACGAATGTCCAGGAGCAGACACAGGAAAACAGCAGATCGGTCTTTGTCGCCATTTCTAGCGGCGGCGGTTCCGGATCAGGGGAAAGAGGAAGTTTAACCATCTTTAAAACAGGAGAGGACAATCAACCTCTTTCAGGAGCAGATTTTCAATTGTGGACGAAAGACAACAAGCAGCTCCTGCGTACGGGAACGACCGAAGCCGACGGTAAGATTACGTTTGGAAATATCCGCTACGGCACCTACGTCTTGAAAGAAGTAAAGGCTCCGGACGGATACACCATCAGCGATGATTATGCTAACGGAGTCACCGTCAAAATAGACAGCAAATCGTCAAGCACAGGCGTTTTTCATAAAGTTATAAATCAACAGAACAAGGTGACGCTTATCAAAAGAGACGAACAAAAAAATCCTTTGGCGGGAGCTCAATTCAAGCTGGAGAAAAAGTCAAACAACGGCAGCTATATTCCGATACGCACGAATATCAAAAGCGATGAAAACGGAAAGGTTGAAATTAACAGTTTGCCGGTGGGCGACTATCGTCTGATGGAAACAAAAGCTCCGTCAGGTTATATCTTGAATACAAAAGCGATTGATTTCTCAGTAACAAAGAATAGCAAAAATCAAGTGCCTGACCTGGATTTGGGCACACTGGTCAATTATCAAGGCGGTGTCATGTTCACGAAGGAAGATGCCGACGGCCGAAAACTAGAAGGAGCGGTCTTCAAGATTATCGATCAGGAAGGGAAAACCGTAAAGCAAGAGCTGGTCTCTGATCAAGACGGCAAAGTCACAGCTTCGGGCCTGGCTCCGGGGCGCTACGCTTTTGTCGAAACGAAAGCGCCAAAAGGATATGTGCTGAACACGGAGAAAAAAGAGTTTGTCATCTCCGGCTCTGCGCAAGGAAAACCGGAGGGAACCGATGCCGGTATAGCCGTCAACTACAAAGGTTCGGTTCAATTGACGAAAGAAGATGCGGACGGCCGAAAACTAGAGGGAGCGGTCTTCAAGATTGTTGACCGGGAAGGGAACACAATCCAAGAAGAGCTGACCGCTGATCAAGACGGCAAAGTCACGGCTTCGGGTCTGGCTCCGGGACACTACGCTTTTGTCGAAACGAAAGCGCCAGAAGGATATGTGCTGAATACAGAGAAAATAGAGTTTGCCATCTCCGATTCCGCAGAAGGCAGACCAGAGGCGGCTGACGCCGGAATTGCAGTCAACCATAAAGGTTCTGTCCAATTGACGAAGGAAGATGCGGACGGCCATAAACTAGAGGGAGCGGTCTTCAAGATTGTTGATCAGAAAGGGAATACCGTTCAGGAAGATCTGGCGTCAGATCAAGACGGGAACGTAACAGCTTCAGGTCTCGCGCCGGGGCATTACGCCTTTGTCGAAACAAAAGCGCCGGAAGGATATGTGTTGAATACGGAGAAAATAGAGTTTACCATCATTGAATCAGCAGAAGGGAAGCCGAAGGCGGCTGATGCCGGCACTGCTGTCAACTATAAAGGCGCTGTTCATTTGCTGAAACAAGATGAAGATGGAAAAGGATTAGCCGGCGCTGTTTTCAAAATCATTGACAGTGATGGAAAAACAGTCAGAGACGATCTAGTCTCAAAAGATGGCGGTAAAATTGAGGCGGACGGATTGGCTCCGGGAAGCTATCAATTTGTTGAAAAAGAGGCGCCCGACGGCTATCTTTTGTCAACCAGCCCAGTACAGTTCACCATCAAGGCTGAGCACGCAGGAAAACCGGAGCAGGTTGAATTAACGGCGGTCAACAAGGAGAACGGCGTTGTCCTGACAAAAGTGGATCAGAACGACAAAGCCTCCGTTCTTCAAGGCGCGACATTCAATCTGACAGATGCAAACGGCAAAGTATTGAAAGCCGGACTGACCACTGATGACAAAGGGCAGATTAAAGTCAGCGGTCTCAAACCGGGCGATTACCAGTTTGTCGAAACAAAAGCACCTGAGAATTACAGTTTGGATAAGACGCCAATACCGTTCAAGATCAGCAATACCGATACAAAACCAGTCGAAATCACCGCGGCGAATCTATTGACGCCAGGCGATGTCAAACTGACGAAAGTGGATCGTAACGATAAAAATGCCGTTTTGCAAGGGGCTGAATTCAAGCTGGTGGATTCCAGCGGCCATCCTGTTAAAACCGATGGCTACGGCAAAGAGCTGCCGGCAGTCTGGAAAACGGATCAGAATGGACAGTTCACGGTGAAAGGACTGGCGCCTGGGCGCTACCAATTCATCGAAACAAAAGCGCCGGACGGCTATCAGCTGGACGAAACACCGCTTCAGTTCGACATTAAAGCAGGACAGTCGAGAGCAGTGGAAATAACGGCTTTTAATACGAAATTAAAAACAACACCGCCTGACAAAGACACACCGAATGACAATGTCAATGGAAAAGGACACCATTCCAATTCCAATGACTCAAACGGTCATACGAAAACTGACAAAACACTTCCGAAAACCGGTGATACAGACAGCATGATTCCGATTGTGACCGGCATTCTGATGCTCCTGGCAGGCGGAGCCTTGGCTCTCTCCAGAAAGAGGCGGAAAAAGGCGTAAATAGTTGTTATGGCACCTGATCAAGGAAGAGTCGATCAGGTGTTTTTTTAAAGAAAAAACGACGCGACGCCGCTAAAAGGCTGATCAGTGAGAAAGGGATCATGAGCATGTATAAAAAAATAATGATTGCGGTGCTTGTCTTTTCAGGTCTGTTGCTCATATTGTCCCCTTTCATTAAAGAAAGCATCATCATCAATCTCAGCAATGGCCATCGTTCTGAATTGACTGCGGGGCAGGCGGAAAGAAATAATCAACAACAGGCATCATTCGACTTCGATGCGATTCAGCCGCCTTCTTTTTTCGAAGCGGTAAAAGCGGGCATCGAACGCGATCCGAAAGCGGTGATCGGCCGCATCACCATTAGCAGTGTCGGGATTCGGCTGCCGATTTTGAAAGGCACAACCAATCAAAACCTGCTTTTCGGAGCGACGACAATGCGTCCCGAGCAGAAAATGGGCGAGGGTAATTACCCGTTAGCCGGCCATCATATGAGGCGGGAGAGCCTTCTATTCGGTCCTCTGGTCCAGATCAAGAAAGGGGACAGGATCGTGATCACAGATTTTAAAAAAGACTACATCTATGCGGTGACATCGAAAAACGTTATTTCAGAAATGGATGCAGCTGTCATTCAAGAGACAAAAGAAAAGAACATTACGCTGATTACATGTGACAAACCGGAAAGAACCGAAGGACGCCTTGCGGTGAAAGGAAAACTGATTCATATCACTGTTCATTCGCAATAATACTTTGTTATTGGACCAAGGAATACAATATGAATGCATCTAAAAAGCCGGAGGTTTTAAACCTACGGCTTTTTTTTTACTTTTTGTTATATTAAAGTTTACAAATAGATAACTAAAACATAACTATAACATGACAAAAAGTAAAAAAGCACATCCACCCTCGAGAAATGGACGAGGGGCAGTCGGTTTGTAAAAAGAAATAGGATTTATGCCGGATATATCAAGGTTTTATCGGAAAAATTATATAGATTCAATTAAGATTTCTGAATTTTTATATTGACTGTAAGCGCTTTTATAATTATGATAATAGCAGACATCACAAAAAAATAACAAAAATATAACTATAACATAACAATGAAAAAAGGGATGGCTGCAAACGCATAAATGAAAGCGATTGCATTTCGGTCTTGGCTTGAGATTGATTTGCGTTTTTGCCAACATAAAATTCCCAATTTTCAAAAAGGTGATGATCGAGGAGGGAGCCTGGCGGACACAATTCGATGAGTAGCGGCTGAAAGCGGAAAGGTATTAGAACTTATACATGATGTGGTGATACATGGCAATCACGGCGCAGAATTTGCACTCCGTTGGATTTATGCTTCAATACCCGAGGGAATAAACAAAGGAAACAATTCGTTGAACATTCTTTAATAAAGGCGGGGAATAGACATGAATGAACAGAAAAGTCAAAAATCGTTTTTAAGCACCATCATTTTAGTCTCGACATTTGGCGGACTCCTTTTTGGATATGATACAGGTGTCGTCAATGGTGCATTGCCTTATATGGCTGAAAAAGACCAGCTTAACCTCAATGCATTTACCGAAGGCCTTGTTGCAAGCTCGCTTCTTCTTGGCGCTGCGCTTGGAGCGGTATTTGGAGGCCGACTCTCAGATTATGTCGGACGGCGCAAAAATATTATTTTTCTGGCAGTGCTGTTCTTTTTCGCGACACTTGGATGTACTTTAGCGCCGAATGTATCTGTCATGGTCTTTTCTCGTTTTATGCTGGGGATCGCTGTAGGAGGCGCGTCTGTCACGGTTCCGACTTATTTGGCGGAAATGTCGCCGGCTGAAAAAAGAGGCCGGATGGTGACTCAAAATGAATTAATGATTGTGTCCGGACAGCTGCTTGCTTTTACATTCAACGCCATTCTCGGTACCACGATGGGAGACAGCTCCCATGTCTGGCGCTACATGCTTGCGATTGCGGCGGTTCCGGCCGTATTGTTGTTCTTCGGTATGCTGAGGGTTCCTGAGAGTCCGCGCTGGCTTGTATCGAAGGGGAAAAGCGAACATGCTTTGGGCGTCCTCAAAAAAATCCGACCAGAAAAACGCGCCCAATCAGAATTGGCTGAAATTGAAGCAGCGCTCAACAGGGAGTCGGAAATTAAGAAAGCGACCTTTAAAGATTTGACAGTGCCGTGGGTGCGCCGCATCGTATTTATTGGAATCGGCATCGCCATCGTACAACAGATCACCGGTGTGAACTCGATTATGTACTATGGAACAGAAATTCTTAAAAATGCCGGCTTTGAAACAAAAGCCGCGCTTATCGGGAATATTGCCAATGGGTTAATCTCCGTTTTGGCGACTTTCGTGGGAATTTGGCTGCTGGGCAAAGTCGGCCGCAGGCCTATGCTGTTGACCGGTTTAATCGGAACGACGTCGGCGTTGCTGCTGATCGGTATTTTCTCGACGTTGCTGCAAGGTTCAGCCGCGCTTCCGTATGTTGTCCTTGCATTAACTGTTACATTCCTTGGATTCCAGCAGGGAGCCATTTCTCCTGTTACATGGCTGATGCTTTCGGAAATTTTTCCGCTGCGTTTGCGGGGCCTCGGCATGGGTGTTACGGTGTTATGCTTATGGATCGCTAATTTTTTCGTCGGTCTTACATTCCCGATATTGCTCGAATCAATCGGACTGTCCTCGACGTTTTATATCTTTGTCGGTCTGGGACTCGTCTCCATCACCTTCGTGAAAAAATTCCTTCCGGAAACAAAAGGGCTTACCCTTGAACAGCTGGAAAACAATTTCCGCAACTATAAATCCGGAAATATCCAAAACGGTGTAAGTGCGGACTCAACAGATGAAAAAACAGGACTAGTTTAAACAGGATCCGGCCGAAGGGTTGCAGAATTGATAGTCGGTATCGGGACGTGAAGTAGCTGCTGATGAGTGTGGACGGTCTGCTGAAAATGCTTCTGAATAGAGTGGTTTGTGCAACGAAAAGAAAGTGCAATCATAAAAACTTTGTTCTGTATCCGTCTGGAATATATCCGGCAGATAGGAGCGGGTACGGCTTGAAGGAGCGTGCATTCGAAGACTCTGGAAGAGTCTTCCGTCCGTCAATGATAAGATGTAATAATAAACAATCGGCAATAAAGCCTGACTGGCCGTTGCCTGCTAAAAACCCGGTTCATTTCGTTTTCTTGACGGAGTGAACCGGGTTTTATCAAAGTCCGAGTGCGGATATGAAACGGATAAAGGGCTTTCGTGCATTCAAGCCCATTTCGAAAATAAGCGCTGTTCTGCGGTTATTAAATAGAAGATATCAATACCAATCATGGACACCGAAGTATAAAAGCTTCATTAAAATGATCAGAGAAAAATGGTGCCGGTTAAACCTGTATTTTTAATATGAAAGAATGGAACGTTCATTATCAGATGACATAAAATAAAAGGCTGGGGTTTAAATATATATAATGATGAAAGACGCCGTTTTTATTTTGAATAAAAAAACGAAAAAAGTGTTGACCGCTTTTCGATAACGTGATATATTATTATTCGTCGCTGATGACAGCGAAAGACACTTCAGAAAAAGTTTTCGATCTGAAGGGTGTACAAATGTTTTAAAATGTGTATAATGAATAAGGTCGTAGCACAATGATTTGATTCATTACACTGTTTTTAAAAAAGATGTTGACTTTAACTGATTTTCATAGTATTATAGTTAAGTCGCCTGATGAAGCGCCCGTAGCTCAATTGGATAGAGCGTTTGACTACGGATCAAAAGGTTAGGGGTTCGACTCCTCTCGGGCGCGCCATAACACATCATATATGCGGGTGTAGTTTAGTGGTAAAACCTCAGCCTTCCAAGCTGATGTCGTGAGTTCGATTCTCATCACCCGCTCCAATTTTAGAATGATCTTTGAAAACTAAACAAGACAAAACGTACCTGTTAATTCATTAAATAAATCGCACATGCGAGTGTGCGTAGTCATTATCAAGCGGGCCTGCACGATGCAGGTCATGCAGATGTTAATCTGCATTCCA
>NZ_BCVZ01000022.1 GCF_001592005.1 Bacillus sonorensis NBRC 101234 = KCTC 13918
GCCCTCTCTGCTCTCTTTCATTGCCAATTCCGCTTTTACGTGCTCTTCATTATCAGGCGCTTCCTTATGGGTTTCCTGTTCCCGCTTCGTTCTTTCCGCGGCAGAGAGTGATGCAGTAAAAAACGGTTTTACTTCACTTTCGGATTCGCCGAGAAACGATTGATAGATCGGGACTGTGTTTTCATCGCTCTCCCCGTCATCTTCGTCTGCCTGCTCTTCTTCGATTTCCTGGTATTCGTACGGACTGTCAAGGTTAATCGAGAATGGCTTTTCCGCGGCGTCATCAGCATCCTTTTCTTCGCTGGAATAAGCCCTGTACGCCGGTTCAGGCTCTTCTTCATACTGAGACGCTTCCTCGAGAACCGGCTGGGGGTGCGTCTCTTTTTTCTCTTCGTCCTCCCCGCTCACATCCAGCAGACCTTCAATCGCCAAATCCGCCTGGATCGTCAGCATGCGGGCATCTGTCAGCTGATAATCGAAAGCATCAATAAAGACAAACACGTCGTTTAAATGGCTTACCTTGTTTTTTGGAATGGTAATATCAACAGGGAAGCAATGCGTCAGCTCGGCGCTTCCGTCTCCCTTCAATGTCACGTCTTCCACAAATCGGCTTGTCGCAGGCAGCTCAGCATACTCCCGGGTTTGATCTATGTTGTATTCGCCTGTCAGCTCTAATGACCCGCGTATGGATACATAATCATTCACTTCCTGAACCGAAATGTCAGGATCCAATGATATCGATAATAATTCCGATACTTCCTGTCCTTTTTGAAAACAGATCGACTCTTCTACAGAAAATTGCAAACGATGGTTTTGCGGCAAACTGATATCCTCCCTTCACCTAATTTTTAAAATTAGATGTCAGTAAAGATGTATGAAAAACAGCGTCAAAATATGAACAGAAAAAAAACCGGATTGTTAACGGCGCATGCAAAAAGGCCGCCGGCAATGCCGGCAGCCCCGTCCGCTTTTACTTTGTGCGGCTGATCGCGCTGAATACCTTTTCAGCGGCTGTGATCGTATATTCAATGTCTTCATCCGTGTGGGCGGTTGACAAAAACAGCCCTTCAAACTGAGATGGCGGAAGGAACACGCCTTCATCCGCCATTCCTTTATAATAGTCGGCGAATAGGCTGAGATCCGACCGCTTAGCAGTGTCATAGTTAATGACAGGCTCGTTTGTAAAAAAGAAGCCGATCATTGACCCCGCGCGGTTAAATGTATAAGGAATGCCGTTTTTCCGGGCGACTTCGGAGATCCCTTTTTCCAGGCGGTCTGCTTTGCGCGAGAATTCCCGGTAGGAATCAGGTGTCAGCTGTTTCAATGTTTCAAGTCCGGCCGTCATCGCAAGCGGGTTTCCGGACAGTGTGCCTGCCTGATAAATCGGTCCGCTTGGCGCGATTTTCTCCATGATTTCGGCTTTACCTCCGTAGGCGCCGACAGGAAGCCCGCCGCCGATCACTTTTCCGAGACACGTCAAGTCAGGCGTCACGCCGAAATAGCCTTGGGCGCAATTGTAGTCCACCCTGAAGCCTGTCATGACTTCATCAAAGATCAATAGAGCGCCATATGTTTCCGTCAGTTCGCGGAGCCCTTCAAGGAACCCTTTAACCGGCGGCACGACGCCCATATTGCCGGCGACCGGCTCGACGATGACGCCGGCGATGTCATCTCCGAATTCCTTAAAGACGAGCTTCATGCTTTCAAGATCATTGTAAGGGACTGTAATCGTATTTTTGGCAATGCTTTCGGGAACCCCCGGGCTGTCCGGCAAACCGAGCGTCGCGACTCCGGAGCCGGCTTTGATGAGGAGCGAATCGCCGTGGCCGTGGTAACAGCCTTCAAATTTCACGATTTTATTCCGGCCCGTGTATCCTCGTGCCAGTCTCAAGGCGCTCATCGTCGCTTCTGTTCCAGAGCTGACCATCCGGACGATTTCTATGGAAGGGACCCGTTCAATGACAAGCTTGGCAAGCTCGGTTTCAACCTTTGTCGGCGCACCGAAGCTTGTCCCGTATTGAGCCGTCTTCTGAATGCCGTTCACCACTTGTTCGTTGCTGTGTCCCAAAATGAGCGGCCCCCATGATAAGACGTAATCGATATATTCATTTCCGTCAATATCATAGATCTTTGACCCTTTGCCCCGCTCCATGAAAATCGGGTCCATGTTTACCGATTTAAAAGCGCGAACCGGACTGTTCACTCCGCCCGGCATCACCTGCTGCGCTTCCCTGAAAGCAGCTTTAGATTTTTCATAGCTCCGCATTCTCTAAAACCTCCAGTCCAATTTCCTTATTCCGCAAGCCATTTTGCCGCATCTTTGGCAAAATACGTAATGATCAAGTCGCAGCCGGCCCGTTTCATGCTTGTCAGCATTTCAAGGACAAGCGCTTTTTCATCGATCCAGCCGTTTTGGCCTCCCGCTTTCACCATAGCATATTCTCCGCTTACATTGTATCCGACAACAGGCAGATTACATTCGTTTTTCACTTCGCGGACAATATCCAGATAGGAGAGCGTCGGTTTGACGATCAGAAAATCAGCGCCTTCTTCCACATCGGATTTCGCCTCTCTGATGGCTTCCAAACGATTGGCATAATCCATTTGATAAGTTTTTCTGTCCCCGAACTGCGGGCTGCTTCCGGCGGCATCGCGGAACGGGCCGTAAAACGCGCTCGCGTATTTTACAGCGTACGACATGATCGGCACGTTTGTAAATCCTTCCTCGTCAAGCGCTTCCCTGATAGCGGCGACAAAACCGTCCATCATGTTGGACGGAGCGATAATGTCTGCACCGGCGCGGGCCTGGCTGACCGCCGTTTTCGCTAATAGAACGAGAGATTCGTCATTTAAGATTTCGCCGTTCTCCACAAGGCCGCAGTGGCCGTGGTCTGTATATTCGCAAAGGCATGTGTCGGCAACGACGACAAGCTCGGGGAAATCCTCTTTAATTTTCGAAATCGCTTTTTGGACAATGCCGTGATCATGATATGCTTCACTTCCAACAGCATCTTTGTGTTCAGGCACACCGAAGACAATGACCGATTGAATGCCCAGGCTGGCAACTTCCTCGACTTCTTCCCTCAGTCTGTCTAATGACAGCTGATACACGCCAGGCATGGATTCCACTTCACTTTTTATATTCTCGCCTTCTGTGACAAATATCGGATATATAAAGTCAGTTGCTCTCAGTTCGGTTTCTCTTACCAGCTGCCGCATGCCTGCGGTTGTCCGCAGACGGCGGTGCCTGTGAAATGATGATTTCATTTGTCATTCTCCTTTTCTTGAAATGCGGCACATCATGTCCAGCATTCCATCTATTGTATAAACCTCCGGCATAGCTGAAGGGATTCCGTATTCAGACAGCGCCTTTCTCGTCAAAGGCCCGATGCTGATAAAAGCCGTTTTGTTTTCAGCCCATATTTTGCTTTCCTCTTTCAAAATGCCCATAAATGTATGCACGGTAGAAGAACTTGTAAACGTTACGAAATCAAATGATTCCCGGGCCGCTGCCTCCCTCAGTTCGCGAATTCCTTCACAGTCAGGGACGGTTTCATATAAAATCCATTCAGAAATATCAACGCCAAGCGGTGAAAGGGATTCTTTTATGACATCGCGCGATAAATTCCCTTTTAAAACGGCGACTTTATCGTTCGGGCCGACTTGCTGCTTCAATGCCTCTGCTAGCTGTTCAGCGACATAAAGCTTAGGGATGAGATCAACCTGCACATTCCTGTCTTCCAAATACCGGGCGGTCTTTTCGCCGACAGCTGCCACTTTTGCCCGGGATGCGGCCGCCCTGCTGATTTCGTGATCTTCCATGTAAGAAAAAAAGAATTTAGCGCCATTTACACTTGTAAACACAAGCCAGTCCGCCTGCTCAAGCTCCGTTTGAAAGAGCTTTGCCCGTTCGGAAGAAAGAGCCGGGCGGAACGAAATCAATGAGGTGAGAACCGCTTCTCCCCCCAATTCGTTCACCTTTTGTCCAAAAGACCGGGCCTGGGCTTTGTTGCGGGTGACGAGCACCTTCTTTCCCAGCAATGGAAGATCATGCGTCATGCTCGTTCAGCTCCTGTTTGACCCTGTCGATCAAAGCCTTTGCTCCTTTGCTTGACATGCTTTCGGCACATTCTTTGCCCACAGCCTCGGGATCAGTCCCGACCGTTTTTTCGCGGAATACCGTTTTGCCGTCCGGAGAAGCGACAAGACCTGTCAGTTCAATGACATCGTCTTCAGTCATCGTCGCAAATCCCGCAATCGGGATTTGACAGCCGCCTTCCATCGCATGGAGAAAAGCGCGCTCAGCCATGACAGTCTGCTGTGTATAGCGGTCATTCAGGCGGGAAAACAGGTCGAGCAGCTCTTTGTCCGCAGCTCTGCATTCAATCGCCAAAGCGCCTTGCCCGACCGCGGGAAGACAGCTCTCCGGATCAAGAAATTCTGTCACGACATCGTCTTTCCATCCCATTCTCGACAGGCCGGCTGCCGCCAATATAATGGCGTCATACTCGTCTGTTTCAAGCTTTTTCAGCCTTGTATCAATATTCCCTCTGATCCATTTAATCTCAAGATCCGGACGGATTTGCAAAAGCTGTGCGCTTCTTCTCAGGCTGCTAGTGCCGACAACCGCTCCGTTCCTGAGCTCAGCCAGTTTTTGGCGTTCTTTCGAAATGAGCGCGTCGCGGACATCTTCCCGTTTCGGAATACAGCCGATCACAAGGCCTTCAGGAAGCGCTGACGGCATGTCCTTCATGCTGTGAACCGCCATATCGATTTCTCCCGAGAGCATGGCCTGCTCGATTTCTTTGACAAAAAGGCCTTTCCCGCCGACCTTTGACAAGGTGACGTCTAAAATCCGGTCGCCTTTCGTAACGATTTCCTTTATTTCAAAGGTAACATCCGGATGCAGTTCCTCAAGTTTTTTGATGACCCATTTTGTCTGGGTCATCGCCAATTTGCTTCTTCTTGAGCCTACGATGATGTTTCTCATATGTTCTTCCTCCCACTTCCGTACGGGCAACCATTTAACTAAACCAATGAAATTGTGAAAAGCTGCCGAGTAAAAAGAAATTGATTAAGAGAACAAGAAAAGACGCGGTATTCCACATGGCCGCGATCCTCCCTTGCAGCTCTTTGACGATCCTGATAAATAAATAATATCCATATAAAAAGAGCAGCACAATCGAACCAAGCACTTTCGGGTCCGTCCAGTACAGGGTTTCCAGCGACACATACGACCAGATAATCCCGAGTATCAGGCTCAAAAGGAGCATGGGTACACCGATGATATTGAGGACGTAAGCCATGTAGTCAAGCTTTGACAAATCCTCAATTCTCAACAGCCACTTTCCCCACTTTTTCTTTTTCAATAAGTTGTACTGAAAAAGATAAAGCAACGAAAAGACAAATGACAATGAGAAAGCGCCGTATGAGAGAATCGCCATCGTAATGTGAATGATCAGAAGCTCTGACACCAATCTGCCGGAAAGCTCGGCCGACTGCTGCGCCGTCGGTGTAAACGTATGGATCGCCACCATGGAAAATCCGATCACATTTGTGAAAAAAACAAGAAAATCCACCTTCAGCAGTTTTGTTAATACAAGGGAAAGCGTCACAAGCACCCAGGCATAAAAATAAAGCCCCTGCACATTATTCAACACAGGAAACGCCTTGGTATACCACATAAAATCGCAAAGATAGACCGTCTGAAGAATCCAGACAATAGAAAGCAACCAGAAGGCCGCTTTCCCTGCCTTCCGGTTGTGCTGTAGAAAATCTATAAAATAAAAGAGAACGCTGAGCGCATATAAGACGATCGTAGCTTCATTAACCCTGGCTAACAGTGTATCCGTCATGATCGTCACTCACTTGCGATAGAAGTGAAGCCATGCTGATTTTGTTTTGCAAAGCCATGAACCAGCTGGCGCTCATCTTGTTTCTTTTCATCAGGGAAAGCCGCTTCTTCAATATCGAAAATCTGCATGAACAGGCTGAGCTTTTCCTCAGCATCCGATTCTGAAGCAAATTCTTTCACTTTTAAAATCGGATCGCGCAAAAGCTGGTTGATGATGCTTTTCGTATGCTTGTTTAACAGTTTTTTCTCCCTTGTGCTCAAATGAGGAAGCTTCCGTTCAATGCTCTGCATGGTTTCTGACTGGATCGAGAGTGCTTTTTCCCTCAATGCGGATATGACCGGAACGACGCCGAGCGTGTTCAGCCATTGCTTAAAGGCGACGATTTCCGCCTCAATGATCAGCTCGACCTCTTCAGCCACGGCCTGGCGCTCTTTCAAGTTTTCCTCGACGATGCCTTCGAGATCATCAATGTCATACAAAAACACGCCTTCCACTTCGTGAAGAGCGGGATCAAGATCGCGCGGCACGGCGATGTCCACCATGAAAAGCGGACAGCCTTTCCGAAGCTTGTTGACCTGTTCGATCATGTCTTTCGTGATGACATAGCCGTTTGCACCCGTCGAACTGATGAGAATATCCGCTTCCGTTAAGGCGCATTGCAGCTCATTTAAGCTTTTCGCCTCGCCTGAAAAGCGGTCTGCCAGTTCCTTTGCCTTTGAAAACGTTCTGTTGATGACCGTAACCTGTCCGATTCCTTGACCGTGAAGATTTTGCACGGCAAGCTCCCCCATTTTGCCCGCACCGAGAATCAGCACGTGCTTATCTGAAAGGCTGCCGAAGATTTTTTTCGCAAGCTCAACGGCGGCATAGCTGACAGATACGGCATTGGAAGCGATGTCCGTTTCGGCGTGGCAGCGTTTTGCGACTGTGACAGCCTGCTTAAACAAATAGTTGAAAACGGTGCCGATCGTCTTCTCTTCCTGGGCCAGCTTGAAACTTGTACGAACCTGGCCCAAAATCTGCGTTTCGCCGATGATCATTGAATCAAGACCGCACGATACGCGGAACAGATGTTCAACGGCTCCGTCATTTTCATAAAACTTTAAGTAAGGCGAAATATCTTCTTTATCCATTCCGAACCAATTCGCCAAAAACATTTTCATATAATAGCGTCCGGTGTGCAGCTGATCTACGACTGCATATAGCTCTGTACGGTTGCATGTCGACACGATGATGTTTTCAAGTATGCTTTTTTCTTCTTTAAGCTGCGACATGGCTTGCCCCAGATCGCCTGGCTGAAAGGTTAATTTTTCGCGTATATGAACAGGGGCTGATTTGTAATCCAATCCCACGACAAGTATATGCATAACTCTTGCTTGCACCCCCAACACCTATCTAAATTAGAATAATTATAATATAGAATTTATTATTCACAACGATTATAACATATATTCACTATTTTCTCTTCACAAAATGTGAACAGATTTTAAAAATATGTTGTGATATAGTAGAAATTGCTTTTCTAGTTTATCTACAACAAGAAGGTGATACTTTGAAAAAGAAATCTGTTTTGCTTCCGTGTTTATTGCTCGCCGTGTCGATTTACGCGCTTTTAGGCTCCGGACAGATCAGCCTGTTTGACGGGCAAAAGGAATGGTCCGTTTTGGCGGCTCTCATCGGGCTGGCGTTTTTGTACCAGGGACATAAAGAAGCGGATAACGTCCATTTTTTCGCCGGCCTGCTGCTTGCCGCAATCGGGATTTATTTCTCCTTTAAACAGGAGCTTTTCGGACATGCCGATGATTTTGCCATGATCGTCCTGATTGCCGGAGCCGCCCTTCTCGTCAAATCATTTCGCACGAAAGAATATCAATATGAAAGTTTTTTGATGATCGCCTTTGCTTTATATCTCTATTTTTTCAAGCAGATCATCGCCTGGCTTCAATCGATGAAAATCGAAACAGCCTATGTTGAAGCATACTGGCCGGCCGCCGTGATTGCCGTCAGTCTGCTCTTATTATTCTTAAAAAGAAAATAGTTTATTCCATAAAAAAGCACTTGCATCCGGGACGCAAGTGCTTTTTCTTCAGCTGTTGATCATTTGTTCGATCGCAGCCCAGGCTTCCTGCTTGCCTTTTTTCGTTTCCGAAGAAAACAAAATGAGCTGGTCGCCCTGTTCGATATTCAATGTCTGTCTGACGACTTTGGCGTGCTTTTCCCATTTTCCTTTAGGGATTTTATCCGCCTTTGTCGCAATCACGATCACCGGGATGCCGTAATGCTTTAAAAAGTCATACATCATGACGTCATCCTCTGAAGGGGCATGCCTCAGATCGACGATTTGAACAACGGCTTTCAATTCTTCGCGCAATGTCAAATATGTTTCGATCATCCGCCCCCATGCTTCGCGCTCCGACTTGGACACTTTCGCAAATCCATATCCGGGAACATCGACAAAATGGAGCACATCATTGATGATATAAAAGTTAAGCGTCTGTGTTTTGCCGGGCTTTGAAGACGTTCTCGCTAAATTTTTCCGGTTGATCATTGTATTAATAAATGATGATTTCCCGACATTTGATCTTCCGGCAAGCGCGATTTCCGGCAGCCCCCCTTCAGGATACTGCTCGGGTTTTACCGCGCTGATGACGATTTCTGATTTTGTAACTTTCATTTCTCTTCTCCCACTAGTGCATGCTGAAGGACTTCATCCAAATGAGCGACAGGGACGAAAGTCAAGCCTTCCCGCACGCTTTTTGGAATGTCCTCAATATCTTTTTCATTGTCCTTTGGCATAATGACAGTTTTCAGTCCGGCACGGTGAGCGGCCAGCGTTTTTTCTTTCAGACCGCCGATCGGAAGCACCCTCCCTCTCAGCGTAATTTCCCCGGTCATGCCGACATCGCGGGACACGGGACGGCCCGTCAACGCGGAAACGAGAGCTGTCGCCATCGTAATGCCTGCGGATGGGCCGTCTTTTGGAACCGCGCCTTCCGGAACATGAATGTGAATGTCATGTTTTTCATGAAAATCCGGACTGATCTTCAGCTCTTCCGCTTTTGAACGGACATAGCTGAATGCGGCCTGTGCCGACTCCCTCATGACATCGCCGAGTTTTCCGGTCAAGATCAGCTTCCCTTTCCCAGGCGAAAGCGATACTTCAATTGAAAGCGTATCCCCGCCCGCCGCTGTATAAGCAAGTCCTGTAACGACGCCGATTTGGTCATCAAGCTCTGCCTGTCCGTATCTGAAGATTCGTTTGCCGAGGTAGTCCTCCAAATTTTTCTCTGTTACCGTGATTCTTTTTCTTTCACCAGAGACAATCAGCTTTGCCGCCTTTCTGCAGATCGCGGCAATCTGGCGTTCAAGACTCCGGACGCCGGCTTCCCTCGTATAATAACGGATCACATCAAGAACGGCCTGGTCGCGAATTTGCAGATTGGATTTTTTCAGTCCATGCTCCTTAAGCTGCTTAGGCAGGAGATGGTCTTTGACGATTTCAACCTTTTCCACTTCCGTATAGCCCGCGATCGTGATGATTTCCATTCTGTCTCTGAGCGGGCCGGGAATCGTCGCCAGATTATTCGCCGTTGCGATGAAAAGAACCTTAGATAAGTCAAACGTTTCTTCTATATAATGATCGCTGAACGTATGGTTTTGCTCAGGATCGAGCACTTCAAGCATCGCGGAAGCCGGGTCCCCCCTGAAATCCGAAGCCATTTTATCAATTTCATCCAGCAGAAAAACAGGATTGATTTTGCCGGCTTTTTTCATCCCCTGAATGATCCGGCCCGGCATGGCGCCGACATATGTCCGGCGGTGTCCGCGGATTTCAGATTCGTCTCTGACGCCGCCGAGTGAAATGCGGACAAATTTCCGTCCGAGCGATTTGGCGATCGATTTCGCAAGCGACGTTTTTCCAACGCCAGGCGGTCCGGCGAGGCACAAAATCGGGCCTTTTAACGAATGTGTCAGCTTTTGGACAGCGAGGTATTCAAGAACCCGCTCCTTCACTTTTTCAAGGCCGTGGTGTTCTTCATCAAGAATTTTGCTGGCAAGGTTTATATCAAGCCTGTCCTCTGTCGCGTCATTCCAAGGAAGTGAAATGAGCCACTCGATGTAATTGCGGATAACCGAGCTTTCGGCAGAGCTTGACGGTATTTTTTCGTAGCGGTTCAGTTCTCTGAATGCCGTTTCTTTTACATGATCGGGCATTCCGGCTTCTTCGATTTTATCCGTCAGCTTTTGAACCTCTCCCGTCTTCCCTTCCTTATCCCCAAGCTCTTTTTGAATGGCTTTCATCTGCTCGCGCAGGTAGTATTCCTTTTGCGTTCTTTCCATTGAACGCTTGACGCGCTGCCCGATTTTTTTCTCAATCTCCAGGACTTCTTTTTCATTGTGAATCAGATCGATCACTTTGTTTAATCTGGCTTTCACATCGATGGTTTCCAGCACTTCCTGCTTGTCCTTCAGTTTCAGCGGAAGGTGGGAAGCGACGATATCGGCCATTCTGCCCGGCTCTTCTATGTCTGTCACAGCCGCAAATGTTTCAGCCGATATTTTTTTAGAAATCTTTATGTATTGATCAAAATGGTCGAGCAAGGTGCGCATGAGAGCTTCATCTTCAACATCTTTTTCTGTGTCTTCATCTATTCGCTCGATTGTAACAGATGTATAATCATCCATATCGTTGTACTCGATGATCCGGGCGCGCTGAATGCCTTCCACCAGTACGCGGATCGTTCCGTTCGGCAGCTTCAGCATCTGCTTGATTTTTGTATAGGTTCCGAATGGAAAAATTTCTTCTTCATCCGGTTCGTCTATTGATATGTCCCGTTGCGTTGCCAAAAAGATCATATGGTCATTCATCATAGACTGTTCAAGCGCCTGCACCGATTTTTCGCGTCCTACATCAAGATGCAAAACCATTGTCGGGTAGACGAGTAAACCTCTTAAAGGGAGGAGCGGGATGCTTCGTTTCGTTTCATCTGCCATTTTGACTGACACCTCCGTAACTTTAGTAAGAAACATTATAATACACTTTTTTTATCCATGTACAATAGGAAGCCCCATGAAATAAAAGGGTCTCCTGTAGTATACCCTTTCTTTCTCTTCTGAAAAAGGAAAAGATGACCTACAAAAAGAAAACTTGCCGTGCGGGCGCCGCTAAAAAATCCCCACCTGAAAGTGATGAGGATTAAACGGATTCTCTTTTGACCTGTGCGCCGCCCGGCATTTCCGAAGGCGGATTGACCAATGAGAGGTCCAGCACTTCCTGCAGCGTTTTGACGGGAATAATCCGAATACCGTCAATTTGCTTTAGTATGGACTGAACATTTTCATGCGGGATAATCACGGTTTTCGCGCCCGCATGTTTGGCTGCTTTAATTTTCGGAATCACGCCGCCGATCGGCTTGACCCGGCCGTGCAGGCTGATTTCACCCGTCATTGCGATCGTATGATCAATCGGTATTTTATGAATGGCCGAAAAAATGCCGGCCGCCATCGCGATTCCGGCCGAAGGTCCGTCAACCGGGATCCCGCCGGGAAAGTTGATATGAATATCATAATCTGAAGCTTTTACACCCATTGTCCTAAGCACCGTCATGACATTTTCCACCGAACCCTTGGCCATGCTTTTTCGGCGGATCGATTTTGACTGATTGCCGATATTTTCTTCTTCGGCAATGCCGGTAATATTGATCGAGCCTTTATCAGCCGCCTGATTCACGGTGACTTCAATTTCAAGCAGTGAACCGCTGTTTGGGCCGTGCACCGCAAGACCGTTTACAATGCCGATCTGGGGCTTGTCGGCGATTTTTTGTTCATATTTCGGGGTCAGCTGGCTCGAATGGATCACCCATTCGATGTCCTCGAGTGTAACATGATCGCGATCTTCGGTCAGCGCCATTCCGGCCGCGATCTGCATCATATTGACCACTTCACGGCCGTTTCTCGCATAGCTTGTCAAAAGGTCAAGCCCTTCATTTGTCACTTGCTTGTTGATTTTTTCAGCCGCTTTCTTCGCGACCGTTTTTAATTCGTGCTTTTCGAGGTCGCGGAAAAATACTTCAAGGCATCGCGACCTGATCGCAGGCGGGATTTCCTCAGGCATTCTCGTTGTTGCGCCAATCAGCCTGAAATCCGCCGGCAGTCCGTTTTGAAAAATATCATGAATATGCTTCGGAATCTGCGTATTTTCTTCGCTGTAGTAGGCACTTTCCAAAAACACTTTCCGGTCTTCCAGCACCTTCAGCATTTTATTCATTTGAATAGGATGAAGCTCTCCGATTTCGTCGATAAATAAAACGCCTCCGTGAGCATGTGTGACAGCTCCCTGCTTCGGCTGCGGGATGCCCGCCTGCCCCATCGCTCCAGCACCCTGGTAAATCGGGTCATGCACCGAACCGATCAGGGGATCCGCAATTCCTCTTTCGTCAAAACGGGCCGTTGTCGCATCAAGTTCGACAAAAACAGAAGACTCTTGAAAAGGAGAACGCTTATTTTTTTTTGCTTCTTCCAAAACAAGCCGGGCGGCCGCCGTTTTCCCGACTCCCGGAGGACCATAGATGATCACGTGCTGAGGATTTGGACCGCAGAGAGCGGCTTTCAGCGCTTTGATTCCGTCTTCCTGGCCGACAATGTCGTGAAAGCTTGTCGGCCGCACCTTTTCCGATAAAGGCTCTGATAAATGAATGGATCTCATTTTCCGGAGCTGTTCCATCTCTTTTTTGGACTCTCTGTCTATCGTAACCTTTTGTGTTCTTTGGTTTTTAAGCAAATTCCAAAAATATAATCCGATGATAATCCCGAAAAATAATTGTACAAAAAGTGCAATGCTCGTCCAGCTCAACTGATGGTCCCTCCTGAAATGGTTTCGTATCTGAGTATGTCAGATAGTATTTCCTGTTCAGGGAGGGAATAAACGTTTTAAAGGGATAATTTTGCACAAACAAAAACCCCCTGGGATTCAGGGGGTTTAAACATTAAGCTGACGTTTTTTTGTCTTTGTCGGCGACCGTGCCGTCTTTCAGAATAAGACGCGGCGGCTCGCCATCCGTAACGGTTTCTGCTGTAATCACGCACTTTTCGATATCATCGCGTGACGGCAGATCAAACATGACGTCAAGCATGATTCCTTCGATAATGGAACGAAGTCCACGCGCACCTGTTTTACGTTCAATTGCTTTTTTGGCGATTTCTTTGAGGGCTTCGTCTTCGAAGACAAGCTCCACATTATCCAGTTCAAGCATTTTCGAGTATTGCTTGACAAGTGCATTTTTCGGTTTTGTCAAAATGTCAACCAATGCTTTTTCATCCAGCGGTTCAAGGCTGGCGATAATCGGAAGCCGGCCGATGAATTCAGGGATCAGTCCGAAACGAAGCAAATCTTCAGGAAGCACTTTGGATAGCAGCGCTTCTTTGTCAAGATCTTCATGCTTGTTGTCTGAACCGAAACCGATGACTTTTTGTCCGAGACGGCGTTTGATGATCTGCTCGATTCCGTCAAAGGCTCCTCCGCAAATGAACAGGATGTTCGTGGTGTCAATTTGGATGAACTCCTGGTGAGGATGCTTTCTTCCTCCTTGAGGAGGAACGCTGGCAACCGTGCCTTCAAGGATTTTGAGCAGCGCCTGCTGTACGCCTTCTCCCGATACATCGCGCGTGATTGACGGGTTCTCCGATTTTCTCGCGACTTTGTCAATTTCATCGATGTAAATGATGCCTTTTTCGGCTTTTTCTACATCATAGTCAGCCGCCTGGATCAGCTTGAGCAAAATGTTTTCCACATCTTCGCCGACATAGCCTGCTTCTGTCAAAGATGTAGCGTCGGCAATGGCAAACGGCACATTTAAGATGCGGGCCAGTGTCTGGGCAAGAAGCGTTTTACCGCTTCCGGTCGGTCCGATCATGGAAATATTGCTCTTAGACAGCTCGACATCGTCAACTTTGCTGTTGGAATTAATCCGTTTATAGTGATTGTAAACGGCCACGGCAAGCGATTTTTTCGCCTGATCCTGGCCGATGACATATTCATCAAGAATTTCGCGGATTTCCTGCGGCTTCGGAACATCTTTAAACTCCACTTCTTCTTCAGAGCCGAGTTCCTCTTCTACGATTTCCGTGCAAAGTTCGATGCATTCATCACATATATACACGCCTGGTCCGGCGACAAGCTTGCGTACCTGATCTTGAGTCTTTCCGCAAAACGAGCATTTCAATTGTCCTTTTTCCTCGTTGAATTTAAACATTCTTTCACCCCTTATATCCTTGTCATTTCCGTTTCTTCGTTAAAAGAAACATACGCTGTAAACATTCGTTCCATTATGTATTGCATTTTACCATACTTTCCAAAAAGGCGATAACTTTGTGTTTGCCTTCCCGGCATATTCAATATGTATGTTCATCCGCGTGACATTATCTATCCTTTCCCAAAGAAAGGCCGATAAGTCAAAATTGTATAAAACAAGGCACGAAACACTCGCGCCCTGTTTTATATGAACTATTATTATGAAACATATTAACGGTTTTCTACAAGAAAATCAATCGCTTTGCGGACTTTTAAGTCCTCTTTCATACCTTCTGTAGAACCGATTGCTTGTTTGATGTTTTCAACAGGCATGTTATAAGCTTCAGCCATTTTAGAAAGCTCTTCTTCGACTTCCTCATCAGTCACTTGAAGATCTTCCGCTTTTGCGATGGCTTCAAGCGTCAGGTTTGATTTCACGCGTTTTTCGGCATCTTCTTTCATTTGCTCTTTCAGCGCGGTTTCGTCTTGTCCTGAGAATTGGAAGTAAAGCTCAAGGTTCATGCCCTGCATTTGCAGACGCTGTTCGAATTCTTTCATCATGCGGTCAAGCTCAGTATCGATCATCGCTTGCGGAATGTCGATCTCAGCATTTTCAGCCGCTTTTGTGACAAGCTCTTCGCGCAATTTTGCATCCGCTTCGTTTTCTTTTGCTTCTTCAAGACGTTTTTTCGTTTTTTCAGTCAGCTCGGCAAGCGTTTCGACTTCTTCATCGACATCTTTCGCGAACTCGTCATCAAGCTCAGGAAGCTCCTTCGCTTTGATTTCATGAATTTTCACTTTGAAAACAGCAGGTTTGCCCGCCAAGTCTTCAGCGTGGTACTCTTCAGGGAATGTAACTTCAACATCTTTTTCAGCGCCGGCTTCAAGTCCTACAAGCTGATCTTCAAAGCCTGGGATGAAAGAGCCTGATCCGACTTCAAGGGAATAGTTTTCCGCTTTTCCGCCTTCGAATGCTTCGCCATCGACGAATCCTTCGAAATCAAGGACAACAGTGTCTCCCTCTTCTACTTTTCCGCCTTCTTTCACAACAAGCTCAGCTTGGCGCTCTTGAAGAGATTTCAGTTCGTTTTGCACGTCTTCATCAGTTACGGCGGTATCGTCTTTTTCAATGCCGAGGCCTTTGTATTCACCGAGCTTCACTTCAGGTTTAACCGTTACTTTTGCAGTGAAGATCAGGCTTTCGCCTTTTTCGATTTTTTCAACGTCGATTTCAGGACGGTCAACAGGCTCGATGCCTGCTTCTTCAACCGCTTTCGGATACTCGACAGGAAGCAGGATATCCAAAGCGTCCTGATAAAGAGCCTCAACGCCGAAACGCTTTTCAAACAGCGCACGCGGCACTTTTCCTTTGCGGAATCCTGGAATGGATACTTGTTTGACTACTTTTTTGAATGCATCATCAAGGGCTTTATTAAAGGTATCGGCATCAACCTCAACCGTTAAAACGCCTTCGTTTCCTTCTTGCTTTTCCCATTTTACTGACATGTGTTTCCCTCCAAAATCTATTCAGGTTGTGTCGGTTTTCCATTTTAAAACAAGCAAACGGCTACGTCCATAGAAAGCTGCAGTCCGCCGGCAGCTTGGTTCTTCCTGATTAGCCATCATTATGTATACAAAGATAAATAATGAATCTTTAGCGGCAAACGGAACAATCGCCTTCCGTTTTTCACAAATGCAACCACTTTATTATAACACAATGCCTGCTGCTTTCAACATTTACAAATAAGAAATTTCTTCTATGTCTTTGATCATCGCGCACGCTTCTTCGAGCTGCCTGTCATTGAATTCGTAGAGGATATGAAGCTCATTTTTATCAATGTCGATGCCGTGCATTTCATACCCGACTTTATGAAGTGCGGCTGCCCAAAGCTCGCGGTTTGCGTATTTCGGCTGAAACGGATATAACACGTACAGATGCCTCCGCCACAATTCTTCAACCGCCTGGTACAGCGAGGGATTTTCATTCCCGAGCGTATCGTCAAGGACGTTCAGGACATATGTTAAAATCGGCATGGCATCCGGCTTGACCGTTTCTTTCGGATTAATTGTCATCGATTCGCCAAACTTTGTGACGAGCGTCGTTTTTTCATAATCTGATTCGGCGAGCAGCTGCAAAATCATCGTTTTCACGACGGGGTGTCCGTTCGGGTTTTGCAGAATCGTTTTCAATAAACCGATATATTTCGACAGATTGCGGTCTTTCAGCGAATGGATCAGCTTCACCTGCTCACCGGTATCATTCAAAATCCGCTCGCGGTCGTATTCTTCCGTGTCTGACAGATCTTCTATGAGATCCTCGGTTTCCGGCTCCTCCGTCATCCTGCGGCTGAAATCAAGCAGTTTGTAAAACTGTTCGGCGCTTTCCGGGGGCAGCTTGTTTTCTTCAAGGACGGCTTCAATCGTTTCCTTTACTTTATCATACTGGCGGAGCTGAATTAAAATCGTCATATAGACCTGTAAAACCGTAAAATAGTGGCCCTGGCCTTCCTTCAGCATCTTTTCGCAAATGCCCTTTGCTTCCTCAAGCTCGCCGATTTCCAGAAAGCAGATGGCCATTCCGAGATAAATGTCCGATTCCTCTTCATCGTAATTCCTTGCTTCTGAAAATAACCGCAGCGCTTCATGATAATTTTTTTCTTTTAAGGCGGACATCCCTTTATGCACTAAACGCTCCTTTACGTTTGGAAACGGGATGATCTTTGAATTTTTCTTGTCAGGCTTCATTCCTAAGTTCCTTTCAGGCACTTATTTTTAACAAGTGTACCAACACGGCCCGCTAAACACAAGAAAGAACAAACAACCGGCTCTCTTTCAGCAAAAAAGCGTCCGAAAACATCGGACGGCTTTTTTAGACTTGAAGCCAGGAGCTTCGCTGTTTTTCAAATTGTTCAATTTCATCCTCGAGAAGCAGCGTCAATGAGATTTCATCATAGCCGTTCAGCAGCATCTCTCTCCAGTGCGGATCAACGTCAAACGAAACCTGCTTCCCGCCGTGATCCGTAATCGTCTGCTGTTCGAGATCCACGGTCATCGACCGTGACTGATGTTCGTACTGTGCAGCAAGCTCTTTCCATGTGTCATACGGAAGACGGATCGGCAGCATCCCGTTTTTGAAGCAGTTTTGATGAAAAATATCGGCAAATGACGGCGCGATGATGATTTTAAAACCGTAGTCGTCCAAGGCCCACGGCGCATGCTCTCTGGAGGAGCCGCAGCCGAAGTTTTCTCCAGCGATTAAAATCGATGCCCCCTCATATTCAGGACGGTTGAGCTCAAACTCCGGATTTGGCGCGCCGTCCGCCAAATATCTCCAGTCGAAGAAAGCAAAGCGGCCGTAGCCCGTTCTTTCGATCCGTTTTAAAAATTGTTTCGGTATGATTTGATCTGTATCTACATTAATTCTGTTTAATACCGCCGCTTTTCCGGTATGTGTCTTTAAGGGTTCCATCTTTTCACTCCTTTACACGGCTGTTTTTTCTTTAAAATGTTTTCTGACATCGACAAAACGGCCGTGGATCGCCGCCATCGCCGCCATCGCAGGACTGACGAGATGCGTTCTGGCGCCCTTGCCCTGTCTGCCTTCAAAATTGCGGTTTGAAGTGGAAGCGCACCGCTCTCCTTCTGGAACAACATCGTTATTCATGCTGAGGCACATGCTGCATCCCGATTCTCTCCATTCGAATCCGGCTTCGATAAATATGTGATGAAGACCTTCTTTTTCCGCCTGGATTTTAACGCTTTGCGAGCCGGGAACGACGATCGCTCTCACACCGCCGGCGACTTTCTGCCCCTTGATCATCTCGGCCGCCTGGCGGAGATCCGTCATCCGCGAATTCGTGCATGAGCCGATAAAGACGTGTTCAATCGTAATATCTTCAATTTTTTTATAAGGTTCAAGACCCATATATTCGTAGGCCCGCAGCGCTTCTTTTTTATCGTCTTCCTGTTCGAATGCCTCCGGTCCCGGGATCGCTTCATCAACTGGCAGCACCATTCCCGGATTGATGCCCCATGTCACCATCGGCGAAATGTCATCGCCGTCCAGGACGATCGTCCGGTCGTAGACGGCGCCCGGATCGGTCCGGAGACTCTTCCATTCCTCGACCGCCTTTTCAAATTCTTCGCCTTTTGGCGCATATTTTTTCGATTTTACATATTCAAATGTTGTTTCATCAGGCGCGATGAGTCCAGCCCTTGCCCCGGCTTCGATCGACATGTTGCAGACGGTCATGCGTTCGTCCATTGACATGTTCCGGAACACTTCGCCTGTATACTCAATGACATAGCCGGCGCCGAATTTAACGCCGTACTTTCCGATCACGGCAAGGATGACGTCTTTTGCTGTGACTCCTTTTTGCAGTTTGCCGTCAACGCGGATTTCAAGCGTTTTCGGCTTTTGCTGCCAAAGCGTCTGCGTTGACAGCACATGTTCCACCTCGCTCGTTCCGATCCCGAAAGCAAGCGCGCCGAATGCTCCGTGTGTCGATGTATGGCTGTCGCCGCAGACGATCGTTTTTCCCGGAAGCGTTAAGCCGAGTTCAGGCCCGATGACATGGACGATTCCCTGATCAGGGCTCGACAGGTCGGCAAGGCGGATGCCGAATTCCTCGCAGTTTCGTTCTAGCGCACTGACCTGCCGTTTGGCGACTTCATCTTTAATCTCAAACCGGTTCACGGTCGGGATGTTGTGATCCATCGTCGCAAACGTATTCTCAGGCCTTCTCACTTTTCTTTTCTTTTGTCTCAGCCCCTCAAAAGCTTGGGGCGAAGTGACCTCATGTATGAGATGCAAATCGATATACAAAAGGTCAGGCTTCCCCTCTCCTTTTTTTATGACATGCTGATCCCAAATTTTTTCGATGATCGTTCGAGGCATCATCTGTTTTCCTCCCTCTACCAATATCCATTTTCCTTAAACGTAGGCGGTCATGATGTTTGAAATGGCATTGTCATCTGCCAGTGCGGCTTTTACCTCTTCTGTGATCGACTTTGTCGTACAATGCTCGGCTCCTTTGGCAAGATCCTTTGTTCGCTTTCCTGACCGCAGCACTTGATTAACGGCGTTTTCCACAGCTTGCGCTTCCGCTTCAAGGCCAAATGATGTGCGGAGCATCATCGCCGCCGACAAAATAGCCGCAAGCGGATTGGCGATGTTTTGTCCGGCAATGTCAGGGGCAGACCCGTGGATCGGCTCATATAAATGAAGTCCTGAGCTGGATAAGCTCGCCGACGGAAGCATGCCGAGCGATCCCGTCAGCATCGACGCTTCATCGCTTAAAATATCGCCGAACATGTTTTCAGTGACGACGATGTCAAATTGGCCCGGATTGTAGATGAGCTGCATTGCGGCATTGTCCACCAGCATATGTTCAAGCTTGACGTCCGGAAAATCAGCAGCGACTTCCTCCGCCGTCTTTCTCCACAGTTTGCTTGATTCAAGGACGTTCGCTTTATCTACAGAAGTGACCTTTCCTTTTCTCGTCTTTGCCATTCGGAAGGCTTCCCTGATGACTCTTTCGATTTCCGATTTTTTATAAAGCAGCGTGTCAACGGCTTCCTGTTCGCCGTTTTCATTGACATACTGCCTGCTTGGCTCTCCAAAATATAAACCGCCCGTCAGCTCGCGGACGATGACAAAATCAACGCCTTCTATATATTCCTTTTTTAAAGGAGAAGCATCAGCAAGACTTTCAAAAACTCTGACAGGCCTCAAGTTGGCGAAAAGGCCGAGCTGTTTGCGAATGGCAAGCAGCCCTTTTTCAGGTCTCAGTTCAGAAGGATTTTGATCCCATTTCGGACCGCCCACCGCTCCGAGCAGGATGGCATCCGCAGCTTTGCAGACGGCGACTGTTTCCTCAGGCAGCGGCGCACCCGCCTTATCGATTGCCGCTCCGCCGATCAGACCGTATTCAAACTCGAATTCATGCTGATAATGTTCGGCAACGCTTTTCAGCACATCTACAGCCGCTTCCAATACCTCGGGGCCAATTCCGTCACCGGGCAAAAGTGCGATTCGTTTTTTCACGTTAAACAAACTCCTTCCTTTTTTACTGTCATGATCCTACAGCGGCTTGCTTTGGCAAACCTTCCGCATTCAATTCGAATACAAGAAGGCGGTTGACCGCATTTACATATGCCTTTGCCGAAGCTTCGAGCACATCCTGGGCGACTCCGCGGCCGCCTGATTCCTTCCCGTTGATTGTCACTCTGACATATACCTGGGCAAACGCGTCCTGCCCTTTGCGGTTGGATTGAATCCGATAGTCGAGGAGCTGGACTTCTTTATCCATACAGCGCTTCAGCGTATTGTAGACCGCTTCGACGCTGCCCGCTCCAGTAGCGGCTTCCTGAATGACCCGGTCTGTTTGCTGATCCTTTAATGAAACCGTTGCTGTCGGCACTTGTGACGTGCCGTAATGAACTTGAAGCGATTCCAACTCATAGCCGATTTTCCGGTCTGTCGCTTTCTCTTCAAGAATGAGAGAAATCAGATCCTCATCTGTAAATTCTTTTTTCTTTCCTGTCAGCTCTTTAAACATGCTGAAAAATTTATTGATCTCCTCTTCCCCGAACTGGAATCCGAGGTTTTCGAGCTTATCTTTAAACGCATGGCGTCCTGAGTGCTTTCCAAGCACCAGCGCGTCTGTCTTTACGCCGACAAGCTCTGGGGAAATGATTTCGTACGTTGTTTTTTCTTTCAGGAAACCGTCCTGATGAATGCCTGATTCATGTGCGAAAGCATTATCGCCGACGACCGCTTTATTGCGCGGCACAGCCATTCCGGTCAGCTTGCTCACCAAATCACTTGTCCGCTTAATCTCATTCAATTGAATCGTTGACTCCGCCTGATAAAAATCTTTGCGAATATGGAGGGCAACGGCAATTTCTTCAAGAGACGCATTCCCCGCTCTTTCGCCAATGCCGTTAATCACCGATTCCACTTGGTCAGCGCCGTTTTCGATCGCCGCCAGGGAGTTGGCGACCGCCATTCCCAAATCATCGTGGCAATGGGCTGAAAGCTTGACCCTGTCGACATTGCGGGCATTTTCCTTTATATAGCGGAAAATGTTGCCGTACTCGGCAGGGGCCAAGTATCCCACCGTATCCGGAAGGTTAATGACATCCGCGCCGGCTGCGATCACTTCGCTGACGATCTCGGCTAAAAACGGGAGATCTGTCCGGCACGCATCCTCTGCCGACCATTGCACAATCGGAAATTTCTGCTTCGCGTATTTGACCATTGCCACCGCCTGTTCCAGCACTTGCTGCCGCGTTTTTTTCAGCTTATATTTCAAGTGGATATCAGAGGTGGCGATAAACAGGTGCAGCCTCGGTTCAGCCCCGTCTTTCAATGCTTCCCAAGCCGAATCGATATCCCCTTTGACAGAACGGGCAAGCCCTGTAACCGAACAGTTTTTAATCGTTTTCGCGATCTCCTTTACAGCGTGAAAATCCCCGGGGGATGAAGCGGGAAAACCCGCTTCCATAATATTAACCCCGAGCTTCTCCAGCTGATGGGCGATCGCCAGTTTCTCCCGCGTATTTAAATTGACGCCTGGTGACTGTTCGCCATCACGGAGTGTCGTATCAAAAAAGTTAATTTTTCGCACCGGCTACCACCGCTTCCTTCTTTTTACCTTGTTTGACAAACGGCATCATTTCACGGAGCTTTCTGCCGACCACTTCAATTTCATGCTCATTTTCGCTTGCATTAATGGCGTTGAAGCGCGGACGGTTTACTTGGTTTTCCACGATCCACTCTTTTGCGAACGTTCCGTTTTGGATATCTTGCAATACTGCTTTCATGGATGCTTTTACATTCTCATCGACAACGCGAGGGCCTGATACGAAATCTCCCCATTGTGCCGTGTCTGAGATGGAGTATCTCATGCCTGCCAGACCTTCTTCATACATCAAGTCAACGATCAGCTTCAGCTCGTGCAAACATTCGAAGTATGCGAGTTCCGGCTGATATCCCGCTTCTGTCAGCGTTTCAAAACCGGCTTTGACGAGGGAAGTCAATCCTCCGCACAGAACCGCCTGTTCTCCGAATAGATCTGTTTCTGTTTCTTCTTTAAATGTCGTTTCCAGAACTCCGGCTCGCGCTCCGCCGATCGCTTTCGCATACGCCAGCGCTTTGTCTTTCGCTTCGCCCGTTACATCCTGATAAATCGCGAACAGTGCGGGAACGCCTGCGCCTTGTTCAAACGTTCTTCTGACAAGATGCCCCGGCCCTTTAGGAGCGACAAGGAATACGTCAACATCTGCCGGAGGAACGATTTGATGGAAATGAACATTAAAGCCGTGGGCGAAAACAAGTGAATTGCCGGCCTGAAGCTCATCTTTAATTTCGGCTTCATATACTTTTTGCTGCTGTTCATCAGGAAGCAAAACCATGATGATGTCGGCCTGCGCGGCAGCTTCTCTTACCGTAAATACTTGATGGCCGTCTTCTTCGGCTTTCGTAAAGGACTTCCCTTTTCTGACGCCGACAATAACGTCCACTCCGCTTTCTTTCAAGTTGAGCGCGTGGGCATGGCCTTGTGAACCATATCCGATGACTGCTACTTTTTTTCCTGCCAGTACGTTTTCTTTGATATCACCGTTGTAATAAACTTTTACCATTTCAATCTCTCCCTTTTTCTGTTTGATTTATACAATAGATATTGTTTTAATAGAGGCCGGCTTCTGCTGGGTTCCTCTTGCAAAAGCCGTGGTGCCTGTTCTGGCAACCTCTTTAATCCCGTATGGTTTCAATAATTCAATGAGCGCTTCGATTTTGTTTGATTCGCCTGTCACCTGAACGACGACGCTGTCTTTGGCGACATCGACCACCGCTGCCCGGAACGGCTCGATGACGCCGTTTATTTCCGCCCTGCTCGAAGGCGGGGAGACGACCCTGATTAAAGCCAGTTCCCTTTGGACGATTGATTGATTCGTAATGTCTGTGACTTTCAATACATCAATCTGTTTATTTAGCTGTTTTGTCAGCTGCTCTGTTTCTTTTTCATTTTCCACATGAACGACAAACGTGATTCTGGAGATGCCCTCTGTTTCGGTGTGCCCTACTGTAATGCTTTCAATATTGTAATGCCGTTTTGTAAATAGCCCTGTGATTCTGTTTAAGACGCCGGTTTGATTTAAAACCGTGAGCGTAATGATTCTTTTCAAGGTTTCACCCCCACCATTTCATGAAGCCCTTTTCCTGGCGCAACCATCGGAAATACCTTTTCTGCTTGCGCGACCTGAACATCGATGACCATCGGTTCATTCGATGTCAAAGCAGCTTCGAGCTTTTCTTTTGCTTCCGCTTCAGATGTGATCCGGACGCCTTTGATGCCGTAGGCCTCAGAAAGCTTGATGAAATCCGGCTGCGACGAAAATTTAGAATGCGAATAGCGCTCATCATAAAAGATTTCCTGCCATTGCCGGACCATTCCGAGACAGCGGTTGTTCAGCACGACGACTTTGATCGGCAGATTGAGGTCGTGAATGACAGCCAGCTCTTGCAGCGTCATTTGAAATCCTCCATCACCGAGGATGGCGACGACCGTCGCATCTTTTTCCGCGAGCTGGGCCCCGATCGCTGCCGGAAGTCCGAATCCCATTGTGCCGAGGCCTCCTGAGGTGACCCATCTGTCTGCCTTTTGGAACGGATAAAACTGTGCCGCCCACATTTGATGCTGCCCCACGTCCGTGGTCAAAATGGCTTCACCTTTCGTATATTTGTGAATGTATTCGATCAGTTTTTGCGGCTTAAAGCCTTCCTCTTCATTTTCTTCATACCAGAGAGGATATTCGTTTTTCCAATCGGCAAGCCGCTGTTTCCACTCATCAGAAGCGCCCGGTTTGCCGTTTTGCTTGATCAGCTCCGCCAATACAAGCTTGCTGTCTCCGACGACCGGAATATGCGTATGGACGTTCTTGCCGATTTCAGCCGGATCAATATCAATATGGGCAACTGTCGCGTTCTTTGCGAAATACTTCAAATTCCCTGTGACCCTGTCGTCGAATCTGGCGCCGATGCTGATCAGCAAGTCGCATTCATACAACGCCATGTTTGCGGCATATGTGCCATGCATTCCGGCCATTCCCAAGAAAAGCGGGTGGTCTGCCGGAAAGCCTCCGAGCCCAAGCAGCGTATTTGCCACAGGAATTTGCTGCTGTTCGACATAATTTTTTAATTCTTCTGACGCTTTTCCGTGCAAAACGCCTGCACCCGCTAAAATGACCGGCTTTTTCGCTCCGCTGACCGCTTCCACAAGCTTTCTGATTTGCAGATAATTCGGTTCTTTCGTCGGCTGATAGCCCGGGAGATGAATATCATGGTCATAGCTGAATTCCCCTTCAATATTGGCGATATCTTTCGGGATATCGATCAACACTGGGCCCGGTCTGCCGGTAGTCGCAATGTGAAACGCTTCTTTTATAATTCTCGGCAGGTCTTCAGCATCCCGAACCTGGTAGCTGTGCTTCGTAATCGGCATCGTAATCCCGATCACATCCGCTTCCTGAAAAGCGTCAGATCCGATCACCGACGTGGCCACCTGACCTGTGAAAACAACGAGTGGCAATGAATCGATCATCGCATCGGCGAGACCTGTCACAAGATTGGTCGCACCAGGACCGGAGGTGGCGATCACGACGCCGGGCTTTCCGGAAATTCTCGCATATCCTTCAGCCGCGTGAATCGCGCCTTGTTCATGCCTGGTCAGGACATGAAACATTCCTGACCCGTAAAGCTTGTCATAAATCGGCAGGACTGCCCCGCCCGGATATCCGTAGATCACTTCAACATTTTCCCGCTTTAAAGCCTCAATCAGCATTGACGCCCCAGCCATCGTTTGTGTACATTGGGCATTTTCTGCATCCAACTGTACATTCGTCCTCATTTTTCTTCCTCCTATCAAGTGATGCTCATCATTTACATTCACTATTGATTGAACATTCATCATCTATATGTGCCGTAAAGCATGAATTCAATATGCCTTTACAGCTAAAAAAGCCTTCCCGCCCACAATTGGCGCTGCTTACCTTGCAGGCCAAAGGGGCGAAAAGGCTTTTCTTTCCGCGGTACCACCCTTGTTTACGGCCATTGCGGCCGCCTCATGGATAATCTTATCCGTTTTTATAACGAGTGAACTTGATTCGTTCACCCGGCCGCCCCTACTAAATCAAAAGAATCGTTCAGGCCGACACTCAGAGGGGAGTTCACAGCGGAGGCCATCACCGGTTCCCAGCAATCCCGGCTCTCTGCAGATGGCGTTTCCGCTCCTACTTATCCTCTTCTACGCTTATCTTTATTTAGCTGACACTTAAACTTTGATCTGTAAAGTTTACTTTTTCCCCTTCGCGCACAACGCGTTCGCGAAACTTTTCCAGCATCCTGTTTGTGTGGACTCCCGGTTTCCCGCTTCCGATCTGCCGGCCGTCCACTTTCACAACCGCAATGACCTCTGCGGCGGTTCCAGTCAAAAACACTTCCTCTGCCGTATACACATCATGACGGGTAAACGGCTCTTCCTTCACTTCATAGCCGAGCTCTTCGGCGATTTCAATAATCGCGTTGCGTGTAATTCCTTCAAGCGCCCCGATGTATCCCGGCGGCGTCAACAGCTTTCCGTTTTTATAAATGAATACATTATCCGCAGAACCTTCGGCCACATAGCCTTGATCATTGAGCATGAGCGCTTCGCTGACCCCGGCCATCCGCGCCTCGATCCGGACAAGAATGTTATTTAAATAGTTCAGGGATTTTACTTTCGGGCTTAATACATCCGGCCGATTTCGTCTTGTCGGCACAGTGACGATATCAATTCCGGTTTCATATAAATGTTTCGGGAATATTGCCAATGGTTCGACAATTATGATGACACTCGGCTGCGAACAATTGTTGGGATCGAGTCCGAGATCACCGGCGCCCCTTGAAACGACAAGGCGGATATAAGCATCCTCCAGCCCGTTTTTTTCCACCGTTTTCAACACGTGATGTGTCAGCTCTTCCTGCTCATAAGGTATTTCAAGCAGGATGGATCTTGCTGAATCATACAGCCGGTCCATGTGCTCTTTCATTCTGAAAATGTTTCCGTCATACACCCTGATGCCTTCAAACACTCCGTCACCGTATAAAAAACCGTGATCATAGACCGATATTTTAGCGTCTTCTTTTTTAACGAATTTGTCGTTTAGGAAGATCCACTGGTCTTTCTGGTCCCCCATCCTTTTAGCACACCTTTCTGTTGTAAATGAACGCTTTAAACGAATAAAAACTCATGATGCGGGAACCCGTTTTCCCGCCGTTATTCTTCGGGAAAATTGAAAAGTTCTCAAGTGATTTGATCTTTTGTTTGAACCCATATTACGCCGCTTTACAGACAGTGTCAACCGTATTTTTTAAAATTATTAGACAATTTAGATTTATCAATCTACTTGTATACGCTTACATGATTGATATAAAAGGAAATTCGAAATTGACAAACAATAAAAAATTTTTTCTTTAATCTATCAAGATTACACAATCGCCGCACCGTTTTATACAATTTTGTCACATTTGATGACAAAAAAACGGGAGCCTTCCTTGTTACACCGGCAGATTTCTTACCAGCAAACATGTACAGACTCCCCCTGCATAAATTCACATAAAATGTAAAAAAACAAAAGATAGGTGAATGTTATGAATGACACATATTTAACCGTTCCATATGCATCTGAGAACCAACTCCGGCAATATCCGGGTTATTTCGGATATCCCGGATATCAGATGACGTACGTTTTTACCCATGGCACCCCTATTATTTACAATCCGTACGGTGCCGTACCGCTCAGCCCCACCGGCGTTATCGGCCACCCCGGAATCCCCGCGGCCGGAGTTCACGGATTTGCCGGCGGCCACGGATTTGCCGGAGCAGTCGGCGGGTTCAGAAATGAAGGGAACTGCTCTCAATTTTGCGGCCTATAAGTTTCGGCATTAAACAACCCCCTGAGCGATCATGGCATCGGCGACCTTGATGAATCCGGCGATATTGGCCCCGGCCAATAAGTCTCCCGGGCGCCCATAGCCCTCGGCGGCCTTCACACTGTTTTGATAAATGCTTGTCATGATTCCGCGCAGTCTGTTATCCGCTTCCTCGGCCGTCCATCGCAATCGGGCGCTGTTTTGCGCCATTTCCAACGCGGAAACGGCGACACCGCCGGCATTTGCCGCTTTAGCGGGGCCGAACAAAATGCCCGACTTCAAAAACAGCTCGATCGCTTCCTGTTCAGACGGCATATTCGCCCCTTCTCCGACGGCTTTGACCCCATTCGCGATCAGAGCTTCAGCCGCTTTTTCATCAATTTCATTTTGGGTCGCGCATGGAAGCGCAATGTCGCACGGTACAGACCAGATCCCTGAACATCCTGTGAAGTAATGCGCTTCAGGATGTTCATTTACATATTCAGCGATTCGTTTGTTTCCGGATTCTTTCAATCGTTTCACAGTCTCAAGGTTGATCCCGTTTTTGTCATATACATAGCCGTCGGAATCGCTGCAGGCCACCACTTTCGCCCCGGTTTGAATGGCTTTTTCCATCGCATAGATCGCCACATTTCCCGATCCCGATACGACGACGGTGCTTCCTTTGAAGCTCATCCCTTTATCCTTCAGCATTTCCTCTACAAAATAAACAAGCCCGTAGCCGGTGGCTTCCGTACGCATGAAACTGCCCCCGTATTCAAGGCCCTTCCCTGTCAAAACGCCTGCCTCATAACCGCCGCGGATTTTTTTATACTGTCCGAACATAAACCCGACTTCCCTGGCTCCGACGCCGATATCGCCTGCCGGCACATCAGTGTCGGGTCCGATATATTTACACAGTTCATTCATAAAGCTCTGCGTAAAATTCATAATTTCCCTGTCTGATTTGCCCTTCGGATCAAAGTCGGCTCCCCCCTTTCCGCCTCCGATCGGAAGGCCTGTCAGCGAGTTTTTAAAAATTTGTTCAAAGCCTAAAAATTTAATAATGCTTGCATTAACGGAAGGATGGAAACGGATGCCTCCTTTATAAGGGCCGATCGCACTGTTAAACTGGACGCGGAACCCGCGGTTGACCCGGACTTTCCCCTGATCATCGACCCACGGAACTCTAAACACAATCATACGCTCGGGTTCAGCGATTCTCTCAAGAATATTGTGCTCGATATACTTCGGATATGTAGCTAATACAGGGACAAGTGAATCAAAAATTTCTTTTACAGCTTGAAGAAATTCACTTTCATGAACATTTCGCTTCTGTATCGTTTCATACGTCCTTGTCACATAATCTCTCGCCGCCTGCATATTGGTTTGTTTAACTCTTTCAAGTGTTTTCACCTTTCTTCAGCCCCTTTCAAGATGGATGACCGGTCATGTTTGGTAGATTTTCTATCAGGAACATGTTACACCCAGAGAGATTTTCCATCAATCTGGAAAACAGATCAAACCATTGCTGATATGAGATGTATGTCTAAAAGTGAGAATATGCGGGCAATTTGGCAGTCCGCAGACGACTGTTAAATAAGGTGGAACGGACTATCGCCGTTTCGCAAACAGAGGCGATTTTTCTTGAGCTATGAAGGTGTTTCCTGGTTTCTTTCCTATCCGCCCAATGACGCCCTTTTATTGTAGTCCCGATCTAAAGCCATAAAAAAATGAATCGTTCAGCATAGATAAAAAACAATACAAATCCCCTAAAAAATGGTTCCATCTCAGCATTATCATGCCGTTTCTGAGAGCTGTTTTTTCCTGCTGCACCATGAATTTCCGTGATATCTTTGAAAAGATATGCTGCTATAGGAGGTTCAACATGTATTGAAAAAGATAAGAAAATATTTTAGAAAACATCCAAAAATAGCTTTTACTATAGATTTTGTCGCAACAGGCAGCTGTTTACTGATTGGCTATTGGCTTTTACCTGGATTTTTAGGCACCTGCATTGCCGTAGCAGGCATTCTCATTATCCGAGGACTATTAGGTACATATTGGTCGGATAAGCAAGAATAAGAATTTATTCATCTCCCGTGTCCATTCCCCAGCAATTTCATCACATCCCCTGACAGACGCCTGAACGTTGTGCGCAAGGCCGGGAATCCACGCATATTTTGATCTTTACTAAATTTTCGGATAGACCGTGCCATTTCAGACACACTATGACTAAAACATGGTGGGGGTGCTGATGTGAACCAACAAAAAAAAGACAAAGAATTGTCAAACGTCCAAACACAAAGAAACTTCTTAACGGCGGAAGAATTTCCAGAAGGCGCGTATGGATCTCCGGCAGGCAAAGACGAGGCTGTCGAGAACAAAAACACGCCATGGCAGGAAGGCCAGCAATTCTACAGCAATTTCACATATGAAAACAGAGATTTGCATGAAGATGTGCCAAGACAGTATCCGGGTGCGCATCCGGTGCATGATGAGGAAGACGAAGACGGGGAATGAGCAGAAGCATTTCCCCCAATCATAGAAAGATGACACAATAAGCTTGCAGAGCAAAGAGCCTCAATCTCCTATTTTAAAAAAGGGACTGGGGCTTTTCTGTTGGCTTCTTGGCCTCCTGCCGCGGACTGGTCAATCGGTAAAATGACGATGACATTGGCGCCGTGACCTCCGTTTATTTTCCGTGTTGTCGCGATCTTTTGAATGATCCAAAGTGAAGCGGGTTTGTTGACGACACGACGCGCTGCCTTGACGGACTTTTCGATGAGCTGCGCAAGAGTGTCCGCTTTGAGATGCGCAGCCCCGGCGACCTTAACCGCATAACGGGCGATCGTTTTCAGCGCTAGCCGGTCCGTGTCGTTTAATTCGTATGTATTGCGTTTGATGTGTTTGTAGACAGACGCGTTGAGTTCGGCCGTCGAGCCCTAGGTAATGTATATCGATTCTGCCATCCGTAATTTACGTTTAGTGTAATCATAATTACGTTAAACAGAATTACCAATTACGGTTTGCGTAATTTTTAGCTTTATCGTATACTACGGGTTATACAATACGAAAGGGTGAGACGAATGCGACTTCGTCTTAAAGAATTACTTGAAGAGCACGGCTACGAGCAGAAAGATCTCGCAGAAGAGTTACAGATATCAACACGCGCTGTGAGTGAGTTGTGTTCCGGTAAAACGAAGAGGTATCCAAAGGAAACCCTCGAAAAGATTATTGATAAGTTCAACATTACGGATATGAACGAATTATTTGAGATTCGCAACAAGGGGGATAAACAATGATTAAAGGAGAAAACATTTTTAAAGAGGAAATTGATGTAAAGTACTTATTTAAAAAAGGAGAAGATAAGGATGTTCTAACCGTTGTTTTCTCTGGGTTTAGTACAGAAGGAAAGCCGCCTCTCTACAACTACATAAGAACGCTAGAAGGCTTTACTTGCAACGCTTTATTTATTTTAGATGATTTTGGTTGTCGTGGGAGTTATTATCTGTGTAAACAAAGAAATTTCTCTATTGAACGATCAGTGATTTCTCTAATCAATAAAATAGTTGAAGAAAACGGCATTAAAAAAATCATTTCTTGCGGGTCTAGCAAGGGCGGATACGCTTCTCTATATTACGCCATTAAATATGGTTTTGATGCGGCTATATGCGGATCTCCTCAATATTATTTAGGGGATTATCTTATTAGCACAAAAAACCAGTCTATGAATGAGGTCGCAAAATTTATGTCCGGCGGTTGTTCTCAAAGTGATAAACTCTTTTTAAACGATATTCTCCGAGACGTCCTACTCAATTCCAAAAATAAACCCGAGCTCTATATTCATTTAGGCGAGGGAGAAATACACTACACTCATCATGTTAAACCAATGATTGAAGATCTGAAATCCTCTGGCAGAGAATACGTGTTGGATTTAGGGCCTTATAGCTCCCATGCAGATGTTGCGAAGTTTTTCCCAGAATTCTTGAGAAAAAATATAGCTCAGAAACTCAATAGTCCATACGTTATATTTGAGGAACAAGCAAAATCAGATATGACCAAAGGAGACTCTTGCCTATTCCGGGTCAACAAGGATCACGATGGTGATATATACGCGTGGTATATCTATAAAGATGGAGAAATAATAGAGAGAAGAATGTACGAAGATTCAAGGGAAACGTTAGTGAATTTTCATGATACAGGTGAATACATGGTGAAGGCTTTTGTTCAAAACAAACATAAGCGAAAAACATCATTAAAAAGTACCGCTTTCCAAGTAAAAGAAGCCCTATCTGTTTAAGGACGGGGCTTTTTCCAATCTATATCCATATTTTGTTTACACTTCGACAAGTTGCATTGCGTTTTCCGTAAGTGATGAAGTTATTCCGCCTCCTTATATCGTTCGGTCGGGCGTCATTTATTCAACGTACGGTCTAGCGTAAGTAAATTTAATTTCAGAAACAATATCTAACTCAGGAATTGCCACCAAAGAACACGTAGAATTAAAGGTTATTGGTTATGATTCAATTTGGTTTACTTTCGGTCAAGAAAACGACAGATTCATATGAATAAAAAAATCGGCAGGCCCACTATATATAGGTGCTACAACAGCCGTCCTTTAATGTCATCAGAAAGTCGGTACTTTCTAGCTCCTGCTTCAATTGAAGAACATCACTTTGTCAAATACACTTCAATTTAATGATAGGCACAATAACCTAACCCCAATGATTCATTTTCATGGATGAACAGGATTTATTCACCAATCCCTTTCCGTAAAGTGGTAAACTCTATACTGATTGTAACCATAAGTATTAGAGGAGAATGCCATGAAGACCCTTGACGTTCAGGCGTTGCACCATGCAATTGACCAAACGCTGGAACAATTAAAAAAGCAATCAGATGAAATCGCTAACGTCAAAAAAAGTGTAGAGGGAATCACGTCCCTTGACGATGCTTTGAAAGGAAAAGGCGGCGATGCCATTCGTTCCTTTTATGAAGAATGTCACACTCCTTTTTTGCGGTTCTATGAATCATTTATTGAGGAATATCAGTCAACGCTGAAAAAAATCAAAAATGCACTGAATTCCCTTGAACCGAATCACAACGGATTTATTTCACAATCCTTTCTCGAATACGAACTGGAACAAGGCTTGAACGCGGCTGATCGAACAACGAAACATTTAGTTTCCAAAGCCAACGCTTCAATTGTGAAAGTCAGCCATATTGTCGATTTGCCGGATTTGAATGACAACGATTTTCATGAACAGAATCGAAAAGCTTTGACTGACATCAATCAGACGATTGAAAAGCTGCATACGTTTGACAGAGAACAGACAAACGCCCTCAAAACAGCCGAAAATGACCTTGAGACGATGCAGAAATACATTGCGCGGCTCGAAAAGATGTATACCGGGCCCAAAATTGAGATCACCGGTTATCAAAAAGGCACGATTTTAAAGCCGGATGAGATGGATAACTTGAGTGGAAATCAAGAAACAGCGATGAGTGTCATGTTGAAAAAAGTCGGAGACAAAGAAGATGCCGAAATAAGTAACCTCGCCGATCCTGATCGTTTAAAGAAATTGGCGATGCAAAAGGTTCCCAAAAAAGTGTATACTGATGAGGAAATTGAAAATTTGAGTAAAGATGAATTAGCAAAACTGAAAAAGGTTTACAAATTCATGAATGGACATAAATACTGTTTCTACATGGATGGTAAATATGTCGTCGGCATACAGTTGGTTGACGATCCTCCTGAAGAGGATGAGGAAGTAAGTGATTTAGAAAAATATGCAGGATTAGCCTTGGAGTTCTCTGGAGAAAGTGATTTTGAACGAGCTGCATTGGGATATGATCCTGATACATATGAAAAACTTTCGCTCCTTGAACGATTCGAAGCCGCTGTTAACTTAACGCCACCATTTAAAGTTATCAAATGGATTCGTCGGGGAGACAAACTAGCAAAAGTATCGAGGGTTCAGAAAGGTGCTAAGATAACCAAAAAAGCTTCAAAAGCTAAGGTCCATACTCCCGATAGTATACGGAAAAATCTCGATAATGACATTTTAGATGTTATGGAAAAAAACGATGGCCATTTAATTAAAAAGCATCTTGGAAAGTCAAATGAGGATTTAATCAAACGGGCTAATAAAGAAGGTGTTGATTCAACAACTTTCACCAACAAAAAAACGGCAATAAAAGCAGCACAACAAGGTATAAGAAAACATGCAAAAGAAATTTCTGAATGGCTTAATAATCCGGATTCAAATCCTAGGTTAGTGATTAATACCAAGCACGGTTTTGAAATCGGTAAGGGTGTTTCAACAAAAAATCAGGGAGCCTCCGCTTCAAAACAAGTAACGTATGGATTAAAGAACTCTAGAATTATTCTTAAAAAAGATAGTTCAATGGAGAATGGATATAAAATTGTGACAGGTTTTCCTGTTGTAAAGTAAGGTGAGAAGGTTTGAGCGAAGAATTCACATTAGAAAAATTCAAATATTTTTTGGAATGTTATTTTAATCCTAGTATGGATTTCTCTGATATTAGAGATTTAGCAGAGGATTATAGAAAGGATGAAAGTGATAATAATATAAAGATGTTCCTTTATGAACTTCATGAGATAAAAAATAAAGAGCAATGGAATGCAGCCAATAATTTTATAAGAGAACATGGAATGAGAAATCTAAATCAAAAGCAAATAAAGCAAATGGTTGATACGATAATTAAAGTTCTAAACAGAGATTAATAAATATTTATCCCCCCTTTTAGGGGGGATTATTTACTTACTTCAATTTAAAAAATTAAAAGGCTGCCTGTCGGCACCCTCATTTTGATTTATTTTGTTGTTTTAAAACCTCAATTGCCTTAGTGATCGCCTCCGGAACATAAACGCCCATTTTCCCCGCATTTTCAGTAATAGAGATCAATTCATTAATGCAATAAAAAACAATGGCCACAGTCATAACCAAAAAGCCCATTTCAATGCCATTTTCAATCAGCAATAAATCGATCATATGGGCGACAGTAACAATAATCACAAAAATAAAGACCTTTCGAGTGATGCCGATATATCCAACTTTGCTTTTCATCTCCCCATTTACTCCGGCTGCAGCCAGACCGCTTGCATAATCGATAATGACCAGAACAGATAAAATCGTCTAAAGAACGCTCCACCCGCCAAAAGGAAATCCGGCAATGCCTGCCGGAACCGCAATTAAACCTTTATAAAGTGTCTCCAAATTATTTCCTCCTTTAAACAAAATAAAAACACCGTTTTTTACGGTGCTGGTTTATTTCTTACAAGAAATGAGTAACCACAAGATTTTTGACTTTTACCTCTGTTTCTCCATTATTGGTTAGCATAAGTCACGGGGAAGCGTACAATAATTCAACTTTTTTCGCGTCTCGATCGCCATTGTCCAAAACGATGACATCTTCATATCCTTTTAAAGTAGCCGTCTTCGCGCCTCGCTTTAAAAACATATTTCCCTATCTTAACTACCTGGTCGCTGGTATGACAGAAACCCCGGACAGGATACGATCAGTGACAGATAGTTTTTCACCTGTGACTAGGTCGACACCTGTTATCGCTCTGTAACCAGCATAACCACCGGATAATTCTTCAGCCGTGCTTTAACCCAATCAAAAGCTTTTTCAATGTCGCTCTTCTTCACTCTGCTTTCCGGTATTCGGCTGACAAGTTCGTCCTTCATTTCACCGCCGGATATGTATTTTCGGACAATTTGACCGTTTGAATAAAGTGTATAAGAAAAGAAGATTCTAAGATTCATAGCTGTGCATTGTTGTTAACGACTCAACGAAAACCGAACGAACCCGGCATATTTCAATCCCGAAATCTATGGCGATTTTACTTAAGAAGTTGATTCACATTAGGAAACAAGAAAAGTTTCAGGCCGGTTCTCAATGGGAATGGGGAGATTATTTATTCCTTTTTGGAAATGAGGTAGGAAAACCCATCCGACCAGACTCAATCAGCCAGTGGTGGAGACGGTTTACTAAAAAACAAAACATTAAGCATATCCGGTTTCATTCTCTAAGACACAGCTCTGCTACTCATTTGATAAACAAAGGAGTGCACGCGAAGGTTATTCAAGAAAGATTAGGACATACAAAATGGACACCACAATGTCAATTTATGCTCATGTAATCGAGGAAGCTGACCAAAAATCAGCCGCACATTTTGACAGTTTTTTTGATGACAGAACAGCGGACGGAAATTCGAAAATTTAAATCCGCTCTCAAAACACATTTTCAACCCCAAAATAGAACGCATGTTCCAAGCAAAGAAAAAAGCCTCAAACCCTTGTATACCAAGTAGTTTGAGGCTTTTTTCAGTGACGTCCCAGGAGAGATTCGAACTCCCGACCGACGGCTTAGAAGGCCGTTGCTCTATCCAGCTGAGCTACTGGGACATGATGTTGTTGTTTCGTTCGCTTTAACTATCAGCGACAAGATTTATTATATGCGTATTACGCCTATAAGTCAACATTTTTTTAGAATTTTTTTCATCACGAGGAAGAAAAAATTCTTCCTCGTGAATATCATGGCAATTTGTAATGATTTGTTAAGCTTTCTACTTCCTGTCCTGACGTATCGTAGAAACGGACTTCTGCGTTGTCATTGTCAATGTTTAGTATAGCATAAGTTTTTTCTCTCCGCACCCGGGGAAGACGGATGCTGCCGGGATTAATCAGCAGCTTTCCGTCCATCAGCTCGCTTCCCGCGATGTGGGAGTGGCCGAAGCAGATGATATCGGCTCCGAGTTCTTCCGCCCTGTAATACACATTTAACAGCGACTGCTTAATGCCGTGTAAATGTCCGTGCGTCAAAAACAGTTTTCTTGAGCCGACCGGGACGACGATTTCATCTTTGAATTGTCCGTAGAAGTCGCAGTTTCCTTTTACCGTCAAGTAGGAAGCGAGCGCCGGATGAGCAGGATCAAGCTCGGAATCTCCGCAGTGGATGTGGAGATCGGTATCCTTCTCATGCCGTTTTGCGATGGCTTGCAGTTCATCTTCAAGACCGTGGCTGTCGCTGACAATCAGCACCTTCATTCAGGCTCCTCCTCTCGGTGTCAATCCAATAATGCGGACAGTTTTTTCAGCGCATCCGCCCTGTGGCTGATCTTATTTTTTTCGCTGCTTGAGAGCTGAGCCATTGTTTTATCCTTGTCTTTGACGAGAAAAACCGGATCATAGCCAAATCCGTTCGTGCCCGCCGGTTCTTCCGTGATAAATCCTTCTACAGCGCCTTCGACTGTTTTCGTTTCCTGCCCCGGAATGCTTAAAGCCAGCGCACATCTGAACCTTGCCGTACGGTCTTCTTTTTCGACGCCTTCAAGCTCTTGTAAGAGCTTTTGCAAGTTGGCGAGGTCGTTTTTTTCTTCTCCGGCATAGCGGGCGGAGTATACCCCGGGACGGCCGCCGAGGTAGTCGACGGAAAGCCCGGAATCATCGGCAATCACCATTTTTCCGGTCTCTTTTGCTATGGTTTCCGCTTTAATGATCGCGTTCTCTTCAAAGGTCTGTCCGGTTTCTTCAATGTCAGCCGTATAGCCGATGTCCAGCAAAGATTTGACATCATAGCCTCTTGGGGCGAGCATTTCTTTGAATTCCTTGACTTTTCCTTCGTTTTTTGTGGCAATGATGACTTCTTTCATTCCGATCAAGCCTTTCTATACATTTTTATTGATGAATGGCCGCAGCAGCATCGCCGAGCACTTCTTTTTGTTTTTCAATCAGTTCAGAAATTCCTTTTTCGGCGAGCTCCAACAGCCCGTTCAGTTCGTTTTTGGAAAACGTCGCTTCCTCTCCGGTTCCCTGAAGCTCGACAAAGCGGCCTTTCCCAGTCATGACGACATTCATATCTACTTCTGCATTTGAGTCTTCCTGATAGTTTAAATCGAGGATGAGTCCTTGCTCCTTGTCAATTCCAACTGAAGTGGCCGCCAAAAAGTCAGTGATCGGCATCGTTTTCAGCGTGCCATTCTCGACAAGACGCCCGACGGCAAGCGCCATCGCGGTGAATGCCCCGGTGATTGATGCGGTTCTCGTTCCGCCGTCCGCCTGAATCACGTCGCAATCGATCCAGACCGTCCGTTCACCCAGCTTCTCCAAATCAACAACCGCCCGCAGGGCTCGTCCGATCAGCCTCTGGATTTCCATCGTACGTCCGGAAATTTTTCCTTTTGACGATTCCCTGATCGTCCTCTGATTCGTCGCCCGGGGCAGCATGCTGTACTCTGCCGTAATCCAGCCTTTCCCTTCCCCGCGCAAAAAAGGCGGGACGCGGTCTTCTATTGACGCGTTGCAAATCACCTTTGTCGAGCCGACTGTAATCAGAACCGACCCTTCCGGATGGGTAATGAAGTCAAGCTCCATTGCTACAGGGCGTAATTCATCATTTTGTCTTCCATCGTATCTCATGTTTTACCTCCGATTGTATGTACATAAACATTTCATATTATTCCGCTTACAAAAGCGCTTGGACAGCTGAATAAAGAAAGAGGCAGCTTTAAACGCCCACCTCTTTTTTTATAGTATATCAAAAACCTATGTCTAAAAACTACCTGTGTTCACCCGGCTCGGTCTTGAAACCGGTTTTGACAGCTTTTCGCCTTTTTCATTGACTAGTTCGGCTTTGCCGTTTACCGTTACCGATACGCTTTTAATGTCCGGCAGCTCGGTTACTGTCAAGACGATGCTGTTTAACACTTCATCTGAAATCACTTTCTTTTCCCCGTCCGCGCTTCCGTAGATGGCTTCATTGAAATCAAGCGTGACATGGCCGTCCTCGATTTTCGGTTTGCTTTCAAGCTTCACGTCTCCCTGAAAATCAGTTAACAGTCCGCTTTTTTTGCTCGGCCCTTCCGTCAGTTCTTCAATCGCCGCCGTCACTTGATCCGATTTTTTGTCTGATGAGCGCTTTGTGACAGGGACATAATAGGTGCCTTGATCAGCCTCGGCCAAATAATAGACGGTGACAGGCTGTGTGGCCGTTATATCCGTCACACCGGATGTTTCCAGATTAATGCCGTCCTCGCGGCCCAGATTCTCTGAAAGCGGTGTGCCGTTTACAGGCATCTCTTTTAAATCGTGACCGTTCATCCGGATTTTTACTTTATCAATAGAGTTAAATTGAGTTAAAGTCCATGTGATGGCCTGGACGATTTTTTGTTCATCTTCAGCCTTATAATTTTTAAATTCATTTGAAAAATCGGCAATGGCCGTGCCATCTTCTTTGATGTCGACATTTACCGTCGTGTCTGCCGGGAGCACGGCTCTGAATCCATTTGGAAGGATGTTTGAGACAGGCCCTCCTTCAACAAGATATTCAAGGGCTTGCTTGGCCGTCCCTTCCTGTTTTGGCAGCGGAAGCGTCTGAGCGGTTACATACCCGTTTTTATCAATCAGATAAAGCTCTCTCATGACCGTATCCCCATTTTGCTCCGCTTTATGTTCACCGGTGGTTTTTCCGCCTTTGTCGTCCGTTTTTTCTTCTGTCTTATCTGTCTGGTCCTGTTCCTTCTCCTCTTTCACATATTTGATATCCTGCGGCGGATCGATTTCCTCTGAGGCTTGATCCGACTGAAATAGACCGCATCCGGACAGAAGCAGCACGGAGGCTGTCACAGACACCGCAAGTCCTTTTATTCCTATTTTCGGCATACTTTTCCCTCCTAAGACTGTTTGTACTACTATGTATACGAGCCCGTTTTTGAATTAGACCGCTTTTTAAAAATTCATTTCAGGAGGAAAGACTCCTTGCGGCAAGTTTGGCGAAAGATAAAAAAACAGCATTTTACCCTTTTAACGGATAAAACGCTGTTTTTTTCAAAAATGCTTCACTCAATGACAGATCGAGCTGGTGAATTTGGATCTAATGTAAAGTCATAAGACTTCTCGTCACGATACATCGGATCGGCGTAAATGGACTCTTGATCTTGTTTTGCTGCCTTTTGATATGATGAAAACACGTCGTATTCATCCTTTTTCCAAATCCATAAGCCATCTTTGCCGGCTTCCTTATGGTACACGTTATGATTCACTATATTCCCTTCATTTTCGGTAAATTCGTTGGCGATAAATATTCGCGAATCACTTGCCGTCAATATGTTCTTTTCGATGTTGTTATGTTTTGTATCATACTGGAGCAGCAGCTGTCCGCCATCCAGTCCCTTTGTATCATTGCGGAACATAATGTTGTGAGCAATGACAGAATGGCTGGTGCCTCCCCGCTTTTTATCGTATCCGCCGATTGAAATACCGGTATAAGCGTTCTCATACACTGTGTTGCCGGTTATCTGAATATCATCGGCATATTTCCCTTTATGTTCAGACGTTGCTTCAATGCCGATATCGTTGCCGTAGACTGTGTTTTTCTTAATGTCAATATTTTGTCCTCCATCGACATATATTCCGCCTGCTGAGTAATCATCTCCATATGCAGGATTTCCGTAAGTCGAGTTATGATAAACCGTATTGTTTTCTACTGCACCGTTGCGCACAAAATCGCTTTGATCCGCAGTTCCTTCATAACCGATAAGGTCAATACCGATGTTGTTATTGTCACGGACCACATTGCCGCTGATCGTGAAACCGTCAATATTTCCGTTTAGCACAACCGCTTCACTCGCTCCGAGTGTCAGTTTTTCAACCGTATTGTCCTCGATCTTAATGTCTTTCATGCTGCCCGTTCCATAGACGGCAATTCCGTGGGCATTGCCGTCATCCGCTGTTGTTTTTATATCCCGGACGTGATTGTTCTTAATGGTTATATGACTGCTGGAGCCTGATACATAAATTCCCATGGCGGTTGCTTCTTCAGATGAAACAGACAGATCCTGAATTGTTAAACCGCTGATTGTTATGTCATGTTTATTGTGAATATGAATGAGCGGTGTTTCATATTCTGCGTCCGCAACTGATTCTCCGCTGATCACGACTTTTTCATTCTCATAGTTTCGAAATACGATCGGCTTTTTGTCCGTACCGCTGTGCTTCACATCGAGTGTCTCTTTATACGTACCTTCCCGAATCAGCACGGTTGTGCCGGCAACAGCCTGATTTGCGGCATGTGCCAGTGTGCGAAACGGCTTTTCTTTCGTTCCGTCATTTTGATCATTTCCATCTGGAGAAACGTATAAGCAGTTTGCTTGTTCTGCTTGTTCTGCTTCTTTTGCTCCTGTCTGATTATAAGCAAAAGCGATAACACCAGAAGCCAAAATAGCGATTGAAACAATAAAATACAATATTCTCATATTCAGCTCTCTTTTCTATTTAAAATAGATTGCTATCACAATTATAATCTATCCATTGTTGGAAAAACACCCCAAAAGATAGTAAACCAGAACAGTAAACGCCGGGAATGTTCCGCTTGCCGCGTTCTATCCAATATTGAAAAAAGCTGTCGAGATGATCTCGACAGCCTGACAGCCGGTATATTCCGGCTTGCATCTGCTACTTTACAGGGGTTTCTTGAAGTGAAATGGTTTCCACATTGTTCACTTCATAGCCAAACCAATCGTTTGCGATTTTTTTAAAACGGTCGCGGTCTCCTGTTGTTAAAAATTGATGTTCAGGAGGCAGCTGTGCTTTATTTAATAAACCGTTGTAGGATAAAATCGTGCTGACCTCTCTGGCCGTCTCATCCCCTGAAGAAATGATATTGACGCGCTCGCCCATGTAGCGCTGAATCGGCTCTTTTAAAATGGGATAATGCGTACATCCCAAAATCAGCGTATCAATGGAGGAATCCCTCAGCGGATAAAGCGAAGATCTGACAATCTCATCAGCCGTTTCGTCCAAAAATTTCCCGCTTTCCACAAACGGAACAAACATCGGACAAGCCAGGTTTTCCACCGTCAGATCGCTGTTTAATGAGAGCAGCGCTTCTTCATAAGCTCCGCTTCTGATCGTATTTTCCGTCCCGATGACGCCGATCCGCTGATTTTCCGTCACCTTGATGGCTGTTCTCGCACCCGGCTGCACCACTCCGATGACGGGTATGCCGACTGTCCGGCTGATGTCTTCCAATGCGATGGCGGTTGCCGTATTGCAGGCGATCACGAGCATTTTAATATGATGACGGGATAACAGGTAGTTTGTCATTTCCCATGTAAATGAAAGAACTTCTTTTCTGTCGCGCGGACCGTAGGGACACCTTTTTGTATCCCCAAGATAAATGATTTTTTCTTTTGGCAGCTGCCTCATGATTTCTTTTGCCACGGTTAAACCGCCGACTCCCGAATCAATGACTCCTATCGGTTGATCCAACAAAATCGCCTCATTTTCTATTCATTTCCTGCTGAAGTTTAATTAACAATTTTTCAAATGCGGCTGTTTCTTCTTCAGAAAACGCCTCTAACATGTTTTCCAGATAATCCTGTCTTTTTTGGATGACCTCTTGAATGATCCGCTCCCCTTCCGGTAAAAGGTGAATGCGGACGACCCGCCTGTCTGACGGGTCTTTCACCCGTTCCACAAGGCTGCTCTTCTCCATCCGGTCAATCAAATCTGTCGTCGTGCTGCACGCCAGATACATTTTCTGAGATAATTCGCCGATCGTCATATCCCCGTATTCATACAGCCACTGCAAGCCGACGAACTGCGGGGGTGTAATCGTATATTGGGTAAGAATTTCTCTTCCTTTTTGTTTGATGATGCCCGCAATATGGCGGAGTGATTTTTCAATATCCGCTATATGGTTCAAAGAAGCATTCGAATTCATGTGCTCAACCTCGCTCAACTCGTTGTTTTTCATACACAACACCCGAGTCTATTTTCCTTCTTTTCTACAAAAATTGCAAGGCTTCAACATAATATACAGGTTCCAGGAAAAATAAAACAACCGGTTCCCTTCTTTATCCAAGAAGGAATACCGGCGCAATTTAGAGCTCTAGCTCACCCATTCGAAGAAGTTCAACAACAGCTTGCGAACGGCCTTTCACACCCAATTTTTGCATGGCATTGGAAATGTGATTACGAACAGTTTTTTCACTTATAAAGAGCTCGCTTGCGATTTCCTTTGTTGTCTTGTCTTGAACGAGCAATTCGAACACTTCTCTTTCTCTTTTTGTTAGCAGCGGCTTTGATTGAAACTCTTTCTCCTTCAAGTATTGTAACCCTCCTTGCTAAGGTGAGAGCTGATCTGAAACGAATGGGTTTCGATATAGTCGTGATATCATATGAAACATACCCGAGGTCGGTGACGTTTCTGAAGGAGAAAAGGTAACCGCTAACACCTATTTTTTGTGTTTTGAAAAAGGGTGCTTCGGCGGCAAACCGCGTCTCCCTGACGTTTCAGGCAGGCTTTTAAGGAAGGCATTTCAAGATCCATGCGATCATCCGCCATCTTTTTGTAATATAAGCGTGTTTTTTCTTTTTTTGAACAGCCTTGAGAATCTGGGCGGCGGCCTTCTCCGGAGAAGCTGCCCAAAACAGGTTTTCCGCTTTTGCAAGCGCCGTGTTGACAAAGCCTGGCTGAATTTCAGTGATCGCAATGTCAGCTCCTGCGCTTTTCACTTTTCGCCTCAGTCCCTTTACATAATGTGAAACGAAAGCTTTTGAAGCGCTATAGGCGACGGCTGATCCGCTTGCTCTTAATGCGGCAACAGATGAGAGGGCGATCAAATGGCCGCGCCCATTGTGTAAGAAATGCTCCAGAAAAACGTTTGAACAAGCGGCAAACCCTGACACATTCACATCAATCGTTTCTTTTTGTTTGTGCCAGTCGATCCCGCTTTCGGTATATCCGACGCCTGAACAAATGAAAACCGCATCCACCTGCCCCAGCTCACGAATCAGTTCTTTTAACAGCATATTCGCTTGTTCAACATCAGCTACGTCAATCTTTTTGATATGTGAAAGGTTAGGCAGTTCATTCCGCAATTTGGTGAGCAGCTCTTCACGCCTGGCAGCAAGCCCCAGCACAACCCCGTTCTCTGACAGCTGTTTGGCCAGCTCTCTCCCGATCCCGGAACTCGCCCCGATCACTATTGCTTTTTTCATGTCTCTTCTCCCCTCATGATTATTTCTCAGGAAATGTGCCTAATAATTTCAGTCTTTGATCTTCCGTCCAGCTTTCGGGTTTCCCCGTATTTTTCGCAATCTGGACCATGACGGCTGTTCCTGTAAAACAGGGAGTACCCGCCTTGTTTTCCGCCAAGTAATGGAGCGTAAGCGAGGATGTTCCGACAGCTGCCGTTTTGACGCCGATTTTTAAGTTTTCATGGAGCATGACTTGCATGTGATAGTCGCACTGCTGGCTGGCCACGACCGGAATCGTCCGGCTTTCTGAATCAGCCAGATGATCCATCGTTTGAAGATGTTTAAAATAAGAAATTCTCGCTTCTTCAAAATATATGAACGGGGTCACATTATTCATGTGCCCGAACATATCCGTTTCCGAAAAGCGGACAGACACCTCCTCAAAAAAAGAAAACGACTGCCGCCATTCGGCGAATGACCCCTCAATATATGCAGGCAATTTCATTGGTTCCATCCCCTTTTTTTCATGAAAACACCTCTTCAAAACTGAAGAGGTGCGTTTCATTATTCCGTGTTGTCGCTTCCGAAGAAGTTTTTAAACGCCTGTACGGTGGTATCCCTGTTTAGTGCGGCGATTGACGTCGTCAAAGGAATTCCTTTCGGACATGCCTGCACACAGTTTTGCGAATTTCCGCAATTGGCAAGGCCGCCGTCACCCATGATCGCTTCAAGCCGTTCAGATTTGTTCATCGCTCCGGTCGGATGGGCGTTGAACAGGCGAACTTGCGAAAGCGGTGCAGGTCCCATGAAGCTTGATTTGTCATTGACGTTTGGACAAGCTTCAAGACAGACGCCGCATGTCATGCATTTTGACAGCTCGTAAGCCCACTGCCGTCTTTTTTCCGGCATTCTCGGCCCCGGCCCCAGATCATATGTGCCATCGATCGGCACCCAAGCTTTGACTTTCTTTAAGGAATCAAACATCCGGCTCCTGTCTACCTGAAGATCGCGAACAACCGGAAATGTTTTCATCGGCTCAAGGCGGATCGGCTGTTCGAGCTGGTCGATCAGCGCTGTGCACGATTGTCTCGGTTTTCCGTTAATGACCATGGAACATGCGCCGCACACTTCTTCCAGACAGTTCATATCCCAGGCAATCGGCGTCGTTTTTTCTCCTTTTGCATTGACCGGATTTCTTCTGATTTCCATTAATGCAGAAATGACGTTCATGTTTGGACGGTAAGCAATTTCAAACTCTTCCTGGTAAGGACTGGACTCCGCTGTATCCTGACGAGTGATGATAAACTTGATTGTCTGATTTTCACTCATGATTTCGCCACCTTTTTCTTCGAGTAATCCCGTTTACGCGGTGCGATTAATGAAACATCGACATCCTCATAATGGAATTTCGGGGCTTCAAAATCGCCTGCATGTTTCGCCATTGTCGTTTTCAGCCATTCCTCATCATTTCGTTCAGGGAAATCCGGTTTATAATGGGCGCCGCGGCTTTCGTCCCGGTTGTATGCGCCGAGTGTGATCACCCTTGCGAGCTGCAGCATGTTCCGCAGCTGACGCGTGAATACCGCTCCTTGGTTGCTCCATTTCGCCGTATCATTGATATTGATGCTGCTGTAGCGTTCCATGAGCTCCTGGATTTTTTCATCCGTTTGCAGAAGCTTGTCATTGTAGCGGACGACCGTCACATTGTCAGTCATCCATTCGCCGAGCTCTTTATGAAGCACATAAGCATTTTCATTGCCGTCCATCTTCATAACGTCCGCCCATTTTTCTTCTTCTTTTCTGATGTATGAATCATAGAGAGACGAAGATAAGTCCTCTGCGGATGTTTCAAGCCCTTGAATGTATTCAACGGCTTTAGGCCCGGCCACCATTCCGCCGTAGATCGCGGACAAGAGCGAATTCGCGCCAAGACGGTTTCCGCCGTGCATGGAGTAATCGCATTCGCCTGCGGCAAACAGCCCCGGAATGTTTGTCATTTGGTCGTAGTTGACCCAAAGTCCGCCCATTGAGTAGTGAACCGCAGGGAAAATTTTCATCGGCAGCTTGCGGGGGTCGTCCCCCATGAATTTTTCATAGATTTCAATAATGCCGCCAAGCTTGATATCAAGCTCTTTCGGATCTTTATGAGAAAGATCGAGATACACCATGTTTTCGCCGTTGATTCCGAGCTTCTGTCTGACGCAGACATCGAAAATTTCGCGAGTCGCGATATCACGCGGGACAAGGTTTCCGTATGCCGGATATTTTTCCTCAAGAAAGTACCAAGGTTTCCCGTCTTTATAGGTCCAGACCCGGCCGCCTTCGCCACGCGCCGATTCACTCATCAGCCTCAGCTTGTCATCACCCGGGATGGCCGTCGGGTGGATTTGGATGAATTCACCGTTCGCATAATATGCGCCCTGCTGGTAGACGATTGAAGCCGCTGATCCTGTATTGATCATGGAGTTCGTCGATTTTCCGAAGATGATTCCCGGTCCGCCGGTCGCCATGATGACGGCGTCCGAACGGAACGATTCAATTTCCATTGTCGTCAAATTTTGCGCGACGATGCCGCGGCACTTCCGATCATCATCAAGTACGGCGCCAAGAAATTCCCAGCCTTCATATTTGGAAACAAGCCCCGCAACTTCAAAGCGGCGGACCTGCTCATCAAGCGCATAAAGAAGCTGCTGACCTGTCGTTGCCCCGGCATACGCCGTTCTGTGATGCTGCGTTCCTCCGAAGCGGCGGAAATCGAGCAGCCCTTCCGGTGTCCTGTTGAACATGACCCCCATGCGGTCGAGCAGATGAATGATCGATGGCGCAGCCTCGCACATCGCTTTTACCGGCGGCTGGTTTGCCAAAAAGTCCCCGCCGTAAACCGTATCGTCAAAATGCTCCCAAGGGGAGTCTCCTTCACCTTTCGTATTAACCGCTCCGTTGATTCCGCCCTGCGCACATACTGAATGCGACCGTTTCACCGGAACGATTGAAAATAGTTTTACACTTGTTCCTGCTTCCGCAGCTTTAATGGTCGCCATCAGACCCGCAAGTCCTCCGCCGACGACGATAATGCTTGAGTTGCTCATGCCAGCCCCACTCCCTCTAGTAATCTAGTTCTTTTACACAAATGCCAAAATCGCTCTCAGCCCTACATAGGACAGCACAACAAAGACTCCCATTGTCACAAACGTGGAAATTCGCTGTGAACGCGGAGAAACCGTAATTCCCCAAGTGACAGCAAACGACCATAAACCGTTTGAAAAGTGGAAGATCGTTGAGAGGACACCTACAATGTAAAAGCCGAGCATGATCGGGGAGCTCAGAATATCAGCCATCATGTCAAAGTTTACCTCTGCCCCCATTTGGGCGGCAATCCGCGTTTGCCAGACATGCCAGCTGACAAAAATTAAGGTGATGATTCCTGTTACCCGCTGCAGAATAAACATCCAGTTTCTAAAGTAGCCGAATCTGTTCGCATTATTTTTCGCCGTAAACGCTATGTATACACCATAAACAGCATGATAAATCAGCGGAAGGAAAATCACGAAGATTTCCAACGCGTACCTGAACGGCAGGTTCTCCATAAAATGAGCGGCGTTGTTAAACGCCTCTTCTCCGCTTGCCGCAAAGTGATTGACAACCAAATGCTGGATGAGAAATATGCCCACCGGTATGACGCCAAGCAAAGAATGCAGTCTTCGATACACAAACTCTCTGTTCCCGGCCATTGCTTTACCCCCTAGTTGATAAGTGCAGTAAAATTGAAAGGTCTCCTATCCCCCGTCCTGTTTCAAATATCGCACTTTGTTAAGTTTTTATGACAATTTCATTTTACTCCTATGAGAAAAAAGCGTCAAGAAAACGCGTACATAAATTGAAATTTTCTAACATCTCACGAAATTTCAGAAATTTTTATTTTATTAAAATATAAATATATCAGATTTTTTTCTTTTGAAATTGCATGTCCGCGCTGTAATCTTCCCCCCCATTTAAGCTATAATAAACGAAGGAAAGAGGGGAGACATTGGATATGAACAAATATGAAGCAAACTTAGCGCAATTAAAAGAGCTGGAAGTCTCCGCATATGCCTATGAATTAATCAGGGAAGTGGTTCTTCCGGATATGCTGGGACAAGACTATGCCGACATGATGTATTGGGCCGGGAAAAACCTCGCCCGGAAGTTTCCGCTGGAATCATGGGAAGACATCCCTGCGTTTTTTCATGATGCAGGATGGGGAACGCTCACGATGGTTCATTCAAAAAAACAGGAACTTGAATTTGAACTTGAAGGCCCGCTGGTCTCCAATCGTCTCAAATTTCAAAAAGAACCCTGCTTTCAGCTTGAAGCCGGGTTTATCGCCGAACAAATCCAGCTGATGAACGAGCATATTGCCGAATCATATGAACAAGTCAAAAAAAGAGCCGGAAAAGTTGTATTGACCGTCAAATGGGATATGAAAGATCCGGCATGATGCTCGAAAGGCTGCTGTTGATTTTCAGCAGCTTCAGGCATCTCGACAGCCTCAGCTTGTAGAAAAAAACAAGTTTTTTCGGGACTGACCCCATAAGATGAGACAAATAAAAAACACCTTCAAGTTTGAAAACGGATAGTTGTTATCGAAATAAGACGTGGAGGTGTTTTTTCTATGGGGACAAGAGTGAGTTATCCGGTTGAAGTCAAACGGAAGGCTGTAGAAATGAGATTGCAGGCGAACCTATGAAAGAGATGATGCAGGAATTAAATATCAAGAATAAGACACAGGTGCAGACATGGGTCAGGTGGTATAAGGCTGGGGATACACACCGGTTCGAACAACCTGTTGGAAAACAATATATTTATGGAAAGGGTCCCGAGTATTCTTCCGAATTAGAGAAATCGCTATCTGATACAACAGAATGAAGTTTTAAAAAAGTACAACGAATTGGAAAGGAAGTTGATAAGGAAACGTCAATCGAACTGGTAGAAGAGTTGCGCCAAACGATGACGGTACAGGACATTTGTGTCCATTTAGGTATCTCACGCGGTTCGTATTATAGTTGGAAAAAGGATCTGACTAAGAATAATTCTAAGAGGCGATTAGAAAAACAAATCGGCACGTTGTACCGAGAGCACAAGTATCGATATGGATATTGGAAAATTACAGCCATACTAAAAAAGAGAATGCGTATTAACCGTAAAACTGTTCAACGTATCATCCAGAAAAACCAGTGGCAGTGTCGAGTTAAAGTGAAAAAGTGTAAGAAGAATGGGCAGCCCTATGCCGTGGTCGATAATATACTGGATCGGGACTTTCAGTCTGACCGTCCTCTTGAAAAACTGGACAAAAACAATTGTACCTTTCCAGTATATTGGATTTATACAATGGAGAAGTGATTGCTTCTACGATTGGGGATAAGCAGGACACAGACTTTGTTTTACATACACTTGATCAGTTGCCAACACTGCCTCAGAACTGCGTGTTACATAGCGATCAAGGTTCAGTTTATACATCTTACTAGTATCAGAAAGCTGTTAATATAAAAGGCATTACCATGAGCATGTCCCGCAAAGGGACGCCCGCTGATAAAGCCTCCATCGAATCGTTTCATTCCTCACTAAAGTCTGAAACGCTCTATCTCAACAGCATTGATCGAACTACGACCACCATCGTAGAACGGACTGTCAAAGAATACATTTATTATTATAACAACATTCGTATTCAAACGAAACTAAACAACCAATCACCGGTAAATTATCGGCAATTGGCTGTATAAAGGTGTTTTGATCCCTGTCTCAAAAACGGGGGTCAGTCCCTTTCATGCAAGCTTTTTTTATTCATTTGTTTTCCCGTCCTTTTTCATGTTTTGAAAAGAGAAAAAGTCCTCCCACACCCTAGTCAAGCTTGGCTAAGTATGTGGCAATCTTCATCAAATTCTGGCAAGTGGCTGCGGGAAGAACTTGTTCTTTCACATTTCGTTTTCCCCTCAACCGACAGTAGCGAAGCCCATGCAGCTGTTTTGAATCTGCAAAGCTTCGCTCTATTTTTTCTTTCACAGAGGGTTTCCCCAAATTTATACAAACGATTTTGACTGACCTTTTCTTTATTGCCCTCCCCTATGTGTCTCGAAACGACCTTCTAGCGGTTCTTCGATGGTGTACAGTTTAAATGCAGAGGGTATGAGGCGCACTTTGCAGGATTTGATTTATAGAATATGTAGCCTTATCGATCGGTCGTTGAGCATTGGGGTGTTCTGTCTGTTCGGACATATGTACCGATCTTTTCCACAGTCATATTGAAACCCCCACTTTTGAAACAATCATCTTGTGGGATGAAAGCGTCTATGGGCGATCACGCCGAAGATATTGCGATCGGATAACCCTTTACAGATTAGAGTTGTCAAATAGCCTGAATTAAGAGGCACAGATTCTGCTTGAAAACCAAATCGTGCGATTTGATGATCTAATCGATCAAGGTAAGGCGCAGAATCATGGACCATTATCGGGCGTTACAAAGGCATCGGTGATGATATTATATTTCATGTCAGTTGTTCGGCAAATAGAAAAATCCCTTCAGGTTTGTTTTCATGGTAAAGATAGCAACTTACGGGATCAGTTACGGTGGCAAATTTCTTTTTCACCCCCTCTCTGGCTTTTAAAGACTTTTTTCCGTGTGCTTCTTGGACGGCTTCATCCAAGCCCTTTATATAGATTTTTGTATCCTGTTCAATCTTTTTTTCGTGTACTTATGCTTGGTAGAGTCGGTGAATAAGACACGTCCGCCCACCATCATGATTGATTGCTTGAAGTACGCTCTCATCAAAAATGTCTTGGAAGATGTTTGTGTTATTAAAGCGTGTGCATCTATTCGAGCTGGTTGTGGAATGGTGTGGAACTCGATCGTGAATGTTAATCCTAGAAACCAACTATAGACCTATTATAGTAAGTTTCTTTGTCGATCTGTCTTTCTGAACGGATACCATAGAGCTACCCGATAAACATCATTTTGCACAAAATCAGCGGATCAAGCAAGAGGCGACCTTTATTTTCTCAATAGTAAGGTTTAACCATTACAATGATAAAAGAGAAATCAATGTACTTGTCAATTTTACGTAGCAGGTGATCCTCTTCGATAAGTTTGTCGAGCAGTACCAATCCAGCGTCGTTCCGGGAAGAATTCCTTGTGTGGTACATATGCAGACACTATCCTTTTTGAAGACTTTTCTTTATTATAAAATGAGGAAAATAGGAAAGGCTACCGAGAAAATCTCGACAGCCTTAGAAACCGACCTACCAATCTATTCTACCTTAATGCTTTTTCAAACCTGTAAATCCCCTAAATAAACTACATTGCTAACTGTCGCCAAACGAAAGCTTCATGTAATTATTTTATACGTTTAAGGGTATTATAGACATTAATTTTTTGAATTTTATATTTTTCCTTCTTACCTAAATAAATAGAACCTTTTTTTAAAAAGAACTTTACTTTGTTTGCTTTAGGATATTCACCTGTTATATTTTTGTATTTTGATATAATTAGGGCACTCGCAGCACTAACTTGAGGAGCAGCTAAACTTGTTCCATAAGTTAAAGTATAACCGTCTTGTATTTCTGCTATTTGATCTAAGATAGGTTTTTGTAGATAAGTCGGGTAAGAAGTGATGATCATGTCTCTAATATCAATTTGAGATGTCTCATCATAATTATTCCCAAGATATCCAACAGGAGCAACAAAGTCTACTTTTTTTCCGTAGTTAGAATAAGGTGCTAATTCATCATTGCTCAATACTCCTCCTACTGTAATAACTTTGTTCATACCTCCAGGTAAATGATAGTTATTCTTTTCTTTCCTTAGCCTGTCCAAATCCAGCCCGTCATTTCCAGAGGAAGCTACGACAACTACATTTGACTTTTTGGCATAATTTATAGCTCTTTCATAAGCTTTTATAGTAACCTTATCATCTTTATCATTTTTACTTTTATATGTACCTAAGCTAAGATTAATAACTTTATTGCCGTCCTTAACAGCCTGAATAATAGCCTGGATTGTCCACAAAGAGTCTCCATCTACCTTGCCAATGACTTTGTAGGGAACTATTGAAATATCAGGAGCTATTCCTTCCATTACACCAGCAACTAAGGTACCATGTCCAAAATCATCTGATATGTCGGAATCATTGTCAACAAAAGACTTAGCCTTTTGTAAATCTAAATTATTTTGTAGATATGGATGATTAACATCTACTCCACTATCAATAAGTGCTACCTTAACCTTTGGATCAATTTTCGCTAATTTATATGATTCAAAATCCTTTGTAATATCCCTCAAATACCAGTTGTTTTTTTGAAACGCCGGAGAATTTAAGCCTAACTGGGATTGATCTTTCGTAGATGCCTCTACCTTCGTTTTATTTAAATGCCCTTCTTCTTCAATTGTTTTTGAAAGCTTATTTGTTAAATGAAGAGTTGAAAGTGATGGACCTTTATAAGAAATAAGACCAATTTCCTTTACACCTTCAATTTGTTCTACATTATTTTGTTCTATTAATCTATAAACTTCATTATATTTTTCGTTCTGATTTAATATGATCGTTCTCCAATCGCTAACATTATCTGTACTATCCGCCAAAATATTGTTGTGAGAATAAAAAAGTCCTATAACTACAAAAAACAACCCTAGTATATACTTTTTCATTAGTTCGCCACACCTTCTTTGTATGTATTCAAATAAGTATATTAGTTAGATATGCAGTCAAAATGAAGCCTAGTATAAAAACCAACAAATATAACAGCTTTTTCATTTAGATACCTCCATTTCTTTTTATCACCACAATATCATCTTTGATTATTTTTATAAAGATTATAATAGTAACCTTTTTGCTTCATTAAAAAATAATGATTACCTTCCTCAACTATTTCTCCTTTCTCCATCACAATTATCCTGTCAAATTCTTTGATAGTATGAAGTCTATGAGCTGCAACAATACAACCTAAATTTGACTTTAGAATATTGTCCATTATTTTTTTTTCCGATATATTATCTAGTGCACTCGTGGGCTCGTCCATCAAGATAAAAGATGGTTTTTTGAATAAGGCTCTTGCTAAAGCAATCCTTTGCTTTTGGCCACCTGAAAGGTTTGAACCGTTTTCAGAAACTTCTGTATTCAAACCTAAAGGGAGATGTTGAATAATTTCATCAACTCCAGAATCGAAAACAACTTCAAAGAGGAAATTCATATCTTCGGTTTCAAAATTATTTAATACAATATTATCTTTGATTGTATTATTGAAAATACTCGGATGTTGATTAACTATTCCTATTTTTTTTCGATAATCCTTAGGATTTAATGTTGTGAAATTTTTTCCGTTTACCAAAAACTCACCATAACTAGGATAATATAATCCAGACAATAATTTTATTAGTGTACTTTTTCCCGATCCACTTCTCCCAACAATAGCTACCTTTTCATTATTAAAAACTTTTAGATTAATTCTATTAAGCGTTAATTCTTCAAATTCACTATATTTAAAACCAACATTTTTTAACTCTAATTCGTAAATTTTATCTATATTAGTTTTAACTTCTAGATTTTTTTCTGATTTTGAGTTAATTACTTCCTGAATTTTATAAAAATAGGATTTGAGAACTAAGAATTCAGTATAGAAACCAGCGATTGAAACTACTGGATTCATAAATGAAGGGGTTACAGCTGTAATCCCTATTAGCTGTCCTATTGTTAGTGTTCCTTTTTGAATTTCCATAATTCCGATACAAACAAGCAAGAGATTTAAGATAAATTGTAATGATGTTGACAAATTGCCAAGAAATGCACTGATCCTGCCTTTATCCTTTTCGTATATTACTTGTTTTTGAAAGTGCTTAAACCATTCTTGATAAAAATATTCTCCTGCTCCTGATATTTTTATGGTTTCCATATTTTCTATTAACTCAGTTACTATTTTTTGAACTCTAGATTGTTCTAGTAATTCTTTGTCTGTTATTTTTTTTATCACTATCGCATTCAAAATAGCTGTAAAAACGATTACAACAGTGGTTAAGATTATAATGAATGAAAGAAAGATTGAGTATTGAAAAATTAAAAATAGATAAACAAAAATAAAAATAGAATCGATTATAAGAGATGTTACTCTTTGAGTTAGTATTTGACGAATATACACGCTTAAATTTGAACGGAATATAAGATCTCCTGTCGATCTGTTTACAAAAAAATTCATTGGCAAAGAAATAAGTTTTGAAATAAATTTTGTCATTAAATGAATATCAAAGTTCTTTTGGAAATTCGCAATTAAAAGAGATCTAATAACTTGAAAGCAATAGTAACTCAACAATAAAATCCCAAGGAGAATAAATGTCTGAAATGCAAAGTTATTATTAAATCTCAGATAATCGTTATTGTCTATTAAGGTTTGGGTTAGAATCGGAATAAATAATCCAAATACCTGGATAAAAACTGTACAAATCAGAGTGAAAAAAATAAACTTTTTTTGAGAAAATACAATTTTAAATAAAACATTTTCATGTTTTTTCTTGGCTTCCACCTCAGTTTTTAGAACTTCTGTTGGGAGTAATATTACTTTAGAAAAACCTTTTATAAAGTTTGCGAGTTCAATTTTCTTTTTTCCGGTTGCAGGATCCGCAACATAGGCGTTTTTTTTTGAAATTTTCTCTAATACAATAAAGTGTTTATTTTCCCAGAGACATATACAGGGGGTATTAAAATTCCTCAATACATCCAAATCCTTGACACGTATTCCTTTAGTTTTAATACCGTAGTCGCTAAGGATGTGTTGTAATTGTTGAAGTGTGTTCCCCCCTTTTGGAACCCCATATCGATCGCGAACTTCCCCTAATTCAATATTCTTCCTATAATAATTTAAAATCATTGTGATACATGCTAATCCACATTCACTATGCTCCATTTGCTCAATAAACTTTAATCTTTTATTCCTCAAACTGTTTTTTCCTTTCTAATCAAATCAAGGACTAAATATTTAGCCCTTTAGAATTTTAAATATCGAAATGTAACAAGCTGGGAATTTCTTCCGGGTTATACAGTCGCAAAAATTCATAGCCAATACCTGAAATACCTGTGAATAGCCCTACACTTCTAAAGCAAGGTATTGATCGTACAAGATAATCCCCATATTTATATTTATTTTCAAGAACATTTCTTAGCTTATATATCAATGAATTATATATATTTCTATCCTTTGTTAATAAAAAATAGCTCAAAAGAAATTCAATGTCGCCAAAATTGCCGTGACATAAGCAATCATCGTTTTTTGTGTGTCTCGTTAAATTATCATAACAAATATCAATTTCCTTTTTAAGGGTATTGTTATTTTCTAAATATTTTAATGAGTTGATTCGATTAATTCCAATTCCTGTTGATCCATGACACCATTTATGAGATATTTGTTCATTATTAAATCTTTTATCTTTCCAACCAGATTTACTCGAATCAAAATAAGATTGATCTTTTTCTAAAGATTTTACTGCCTTATCAAAAAACGTTTTCTTTTCCGAAATATCCGAGAGTGCAAATAATGAACTTGCTACCCCCGCAAATCCATGGGCAAAACCACCTAAATTAACAGTGTTTAGGTCTATTCTCTCCCCTAGTTCTTCAGCAAAATGTTTAACATTTAAATCCTTAGTAATTTTATATATGTTAACAAGATTTTTTAATATTCCCGCGTATCCGCCAATCCAATCATGTTGTACACAATTTTCAATATTTTGTTCCAAATATTTCACTATGCCATTGATCTTTTTTTGATAACTAGAATAACCTGTGTTTAGCATTAATATGGTTAATGGGTATAATAATGCTCCTCTACCAGCGAATGAACTGAGCTCATTTTTATTTACAACTTGATGATAAATTGAATTCTCTATTTTTAGATAAACATCTCTGAGTTTAGGATCAGCCGTCACTTTGTAAAGAGATGAGTAAAACAGGAGTAAACCAGATAACCCATCATATAGATCAGCATTTATCGGTCCGATAGACCAAGTACCTTTTTGATCAAGATTAACGTCACTCCATGAAACAGTTTCATCATCTTCTGAAACATACATTTCCTTTGTTAATTGATCTGCTATATTAAGGGCTTCATTAAGAAGAAAATCTTTGTCTATTATTATATCTTTTACATTAACCCGTTCTTTTAAGTCAGTTAAATTTAAATTCAATCTGTATGATTTATTTGTATACATTCCAAAAGAAACTTTCATATATGACAATTGCTTTTCTATTTCTTCTTCATTAAGCGACCTTATTCTTTCAATTACTCTATCATAAGCAGTTTTATCATAATAATCCTTAATTATAGTACCATTACTTGTTATTATATCTTTTGAGTTCACAATATTATAAAAGACAGGAACATCGCCTTTACACATATCCTCTATCTCATATAATATGACTTCTTTATTAGAGTGAGGATAAGCCCATAAATTTTCAAATAGTTTTTCTCTTTCAATGTAATCTTTAGTACAATTAGGGTGGTAAGAAAAGCTCAACATATCAACATATCGTTGTGTACTCTTAAGTACATTACGTACCTTCTTGCCTTTAAAACCTTCTAACATTCCGCCATCAGTAATCAATTCTTTTTTATTCTCCATAAAAAAGTTGCTTATTTCCTTAAATCCGTCAAAGATATAAGGAATAAATTTTTTGAAATCAGCCTTTTCACCATTTATTTTTGGAATGTTGTTAGCTCCATTAATGATTAAATCTTGATATTTAAATACCATTTCATCACTATTTTCATTGGCAACTTTCAATACTTTAAATGGCGCAATTTGTTCATCACCACTTAAAGCGCTTAATTCTACTCCCTTTTTATTATTAGCCCTCTCATCATATGCAGTAAAAGGAACCAGCCCAGTATAATTAACTGAGTTAACATGTTCAAACTTTAATGAGGTATAAGCGTCGTCTCCCATTTTCAGTGAAGGTACATGTTGAAAAAGGGTTTCAAGATCAATAATAATTGGAAAGCCTCCAAAAGCTATTACATTTTCATAATGAAAGTCATTCCCACACAAAAAATGAGTTATTCCTATTAAATGTCCAAATCTTTTATAAAAACTTTTAATTTCATCGATATTTGAACAATCCTTGTATTGTATGTATTCCTCGAACGCATATTTATCCTTTATTATTTGTTTGGGTATATAAAAATTGAAACTTCTATTTTTTTTATTAATCCATTGTAAAAATTGATAATATGTTTTTACAACTTGTAGATCTTTCGGTTTATAAACAAGCCTTAGTTTATTATCTAATTCAAAAAGTATAACTGTTCGCCCATTATCATGAGAATCTCCGGCACTCATCTTAATTGATGTTATTTCATTTTTATTGTTATGATGTCCAAACACTTCTTTAATTAAACTTAGTTCATCAAGATAACGTGATAAGAATTCATTTAAATTATTAACAAAAAACATTGTTCTTATTGTCAACAACTTTGCGAGGGTTGGGTATTCTCTAAAAAAACCGACCATGTCATTAATGTATTTAAATCTTATATTTAAGTATGAACAAAATCTTTCACTCGAATTTTCTCCCATTAAAGAACCTTTGTTTTTAAAGAGATGTAAGTCTCTAACCAATGTTTTCCCAGCAATATTAAGCAATTCTGTATTAAGATCTTCTAATAACATTTCAATTGCAGAGGACGACATCAAGTTATCACTATCTAGTTTTTTTTCAAATTGATCTTTTGCCCAAAACAAAAAAGCTCTAACGGCATATGTAAAATCAGTAGCTTTACTCTTTAATTCAACTTCTCGAAGACAACTCATTATATCTTCAAAATTCTTAAACCATTCTTTTTCTTTAACTATTTCTAAAATTTTTTTCTTGTCATCATTTTGTAGTTTGGATATTCCTAAATTAAATGCTTCTTCTGATATTTTTTCATACTTCAATTTCAAATTAAATGTTTCATCACTTATAAGACTCTTTCTATTTTTCCATGCTTTTAATTCATTTAATTCTCCGTTACAAAACGAAGGGGACGAATTATCTTTTCTATATTCTATCCGTTCTTTTATCCTAGTTGTTAGTGAAAAATCCAAATTATCTACACTATTCCTCAACATATTTTCTCCCCCTCAAAACAAATTGTTCTTCACTTATAATAAACAATGTATCTCTATTAAAAATATCTGCATTTAATATTTTTATATACTTTTTATACGCTTCATCATTTCCTTTAATTAATGCTAAACGTTTTAATTCGCTAACCTTATTATGATCACTTGAATGCAGCTTTGAATATAAGCTCTCAGCTGCCATAGTGTTATTTTCTAAAATTAAATTAATTTCTTCTATATAAATAATCGCACTCAATAGAGACCTTTTTTGTTTACTTTTAATTTTGCAGAGTCCTTGGCTTTCTATTTCTTTTAATATTTCTTGAAAAAAATGAATTTTACGCCTGTTGTAAATATTAAAATTCAATTGAGCACAATATAAATAAGAATACAATGCCTGTAAACTTTTATTGCTTATATTATTAATTGAGTTTGGTTGGACTTTTTGTAATTCATTCTCTAAATTACTTAATAGAAAGTCAAATTGCTTCGTTGTTTTATGAGAATTCAACTCTAAATGCAAAAAATAAATACAAGAAAACAAATTACTACTTAATAATTGTGCCGCGTACAGTCCGTCTGATAGAAATAGTGTTACTACTCCTATTAAACACGAGACTAAAGCTAAAAATAACAAAAAAATATGATTATTGTTATTTTGTACATAGTAATAAAAAAAGATGAAACCGGAAAGCAAACTTAATAATGGCCCTCCCAAAAAACAGAAAGAGGTTCTAATTCTTTCCTTTTGATAAACTGATTGATTTTTAATTGTTTGACCATATAATAATGTTGCACCAAAAAAATATTTGTTTTTCCATTGTAATTTAAAATTTCCGTTCCGAAAAATTATTAGCGGGCCTACAGCAAACCAAATAACGCGCCGCCTTACTAAAAATCCAAAAAACACATGTCCTAATTCGTGTATAATAATACTCAATATAATACTTATAAAAAATAATGAAAATGATTTACTTAATATTCCTATCATATGTAATAAGGAAGTCAATATATTGATAAAAACCTCTCCTTTATATATAAACTTATAAGAAACGTACCCGGCTTAACCGGGTACATTAAGATTTTTAGCAATAAATTGCTGATACAATACTGCCTCCACCTAATCCAATGGTAAAGCCCGCTACACACACTGGAGTTGTTTCAGGTTTTACATCTCCACATCCTTGAATTGATGCCATTTCTTCCATTGTTAATTCTTCAAATGATGGACCTGTCACTGACAATGTTGTATCTTTTTTTTCATTTGTATTCAATTTCAAAGCCCCCTATTAGCATTTTTTGATTGATAGAACAACTGTAACACCTGTTGCTGCTCCAGCACCTACTGCTCCACAAAATCCAGAACTTGCTTCTGCTGCTTCAATAA
>NZ_BCVZ01000023.1 GCF_001592005.1 Bacillus sonorensis NBRC 101234 = KCTC 13918
AAGAGCCCGCAGACAGCGGCAAAGAACAAAGCTTTTTTGAAGAGAAAGAGACAGCAGCATTTGAGTCTCTGCCGCATAAAAGCACGCAAGAGGAACCTTTGATAGCATCAATCAGTACCCCTGATGAACCAAAGATGCCGTATGAACAGGAGGCTGTTCTTGAGAACGAAGCGATTTCAGAAGCTGATGTTCAACATGAAGACGATTCTGACAAGGACGCGGCAGCCGGCGAAGCGCCGGAACGGGCAGAAACAAATGCAGATGAGCCGGAGTTGTTTGCGAAAGAAAGAGCAGAGGACGCCGGACAGGAAGCTGATGAAAATCAAAAGCAGCGGTTCTTTTCTGATTCGAAGACGGGCCGTGAAAAGAACGGATCTTCCGCCGAATCAAAACCGCAGCGCGGATCTTCCGCCGTACCGTTTAATGTCATGATGCTGGCTTCTGACAAACAAAAAGGAACACCTTCAAACGCTTCCGGCGGGTATGAGTTCCCCAACTTGGCGCTCCTAGATGTTCCTCCCGCCCAAAAACAGGGCGATCAAGCATGGGTAAACGAGCAGCGGGAGCTTTTGGATGTGACGCTTGAAAACTTTAATGTCAAAGCACATGTCGTCCATGTCACACAAGGTCCTTCGGTGACTAGATTTGAAGTGCATCCGGAGCCGGGAGTGAAAGTCAATAAAATTACGAATCTTTCAGATGATATCAAACTCAGCTTATCGGCAAAAGACATTCGCATTGAAGCGCCGATACCCGGAAAAAACACAATCGGCATCGAAGTGCCGAACCTACATAGCAAGATGGTGTACTTGCGTGAAATGATCAGGAGCCCGGAATTTAGAACGAATCCGTCTCCTTTAACAGCAGCTCTCGGGCTCGACATTTCCGGAAAACCCGTCGTGGCCGATCTGAAAAAAATGCCTCATGGTTTAATTGCGGGCGCCACAGGGTCCGGAAAAAGCGTATGTCTCAACACGATTTTAGTGAGCCTGCTGTTTAAAGCGGCCCCTTCAGAGGTGAAGCTGCTGCTCATTGATCCTAAAATGGTGGAACTTGCGCCTTATAATGAAATTCCGCATCTTGTCAGCCCGGTTATTACGGATGCCAAAGCGGCAACGGCGGCATTGAAATGGGTTGTAGAAGAAATGGAGCGGCGCTATGAATTGTTCGCCCATTCCGGAGTTCGCGGCATCGAGAGATTCAATGAAAAGGTTTATGAAGAGAAAATGGGTGAAAAACTGCCATACCTTGTCGTCGTCATCGATGAGCTGGCCGATCTCATGATGGTCGCTCCAAATGAAGTCGAAGAAAGCATTTGCCGAATCGCTCAAAAAGCGAGAGCGTGCGGCATTCACCTGCTGATTGCGACACAGCGTCCTTCGGTCGATGTCATTACCGGCTTGATCAAAGCGAATATCCCGACCAGAATCGCATTTTCCGTTTCAAGCGGCGTCGATTCCAGAACGATTATCGACATGGCCGGGGCGGAAAAGCTGCTTGGAAAAGGGGATATGCTCTTTTTGGAGAATGGATCAGGCAAACCGGTGCGCCTTCAGGGCAACTTTGTATCAGATCAAGAAATCGACCGGGTCGTCTCTCACGTCAGAAAGCAGCAGAAACCGTCTTATTTATTTGAGCAGGAAGAATTGATCAGACAGAATCCGGCTGGCTTTGATCATGACGAACTGTTTCTGGAGGCGTGTGAATTTGCCGTTGAGCAAAACAGCGCCAGCACGTCAAGCCTGCAGAGACGGTTCCGCATCGGCTACAACAGAGCTGCCAGATTAATCGATATGATGGAGAGAGAAGGCATGATATCGGAAGCAAAAGGAAGCAAGCCGAGAGAAGTGCTGATCACACGCGCCGATTTGGAACAGCTGATAGAAAGTAGTTCACTTTTCAGCTAAACATGGTATGATAGCAGATGGGTGCGTTTTTCCCGTTTTTTATGCGCGCCGCAAATTAAAGCGCCGTCAGCGGCGTTTTCAATTATTTTTTTAGATGTTTATTGAAGGGTGCAGAAAATCCTTCATTTAAGGTTTAATCAAACTTAAAAATGTCTGATACTAAAATATCGAGCTGATGCTCAAACAATGAGAAGAAAATGGATGCGGCCGTGCTTTAGGTTGCAAATTGAAATAAGCGTCATATACTGGGAAGCAGATAGACGTTTGTTGGAGGTACAATTATGACTGTTTATCATTTTGTCGGAATAAAGGGGACAGGTATGAGTCCTCTTGCCCAAATTCTCCATGATAATGGATATACTGTCCAAGGATCGGATATCGAAAAGTATATTTTTACACAGAATGCGTTAGAAGAAAGAAACATTCCCATTTACCCTTTTGATCCCGACAACATTAAGCCGGGAATGACCGTTATTGCGGGGAACGCCTTTGCCGATACACATCCGGAAATTGAAAAAGCCCATGCAGAAGGGCTTCCTGTTGTCCGGTATCATAAATTTCTCGGTGACTATCTGAAAAAGTTCACAAGCATCGCTGTAACCGGTGCGCACGGAAAAACATCAACGACAGGACTGCTTTCACATGTCATTCAAAAAGCAAAGCCGACATCTTATTTAATCGGAGACGGCACAGGAAAAGGCAGCACAAACAGCGAATATTTTGTGCTTGAAGCTTGTGAGTACCGCAGGCATTTTCTCAGCTATCAACCGGATTATGCAATCATGACAAATATCGATTTTGACCATCCTGACTATTTTGCAAATATCGATGATGTGTTCGATGCCTTCCAAACGATGGCCCTCCAGGTGAATAAAGGGATCATCGCGTGCGGAGATGATGAATACTTGATGAAGATTCACGCCAACGTTCCTGTCGTATACTACGGCTTTGCGGAGGAAAACGATTTTCAGGCGAGAAATGTCATCAAAAATACGGAAGGCACCACCTTCGATGTTTTTGTCAGAAATACATTCTATGACACGTTCTATATACCTGCTTACGGAAGCCATAACGTCCTGAACGCTTTGGCCGTTATTGCGCTTTGCCATTATGAGCAGGTGGATGTCGATATTATTAAAGAAGGGCTGAAAACATTCCGGGGCGTAAAGCGGAGATTTAATGAAAAAATTGTCGGCAATCAAGTACTGATTGATGACTATGCCCATCATCCGACTGAAATCAAGGTAACGATTGAAGCGGCAAGGCAGAAGTACCCGGACCGGGAGATCGTTGCGGTGTTTCAGCCGCACACGTTTACGCGGACGCAGTCTTTCCTGAATGAATTTGCGGAAAGTCTGAAAAAAGCCGATTATATTTATCTTTGCGACATCTTCGGTTCAGCCCGCGAAAACGCAGGAAAGCTGACAATCGGCGATCTGCAGGAAAAAATCGGCGAGGCGAAGCTTATCGATGAACATGACACATCCGTTTTAAAGAAGCATGAAAACGGAGTTCTGATTTTCATGGGAGCCGGAGACATTCAAAAATATTTAAGAGCATATGAAAATGTATTAGCATAGCATAAAAAAGGCAGTGTGAGTCCAATCCGCTGCTTTTTTGTACATATAAGGCGGGCATTCGGCGAAAGGAATTCATTTGTCCGCGTAGAAAAAATATATAGGAATGAGGTTTACAATTCTGCCTATTGGGTAAACAGATCATTGTAAGCCCGAATGTAAGGAGGATTAGATGATTATTATTCTTTATTTAAGCGCTGCACTCATTGCTGTTGCTTTTCTTATTTTAGTAATCTACTTATCAAAAACGTTAAAATCGCTTCAAATGACGCTTACGAACGTGGCATCGACATTAGAGGGGCTTGAAGGCCAGATGAAAAGCGTGACCGCTGAAACGGCGGAGCTCCTTCATAAGACAAATCGTCTGGCGGATGACATTCAGGAAAAATCGCTGAAGCTGAACACGGTGGTAGATGCGGTTCAGGAGGTCGGAACATCAGTCCGGCAATTTAACGCTTCGATTCAGCAGGTGTCTGACTCTGTTACGTCAGCAGCGGAACAAAACCGGGAAAAAATTTCTCAAGTTGTGAGCTGGAGCAATGCAGCTTTGGAAATTTGGAATAAATGGAAGAGAAAGAAGATGGAGGAGGAATAAAAAATGAGCAAAGAAGGAATGAATACTAAAGATTTTCTCATCGGCACATTCGTAGGCGGAATCATCGGAGCAGCGGCGGCATTGCTTATGGCGCCGAAATCAGGCAAGGAGCTTCGCAACGACCTTGGCAATCAGGCCGCTGTGATCAAGGATAAAACCGGAAGGCTGACGAACGAAGCGAAGGAAAAAGGCGCAGAATATGTCAGCATTGCAAAAGACAAAACATCTTCCATTTCACAGCGTGTAGCCGATCAATCAGCACAGCTCATGGATAAAGTCAGGGATTTGCGGAGCCAGGGAGCTGAAAAGGCTGATGAAGTGAAGAAAGATGCTGCTGCTGCTATTGAGGAGGAGGCAGAGGAAACAAAAGCTGAAGGAAAAGAACAAGAAACAGCCCAGTAATTGAACGCGGAAAGGGAGATCCATCATGCCAAAGCAGCTCATTCAAACAGAGGATGAATTTAACCAGCTGGACCACGACGGAACATTCGTCTTTTTTAAGCACAGTGTGACATGCCCGATCAGCGGGCGCGCTTTCGAGGAATTTGAAACCTTCGTCAAACAGTATGAAGACATTCCGGCCTATTATTTACAGGTGCAGGAAAGCCGCCCGTTGTCAAACTATATTGCCGAGCAGTACGGCATCAAGCACGAAAGTCCCCAAGCCATCATTTTTAAAAACGGGAAAGTAAAATGGCACGCTTCCCATTCACAGATTACCGCCCAGTCTCTTGCAGAAAACAGCAAATAAATTTGGAAAATCATAAAAAAGACCAATTCGTACATCGATTTGGTCTTTTTTTGCTGATTCTAAGGCTTTTGCCTCTTGGAAATGCCTTTTTGCGAAAAGGCATCGTTTCGAACCGTGGTAATGCGATATAATAAAGCCAGCGGGAGGTGACATGATGAACAGCGAATTAAAGGACATGCTTCAATCCGTATTAAAGGAAGAAATCAATCCGATCAATCAGCGCCTTGACGGACTAGATCAGCGCCTTGACGGACTAGACCAACGCCTTGACGGACTAGACCAACGCCTTGACGGACTAGATCAGCGCCTTGACGGGATGGATCAACGCCTTGACAGCATTGAACATGATATGAAAGAAATGAAAAAGGGACAGGAACAGCTTCAGAAGAATGTCATTGAAAGCATCGGCCAATATACAGATAAAATCATCGACTATGTTGACGACAAGACTGATGCTTTAAACCAAAGGTTTTATGCCGCGGAAACCGAAATACAGCGTCTAAAGAGAAAATCAAGCTGAAGAATCAAATCATGATTGATTCTTTTTTTTTATGCTAAAATCATCCTTTCTTCTTTAAAAAATACAGGCTAAAAGCATACACGGCACTAAATATGCTGCATACAATACTTTATCACTTAAAAGCGTTTGGGCAATAAAGAATTTTTTCGTGACATTTTAAGAAACATTGTTTATAATTAACCCTAAATCAATTGAACTCATTCTGATTTTAATAGGGTGAAGCCAAAAGAAAGGATGGATAACATGAGCAATACTGAACTTGATTTGCTGAGGCAGCAGGCAAACGAATTGAACTTGCAGATTTTAAAATTAATTAATGAGCGGGGCAGAATCGTTCAGGAGATTGGAAAAGCGAAGGAAGCGCAAGGAATCAACCGCTATGATCCTGTCAGAGAAAGAACGATGCTGAACAGCATTATTGAAAATAATGATGGTCCGTTTGAAGATTCTACCATTCAGCATATTTTCAAGGAAATTTTCAAAGCCGGGCTGGAGCTTCAGGAAGATGACCACAGCAAAGCCCTTCTCGTCTCCCGGAAGAAAAAGCCTGAAAATACGATTGTTGATCTGAAAGGTGAAAAAATCGGCGACGGTGAACAAAGATTTATTGTCGGTCCATGTGCTGTTGAAAGCTATGAACAAGTGGCCGAAGTCGCAGCTGCAGCTAAAAAACAAGGCTTGAAACTTCTTCGCGGCGGCGCATTTAAACCGCGTACAAGCCCTTATGATTTCCAGGGGCTTGGTGTTGAAGGCCTAAAGATTTTAAAGCGTGTAGCTGACGAATATGATCTGGCCGTCATCAGCGAAATCGTGAATCCGGCGCATATTGAAGAAGCGATCGATTACATTGATGTCATCCAAATCGGCGCCCGCAACATGCAAAACTTTGAGCTGCTGAAAGCGGCCGGCTCTGTGAAAAAGCCTGTTCTATTAAAACGCGGTCTTGCCGCTACGCTGAAAGAATTCATCAATGCTGCAGAATACATCATTTCCCAAGGAAATGATCAAATCATCCTTTGCGAGCGCGGAATTAGAACGTATGAAACGGCGACAAGAAACACGCTCGATATTTCGGCTGTGCCGATTCTTAAACAGGAAACACACCTTCCAGTATTCGTTGATGTCACCCATTCAACCGGACGTCGCGACCTGCTGCTTCCAACTGCAAAAGCAGCACTTGCGATCGGTGCTGACGGCGTAATGGCCGAAGTTCATCCAGATCCATCTGTTGCTCTTTCAGATTCTGCACAGCAAATGGATATTCCAACGTTTGAAAAATGGCTGAATGAACTGAAGCCGCTTGTACAAGTCAAAGCATAACCGCTTCATCCTTTTTTCGACCGCTTATCAGAGCGGTCTTTTTTGTGTACTGTAAAAATTGTCGGAAAAATGTCGTATTTTTATCAAAATCAGCTGTTTTTTCTCATTTAAATTAATTATAAAAATAAAGGGAACGTTTTCATATTAGGTAAAACCGTGTATAATTTCAAAGAGACCCCTTTTGTTTTGCATGATAATGAAAAATAATGTAAACTTGTGATCTGTTTATTTTACATAAAGTTTTACATTTTGACATGTCTCGACATGAAAATGTTTATGCTATAGAAAAAGAGTGTACCCAGTTGAAGGAGTGGTTAAAATGAGTAATGTTACAATATATGATGTAGCACGAGAAGCAAATGTAAGTATGGCGACAGTATCCAGAGTGGTAAACGGAAATCCGAACGTAAAGCCGACAACCCGAAAAAAGGTGCTTGAAGCCATCGAGCGTCTTGGCTATCGTCCCAATGCCGTGGCAAGGGGTCTTGCAAGTAAAAAAACGACAACTGTCGGCGTGATTATACCGGACATCTCCAGCATCTTTTATTCTGAGCTGGCAAGGGGAATCGAAGATATCGCCACAATGTACAAGTACAATATTATTTTGAGCAACTCTGATCAAAATATGGACAAAGAACTGCACCTGCTCAATACGATGCTTGGAAAGCAGGTCGACGGCATCGTGTTCATGAGCGGCCATGTAACGGAAGACCATGTTGAAGAATTCAAGCGTTCTCCGGTTCCGATCGTCCTTGCGGCATCTGTTGAAGAAAAAGGCGAAACGCCGTCAGTTGCGATTGATTATGAACAGGCGATTTATGATGCGGCAAGCATGCTGATAGAAAAGGGCCATAAGCGTTTAGCATTTGTATCAGGCCCGCTGCAAGAACCGATTAATAAAGTCAAAAAGCTTCAAGGTTTTAAAAGAGCCCTTCAAGATAAAGGTCTTGAATTCAAGGAAGAGTATGTTGCTGAAGGCGATTATACATATGATTCCGGCATGGAGGCGCTTGAGACGCTCATGAAGCTTGATGAAAAACCGACGGCTGTTATTTCTGCCACAGATGAGATGGCGCTTGGGATCATCCATGCGGCACAGGATAAGGGGCTTTCCATTCCGGAAGATCTTGAAGTGGTCGGATTTGATAATACACGTCTGTCGCTGATGGTCCGTCCGCAGCTCACAACAGTTGTCCAGCCGACATACGATATCGGCGCCGTCGCGATGAGACTTTTAACAAAACTGATGAATAAGGAAGAGGTCGAAGAGCATATCGTACAGCTTCCGCACCGGATTGAACAAAGACAGTCTACGAAATCCTAAAAAAATAAAAATAAACAAGAAAGAAAGCAAGTTTTCACAGTTTTTTTCGTGAATGTCTTGCTTTCTTTTCCTTGAGCTGGAGAGAATGTAAAAAGATGAAACGTTTTGATTATCTTACACCAGTCGGATTGCTGTTGGGCATTTTCATTTTGGCGGCCGGCGTGATATCGGGAGCAGGCCTTTCCGGATTTTATTCATTTATTGATGTTACGTCTTTTCTGATCGTCACGGGCGGATTATGTGCAGCCGTCTTTATCAGCTTTTCTCCAAAGGATCTGAAAAGAGCGCCGGCAGTACTGAAGCAGGCGTTTATTTCAGAAGATGATGACATAAGGGACCTGGTCAAAACATTTGTCAACCTTTCCGAGCAGGCGAGGAAACAGGGGCTTTTATCATTGGACGCCAATATTCATGAAATGAAAGATCCATTTTTGAAAAAAGGTTTGCTGCTTGCCATAGACGGCTGGGACGAGGAAACGATCCGGAATGTCATGAACTCCGAAATTGCAGCGATGGAGGAAAGGCACAGAAAGGGAAGAAGGATCTTTGAAAAAGCGGGAGAGTTTGCACCTGCGTGGGGAATGATCGGGACTCTCGTCGGACTGGTCTTGATGCTCAAAAATTTGAACAAACCCGAGACCCTCGGCCCGAATATGGCCGTCGCCTTATTAACAACGCTTTATGGCTCTCTTTGATTCCGGAAAAGCGGATATCAAAGACCAGGCATACCCGCTCTTGCATAAAATCGCGGTTTTGCTAAAAACGGTCTCCAACCCGATCAGGGTCGAGGGGCATACAGACAGCCGGCCGATTTCAACATACCGTTTTCCGTCCAACTGGGAGCTTTCCGCGGCAAGGGCGAGCACTGTCATCGGCTATTTTACGGCAATAGAAAAACTCGATTCTTCACGCTTTCTTGCGGTCGGATATGCCGATACAAAACCGGTCAGAGATAATCGAACGGAAAGCCATATGAAGGAAAACCGGCGTGTCGAGATCGTAATCGGCAAATCGAATAAGACGGATTAAAGGCCTTGCGTCAAGCAAGGCTTTTGTTCATGCCAACCCGCGCTAGGTTGAACGGGAGGCTGAGCGGATCGGAAAAAGTGTTTTTGCAACAGTTTGCGCATTTTTTTCTGTAATTTCGGCTTTTCTCGGAATTGGGGCATACAGGCCGTCAGGATCGCCCCAAGCGGCTGAAAGGGGGACGGATGCTTGCTTTTCCCACCTTTTCAGCCATTTTTCAGGCATTTGGCCCTCGGCTTTAATTCCCTTCATTTCAAGCCAGATTCTCCCCCACGCCCGGGGGACGACCCTCCAAATATCATAGCCGCCTCCGCCGACGGCAATCCATCTGCCATCGCAATATTTGTGGGCGAGCTCATGGGCAAGCTTTGGAATCTCTTCATAGATTCTCATCGTCGTACACAAATGTGTGAGCGGATCATAGAAATGAGCATCGGCTCCGTTTTGCGTCAAAATGACGTCGGGCTTGAAAAATTCGGCTATTTCCGTTACCGCTGTGCGGTAGGAATCGATGAATGACTGATCTTCAGTGAACGCATCAAGCGGAATGTTAAAGGCATATCCATAGCCTTCCCCATGCCCTCTTTCCTGAACTTGCCCCGTTCCCGGGAAGAGATAGCGTCCTGTTTCATGGATCGAGACGGTGCAGACCGATGGATCATCATAAAAGGTGAATTGCACACCGTCTCCGTGATGGGCGTCTGTATCGATGTACAACACTCTGGCATGATAGTTTTTCTGCAAATAGCGGATAACGACTGAACTGTCGTTATATATGCAAAAACCTGAAGCTCTCCCTCTGAATCCGTGGTGAAGCCCGCCTCCGAGATTGAGGGCGTGTTTTGCCATGCCTGTCATGACATAGTCGGCAGCCGTCAATGTCCCGCCCACCAAAAGGGAAGCTGCTTCATGCATACCGGCGAATACGGGCGTATCCTCTGTACCGAGCCCGTAGCCCTCGCCGTCAGCCGCCGGCAGTTTTCCCGCTCCGGCCAGCTTGACGGCCTTGATATAATCGCTTGTATGAACAAGGCTGAGTTCAGACTCCGACGCCATCCGCGGAGCGATGATCTCTCCCTTTGCGAACGCGTTCATTGTGTTGAGAAGATCGTATGTGACATAGACTCTCAGCTGGTTAAATGGATGATCTTGATGAAATTGATAGGTTTGATATGAGGGAGTAAATATAAAAACGCAGTCTTTCATAGCGAATCCCTTTGTTCTGCGGGCCAAAGGACTTGATACCCTTTTGATTTGACGTCTTTCATGCTTGATTCGGGATTCATCGTCTGTACGCGAAACACGAGAATTTTGGAGTTTTCCTCTTCGCCTGGATAAACGAGCACGCTTAATATGCTGATTTGACGCCTGCTGAAAATCAAGCTGATGTCAGCGAGGCTTTTGGCGATATTATCTGTTTTGATTTCGATTTGCGAACCCGGAAAATGGGCGCCTGTCAGCTGAACAAATGTATGAAGCAAATCCGACTTGGTCACGATGCCGACGAGCTTACCGTTTTTTACGATCGGGAGGCAGCCGATCTCGTGTTCGAAAAATACGGCTGAGATCTCCTCGGCAAAATCGAGCGGATGCCCTGTTACTACATCTGTTGACATGATCAGCTCAACCGGTTTTTGCAAATCGTCGGCCGAGCTGTTTTGAGAAAATATACTCGGGCTTGCCGTTTTGACATCCCGATCCGTCACGACGCCGACGACAGTCCCCCGTTCATTGACGACGGGGAGGTGTTTAATGTGAAACGTCCTCATTCGTCTGATCGCTTCTTCGATCGTATCTGTTCTTGAAAGCGTCACAACATCCCTTTTCATGATTTTTTCGACAATCATTTTCAGATCCCCTTTGCTCCCTTAATACATAAAGCGGTTGTGGAATCGGAGGCGGTCAAAGCGCTCGATCGATTCCCGGCTGACCTCCTTTCCGATTCGGGCCATTAAACAGTTGGCGGGATGAGAACTGATTTCCGGATCATCCGTGGCAAACCAGACAAGCCCTCCGGCATTCATCATCTTCTCCATCATCTTTCTGTATTCCCAGACATCTTTGTTTGTCCCCTTTAAATCCCAATGCCAGTAATATTCAGTCGTAATGACAATGTATTTTTCCATTTGTTTATCCATCATGCTGACCTCTAAAAGCGTCTTTCCGACGGAGTGGCCTCTGAACTTTGGAATCACCTCGATGGCGCCGAGTTCAATTAAATTTTCCATGTTTCCTTCAGACCATCTTTCGAGCGGATCGGGATAAACATAGGTGACATAGCCGACAATGGTATGATGGAAACGAGCGATGATAATTCGTCCTTCGGGAAGCCCTGCGATTTCGATTAATGCTTCATGCTGTTTTTGAGATGGGCGAAAGGCTGTAAGCTCGGCATGAAATTCATAGTCTGCCAGCTTATCGGGGCTGATAGGGCCCTCTACCAGCAAGGTGCCTTCCCCTGTGTGCAATTCTTTGGCATGATAGGTTTTGTGATGCTCCACGTATCCACCGCCTCATCTTAGTTGAAGTCTTTTATACATAACATACCAAAATATTAAGCGTTTTCAAAGGAAAGAATAATATTTTTTAAAAATTGAGAAAATAAAAAATCTATACTATAATATATTTTGACGATCGAACAAAGGGGGATGGGCATGGAATTGAAAGCGTTACCAGCTGTAAAGGGAAATTATAATCTTAATGACTATGATGAAGCATACCGGACTTTTGACTGGAAAGATGCTGAAAAAAACTTTTCATGGTACAAAACGGGAAAAGTGAATGCGGCTTATGAAGCCATTGACCGCCATGCTGAATCAAGCTTGAAAAACAAAGTCGCTTTTTATTACAAAGATCCGGTCCGCGAAGAAAAGTACACCTTCAGAGAAATGAAAAATGAAACAAATAAAGCCGGGAATGTCTTGAAGCAGCATGCCGATGTAAAAAAGGGAGACCGTGTGTTTGTGTTTATGCCAAGATCGCCCGAGCTTTATTTTGTGATTCTCGGCGCTGTCAAACTTGGAGCCATTGTCGGACCTTTGTTTGAAGCGTTTATGGAGGGAGCGGTGAAAGACCGGCTGCTGAACAGCCAGGCCAAGGTGGTTGTCACCACGCCTGAACTGCTGAACCGCATCCCGGTGAATGAGCTTCCGGATCTGAAATCGATTGTGGTCGTTGGAGAAGGGGTAAAGGAAGAAGGGCTTATTCTAGATTACTTTTCAAAAGTTGGAGAGGCGGACACCCATCTTGACATTGAATGGGTCGATCATGAAGACGGGATGCTTCTTCACTATACATCAGGCTCTACCGGCACACCAAAAGGGGTTCTCCACGTCCATCGGGCGATGCTTCAGCACTACCAGACGGCAAAGTGGGTTCTTGATCTGCGCGATGATGATATTTATTGGTGTACAGCTGATCCCGGGTGGGTGACCGGAACCATCTACGGCATCTTTGGTCCGTGGCTGAACGGGGCAACGAATGTCGTCATCGGCGGCAGATTCAGCCCCGAGTCATGGTACGAGACGATTGAACGATTGGAAGTCACCGTATGGTACAGCGCCCCGACAGCCTTCCGGATGCTGATGGGGGCCGGTGACGAGCTTGTAAACAAATATAATTTGAGCTCGCTGAGACACGTTCTGAGCGTCGGGGAACCTTTAAATCCTGAAGTCATCAGATGGGGACATAAAGTCTTTCATAACCGGATCCATGACACATGGTGGATGACGGAAACAGGCGCACAGCTGATTTGCAACTATCCTTGCATGGAAATCAAACCGGGTTCGATGGGCAAGCCGTTTCCCGGAATCGAGGCTGCGATCGTCGACAATCAGGGAAATGAGCTGCCGCCGTACAGAATGGGCAATCTCGCCATCAAAAAAGGCTGGCCGTCCATGATGCGCTCGATCTGGAATAATCCCGAAAAATACAGCTCATATTTTATGCCGGGAGATTGGTATGTATCCGGAGATTCTGCATATATGGATGAGGACGGATATTTCTGGTTCCAGGGACGCATCGATGATGTCATCATGACATCGGGCGAGCGCGTCGGCCCGTTTGAAGTGGAAAGCAAGCTTCTCGAGCACCAGGCTGTGGCCGAGGCCGGAGTCATCGGCAAACCCGATCCCGTCCGGGGAGAAATTATCAAAGCATTCATCGCCCTTCGGGAGGGATATGAACCGTCGGATTCCTTAAAAGAGGACATCAGGCAGTTCGTGAAGAAAGGATTGGCCGCACATGCCGCTCCAAGAGAAATCGAATTTAAAGATAAACTGCCAAAGACGAGAAGCGGAAAAATCATGAGGCGCGTCCTGAAAGCATGGGAGCTGAACCTTCCGGCCGGTGATCTGTCGACGATGGAGGACTGACACCTCATTGACAATACAAAAATATTATGTTAAAAAAGATTTAGTCAAATAATTAAAAGGTGAAGACTGAGACCAGTAGAACGCATCCGTCCCTGTCGCAGAGAGCTGATGGCCGGTGAAAATCAGCACATATGGATGGTTTGAATTACACTCACGAACCGCTTTTGCGAAAAAGCGCACGGCTTGACTAGCAGAAGAACGGATGATTTCCGTTATCAACACGAGTGAAAAGGGCGCCCCGTGCGTTCTTTTAAGCAGGGTGGTACCGCGATATTCATCGTCCCTTCGTTTCAACGAAGGGGCGTTTTTTATTTTATTGAAAAAGGAGCCAATGACGATGACACACTTACTTGATGATTTGTCCTTCCGGGGATTGATTCAGCAGCAGACGGATGAGGAAGGATTAAGAGAACTCCTTGATCAGGAGAAAATCAGCCTATACTCAGGATTTGACCCGACTGCTGACAGCCTTCATATCGGACATTTACTGCCGATCTTAATGCTTCGCCGTTTTCAGCTGGCCGGGCATCGCCCGATCGCGCTCGTAGGCGGCGCGACAGGCCTGATTGGCGATCCAAGCGGGAAAAAAGCCGAGCGGACGCTGAACAATGAAGAGATTGTCCGTGAATGGTCGCAGAAAATCAAAAACCAGCTTTCCCGTTTTCTCGATTTTGAAGCAGACGAGAACCCGGCGATCATGGCGAACAACTACGACTGGATCGGGCAAATGAATGTGATCGATTTCTTAAGGGATGTCGGCAAAAACTTCGGAATCAACTACATGCTTGCCAAAGATACGGTAAGCTCCAGAATTGAAACGGGCATATCCTACACAGAATTCAGCTACATGATCTTGCAGTCTCTCGATTTCTTGAATTTGTACAGAAATCAGGAATGCAAGCTGCAGATCGGCGGCAGCGACCAGTGGGGCAATATTACATCCGGCCTTGAGCTGATCCGCAAATCTGAAGAAAACGCAAAGGCGTTCGGTTTGACTATTCCGCTCGTCACAAAAGCGGACGGCACGAAATTCGGAAAAACAGAAGGCGGCGCGATCTGGCTTGATAAAGAGAAAACGTCGGCTTACGAGTTCTACCAATTCTGGATCAACACAGATGACAGAGATGTCGTGAAATACTTAAAATACTTCACGTTCTTATCCAAGGAAGAAATTGAAGAACTGGCTGAAAAAACAGAGACTGCTCCGGAAAAACGCGAGGCGCAAAAACGTCTTGCCGAAGAAGTAACGGTCCTTGTTCATGGCCGTGAAGCGTTTGAGCAGGCTGTCAACATCTCAAAAGCGCTCTTCAGCGGAGATATTCAAGAATTGACAGCCGAGGAAGTCAAGGTCGGCTTTAAAGGGGTTCCTTCTTTGGAGCTCGAGCAAACGGATGAGCTGCCGCTCGTCGATGTTCTCGTCCAATCAAAGCTGTCGCCATCAAAACGCCAGGCGCGCGAAGACATCACAAATGGCGCAGTCTACATCAACGGTGAACGACGCACTGACGTAGGCGCAGTGCTCAGCCGCGAAGACCGCATCGAAGGCCAATTTACCGTCATTCGCCGCGGGAAAAAGAAATACTTCCTGCTGACTTACAAGTAAGCTGTCAAACCCTTGCCAAACGGCAAGGGTTTTTTGCATTCAAACGTTTTACGCATGTTCATTCGGGAAATGTCAAAAATACAATTGTAAAGAGCTTTTGATTCTCAAAGCGAGGGAGGCATTCAGAATGAACTTGTTTATTTCAGCGAGAGAGAAGTTTATGGAGGATTATCAAAAGCAGGTTGAGAAGGAAGAGGAAGAACGAGATGTGGGAGCGGACAATCAGTTGAATCAGGCAGAGGATACTAAACGGTTGAAATAAATGGACAATTGGTGTGGCAAGTTCCACTTGTGCTCAAACTGATAACGCTTCTTATAAAATTGCAGAGAGGTTAGCATCATAATAAACATAAACAAGACTTTTTAATGAAGATATGTGACAGAATGGAAAGGGGCTCAATGAGCCTCTTTTTGTTAAATGGACAATCATTCTATTCCTTCCCGAGAACCAAATCTCAAAAGTGGAATGCGTCTGTCAACTTAGAACTCCCCACTTGATGAGGAAGAATACAAAAAAAACGACAAAGCAGGGAACAAACAAAAAACCCTGAAATCAAAGATTTCAGGGTTTTTAAAACAAAGCCGTCATTAACGAGAGTAGAACTCAACGATAAGCGCTTCGTTAATCTCAGCAGGAAGTTCAGAACGCTCTGGAAGGCGAGTGAACGTACCTTCAAGCTTTTCAGCATCAAAAGTCAGGTATTCAGGAACGAAGTTGCTCACTTCAACCGCTTCTTTGACGATCGCAAGGTTTTGAGATTTTTCGCGAAGCGAGATCGTTTGGCCAGGTTTTACTTGGTAAGACGGGATGTCAACGCGGCTTCCGTCAACAAGAATGTGACCGTGGTTTACCAATTGGCGTGCTTGGCGGCGAGTGCGCGCTAGGCCAAGGCGGTAAACGACATTGTCAAGACGTGATTCAAGAAGAATCATGAAGTTTTCACCGTGTTTACCAGTCATTTTCGCAGCTCTGTCAAAAAGATTGCGGAATTGGCGCTCGTTCACACCGTACATATGGCGAAGCTTTTGCTTTTCTTGCAATTGCAAACCATATTCTGATAGTTTTTTGCGTTGTCCCGGACCGTGAGGACCTGGTGCGTAAGGACGTTTTTCTAATTCTTTACCCGTACCGCTTAAAGAGATTCCCAAACGGCGGGATATTTTCCAGCTTGGACCTGTATAGCGAGCCATAATGTGACTCCTCCTTTGGTTTTATTTTGTGAAAATAAAACCCATCTGTTCAATTCAGCCATGTCCATTTTGTTTTCATGTATCCTCGCTCCAGCAGCAAAGAGTTACACGATACACCTTACTTCTGCGTAAGGAACAAAATGAAACACAGATGTAGAACAAAAAGGCTGCAATATTTCACACAAAGATGATTATATAATGTCCGAGAATCAAAGTCAACCATCGATTGACAGCGTCAAAAGTTTCGTGCTGTCAACAAGGATAAAGTCCTGGTTTTGTGATATAATCAGGAAAATCAAATTAGATATTTATGGATATTTTTGGGTGATAATCATGAATAAACAAACAAAAGACCTATATCTGTCTTTTCAACAGGAGATGCTGCAGTTTTTATCGGAAAAACGGGGCGTCTCATACAGCGAATCGGTCGCCTGGCTTAAAGCGGCGGCAGAATCATTTTTTTCATTTATATCTTTAACTTTGCGCGCTTTCTCCGGCCCGGACGCTTTGAAAGGACAGAGCGGCTCCTTGAAAGAAACCAATGAACATTATATCGTGCTGACAATTGAAGAAAACAAATATATTGAACTGTCGTGTCATAAGAATCACAAAATACCTGATGGTCTGGCTGAGTCTGTCCGCCTGTTTTTAAAAAACTGTTTGCAGGCTGAAGCGTCTTATGGTGAGATGGACCGCCAAAGAAAGCTTTATGAACAGACAGCGTTATTTCATGAGCTGATGGATCAGGAACACGTGCTGAAGACGATGCTTGAAAGCTTAAGAGCCGTGTTTCCTTCCTTAACGTACTGCCTTTTCTTGTCTTATGACCAAGATCAGTATCTACAACTGCCCGCAAAAGAAATCGATGTCGATGATGAATCGGCCGATTCTTTCGCGCTGGAGGCCTACCTGACCGGGCAGGTTAAGCTGCAAAACGGCTCTGCCGTATATTTTCCGCTTCAAGGCCGCCAAGGCACGTACGGCGTTTTGAAGGCCGCGGGTCTGCATGCGGCCGAAACCGCCGCTGATATTAGCGTGATCTCGAATGCGGCAGGAATCGCTTTTGAAAATGCGCGGCTTTATGAGCAGGCGAAAAATATGATCTCCAATCTTGAGCTGATCAACGAGACGTCACATCAGCTAAACCGGACAAAGCAGCTTCCGGATATGATGAAATGCTTGTCTGAAAGGCTGATCGACTCTTTTGGAGCAGAAGAGGTGGGCTTTTTTTATCACGATCATTTAGAGGAGCAGCATTTGCTGCCGGGGAGCACCGGTTTTTTTCAAACGGATGCGGCTGATCCGTATATCCGCTATGTCAAAGAGAAATTTTCCGAAGAAAGCGGCGTATTTGTCGGCAACGGTTCTTCTCTGTTCGGCCGCGAAGGCTATGCTTCTTTAATGGGGGTTCCGATGATTGAAAACAATGAAAGCAAGGGATTTGTGATCGCCCTGAAAAAAAATGCCTGTTCCTTTACATTCGAAATGTTCAAGCTGTTTCAGACGCTTATCAGGCATTCCACTCTGGCCATCACAAATTCGATGCTGCGCGACCGCCTAAAGCATTTGGTTCAGACGGACCGGCTGACAGAGCTGTATTCGAGAAGCTACCTAGATGAAAAGATTCAATACAGCATGGAGGTGGATCAGGAAGGGGTGCTGCTTTTAATCGATATTGACAATTTTAAACAGATCAACGATACGTACGGACACCAGACAGGTGATGCCATTCTCATTCAGGTTGCCCGCGTGATCCAGCAGAACATCTGCGAACAGGATGTAGGAGCAAGATGGGGCGGGGAGGAGCTGGCAGTGTACGTTCCGAAAATCGATATGTCGGCCGGAGAAAAGCTGGCTGACCGCCTGATTGAACTTGTCAGGGAAAACACGGAGCCGAAGGTGACGATTTCCTGCGGAATATCACACTGGTCGGCGGACTTCCCAAAATCCCTGACATCTCTTGTCAAGCATGCGGATATCGCCTTGTATGAAGCAAAACGAAACGGAAAAAACAAGCTGATGATTTTTGATCCCCATTTATAGCTGCAAAAAAAGAGCCGGAATTACCGGCTCTTTTTGCTGATGCGCTCTCCAAGTTTTTCGGTGAATGTTTTCAAATAACGCTCATCTACTTCATCAAAACGGTTTTTAATCGGGCTGTCGATATCGAGGACACCGATCACTTCACCGTCCGCTTTAAGCGGAATCACGATTTCAGATTGCGAAGCCGCGTCACAGGCGATATGCCCGGGGAATTTCTGAACATCCTCTACACGTTCGACTTTGGCATTCGCATATGCCGTACCACAGACGCCTTTTCCAAATGGAATGCGCACACAGGCAGGAAGTCCTTGAAACGGTCCTAACACAAGCTCGCCGTCTTTCGCGAAGTAAAAACCGGCCCAGTTGACATCTTCGAGTGAATGGTACAGCAGGGCGGAGGCATTTGCCAAATTCGCAATCATATCAGGCTCACCCTCTGTCAATGCATCTATTTGCTTGAGCAGAAGCTCGTATTTTTTTTCTTTGCTGCCTTCTGTTTTTTCGACATGAAACATGTTATTTCCCTCGCTTTTTCTTTGAAATGGCAAAATCACGCTTGGTGTGATGTGATTTGTCGAGCACTTTTTACAGGACACATCCGCTTTTCGTGGAATTGTTTTTAGTAAGAAGGGGTGAGCTAGATGGGATCTAACTCTTTTTTAACCACAAAGGACAGAATTATTGAATCTGCTGTCGAGCTGTTCAATCAAAAAGGGTTTTCAGGAACGTCCGTCCGTGAAATTGCCAAAACCGCTAATGTCAATGTGGCCCACATCTCCTATTACTTTAACGGAAAAGGCGGATTAATGGAACATTTGGTATCCCGTTTTTATGAAGGGTATTTGCGGATCCTTGAAAAGGGGTACGAACGCCTTCGCGACACAACTGCAAAAGACTGCCTTCTTCAATTGATTTTTGATATTCTATCGTATCAGCATGAACATCGTCAATTAACTCGGTTCGTCTATCGGGAGGTTACGATTGATTCGACGCTGATTCGCGAGGTCATGTCGACATACTTAACAAAAGAAAAGTACATTCTCCATCTGATCATTGAAAAAGGAAAAGAGGATGGGGAATTTTCGCATTTTCCCCTGTCACATTTTATGATCCAGCTGAAATCTCTTTTGACAATGCCTTATTTGCAGCCGCAATATATTTCTGAGGTGCTGTATTTGCAGCCGCACGAACCTTACTTTTACCGGGCGTATTATCAAGAGGTCAAAACATGGATCACCAGCTTGTTTGACAGGAAGGCTAAACAGATTGCCGCTGTTTAGCAAATCGTTCGTTCATAATGTTCATAACCAAATCCGGCATCCTTAGCTTGATGGGCATCAGATCCATAAACAAGCGGGATGTTTTTTTGTTTTGCTTCTTCAATCATCCATTCCTCCAAATAAATGGCACCGGCATAAGGTTTGCGGAGGCCGGATGTATTAAAATCGAGCTCAAGCCCGCGCTCTGCGGCTTCCGTCAGGCAGGAGGAAGCCAGCCGGCGAACCTCGCCGGACATCGTATATGGAAAAAGTTTGACGAATTTTTTCACCAATGTGATATGACCGATTCGTTTTGGCTTCCATGCGCCCAGCGATGATACAATAGAAGAAAAGATTTCCTGATAATAGGCCAGATACACTTGCTCGATCGTTCCGTAGTGCCTGATCAGTTTTTGAAATGCGTCTTCATCATAATCAAGACAGATATGCGATGAGCCGGCCGGCAAAAAATGAACCGACAGGATGCCGTCATCAAGACCGGGGCCGTATTGATCAAGGAACGCTTCGATTTCACGCTCAAAGGCCCGGATGTAATCGACTTCAAGTCCGATGCGAATCTCAATCTGCCTTTTGTATTCTTGTTTCAGCTGTGTAAGGCGTTCCATATAGCGCTCCAATGCTGCCATCGGCATGGCGCTGTCCTGCTGCGGCGTCGGATCGGTGAAAGAAGGCGGCAGCGGGGCATGCTCCGTAAAGGTAACAGATTCAAAGCCTTTTTTGCATAATTCTTCTATATATTGTCTGAATTCATCCTTTGTTCCGTGAGGGCAAAAAGGAGAATGAACATGAGCATCGCGTTTCAGCATGATGTCACCCCGTAAAAAAGTCAGATGTTGTCACTTTGATGTAAAAAAATTAAAAATTCTGCTCAAAAAATGTTGGTTACATGGTATCATAAGAACAATGAAAACGATAGCTAAACATTTAGTTTTACATAATATTTTAAATATCATAACCCTGACAGAACAAGATAAACAGCAAGGGGGCTCATTATGGAGTTTGTCATCGGCTTATTAGCGTTATTTTTAATCTTATTCGCTACAGGCTACTTATTCAGGAGAAATATATATAAAGAAATCGACCGATTAGAGGCGTGGAAAATCGAAATCCTGAATCGTTCGATTGTGGAGGAAATGTCAAAAATCAAGCATTTGAAAATGACGGGACAGACCGAGGAGTTCTTCGAAAGATGGCGAAGAGAATGGGATGAAATCGTCACTTCACACATGCCGAAGGTTGAAGAGCTTTTATTTGAAGCGGAGGACTGCGCGGATAAATACCGCTTTCAAAAATCAAAGCAGGTGCTCGCCCATATTGAGAATCTTCTATCAGCGGCCGAGTCCAACATCGAAGACATTTTAAAGGAAATCGCCGACCTCGTCTCAAGCGAAGAACAAAACCGCAAGGATATTGAAGACGTGAAAGAACGGTATACAAAAGTACGCAAAAATCTGTTGGCTTACAGCCACCTGTACGGTGACCTCTATCCGAAAATAGAAGCCGATCTAGATACGGTGTGGGAAGGGATCAAACGATTCGAAGCCGAAACTGAAGGCGGAAACTACATAGAAGCAAGAAAGGTGCTGCTTGCACAGGACCGCTTGCTTGAAGAGCTTCAATCCCACATAGACGATGTACCCAAGCTGCTTGCCAGCTGCAAGCAGACGGTGCCGCACGAGCTCGCAAAACTGAGGGCGGGCTATCAGGAAATGATCGATAAAGGCTATAAGCTTGATCATATACAGATTGAAAAAGAGCTTGAAAACCTGATGAAAGAACTGAACCGCGCCGAAGCCGCGCTGATGGCCGACCTCAATCTGGAAGAAGCATCAGCGATCGTGCAAATGATTGATGACACGATCCAGACATTATACAGCGACCTGGAGAAAGAGGTCGAAGCAGGCCAGCTCGTTTTAAGCAAAATGCCTGAGCTCGCTGTCACGCTTGAAAAACTTGAAAAACGCAAGCTGGAGACAAAAACCGAAACAGAGCTCGTGAAAGAAAGCTACAGGCTGACGGCGGGTGAACTGGAAAAACAGCAGTCATATGAAAAGCGCCTTGAGGGCATCCATAAACAGTTTGAACAGGTGAAGGAAAGGTTAGATCAGAAGCATGTCGCCTATTCTCTCCTGAAGGAAGAGCTTTTGGACATAGAAAAACAGATTGAAGCGGCCCAAAAAGAGCACGATGAATACAGGGATATGCTGCAGCTGTTGAGAAAGGAAGAGCTTCAGGCAAGAGAGCTTCTGGAGCAGCTGAAGCGCACTGTCAAAGATACGGCGAGACGTCTGGAAAAAAGCAATGTTCCGGGCATTCCCGAGTCATTAACAGAACAGATTCAGCAATCGCGTTCCATCGTTCAAAAAGTGAATGAGCAGCTTGATGTGCTGCCGCTGAACATGGATGCGGTCAATGAACGTCTGCAGGAAGCGGAAAAGCTTGTCACAGATGTGAAAGAACAGACGGATGGTCTTGTGGAAAAAGTGTTGATGATCGAACGCATCATTCAGTACGGCAACCGTTTCAGAAGCCAGAACCATTTGCTTTCCGAGCAGTTGAAAGAAGCGGAAAAACGGTTCTATTCATATGATTATGATGAGGCGTATGACATTGCGGCCAGCGCGGTGGAAAAAGCGTCTCCGGGTTCGGTAAAACGGCTGGAATCACAGCAGGAACAGCCTGAGTAAACAAAGCCGGCATCGTTTAGGAGATGCCGGTTTTTTGTCCTATATGTCGCTGCGGCCAGCGTCTCTATTGAAAAACCCCTCCGCTTTATGAAACGGGGGGTTTTTTCAATTTAGCTCACTTTCTTTAAGCGGTCAGGGCTCACAGGAATAAAGAACGTCAAGATGTATCCGATGATACCGCCGATGATGGCCGGGATGAGCCAGCCGATCCCGAAGCTGTAAAATGGAATGTGCTGTCCCAGAAATTCATTTAACGTGCCCAACGGGATTTTTGCGGCGTTCAAGCCGTCGATAATGCTGAAAATACCTGTTGCCAAAGTCGTGCCGATATACACTTCACGGCGTTCTTTAAACAGCTTATCAATAAATGACAGAAAAATCACGACGATCGCAAGCGGGTACAGTGCTGAAAGAATCGGCACTGAAAGCGAGATGATTTCATTCAGGCCGAAATTGGCAATCACCAAGCTGAACAGGGAGACGATTATTACGACTGTTTTGTATGATAGGCTTGGGATCAGCTTTGAAAAATATTCTCCGCACGATGAAACAAGTCCAACGCTTGTTGTCAGACAGGCGAACAAAATGGCGACACCGAGTACGACATTACCAAATGAACCGAACAAAAACGCGGAAGCCTTTGATAATATTTGCCCGCCGTTATCGAGGGAGCCGACCGTATCAACGCTTGTCGCTCCGAGATAAGCGAGAGAAACATATACCAATGCAAGACCCGCTGCGGCAACAATGCCCGCTTTTATACAAGAAGCGGCGATTGATTTTGGATTTGTAACACCGCGTTCTTTAATCGCCGTAATGACGACGATGGCAAAGACGATCGATGCAATGGCGTCCATTGTTTTATAGCCTTCTAAAAATCCGGTAAACAGCGGAGCGGACTGATAAGCTTTCGTAACAGCTCCGATCTCGCCCATAGGCGTAATAAATGCTTTAATGACTAATATTGCAATAACTGCCAATAATATCGGTGTTAAAATTTTACCGATCCGGTCGACCAGCTTGCTTGGATTTAATGCCAAGAAATACGTGATGCCGAAAAATATTAATGTAAAAATAAACAGATAAATACCTGATGATTGCTTTCCTAAAAACGGCTCAACGGCAATGACATATGACACATTTCCCGTTCTTGGGATCGCAAACAGCGGTCCGATCGTCAAATAAATGCTGACGATTAAAATCGTACCGAAGACGGGATGTGCTTTATCCGCAAGCCCTTTTGCACTGCCGGTAAGGGCTACAGCAATGACGCCGAGAAGCGGCAGGCCGACGCCTGTCAGCAAGAACCCGATGATGGCCGGCAATACGTTTTCTCCAGCAGCTTGGCCGAGCTGCGGAGGAAAAATCATGTTTCCCGCTCCGAAAAAGAGAGCGAACAACATCAGCCCGATCGCTATCGTTTCCTTAGCGGATAGTGAAGTTTTCATTAAAAAGAACCTCCTGCTTTTGTTAAAATTTTCTGTCAATTTATTTTTTAAAAATATAATATGACAAAAGTCCAAAGACTATTATATTTTAAATATCAGAGAAGTCAAACACTTTATAATTAATTTTTCAAGTGCAAGTTGATATGATAACATATACAGTCATGAAAAAGAACGTTCAATTTCAAAGGAGAAGAATTATGATTTATCTTGATAATAGTTCGACAACTAAACCTTACCCTGAAATATTACAAACTTATGAACAAGTGAGTCAGCGTTTTTTTGGCAATCCATCATCAATGCACCTCCACGGAGTGGAAGCCGATCAATTGCTGAATGAAGCAAGGCAGCAAATTAAAACGGCCCTGTCCGTCAACGGTTATGATATCGTATTTACGTCAGGGGCCTCGGAAGCCAATAATATAGCGCTGAAAGGCATTGCTTTGGCACATAGCCAAAAAGGAAAGCATATTATCACTTCTTCGATTGAACATCCTTCTGTTACCGAGTCTTTGGAACAGCTGAAAACGGCGTTCGATTTTGATATTACGTACCTTCCTGTTGACCGGGACGGACGCGTTTCGCTTGACCAGCTGGAAAAAGCGATCCGTAAAGATACGATTCTTGTCAGCATCATGCATGTGAATAATGAGACAGGCGTGATTCAGCCGGTAGAAGACATTGGAAAAATCGTAAAAAGGACGAGCAGGGCGTACTTTCATGTCGACCATGTTCAAGGGATTAACAAGGTGCCTTTGGATATCGCCCGTGCAGACATTGATCTCTGTACAATATCGGGCCATAAATTTCACGGCTTAAAAGGGACAGGAGCTCTTATACTAAAAGAAGGAATGTCTCTTTTTCCCTTGATTTCAGGCGGCCAGCAGCAAAACAACAGGAGGGCCGGGACTGAGAATACAGCCGGCGCGGTTGCGCTCGCAAAAGCCATCAATTTGTCTTCAAAGGATTACGCCGAATATATAGAAGAGATGAAATCGGCAAAAGAAAATTTCATCAAGCAGCTGAAAGAGATAAAAGATGTTATATTAAATACGCCGGAAGAAGGAAGCGCGCCGCATATCATTAATTTCTCTGTTCCGGGAATCAAAGCTGAAGTCCTCTTGCATATGCTCGAGGAACGGGATATTTTTGTCTCGACGACATCCGCATGCTCATCCAAGCAGCATAAGCCGAGCAAGGTGCTTTTGGCTATGGGGAAAGGAGAGCAGGCGGCCGCGAGCAGCATCAGAATCAGCATGACTTACCGGGGGAACAAAGAGATTGTCGAGCCGTTTATGACGGCTTTAAAAGAAAGTGTACACAAACTAAAAGGAATTATGAGGTAGAGAAACATGAAATATGATTACATTTTAATCCGCTTTGGAGAAATCTCAACAAAAGGAAAAAACAGACGCCTTTTTGTCGATCGTCTGAAGAGAAACATTAAAATGGTCTTGCGTGATTATACGGGCATCCGCTATGAATCAACAAGGGACAGAATGACCCTTACATTAAACGGAGAAGATGCGGAAGGCGTGACAGCCCGCTTAAAAAACGTGTTCGGCATTCAGTCTTTCAGCCTTGCCGTCAAATGTCCGACAGACCTGCACAGCATTAAAGAGACGGCTCTTGCCTCTGTCAAAGAGCAGTACAAAGCTGGTGATACGTTCAAAGTATCGACAAAAAGAGCCTATAAACAGTTTGAATTAGACACCAATGAAATGAATGCCGAAATCGGCGGCCATATCCTGCGCAATACAGACGGCTTGACCGTTGACGTCCACTCGCCTGACATTCATCTCCGGATCGAGATCAGGGAAGATGCCACTTATTTGACGTTCCGTGATGAAAAAGGAGCGGGCGGACTTCCGGTCGGCAGCGGGGGAAAAGCAATGCTCATGATTTCAGGCGGTATCGACAGCCCTGTTGCCGGCTTCTATGCCATGAAGCGCGGCCTTGAGATTGAAGCCGTTCACTTTTTCAGTCCGCCATACACAAGCGAGCGCGCCAAGCAAAAGGTTATCGATCTTACGGAAAGGCTCACGGCGTTCGGCGGGGACATCAAGCTTCACATTGTTCCGTTTACCAAAACGCAGGAGCTCATCCAAAAACAAATTCCTGAAAACTATTCGATGACAGCGACCCGCAGACTGATGCTCCAGATCGCAGACAAGCTTCGCGAACAGAACAACGCCTTGGCTATTTTTACGGGAGAAAGCCTCGGACAAGTCGCCAGCCAAACGCTGGAAAGCATGTATGCCATCAATGCTGTGACAAGTACGCCGGTCTTGCGTCCGCTGATCGGGATGGATAAAACCGAAATCATCGAAAAGGCGAAAGAACTCGGCACCTACGATATCAGCATCAGGCCGTACGAAGACTGCTGTACGATCTTTACGCCGTCAGCGCCGAAAACGCGTCCGAAAAAAGAGAAAATCGAGCATTTTGAAAGCTATACAGACTTCGAGCCGCTCATCAAAGAAGCCGTAGAAAAGACGGAAACAATTGTGCTGAAGGGAAAAACAGAGGTGAAAGAGAAGTTTGCCGACTTCTTTTAACAGCATATTCATTTAGGTCGGGCAGCGTTTTGTTTTGCATACAATTACCAAACATTCTTTGCATGAAGTCATGTGTTTTGACACAATCTATACTCACAAGGAGGTGAGAACACATGGCTCAAAACAACAGACAAAGCAATTCTAACCAACTATTGGTTCCAGGAGCTGCTCAAGCTATCGACCAAATGAAATTCGAAATCGCTTCTGAATTCGGTGTTAACCTTGGAGCGGAAACTACTTCTCGTGCAAACGGTTCAGTTGGAGGAGAAATCACTAAGCGTTTAGTTTCTTTCGCTCAACAACAAATGGGCGGAGGCACACCTCAGTAATTCAAAAATTAAAAAGTAATGGATAATGGGTGGGGTTTTCCCCACTCTTTTTATTTATGTTACACCCAAGCAGCAGCTTCTCAGCAGCGATACATAAAAACAAAACGTTTTTCGAATGCATACCGGGTTATGTATAATAAAAAGATGGCAGACCATGAGGAGATGTAATGTGTGAAAAGAGAAGAGTTAATCGCTCCGGAAAAGTATAATGCGATGGATGAAATTGAAAAATTCAAATCCGTTTCAAATAAGACCGCTTTAATCTGGGAAGACGAAGCAGGACGCAAAGCTGCCTGGACATATGAGATGCTGATTGATAAAGCAAATCAGATCGGCAGCGTTCTGACCGGTTCCGGTTTTAAAAAAGGTGATAAACTAATCGTCATGATGCCCCGCATATTGGAAACTTATGCTGTATATATGGCAATTTTAAAAGCGGGAATGGTCATCATTCCATGCTCTGAAATGCTCCGGGCAAAAGATTTGGACTACAGGATCAAGCATGCTGGTGTTACAGGCGCGATTCTTTATTCTTCATTTGTTGATTCCTTTCAGGATGTGCAGGCAAAAGGAGAACTGAAAACTTTTTCAGTCGGGAAAAACCAAGAGGGCTGGCCGGATCTCCTTGAGGAAATGGAAAAAAGCGATGGGGCTTCCTTCCGGGCGGCAGATACGAGCCGTGATGATATCGCGCTATTATCCTATACATCTGGAACGACGGGGCAGCCGAAAGGCGTTGTCCACACACATGGCTGGGCTTACGCTCATCTAAGAACAACGGCTTCCGCCTGGCTTGATATCAGGGAAAATGATCTCGTCTGGGCGACAGCGGGCCCAGGGTGGCAAAAATGGGTATGGAGTCCGTTCTTGGCCGTGTTAGGGAGCGGTGCAACCGGGTTTGTCTATCATGGAAAATTCCGTCCGGAAACGTATTTGGACCTAATCGACCGCTATCAAATCAATGTGCTTTGCTGTACGCCTACAGAGTACCGTTTTATGGCGAAGGTCGATGATCTGTCGGGATATGATCTATCTTCTTTACATAGCGCTGTTTCAGCCGGTGAACCGCTAAACAGGGAAGTCATTGACACGTTCAGAAAACATTTTCGTGTCGAAGTCCGGGACGGATACGGACAAACAGAAAGCACACTGCTCGTCGGCGTCCTCAAAGGAATGAAAATCAAACCTGGAAGTATGGGCAAACCGACACCTGGCAACATCGTTGAAATCGTAAATAAAGCCGGGGAAATCTGCGGGGCCGGCGAAACAGGGGATATCGGCGTTCATTTGAGTACGCCGGCCTTGTTTAAAGAATACTATCAAGATCCGGAACGAACGCTTCTGCAAAGGAGAGGGGATTACTTCATCACCGGTGACAAGGCGAGGAAAGATGAAGATGGCTATTTTTGGTTTGAAAGCCGCGATGACGACATTATTATCAGCTCCGGATATACGATCGGCCCTTTTGAAGTTGAAGACGCGCTGATCAAGCATCCGCTCGTGAAAGAATGCGCGGTTGTTGCGAGTCCTGATGAAATCAGGGGCTCCATTGTAAAAGCCTACGTTGTATTACGAGAAGGCGCCGGAGATGAAAGCCTTGTGAAAGAGCTGCAAAACCATGTGAAGGCATTAACGGCACCGTATAAATACCCGCGGGAAATTGAATTTATCGATCAGCTCCCAAAAACCCCGTCTGCGAAAATCAGGCGTTTTGAATTAAGAGAACGGGAAATCGCCAGAAAAACGGGAGAAAACCGTTAAATGCCGGCAACCCATTTAATATTAAGGGGGGATATCCTTTGAGTCATGACTCACTCCGACAAATCGAAAAGGAGATCGCGCTCTTGGTGCGTCTGACGACGGCCTACAGTCCGCGGTTTGGAAGTTTGGACCGTTCGGAATACCTGCTTTTGAGTGAGCTTGATAAGCAAAGTCCTCTTGCCATCCATACGCTGGCTGATAAGCTGATGCTGAATCTTTCAACTGCGAGCCGGCAGGTCTCTGCCCTGGAGCGGAAGAAACTGATCAAGCGTTTTCCCGATCCGCAAAACGGCAGGATCAGCCTTGTGGAGATGACCCATGAAGGCATTGACATTCTTCATAAGGTGCAAAAGGCACGCTATGAGGTATATGCCGAAGTTCTTCAAGAATGGCCTGATGAAGACCTGTCTGTATTGGAGGCCAATTTAACCCGGCTGAACCGGGATTTCAAAAAATGGAGCAAATAAAAAAAGGTGGCAGAGAAGATCAAAGTGAAGATTTCGCTTCACAATCCATCTTCAAAAGTCCTCCCGGGAATGAATGCCGATATATAATCCGGAAAGAGGCAAGCGCTTAGCGCTTGCCTCTTTCTTATGAAAAGGCTTCCAGTTTTTTAAAGGAACGTACGCTTTACTTTTTCCCAGAATGAATTATCCTTCAGCTTGATCGTTTTGATCACTTTTCCGGACAGGCTGACGTCGACCTCTTTCACGTGCATCGTGCTAAAAGCTTCATTGTCAAGGCCGATGATCGGATAATCATTTCCATCCTGGACGATTTTCAATGTGAGTCTGCGGTCTGCGCTTAATATAAACGGCGATCCGAGTGTTCTGTAGGTGTTGTTGTTTAATGATGCGAGCTCTGTCACCTGTACGCACGGCAGCTTCGGATCGACAACCGCTCCCTCGACGGATTTATTATAGGCCGTGCTGCCCGTCGGTGTTGAGATGATCATTCCGTCGCCGCGGAAGGTTTCAAAATGAAGATCATCGATAAACACATCCATCACAAACGTTTTAATAATGCTTGAGCGGATGGACACCTCATTCAGACATTGAAATCGGTTGGTCCCGTCAACCGTTACATCGATCAGCGGATATTTTCTGACTTCTATTTGTTCCGAGTTTGTCGCTTCTATCATTTTATCTGTATCATGTATATTAAAATCCGCATATAAATGAGCCTTCCCCTTTTTTGCTATCCCCACATACAGACAGTCGTCCCTGAAATTCGTTTTCCGAACCGCCTGCAAAAATGTACCGTCCCCGCCGATACTTGCGATAATGTTGGCCTGCCGGTGATCGTCAACGACTTGAAATCCGTGTTCTGTGGCAAGCTGTTTGAGCATATTGCACTGTTCATCTGTTTCCGAATTTTTCTTGTAAAAGAAATAAATGTTTCGGCGGTCTGTCACACCCATTCTCCCCTTTGTCTGTGAAATTTAGATTTCTCTGCCATCCAACATATATGTTAAAATGACCTGTGACCCTAGTTTACCATGTCCTGCACATTTCTTGTATATGAAGCACTTTCATATCGAACTTTTTCCCTTCATATACGTACAATGACATGCAGCTTTTTTTAATTAAAGGAGGAGAATACATGAATCCCAAACGATGGGTAGCGCTCGTGATTGCATTGGCCATTTTTGGCTGCTCTCTGATCATGAGCCTTGTTTTAGCGGTGTTTGAAAATTTCGGAGAGGACAGTAAGATGCAGCTTGGACTAAGCGACGGACAGGAAGAAACGGTATTGGAACATGGGAGCGGTTCAAGCAAAATCGCCGTCCTTGAAGTTGACGGAACAATTGCCGACAACGGCGATGGCGGAAGCCTGCTCGGTTCTGACGGATACAATCACAGATCATTTTTGAAAATGCTCGAAAGGGCCAAAGATGATTCCGCAGTAAAAGGAATTGTATTGCGCGTGAATTCTCCGGGAGGCGGAGTATACGAAAGCGCTGAAATACATAAGAAACTCGAAGAAATCAAAAAAGAAACGAAAAAGCCGATTTATGTTTCAATGGGGTCAATGGCGGCATCTGGAGGCTACTATATTTCAACGGTTGCCGACAAAATTTTCGCGGCGCCGGATACGCTGACAGGTTCTCTCGGGGTCATTATGGAAAGCATGAATTACGGCAAGCTTGCTGAAAAATTGGGCCTGAAAACTGAAACAATTAAAAGTGGTGAATATAAAGACATTATGTCCCCGACGCGCGGCATGACGAAAAAGGAACGGGAGATCATGCAGGCCATGGTCGATGATTCCTACGAAGGCTTCGTTGACGTTATTTCAGAAGGGCGCCATATGTCCAAAGCCGATGTCAAGAAAATCGCTGATGGACGGGTGTATGACGGGCGCCAGGCTAAAAAAATCCATTTGGTTGATGAACTCGGCTACTACGAAGATACGGTAAAAGCGTTGAAAAAAGACCATAAAAATTTGGATGGTGCATCTGTAGTCACCTATAAAGAATCAACAGGCCTGTCGTCTTTCCTTTCAATGAGCGCAAACAAAATATTTAAGAGCGAAGCGGACTTTTTGAATATTAAGGAAGCAATTTCACAATCCGGCGCACCAAGATTGATGTATCTTTACGCCAAATAGGAGGGGACCGAAAAATGGATATGACTTATGATGGAAAGGATCATCATGAAATATCTGCGCCAGCTGATGATTCCCGGCAGCAATCGGCCCCGGCGCTTGAGCATGCATATGCCGGTTTTTGGATCAGATGCTGGGCTTTTCTGCTTGACGGAATTGTCATAGGCAGCATCAACCGCCTGTTGATATCTCCTGTTTTCAGTTTGCTGAATCTGCCGAAAGAAACAGGGTTTTTCTCTTTTTCGCTGTATTCGATAACGAGTGCTGTCGTGTTTTTCGCTTATTTTGCCCTCATGACCAGATACTTCAAGCAAACATTGGGCAAAATGGTATTCGGGCTGAAGGTTGTTTCCCTTGTCCCTGAAAAAGGGCTGACCTGGGATGTCATCCTGTTCAGAGAAGTGATTGGGCGCTATATCAACAGCTTGTATATCACCTATATCATTTGCGGGTTTACGCCAAAGAAACAAGGAATCCATGATTTCGTTGCCGATACCGCGGTCATTCACGAAAAATTGTACCGGAAAAATAAATAAGCGATTCAAAAACCCGGCTGGAGGAAGCCGGGTTTTTGGTGCTGCCAGGGAAATTGCGGCGATCTTTCACGTTTATTTTTTTTTCTTTTATCCCATAATGCCTAGTATAAGAGGAAGTGAAATCATGGTGTACATATGGATAGCGGTGGCATTGGCTCTTCTTGCTGCTGTTTGGTTCATGAAAATCCGCGTGTCTGTTGAGTATCTTCATACAAATGATGATGATCGGCTGACCATCAACATTCGGACGGGTTTCGGCCTCCTTCGCATCAAAAAAGACATTCCGATGATCAAAGTCAATCAAAAGGATATGAGCGTTAATGTGAAAGAGCGGACGAAGACGGCTGCCGACAGGAAGCAAAAGAAAAGAAAAGTCGGATATCAGAACGTACTGGAAAATGGTCGCCAAATCAAAAACGTTGTCAAACAAATCGTTAATCTTACACCGATCGTCCTGAAATTTATGAAGCATATTCATGTAACCAAAATGGAATGGACGTCGGTTCTCGGACTTCCCGACGCCGCTCTAACCGGGATTGCAACGGGCGCCGCATGGTCGGTAAAATCCGCTACGGTGGCGATTTTGGATCAGGTCTTTTGTTTTGACCGCCGTCCGGAGTACCAGGTGATCCCCGTGTTTAACAGCCCATTCTCCAAAACACACCTGACATGTATATTCCATTTTCGCGTTGGACATGCTATAATCGCAGCTTTCAGAATCGTGGTTAATTGGAAAGGGAAAATGCGCGGCTTGTTTAAGCTGCCAAAACATCTGTCAGGTTCAACAAAGAATGACTCATCAGTATAGGAGGAATGGAATATGGCTGAACATCCAATTCAAGGTTTGATGAAAACCGCCATGGAAAATTTGAAAGAAATGATTGATGTCAACACCATTATCGGAGATCCTGTAGAAACACCTGACGGCAGCGTCATTTTAACCGTCTCCAGAGTAGGCTTTGGTTTTGCGGCCGGCGGAAGCGAATTCAGCGGCAATAAACCGGCGGAATCAAAATCAAGCGACGGGGAGCGCGAGCGTAAAGAAGCGAAGCTTCCGTTTGGCGGCGGAAGCGGCGGAGGCGTATCGATTACTCCGATTGCGTTTTTGATTGTCGGTACATCCGGCGTAAGAATCCTCCACTTGGATGAAAACACGCACGTCATTGATAAGATTTTAGACTCCGCTCCGCAAACAATCGAACGGATTCAGCAAATGTTCAAGAAAAACGACAAACAAAAACAGCAAATGAATCGTCAAAACAATCCGCCGTTTTAAAAAAGCCATCAGCATAAAAAGTTAACTGTTATTGATGCAGTTAACTTTTTTCTGGTACAGGCCAAACTTAAACTTTGCAGTTTGGCCTAAACTCTTTTATAGTAGAGTCATACATAAGTGAAGGAGGAATGATGATGGCTTCAATAACATTTAAAGGAAACCCTGTTACATTGGTGGGCTCTGACGTACATGCTGGCGACCAGGCTCCTGATTTTACGGTACTGTCAAATTCGCTTGAGGAAGTCACGCTTCAAGACATCAAAGGCAAACCCGCCATTATATCGGTGATACCGTCCATTGATACGGGGGTTTGCGATGCACAGACCCGCCGCTTTAACGAAGAAGCCGCAAGCCTCGGTTCAGTGAAAGTGTATACGATCAGCGCGGATCTTCCTTTTGCCCAGGCGCGCTGGTGCGGAGCAAACGGAATTGAAAATGTGGAAACATTGTCAGATCACCGGGAGATGTCATTCGGGGAAGCATTCGGCGTCTACATCAAGGAATTGAGACTGCTTGCCCGTGCTGTTTTTGTGCTAGATGAAAACGGAAAAGTCGTATACACCGAATATGTAAGTGAAGCGACAAATCATCCGGATTATGAAAAAGCGATTGAAGCTGCCAAATCGCTTGTGAAGTAAATGAACGTTAAAAAGGGCTCCAGGTGATCATCTCCCCGGAGCTCTTTTCATGGCTCTGATTTTTTGATAAGGAGAGACACAGCATGCAAAACAATCAAGTAGAAACCATATATGAATGGCTTGACGGAGGAGCGGGAATCATTGCAGGCGACCTGGATATTCCATACATAGAAGCTTTGGCAGAAGCGGGGGAGGCGTTTTTTTCAGGAGAAACAAGCCGCGCGCTGTCTGAATCAGCCGCTCAAAAGATGAAAGAACTAATCGGCAAAGCCGATTTTTCCGAATGCAGCCATGAAGCGATACGCAAAGCCTTTCAGCTTGCCATCTTGAAGGGGCTGAAAAATGTTCCCCATCCGAACCGCCAGATGACGCCGGATACGATCGGCCTGTTTATCGGATATCTCGTGAACAAGTTCATGGGCCGCAAAAAAGGACTCACCCTTTTTGATCCGGCGGTAGGGACGGGCAATCTTCTGCTTGCCGTGTTAAACCAGTTTTCTGAAGAAGCCGGCAAAGCCTTCGGTTCTGAAATTGATGATGTGCTCATCAAACTCGCCTATGTTCAGGCGAACCTGCAGCAAAAAGAAATCGAATTCTTCAACCAGGACAGCCTGCAGCCTATTTTTATGGACCCCGTTGATGCGGTGATCTGTGACCTTCCCGTCGGATACTATCCAGATGATGAAAGCGCGCGGGCGTTCCAGCTGAAGGCGGAAGAAGGCCATTCTTTTTCCCATCATCTATTCATTGAACAAAGCCTGACATATACAAAACCGGGCGGATATTTATTTTTCATGATTCCAAACCATTTATTTGAAAGCAGCCAAAGTCAACAGCTCCGCGCCTTTTTAAAGGACAATGCGCATATTAATGCAGTGCTCCAGCTGCCGTTATCGATCTTCAAGGATGAGGCGCATGCGAAAAGCATCTTGGTTTTGCAAAAGCAGGGTGAAGGGGCAAAAGCTCCGAAACAGGTGCTGCTTGCTGAACTGCCGTCCTTTTCCAACAAAGAGGCGATGCTGAAGATGGCCGCAAAACTTGACAATTGGTTTAAGAGCAAAAAGAGCTAAAATAGTCAGAGATGGTATTCTCTGACTGTTTCTATTTTCAGAAAATAATAATTTCTTATTGAAAGCGCTACCAAACAAGATCATGGCTTGAAAAGGATTCTTCTGAATGTTTAAATGATAAAGGCAGTTATTTTTTGAATTTACTAAGAACAATTTTATACATATTTTTTATGATCCGGGTTGAACATAAAATCACCGGACTATAGGTAAAAAGGAGCGTCATTTATGTCCAAAATCATTGCAATTAACGCTGGAAGCTCATCACTGAAATTTCAACTTTTCGAAATGCCCAGCGAAAAAGTATTAACAAAAGGTTTAGTTGAACGGATCGGGTTGGATAACGGCATTTTCACCATTTCTGTCAACGATGAAAAAAAGAGTGAAACAACCGACATTCCGGATCATTCCGTAGCGGTAAAAATGCTGCTCGACAAACTGACGAAATACGGCATCATTAATGATTTAAACGAAATCAACGGAATCGGCCACCGCGTCGTTCACGGCGGCGAAAAGTTCAGCGACTCTGTTCTATTAACGGATGAAATGATTCATGAAATTGAAGAAATTTCTGAACTGGCGCCGCTTCACAACCCGGCCAACATCGTCGGAATCAAAGCGTTTAAGGAAGTCCTTCCGAACGTACCTGCCGTCGCTGTATTTGATACGGCATTCCATCAGACGATGCCTGAGCAGTCATATTTATACAGCCTTCCTTATGAATACTATGAAAAGTTCGGAATCCGTAAATACGGTTTCCACGGAACATCTCATAAGTATGTCACTGAACGCGCGGCAGAGCTTCTCGGCCGCCCGCTAAAGGAATTGCGCCTGATCTCCTGTCATCTTGGAAACGGAGCGAGCATCGCTGCCGTTGAAGGCGGCAAATCAATCGATACGTCAATGGGCTTCACTCCGCTTGCAGGTGTGGCGATGGGTACCCGTTCAGGAAACATCGACCCTGCGCTTATCCCGTTTATTATGGAAAAGACAGGACAAACCGCTGATGAAGTTCTGAACACGCTGAATAAAAAGAGCGGACTTTTGGGCATTTCAGGCTTTTCAAGCGACCTGCGCGATATCGTAGAAGCGGCGAAAGAAGGAAATGAACGCGCGGAAACGGCTCTTGAAGTATTTGCAAGCAGAATCCATAAATACATCGGTTCTTATGCGGCGAGAATGAGCGGCGTTGACGCGATCATTTTCACTGCCGGCATCGGTGAAAACAGCGTAGAGGTCAGAGAACGCGTCCTCCGCGGCCTGGAATTCATGGGCGTATACTGGGACCCTGCTTTGAATCATGTCCGCGGTAAAGAAGCGTTTATCAGCTATCCGCATTCTCCGGTAAAAGTCTTGATCATTCCGACGAATGAAGAAGTCATGATTGCAAGAGATGTTGTCAGACTGGCTCAATAAAGCTTCTGAAAACGGCCTTCCCCATAAATGGAGGAGGCCGTTTTTTATTTTTAAAAAAAGCATTCTCTATTATAATGAAGAAGATTTTAGAAAAAGGAGGCGGGACGTATATGAGCGTGGAAGAACATAAAAAAGAAGCGCCCAGCCGCGTGTTATGCAAGGTCATTACAGTAAGCGACACAAGGACGGAAGAAACGGACAAAAGCGGCCGGCTGATGAAAGAATTTTTGACGGAGGCCGGCCATGAAATCGTTTCCTACGAAATTGTAAAGGATGAAAAGAAGGATATTCAGGCCGCCGTGCTTGATGGATGCCGGGATGACCGAGTTGACGCGGTTTTGTTAAACGGAGGGACAGGCATTGCGGCAAGAGATGTGACGATTGAAACGATTGCTCCGCTTTTTTCGAAAGAGATCCCCGGCTTTGGAGAAATCTTTCGCATGCTGAGCTATACCGAGGATATCGGGGCAAGCGCGATTTTATCCAGGGCGGCAGCCGGCGTTATTCAAAACAAAGCTGTGTTTGCGACGCCTGGATCAAGCGGCGCGGTCAAGCTGGCGATGACAAAACTGATTGTCCCGGAGCTTGCCCATGTGATAAGAGAATTGAGAAAAGATATCAAGTGAGAAGCTGTAGAATATTGGCGAAACTTCATTCATAAAAAATGAATGAAGTTTTTTTTATAAAAAGGTTGAAAAAACCGGGACTCCTTGTTAAAGTGTATACATATTAAATGTATTTTTATTAAACAAAACTTATTTTTATACAAAAAGCACCTAGATGAGAGGAGTTTTTCAAAATGGCAGAAAAGAAAAAAGTAGTGCTGGCATACTCAGGAGGTCTTGATACTTCCGTTGCGATAAAATGGCTGCAAGAGCAGGGTTATGATGTGGTTGCCTGCTGTTTGGACGTAGGTGAAGGAAAGGATCTCGCTTTTGTCCAGCAAAAAGCGCTTCAGGTCGGTGCCGTCAATTCTTACGTGATCGATGCAAAGGAAGAGTTTGCACAGAACTTCGCTTTGGTGGCGCTTCAGGCCCATACGCTGTATGAAGGCAAGTATCCGCTTGTATCAGCACTTTCAAGACCTCTGATCGCAAAGAAGCTTGTTGAAGTCGCCGAAAAAGAGAACGCGGTCGCCGTCGCTCACGGCTGCACGGGTAAAGGAAATGACCAGGTGCGCTTTGAAGTTTCCATTAAATCATTGAATCCGGAACTTGAGGTCCTTGCTCCAGTCCGGGAATGGAAATGGTCGCGCGATGAAGAGATCGCTTATGCGGAAAAGCACGGCATTCCGATCCCGGTCAATTTGGATAGTCCGTATTCAATCGACCAAAATTTGTGGGGCAGAAGCAATGAATGCGGCATCCTTGAAGATCCTTGGGCAGCACCGCCTGAAGGAGCGTATGACCTGACAAAACCGCTTGAAAAAACGCCTGATACGCCTGAAATTGTTGAAATTGCGTTTGAACAAGGCGTTCCGGTCTCGATCGACGGTGTTCGCTACACCCTTTCAGAATTGATTTTAAAGCTGAACGAACGAGCAGGGGAACACGGTGTTGGACGGATCGATCATGTCGAAAACCGCCTTGTCGGCATCAAATCCCGCGAAGTATACGAGTGCCCGGGAGCCGTCACGCTTTTAAAGGCGCACAAAGAGCTGGAAGATTTGACATTGGTGAAAGAAGTGGCGCATTTTAAACCGCTGATCGAGCAAAAAATGGCTGAAGTCATTTATAACGGCCTTTGGTTTTCTCCGCTGCAAAACGCGCTTTCCGCCTTTCTGAAGGAAACGCAAACACATGTCACAGGCGTCGTCCGCGTCAAGCTGTTTAAAGGGCATGCGATCGTTGAAGGCCGCAAGTCCGAGTATTCTCTTTACGATGAAAAGCTGGCGACCTACACAAAAGATGATGCATTTGACCACCATGCGGCAGTCGGCTTTATCGAACTGTGGGGTCTGCCGACAAAAGTGAATAGCATCGTTAAACAAAAGGAGCAGATTAAAGCATGAAAAAGCTTTGGGGAGGCCGGTTCCAAAAAACGCCGGAAAAATGGGTCGATGAGTTCGGGGCATCGATCCGCTTTGACAAAACGCTTGTAAAAGAAGATATCGCAGGGTCTCTCGCACATGCTTCAATGCTGAAAAAGTGCGGCATTTTAACAGAAGACGAAGCGGAAAAAATAAAGGGCGGCTTGACAGTGCTGTTGGAAAAAGCCGAAAAAAACGAATTGGCGTTTTCCGTCGATTATGAAGACATTCATTTAAATCTTGAAAAAATGCTCATCGATGAAATCGGTCCGCTCGGCGGCAAGCTTCATACGGCGAGAAGCCGCAACGACCAGGTCGCAACCGATATGCATCTTTATTTAAAAGAGCACACTGAACATATTCTGGCTGCCATTTCGAATTTTCAAGGCGTGCTTGTCGAAAAAGCGGAGCAGCATATTGAAACGATTTTACCAGGGTACACGCATTTGCAGCGTGCTCAGCCGATTTCATTCGCACACCATTTGCTCGCTTATTTCTGGATGCTTGAACGGGATAAGGAGCGCTTCCGCGATTCGCTGAAGCGGATCAATAAATCTCCGCTCGGATGCGGGGCGCTTGCGGGGACAACGTTTCCGATCGACCGCGAATATTCCGCTGAACTGCTCGGATTTGATTCAATTTACGAAAACAGTCTCGACGGAGTCAGCGACAGGGACTTCATTCTTGAATTTTTAAGCGCGAGCAGCATTTTGATGATGCATTTATCGCGTTTTTCAGAGGAAATCATTTTATGGTGTTCACAGGAATTTAAGTTTATCGAGCTTGATGACACTTATGCCACAGGCAGCAGCATGATGCCGCAAAAGAAAAACCCGGATATGGCGGAGCTCATCCGCGGGAAAACCGGACGCGTTTACGGCAGCCTGATGAGCCTGCTGACGATTATGAAGGGGCTGCCTTTGGCATACAACAAAGACTTGCAGGAAGATAAAGAAGGCATGTTTGATACCGTCAAAACGGTTGAAGGAAGCCTGGAAATTTTTGCGGGCATGGTTAAAACAATGACCGTTAATCAAAATATGATGAAAAAAGCTACTGAGCAGGATTTCTCGAACGCCACCGAGCTCGCTGATTATCTGGCGAAAAAAGGAATGCCGTTCAGGGAGGCTCACGAAGTCGTCGGAAAGCTCGTGTATACCTGTATTGAAAAAGGAATTTACCTCAGCGGCCTTCTATTTGAAGAATTCAAACAAGCAAGCGAACTGTTTGAGGAAGACGTCTATGTCGTGCTCGATCCGCACCATGCCGTCGAAAAAAGAATGAGCGAGGGCGGAACAGGATTCAAAAAAGTAGAGGAAGCCCTGCAAAAAGCGAAACAGATGTTGAACAATTTTTAACACTTCCCGTTTTGATTCATAACTGCAGGAAGTCAGACGCAAAATAACGTTATGAATCGAAAAGAGGGGTGTGGGAATGAGACAGGATAAGCGAAAGCAGGCCTATATGTATGATGCAGACGGTGATAAGGAAACCGTTCAGCAAATATCTGATGCCTATTTCAGCGGATTTGTCGGTCATGATGCCGAACAGCTGTCTGATCAAGATGAACAATAGAAACGAGTTTATATGAAGCTGGAGCCTGGTGGTTTCAGCTTTCATGCGTTTTTTACAGATTGCCCGGGCCTGCCGTCTTTGTAAAGATTGCCGATGCTCTATATGTGATATCCTCCGGATTTTGTAGTAAAGTATAGATAGACAAGAATATCATGCCAATGATGGTGAATACAGAGAACCAATGCTTGGGAGGGAAAGATGTGCGCCATGCGTTAATTACAGCCGGTTCAAAAGGTTTGGGGCGTAAAGTCACCGAAGCCCTGCTCGAAAAAGGATATTCGGTGACGGTCAATTACAGACAGGATGAAGAAGCTGTCAGCCGCCTCAAAACCGAATGGCAGTCTAGCCTTGACCGATTGCAGTTTGTAAAGGGAGATGTCACGAAAAAGGAAGATTTGCATCAGATGGTGAAGGCGGCTCTCGAGCGGTTCGGAAAAATCGATCTGCTTATCAACAATGCCGGCCCATACATATTTGAGCGGAAGAAGCTAGCGGATTATACTGATAATGAATGGTATGAGATGCTTGAAGGAAATCTCAGCTCTGTTTTCCACCTGTTCAAAGCGGTCATTCCCGTCATGAGACGTCAGCGGTTCGGGCGCATCATCACATACGGATTTCAGGGAGCCGACCATGCACCGGGCTGGCTGCACCGTTCCGCCTTTGGGGCGGCAAAAGTGGGGCTCGCGTCCCTGACCAAGACGATTGCCATCGAGGAAGCGGGCTCAGGCATTACAGCGAACATGGTCTGTCCGGGAAACATCGTCGGGGACATGAAGGAGTCCTCGATATCGGAAGCGCGGGCTTCCCTCGACCGGGAGACGCCGATTGGCAGATCGGGAACAGGAGAAGACATCGCAAGGATTATTACGTTTCTCTGCGACGAAAATTCGGACTACATTACGGGAACGGTCATTGAGGCAACAGGCGGTCTGAACGTGATTAACCGCCACTCTCTCTAAGTTTTGTTTAACATGATATATGAAATAGGGGTGGATAAAATGAAAGTGACATACCATGGCCATTCAGTGGTTACAGTTGAAACGGAAAAGCACAATCTGATTTTTGATCCTTTTATTACGGGCAATCCTTTAACAGACTTAAAAGCACAGGATGTCAGAGCGGACGTCATCCTGCTGACGCACGGCCATAATGACCATGTCGGCGACACATTGGAAATTGCCAAGCGGAACGATGCCCTTGTCGTCGCTCCGAACGAGCTTGCCGTTTATCTCGGCTGGAAAGGCTTGAATGTCCATCCGATGCATATCGGGGGCTCACACCAATTTGACTTCGGGAAAGTGAAATTGACGCAGGCTTTCCATGGTTCCGCTTATACGGAGGAGGACAGCCAGACCATCGTTTATACCGGAATGCCGGCGGGCATTCTGCTGACTGTGGAAGGAAAAACGATTTTCCACGCGGGAGATACGGGTCTTTTCTCAGATATGAAGCTCATCGGCGAATTGAACCACATCGACCTCGCATTTTTGCCGATCGGCGACAATTTCACGATGGGACCGGAAGATGCGAAATTGGCTGCGGAATGGCTCAGGGCCAAACAGGTTGTTCCCGTCCACTACTCTACGTTCCCGGTTATCAAACAGGATCCGCACGCTTTTGCCGACAGCCTGCCGGGCGGCGTGGGAAAAGTGCTGGAAGTCGGCGAATCAATCGACATGTAAATCATAACAACAATGGGGCCTTTGCGGGCTCTTTTTTATGTGTAAATGAAAACATGTACAACGTGATATAATAGGTTCAACAACATCAAGATGCATCTATGGAGGATGAATATGAGGGTATTGAAGTACGCGATTTTAGGGCTGCTGGATAAAGGAAGTTTAAGCGGCTACGATATGACGAGCCATTTCAAAGCCGAGCTTGGCCAGTTCTGGAGCGCGAAGCACAGCCAGATTTATCCCGAATTGAAAAAGCTTACAAATGAAGGGTTTATTGAATTCAAGACGGTCATACAAGGATCGAAGTTAGAAAAAAAGATGTATTCCATCACAGACGACGGAAAACGGGAGCTTCATGAATGGCTTACGGCGTATAAGCCCGTGCCGGACACGGTAAAAGACGAATTTATGTTAAAAGCCTATTTCATATCATCGATGAAGCCCGCTGAAGCAGAAGGTCTTTTTGCCGATCAGCTGGCCAAGCGGAAAGAAAAAGCCGCTTTTTTAAAGGAAAGGCTTGAAACGCTGAAACAGGAAGCAGGCCCCGGGATTTCCTTTCAGTCTCCGCACTTTGGCCACTATCTCGTGTTGACGAGGGCGCTTGAACGGGAGAACGGCTACTGTTCCTGGCTTGAAAAAGCGCTGGAGCTGATAAAAAGCGGTCAAGCGGGATCATGACGGCAGGGGCATTTTGCAGGGGCCGAATTGCGGTCAAAACGTCCAAGCATTTATAATAAAACCATATTTAGCAGTCAGAGGATGAAGGTGAAAAGATTGGCGACAAAACATGAACAGATCTTAAAATATATTGATTCCTTGCCCGTCGGCGAAAAAATCTCTGTCAGACGGATTGCCAAAGAAATGAAAGTAAGCGAAGGAACGGCTTACAGAGCGATAAAAGAAGCCGAGAATAAAGGGTTTGTCAGCACGATTGAAAGAGTCGGAACGATCAGGATCGAACAAAAGAAAAAAGAAAATATTGAAAAGCTGACATATGCCGAAGTGGTAAATGTCATTGACGGACATGTTCTTGGCGGCAAAGCAGGGCTTCATAAAACATTAAATAAATTCGTCATCGGAGCGATGGAACTTGATGCGATGATGAGATACACGGGAGCCGGAAATCTTTTGATTGTCGGGAACCGGATCGATGCGCACCGCCAGGCGCTTGAAGCGGGCGCCGCTGTTTTGGTAACGGGCGGGTTTGATACCGAACCGTCGATCCTTGAGCTTGCCGACAGGCTTGAGCTTCCGATCATGTCTACAAGCTATGACACGTTTACCGTCGCAGCCATGATCAACAGGGCCATCTACGACCAGCTCATTAAAAAAGAAGTCGTGCTTGTGGAAGACATTTTGACTCCGCTTGAAAAAACGGTCTGCTTATCTCCGGACGAAAAGCTTGAAAGATGGTATGAAAAAAACTTTGAAACGGGCCACGGAAGGTTTCCGGTCGTTGACGAGCAGATGAAGATCCACGGCATTCTCACATCAAAAGATGTTGCGGGATATGACCGCTCTGTTCTTATAGAAAAAGTCATGACGAAAAATCCGATTACGGTCGTCGGGAAAACATCCGTAGCTTCGGCAGCGCAGATGATGGTCTGGGAAGGAATCGAAGTGCTTCCGGTTGTAGATGAGCGGCAGAAGCTGATCGGCATGATCAGCAGACAAGATGTTTTAAAAGCGCTCCAAATGATTCAAAAACAGCCGCAGGTCGGTGAAAAACTTGATGATATCGTCACAGGCGGATTTAAAGAAACAGAAATCGACAAGCACAAGCCGTCCCCTGTTTATCAATATGAGGTGACACCGCAGATGACAAACCATTTGGGGACGATCTCATACGGCGTATTCACGACAATATTGACTGAAGCGGCAAATCGCTTTCTGCGTTCTCACAAAAAAGGGGATCTCGTGATAGAGAGCATGACGATTTATTTTTTAAAGCCCGTGCAAATGGAGTCTGTCATTGAAATTAAGCCGCACATCCTAGAAGCCGGAAGAAAATTCGGGAAAATGGATATTGAAGTGTTTCATCAGGGAGCTCTCGTCGGCAAAGCGATGATGATGGTGCAGCTCATGGAAAGAAGCTGAGGACGCGCCCGGATGCCCCCTCCTCCCTCAGGCATTCTCCCTTTCGTTTTCCTTGGCGAGCAAAGGGACATAATGCTTGTAGGCCCTGTATCCGGCCCACATGCTGCCGATTCCTGTCAAAACAAAAATCACGCCGATCCCGGCGCTTAAAGCGCCCCTGTTTAAAAACAGCTGATTCAGTCCAAAAAACATAATAAAAAGGCCTAAAGACATGCTCGATTTCGCGGACAAATATTCTTTCAACAGGGCCCTTTTTGTACGTACGTATTGAATCTTGTAATACACATAAAGAATCGCTGAAACCACAATGAAAAAAACAAAAAACGGCATAATCGACATCCTCCATTGTAAGTTTTACAAACCCATTGTATACATAATCGGGTTTGCTTTCTACAATAAAAAGTCATGACTTTCACTTTCCACCAGCAACAGATTGTGATTTAATGGTTAAAAATAACGTAAAGAAGGGGCACGGAATGAAAAAAGAAATCATCAGAACCATATCATTATATGACACTATTATTATACATAGACATGTGAGGCCGGACCCTGACGCCTACGGGTCCCAGTGCGGTCTTACGGAAATCTTGAAAGCAACCTATCCTGAAAAAAATATTTTTGCTGTTGGGACGCCGGAGCCGTCTTTGTCATTTTTATATACGCCGGAGACAATCGAAGACTCGGTTTATGAAAATGCCCTTGTCATCGTTTGCGATACGGCTAATCAGGAAAGAATCTCCGATCCCCGCTACAATAGGGGAGGCAAGCTGATCAAAATCGACCACCATCCGAACGAAGACCAGTATGGCGACCTTATTTGGGTCGACACAAATGCAAGCTCTACGAGTGAAATGATTTATGAATTATATTTGGCCGGGAAGGAAGCGGGATGGAAGCTTCCGGTAAAAGGAGCCGAGCTGATCTACGCGGGCATTGTCGGCGATACCGGGCGTTTTCTATTTCCGAATACAACGAAAAAGACATTAAAATATGCGGGTGAGCTCATCGAATATCCTTTCTCGTCTCAGGAGCTTTTTAATCAATTGTATGAGACAAAATTAAACGTTGTGAGACTGAACGGATACATTTATCAAAATGTTTCCTTGACGGAAAATGGCGTGGCATCTGTTTTCATTACACAGGATATTTTAGAACGGTTCAATATCACGCCGTCTGAAGCATCACAGCTCGTCGGCACGATTGGCAATATATCCGGCATCAAAGCATGGGTGTTTTTTGTTGAAGAAGCTGATCAAATCAGGGTAAGGCTGCGGTCGAAGGGGCCGATTGTAAATGAAGTCGCGAAAAAATACAACGGGGGAGGCCATCCGTTGGCGGCCGGCGCTTCCATTTACGATTGGAAAGATGCCGACCGCGTCATCGCCGATTTGGAGCGTATATGTAAAGAACACAAATAAGAGGGGGAGCCCTCTTTTTTTGTGTTTGGTATGAAAGCGATTTCATTTATAGGTGTCCAAGAGCGTAAAATGTGTGACCGGTAACCGGCAAACGCGGCCGGCATCGCTGAATGAAGCCGGCACAAAAACAATCGTTTGTACGCGTATGAGCGCCTTATCTTATGTTTGGCTCATTCCGGTATAAACCAGGAGCCGATATCGGTTATATCCTCATATACATGGATGTTTTGTGCTTTTAATTCTTTTTTGATAAGGGACGCGAGACTTTCAGTTTCCGCATAAGCTGAATAGCCAAGCTTAATCCGGTTGACTTTATCTCTTGCCAGCTGATGGTAACTGTAAATGTACATTCTGCTTTCCTCCCTTTTTTATCATATCATTTACTGTCAGTTTAAAATAAAAAATGGAAAAAAGCGACGCATGTCTTTAAATAGTTAAAAAAAATCCATATTTTTATTCAGAAAAAGAAATTTTTATTTCAACGGAAAGCCTCGTATAAATCGTCAGCTCAGCAACCTTTGCTTTGTAGGTTTTATCATTGATGGTATACACTTTGTTTTCAATCGTCCGCTTCAAAAGCTCCTTTGTTCTATAGACGCTCTCAATATCCTTCGTAATGACATCGGAAATATTATCTTTGATATGCTCTTCAAAATTCATCTGGTCAGGCTGGGACAGTTTGTATTGTTTGCCGTTCACCAGCTTGACGTCCACGCTTTGAATCAGCAGCTTTCTTTTATTGTCTTCGTTCAGTTTGTGGAGATCCTCCCGGTAAATGGTGATCTGGTCATTCAAATCCTTGATCCGTTCTTTCTGATCGCGAATCATCACAACCTGCTCCTCCTGAAACGTACCGTACGTAAACAGGAAAACAAGCCAGCTGACGATGGCCCCGCACATCATCCCGGCAAAAAAACGCTGCCATCCCGGCTTTTTATAGTAAGGAGGAATTCTCATGAGGAAATATGCTCCTGTGTGAGCCAATTGATGATCAGATATCCCGTCTGTGCGCCTCCCATTGCCGACAGAATCAGGAGAAGCTGCTTGACAATGTCTCTTGTATTGCCTTCGAAAATGCCTCTTTCAAAGCTGTAAACCGCATCAAACGTACCGCCGATCGCAGCTACCAAAGCCCAGATCTTAAGCCGGTTTGCAAGGCTTGTAATAATCGTTAAAGGCGGCTGCCCCGATAAATAAGCGCCGATTCCGCCGATTAAAGCGCCGCCGAGAAGAACGCCGAGCGCGATAAAGTAACAGCTGATAAAGTTTGGAAAAAACGGTTGTTCAGGGTCCATTCTGATCACCTCACCTTTTAACATGATATGGACAAAGCAAGACAAGTATGATTGATGTCATGAAGAAAGAACATTTGTTTCTGATTCATTCACATCATATAATGAAAGGAGATTGCTCGAAAAAGGAAGGGGTGACAGAATGCCTTTCGTTCACCTGCAAGTACATAGCGGCTACAGTTTATTAAACAGCGCTGCCTCCGTGGAGGATCTCACAGCCAAGGCAAAAGCGCTCGGCTACGGCGCGATGGCGCTGACGGATGATGAGGTTATGTACGGGGCGGTCGAATTTTATAAAGCATGCAAAAAACGCGGAATCAAGCCGATTATCGGGCTGACCGCGTCCGTGCTCACAGATGAAAAAGAACAGCTTTCATATCCGCTCGTTCTTTTGGCAAAAACAAATAAAGGATATAAAAATCTGCTGAAAATCACCAGTGTGCTGCAGTCAAAATCAAAATCAGGGATCAAAGAAAAATGGCTGAAAAGCTACCACGAGGACATCATTGCGCTTACAACAGGGGAAACCGGTTATGTTGAAACGCTTCTGAAAGACGGGCAGACGGAAAAGGCAAGAGAAGCCGCTCTCCGGTATCAATCGATTTTCGGTGAGGAAAACTTCTATCTGTCCTACCAGCCGTACAAGGCTGATCCGCTTCTGTCCGAGCGCATTCTCGAGCTTTCTGAACAAGCTGGGATTCCGATTACGGCCACAGGAGATGTAAGGTACCTCGAAAAAGGGGATATGACGGCTTACACCTGCTTAAAAGCGATTAAAGCGGGGGAGAAACTCGGGGAAAATGTGACCGATAAAGGCGATCACCATCTTGATCTGAAACCGGTTGACGAAATGCTCCATATTTACCGTAACCGCCCTGATGCCTTGGAAAACACCGTCAAGATCGCGGCTCAATGCCATGTCGATTTAAGCCTCGGCCAGACGCGCCTGCCCAAGTATCCGGCGCCCGGCGGCAAAAATCCGGACGAGTTTTTAACAGAGCTTTGCTTTGAAGGGCTGTCCAAGCGGTTTCCGGCACCCTCCCGTGAATATGTCCAACGGCTTGAATATGAGCTTTCCGTTATTAAAGACATGGCGTTCAGCGACTACTTTCTGATCGTCTGGGACTTTATGAAATTCGCGCACGAAAACGGCATTATCACAGGGCCGGGCCGCGGATCTGCGGCAGGTTCGCTTGTCGCCTATACGCTGTTTATCACAGATGTAGACCCGATCAGACACAAACTGCTGTTTGAACGTTTTTTAAATCCCGAACGGGTCACCATGCCTGATATTGATATTGATTTTCCCGATACGAGAAGGGATGAAGTCATTCAGTACGTCAAAAATAAGTATGGCGATCTTCACGTTGCCCAAATCATTACATTCGGGACATTGGCCGCAAAAGCCGCGCTGAGGGATGCCGGACGTGTGATGGGCATCAGTCCGAAGGAAGCGGATCAGCTTGCAAAACTGATTCCGTCAAAACCGGGGGTGACTCTGGAGGAAGCGAGAAAACAATCTCCTGAACTGGCAAGGCGCCTTAATGAATCGAAGCGGTTTCTAGAAATATTTGAAACGGCCCGGAAGATCGAAGGGCTGCCGCGGCATACATCGATACATGCGGCAGGCGTCGTTTTAAGCGAAGAGCCGCTCACGAATATTGTGCCGATCCAGGAAGGACATGACGGCGTATATTTAACGCAATATTCGATGGGCTACCTCGAAGACTTAGGGCTTCTGAAAATGGACTTTCTCGGCCTCCGAAATTTAACGCTGATTGAGTCCATCAAAACGCTGATTGAAAAGAACGAACGGATCACGATTGATTTTTCCAGCATATCCTATGAAGATGAGCAAACGTTTAAGCTTTTGTCTGCGGGGGATACGACCGGCATCTTCCAGCTTGAATCAGCCGGAATGAGAAACGTTCTAAAAAGGCTAAAACCAAACAGCCTTGAGGACATCGTCGCCGTCAACGCCCTGTACCGCCCCGGTCCGATGGAAAATATCCCGCTGTATATCAGCAGAAAGCATGGCCAGGCGCCTGTGTTTTATCCGCATGAAGATCTGGCGGACATTTTAAAGGATACGTACGGCGTCATTGTGTACCAGGAGCAAATCATGATGATCGCCTCGCAAATGGCGGGCTTCAGATTGGGGGAAGCCGATCTTTTGCGGCGGGCCGTCGGCAAAAAAAACAAGGAAATTCTTGATACAGAGAGAAATCATTTTATAGATGGATGTCTGAAAAAAGGATATTCCGTAAAATCGGCAAATGAAGTATATGATCTGATTGTGAAATTTGCCAATTACGGCTTCAACCGCAGCCATGCGGTCGCCTACAGCATGATCGGCTACCAGCTCGCTTATTTGAAAGCCCGCTATCCTTTGTATTTTATGTGCGGTCTGCTGACAAGCGCGATCGGCAATGAAGATAAGCTCGCCCAATACATCTATGAAGCAAAGGGAAAAGGGCTGAAGATTTTGGGGCCGTCGATCAATAAAAGCGGCTACCCGTTTACAATTGAAAACGGAGCTGTACGCTACAGCCTGAGAGCCGTTAAAGGCGTCGGGATATCGGCCGTGAAAGAAATTTACAGGGCGAGAAAGGAAAAGCCGTTTGCAGACTTGTTTGATTTCTGCATCAGGACATCTGTGAAAAGCGTCAACCGCAAAACGATCGAAGCTTTAATTTTTGCCGGAGCAATGGATGAGTTCGGAGAAAACCGCGCCACTTTGCTCGCTTCGATCGACATCGCTTTGGAGCATGCCGAATTATTTGCGGGGGACAGTGGACAGCTTGGATTTTTTCTGGATGAAGCCATCACCATCAAGCCGAAATATGCCAAAACGGAAGAGATGCCGCTCGTCGATCTGCTCGCGCGCGAAAAAGAAACGCTCGGCATCTACTTTTCAGACCATCCGCTGACCGTTCACCGCCCCATGCTCCAACAGGCGGGCGCGCTTCCGGTCATTCAGCTGCTCGGAAGCAGCCAGAAAAAAGCTGCTCTCGGCGCTCTTGTGACAAAAATAAAAACAATCAGGACGAAAGCAGGACAAACGATGGCGTTTCTTGAATTGAGCGATGAAAGCGGGGAGATGGAAGCAGTCGTTTTCCCAGACCAGCTCAGACAGCTTTCCCCGATATTGGAAGAAGGGGTATTGCTTTATACCGAAGGCCGGCTTGAAACGAGAAACGAAAAGCGGCAGCTCATCATTGCCAGGGCTTCCCTGCTTGATGCGCTTCATACAGAAAAAAAGCCTTCAGTTTACATCAAGGTTGAAGAAGATCAGCATACACAGGATATCCTTGAAAAAATCAGCGCGATTCTGCAGGAGCACAAAGGAGAGACGCAGGTCTGCATCTATTATGAAAAGAAAAAACAAACGATGAAGCTTCCTGAAGCCTATAATATACAGGCTGATCACGCTGTACTGTACCGGCTGAAAAGCGTTGTCGGAGATAAAAATGTCGTGCTTCGGTAAGGGCAATCTGAGCATATAGCATTAAAAAAGTCCTGAAGTATGTTATCATTTTTAAGATTCTATTGTCGTCCAAAAGAATCTTACAGCAGAAAACGAAGCAAAATTTTAGGCAAAATTCCCTTGAAGGAGTGTTTGTTAACATGTCATTGAAAGAAAAAGCGCTGCATATGCACAAAGTGAACCAGGGTAAACTGGAATCCAAATCAAAAGTCCAGGTTCGGAATGCGGATGATTTGAGCCTTGCCTATTCACCGGGTGTAGCCGAGCCTTGTAAAGCAATTTATGATGATAACAGCAAAGTATATGATTATACGATGAAGGGAAACATGGTAGCAGTTGTATCTGACGGAACAGCTGTGCTCGGTCTTGGAAACATCGGTCCTGAAGCAGCGCTTCCCGTTATGGAAGGAAAAGCGGTTCTTTTTAAAAGCTTTGCCGGTGTGGATGCCTTCCCGATCTGTTTAAATACATCTGATATAGATAAAATTGTTGAAACCGTAAAGCTCCTTGAGCCGACTTTCGGCGGCGTCAATCTTGAGGATATTGCAGCACCGAACTGCTTTGTCATCGAGGAACGCCTCAAAAAAGAAGCAAAAATCCCGGTTTTCCATGATGATCAGCACGGGACTGCGATTGTGACAGTAGCCGGGCTTGTCAATGCCCTTAAGCTGTCAGGAAAATCAATGTCTTCGATCAAAGTGGTGGCCAACGGCGCCGGTGCGGCCGGAATCGCCATTATCAAGCTTCTGTACCATTTCGGTGTCCGCGATATCATCATGTGCGACACAAAAGGCGCGATTTATGAAGGCCGTCCGAATGGCATGAATGCCGTTAAAGCCGAAGTTGCCAAATACACAAACAAAAACAGAATAGAAGGAACGCTTCAGGATGTGATTAAAGATGCGGATGTCTTTATCGGCGTTTCCGTTGAGGGAGCTCTGACGAAAGAAATGGTTGAAAGCATGGCGGATCAGCCGATCATTTTTGCCATGGCCAATCCAAATCCGGAAATCATGCCGGACCAAGCGCGTGCGGCAGGAGCCAGCGTTGTGGGAACCGGACGTTCCGACTTCCCGAATCAGGTGAACAATGTCCTCGCCTTCCCGGGCATTTTCCGCGGAGCGCTTGACGTAAGGGCGACACACATTAACGAAGAAATGAAAATCGCCGCCGTTGAAGCGATCGCATCCCTTGTTTCCGACGAAGAACTGAGCCCTGAATACGTCATCCCGGCTCCGTTCGATCCGAGAGTTGCTCCTGCCGTAGCCAAAGCGGTTGCGAAAGCCGCCATGGAAACAGGTGTGGCAAGAATTGACGTAGATCCTGAAGAAGTCGCTGAAAAAACAAGAAAACTCGCGATTATCGAAGAAAATTAAAACACCCCATTTTGATTTTTATCAGCGCGTGATCACTCGGATCCTGGAGTTGTCACGCGCTGTTTCTTGAAGAAAATGATTGATATTTCCTCTTATTGGAGACGCTTAAGAAGAAATCAGCCGCCTGAAAAAATTTTTTTCAGCCTGCATTTCCGGACATTTGTATCCGCTCTCAAGGCTTGTATATCAATTTGTCGGTCTTCAAGCTCATAAATGATAACCGCTCTGCTGCCGATTAAAAATTGTCGAATTGAGGATGACACCGTTTGACAAAAAAAGTACAATAGTTTCGGTATAGTGATGTTCTAGTCTAAGAGTGAGGACAGGCATATATGAGGAACCCTTCAGAAAAGGGAGGTAATCTTTTGTTAAAGGATATATTCAGCAAAAAGAAGAAAAAATACGCTTCCGTTCCCGCGGAGAAAGCGAAACAAGATGTACCTGAAGGCATCATGACAAAATGCCCTGATTGCAAAAAAATCATGCTCACGAAAGAGCTGGATAAAAACTTAAGGGTCTGCATGAACTGCGGATACCATCTGCAAATGAACGCAAAGCAGCGCATCAAAAGCCTGCTTGATGATGGAACCTTTGAAGAATTCAATCAGGACATGGTTTCAGAAAATCCGCTGGGATTTCCGGGATATTTAGAAAAACTGGAAAAAGACCGGGAGAAGACCTCTATAAATGAGGCGGTTGTAACCGGAAAAGGCTTAATCGACGGGTCTCCTGCGGTCGTTGCCGTCATGGACTCCACATTCAGAATGGGAAGCATGGGGTCTGTCGTCGGTGAAAAAATCACGCAGGCGATCGAAAAAGCAAGAGAAGAGAAAGTTCCTTTCATCATTTTCACCGCATCGGGCGGCGCGCGGATGCAGGAAGGCCTTCTCAGCTTGATGCAAATGGCGAAAACAAGCTCGGCGCTAAAGCTGTTCAGCGAAGAAAGCGGCTTGATCATTTCGGTGATGACACATCCGACGACAGGGGGAGTCTCTGCAAGCTTTGCATCTCTTGGAGACTATAACCTTGCGGAACCGGGCGCGCTCATCGGCTTTGCCGGGAGAAGGATTATCGAACAGACGATCCGAGAAGAGCTGCCTGAAGACTTTCAAACCGCAGAATTCTTGCTCAAGCACGGTCAGCTTGATTCCGTCGTTCACAGGGCAGACATGAAAAAAACGCTCAGCAGCATTTTAAAAATGCACCAACCTGGAGGTGATCTCGAGTGGCTGGAGAATTAGAGTTTGAAAGGCCGGTAATCGAACTGCGCAACAAGATTGCCGAACTGAAAAAATTCACACAGGATTCAGACATGGATTTAAGCTCTGAAATTACAAAGCTTGAAGCCCGTCTTGAAAGGCTTGAAGAAGATATTTATACAAATCTGAAGGCGTGGGACAGGGTGCAGATCGCAAGACATCCAAACCGTCCGACAACGCTTGATTATATAGAACATCTCTTTACCGATTTTTTCGAATGCCACGGGGATCGTTACTTCGGTGATGATGAAGCGATTGTTGGGGGGATCGCCAAGTTTCGGGGACTGCCCGTCACGGTGATCGGCCACCAGCGCGGCAAGGATACAAAAGAAAACATCCGCCGCAATTTCGGGATGCCGCATCCGGAAGGATACAGAAAAGCGTTGAGATTGATGAAGCAGGCTGACAAGTTTAACAGACCGATCATCTGCTTTATTGACACGAAGGGTGCTTATCCGGGCAAAGCGGCTGAAGAAAGAGGACAAAGCGAAGCTATCGCGAAAAACCTTTTTGAAATGGCCGGACTTTCCGTGCCCGTCATCTCGATCGTTATCGGTGAGGGAGGCAGCGGAGGAGCGCTTGCTCTCGGCGTTGCAAACCGTTTATTCATGCTGGAAAACTCCACGTATTCGGTCATTTCTCCGGAAGGAGCGGCAGCGATTTTGTGGAAGGATTCAGGACTTGCGAAAAAAGCGGCTGAAACAATGAAAATCACTGCTCCAGATCTTAAAGAATTAGATATTATTGATCATGTTATAAAAGAGGTGAGAGGCGGAGCGCACCGTGATATGAAACAGCAGGCTGCCTATATTGACGAGGCATTAAAACAAGCCCTCAAGTCCCTGATGAAACTGGATAAAAACGAACTGATCCAGCAGAGATACGAAAAATATAAATCCATTGGAAAAATTTCGACTGAAAACCAATATGTTGGGATAAAATAAGTAAACGTGAGGCCTTTTGGCCCACGTTTATTTTTATGGAATTGCCTAGAAAGTGAAAGGATTGTGTCAATCGCCGCGATTTTTCCAAGAGTTTGTTTGAAATTTATTTAAAAACTTTTTGTTTAATTGTATAATAATTAAGGTTTACAAAGGGACTTCGAAAAATTGACATCCCTTTTCATTGTTTTTGCGGCAATGAACGTGTTAAGGTAATTTATATATGTTTTCGAGGTGAAAAAGATGAAGCGAATCGGAGTATTGACGAGCGGCGGGGATTCCCCGGGAATGAATGCAGCTGTTCGGGCGGTTGTCAGAAAAGCGATCTATCATAACGTAGAAGTATACGGAATTTATAATGGGTATTCAGGTTTAATAAACGGAAAAATAGAAAAGCTCGAAATCGGCTCAGTCGGAGATATCATTCACCGCGGAGGAACGATGCTTTATACGGCAAGATGTCCTGAGTTTAAAACGGTTGAAGGACGGGAAAAAGGTATTGAGAATTTAAGAAAATATGGGATAGAAGGATTAGTTGTCATCGGAGGCGACGGTTCATATATGGGAGCCAAAAAACTGACTGAACACGGCTTTCCTTGTGTAGGCGTGCCTGGAACGATCGACAATGACATTCCGGGAACAGATTTGACCATTGGATTTGATACGGCACTGAACACGGTTATTGACGCAATTGACAAAATCAGAGATACCGCAACATCTCATGAACGTACATATGTGATTGAAGTAATGGGCCGCCATGCCGGCGATATTGCTCTATGGTCAGGGTTGGCCGGAGGAGCGGAATCGATCCTGATTCCTGAAGCGGACTATGATATGGAAGAAATCCTTGCCAGACTGCAAAGAGGACACGAACGCGGCAAGAAACACAGCATCATTATCGTTGCCGAGGGCGTCGGCAGCGGAGTTGAATTCGGAAAACGAATTGAAGAAGCCACAAATCTCGAAACTAGAGTATCAGTGCTTGGGCATATTCAGCGCGGGGGATCACCGACTGCTGCCGACCGCGTTTTGGCAAGCAGGCTCGGTGCATTTGCGGTCGAGCTGCTGCTTGAAGGAAAAGGCGGCCGATGCGTTGGTATTCAAAACAACCAGCTTGTGCATCATGATATTATTGAGATTCTTGATGAAAAACACACCGTTGATCAAAGCATGTACCGGCTGTCTCAAGAGCTGTCAATCTAGTGTATAACCCGAGGAGGAAGTAATAAATGAGAAAGACGAAAATAGTTTGTACAATTGGTCCGGCCAGCGAAAGCGTTGAAAAGCTTACTCAGCTTATGGAAGCAGGAATGAACGTTGCGCGCCTTAACTTTTCTCACGGAGATTTTGAAGAGCACGGCGCAAGAATCAAAAACATCCGTGAAGCTGCCAGCAAGCTCGGAAAAGATATCGGTATTCTGCTTGATACAAAAGGACCGGAGATCCGTACACATACAATGGAAAACGGTGCAATCGAACTTGAAGCGGGCGCTGAATTGATCGTTTCAATGGAAGAAGTCATCGGAACGACTGAAAAAATTTCTGTGACATATGACGGTTTAATTCATGACGTGTCAAAAGGATCAACAATTTTGCTTGATGACGGCCTGATCGGGCTTGAAGTTCTTGAAGTGAATGCGGACAAGCGTGAAATTTTGACAAAAGTCATGAACAGCGGGACATTAAAAAATAAAAAAGGCGTGAATGTGCCGGGGGTCAGCGTAAATCTTCCGGGAATTACGGAAAAAGACGCGAAAGACATCGTTTTCGGCATCGAGCAGGGCGTAGATTTCATCGCGGCATCTTTTGTGCGCCGCCCGTCCGATGTTCTTGAAATCCGCGAACTGCTTGAAGAGCACAATGCGACAGATATTCAAATCATTCCAAAAATCGAAAACCAGGAAGGCGTCGACAACATCGACCGCATTCTGGAAGTGTCAGACGGCTTGATGGTCGCGCGCGGAGACCTGGGTGTTGAAATCCCTGCTGAAGAAGTTCCGCTCGTCCAAAAAGAACTGATTAAAAAGTGCAATGCGCTTGGTAAACCTGTTATCACGGCTACGCAAATGCTTGACAGCATGCAGCGCAACCCGCGTCCAACCCGTGCGGAAGCAAGTGACGTTGCGAATGCGATTTTTGACGGCACTGACGCGATCATGCTTTCAGGTGAAACTGCAGCCGGGAATTATCCGGTAGAAGCTGTTCAAACCATGCACAATATTGCATCCCGTTCAGAACAGGCGCTGAACCATAAAAAAATCCTTTCTGCAAGAAGCAAACAGGTCGGCATGTCGATTACGGACGCTATCGGACAGTCTGTTGCGCATACGGCAATCAACTTGGATGTTTCGGCTATCGTGGCGCCTACGGAAAGCGGCCACACAGCGAGAATGATTTCCAAATATCGTCCAAAAGCACCGATTGTGGCTGTTACGGTCAGCGATTCAGTATCCAGAAAGCTGTCCCTTGTATTCGGCGTTTTCGCAAAAAGCGGACAAAATCACAGCTCCACCGACGAAATGCTTGAAAATGCTGTGCAAAAGTCACTTGACAGCGGCATCGTTCACCACGGCGATTTGATCATCATTACAGCCGGTGCGGTCGGTGAAGCGGGTACAACGAATCTGATGAAAGTGTATGTCGTCGGCGATGTGATCGCAAAAGGCCAGGGAATCGGACGCAAATCCGCGTTTGGTGAAGTGGTCATCGCACAAAACGCCAAAGAGGCGGGCGAAAAAATGAAAGAAGGCGCCGTTTTGGTGACAAAAAGCACGGATCGTGATATGATGGCCTCTCTCGAAAAAGCGTCTGCGCTTATTACGGAAGAAGGCGGCTTGACCAGCCATGCGGCAGTCGTGGGCTTAAGTCTAGGTATCCCTGTTATCGTCGGAGTGGAAAAAGCGACTTCCATTTTGACAGAAGGAGAAGACATTACGGTCGACTCTGCCCGCGGAGCGGTTTACTGCGGACGCGCCAGCGTGCTTTAATCGCTTATGTTAGAAAGAAGGGGAAGTGATTTCCCTTCTTTTTTTACAGGCGGGGACCGGCCGTTCGCTTCCATAAAGAACGTGAGGTGAAAATGATGAAGTTTTTCTTATTATTTCTCATTATCTTTCCGGCAAGTGAAATCGGCCTGTTCCTATTGTCCGCCAACTGGATCGGTGTTTTGCCAACCGTGCTGCTGATCATATTGACGGGCTTTCTCGGCGCGGCTCTGGCTAAAAAGCAGGGCATAGAGGTTTATCATAAAGTCCAGCGCGATCTTCAATACGGAAAAATGCCCGGTGATGCGATTTTAGACGGGCTTTGCATTTTCTTCGGCGGCATGCTGCTGCTTCTCCCCGGATTTCTATCCGATATCATCGGTTTACTGCTATTGATTCCGGCATCCCGCAATTGGCTCAAACCGTTTTTATCCCGCAAACTGAAAAAAATGTCTGAAGGCAGACGGGTGAAAATTATCAAATAATGTAAAGCGGCAGCCTGCTGAAAAGCGGATTGTCGTTTATTTTTGGTTTCCTTTAATAAAAAGCCAGATTTCCTTGAATATACCTGTTGTATAGAGAGCCTGAATCAGAACGAAAAGAGCGGGACCCATGATCAGCCCGAGAAATCCAAACAGCTTGAGGCCGGCAAAAAGGGAGATGAGTGTGCCTAAAGGATGGATTCCGATTGATTTGCTCAAGATCTTTGGTTCGGCAAGCTGCCTGAACAGCAATACAACGATGTACAATACACCGAGGCCGATAGCGAGCGGCAGCTGCTTGGTGATTACCAAATATAAAATCCAAGGGACGAATACTGACCCTGCTCCCAAATACGGAAGAAGATCAACAAGTCCGATGAAAAAAGCAATCGCCACAGCATGGTTGACTTTCAGGACGGCAAGTCCGATCAGCACGAGGACCATCGTGATGGAAACGAGCGCAAGCTGCGCCTTCAAAAAGCCGGTCAACGCTTTTTTTAGTTCGGCATAAACCGCGGCTCCCCCTGCAATCAGACGGTCAGGCAATACCGTCTTCACCCCTTTTTTGAATTGATGTAAATCCTTGCTGATGAAAAAAGTGGCCAAGAGGGAAAAAATCAGCACGGCTGCCGTATTTGGCAAGAAAGCGAAAAAAAGCGGCACCATTTCTAAAATTTTGGAAAGAAATGAAGCGGTGCTCGAAGCGAATCCGCTCCCGACATTCTCGATCTGCGCAATAATCGATTCCTGCTGGCCGGCGTCAAGTCCGTCAAAAAAAGCGGCAAGCTGATTGTAAAGCGGCATGATTTGACCGGTGAAAAATCGTTCAATATAAAAAGCGGCTTTATGTAATTGAGCGGGCAGCACCTTGGCCAAATAAGCTGCACCGGAGACAATCTCGGCAACGACCAATGTCAAAAAGCCCGCTCCTAAGACCAAAAAGCAGCTCAACACGATGCCGACATTGACGCCCCGCGGAAATCCCGTCGATTTTTCCAGCCATTCTACAAAAGGGTTAATCATCACGGCCAGAATAAGGGCGATCACAAAAGGATAGGTTAACGGAAAAGAGTAGTACCCGGCTGTTCCGACGGCTGCGGTTAAGAAAAGCACAAAACCTGCCCGAAGTGCGATTGTAAGATAGGATTGATTCAATTCTAAAATCCTCCCGCAAGAAAGCGTGTCCTTTTTTTCATTTTATTCATGAGTCCTGCTATTATGAGAAAGGTCATAAAAAAATGGAGATGAAACAGATGTTTACTCAAGCCAATTTATTTTTACTGCTTTTGCTGGCGATCGCTTTAATAGCCAAAAACCAGTCTCTGCTGATTGCGGTATCGGTGCTTTTGGTGATCAAGCTGATCGGCCTCGATCAAAAGCTGTTCCCCTACATTCAGTCAAAGGGAATCAACTGGGGCGTCACGGTGATTACGATTGCCGTTCTTGTACCGATCGCGACAGGAGAAATCGGATTTAAACAGCTTGGTGAAGCGATGAAATCATATTATGCGTGGATTGCCCTTGGAGCAGGCATCCTCGTCGCTCTGATCGCCAAAAACGGCATCACCCTGCTTGCGCAGGATCCGCATATCACGACCGCCCTTGTCTTCGGAACGATTTTGGCAGTCGCTTTATTTAAAGGCGTCGCGGTTGGCCCGTTAATCGGCGCGGGAATTGCTTACCTCGTCATGCAGGTCGTACAGCATTTTGCTCCATAGGTTCGGGTTGCAGTGTCTATGAATCAATCCCCTTTGAAAAAAGGGGATTCAGCGTGTCGACAAACCCTC
>NZ_BCVZ01000024.1 GCF_001592005.1 Bacillus sonorensis NBRC 101234 = KCTC 13918
TCATTATTAAAGCGACTTTTATATTATATCCATTACTCAATATAAAGTCAAGAACTTTTTTTAAGTTCTTTTTTGTTTCATTGCCTGTTTAGCGGCAACGAATAATAATATACCACCGTATTTACGATTGCGCAATACTTTTTTAGAAAAAAATAAAAATCAATTTAAATTCAGCCGGAACCGCTATAATAGCGCCTCCGACTGAAAGGTCTTTAACGATGCCTCATTTGTGGGAATAATAAAACATCCCTGATTGAAGGTGAATTCGTCAAAAGCATAATAAGTCTGTCAATACCGATACCTAAACCGCCGGTAGGAGGCATTCCGTACTCTAATGCTTCGACAAAGTCCTCATCCATCATATGAGCTTCGTCATTTCCTTCTTCACGTTCTTTTAATTGCGCCTCAAAGCGCTCTTTTTGATCAATCGGGTCATTTAGTTCAGTAAATGCATTCGCGTGCTCACGACCCACGATAAACAGCTCAAAACGGTCTGTAAAACGAGGGTCTTCAGGATTCTTCTTAGCAAGCGGTGAAATTTCTACCGGATGTCCATATATAAAGGTTGGCTGGATCAATGTCTCTTCTACTTTTTGTTCAAAGAACTCATTGATGATATGTCCCACTGACATATTTTCAGTAATTTCAACCCCATGTTCTTTAGCATAAGCTTTCGCTTCATCTACAGATACTTCTTTCCAGAAGTCTACGCCAGTCAATTCCTTAACGGCATCAACCATGTGAAGCCTTTTCCATTCAGGTTTGAGTTCGACCTGATGCTCTCCATACTGAACCGTCGTTGTGCCAAGCACCTCTTCAGCAATGTGAGCGATCAGATTCTCTGTTAATCTCATGATATCTTTATAGTCGGCATAAGCTTCATAAAGTTCAATCATCGTAAACTCGGGGTTATGACGGGTAGAAACCCCTTCATTACGGAATACGCGCCCGATTTCATAAACCTTTTCCAATCCGCCGACAATCAGCCTTTTCAAATGAAGCTCAATTGCGATTCTCATATAAAGAGGCATATCCAGCGCATTATGATGAGTAATGAACGGACGTGCGGATGCGCCTCCAGGGATCGAGTGCATCATAGGTGTTTCAACCTCTAAATACCCATGGTTATTCAGGTATCTTCTCATGGATTGAATGATTTTGCTGCGCGTAATAAATGTATTTTTGCTGTCCGGATTCACGATCAAATCTAAGTACCGCTGGCGATAGCGCTGCTCAATGTCTTTTAATCCGTGATATTTATCCGGAAGAGGGCGAAGAGCCTTCGTTAAAAGATCAAAGGATGTCGCTTTTACAGACAGTTCGCCTACATTCGTTTTGAACATAACGCCTGTGACGCCGACGATATCGCCTAAGTCAGAGCTTTTAAATAGCTCATACTGCTCTTCACCAACGCTGTCCTTTCTTACGTAAATCTGAATTTGGCCTTGCAGGTCTTGAATATGAGCGAATCCCGCTTTTCCTTTACCGCGTTTTGTCATCATCCGTCCTGCAATGGTGACCTCAATCGCTTTTTCTTCTAATTCTTCTTTTGAAAACTTATCGTATAAGCCAATAAGTTCAGCTGATTGATGAGAGCGGTCAAAACGCTGACCAAACGGGTCTTTTCCGCTTTCCCTCATTTGATTCATTTTTTCCCGTCTGACTTGCAGTTGGTCGTTTAACTCTTCATGGTTATGCTCTTCATGACTCATCAGTATCACTCCGTTACTTTTATTCTTTCAGGAAAAAAGCAGAAAAACTGCCAGTTAAAACTGGCAGTGAGCAGAGGTCGGATTTATCCCACTTTTGCATCCTGAAGCTCTTTTGCCTCGGCTTCAATCGTAAACGCATCTAGCAGCTGAACAAGTTCATCTCTTGTTTCACAATTGTTGATTTCGTTCCGGACCTTTGCGTTTCCTCTTATGCCTTTTAAATACCAGGCTGCATGCTTTCTCATCTCGCGAACAGCAACATGTTCTCCTTTGAGTTTGATTAAACGGTCAAGGTGAAGCTTGCAGACAGTTATCTTTTCCCGTACTTTAGGTTCATCTTTCAACTCGCCGGTTTCAAGATAATGAACCGTACGGTAAATCATCCAAGGATTCCCCAAAGCGGCGCGGCCGATCATGACGCCGTCCACTCCTGTTTCATCAAGCATGCGCTTTGCATCTTGAGGGGTTTTCACGTCTCCATTGCCGATGACAGGTATTGAAACAGACTGCTTTACTTCTTTGATAATATCCCAGTTCGCTGTTCCTTCATACATTTGTACACGGGTCCGTCCATGGAGAGCCACCGCTTTTCCGCCTGCGCGTTCTACTGCTCTCGCATTTTCCACCGCATAGATGTGGTCTTCATCCCAGCCCATTCTCATTTTAACGGTAACAGGCTTATCAACGGAATCCACCACGGCAGAAACCATTTCGTAAATTTTATTCGGATCCAGAAGCCACTTGGCTCCCGCATCGCATTTTGTGATTTTTGGCACCGGACATCCCATGTTTATATCAATAATATCAGCAGTTGTGTTTTGGTCAACAAATTTTGCAGCTTCGACCAGCGTCTCTTTTTCACCGCCGAAGATTTGCAGGCTGAGCGGCTTTTCGCGCTCATCGATGTACAGCATTCCCATCGTTTTTGCGTTGTTGTAAAGGATTGCCTTGTCACTGACCATTTCGGCGCATACGAGGCCCGCTCCGAACTCTTTAACAGTCAAGCGGAAAGCGGAGTTGCACACTCCGGCCATCGGCGCCAGCACAACTCTGTTTTTCAATTCAATATCACCGATTTTAAACATTTTTCGTCCTCCTTTCTTATTCTTCTGATGGAGATAGTTCCTCCACTGTTATATTTAAAGTATTGGCTACATCCCTGAGCATGCTTTCCGACGGCATACGGTTTCCCCGTTCAACTTCGCCAAGCACAGAAACGGATATACCCAGCGCTTTTGCAAACCCTTCTTGAGTATAACCTTTCAGTTTTCTGAACGCACGAATTCGTCTACCCCAGATCTCTGCTTCCATATCCTTACACCTTCCCGATTTATTGCATGATCACAAGATCCCTCATAGTCCGGATAAATCTCCAGTAGCGGGACGAGTACAAACATACGTTCATGCATTCTCGGATGGGGAACTGTGAGTTGCTCTGTCTCAATATTTTCACGATTATAAAGCAAAATGTCAAGGTCTGCCGTTCTCGGCCCCCATCTGATATCGCGTGTCCGGCCGAGCTCATTTTCAATGTGCTGGGTCAAATCAAGCAATTCAAACGGAGTAAGAGACGTCTTGACCTCAGCGGCCATGTTTAAAAACGCATCCTGATCTGTGTAACCGACAGGGTCTGTTTCATAGATGGAGGAAATATCGGTAACCGCCACAGACGGATGCTGATGAAGGAGAGCGACCGCTTTTTTTAAAAATTCTTCCCGCGGACCGATATTGGAGCCAAGCGCGATATATGCCGTATGCTTCATTTCCGCTTTCTCGTCATTTCTATGGCAACGGATTTATAATGGCCGGGAATCGGCGGATCAGGCTTTATCACTTTGACGGTGCATTCCTGAACCGTTTGAAATCGCTTGAGCACTTTAGCGGCTATCGTTTCCGCAAGGGTTTCGACAAGGTTGACCGGCTCTCCTTCGACAACCTCTTTGCAAAGCTTATACAGCTCGGCATAGTTAATCGTCGCATCAATGTCATCGGTTTTTCCCGCTTCACTCAAATCAAGATGCGCCGTCAAATCGACGCGGAATCGCTGACCGAGTTTGTTTTCTTCTTTGAAAACGCCATGATACCCGTAAAACTCCATCCCTTCAACATACACTTTATCGATGATAAGCGCCTCCTTTATCAATCATGGCATCCATCATTTTCGCCATTCTCGAGATTTGCTTGACATCATGCACCCTGACAATATCGCATCCTTTTTGAATACCTAGACATACCGTCGCCCCCGTGCCTTCTGCCCGCTCCTCAGGCGGCAGATCCAACACACGGCCGATGAATGTTTTGCGTGAAGTCCCTAATAAAACCGGATATCCAAGATCACAGAATGCCTCAAGCTGATTCATGACTGCGAGGTTGTCCTTGTATGTTTTTGCAAATCCGATCCCGGGATCAATGATAATATGATGATCCGGCACACCGGCTGCTTTTGCGATGCTTATGCATTCCCCCAAATCAGCCATCATATCCGGTATCAAATCTGTATAATTCCGCTCATGGCGGTTGTGCATTAAAACAATCGGCACATCATGGGAAGCTGCAACCGGCGCCATTTCCGGATCGGCCTTTGCCCCCCAGACATCATTGATAATGGAAGCCCCGGCTTTAACGGCTTCGTCGGCGACTTGCGCCTTGTATGTGTCAATAGAAATCGGCACATCGATTTCCTGAACAAGCTTTTCAATCACCGGTATAACCCTTGTGAGCTCTTCATCAGCAGAAACTTTGCCGGCGCCGGGCCTTGTTGATTCCCCGCCGATATCGAGGATATGCGCGCCGTCTTCTATCATTTGTTTCGCATGTATCACGGCGCGATCGATGCTGTTGTATTTCCCTCCGTCTGAAAATGAATCCGGAGTCACATTTAAAATTCCCATAATCAATGTTTTATCTTCATATGACAATGTGTGGTGTTTTGCTATCAACCGTTTTGAACGGGCCAATGTTTGCGGCGCCATATCCTTCACCCTTTAGATCAATAATAGTCTTTGTTGCGTTGTCTATCGTTAGTGTATACCTCTTGCAGACTTTTTGTCAGGCTTCCATCCTTTCCCGGAAACAGGGCATTGCCGATTTTCCGGAAAGGGACGATTTCCTGAACGGAATTGGTCATCCAGGCTTCATCCGCACGAAGCAGATGTTCCAAAGGGTATTCCCCCTGCCTGACTTCAACACCCATTTTGGGAAAACGTTCTATGATATAACGCCTTGTGACCCCGTCTAAAATTCCAGTCTTGAGTGAAGGTGTATACACACATCCGTCCTTCGTCCAAAAAACGTTGGAAATGATTCCTTCAGCTACAGCTCCGCCGTCCGTAAGAAAAATCCCTTCTTTCTGCGGATCATTTCCCACTTCTCTTTTTCCGTACAAATTATTTAAAAAATGATGTGATTTCAGGCGAAGCGGACCCTCAGGCGTGTTTCGCCTGACTTCTAATACGACCCCTTCTTTTTCAGCCGGTATTGAAGAAGGATCGAAAGCATTCATGGTCACCATGACGCCGGGCTGTTTGTAAGAGTCGGCAGAAAGCCCAGATGCAGAGGGGCCTGCAGATATATTAAGACGAACACGAGCATGTCCGTTTGGCGGCTGATTCAGCTTCAAAAGCTCGTCAAGCACTTCCAGAATATCATCCTTCGTCAGCGAAATGTCGATTTTCAGCTCGCTGACCGCCCTCTCCAGCCTTTCCATATGCCATTCAAAGAGGAAAGGTTTCCCCTCATAAAGGCGGAATGTTTCAAAAACGCCGATTCCGTATAGAAAACCGTGGTCAAAAGGAGAAAGTCTCGCTTCCCCCTCCTCCAAGTATTGACCGTTCAGGTATATGATCATGCGTTCACTTTCTTTCGGTAAGTCTCAATAAAATTCTTTAGCATTTCTTTTCCAAAGGAGGTCATGATGGACTCTGGATGGAACTGAACGCCTTCAATCGGCAACTCTTTATGCCTGATGGCCATAATCTCGCCTTCTTTTGTCCAGGCGGATGTGATGAAGCAGTCAGGCAGCGTTTCCGGCTTTACAATCAGCGAATGGTATCTGGTCGCGGTCAGTGGATTTTCAAGATCCTTAAATACGGTCAACCCGTCATGGGAAATCTCAGATGTCTTTCCGTGCATTAAGCGCTCCGCCCTCACTACCTCACCGCCGAACACCTGGGCGATCGACTGGTGTCCGAGACAAACTCCGAAAATCGGTATCTTTCCGGCAAACGACCGGATGGCTTCAAGGCTGATTCCCGCTTCATCCGGGCTGCACGGCCCCGGCGAAATCATCAAAAAGTCAGGGGACATCTCTTCTATTTCCGCAATCGTGATCTCATCATTCCGCTTTACCATCAACTCTTCACCAAGCTCACCTAAATACTGAACCAAATTGTAAGTAAACGAATCATAGTTATCGATCATTAAAATCATATCTCAGCTCTCCTCTGCTCTTTTTTCTCTTCTTCGCTCAACTGCAGCGCCTTTTTCATCGCAGCGGCCTTCTTACACGATTCTTTGTATTCATGCTTAGGATTGGAATCAATGACGATGCCCGCTCCTGATTGCATGAATGCATGGCCTGCTTTGGCATAGATCGTTCGGATGACAATATTAAAATGCATATCCTGATTATATCCGAACCACCCTATAGAACCAGTATAAAGCCCGCGCCTCGTCGGCTCAAGCTCCTCGATAATTTCCATCGTTCTCACCTTTGGCGCCCCGGTGATCGTCCCTCCCGGAAATACGGCATGGATCACATCCACGGCGTCGCACTCTTCTTTTATTTCTCCGCACACATTTGAAACAATGTGCATGACGTGAGAGTATTTTTCAATCACCATGAATTCATTGACGCTTACAGTGCCATATTTCGAGACCCTTCCAAGGTCATTTCGCTCCAGATCAACAAGCATGACATGCTCCGCACGTTCTTTCTCATTCATGATCAGCTCGTTTGCAAGCGATTGATCCTCTGCTTCGTCTGTTCCCCGGGATCTTGTCCCGGCGATCGGCCTCGTTTCAAGGAGGTTTCCTTTTTTCTTGATCAGCAGTTCCGGTGATCCGCAAATCACTTGAAAATCGGGCGTTTCCAAATAAGCCATGTAAGGCGACGGATTGACCTTCCTTAACATTTTATAGACGTCAAAAGGCGGTGCCGACAGCCGCTCCGACTGCCGCAGAGAAAGGTTAACCTGAAACACATCGCCGCTTGCAATATATTGTTTGATTTTTTCCACCGCTTGGGTAAAGCCGGCTTCAGTAAAAGAAGAAGCGAATGATGCACCTTTATTTTCAGCGGCTTTTTCACGCTTTGCGGCTCCGCTCTCTTCCGATGTCCACATCGTTTCAAGCATATCAAGCATCTCTTCCGCTTTTGAGGGCTCATTTTCCTCGGTATGGGTAATCACCCACAGCTTCTCTTCCGCATGATCATAAACAGCCAAATCATCGAACACGAGAAAGAATAAATCAGGCGTTTGCAGATCATCGATAGACAGGAGCTTAAACTTTTCAATATAGCGGGCATAGTCATAGCTTAAAAAACCGACAGCCCCTCCCTGAAAATCGGGAAAATCTGCAACCGTCTCCGTTTTTAGCGTTTGAAACCACTTTGTAAACTGCAAAAACGGATCTCCCTCTTTGAAAATGATGTCCCCTTTATATTGGATCGTCGTGATTCCATCCTTTCCTTTCGCTATGGCCACAGGATCAAGTCCGGCGATGCTGTATTCGCCGCCTCTGGCGCTTTCCAGCAAAACATGGTGCTCTTTGCCTTTTGAAAGAAATTCATACCGTTTTACAAATCGTTCCTTAGAGAAAGGAAATGTTCTAGCTACAGGCCTTCGTTGTCTCATCTCATCATTCCTCTGCCGTTTTTCTACTGTCCTTATTGTAATGCAAATCTTTTTTCTTGGAAAAGAGAAATTATTTTCCAATCGCAAAAAGCCCGTGAGTTTTACTCAGAGGGGCGCAGTTGGGTCAACTAAAAAAGGGCCGTCGGCATTGCCGATAGCCCCGTCCGTTTCGATCTTATTCAAATTGATAAAGAGGTGTGCTCAAATATCTCTCTCCGTTACTAGGAAGAACAGCAAGTACTTTTTTGCCTTTTCCAAGCTTTTTAGCAACCTGGATTGCGGCAAAGATGGCCGCGCCTGAAGAAATTCCCCCGAGAACCCCTTCTTCTTTCGCCGCTTTGCGCGCGAATTCAAAGGCTTCTTCATTTTTTACCGTAATGATGTCATCATAAACATCGGTATTTAAGATTTTAGGGACGAAGCCTGCTCCGATTCCCTGTATTTTATGCGGACCCGGTTTTCCTCCGGAGAGAACCGGGGAATCCGTCGGTTCAACCGCGTAGATTTTAATTGATGGGTATTTTTCTTTCAGCACTTCTCCTGCGCCTGTAATCGTACCGCCTGTTCCGATACCGGCGATGAATGCATCAAGTCCGTCATCACCGAACTGTTCAACGATTTCCCGCCCTGTCGTACGGCGGTGAACTTCGGCATTCGCAGGATTGTTGAATTGCTGAGGCATGAAATAGCCATGCTCTTCCGCAAGCTCTTCCGCTTTTTTAATAGCGCCTTTCATGCCTTCTGCACCAGGCGTTAATACCAGCTCAGCACCGTAGGCGCGCAGAAGGTTGCGGCGTTCTGAGCTCATCGTGTCAGGCATGACAAGAATCGCCTTAATACCTTTGGCCGCAGCGACCATGGCAAGGCCGATTCCTGTGTTTCCGCTTGTCGGCTCAATGAGGGTATCGCCCTCTTTCAAAAGGCCTTTCTCTTCGGCGTCTTCGATCATTGCAAGCGCAATCCGGTCTTTTACGCTGCTTCCAGGATTCATATACTCAAGTTTTACATATACATCAGCACTGTCTTCGTCGACTAAACGATTTAATTTTACGATAGGTGTGTTTCCGATTAAGTCATAAACAGAGTTTGCAACGCGAACCATGTGAACACCTCAATTTCCGAGTAATTGTATTGGGATTATATTTAATTTATCAATATCAAAATATTTTGTCAATCTTTATTTTTCGCGTCATAGAACCAAGACACGTCCGCATCTTTCCACAATGTTTTGACTGATGCCTTGTCACCTAATTGATCCATTGCAATCTGCCTTCTGATTTGGCTCTTCACTTGATTATAAGTAAAAGCCCGTCCGTCAAGCTTTTCTTTCCGCTGGAGGATCGCATATCCCCCGCTGACTTTAAGCGGTTCTGCCGTCCATTGATTGTCCTTTAGCTGTTTAGCCGCTTCTATGTATGCCGAAGGGACGTTATCCCGCTGATCATTGACAAATCCTAGGTCTCCGCCATAAGGTGCCGTATACCGGTCTGTTGAATGTTCTGCTGCGGCTGCTTCAAAGCTTGATCCGCCTTTTAATTCTTGTAAAACCCGCTCGGCTTCGCTTTTATCTTTTACAACGATATGCTTCAGCCGATATGAATCATCAAATTTATATAAGGTCTTGTTTTGTTGATAAAACGACTTTAATTCTTTTTCAGAAATCACGATATCTTTTGTAAGCAGCTCTTCAAGCAGAATATTATGCCGGATTTGCTCCCTCCACTCTTTTTCGGTTGTGCTTTCATCCTCATAAAAAGAATTATAAACGGCTTTGACCAGGATAAACTCCCTGTCAATGTCGGCTTCAGAAACGCTGATTTTGTTTTTTTCGGCTAGCTGGTCAACGACCCGGTCATTAATCATATCCTCCAGCGTCGATTTGCCGTACCTCTCTTCCATTTTACTCAGCCATTCTTCTCTTGTGATTTCGTTTTTGCCGATGTTGGCTATTACTTCGCGATCAGATGAAGAAGAAGCGACTTGCGACTTCGTGAGGACATACGCGATCACGATGCAATTGACGAAAACTGCGATTAACACAATCGGAACCAGCATTTTTGACTTCAACATAAATTCTCCCCTTTCCCCATTGTAAAAGACCCGCTAATAGATAGCGGGCATTATATTTCATCTCGAAGAGCTTCGAGCTCTTCCTTTGTAAACAAATACGTTTCATTGCAGAAATGGCACTGCGCTTCAGCCTGGCCATCTTCATCAATCATCGCTTGAATCTCCTGCTTGCCAAGTCCGATAATTCCTCTTGCAAACCGCTCTTTGGAACAATTGCATGTAAAGCGGACAGGGACGGTTTCCAGCACTTCAGCATCTTCTCCCAAAACTGCGCCCAGCACTTCCTCAGGTGTAAGACCTTTTTGAATCAGCTTAGATATCGGTTCCACTTTTGATAAGTTGGTTTCAAGCTTTGTAATTGTATCATCGTCAGTACCGGGGAGAACTTGAAGTATAAAGCCCCCGGCAGCCAAAATCGTATTATCCGGATTGACGAGCACGCCGACTCCTACGGATGAAGGCACTTGCTCGGATGATACGAGGTAATATGTAAAATCCTCGCCGATTTCTCCGGAAACAATCTCAACCTGGCCCGTAAATAATTCGCGCAGGCCGAGATCCTTTACAACGCTTAAAGTGCCCGCAGTTCCGACAGCTCTTCTGACGTCAAGCTTTCCATGTTCATTTAAATCAAAATGAACGTGCGGATTTGACACATATCCCCTGACGTCTCCCTTTGCGTTTGCATCGGCGACGATGGCTCCGATCGGCCCGCCCCCTTCGATTTTGACTGTAAGCTTGTCTTCGCCTTTCAGCATCGCGCCAAGCATTACGGCGGCCGTCATCGTCCGTCCCAAAGCAGCAGATGCTGTCGGCCATGTGTTATGGCGTCTTTGCGCTTCATGAATGGTCTCTGTCGTTCTTACTGCATATGCACGGATTTTACCGTCATATGCAATGGCTTTTACTAAATAATCCATTGTCACCCTCCTAAACACTTTCAACGCGATTCCGTTCGTAAATCAGTTCTAGCCCTTTTAGGGTAAGAAAGGGGTCTACCACATCGATACAATCGGACTCATCCGCGATTAATGATGCAAGACCGCCAGTCGCAATGACTTTCGGATTTTGTCTTGACTGCCATTTCATCCGTTTGACAATGCCTTCAACTTGTCCGACATACCCGTAAAGAATTCCGGACTGCATGGCGCTGACCGTGCTTTTGCCGATAATATTATCCGGCCGCGCAATTTCAATTCTCGGGAGTTTTGCGGCTCTGGAATAAAGAGCTTCCGTTGATATCGTAATACCCGGCGCGATCGCTCCGCCCATGTATTCCTTATTCTCGTTAATATAACAGTACGTTGTAGCAGTTCCAAAATCAACAACAATCAGCGGGCTTCCATAGAGATGAATGGCCGCCACCGCATTTACGATGCGGTCCGCACCGACTTCTTTTGGGTTGTCGTATTTGATATTCAGACCGGTTTTCACTCCGGGGCCGACAATTTGCGGCTCAATATGAAAGTATTTTGTGCACATTCTTTCAAGTGAAAACATGATCGGCGGCACCACTGAAGAGATGATGATCCCTTCGATCTGATCAAACATCAGGCCTACATAATCAAATAAAGAACGGAGGAGCATGCCGAATTCATCCTCGGTTTTATGGCGGCTCGTTTCAATCCGCCAGTGGTATTCGAGCTCTCCGTTATGGTATACACCAAGAACGGTGTTTGTATTTCCCACATCTATAACAAGTAACATCTTATCACCACTTTTGACTAGTTTCTCTTACTTGGACATAAAACATTCTACCATCATACAATACACGATGCCGATTCTGTTTGTAAACGAATCAAAACCGAACTGCCGCGGCGGTGTTCAGTCATAAAAAATAAGAAAACTGCCAAAAAGCACAGCTTGGCAGTTTTCTTTAAAGAAACGAATGTGAGCAAATTGACTTACTCTTTTTCATCTTCTTTTGTTTCTTCTTCTCTTTTGTTGATGTTTACCTTCACATCATCGTTTTTCTCTTGATCATCTTCATAATGACGATCCGGCAGTCTTCCGTGTTCAATCAAATACTTGATTTGTTCCGCATCGAGCGTCTCAACCTCAAGCAATGTTTGGGCTATCAGCTCAAGCTTATCGCGGTTCTCTGTCAGGATTGTTTTCGCACGTTCATAGCATTCCTTAATGAAGCGCTGAATTTCCTTGTCGATCTCATATGCGATCGCATCGCTGTAGTTTTGGTCATTGTTGAAGTCGCGGCCTAAGAACACCTGACCGCCTTGTGACTGTCCAAACTGAAGCGGACCGAGTTTTTCAGACATACCGAATTCGGTTACCATCCGTCTTGCGATGCCTGTTGCACGCTGGAAGTCATTATGGGCTCCGGTGCTGACTTCGCCGAATATAATCTCTTCAGCTACACGGCCTCCAAGCAGACCGACGATTTTGTCAAGCAGCTCCGGCTTCGTTTGGAAATAACGGTCTTCCCTAGGAAGCATGACGGCATATCCGCCCGCTTGACCGCGGGGAACGATCGTTACTTTATGCACCATATCAGCTTCATCCAGGACAAGTCCGATGACAGTGTGTCCAGCTTCGTGATATGCAACGATATTGCGTTCTTTTTTGGAAATGACCCTGCTTTTCTTGGCAGGACCGGCGATGACGCGGTCTGTCGCTTCATCAATGTCACGCATATCGATTTTCTTTTTGTCATGTCGGGCAGCTACAAGAGCCGCTTCATTTAAAAGGTTCTCGAGATCCGCACCGGAGAATCCAGGCGTTCTCATCGCAATCGATTTCAAGTTTACTGATTCGTCAAGCGGTTTGTTTCTCGCATGCACCCGAAGCACAGCTTCACGGCCGTTTACATCCGGACGGTCGACTGTGATTTGACGGTCAAAACGTCCCGGACGCAGCAATGCCGGGTCTAAAATATCGGCGCGGTTTGTCGCCGCGATAATGATGATCCCTTCATTCGCACTGAAACCGTCCATTTCGACAAGAAGCTGGTTCAGCGTCTGTTCACGTTCATCATGGCCGCCGCCTAAACCGGCTCCACGCTGACGTCCGACAGCATCGATTTCATCGATGAAAATCAGGCATGGCGCATTTTTCTTAGCATTTTCAAACAAATCGCGGACACGGGATGCACCGACACCGACGAACATTTCGACGAAGTCTGATCCGCTTATGCTGAAGAAAGGAACGCCGGCTTCTCCTGCACAAGCTTTCGCCAGCAATGTTTTACCCGTACCCGGAGGTCCGACTAACAGCACGCCTTTTGGAATTCTCGCCCCGAGCTCAACAAATTTGCGCGGGTCTTTCAGGAAATCAACAACTTCCACCAGCTCTTGCTTTTCCTCATCCGCTCCTGCTACATCTTTAAATTTGACTCGCTTCTTCTCTTCTGTATAGAGCTTCGCTTTGCTCTTGCCGAAGTTCATGACACGGCTTCCGCCGCCCTGAGCCTGATTAAGCAGGAAGAAGAAAAGAATGAAGATAATAACAAAAGGGATTATGGTTGTAAAGAAGGTCATCCATCCGTTCGTTTCCTGTGCAGGCTCAACTTGTACCTTCGTCTTTTTCACTGCATCAAAAATCTGGTCTGCCCCTTTTCCTTCAGGAACATGGGTCAGGAAATACTGGTCTTTGGCATAGTTTTTAAGCTGTCCTCTGACCTCATAAACACCTCTGACAGGCTGGATAGAAACATTTTCAACCTTCCCGTTATCAAGGTTTGAAACAAAGTCACTGTACGTCATATTTTCGGTTTTCGGATTTGCGGTTTGGAAGTAGCTCACAACTCCGATCACAACTAATAAAATAAGTAAATAAAAAATGGTATTACGGAAGACCCGATTCATTCCTTACCTCCTCCCACAGTAAGCACAACTATGTTCAATAGTATCATAGAAAATCGTTCCAATACAACAGATATCCCTTTCCCAATCAGCTCTCATAAACCGCCGGTTTGAGCACTCCGATATACGGGAGATTGCGGTAGCGTTCCGCATAATCAAGACCGTATCCTACGACAAAGGCATCCGGCACTTCAAAGCCGACGTAGTCCGCTTTGATATCCGCCTTGCGTCCGCTCGGTTTATCAAGAAGGGTCACAATCTTAATCGATTTTGCCTTGCGGTATCGGAAAAGCTCTACAAGATAACTCAAAGTCAGCCCACTGTCGATGATGTCCTCAATAATTAAGATGTCACGGCCCTCTACAGATGTATCCAAATCCTTAATGATTTTTACCTCACCTGAAGAGACCGTGGAATTGCCATAGCTTGATACATCCATGAAATCCATTTCCAAATATGTATCAATATGCTTTAAAAGATCCGCCATAAATGGCATGGCCCCTTTTAAGACGCCGATGGCCAGGGGGAACTTGTCGCTATACTCTTCGGTTAAAGCAGCGCCGAGCTCCTTGACTTTTTTTTGGATCTCTTCCTCGGAGATCAAAATATTTTCAATATCGTGTTTCATTCTTTGCTAGCCCCCTACACTTTTCATGCTGTCTATATTGTAATACAATGCGATCATTGTTTGTAACATCAAGTTCCTCAAAAATGGATTTTTTCAGACCCGGTATCCAGATAATCCTTCCATCCGCGTCTGTGACAATGGGCCAGCTGTCTCTTTTCGAAAGAGGCACTTTTTCATTAATAAATATATCTTTTACCTTTTTTGAGCCGTTCATCCCTTTAAGTTTGATTCTATCCCCTTTTTGCCTTGTCCGTACATAAAGGGGGAAATGAACCTGCTGCGGACTTGTTGCGAAAACATCATTTCCATTCAAAGCACGGTCTTCGCCTTGTTTGCTCACATGAAGGGAGAAGCCGCCCGGAAGCATCAGGTCTTCTTCGTCTGCTCCGCTAATTTCATATTGATAGGAAATATTTTCACATTGCAACCGATGAAATGTAAACAAACATGTATGATATGATTTTATCACTTTTAACCCATTTGGAAAATCAAGGGAACCGGATGGATCTTTTTTTGCAATCCATTCCAGAAACACCTTAATATGATGGGATGAAAACGCAGTTGGAACGTTTTCATAAAGATAGTTTAATATTAGTTGAACTCCTCTTCTTTGTAAAGGCAAAGGAAGTGCAAGAAGGCTTTCCACATTGATTTCGATACAGGAACTTGACTTGTTTGTGATTACTGTATTCATTTTATCTTTCGTTAATGCCTGTAAGTATAATTCATCTTCTGTCAGCGATTCACTGACAGATTGAAACCGTTTATGGACATCTTCCGACTCCTCCTTCAAAAAAGGAAGAACATGATGCCTGAATCTGTTCCGGGTATAATCGTCTTCATTGTTGCTTGGATCTGTTCTGAACGGTACATGATTCGCTTTGCAGTACTGTAAAATATCCTCCTTTGCAAGATCGAGAAACGGCCTGATCAGCCACCCTTCTCCAAACCGGCGCACCGGCCGGATGCCGGCAAGTCCTAAACCGACGGTTCCTTTCGCCAATTTCATCAGCATCGTCTCGATCTGGTCATCGCCATGATGAGCCAGGGCCAAATATGTGGCATGGTGCTTTTCCATTTGATCTTTAAAGAACCGAAAGCGGCATTCTCTTGCAGCTGCCTGTTTATTGAGGTTTTTTTCGGCAGCATACTTCTGAACGTTGATTTGCAGCGCTTCACAGAGAATCCCCTCCGCTTTGCAGAAATCCTTTACAAAGCGCATGTCCTGTTCAGACTCCAAGCCTCTGAACATATGATCGACATGTGCAGCAATCAGTGACGCAGATCCGGGAATCATGCGTTTCAGCGCATGAAGCAAAGCCATTGAATCAGGCCCTCCGGAGACTCCGACAATGATTGTCGCATCATCAAACGACAGATCGTTTTTTTTCATAAATTCCTCAATACTTTTCACGATGTCCTCCCACTATAAGCAGGGTGAATTTCAAAAGATATAAATATCCTAACACTTTCAAACTGTCCCTGCAAAGAAGAGCTATCGCCGCATGATCTGCTTAAATGAAAAAGAGCACAATATAAGCGAAGTAGAGAGCAAGCACACTGACGACAATCAGCAGCGTTTCAAACGTGCCGCCTTGCGACTGGCGCTTTTTTTGCAGTTTTCGGCCGCTTCTCGACCGGGGCTGCGACGCGCCCGGCCGTTTTTGCCCCGCGCTGTTCGGTGAGGCGGCCATTGAAGAAGAGCGCGCTGTTCTGGATGGACGCGAACTTTGTGTGCCGGCGGGACGGCCCGCCTCAAGCAGATCGTTCTTCATTTCATCCGCCGTTTTGTACGCTCCTTTTAAAGCCGATACCAATACCGTTTTGTATTCTTTTAAAAATGGATGGCTGTCAATGACCGAAAGAAGCTGGTTCATCGGATTTCCGGCTTTTTTAAACTCCTTCTTCGTCACGCAGTTCACCATGATCATAGCGACGGAAAACAAATCATATGAAGGTTCTGCTTTACGTGTCCCGCATTCCCAATAGCCTCTGTCGAAAAACTCAGTATATTCCTTGATGGCCCGGCCTTCCTTTGTCGTCCCGCCGACATCGATGCAGCGGATCGTTGCCGGGGGCCCTGTCACAATCAGATTTTCAGGCTTTAAATCACCAAACACCCACCCTTCGCGATGGATGATTGATAAATTTGACAGAAGCTGACTGATCAATACGGGAATCCATTCTTCCCCTTTTTCGGTGATATAGCGTAAAAGAAGCGGACCTTCAATATATTCCATTACATAAAATGAAAGTTTTTTGCCGCTATTTGGCGCCGGCATATCATCAACGTCAAAAAAAGAAGGCCCCATTGCTCTCGCCTGGGCCTTTGAGAAAGATTTTAGAACATTCACTTCCGAGGTAATCGATAGGCTGTCATCACTGACTTTTAAAGCTACGCGGCCTCTTTTTGAATCAGCCAGATAAACAACGCCATTCGCCCCTTTTCCAAGCTGTCTGATGATCTTGTAGGAATGATTGTTCCACTTTCCAACAATGGATGAACCCGGCTTTAAACTACCCGCCAAACTCGTCGAAGCGTCTTTCATCATCTTCTAACATGCCCCTTCTTGAGCCGATTTTCTTGAAATGCTGGATCGCCTCCCGGATTGCCGGACCTGTCGGCGTAATACCTCCAGCAGAAAGCTTGGAAAATATTGAAGAAAGGGATTCAAACTTTGGCGTCCAATCCAGCACAAGTTCAACCTCTTGTTTTTTCCCGGGAAATATAAACACCGCAAATTCGTTATCACCGATCCGTGAATTCAAACTGATGGACAGATCGATCAAAGCTTCTTTGACTGTCGGAAGCTTCGGATTCATGCTTGCGCTCGTATCAACCAGCACCAGGACGTGCAAATGAACGGTTTCACCGAGCTCGTCAACGACCTCCATGACTTCGCCTCGTTTATCGGGAGGCAGTTCATCCATTTCCGTATGTTTTCCGAGAATTTGTTTGAGTTCATTGTTGACAACGCCTTGGAGCGTCTGAGTCATCGCTTTCTTCGTGACCATCTGCACCGTCTGCGAAAGCTGTGATGTATAGACAACTTGATGAACTCCGCCTCCAGCAAGGGCGATTCCTTCGACTTCCTTCATTGCTTCTTGATCCATTGAATGTTCATCCATAATCCCGATGACATTGACGGTTATTCCCTGCTCTTTCGCAAAGGCTGCCATAGCCTGCGGATCTTCACCCCGGTTTGAACAGCCGTCGGTGATCAGCAGAATTTGATTCAAATGCCCCTTTTTCATATTGATTCCTCCTGGACAAAGATATCTATCTAATTCCATCATCGCCAGAAGAAATCTGATTTATACGAATGCTAAGAAATCTCTTGGCTCTTTTGGAAAAAAGCGGGCGCCGGGATTGAAGCCCATTTCGGTGTATTATGATCAATCTTAATGACGATCACCGTCATGTCATCCTCTATGAGCCCCGACCTTGTCCGAATCACTTCTTCCATGATTAAATCAGCTATTTCTTGAGGGTCTTCGGTTTTGAGCGATTTCAGCTTTCGCTTCATCCAAAGGTCATGATTTTCAACATGTCTCGGGCCTTCAAAAATGCCGTCGCTCATCATGACCAGTATATCCCCGGCTTTCAGCTGCTCGCTGACGACATCCACGTCAAATTCGGTAATAATGCCGATCGGCAGATTGCTCGCCTGAATTTTGATAATTTGATCAGCCCGCTTAATAAAGCTTGGCGTTGATCCGATTTTTAAAAACTTGCAGCTTGCATCCTGCAAATCGATGATGGATAAATCCAACGTCGAGTAAATCTCATCAGTCGTTCTTAATGAAAGGATGCTGTTAATCGTTTTAATCGCGACTTTTTCATCAATTCCCGACTGAAGGATTTTCTCAAGAAGCTTGATCGTTTCATTGCTTTCAAAGTGTGCTCTTGCGCCGTTCCCCATGCCGTCGCTGATGGCCGCGGCATACTTGCCCGCGCCAAGTTCCATCATATTGTAGCTGTCGCCGGAGACGAGGCCGCCGCCTTTCGCCGCATGGGCCGCACCTGTTGACACCCGGTAAGATTTCGCTGAGCCGAAGGCGACATGACAGTACCCGTTCGGGTGTCCGGCGCATTGTTCAGCCTTGACGATAATTTGCTCTTCTAAAATATCGGAAAGCATCGGGGCGACGATTTTTTCACATTCTCCGTGCCCGTTGCAAAACGGAATGCTCATTTCAATATCAATGTTTCCTTGATCAAGACTGTAGATTTCGACTTGCTGAATTTCAATTCCAAAGTGCTGCAGCGCTTCCCTGATTTGTTCTTCCTGGATGAAATGCTGTTCCCTTTCCCTTTTTATTTCCCGAGAAAAGTCGGCCATTACCTGGGATACGCCCAAAAGCTGTTCCGCAACGAGCCGCCTGCTGTCATGAACTTTTTGCTTTAATGTCTGATTGGCTCTGAAATGCGTGAGTTCATCCTCTATTAATGCTTCAACCTGTTTTGATTTTGAACAGTGCTGATGAAATTCTTTTTTCAGCTTGCGGTTTTTATAATATTGCTTTTCCTCCGTTTCTTGCATAACCCGCTTCATTAAATCATATGTTTTATCAAAGTTCTGAACCCAGCATTTATTTTTCTTATAGCACGATTGACAGGAATGTTCCGTCACAGCGCTTAAAAACAAGTCAATTTCTTTCTCTTTGCCTTCTTCTTCAGGAACCGCGTGATAAAATGTGGAAAAACTGTCAGATAAGGCTTGGAAAACATTTGAAAATTGATCGACTTTTTGAGCCGTGACATCCCGGATTTTTCTTGCGTATTGCTGCTGTTCCTGTGCATGCTCTGTCGTGCCGGGAATATATTTGGCCATTTTTTTTGTAAGCGACTGAGGTGTCAACAGAAACAGGGCGATCGCGATCAGCGATTCATAAAGCGTCGGTACAAGCTCGGCCGAACCCTCGCCATAGAGCGAAATCAAGAGGGATCCGATCAGCAGGCCGACCGCGGCACCCGCTTTTTTCCCTTCTTTTAAAAGGCCGCCAAGCAAGCCTGAAAAAGCCAGCAGGCTCATCTGATATAAATTGCCGATATTTGAAAGACTGAGAATCAGCCCTGTCACAACCCCGACTGTACAGCCGATGCTGGCTCCGCCGATAAACGCGAAGGTCAGCACGACATAGCGGGCCAATATCAGTTCAGCCTGCATGCCTTGAAATGAAACTCCGGTAAAGCCGGTGAGAACAGAGGCGATTAAAATCATAAAGCAAATGATTTCCTCAATTTTCAATGATTGTTTCGCCCGCTTAGACGTGACAATCGGCAGACTTTGCAAAAAAATCAACGTTAATATAAACGACAAACCGGCTTCCACAAAAGCCATAATGTAATGATAGCTTGAAACCGTACCATATTGAGCATAGACGAAACAGCACCTTGTCAGAGCCATTGACAAAAACACGACGACAGGCAACGTTCTGACACGGTCTTTTATAATAAGAGAGGTCATTTTTGAACATATCGCAAATGCGACAAGCGCTGCGAGAACAAATAACGAATGCTGCGGGGATATGCTTACAGCTCCCGCAAGCAGCGCCAGACACGCCATCAAGGCCTTGTCCTTCTTAATTAAAAGCATCGCTCCGAAGAATGGAAGAGCAAAAGGAATCACCTCTGACAGAATGAAGGCCCGTCCCAATAAAAAGCCGATGATCATGTAGATAAGGCCTTTATAAAAAAAGAGCGAATACAAGTGCTGCATCATGAGTTTTGTCATTTTGCCAAACCATGCATACATTTTTTGAACAACAGGCCCCGCCATTGGGCTGTTAACTCTTCTTTCCGCTTTTTCCATGCTCTCATCTCCCACCTGTTTTATTCGTTGCTTGCCATTATAACGAAAGATGAAATAGGATTTTGTCAAAAGAAGGTAACGAATTGAAAGAACTCTTCGACGGTTTCTGTAGAAAGCGTCAATCTCTCTTGGTAAGTCGAGTTCATTCTCGCTATTTTGCATATTCGGCTATTTTTCCGCACCAAAAAACCGGTTTCTGATCGAAACCGGTTTTCACTATGACCCGTACGGGATTCGAACCCGTGTTACCGCCGTGAAAGGGCGGTGTCTTAACCACTTGACCAACGGGCCTTCATAAAAGTAGCGGCGGAGGGGATCGAACCCCCGACCTCACGGGTATGAACCGTACGCTCTAGCCAGCTGAGCTACACCGCCATGTTATTCGTTTGTTCGTTTAACGCACAAGTTCTATAATACAAAGGTTTGTCCGCTCCGTCAATAGAAAATTGAATAAAATTTTTATAAATAATAAAAAAGGCATCCGTAGGGATAAGACGAATGCCTTTCGTATATATAGAAAGCAGCAAGTTAACCTCTTCTTGCTCCGCGCCCTCCACGTTTTGATTCCGTGTTGCGTTTTAGAGACGATAAGCGATCTTCACTATCTTTTAAAAACTTATTCATTTTCTGTTCAAACGTTTCTTTAGAGCGGAAATCGTTTCTTGGTCTTGATTGAGGACGGTCTACAGCCTTTTTGATGGACAAGCCGATTTTTCCATCTTTTTCAACATTGATGACTTTAACCTCTACCTGGTCTCCGACCTTCAGGTGATCATTAATGTCCTTCACGTAATTATCGGCGACTTCACTGATATGAACAAGACCTGTTGATCCTCCAGGCAATTCAACAAACGCTCCAAAATTTGTAATACCTGTTACTTTCCCTTGCAACTTGCTGCCAACTTCAATCGACATAAAAAAAGTGCTCCTCCTTAGACTTAAAAAAGATCATTTCTTTAATTATACATAAAGAAAAAAATAAGTGTCAACAAGGCTACTTGCTCTTCTCATCAAACTTGAAGATGATTTCGCCATCCTTTGATAAGTAATAATCCTTTCTGGCAAGCTCGGCAACATAGTCCTCGTCTTTTAGTTTGACTATCTCATCCTTTAAATCCGCTTTTTTTGCTTCCAGTTGATCCAATTGTTTCAAAAGCTGCGCTTTTTTCTCTTCTTTCGCATTGATATCCGAAGTCTGTGACCAAAGCGAGCCGGCAAACACGATCGCCGCCAGCAGCGCAACCGCCCCAAATACCGTCAACCGTCTGTAAAGACCGCGTCTTTTTCGTTTCAGATACTGCTGTTTCCGTTCCATCTGTTCTTTATATTCATTCTGTATTTGAGAAATATTTCGTTTCCTAGAATCGTTCAATTCCAGACGGCCTCCCTTCACTTTTTCAAAAATTTCGTTTGGATCGTTATGAATAGTTTCTTTCCCTTTTTTAAAAATCCTGCTCCCTTTTGAAAAAAGCGCTTCACCGCATGCCGGATACGGGCGGGAAGAAGTCTGAAGCATTGGCGCATCAACACATAGATCGGGTAGCAGACAATTTTTATGATCTTATATAAAGATAACGCAAAAAAACGAAAAAGAACATATATATTTCTCATCGTAAATAGAATCGTCGCAAAAATGGCGTAAAATGTCCACACAATAGGGCGGAACACCATCATCCGCATCATTTTTCCGAATATTCGGCAGATCAAAACAAAGAATGAAATCATCCAATCCAGTATTTTGAGATAGATTCGTTTAAAAAGGCTTTGATAAGCGGCAAACCCGAGCAGCACGGCCAACAGAATATAAATTCGGAACTCCCCTTCGTTCACGCTCAGGAGGACGTAGAAAAAAAGGAGGCCTTGTACCATCCAAAACAAAAGGTCGTGTATGAACAAAAGCCATCTTGCCGTGTTCGAACGAATGACAAAACGGGTGTAAGTATCAAGGGAAGCGCCCAGCCATGCCCCCATTCCGGCCATGGCCAGCATCGTGTAGAACTGCGTCGTCAGCGTCATTTAAACAACTTGCTAAAAAACCCTTTAGCTTTCTCCCCCTGCTGCTCATCCAAATAGACGAGATCAAGCACCCTGCCTTTAATGGAGACAACGCCTTTTTCAACATCCAGATTTTTCATTTGCAAATTTTCGCCTCTGACAGCAAGCATCCCCATCACCGTTTCCAGCAAAAATTCTTCATTGTCAAAACTCTCAACCTGCTTGACGCCTGAAATATCTAACAGCTTGCGGCCCTTCATCATTACATTATGCTCAGGAGCAGATGACCCGCCGGAAGGGTTGTGCTGATCATAATATAAACTCATCTATTCATCCCCCATATCCTCATGCTAAGATTCGTTACTGCATTGTATGAGAGGGGGGATTTTTTTAGAACAAGCCTATTCTCCTCCGAGCTTTTCTTCCTTCAGGACGGTGTACATATTTGCGGCTTCCTCTTTTTTCGTCGTATCTTTTAATTCATTGACCCTGACGGTGACGAGCTTTTGGCCGAAACGCACTTCAAGCTCGTCTCCCGCTTTTATGTCAGTGCTCGCTTTCGCCTGGTTGCCGTTTACCGTGATTCTCCCTTGGTCTGCCACTTCTTTTGCCAAGGTGCGTCTTTTGATCAGTCTTGACACTTTTAGAAATTTATCAAGTCTCATGGCTATCGCTCCTTTCGATTTCTTTCGCTTCATTCCAAAGTTCGTCCATTTCTTCCAATGTCATGCTTTCAAGGTCTTTACCGGAACGCTTCGCCGCTTGTTCAATGTAGGTGAACCTTCTGTAAAACTTGGAGTTCGTCATCGCAAGCGCTTCTTCCGGTTCTATTTTATAGTATCTGCCGACATTGACGAGAGCAAATAAAAGGTCGCCGAATTCTTCCTTGATTTTCTTAGCATGAGGTTCGGCGTCGGAAACTTCGAAAGAAAATTCTTTCATTTCTTCATTGACTTTGTTCCACATATCTTTTACATCAGACCAGTCAAACCCGGTCTTAGCCGCTTTTTTCTGAAGCTGGTTTGCTTTTGAAAGCGCAGGCAGCGGCTTGGGAATATCGTCAAGAAGGGACTTTTGGGCAGTCTGTTTTTCTTGCTTTTTAATATCTTCCCAGTTTTTCACGACGTCAGCCTCATCACGTACAGTGATGTTTCCAAAGACATGCGGATGCCTTCTGATCATTTTCCCGGTGATTCCGGCTATGACATCATCGATTGTAAAGAAGCCGTCATCTTCCCCGATCTGCGCATGGAGAAGGACTTGCAGCATGACATCTCCCAATTCTTCAACCAGGTGATCCGGGTCCTCCTCATCGATGGCTTCGAGCACTTCATAGCATTCTTCTATTAAGTATTTTTTCAATGACTGGTGGGTTTGTTTCCGATCCCAAGGACAGCCGTCAGGCCCGCGCAGTTCCCGAATGACGCGGCGGAACATCGAAAATTCCTGATGCAGGAGGGCTTCGTCTTTGACAGGCGGCACATAGATGCTCGTCAAATTGTTGATGCCGACGCTCCTGTCCAGCTCATAAAGAGGCACTCTTCTGGTCTCTTCCAGGCTGCTTCCCGCTGCCGTGACAATAACGATTTCATAATCGTCGGGAAGCTTTTCCATTAAAGTCAGCTTCACTTCGGAAGCCGTCATCTGGTCATAAACCTGGCTAATGATCAAATGATGGCTGAGCTCGATTTCATCCGCTGAAAATTGGACGGCGTCAACAAACTGAAATCCTTCGATCGGGTCGATCTGCAAGGCATTGAATGTCGCATCAAGAAAGCTGTGTCCTCCCTCCACCGCGACTTCAACCTGATGACGACTTTGCCCCTCAAGCAAAAGCTGAACGGTTTTTTCAGCGACAAACGGATGCCCAGGCACGGCGTAAAGCACGTCCTGATCCTGCGCTTTTTGAAAAAGCGTTTCAACGATTTCTTCATAAACCTCTTCAAATCCGTCGTGTTTCTCATACACTTCATCAAAGAAATACATCGATGGGATTTCGTTCTTCAGCTCTTCTATTAAAGGATGATCTTTTGTCCTGACATAGAGCGCCTCAGCCTGGGTGAGGCGCTTGTATACGCCGAGGGTTAATTGGTTCATATCGCCCGCCCCGAGGCCGACAACTGTTATTTTACCTGCCATTTTCGGCTGCCCCTTTCTTGTTTAATGTAATCAGCTTGTTTCCAAAAGGCACAAGCTCAAGTTCTTTATCGGAAAACACGCGGCACTTTAAGATGCTGTATAAAAAGACAGCTCCACCGATGAACACGGCTGTCAGGCTTTCAATTGCGGAGATCCATCTGCCTTCATGCGGTATCACCGCTTCAAACGTGTAAAGCCAAATGATCAATACGGCGGACATGATCAAAGCGGAGATGAACATGCCGCCGATTCTGCAATCCGAAAAACGAATCAAACCTGTCCTTTTCAGACGGAAAAGGTTGAGACCGGCGACTGCGGCAAACGATATCACAGTAGCCAAGGCCGCTCCGGCAATACCGAGGACAGGGATCAGCACGACATTCAGAACAATCTTGAAGAAAAAGCCGGCTAAAACGGCGACGGCCGGATAAACAGTGTCTCCAAATCCTTGCAAAACGGCAGTAATGGTCATGGCAAGCGACGCAAAAAAGATCGATACGCTGAAAATTTGAAGGGCTGCCGTTCCTTCACTGTTTTTAAACAGCATGACATTGACCGGCTCCAAAATGCAAATCAGGCCCATCGCCGCTCCTATTCCGATGACCAAGCTCATTTTCAATGAATATTGTGTTTTTTCTTGAACAGCCGTCATCTCCTGCTGTTTCTTCGCCTTTGTAAGGGACGGGACAAGAGCCGTCGCAATGCCCGCTGCAAAAACGGTTCCCAATTGCAACAGCGGCTGCCCCCTGTCGTATACGCCTTTTGTGTGTTTTGCCTCCATCTCGTCCATCCCCTGACCGGCCAGAAGGGAATATAAGTTTAAGGCATCTACAAGCTGAATAAGTATCATCATGAGGCTGGTGACACAGATGGTGACCGTATACAGGCAAAGCTGTTTCAATATGGTCTTCGTCTCAGCCTCAGCCCGCCCTTTTGAACGGTTCCTTTCCCTCTTGATCCAACACAGCCCCAAAATGAAGAGCGCCGTAAGGCCTCCGACAAGAGATCCAAAGGCCGCGCCAGCCCCCGCATCATATAAAGTATAGCCATTGTTGACGAGCCACCATGTAAAGCAGAGGATGGCGGCAACCCGGAACATCTGCTCACCGATTTGAGAAAATGCCGTCGGCATCATCAGCTCATTTCCTTGAAAATAACCTCTGAATATTGATACGAACGGAATCAGCAAATAAGAATAAGAGGCGGCGCGTATAACTTCGGCTAAACCCGGGTCGCCCATCAATCCTGCAATGCCTTTCGCTCCTGCAAACAGCAGGAGAAAAAAACTGATAGCCACACCGGATATAAACAGCATGGATACACGAATGATTTTGGTTTGGCTTTCCGCCCCAAAATCATTCAGCAGCTTTGAAATGATGACCGGAAAGCCTGAAGTCACTAGCATCACCGAAATTCCTATCATGGGATACACTTGCTGAAAAATATAGAAGCCGACGTCTCCCACTATATTTTGAAAAGGCACTCTGTATACAGCGCTTAATATTTTAGATAAAATTCCCGCCAATGATAATACAAAGGCGCCTTGCCAAAGCCGGCTGCTTTGGCCGTTTAAAAAGCCCATCTGCAAGCTCCTTCCAATGTGCTTTTCTTTGGAAAAACACAACGAAACGTGCTTATTATACCATATCCCGCGCCGCAGCCCCCTCCATCATAGGCAACTAAAAAAAGAACAGCCCAAAGGGGTGCTGTTCCAGCTCGTTTACACTTATATCAAAAGCAAGTTTCGCCATTCCTGCCCGGGTGAACAGGAATGACAAAATAAAAGGAATAAGACCTATTGTTCCATTTGGCGCGCCAAAAAACCAGCGGCGGTTTCAACTGCCTTATGCTCCACTTCTCCAATTGACTGGTCTTTTGAAAAAATCACAACGGCTCCGATCGGGTCACCGTTCGCAACAATCGGTCCGACCGTATAGGAAGCGACTTCTTCGTCAATGCCGTCAATCAGCTGAATCGTTTTTGCATCACCGTCTAATACAGAGTTGCGCTGATCCATTACTTTTTCGATCATGTCACTGATGGACTTATTTAAATAGTCTTTTTTAGAGCTTCCTGATACGGCAATATACACATCCCTGTCACAAATCAAGACGGAATGGCCCATGCTGTCATAAAGGGCGTCTGCATATTCCTTTGCAAAATCGCCAAGCTCGCTGATGGGAGAATACTTTTTTAAAATAACCTCGCCATCGCGGTCAACGAATATTTCCAGCGGGTCTCCCTCGCGAATCCGCAATGTCCTCCGTATTTCCTTAGGGATCACGACCCGTCCTAAATCATCAATTCGACGTACGATACCAGTTGCTTTCATCTGTGCTGCCTCTCTTTCATTTGATGATATATCTGGTGGATAAAACAGAGCTGTGCATTTCCTAACACTCTCCACTCTTGATTGATTTTAGTATCCGTCACATCAAATGTAATATACGCGAGAAGCAACAAATTTTTACGATGAAGCAATCGTTTGTTTTTTGACGTTTTCCAAGCCTTTCAGAATATCCAGCAAGGTTGCGAGCCATTCTTCCGGCTTGCGGTTTTTAATCTGAATCGAGATTTTTAATTTCTTGCCTTCCATCCCGAGGCCGATCTGCCTGCCGTATTTGCTGCCAAGCTCAAACAGCTTTTGTCCGTCGATTTCAGCGCTCGCCTTTTCATCGATCGTCAGTCTGACGGCGTCTTTATCCTGTTTGATCAGCTCAACGCGCTCTTTTATGGCATATACTTTCATTTCCGCGATGGCAAATAAATATTCGACCTCTTTCGGATATTCGCCAAAACGGTCGATCATTTCATCCTGAAGCTCATCTTTTTCTTCAATGGTTGCAACCGATCTGAACCGTTTATACATATCTATTTTTTGCTTGCCGTCCGTCACATATGTTTGCGGAATATACGCGTCAAGCTCTAAATCGATTTCCGGTTCAAACCGTTCGACCTGCGGCGCGTCTCCTTTTCGGGCCTCTATCGCTTCCTTCAGCATTTGCGAGTATAAATCAAAACCGACGGAATCTATGAAGCCATGCTGCTGAGCGCCCAGCAGGTTGCCGGCGCCGCGGATCGTCAAATCGCGCATCGCAATTTTAAAGCCTGATCCAAGCTCCGTGAATTCTTTAATGGCTTGAAGCCTTTTTTCCGCTACCTCAGTCAGAACTTTGTCTTTTCGATACGTAAAGTACGCATATGCAACCCTGTTGGAGCGGCCGACGCGCCCTCTCAGCTGATAAAGCTGGGAAAGCCCCATCTTGTCTGCATCATAGACGATCAGCGTATTGACATTCGGAATATCAACGCCTGTTTCAATAATCGTCGTGCTGACGAGAACGTCTGATTCTCCCTCTAAAAAGTTAAGCATGACAGATTCCAGTTCATTTTCCGTCATTTTTCCGTGGGCATACGCCACCTTCGCATCAGGCACGAGCATTGAAATTTCTTCGGCTTTTCTTTCAATGTCCTCGACGCGGTTGTACAGAAAGTATACTTGGCCCCCTCTGGCAAGTTCGCGCTCAATCGCTTCCCGCACCAAAGCGCCATTGTATTCGACAACATATGTCTGTACTGGAAAACGGTTTTCCGGCGGCGTTTCAATGACTGATAAGTCTCTGACCCCGAGCATGGACATATGAAGGGTTCTCGGGATTGGAGTCGCTGTTAAAGTCAAAACATCGACATTCGCTTTAATTCGTTTAATTTTTTCTTTATGCGTGACACCAAACCTTTGTTCTTCATCAATGATGAGCAGTCCGAGATCTTTGTACACGACATCTTTTGATAAAAGCCTGTGAGTTCCGATGACAATATCGACTGTACCGTTTTTCAGGCCTTTAATCGTTTCCGTCGCCTCTTTCCGCGTCCGGAATCGGCTAAGCAGACCAATGTTGATCGGATAATCCTGAAAACGCTCCTGAATCGTTTCATAATGCTGCTGGGCCAAAATGGTGGTCGGTACGAGGAGAGCAACCTGTTTTCCGTCGGCGATCGCTTTAAATGCCGCTCTTATGGCCACCTCTGTTTTTCCATAGCCGACATCTCCGCAAAGCAGCCGGTCCATCGGGCGTTCTTTTTCCATATCTTTTTTAATTTCTTGGATCGATCTCAGCTGATCTTCTGTCTCCTGATAAGGAAAAGCCGCTTCAAATTCGCGCTGCATTTCGTGGTCGGGAGAAAACGCGTATCCCTTGCTCGCCTCTCGTTCCGCATAAAGCTTGATCAAGTCATCGGCGATGTCCTGAACGGACGATTCCACCTTTTTCTTGACGCGCTTCCATTCGCTTCCTCCCAGTTTGTACAGCTTCGGTTCCTTGCCTTCTGAACCGACATATTTTTGCACCTGGTCAATTTGATCGACTGGCACATAAAGCTTATCGCTTCCCTGGTAATGAATGTTTAAATAATCTTTGTGGATTCCGTTGATCTCAAGCGTTTCAATACCTAAATATTTTCCGATCCCATGGTTGACGTGAACGACATAGTCGCCGACTTGGAGCTCAGAGTAGCTTTTGATTCTCTCGGCATTCGTCAGTTTTTGTTTACGGGCCTGTTTTTTCACGCGTTTTTTAAAGAGCTCTTCCTCAGTGATGACGGCAAGCTTCATCAGAGGAAGCTCAAATCCCGATTGGAGGCCGCCGTCCATGATATAAATCTGGCCTTGGGCAAGCGCTGTATTCTCATCCGCTTGAGCAGCTTCTATTTCATAATCCGACAGAACGGATGCGAGTTTTTCGACGCGCTCTGGGCTGTCTCCAAGAAAAACAGTCGTGTATCTCGATTTTTTAAACCGTTCGATTTCATTTTTGAGCACATTCATCTGACCGTGAAAGTTTTGCATTTGCTTGCTCGACACATTCACGATATTTTGCGGGCTTGTATGCTGAACATGCCGTAAAAACAGCGAATAGTATAAAATCGGGCGAGACTGTTTTGATATGAGGCTATGAAAAGGAAATGACATCGATATGTCATGAAGAATTTTGCCTTCTTCAAGAAGACTTGTAATCCATTCGGCCTCTTCCTTTTGCAGTTGTTCTTCCATCTCATGGATGCGGCTGATTTCATCCAGAATGAGCAATGTATGTTTCGGAAAATAATCTAGCAAACTAGCAGGCTTTTCATAAAAATAAGAAAGGTATTTGACCATCTCCTGGCTGATGTTTCCTTCCGTGAGCCGCTCTTTGTCCTCCGCGATATTTTGATGGAGAATTTCCTTTTGTTTATCGAGCTTCAGCTTTTTAAGGCTGGCGGCAAGACCTTGATCCATTTGTTCAAGCGCCCGTTTCCGATCTTCTTCACGCACGATCAGCTCCTTTGCCGGACCGATCGTCACTTCATCGCGCGACTCCAAAGAACGCTGGTCATCTGAATTGAAAATGCGGATGGAATCGATCTCCGTATCAAACAGCTCAATACGAATTGGATTGTCTTCAGTCAATGAATAAACATCGATAATGCCCCCGCGAATGCTGAATTCACCGGGAGCCGCAACCATGTCTGTACGTTCATATCCAATTTGCACGAGAGTCTGAAGGAGTTTTTCCGGATCGATATCCCGTCCCGTTTTCAAATGAATCTGGCTGTTTTTCCATACCTCCACCGGGGGCAGCATTCTTCTGACGGCGGCTGCCGGAGCCACTACAATCGGCGTTTCTCCTGCCGCAAGCCTGTTCAAAACATCGAGCCTCTGTGAACGCAGTTCAGGGCTTGCCACAGCAATCTCGGATGAAATCAATTCATTAACAGGATATAAAAGGACAGGCTGATCTTTTATCAGCCCCGTCAAATCGTCTGTAATTTTTTGAGCTTGATAAAGGTTATGCGTAATTAAAAATACCGGCCGGTTTGTTTCTTTTGAAAGAGCGGCTGTAAATAAGGACCGGGCAGATCCGGAGAGCCCCGCAAGCAGCTGTTCCTTCAGCCCTTCGTTCAAACCGTTGACGATGGATTTGAAATCGTCGCTTTTCGTAATATAGGATTGAATATTGTTCAAATGAGCCCCTCCTCTCTTCCTCAAATAGAAAAATGCTTTGGTCTAGTCTCTACACCAAAGCTTTTATTGAATAAACGAATGATATTGATGATAATCCGGATTCCGTTCAAGCGCTTCCTGGCAATCTTCGCATATCGTCTTCACGTGTAAATCCCCATTATCTTTATAAGAAATCATATCGTTTCTTTCCTCATTTGTTAAGTGGTCAAAACCCAATTTTTCACTGTGTACGTAAGAATGGTCAAGACTTCCTACTTTAACGCCGCAATGGCGGCAGTAATAATGCAAAGCCATACGGGAACCTCCAATAACCAGTCTTTTTAAGACTAGTATGATCCGTTCCCATACGTATTATACCTTTGCATTAAATTCATTCATTACTTCTAAAAAAGGTTTTTCCAAAGAAGCTTCACAGGCTTTTACCGTTTTTTGAACAGCTTCCTGTATCGCCGGCTCCTCGTCAGCCGTAAAAGCACCAAGTACATAATCGACGATTTTCATACCGTTTACAGGACGGCCGATTCCGATCCTGATCCTGTGAAAATCAGATGTCCCGAGATGCTGAATCATTGATTTAATCCCATTGTGCCCTCCTGCGCTTCCCTTAACCCTGAGACGGATTTTTCCGGCAGGAAGATCCAAATCATCATAAATCACTTTCAGATTTTCAATCGGGATCTCGTAATAATCCAAAAGCGGCCTCAAACATTCTCCCGATAAGTTCATATATGTAAGCGGCTTAACAAGTAGAACCTTTCTGCCGGAAACAAATCCTATTCCATATTGTCCGTTAAATTTTGTTTTATCAAGGGCAATATTCCATTCTTTTGAAAGCTCGTCAATCGTCATGAAACCGACGTTGTGCCTCGTTTTCTCATATGTTTTTCCCGGATTGCCCAATCCTGCAAACACAAGCATTCTACATCCTCCCTTAATCAAAACCCTGCCTCATCCAGTATGAGGGGGAGCGTCCTAATTTCCTCATTCTAGCACAAAAGACGTAACCGCGGGAGGATTACGCCTTACGTATTTATTCATTTTTTCCCTCTGCATTGCTTTCTTCTGGTTCCTCAACTTCTTGAGCTGCTGATTCGGCTTCTGTTTCCTCTTGCTTTTGAGGAGGGACGATGGATGCGACGACTTCATCCGGTTCATGGTTAAATGAATAATCCCCCGTCGGTTTGATGTCGCCGACGGTTAACACACCATGGATTTCTAACTGCGAAATATCGGCTTCAATGGCCTGAGGAATGTTCTTCGGCTTGGCTGTAACCGACAGTTCGTAAAGCGGCTGCTGGAGAACGCCTCCCTGCTTGACGCCCTCTGCTTCTCCCGTCAGATTCACGGGAACGGCCGCTTCCATTTCCGCTTCCATATCAACCACTTTGAAATCAGCATGTACAATCGAATCTTTCAATGGGTCCGTCTGAATCTCAGCCACCATGACCGAATGCTGTTCACCGTTTATATCCAGATTGATGATCGTGTTCTTTCCCTCGTCACGCAAAATTTTTAAAAGCTTGGTACTGTCAAGTGAAACAGACTTGTTTCCTATATGTTTCCCGTATACAACACCCGGCACAAATCCGGCCGACCGGATGCTCCTTAAAGAAGAACGCCTGGAGCCTGTTCTTTCTTCCGCTTTTAAAGTTGCCATATTCAGCACCATCCTATCGTAAGATTGGTTTTTTCTAAAACCATACCCATAACGACAAAACTTTAAACCAAAATGAGCAAATCAATCGAACAGGAAGCTGACAGATTGTTTTTCATGAACGCGAATAATCGCTTCCGCCAATAGCGGCGCTACGGAAAGCTGTTTGAACTTTTCGATTTTCTTTTCTTCCGGAAGCTCGATGCTGTTTGTCACAACAAGCTCTTTAATCTTGGAATTTTTGATTCTTTCGATTGCCGGACCGGAAAGTACTGGATGCGTACAGCAGGCATATACTTCAGAGGCGCCGCTTTCGACAAGCGCATTTGCCGCCAGCGTAATCGTTCCTGCCGTATCGATGATGTCATCGATTAAAATGGCTGTTTTTCCTTCTATATGTCCGATAATATTCATGACTTCCGCCACATTCGGCTTCGGACGGCGTTTATCAATAATCGCTATCGGCGCTTTCAGACGGTCGGCCAGCTTGCGCGCCCGAGTCACCCCGCCATGGTCAGGAGACACGATAACAATATCCTTTAAATTTTTCTCTTCAAAATAACTTCCTAAAATCGGAACACCCATTAAATGATCAATCGGTATATCAAAGAAGCCTTGAATTTGCGGCGCATGCAAGTCAAGAGCAATCACCCGGGTGGCACCGGCTGTTTCGAGCAAGTTCGCCACCAGCTTAGCTGTGATCGGCTCACGTGCGCGCGCTTTTCTGTCCTGACGGGCATACCCGTAATAAGGCATTACAATGTTAATCGTTTTAGCAGACGCGCGTTTCAATGCATCAACCATGATTAAAAGCTCCATGATATGCTCGTTGACCGGAGCGCTTGTCGATTGAATGACATAACAGTCACAGCCGCGGATGCTTTCCTCGATATTGATTTGGACTTCTCCGTCGCTAAAACGTTTAACAGAACACTTTCCCAGCTCTACTCCGACGATCTCTGCGATTTCGGCCGCAAGAACCGGATTTGAGTTTAAAGAAAAAATCTTCAAATTGTCGTCTTCATATTGATTAGACATGGTAAACCTCCGATTTAGGATTATTTTTTGTGCTTATTCTTAGCGTAGTCTTCCTTATTAACCTGTCTTGCTCTGGCAATAGACAAAGCCTGGCCGGGTACATCGTCCGTTATTGTTGACCCCGCAGCTACGTAGGCTCCCTTGCCGATTGTAACTGGAGCGATCAAATTTGAGTTGCAGCCGACAAAAGCACCGTCTTCAACTTTGGTCATAAATTTATTTTTTCCATCATAATTAACGGTAATCGAACCACAGCCAAGATTGACATCCGTCCCAATTTCCGCATCCCCTATGTAGCTTAAATGAGAGGCTTTGCTGCGATCACCGAATTGCGCTTTCTTCACTTCGACAAAATTGCCGATTCTGACTTGATTGCCGATTTTCGAGTCGGGTCTGATATGAGCAAACGGACCGATCGTGACATCATCGCCGATCTCGCTGTCGACGATCACAGATTGTTTAATGACCGTCCGGCTTCCGATCGTGCTGTTTTCCAGCTCGCTGTTTTGTCCGATAACCGTGTCCTCGCCGATAACCACCCGTCCTTTGATCACAGTTCCGGGATAGATGACGGTATCACGGCCGATGACAGCTTCAGGTGAAATATACGTATGATCAGGATCGATTAAGCTGACGCCATTTTGCATATGTCGCTTGTTGATGCGCCGCTTCATGTATCTTTCTGCTTGAGAAAGAGCGACTCTGTCGTTGACGCCGAGCGTTTCTTGGAAGTTATCAGTCTGATAAGCGGCAACAGTTTCACCTTGATTTTTCAAGATTTCAATAACATCCGGAAGATAGTATTCCCCTTGGACATTATCATTTGACACCTGCTCGATCGTCCTGAAAAGAGCTTCATTATCAAAACAGTAAGTCCCAGTGTTGATTTCTTTGACAAGCCGTTCCTCATCTGTCGCATCTTTATGCTCGACAATCTTCGCAACGTCGCCGTTTTCATTACGGATAATCCGCCCGTAGCCTGTCGGGTCCTCTGCAACCGCCGTTAAAATTGTAACCTTTGCCCCTTTTTCCTGATGCTCCCGGAGCATGGCTTCCATCGTCTCGGCCGTTAACAGCGGTGTATCCCCGCATATCACGATCGTCGTTCCTTTTTCATCAGCAAGAATCGATTTGGCTTGCTTAACAGCGTGCGCCGTACCGAGCTGTTCAGCCTGAAGAGCGTACTCGCTCTTTTTCCCCAGCTGCTTCTTGACATCTTCCGCACCATGTCCGACAATTGTGACAAGTTTGGTCAATGATAGCTTAAGAGCTTCATCGACGACATGCTCGACCATCGGCTTTCCGCAAACAGGATGAAGAACTTTATATAACTTTGATTTCATTCTCGTTCCTTGACCAGCTGCTAAAACAACTGCAAACCGCTTATCCATTTATTGGCCTCCATTATCCCTTTTATCCATAGAAAAATATATCCTAAATATGAGTTGATTTCAAGCAAGCCCAAAAGAGAAATCAGCAAACAGAATAAGCAATTTTTGGATGTCAAGCTTGCATCTGGAATTCCATCCTGAAGCGGGAATCCCGGCCATGGGACACAAATCCGCCGATAGAACGGTGCTCTGCGAATACCGGCCCTCACTTTGTTCTTTTTACCCATTTACTGATATATGCAGAAAACAACCATATATTGTCATTTTATTCATTTCATCATTTTTTCCGCAAAATAAAAAGGGCTTCCATAAGCCCTCTTTTTTTTAAGAAGCTCCAGCTTCTTCATATTCTATTTCCTCAACTTCACCCAAACGATGATATTCATTTAACACCGCGTCCTGAATTTTTCCGCGGGTGCTTGAGTTGATTGGATGAGCGATATCACGAAATTCTCCATCAGGTGTACGCTTACTTGGCATCGCAACGAAAAGACCATTGTTTCCATCAATTACACGAATGTCATGCACTACAAATTCGTGATCCAGCGTGATGGATGCAATCGCTCTCATGCGACCATCGGTATTCACGCGGCGTAATCTTACGTCGGTAACTTCCACAGTAGTTCACCACCTTTTCCCAATATAAAAACATTAGTGTAATTATTCAACGGCTTTTTTTGTTTTCCTGCATAATTAAAAATATTTTTGTAATATTGGGATAAAAACACACTGAATTGTCAAAAATCCAACAAAAAAAGATGATTTTGCTAACCAAAACCACCTTTTTAAAAATTCAACTATTTCACAAGGGCGATGACTTCTATTTCAACGAGCGCGTCTTTTGGCAGCCGCGCAACCTCCACACAGGAACGCGCCGGTTTATGCTCATGAAAATACTGGCCATAGACCTCGTTAACTTCTGCAAATTGATTCATGTCAGCCAAAAACACAGTCGCTTTGACGACGGTTTCCAGTGAAGCGCCCGCTTCCTTGAGGACAGCTTTTAAATTGCGGAAAACCTGATGCGTCTGTTCCGTAATATCCCCTTTTACCATTTCACCGGCCGGAGTTAAAGGGATTTGTCCTGAGCTGTAAAACATGTTATTTACGATAATCCCCTGCGTATATGGTCCGATCGCTTCCGGCGCTTCTTTTGTCTGCACAACCTTTGTCATCTCAAACTCCCCCATTCTTTATTCATTGTCTTTAAAAAACCGCTGAAAATTTCCGTTTTGAATATTGACCTTCTTTTCCTTCATATCAATTTCCGAAAGGGTGAGAAGCGACATATACTCATCGACCAGCCGCTCCTTCACGCCCTGGGCTTCAACAAGGACGCCGATTCCGGCGACATGTGCATTGAATTCATCCAGCAAATTGATCATACCATTGATCGTTCCGCCCGCTTTCATAAAGTCGTCAATAATTAAAACGTGTGATCCCGTCTTTAAACTGCGTTTTGCAAGCGACATTGTCTGTATGCGATTGGATGAACCTGATACATAATTAATGCTGACCGTTGACCCTTCAGTGACCTTATTATCCTTTCTGACGACAACTGTGGGCACGTCCAAATAACTGGCCACCGCATATGCCAGAGGAATTCCTTTCGTTGCCACAGTCATGACGACATCGATTTCCCTGTCTGAAAAGGCGGAAGCGAAAATCTTCCCGGCCTTTGTCAGCACGGACGGTTTCCCGAGAATATCCGTTAAATATAAGTAGCCTCCGGGCAAAATACGTTCCGAATCAATCAATGAGTCCCCGAGTTCATTAATAAATTCCTCTGCCTCACCAAGTTTTACCTTTGGAATATATTTAACGCCCCCAGCTGCCCCGGGAACCGTCTGAAGCGTTCCAATTCCCTGCTGCTCGAAGGTCTGCTTAATGATGGTTAAATCTTCACTAATTGATGATTTAGCAGATTGATACCGTTCTGAAAAGAAGGTTAATGGCACTAAGACATGCGGATGGGTCAGCAAATAATTCGTCAGATCCACCAATCTGCCGCTTCGACGAAACTTCATGCACTTACCTCCAAAATCCGAATATTTTTAAAAATAATATAACTTAACATACGGATTTAATCAAGGTCATTTTGTTCCCCGATCATCCGGACTGCATATACCTGATCGCAAAACCCTCTTAACCCGTTATATATTCTTTGCACTTTTGATTCATATTGGACAAGCCCAAACACCGTCGGACCGCTTCCGCTCATTAATACCGCATCCGCGCCAAAGCGCTTCATCTGATTTTTAATCACCGCAACTTCAGGATGCATGTTTAATGTAACAGATTCGAGAACATTTCCAAGCTTGTCACACATCTTGTGAAAATTTTTCTCTTCGATGGCGGAAATCATCCCCTGTACATCCGGATGTTCAACACTGTCGATCTTCAGCTGCCTGTATACCTCTGCGGTCGATACGCCGATCGTCGGTTTCGCAAGCACGACCCAGCAATGCGGAGGAGTCTCAATGTGGCGGATTTTTTCTCCTCTGCCTGTTGCAAGTGCCGTTCCGCCGTGAACGCAAAACGAGACATCCGATCCGATCTCCGCGCCAAGCTCTGCAAGCTCATTTACAGAAAGCTTCATATCCCACAGGCGGTTCAAGCCTCTGAGGACTGCGGCGGCGTCGCTGCTTCCCCCCGCCAGTCCCGCAGCTACCGGAATGACCTTCGTAATCAAAATGGAAACGCCTTTTTTAATGCCGTACCGTTTCTTCATCAGCATTGCAGCCTGATAAGCAAGATTCCGCTGGTCATCCGGAACAAAGCGGTTATGGGAAGAAACCGTTATTTTATCTTCTGCCAGCTCCGTTAACTCAACCCTATCCGCCAGATCAATCGTCGTCATAACCATCTCAACTTCATGGTATCCGTCAGGACGTTTGCCGCGGACGTCAAGAGACAAATTGATTTTAGCCGTCGCCTTCTCTAAAATACGCAATCCTTTTTCACCTACTTCTCCATCTAAACATAAGTATCCACATTGTAACATATTTTGAAGTACAGGTCGTACAAATGCATGTACTGCGGCAAAAGGACTCGTCTTACCGGATGCGCTCCGCCCGATTCTTTAAACAAAAAACGGAGGACAGCAGCGTCCTCCGTTTGTCACCGTTTTACTGGTTCTGTTGATTTTGAGCCATATGCTGTTCGGCTAATTCAATGGCCCGCTTCACCATGTTTCCGGCGTCTCTGGCCCGAATCGCTCCCCAGCCTTCATTCTTGACAGTATCGTAAAACCCAAGATCTTTTGCCAATTCATATTTGAATTCTTCTGACATGATGCTTCGACGTCTGCCCATGCGAAACAGCCCCTTTCAAGTATCATACCATGTGCCAGAACTCATCATAAAACGGGTGACATTTATAGCTTTTCTTGATCGCCTGCAGATCTTTCCCGAGAAATTATGGATAAACAAAAAGCAGTAAACATGACGTCTACTGCTAATTAAAGTGCTACTGAGCTCGTTTTGTCATCGGAAAACCTTAACTCAACCGTCTCAGTAAGAATATCTGCATAACTGTATGAAACTCTTTCGAACGAATTCTCGTCTTGATCTAGTTGTATCACAAAAACAGAAGGGTACGTCTCAGCTAAAATGCCCGAACGCTCAATCGTTTTTCGGCGGCCTCCGTTTGCTTTTAACGTAAGCCTTTTTCCTAAATGTCCATCAAGCGATCTTTTAATATCGGACAACGTTTTCGCCATTGCATCCACCTCACTACATTCAGTATACAACAACCGCCCATTTTTGTCAAATAAAATTTAAATTATATCAACGTTTATAAGCGATTGTCAATAAAATAATTGTGACAAATTGCACGTCGACTTTCCCTTATTTTCCTCATTTTTCGCTTCATTATGTATGTTTTTTAAAAATATGGCGAAAACCTGACAAAAACCCGCCGAAAAACGGGCGGGTTTACTGATTAGCATTCGTTTTATACGGCATTCCAATTCGTAAAACACCCCGGGTTTCAATCCCTCCGAGCCCTTTCTCCCTCGTCAGGGTGTTTCTCAGTACTTCCCAGACGTTAATTCGGTCCATAAAAGGAGTAAAGCTGATTTTTGCAACGATATAGACCGGATCAAGCGCATGAATGTTAACCCTTGACGGAGAGCTTGCAAAGTTCGCCCCTGCTCTGATTAATGACTCAAAATGAGACTGGCACGCTCCGGCAAAAATCACGAGCTGATCGAGATGAGGAATTTTTTTTCTTGCTTTTTGAACAGTTTCAATAAAATCTTTGGAATGTCTGTAGGCATCCAAGTCATCGATGCCCCCTTTCTGCTTCGAATATGCATCATGCCCTGTGATGACTAATAAATCGGGCCGATATTCGTCAATAAGCTCCTCAATGACGGCGGACATTTTCTTTTCATAGCAATGGATGCCGTACACAGGAACACCGATCTTTTCATACAATGCGAGACACTTTTTCAAATAAGCTGAATCCCCGTCTAAATGAAGTACCCTTCCCGGCATATGAAAATACTGCTTTTGGTTGTTGTATTGATTTGTTGCACGGTATTCGTGTTTTTCGCGAAGAAGCTTATAATCCTGACGGAGCAAATCAAGGGATTCCTTCATTTTTGTTTCTTCTTCCCGTTTTCTCATCAGACGCTCAGCCTCGCGGACAATCTCCAGATCCGCCAGGTGCGCGTCAGCGATTAACCTGACTTCATCACCGTGCAAAACAGCTATCGGTTCTCCCTTTGCCGATTGATCAATTCGTATAATTCGAAATAATATATCTCTTCGATAAGATTTTCTGACCACCATATCGCCTATTTTAAACTGCATGCTTTTCACTCCACACATAGACTAAGCCCCATCTTTGATAAAAATCTCAAATGCCGGCCGGAATACAGCAAAAAATAAAGGTGCTTCTTTAGCCTATGTACCTGCAGTTCAAGTGGTGAACGGGGAGCAAGCCCTATCGTTTCCGCTACACTCTCGGCCCAACGCAAAAAAAGCCCTTCCTTACAGAAAGGCTTTTGCCAGATGGTCGGAAAGCACGGCGAATTCTTCGATGCTGAGCGATTCGCCGCGTCTCTTTCCGTCGATTTGTGAATCTTGCAGCGCTTTTTCAATCTCAGCTTTCTTCTCTTTTCCAGTCGCCAAATTATTGACGAGATTATTCAAAAGCGTTTTGCGGCGCTGGGCGAAGCTCGCCTTGACAACCTGAAAGAAAAAGGCCTCATCTTTAACTGTGACAGCCGGGGCTTCTCGCAGCGTCAGCCTGATGACGGCGGAGTCAACGTTTGGCTGGGGAACGAAAACCGTTTTCGGTACAACCATGACCGTTTTCGCCTCAGTATAAAATTGAACGGCGATGGAAAGAGAGCCGTATTCTTTTGATGAAGGCTTTGCAGCCATGCGGTCTGCCACTTCTTTTTGCAGCATGACGACAATGCCTTTAAGCGGCAGATGTTCCTCCAGAAGCTTCATAATAATAGGAGTCGTCACATAATACGGCAAGTTGGCGACAACCATGACCTCGTCACAACCTTGAAACTGCTCATCCATCACAGCTTTAATATCGGCTTTCAGAACATCTTGATGAATCACAGTCACATTGTCGTAAGGGGATAATGTATCCTCCAAAATCGGCAGAAGCCTTTGGTCAATTTCAAAGGCCACCACTTTCTTGGCGCGTTTTGCCAGCTGCTCGGTTAAAGCGCCGATTCCAGGACCGATTTCGATCACGCCCGTGCGTTCCGTCACTTCGGCATGGTCAACGATTCTGTCCAATATATTTGTATCAATTAGAAAGTTCTGCCCCAAGCTTTTTTTAAAAGAAAATCCGTATTTATTGAGGATTTCTTTTGTCCTTTTGGGGGTGGCTATATCTTTATTCATTGTTTTCCTCCCGCAGCACAGCATCCAGAGCGCTTAAATAATCGCTTTTTTTAATTTGAAACATCTGCAGACGCTTTTGAAGCTGCTTTCCATTTGTATACCCAATATTTAAAATCTCGCCGAGCCGTTCCCGCCTTTGTTTGGCAAGGGGGCCTCCGATCAGGCCGGCTTCGATAAGATCACGCGTTTCAATTTCCGCTTCCGTCGCTTCCATTTCCTCCTGAACGGTCTTCAGGCAGGCTCTGATGCTTTCAGGCGATGCATGCTCAACACCGATTCCTCGCTTGTTTTTAGGCTTTGCCAAATGCTTGGGCAAAAATGCATGCTTACAGCCGGGCACCTTTTCGGCAATAGTTTTTCTGATTTTTTCACCCGGATAATCGGGGTCTGTTAAAATGATGACCCCGCGCGTTTTTTGAGCCAGCTGAATTTGTTTAATCACATCTTCCCCGATGGCGGAGCCGTTCGTTTCAATTGTATCCGCGTCAACGGCAGACTTGATTTTTGCTGTATCGTCACGTCCTTCGACAACGATGATTTCCTTAATTTTCATTTCTTCCTCCGCATGCTGAAAAACCTTTTATTACATTTTTAAAAATATTGAAACCTTTTTGTAACAAAACCGTCTAAGTAATTAGAAAACAAGATGGATCTATTATAACCAAAAAAACAGAGGGCGCAAAATCCCTCTGCTTACGATCAAAATAAAATAAATGCTGATTTAGTTGAGAACCTTGATTTTAACTCTTTTGTTTCCCCAGCGGTAAGCCGCAGACTTGCTCGGGAAAAACACATCGATTTTGCGGCCTTTAATTGCGGAGCCTGTATCAGCCGCAACCGCATATCCGTATCCTTCTACATGGACTTTCGTGCCCAATGGAATGAAGCTTGGATCAACCGCAATGACCTTGGAGCCCGGGTTGTTTTTTAAATTCACACCGGTCGCCGTGTGTCCTGAGCAGCCGCTGCAGCTTGCCGTATATGCTGTTGAAGTCACATAGAACTCTTTTCCGGAAGCTTCATTGCCGCGCGATACATTTGTGCTTATTTGAGCTACCGTTTTTCGTTTTGTGCCGACGGCGATGATTTTGGCTTTGCTTTCAGCCGCTGTTTCCTCTTTAATCAATTCCCTGGAAACTTCTTTGCCGTTTTTCTTAATAACGGCATAGTGCTTTTTAAGCTTGCCTTCTTTGCCGTCTTGAACGACCTTTTCCGTGCCTTTTTCCAAAGATGCATCCTCTTTCTTCTTCACGTCAAAAGGAATGTTCTCTTCCACTACATCGGTGACTTTTTTGATGCGAGTAATGTGAATGTTCGCCTGATCTTTCGTCAGTGTTTCATCCAGCGCAGGCTTGACTTCATCATCGCCCTTTATGCTGATCTTATGGTGTTTTAAAAAGTCAGCGACCGTAGTCGAAGTTGTCCATATGTCTTTATTTTTGCCGGCATCCTTTACAGTCACTTTAAAAGCTCTTTGCAAAGTCAGCTTCATGTCTTTTTTTATCTCTTTATCAACTGAGGGTTCAATTTGATCATGTTCCGCCAACTCGAGATTCAATTCTTTCAAAAGTTTGCCGACCGTACCCGCTGTCGTCCATACTTGCTTTTCCTCTCCGTCCATCGCCAAATGGACCGGTTTGGCAGCAATGTACTCAACATTCATGTTGCTTGTTATTTTTGTATCTTCAGCGGGAGAAATGTGATCCTCTTTCCTCGTCTTGATGTTTAAGCCTTTCATCAGCTCACCCACCGTTTTAGCATGCGTGCGGACACTCTGCTTTTTCCCGTTTATCGAAATCGAGACCGGTTGTTTCGTGAGCTCGTTTGCTCCGTATGCAGTTCCGCTCCCTGCCACCAGCAGCCCGGCAACAATGAGAACTCCTCTGCTTTTGCTAAGCTTTACGGAAAACAGCTTTTTCATTTTTTGTATGATGAAAAACGCCTCCTTCTCCTCGGGGAGATTATATAGAGTATCTACAAGCCTGTCAACCCTCCTCTCTATTTACCTCCGCAAGCCCGCCATTACTTTTATTATGGAAATACAACCTCATAAAAGAAAGAAAGACTTGTCGACAAAGATATCCTATGAGTGTAAACAGACATGTAGAACTTCTTAGAATCGGCTCCCGAAAAGACAAGCTTGTGCAAAGATTGACATCAAATACTGTCAGCTGATGCCGAAAAGTTTTTTTGCGTTTTCAGAAGTAATGGCAGCCACTTCTTCGTAAGTCATCCCTTTTAATTCCGCGATCTGTTCTGCAACCAGTTTGACATAGCCCGGTTCATTCCGCTTTCCCCTAAAAGGATGGGGCGTTAAATACGGGCAGTCAGTCTCAATCAGAAGACGGTCATTTGGTATTTGTTTGACGACTTCTTTCGGTTTTTTTGCATTTTTGAAGGTAACCGGACCGCCAAAAGATAGGTAGAAATTCATATTTATGCATTCTTTCGCCACTTCTGCGCTGCCTGTAAAACAATGCATAATACCGCCGACTTCTTCCGCTCCTTCTTCACGCAAAATCGTGACAACGTCTTCTGTCGCATCGCGGTTGTGTATGACGATCGGAAGCTTGACTTCCTTCGCCAAAGCAATTTGCTTTCTAAACACTTCTTTTTGAATGTCCTTCGGTGATTTGTCCCAATGGTAGTCAAGACCCATTTCGCCAATTGCCACAACCTTTTCGTGAGAGGAAAGCTCTTTAATCCATTGCAGATCCTCATCAGTCATGTCAATGGCATCAACCGGATGCCAGCCGATTGCCGCATATATGAAATCATATGTCTCAATCAGTTCCATCGCCCGTTTGATCGTTGGACGGTCAAAACCTACGACAACGATATGCTCCACTTTTGCTTCCTTTGCCCGGGCAATGACATCTTCTAAATCCTCATTAAACTGCTCCGCATTTAAATGTGCATGTGTATCAAATAACATCAGAAATGCCACCCTTTTCATTTGAATTTAGATAAAAACAAAAGGTGTTCGACGAAATGTTACACGTGAAACACCTTTTGTCAAATTTATTTGATTCGTGTTCCGTTTGCTAATGAGCTGTCTACAGCTGCAAGTGACAGAACTCCGTTGTCCTCACCGGCTAAAATCATTCCTTGAGATAATTCCCCTCTTAGTTTTACCGGTTTTAAGTTGGTTACACAAATGACTTTTCTACCAACTAATTCTTCAGGCTTGTAGTGCTTTGCGATTCCCGATACGACCTGGCGTTTTTCAAAGCCCAAATCAAGCTGCAGTTTTAACAGCCGATCAGCTTTCTTTACCGGTTCTGCCTGAAGGACTTCAGCGACTCTCAGCTCCATGCTCATAAAGTCATCAATTGTGATTTCGGGAAGACGCTCAGGCGCAGCCTCTTCTTTTTTCGGTTCTTCTTTTGGAGCTTTTCCCTGCATTTTTGATTTGATATATGCAACTTCTTCTTCAGCCTCAAGCCGCGGGAACAGCGGATCTCCTTTTTGAACCTTCACTGATGTGAGCTGACCGAAGCCGGCAATGCTTTCCCATGTTTTTAATGCCGGATCGGAAATACCAAGCTGTGAAAAAATCTTTTCCGGCGTTTGCGTTAAGAACGGCTGAAGCAATACAGCCGTGATGCGCAGCGATTCTGCCAAATGATACATAACGGACTGAAGTTCGTTTTCTTTTTCTTTATCTTTTGCAAGAATCCATGGTGCGGTTTCATCGATATATTTATTCGTTCTGCTGACAAGCTGCCACAGGGAAGAAAGCGCCACAGAGAATTCCATGTTTTCGATCGCCTGCTCATATGCTTGTATCGTTTCTTTCGCAAACGATGATAGTGATTCATCAAAATCTGTTACCGGACCTTGATAAGAGTGAATTTGCCCGTCAAAGTATTTATTGATCATGGCGACCGTTCTGTTTAAAAGGTTTCCTAAATCATTTGCCAGGTCATAATTGATCCGTTCTACGAATCCTTCCGGTGTAAAGACGCCGTCAGATCCGAACGGCACTTCGCGAAGCAAGTAATAGCGCAATGCGTCAAGACCGTATCTGTCGATTAACGTAACCGGGTCTACGACATTCCCTTTTGATTTGGACATTTTCCCGTCTTTCATCAACAGCCATCCGTGGGCAAAAACCTTTTTAGGTAATGGAAGGTCCAATGCCATCAGCATAATCGGCCAGTAGATGGTATGAAAGCGGACGATTTCTTTCCCGACAAGGTGGACATCGGCAGGCCAGTATTTTTGATAATTTTCATCGTGGTCCGTATCAAAACCGAGTGCCGTAATATAGTTAAAGAGCGCATCAATCCACACATAAACGACATGCTTCGGATTGCCCGGCACTTTGATGCCCCAGTCAAACGTCGTCCGGGACACGGCCAAATCCTCAAGGCCCGGTTTAATAAAGTTGTTGATCATTTCGTTTTTACGGGATTCAGGCTGAATAAATTCAGGATTTTCTTCATAAAAAGCTAGCAGACGGTCTGCGTATTTTCCCATGCGGAAGAAGTAGGACTCCTCTTTAATCAGCTCTACAGGGTGCCCGCTGTCAGGACTCTTCCCTCCGATGACTTCCCCTTTTTCATTCCGCTCCACATCAACCAGCTGAGTTTCCGTGTAAAATGTTTCATCAGGAATGCTGTACCAGCCTTCATATTCGTCAAGATAAATATCTCCGTTGTCGAGCAGTTTTTGAAAAACCTTTTCGATGACGGTCTTATGGCGGTCTTGAGTCGTCCGAATAAAATCATCATTGGAAATATCAAGCTTTTTCCAAAGCTGCTGAATTTCCTTTGCCGCACGATCCACCAATTCCTGCGGTGCGATATTTTCCTCTTCGGCCTTTTGCTGGATTTTCTGGCCGTGCTCATCTGTTCCTGTTAAGTATCTGACATCGTAGCCTCTAAGCCTTTTATAGCGGGCCATGGCATCACCGGCAACGGTTGTGTAGGCGTGCCCAATATGTAATTTTCCACTTGGATAGTAGATCGGTGTTGTAATGTAAAACGTATTTTTTTCTTGCGGCATGATGGAACCTCCCAATTAAAATGTCAAAAAACTCCCGCCCAAAGGACGAGAGCGGCAAATGTCTTCATTCAAATATCTTCATTACTTAATCCCTCTTTATATGATACCATCTTAGCCTTCAAGTTCAAGAAAATATACATGTCGATAAACAAGGAATATAGTCGATTCCAATTTTTTTTAGGAAATAAATATAAAACTTCGACAAAAAAATGCTTTCATTGTCGAATAATGTCGTATATAATCGATATGAGGAAAAACCTTAGTTCGAAAGTCTTGATTTAAGGGCTTTTTTTAGGATTATCGATTGGTTTTATCATCTTCAAATCCCTTATTTAATCAGTTCTCTCAAGGTTTTTTGACTATAAGAGCTAATTTTTACAAACAATAGAAAAGAAAATGATTGACGTTTATTGGAAACCTTGTTATGCTAGGACTGTAAGGATTTTGTCGAATAATGACGAAGATTATAACACCTATTAAAATAAGAATCTTTCGGGAGGAGAATGAATATGAAATCTACAGGTATCGTACGTAAAGTTGATGAGCTAGGACGCGTGGTGATTCCGATTGAACTTCGCCGTACACTTGGAATCGCGGAAAAAGACGCTCTTGAAATCTATGTGGATGACGAAAAAATCATCTTGAAAAAATATAAACCAAACATGACTTGCCAAGTAACAGGTGAGGTTTCTGATGATAACCTGAAACTTGCTGGCGGTAAACTTGTTCTCAGCCCAGAAGGCGCTGAACAAATCATCAACGAAATTCAAGCTCAGCTTCAATCTCTAAAAAATTAATTTGATTATACAAAAACCGTTCTTGCGAAAGCAAGAGCGGTTTTCTTCAGTTTTGGATATGATAAGCGTCATATATTTTTCGTTTTGGGACTCCGCGGTCAACGGCGGTTTTTTTTATGGCTTCCTTTGATTGAAGCCCTTTGCTGATATAATGTTCAACATGTTCTTTTTCTGAAAAGTTTTCCCACCAAGCTGCTTCTTCTGGCGCTTCTTCTCCGCAGCCTTCAACAACAAGGCAAAATTCTCCGCGCACCTGTTCCTCATCCGTCCATGCCAGGACTTCTTCCATCGTCCCTCTAATAAATTCCTCAAACTTTTTGGTCAGCTCTCTAGTTAACGCGACCCGGCGGTTACCAAACACGTCATAAATCGCGGACAGCGTCTCCTTCAGCCGATGTGGCGATTCATAAAAAACAATTGTTTCCTGTCTGTTTTTTAATTGCTCAAGCTGCTTCTTCCGCTCCCGCTTGTTCCGATCCAAAAAACCGAAGAAGAAAAAGGGCTGAGGCGGAAGACCCGAAGCGATCAGTGCGGTTAAAGCTGCATTCGCACCGGGAAGCGGCACGACATAACCGCCGATATCCGTAAAATCACGGACGATTTCGGCCCCCGGATCCGATATGGTCGGCATCCCGGCATCGCTCACCAATGCGATATTTTTCCCTTCCTTGAGCCATTCCAAGATTTTATGCCCGCTGCTTTCTTTATTATGTTCATGATAGCTGACGAGCTGTGTTTCGATTTGGTACACATGGCATAATTTCTTCGTTTGCCTGGTATCCTCCGCAGCGATGACGTCAACTGCTTTCAACGTTTCAACGGCCCTGAATGTCATATCCTCCAAATTGCCTATCGGTGTGGGAACGAGGTATAAGATCCCCATGTCTGATTTTTGATCAAAGCTCTTTTGACGATTGATCATGTGCCTCCGCCTTTCGCTTTTCTTCTATATATATTTCTTTGCTTTTTCTTGATAATTTTTTAAAATAATATTCCGCTTGCATGGCTTCTCTTTTTGTTGAAAAGCGTTCTGCATAGTAAAGCTTTACAGGGAGCCGCGCTCTTGTATATTTTGCGCCTTTTCCATCATTATGGGTTTTCAAACGCTTTTCAATATTGTTCGTGTATCCCGCATACAAGCTGCCATCCCGGCATGACAGCACATAAAAATAGTGATTATTTGTCTCCATATAAAATCTTCCTTATCTCGCCCGTATATTGATCATCTTCATCATATACAAAAAGCGGAGGCAAAATCTTCAGATCAGGGCGGCCGTCCTTTATTCCTTCGACTAGAATGGTGTTGGCCTCTCTCCCCTGTTTCGGATAAACGAATTGCACGCGTTTCGGTTCTATTTGATACGCCTTCATCAGTTCAAAAATCTCAAGCAGCCTTCCCGGTCTATGGACAAGAGCAAGCTTTCCGCCTTGTTTTAAAAGCTTGCTGCTGACGCGGACCACATCTTCGAGAGTGCAGTAAATTTCATGCCTGGCAATCGCCAGGTGTTCATTGAGATTTTGCTCTGTTTTTTGCGGCGTCTTAAAATATGGCGGATTGCATGTGACAACATCCGCTTTATTGTATCCGAGCACCTGCGGCATATTCTTTAAGTCATCCCTGATGAGATGAATCTGGTGTTGCAGATTGTTATATTCCACGCTCCGCAATGCCATATCGTACAATCTTTCTTGAATTTCAACCCCGGTGATTTCAGCTTTTGACCGGGTGCTGAGAAGCAGCGGAACAATTCCGTTTCCCGTGCATAGATCAATGATCTTCCCCTTTTGAATCGGAACATATGCAAACTTCGACAGCAGCACGGCATCTAAAGAAAATGCAAACACCGTCGGGCTTTGCACGATTTTCATATCCTCTGCCAGCAGATAATCGAGTCGCTCATCATCTTTTAATTGAATCATATGTTTTCCCTTTCCCGAAAATTGTAGTCTTGGCGCTTGCCCCGTTAAAAAGGCTTCCGTTTTAACCGGAAGCCCTTCCTTTATTTTTTATTTAAAAACGAGAGGCAGAAAAGACAGTCTCCTTCTTTGCGGACGCTTCCGTAATGAATGTTGCAAATGTGAAAGCCTTCCTGGTACAGACGAGCCAGGTTGTCATGACCTTCTCCAATATCAGCATGCCCTGTCTTCTCTGCTTTTAATTCTTTCTCTCCGGTTTTTGCCGTTTTCAGCCTTTGATCCGTTTCTTCCAGCCTCTTGCGCAAATGTTCATTTTCAAGCTGCAAATGGTTGTTTTCTTCAATCATTTCCCCGATATGCTGCTTGAGGTCTCCCAGCTGGCGGTACAAAGAGCCAATTTGTTCTTCTAAGCTTATGACTGTATCAAACAATTCTTTTTTATCCAAGGTTTCACACCTCGTTAATCTGTGGTTTGTGCAGATACGACACCTTCTTGCAGCAGTTCATCCCACGTATATTCCACAACTTTTTCGCTATCTGTCAGTTCAACCTGAAGAATGCGTTCGAGAATATTCAGTCCGACGACTTTCGCCGGCCCGTTTGACGTGGCGATCACTTCACCGATATCCGGAAGCTGCTCTTTAGCCGTTTCATATTCATCATTTTCGTATTTCAGACAGCACATGAGCCGCCCGCATAGTCCGGAAATCTTCGTCGGATTAAGGGACAGGTTTTGATCCTTCGCCATTTTGATGGACACAGGCTCAAAATCACCGAGAAACGTCGAACAGCACAGCATCCTTCCGCACGGTCCGATACCGCCGAGCATCTTTGCTTCATCCCTTACTCCGATTTGTCTAAGCTCGATCCTTGTTTTGAAAATGGAAGCCAAATCTTTTACAAGCTCTCTGAAGTCGACCCTTCCGTCAGCCGTAAAGTAAAAAATGACTTTATTTCGGTCGAATGTGAATTCGACATCGACCAATTTCATCTCAAGACCGTGCTCATTGACTTTTTTCTGACATACATCAAAGGCTGAAAGCGCCGCTTCCTGATTTTCCTCGACAATTAAGCGGTCCCGTTCATCGGCCACCCTGATGACTTTTCGTAATGGCAGCACAACATCGTGCTCGTCTACCTTCTTATTCGCGATGACGACCTGCCCGTACTCAACACCGCGAACCGTTTCAACGATCACACAGCTGTCTTTATCTATCTGAAATCCATTTGGATCAAAATAATAAATTTTGCCCGCTTTTTTAAAGCGAACACCAATCACATTATACAAGCTTATCCCTCCTGCAGCATTAAAACCAAGTGCTCCATTAAACCTTGAGCATTAACATTGGAATAAAGCCGTTTTTTTGCTTCTAAAACAGCAAGAATCTGGTTTGTCACTCTTTGTTGTGTTGATTGCAGCGCATGCTGTTTTAATGTTTGGAATAAGTCCTGAAATATTATTTTATCTTCATGTCCTATCTGAATGGACAATATATCGCGGTATATAAATAAAAGCATATCAAGACCCATTTCTTGGTGGTCTTTCTCCTTGAAAAAGGGCATCCACTGATCTTGAATATAGAAAAAAGCATGTCCTTTTCGCTGGTGTAAGACTTCATACAATTTTATCACTTTCGCTCTGGACTCTGCAAACTGATCATTTCGACTCAATTCGAGCGCTTCCGATAAATTGTTTGTCATATTCGACAAAATTGCTGCAATATGCGGGGAAACTTCTTGTTTGATCAGCTCTTTTTCAATCGATTCGGGCAGCAGTGATTGAAAAGACAAGACTTGGCATCTCGATATAATCGTATCAAGCAATTTTTGCGGCTGTTCCGTCAAGAGCACCGCTATCGTATCATCGCTTGGTTCTTCTAAAAACTTCAGCAGGCTGTTTGCGGCATTTGCCGTCATTTGATCAGCATGTGAAATAATGTAAAGCTTTTTATGCGATTCCAGTCCTGTTTTTGAGAACTCTTCCTGAAGAGCCTGAATCTGCCCTTTTTTGATCGACAGGCCGTCGGGATGAACGACGTGTACATCAGGATGGTTGCCTGAGGAGATCCGCTGGCAATTTCGGCAAGATTCGCAAGGTTCTGTGCCCTGTTCAAGACAAAAAAAACTTTTTGCCAGCAGCATGGCAGCATCTAATTTGCCTGTTCCTTTCCGTCCTTCAAACAAATAGGCGTGTGCAAGACGATTTCTTTCTATACTATTTTGCAAAAGCTTCATGACACGAGGCTGAAGCTTTTGCATTTCTGTCCACGTTGTAGCCATACGATCACTCTCTATGTGTAAAGGTTTATTAATAAACCCTTTATTTCTCCAATGCGTTCCAACAATTCGATAGAGGGCTTTTCTTGATCCAGCAATTCCTCTGTCAATTGAACAAGCTTTTCATCCAGCTCTTTTACGATGCTCAATGTCCTGCTGTTTCCATATAAATCAAAGCTTCTTGAATTCTCAACCGCCAGGCCGTTTTCAACTGCTTCTTTCACAAAGCGTTTGATCAAGCCTTTAAATCTTGCTAAATCTTTAAAGTTCCTCGACTTGGCGAGCCGTTTTCCAAACGCTTCAATATCCGTCAAAAGCATTGTCAGCTGTTCAAATCTCAGCTTGCCGCTTTGGATGCTCATCTTTTCCTTGAATGAAACAGAATTGCTTTCTGCTCTGACAGCAGGCTTCTGCTGTTTTTCTATCATCGTGCGCAGTTCTTGACTTATTTTCATATCCTCAACCCTTAAAATTGATGGAATTGCTCAATCGGCAGCACAAAAACGGTGGCTCCGCCAACTTCTACTTCAACCGGATAAGGAACATATGAATCCGCGTTTCCTCCCATTGGAGATACAGGGGCGATCAGCTGATCCCGTTTACTTCCGTTTTCTTCAATCAGACTCAATGCTTTGTCGACCCGAATATCATCGACGCCCAACATAAAGGTTGTGTTTCCCGACTTCAGAAAGCCTCCGGTTGACGCCAGCTTTGTCACGCGAAAATTATGATCGGTCAAAGCCTTTAAAAGCCGGTTGCTATCTTGATCCTGAACAACAGCGATTATTAATTTCATTTTAAAAGCCTCCCTTTTGATTGGAAACACCTAAGGATATTCTTGTTACCATTATAACAATAGAATGGTAAGCAGGTCACAAACGAATTGTTTTTAATGCTTCTTCAATGATTTCATTTACGCTTTTTCGTACATGATCAATCGGCTTGCTCGCATCCACCATTCGGAAGCGGTCAGGAAACCGGTTTATGACCTCCTGATAGCCTTTCTGAACAAGCGTATGAAAATGAATTTGTTCCAGATCAAGACGGTTTTTCTCACGTGAATCATTTGCATTGATCCGTTTGATCCCTTCCTCCGGATCAATGGCAAAGTAAATGGTGATGTGCGGCATCAAGTCTCCGATGGCAAACTGATTAATGGACAGGACTTCGTCGATTCCAAGCCCCCTGGCATACCCTTGATAGGCGAGGGAGCTGTCGATAAACCGGTCGCATAAAACAATGTTCCCGTCTTCCAGTGCCGGCTTTACCTTTTCAACCAGATGCTGCCTTCTCGCCGCCGCATACAAAAGCGCTTCTGTTTTAGGATCCATAGCCGTGTTTCTCGGATTCAAAATGACCTCGCGGATTTGTTCCGCTATTTCAATGCCGCCCGGTTCCCTTGTTGCGAGAACGGCATGGCCTTCTTTGATCAGTTGTTGTGCCGCCGCTTGAAGAATGGTTGTTTTCCCTGCTCCTTCAGGGCCTTCAAAGGTAATAAATAAACCGTTCATGATTTCTCCTCTTCTATATATACAGTTAGTTGTTTTTGTTTCAAACGGCTGCTTCCCTGAATGTGCGTATTCAGATCGACAAGCCTGGATAACTGGCTGATGCTCTCTTGTTTTATCCTTTCCCCATCCATTATGAGGGGAATGCCCGGCGGATACGGGACGATTTGTTCCGCGCTGATCCGGCCCGCAGCTTTATTGAAAGGCACTGACTCTGTTTTAAATGCGGACAGCACGCTTTTTCCATAAGGCAATGTCGTGACTTTTTCAGATGGCTGCTCAATCGGAGCCTGACGGGTATCACCGGCTGATCGGCTGGTAATCTGTTTTCCAATCCGGCTGATGACATCAGGCGGCAGAGGTCTTTTTCCTTCTAGCGGAAGGACAAACAGCACCTGCCTTTCATCCGCGAGTTCAGGATGGACGCCGTTTGCCTCAAATATTTCTTTGAGTTCATAGCCTGTATGGCCTTGTTTTGATCTGAGGCAGAGCTTCAACGGGTCCTTCTGAATGAACGGGTCAGCCGGTTCACTGATGTCCACACCCGCTATTTTCAAAAACAGCTCTTTCATGCCGGCAATCTCTTTTTCGATTTTTGCCAATCTGTTTGTTTTGACGATTTCTTCAGCATATGCCCGCGCTAAATCCAATGACGCCATAAGCGGATAAGATGGGCTGCTGCTTTGCAATACGGTCAAATAGTATGCCAGACGGTCTCTATCAATTCTCCGGCTGTTTACATGCAGGTAAGACCCCATGGTCATGGCCGGAAGCGTTTTATGGGCGGACTGTACGACCGCATCGGCTCCCGCTCGTAACGCCGTCTGCGGAAAAGGACGTCCGAGCACGAAATGAGCGCCATGGGCTTCGTCGACCAAAACAGGAATGTGATGTTGATGGGCTTCTGTGATAATAGGCTTCAAGTCGGCGGCATGGCCGTAGTAATTAGGATATGTCAGCATAATGCCTTTTGCCGACGGATATTTTGAGATGGCATCCTTCACCGTTTGTTGCAAAACATGTGTAGGGACAGCCATCGTTTCATCGGTTTCCGGCGTCAAAAACACTGGACGGGCTCCTGCAAGTTCGATTGCATGAAAAACTGATTTATGACAATTTCGCTGAACAAGCAAAAGATCGCCCGGCTGACAAACCGAAAGTATCATTGCCAGATTCCCAACGGTCGATCCATTGACGAGAAAAAAGCTTTCTTTTGATCCATATAGCCGGGATGTTAAATCTTGCGCCTCCTGAATCACGCCTGACGGATCATGCAAATCATCAAGCCCCGCCAATTCGGTCATATCGATCGAAAGGATGGAGTTAAACAGTGTTTTTCCTTCATCAAAAAAGACATCTCCATTGTGATGTCCCGGAACGTGAAAAGAATAAGGGTTTCCTTTGGCATGGTTGACCAATGCTGTGAATAAAGGTGTTTTCATGTAAACCGATCCTTCATATGGCCGGTGAGTCGTTGCCGGCGTTTTTAAGGCGCCCGGCGACGCGCGCCGGATGCCATCTGATTTCTGCCCTTATTATACCCTTCTGCATCAAGAACTTAAAGGACGACCTGTATGGTAAATCTTTATTATCGTTTTAAGACGGCGGGGGTGATTTCATGTCGAGCAGCTTTACCTTGAGATCTTCTTCCATCGCCCTTATTTCTTCTTCTGCCTGAAGGCGTTTTGTCCTTCCCTCTTCCTGGATTTTAATGGTTTCCTCCAGTGTGCCGATTAATTGATCCTGGACTTTCTTCAAGGTTTCAATGTCCACAAAGCCGCGTTCATTCTCTTTGGCGGTTTCAATCGTATTGGCTTTCAGCATCTCCGCATTTTTTAACAACAGTTCATTAGTCGTTTTTGAAACCTGCTTTTGCGCTTCTACAGCACGGCGCTGACGCAGCAATGTCAAAGCAATGGCCACTTGGTTTTTCCAAAGCGGAATCGCCGTCATAATAGAGGATTGGATCTTTTCAACAAGCACCTGATTTGTATTTTGAATCAGCCTGATCTGCGGTGCGCTCTGCATCGTAATTTGTCTGCTTAACGTTAAATCATACATTCTTTTCTCCAGCCGGTCTGCAAACTGAACCATGTCGTTCACTTCTTGAACGGCCATTTGATCATGCTTTGCGGCAGCCTTTTCTTTTAGGACGGGAATGGTTTTTGTATTCAATTCCTCCAACTTCAACTGCCCTGCTGCAATATAAATATTCAGCGCTTCATAATACTCCTTATTTTTTTCATAAAGCTGTTCAAGCATCTTATTATCGTGGATCAGCGCGTTTTTGGAATGCTCGAGCTTTACACTGATTCTATCAATCTGTGCCCCTGTTTTCTGGTACCTTGATAATACTTCTTGAACAGAGTTGGAGATCTTGCCAAAAAAGCGTGAAAACAGATTCTTTTTTTCTGGCTGAAGCTCATCAGGATTCACCTGTTCCAGCTTTTTCATGAGATCGCTTAAAATCTTTCCGATTTCGCCGACATCTTTTTTTTGAACATGCTCAAGCATGTGATGCGAAAAATTCAAGAGTTTGGATTGGGCTTGTGTTCCGTATAGTGTAATGCTTTGATGATTTTTCGGATCAATTTGTTCTGACAGCTGCAGCGCTTTTCGGCGTTTTTCTTCTGACAGCGTATCGACCAGCCTCACTTCATGCCGTTCCTCCGCTTTGCCCGGTTCCATTGCTTCCCCCTGTCCAAAAGGATCGGAAAGCAGATCTTCAAATTCACTTTCCGTCTTAGATTTATACTGGCTCATCAGGCTTTCCCCCTCCCGCTTTTTTAAGCGAATGTTTGGCGACATCGAGTTCAAATTCCAAATGTTCGATATCCGTTTCGAGCAAATCGTAAAGGTCCTCTTCCAATTGTTTCGCCAGCTTGTCAATTGTCATCCGGGTTTCACTCAGAGAAACTTCAAGCTTTGCACTTCGCTTTGGCTGTGAAGCTAAAAAAGCATATTTTTCAGTTAATTCCACAATCGAATCAAGAGTTTGATAATAAAAACGCTCTGCTTGATAAAAGCGTTTTGGGTCGTTTTTTGTGACCGTATAAATTTTTCTGACAATCCGCAGAATTTCCAGGTTTTGCTTTATCGTCTGGATATTCTTGACCTTAAACAGGGCTTTTCTTAATCGGGCGATTTTTGCTTTAGCTTCCTGCAGATTTTGTTTAATATATGCGAATTCCCGCCTTGTCAGCTGATTTTCTTTTAAAAATAAATGGGTTCCATACCACTTGCCTCCAAGGTAAATCGCAGCCCAACCGGCACCCGCATAAAGAGAAGACAGCAGAAACGTCTGGTCAAACGCAAAAAAGCTGATCAGCCAAAGGAGCACGGACATTGTGCTTGCGGTATATACACGAAGCAAAAAATGAAGGATTGGTTTCATCACCATCTACTCCCCATGAATTGAATTTCAACATATGATTCTCTTCTACGTATCATTGATTATACAAGTTTCAACAGAACACATTTATTCAATATAGTAAAAAAGACACCTTTTCCCAGATGCCTTAAAGATCAATGTTTTCGTTAATACCATTATACATTGCCTCCATCTGAACTTAAAGTGATCCCCATTTTGATTGCAAAAAAAATAGACCAGGAAGCGGTCTAAGAATACAATGGCGGCGTACGGAGACTCTTTAATTTTTTTACATAATCGGCGTATTGGGGGTCTGATGTTGAAGTAGAAATGATCTTTTTTTCACAATCCGCACATAAAAATTTTGTATAAAGATGAATACCTTCGGTTTTATTTTCTTCACAGATGATGCACGTTTCCCCATGATTAGACTTACTCATCCATTCCACCTCCATGGGTTTCAGTATTCCCCAAAATCATATTTGTATACAAAATTAAGAAAGTTTTTGAAGGTTAGATTAGTATATGTAAACGGCAAACATTAGGTGTTTGTATCAATATCGACGGAATATAAAAAGACCAGCTTAGAGATAAGCTGGTCTTTCGCTT
>NZ_BCVZ01000025.1 GCF_001592005.1 Bacillus sonorensis NBRC 101234 = KCTC 13918
TTTAATCAAGTAAAGAGGCTCTCCGGCCAAAAGCCGGGAGCCTCCCTTTTGTTTCATCCGATCTTTGTGCCATTCGGCGCTACTTCATCAGGCGTTAGTAAGATCACATCGCCTGTTTCAGGGATGCCGCCAAGAACAAGCACCTCTGATCGAAATCCTGCAATCCGCCGCGGCGGAAAATTGACGACTGCCGCTACCTGCCTGCCCTCCAGGCTTTCAGGTGTATAACGCTTCGTAATTTGCGCACTCGATCTCTTCATGCCGATTTCAGCGCCAAAATCGATTTCCAGTTTGATCGCCGGTACTCTCGCCTCTTTAAATATTTCAGCTTTTACAATCGTTCCGATCCGAATATCAAGCTTCAAAAAGTCTTCAATGACTGCCATGTTGTCACCCCTTTGCCATAGTCAAGATCTTTCCCATGTTGAATAGATGTTGGCAAGTATAGAATATCATGCATTTCTTTTCAAAGAAACATGGCAAAAACGGTTCAAGCTGGTTTATCATTTTTTCACAAAGTCATTGATATCTTTCCGGGAAACCTCAACCATGTCAATCAATTCTTGCAGAAACGAATCAAACGGGAAACCGCCTGTTCCGTATTTGACATCTGGATCTTGCTTTCTAATATATCTGTTTACGATTCCTTGATGTGTCAGACGGTATTCAATAATAGATTGATAGATTTCATCCAATAACGATAGTTCTTCTATATCGTTTGTCTTCAAATAGGAATCTTTAAGTGAGGGCGTGGACATGGCTTGGGCGATGTTCACTTTATGTTTCGGCTCAAAATAAGGGAATAAGGTCTGGATCATCTGAAGGTGCGATTCGCTCGCTGTCCCTGTCACGATATCGATGATAATCAGATTGGCCAGATGAACCGCGCTTGGCGCGCTGTATTCCCGCCCGCCGATCTGAATCGGGAAAAAATAGCGCCGAAAACAATGAAAAAAGAAAGCCGGGTCTACTGTTTGATGAACGGTCCGACTCTCATGTTTTAACATACGGACACAGGATGCGGCTTCTTCCAGAAAATTAATGCGGTTCTCATGAAAAGGGTTCTTTTTTAAAAGAAGCAGTTTTTCCGCTGCCGGCCGGATCGCTTCATCTGATTTTTGGAGCTGCCGGATGAAGTTGACTTCGCTTTCATCTCCTGTAAAGGTCCGCAGCGCTTCTTTAGGATTGTAATTCACGTAGGAGGAATATGTATCTCTTGGCGCCATTCCGACAGAAGCAGCGAGCATCTTCAATCGGCTGATGATATCCCGGGAGGCAGATGACTGACCCAATTCAGAAGCGACGAGAAAAATACCCAAATCACCTATCGCCCGGATTCTTACTGCAAACGGCTGACCGTACACGATGTCCAGCACTTCGTCAAAAGATGGCATCAAGTGAAGTAACGCACTGACTCCTTCTGCATATTCCTCCTTCTGTTGATATCCGGGAAGTTCATGGACCACAAAGCGGCTGAATTCGCCGAATGGATACAACGCCTTTTCACAAGATCCGGTCATTTCCGATGAAGCCATAAAAATCACTCCTTCTTTTATAAAAGCATGGATTTTAAAGCTGAATACCTCAGTGTTGGGCTCTGATTAAAATAAGCCAAAGAAGAAATCGAGGAGTCATTTTTTATGCATCATCGCTGTTAACAGAGTCCAAACAAAAAACCAAACTCAAATCTATCAGCCAAGATTTGAAAAAACACCTGCTAACAAAAGAAACTCATGCGCCTTCCCTGGATTTCCGCATATGTGAAATCCATTACATAACATTATTTCCATAAAATAAATATAAACTCCTAATCTATTTTTGTCAACTATATCCATATATAGCGGACAATTGTACAAAACGCCGCACTCCGGCAATCTTTTCTTTCAACAGATCCTCATGCAGGACCTGATGGATGATAATGAACCGGCCCCTTTTATCTGTCATGAGGACAACCAACTTTACGGATTCAGCCTCAGATTCATAGATTATCAGAAAGAAAAATCAATGTGAGGTGGATGCTGATGTTTGGTTCCTACATGGTTCAAATGGTTCGCGCCAATGCCCATAAATTAGACCGGCCGCTAAGGGAAAAAGTATTAAGGCTCTACAAACCTTTTAAATGGACGCCGTGTTTTTTGCACGGACTGTTTGAAAAAATGCTCATGAAACGCAAAAAGATGTCAGTGATTATTGAGTTTGAAGGAGATTGTCATAGAGGCTATCAGTCTGTTCACGAGATGATCGATCAAAAAAGACGAAATAAAATGAAGAATCATTTTCCGAAAATCAATTGCTGCAGCGCTGAAGTCACGCCAACGGTTTTACAATCTCTTCTTTCGGAGTGCGGGGACATTCGAAAAATATATTTAAATCGGAAGGTGACAGCTCTTCTTGATGTCGCTGTCGAATCAAGCAATGCCAAAGAAGTCGTCAGAAACAATCAAACGCTGACGGGAAGAGGTGTCACAGTAGCCGTCGTGGATACCGGCATTTATCCGCATTCAGATCTTGAAGGAAGAATCAGGGCCTTTACCGATTTTGTGAATCAGAGAACAGAGCCATATGATGACAATGGACACGGAACCCATTGCGCGGGCGATGTGGCAGGCAACGGTGCCGCTTCTTCCGGAAAATACCGCGGACCGGCGCCTGAAGCAGAGCTCATCGGTGTAAAAGTATTGGATAAAATGGGGTCCGGAACATTGGAAACCGTCATTCAAGGGATCGACTGGTGCATTCAATTTAATGAAGAACATCCAGATCGTCCAATCGATATTATTTCAATGTCGCTCGGTTCAGAGGCGCTCTCATATGAAAATGAACAAGAGGACCCTGTCGTCAAAGCTGTTAATGCCGCATGGGATGCAGGGATTGTCGTCTGTGTTGCAGCCGGGAATTCCGGACCTGATGCGAAAACGATAGCAAGCCCTGGTGTCAGCGGAAAAGTCATTACGGTCGGCGCTTTGGATGACCGTGACACGGTCAACAGGGACGATGATGATGTGGCATCCTATTCCAGCAGAGGGCCGACGATATACGGCAAGGTAAAACCCGACCTTTTAGCGCCGGGCACCGATATCGTTTCGCTCCGATCACCGGGTTCTTTTTTGGATAAGCTGCAAAAATCGAGCCGTGTCGGCACAGATTATATGACAATGTCCGGAACATCAATGGCAACCCCGATTTGCGCCGGAATTGCCGCGCTGATTCTCGAACACGTCCCCGACGCTTCTCCTGATGAAGTCAAAAGACTTTTGATGGAAGGAGCCGATTTGTGGAAGGATAAAGACGCAAACATCTACGGCGCCGGCTATATCAATGCGGAAAATTCCATCCCCTCCGCCTGACAAAGCATGACCGATTCGCCCGTTTTACATGAGGAAACGGGCGAACACTTTATTGGGGAAAATTTCAGAATACTCCCCGCTCATCCTTCCTCACAAGAAGGAGCGGGATTATTAAATACATCGCATACGCACATACCATCCAAATGGTAAAAGCAATCACCTGACCTTGAGAAAGCTCCGGAAAGATCAGCGAATGGTTCCAGACTGAAAAAGTGTCCATAAATAAACCGACTGCCGACCCCCATATCCCGAGCTTGATTACCGCATAGCGTGATTGATCAAGCTTTTGATAAAAAAACAATACCGCGTACAGGAGGACAAAAGTTCCCGCTTCAAGAAGCAAAAAACGAACCAAAAAGCTGTGTTGGCCGGGATCAACGAGAACCAAATCTCCAAACCATACAAAAAACATCGTGGCACCCAACCAGACAAGGAATGAAAACAGAAGCGCCAGACCTAATTTTTGCGTAAACATTTTTGCCCTCCCTATTCCTTTGATCCAGATTGATCAGCAACTTGCGCTTTTTCAGTCAGATGCTGCAAAACCAGCTCCAATTCCCGGTATACCTCTTCAGAAGAAAAGCCGGGTGAAATAACAGACTGCAGTGCAAGGCCGTCAATCAATGCGTTTAAAAGAATTCCCCACGTCTTTAAAGAAACCCCTTCAACCGGAGAACGCTCCCATAGCGCAGACAGCTGTTCTGTCAAAAACATATTTTCGTCCTCTATCAGCTTGCTCAATTGGCTGCTGATCATGTCATTGCGAAATCCGGAAACAACCGACTCCAAAAACAACCGATGATAATATGAATCTTCCTTTGTTCTTGACTGGGCAGACATCAAGCCTTCCTTTATTTTTTCAGCTGCCGGCTTCTGTCCGCTCTTTAAATTCTCCCAAGATATATAGCAAACATCCTGCACGACTTCGAAAACAAGCTGCTCTTTCGTGCGGAAGTGATAATATACGGTCCCCTGCGTTACATTTGCTTTTTCGGCGACCGCTTTCAGCGTCAGATTTTCCAAGCCCTGATCCATGATGCACCTCTTGGCAGCTTCAATCAGCATGTTCTTCGATGTGACATTTGGTCTTGCCATTCTCTCACCTCTTAGTTATCCAAATAACTAACTATCTGCGAAAACTTTAATATGGAAAAAAGGATTTGTCAATCTTTAATTAGTTGACATAATATTTTTATGGTTTTCCAAAATCAGCAAGGCTTTTGTATTGCCATCAAGCGGCGCCCAGACTCCGCAGGAGTCCGCGGCGCAAGGCATTAGTTCACCCCTTTTGCGGGGTCCCAGTTTTTCTGCTGCTTTCTCATATGGACAATCTGCCCCAAATGATAGACATTATGAAGAATAAGACAGGATAAAATGTCAGCCCATGTGGAATCCGGTTCATGTTCGGCTGGCTGTGTCAGCTTCGATTCTTCGCATGAGGCCATCTCATGTATCCATTCGGAATAAATACGGTCCAGATCCTTTCTGCTTTCTTCCCACCCGAGTCCGCTTTTGTTCACAAACGTGTCATCGATTGTGTAATCGAACACCGGGACGGGGATTCCTTTAAACCGTTTTAAATATCGCTCATTATAAAAAATTAAATGGTTGGTGATTTCGAAAATCGAATTTTCCGTACCTTCTCCTTTTTGTTTTGCCTGGTTTTCGGTCAGACCCTCGGCAGCCGTTTGAAAGCAGACAAACCAAGTTGTTTCGTTATAGCATGCCTTCAATTGATTGAGAAATACGTTCTTCAGCATAACAACCCTCCTGCCGTTTTCAGTCTTCAGTCTGCCGGTGCCGGCGAGAAGACTGCTCTTCGTTTTTTATTTCGCTGTTTGTCATGCGTAATCCTTTTTACAAAATTGTTAACTCCTCAATTTCCGAAAGAAAAGCGCTGGGCAAAAAAAATCCTTGGCATTGAGCCAAGGCAGGAAAGTGGCTGGTTAAGCCTTATCACCCTTTGACTCAAAAACTTATGAGCCATAATTCAATGATACTAAACTTTCAGGAAAAAGTAAACAATTATGAATATTCAAAAATCATTCTTCTATTTTAGATGTCTTTCCGCCTATGTTTCCGGCAGGTGTCAAGTCCTGCTAAAAATGCACAAATCGCCATTTCCAGGCTGTCTTCAATATCATATGGAAGACCGAACGCCCGGTTCTGCATAAGTGCGGCAAAACCGTGCATGATGCTTCTCAATCCTCTGACCGCATGAATCGCTGAAACGCTGTCTAAATCGTAAGGTTTTAGCACTGAAAGAGCCAGATTGACGATCTGTCCGCCGGCTTCCTCTATCCGTTTGTCTTCACCCGCCGGTTTTAACAAAGTCGCTGCATAGAGGCCCGGCCGTTTTTTGGCGAAATCGATATACGCTCGCGCCATATTGCAGACAGCTTCATCTTTTTGAGCGCCTTGAATCGATATCGCCATTTCTTCATAAAGGCTTGTCAATCCCCAAACCGCAAGCTCTGTGCGAATGCCGCCAAGTCCTTCAATATGGTTGTATAAAGACGGCGGGCGAACATTCAACTTTTTGGAAATGGATGCCAACGTCAACCCGTGAACACCTTCTTGATCTGCCAGCTCTGCCGCAGCTTCCAATATCGTCTGCATATTCAGTCCTATTCTTGGAGACATGATTCTTCACCCTTTCCTGTTCAATAAAGACTCAGCTTCGCTTATCGCTTTTTTCATGCCTTCTTCTGGACCGCTTACGATGCTTCCGTGGCCTGTGGCAAGCACTTTCGGTTTGACGTCTAATAATTTTCGCGCGCTTTGTAAAGCTTCTTCCTTATTCCAGGTGGCAAAAGCGGGAAATGGGAACGAGAGCTTCAAGCGCCCGGATACCGTTATTCCGCTTCTTGTGTGAAAGGCATCCCCCGCAACCAGAACCCCGTGCCGTTCATCAAAAAATGACAGACTTCCAGGTGTGTGCCCCGGTGTAGAAATCGTCAGCAGCGATCCGATGCGGTCGCCGTCGTGCAAAAACCCATCCGGTGTTGTCATGATGTTTTTTGGGATATCTCCCTTAATAGGTGTCTGCGCTTCATGTTCAAGGAGTGATTTATCTCCGTGCAACAAGCGTGAATCCCGTTCAGAAATAAAAACCTTGACGCCGGGGAGCGTCTGTTTTAGGGCATCAAGCGATCCGACATGATCACCGTGGGCGTGTGTCAGTACAATTCGTTTAATCGGTTTTCGAAGACCGGCGGCGGTCTCCAAAATTCCTTTTTTGCTGATTGGAAGCCCGGCATCGATGAGTGTAAGACCATCCTCCTCTTCAACCAAATAGCAATTAACCGGAAATAAAAGTGGAAAACATGTCAGCTGATAGATCGTTTCATATTGGGTCAGTCTCAAAAACGCCACCTCTTTATAGGAAATAAAAAACTAATGATGTTAGTTTTCATTATAAAACTAACACCATTAGTTTTTCAAGTCATTTATTTTCGTGTTTGACAGCTACGTATACCGTGACTTGGGCGTCCTCAGAATTGGCCGCCGTTTCACCGTAAACCTCAAAATCACCGGTGTATGTGCGTAACGCTTTCTGATCCCATGACCAAATGTCCTGCCATGTTTCAAAAACAACCTCTTCCAGTCTTCCCCGTCGCGAAGTGAAAACAGCATATAAGGAAGAAGGAAGTGTGATCACATCCTCACCATGTTCGCAAGCGTCAAAAAACGTTCCGATGGAATACGTATATGTTCCAGATTCATCTGTTTCATATTGAGAGTAAAGGGCGATAATGTCAGATGTTGCTGTTTTGATGCTTTGCTTCCGAAATAATTCCCACATGGCGGAAATTCTGCCCTTTCCTGCTGCTTCATCCGCATTGCTCGTCACTGTCGATATTCCGGAGAACCGCTTTTTATCCAAATGTTCAACATGAGAAAAGCTCATTCCGCCCCTCCTCCAGTTTTTTCAGCTGGGGATTTCCAGCGTTTTAAGTACGGCAACGTGCTTTTCAGCAGCACTCTTGCTTCCTCCTCTGTCCTGCCTTCATCTTTCATATGCGGCACACAGCTGTCGATCATATCTTCAAGGGAGGCATCGGGCTGTGTAAACACGCCATTCACATAGCAGTACTTACAATAATCGGGACTTTTGGCGCCATCTTTTTCTGTTCCGGCAAGGCCGTCAGCCATTGGCATCGAGCAGCTTTGGCAAAATTGTATTTTCATTGTTCATTCCTCCTTTATGTTAATATTACAAAAACGAACCTGACAGCATTGTGTCAGGTTTCATCCTTTAAATAATCGTTGTTAAAAAGGGTGCATTTTCGGATGGAAAAGGCGGGACTTCCGAGGCGGATTCAGAGATTGCGGTTAGAGGGAGAGCAAAAGTTTACAGGACAGAAGACGGAGCCATGCTAAAAAAATGCCTCCGGCAGCCGATGGCACGTATATTTATAATGCCCGACCGGAAGGATGGAGAATTTGCAAGTCTTGGCCCCGATCAACCCAAGCACATATACCACAAGGGTCTAATTCATTCATCAGAACGGGGACGTGCCGCCTTTAAAGGCGGCAGTGTTTATTGAGCATATGACTAAAAAATAATCAAGAATGTCAATCCGCCAACATCTGCAGCGGGTTTTTTAAAATTCCCGCCGGAGAAACCCGGTCTCCTCCCTGGACCAAATCTTCCCCTACCCACACATATTTCCGGACAGTTCAAGTTTCATATACGTTAACAATTTGCTTTGCCAAGTCTTTTACTTTTTCACGAATGTGAGGAGGATGGAGAATTTCGATGCGGGTTCCAAATTGCAGCAAAAACCCATACAGCCAGTCATCTTCAGGATACGATACGGAAGCGGTGCATCTGCCGTTTTCATATGTAAGCGCCTCAACACCGAAACATTCCCTTGCCATAGATTCCCCGGACGGGTTCACAAGAAGTGTGATGTCCGTCATATTGTCGGGCCGATGCCATGTTTTCTCCCAGGGCAGATCACCGAGATGGACTTCCCTTCTCTGATATGTGTCAGGGAGAGCGCTGACATCTTTCATTCGGAGCAGCTTAAAAAAACGGAACGCTTGTTTTTCATGACTGAAGGCGTAGAGATACCAGTTCCGCGCCTTTAAAACAAGGGTGTGGGGTTCGACAAGCCGTTTTCCCGTCCGTCCTTCCCTGTTTACATATGTAAAGGACACGAGGTTTGCACTGTCGATCGCTTGATGCAGCAGCTGCATCTTCTCCTTTAATGCGCTGCTTTCTCCCCAGGACGAAATATCGAAAAACCATTTTTCCGTTTTTTGACGAAACTGGGACATTTCTTCTTTCGGGACGAGAAGGCGGATTTTTTCCAAAGCGGTCCCATGATGAAATGATGTGTAGGTTGATGAGACGCTTTCGAGCGCAGTAGAGATTGCGGCCAGCTCATCAGCTGAAAGCAGCTTGTTTTCCAGGCGGAACCGCTCCATTATGCTGATCCCGCCTCCGGCTCCCTGTGACGTGACGATTGGGATGCCGGCCTGATTGATCGTTTCGATATCGCGGTAAATCGTTCTGACTGAAACCTCGAACATGTCGGCAAGCTCCTTCGCCTGTACTTGCCGTTTGCCGACCAGCAAAACGACAATCGCCAGCAGGCGGTCAATTTTCATTACACACCCTCCTTTCGCCTCTACAGCCTTTCTCTTGTTCTTCTACTATAGCACAGAAAGATTTTAGCATAAAATAACAAAAACAAGATCTCTTGACCCATTTTCGCCCTAAAATTATATTTCCGGGTACGATTGATCGAGATTGGACATATACTCGGTTTGAAAGGAGGTTAACAACATCGCAGTTTACTTCGCGCAGTTTTTCGTCATCTGTCTGATCGTTTATATCAGGGTGAAACGCTCCATCGGTTTTCAGCCGCTAAACAAGGCGCGCATGGTATTCAGGATGGTTCTTTTTTCGGGGATTTTCATGACGCTTCTGACGATGAGCTCCCTTCATCCTCTATCATACCTGTACGATCTGATCGGGATTCTGCTTGGGCTGATGCTGACGATATATGCGTTAAAGCATGTATCTATCGAAAACCGTGGGGGGATCATCTATTTTCGCACCCATATGTGGGTTGAGCTGATCGTACTCTGCATATTTTTATACCGGTTCCTTTCGCGTCTTATCGAAATCAACGGCCTTGAGACGGCTTTGCTAAACGGCGGTTCAGCCGCTTACGGAACGTTTTTGGCGCAAGATCCGGCAACGATGATTGGCTTTTTTGTTCTTGCCGTTTATTATGTCGGCTTTTCTTTTTTTGTTTTGAAAAAAGGCAAAATTGCAGAAAACCGCTCACTATAAAAGGCAAACTCAGGAGCTTGAGTTTGCCTTTTAGCCTATCAGTCATGCTGTGTATGATCGATCATTTGCTGAAGGACATCCAGCACATGCTGATCCTCCGGGGAATAAAAAATGGAGGTTCCTGACCTTCTTGATTTGACAAGGCGCAGATTTTTTAAAAATCTGAGCTGGTGGGATACGGTCGACTGCAAAAGTCTCAGCTTTTCTGCAATTTCATTAACCGAATGTTCCCCCTGTGACAGCAAATGAAGGATTTTGATCCTCGTTGGATCTGAGAGCGCTTTAAACGTCTGTGAGACGAGAAACAACGTTTCTTCATCTAATTCAAGCCGACTTTGTTCTTCTGGTATTTCTTGATTTTGCTCGTTCATGTTTTCACCTTTTCCGTACATCGTTTTCCCTCATTTATCATATACCAAAACAGAGCGGATTGAAAAGTTTTCCGAGCGGAGGTTTGTCAGCCTATGTGGTAAACAGCGTCCCTTGTATAGCTTGAATATACCTGTCTGCTGACAGCTGAACGCGCTCCCCGGCATGATTCTTAACGACGCGGCGGAAAGCGTTGTACAGCCTGTTAAACGAAACATCCTTTATTTGATCAGCCATTTGTTTGACCTTCTCCCCCGGAAGAGGAATCAAGTTTGGATAACTGTACATAAAGCTGACCCAGTCTTGGTCTTGAACGACTTGAATAATATCGCCTGTGAGCAAAATCCCCTTGCCTTCGTTTCCATTTTTCCAATGGCAAACGGCTCCTCCTTTAAAATGACCGCCCAACCGGTGCAATGTCAGCCCGGCGGATATCTCGACTGATTCCCCCGACCAATAAATGATCCGTCCGCTCGGTCTTTGCACCCATTCTCTATCATCTTCATGAATATAGATCGGCGCATCAAAGGCTTCGGCCCATTCTGCCTGTGTGGAATAATAATGCGGATGGGATAATGCAATCGCCTGAATTCCCCCGATCTGTTTGATGTTGTCGATCGTCTCTTGATCTAAATATGTAATGCAGTCCCACAGTAAGTTAAAGCCCGGCTCTTGAACCAAATAAGCAGTTTGGCCGATGCCAAATCCCGGTGTTGTCGTCAGACTGTGTAAACGCTTCTCCTCATACCGGACGTCGTTTTTGTACTGACCGCTTTTCTGCAAGTCTTCAAGTGTTGTCCATGCTTGGCCTTTTGGATTGACATATTGTCTTTCTTCATTGCATATGCGGCATTCTGTCGGTGGTGCCGGACTTGGCTCATATTGAACCCCGCAAGTCGTGCATATAAAGTTTTTCATCGTTTCTCCCCCTTTCTTCTCTATATTTTACCATATGATGCCGAACTGTCTCGATGTATGGCGCCATGAAAAAAAGCATCCGGAACTCGGATGCTATATGCTGACGTCCTGATACACATCTTCCAGCTGTGAGAAGGAAATATCTCCTGCCGCACAATCCACGGCAGCACTGACGATTTGGTCAAACCCCTCGGCTGAAACGCTGCGCTCCTTTAACCGCCGTTCATACTGTTCAAGTTCTTCCTGCTGCCTTCTTAAATCCTCCTCTTTTCCCTCATAATCATCGGCATTCATCGTTTCCATATTTCTTTTTACAGCTTCTACATAGCCTTTTAATTCATCCATAATAAAGATTCTCCTCGCTTTCCTAAGTCAGTCAAAAGCTTTTGCCAATCCGCTCGTTTTTATACGAAAAAAAGATGTTTCATCCGCTTGCTAGCACACCAAAAAACATTTAAAATATGTCTTAATTTACAATACACATAAGGAGTTCTATAAGTCATTGAAAAACGAAACTGCGCTTAAACGAAGCCTTACACTTGTCCCGCTCGTTGTCATCGGGCTCGCTTATATGGACCCGCTTGTCGTATTTGATTCTTACGGGGTGGTTGCCCAGATGACAAAGGGACATGTTCCGGCGGCATATATGTTCACGGTCGCCGCCCTACTCTTGACAGCTTTAAGCTACGGCAGCATGGTCAAAGCTTATCCAAAAGCCGGATCGGCTTATACATATGCGTTTGAAAGCATTCATCCCCGCGCCGGATTTATAGCGGGATGGACGATTATGCTTGATTATCTGTTCCTTCCGATGGTCAACTTCGCGATCGGCAGCGCCTATTTGACAGCAGCGTTTCCGAAGATTCCTCACAGCTTCTGGGTGATCCTGCTCGCTTTGTCGATTACGTTCGTCAATATCTTGGGGATCAAATTAACGGCAAACATTACGTCCTTGTTTGTCGCCTTTCAAGTCATCGTTGCTTTGACATTTACGGGGTTTATGATCACAGGACTTGCAAACGGGCTCGGTTCAGGAGAGCTCGTCTCGGCGGCTCCTTTTTATCAGCCTGATATGGAGCCTTCCCTCATTGTGTCGGGGGCAACGATTTTATGTTTTTCCTTTTTGGGCTTTGACGCGATTTCCACAATGTCTGAAGAAACGATTCATCCGAAAAGGAACATTCCCCTGGCCATCTTTTTAACGGTTGCCATCGGTGGAGTACTGTTCACTGCTGTATCTTATTTTATGCAGCAAATATATCCGAATTATGAAAGCTTTCGGCATGCCGATTCTGCATCGTTGGAAATCGCTTTTTATGCCGGAGGCGCTTTTTTGCGGTCTTTCTTTTTGGCCGGAACCATGGTCGCGGTTATTTCATCGTCGCTTTCTTCGCATGCGAGCGCTTCAAGGCTTTTGTATGCAATGGGACGCGACAGCTCTTTGCCGAAGCGTTTCTTTGGGTATGTCCATCCGAGATTGAAAACCCCGGTTTTCAACATCATCTTGATCGGGCTGATTTCGCTGACGGCCATGATCGGAGAGCTGGAGGTCATTTATTCGTTTATCAGTTTTGGCGCATTAGTCGGATTTATATTTGTTCATCTGTCTGTCATCGCCCATTACTATATCCGCCGGAGGCAAAAAGGCGTTTTGAACACGGTGCGCTATTTGATTCTTCCCTTTTTTGGCGCCGCGTTTTGCGGATGGCTGCTGCTCAGCATCAGCAAAAACGCGCTCATCATAGGAGCCGTTTGGCTGATTGCCGGATTTTTGTATTTCTGGTTCAGGGTCCGTACCCTGCCGGACACCACGTTTGGATTTGATAGAGATTATCGCTAGAAACGTTGATAATATCGCTTGGTCTTGGGATCAAGATATGTCATAATAAAAAGGCTGTGTACTGTTTTCGAGTTAGGGCTTTGTAGAGGTGAAACCATTGAAAAGAAAGAAATCAGGGTGTTTTGCCGGAGCTGGCTGTTTGTGTTTTTTTGTGCTCGTTCCCTTGATCGCGTTCTTGGCCCTCAGCGGTCAGGAGCAGCTGAAATGGCTTCCTCTCGATACTGAAACCAATATTATGGAGAGATTAACAGATTACAAGCCTCTTGTACAAAAAGAGCTTGAAAAGCAGGGGCTGGGACAATATACCTCACTCTTGCTGGGAGTGATCTATCAAGAGTCAAAAGGCAGAGGCACTGATCCGATGCAATCGTCAGAATCTATCGGCATGAAAAGAAATCAGATTGATGATCCGGAAACCAGTATTAAGCAAGGTATCCGCCATTTTTCGGATATGTACAAAAAGGGCCAGAAAAAAGGCGTCGATTTGGCGACGATCATCCAGAGCTATAACATGGGGGCAGGCTACATCGATTACGTCTCTAAACATGGCGGAAAACATACTGAGAAACTGGCGAAGGAATTCTCCGAAAAACAAGTGAAAAAAAATCCCGATTTGTATAACTGCGGAGGAGATAAAAACAACTTCCGCTACCCATATTGCTACGGGGATTATTCTTATTCGGAAAAAGTATTGGAACGAACAAAAAAAGTAGAAGAAAGAATTGAAGGTTTAACACTTGAACATTAAAAAAACGGGACCGGGCGCAAGCTGTTTTGTATGCGCCCGGTTCGTTGTTCATTTCCAGCGAACATAAGCATCGCCTGCAACATGCATGCCATGCTTTTTAAAGTCCGCAGATGATCAAGAGATTCATCAATCATACCGCATTACGCTAAAAATCCACCCTCTTTTAACATCTCTTTTACTTCTTTCTTTGAGATTAAAAAATCATTCGAACTTAATTTTTTCGTTTGAAGGGGCCCGTAGCCGGCGTAATGTGCATGTAATTCCGGAATTTTGATCGAAGGCAGCACGACTGAAAGATCATCCGTAAATGAAACGGCATGCTGGCGCTCATGCGCGGATATCAGCAGTTCATGCAGTTTTTCCCCCGGTCTGGCCCCGCTTTCAATGATGGACGTATGTTGACTGCCATAAGCCTCGATCAGGACTTCCGCCATATCCAAAATCCTACAGGCCGGCGAGTTCATGATGAAAATCTCTCCGCCTATTCCTTGAACAGCCGCTTTCAATAAAAGCTGGATCGTTTTTTCCTTTGTTAAAAAGAAGCGGGTCATTCTTTTATCCGTGATGCTTACCTGGTTCTTCTGCCGGATTTGGTCTTTAAAAAGCTGCAGGACGCTTCCGCTGCTTCCGAGCACATTTCCTCCCCTGACACAAATAAAAGCCGTTTCAGAATTCAAATGGTTCGCATAAATAATCAGCTTTTCGCCGATCGCTTTCGTCATCCCGTAAAAATTAACAGGATCGGCCGCTTTGTCAGTTGATACATTGATCACTTTTTTGACGCCATTTTCAATTGCCGCCTCAATGACATTTTCAGTGCCTGTCACATTGGTTTTTAACGCTTCAAGCGGTTGTTCCTCACAAACCGGGACATGCTTAAGCGCGGCTAAGTGAAATACATAATCGACCCCTTTAAGCCCCGACGCCAGGGCTTTCCGATCCCGGATATCGCCGATGTAAAACGTTAATCTCGGATCTTCAATCTCCCTTCTCATCTGAACTTGTCTCTCTTCATTTCTGGAAAATACAATGATTTTTTTCGGATTTAAAGATAGCAACTGAAGGATGAGCTCATGGCCCCATGAACCTGTTCCCCCGGTAATGAAAATGACTTTATTTTCAAACATTCTTTTTCCTCCTCAGAACTGGACTGAAAAATAACTGGCTAAACGAGTTTGATCCCTTCAAACAGCGATGTCCACAAGTCATGGTTTGCCTCCCATATTTCTTCACCAGGTAATTCAACAGCGCAAACTTTCTCCAATGGCCAATGGTTTTCGACAATGCCGGTGACGTTCGTATGCCGTACGAGGAGGACACTAAAGTCATGCTGAACCATTTCTGACAAAATGAGTTCAAGTTCCTTTGCCTCTTCAAAACTGCCCTCTGTCCTGACAAATAGAATTCGCTTGCCTGTTGACATTTTTTCTAAAAAGCGGTTAATCCTTCTGTTGAACTTCTCTATGACTTCAGGATACGTAGCCAGATCATCTAGTGTATTTTTATCCGCATCAAAATCATGAACCGATCCGACATGATAATTATCATCTATCACATAGATAGTAGATCCCTCTTTTTTTTCGGCAGTGTTATAGCCTGCTACCCTGAGATTTTTTGCTTCCATAAAGCCTGTAAATCGATTTCGAAGAAGTCGGTTAACGTCTGATAAAGAATGAGTAGCAAACCAGTCAAGAGGACCTGCAAACGGCCTTAAATCGTGCTTTCTAAGCTGAATCGCCGCCAAACAGAGGTGTCCTAAGCTAAAAATAGCATCATAATCCCCTTTAATGTTTTGTAAATTCATATTCCCAACTCCCTTTACTTCCCTCCTGTAAATCTGCTCGCCAATAGGCATGTCAAACTTTCACATGCGGATTCTTTTTAGTATTGTATGCTTTATGGTAGTGAAAGGTAAACGACAGCTACCTACTCTTTTTGGATTTCAATGAGAAAAAGTCTGGAAGCCGGCAAACATGAAAAAGCCTCCGGTTTCCGAAGGCTAATTAATAGTCAAGTTTTTATACATTCCCGCTTTTCTCATGATTTTCCTGAGCGGCTTTAAGGACTTTTACAGTTTCGGGACTTGGCAGGGTATGATCTTCAGGAAGCGTTTCTCTTAGTGTTTCTACTATATTCCGGTCCATATCTTTAAGGGTATTTGCCGCTTCAGTAACTTTAGGCAGTGATTCTGTTATTTCTCCCGAATCTTCTCGATCCGTATCAGTAAAAGTGTTTCCTGCTTTAGAAACTTTAGGCAATGATTCTCTCATTTCTCCCGAATCTTCCCGATCCAAACGATTAAAAGTGTTTCCTGCTACAGAAACTTTAGGCAATGATTCTGTCATTTCTCCTGAATCTTCTCGATTCAGAGTGTTTCCCGCCACAGAAACTTTAGGCAATGATTCAATGATCTCTTCTAAAGCTTCCCGATCCATGCCTTGAGCGACTGCTGACATAATGTCATTTAAGACTTTATTATTATTTTCTAATATCTGATTATTCATATTGTCAAAGATTGAATTTAAGTCTCTGATTAATGGTTTCATGCTATCGTCGACAGATTCGCTTAATTCTGAAACGGATTCTTCCGTAGAGTCAGATCCCGCTGTATCCTCTGTACCTTCCGATGATTGTTTTGCCCGTTCTTCAGCTAATTGGAAGAGCAGGTCGAGATACTCCGCCCACCAATCGGCATCTATTTCTTTATTGATTGTATCGAGCAAATGATTGACAATTAGCGTTTTCATTTAACATCACTCCCTGTTTCAGTAACATTTTCATAAACATTAAGAACCTTGCTGACCGCTTGATCCATATCCCAATGCTTCTTCGCAAACTCCTTGGCATTTGACCCCAATTTGCTTCTAAAATCATCGTCATCCAATAAACGATCCATATGGCTGCACAATGCTTCCGGATCCCCTTTAGGGGCTACCAATCCTGTTACTTCGTGTTCAACCATTTCCGGCAGGCCGCCAGTATCACTGACAATGGCAGGAACCCCGGCTATTTGAGATTCAATGAGTGATAAAGGCTGGTTTTCCAAAAGACTTGGAAGAACATACATATCGGCAAGTGACAGCAGATAAGGGATATCATCGCGCTTTTTCAAAAAGATCACGTCATCTTCAAGACCAAGCTCCCTGCTTTGAATTCTGAGAGGCGCCAGTTTCTCTCCTTCTCCGACGATCCAGCAGACCCAGTCATTTCGAATATTCTTCAATTGACCAAGCGCATTCACTAAATCATGGACACCTTTAATCTCAGTGAGCCTTCCCGTAAACAGGATGACTTTTTTATCTGTGGCAGGAGGTTCGCTTGTTTGAGTGTTCATTCTTTCCAAGAAACCATTGATGTCATAGCCGTATTGAAATACTTCGATTTGCCCGGCAGGCACGGAAAATTCTTCAGTCAGAACGTTTTTCAGCCACTCGTTGGCGACAATCGTCTTATCGGCGGAAATTGCCCCCGTTTGTTCAAGATGGTCATAGTAGGCTCTTGCCAGATACGAGGTGGAAGACCTGTGAATGGTTTTGAGCTGTGCTCTGATTTCATGTGCGACACTGCCGTGAAGGGTGGTGACGAGCGGGATATTCTTTGGAAGCACTCTTTTGATGCTTGAGCTCGAAATAATATCCTGCGCATGTACGACATCATATTTTTCCAGTCCCAAATATGCGGCGCCCATCTCATACGCATAACGCTGCTGTTCGGTATAACTGACCAATTGATTTGCAAAGATTTCCGGAAACTGATCTTTGCTCATGATTGTATTGATTAAAGGAAGCAGCTGGCTTTTTTCTATGCTTCGATTTTCATTTACAACATGAACGATCTTGTTCTCTTTCCCATAACCCAGCAAATCTACTTCATGCCCTAAAGACTCGAGTTTTTCTCTTAATTGGACCATGTATGTCCAGACACCGCCTACATGGGGAATATCCCAATAGGTAGCAAGTAGTATTTTCATAAGCATCTCCCTTTTCATTTCTATCCAATGCTCTAATTATTTATATTTGTCATATCCAATTCTTGTGTAGGACGTTTATCTATTTCGGACAGATTATTTTCAAAAAAGAAAGCGAGAGATTTTTTCGAAGGATCAGAGCAAATAAAAAAAGCCGGTTGTCCGGCTTTTTTAATAGTAAGGGGAAATGAGAACATATACGAGGACGCCGGTCAAGCTGACATACAGCCAAAGCGGCATCGTCCAGCGTGCGATTTTGCGGTGGCGTTCAACCTGCATGCTGAGCCCCCTGAATAATGTGAACAAGGCCAGAGGAACGATCACGGCAGACAAAATAATGTGGGTGATCAGAATAAAATAGTAGATCGGCCGAATAATGCCTTCCCCTCCGAAATGGGTATCAGGCATCAGCGAATGATAGGTCAGATAAGACACGAGAAAGATCGCCGTTGTTGTAAACGCTGCAAAAATAAATCGTTTGTGCGCTTTAATGTTTTTCTGCTTAATCATGATAAGCGCCGCAACTAGAAAAATGAACGTAAAACTGTTGCAGACGGCGTTAAGCAGCGGCAAAAACGTCAGATCCAAATGGCTGAATTTGTCGCCTTTCGGGATAAAAAACAGCAATGCGATGACACCGTTGATGATGATTGTCAAAGCGACAACGATGCCTGTAAAATTCTTATTTTTTTCTGTATGGCTCATATACGATAATCTCTCCTATTTGTTCAAGCTATCAAAATCGTATTCAATATCAGGGGCATTGTCAATGTTTTCGCTTTGTTCGTTGGAATTTAGACATAGAAAACACAAAAATTCCCTCCGGGCTTTCCGCCCAGGAGGGAATGATGTCTTTAGAAGTTCATTGCATCGTTGGCCATGAGCTTCTCTGCTTCTTCTTCTGTCACGATGTCAGCTTTTTTCGGTTTATGACTGAATGTCACATCACCGTCGATTTCTTTAAAAGAAGAATTTGTTGTGATACCGATTGATGCAGGGAAATCTTTAATGTCAAAGTCGATTGAGATATCGGCTTTTTCAGAAAGGATATTTTTCTTATCATCAAGCGTAGTTGTCACTTTATATTTCTTGAACGTCAAATCTTTCAGGTTGTCTTTTACATTGTTCAAGTCTTCTTTTGACAACGTTTTTTCAGAAGCTTCGCCAATAATTTCGATGATTTTCACAAGCGCCTTTTTGATTTCTTCGTCATTAAGGCTGAATGTGAATTTCTCAGAGGCGCCCTGCTCTTTTTCTTTGTCTGTTAAGTCTGCTTGCTTAAATTGATCTGAAGATAGATTATCGGCCGCTTTTTTGATTGAATCCATTAGTTTCTTTTGGATTTCTTCCGTTTCTCCTGATGATGACTGATCTTCTTCAAGCGGGAATTCTAAATATTTTCCTTTCAGGCTGTCAAAGTTCATTCCGGCTGTCCCAAGGAAGATTCCGAAATTATCAAGAACGCTGTCCAGTTTTATGTACCCTACTTGTTTTTTCTCATCCATAAACACAGGGACATCAAAATTCATTGTCATGTTTTCAACTTTTACTTGACCTTTTAAAACAATTTCTGATTGTTTTGTTTTTGAATCCGTCTTACCGCTGACCGTTAATTTTAAATTATTTAATATTTCGGCAACCTGCTTATCTTCCGCTCCCATATTGGAGGCATCTACTTTCAAGCCGATATCCGATGAAAAATCGTATTTTTCCGCTTCAGCTAATTTTTTGTAAGCGGCTGCGTATGATCCTTTTGGATCAGCTTGCTGACATGCAGCTAATGCAAGAATAAAAACTGAAACGACTAAAAATAAAAACCAGTTTCTTTTCTTCAAACTTAAACGCTCCTTTTGTCATGTTTTTTTCTGGGTTTAAGAGGATATAAGATCATTCATCCTAGCGAAATATACCAGAAGTCATAAGCATTCTATCACAAAATAGATTCGCACAGATGAAAAATATGCTTAAAATTACTTTAAAATTTGTTTTTAGCTAGATTGGCAAATTGCCATTCTTTTTGCCTGGAATGGTTGCCTAAGGAACAAAAAGCGGTAAAAAACAACGAAAGGAACGGCTATTTCTGCGTTTTGCATGTGTGAAAATATTTTAAAAGATTCGAAAGCACAAAAAGGCAGAGGAACATACTCCTCTGCCTTTTTTATCGGGCGAGCCCCCACGGAGAAAAGATGAGATAAATTCCGGCCATCACACAAATCACAAGGATGGAAGCCAGTTTTACATGTTTCCACGGCTTGAGGTCAACCTGCGGATTGATCTCAAGCTGAAACTCCTGTGCCCTCGGCCGTACCTTTCCGACCAGGAGCATGAGCAGAACGGAAAATGGAAATAAAACCGCCAATATATATAAGAAATGAATGTGGCCAAAATAAATTTTTGATATCGCGTACAGGATGATATGCGCTGGAATCGCGAGCTTGACAGCTAATGCCGGCACTTTTTTCGAGAAAAATCCGACGAAGACGGCCGCCAAAACCGGCACATTAAAAAATCCGAACATCTCCTGAAGGTAATTGTAAAGCCCCGACGGTGCAAACAATATGAAAGGCGCGATAAAGATGGACACGGTTCCGAGGATGATGACAAATATTCTTCCCGTTTTAACAAGCTCCTCTTCTGTCGCATCAGGCTTGAAAATCGGTTGATATAAATCCAATGTGAATAAAGTGATCGTGCTGTTGAGCGATCCATTGAATGAGCTCAAAATCGCCCCGAATAAAACAGCGGCAAAAACCCCGACAAACGCGGTCGGCAGCAAGTCAACGACAAGCCTCGGATAAACGGTGTCCGGATTAGCAATGTTTCCTCCATAAAGATGGTAAGCGATCACACCCGGGAGAACAAGGTAAAACACACCGATCGTCTTAAAAAAACCGGCCAGCAATGCCCCTTTTTGTCCTTCCGCTAAATTTTTGGCCCCCAGCGCCCGCTGTACGATCGATTGATTGACGGCCCAATAAAACAAATTGTTAACCAAGAGGCCGGTGAATATCGTCGGCCATGGCACTTCGGCGGAATTGTCCGCTGATAGGGAATTCAGCTTTTCGGTATGTACAGATGTCAGCTTTGAATAGCCGTCTGCCAGGCTGCCGTCGCCGATTGCGATGATGCCGAGCACAAAGATGAAAAGCCCGCCGAAAATCAAACCGATCCCATAAATGGCGTCAGCGGATGCCGCGGCTTTAAGTCCTCCAAAAAATATGTAGCAGCAGCTTGCAGCACCGATAAATAGCGAGATCAGCAGGACTGTCGTGAACGTATTTGCGCCGAGAAAAGCAGAAATGCCAAACACCTGATCCAGCACGAGCGCCCCCGAATAAAGCACCGTAGGCAGAAAGGATGTCGCATATCCCAGCAACAACAGTATTGAAACAATCTGCCGAGTTCTTTGATCATAGCGTTTTTCAAGAAAATCCGGAATGGTCGCAACACCTGTCCCGAGATAGCGCGGCAGAAACACAAACGCCAGCATAATCAACGCGAGCGGTGCCGTGACCTCCCAGGCCATTGCGCTCATTGTGCCGGCATAGCTTTGCCCGTTTAACCCGACCATTTGTTCTGTCGATAAATTTGTCAAAAGCAAAGAGCTCCCGATATAAAGAGCGGTGAGGCTGCGGCCTCCGAGAAAATATCCGTCTGAAGTTTTCAAATTGATATCCTTTGTCCTCAAATAAGAAAAAATAAAAATTCCCGCATTAATGATAATGAATGTCAAAACAATCCACAGCAATGTCTCCATCTCCTTTTAAATGATGATCAGCTTTTGGAATATCTATTCATCTACCCATCTATCAAGCTGACAAAACATCAAAAAGCAGAAAAAAAGACACTGACCATTATATGTCCAGTGTCCATTGTCCAGGCAAAATCGCCGCATGTATTATTTTAAAACTTTTACTTTAACCGTTCTGACGCCCCAATTTATTGCGTCAGATTTGCTAGGAACAAATACGTCAATTTTGTTCCCTTTAATAGCGCCGCCGGTATCTGCAGCAGTCGCTTCACCATAGCCTTCAACATGAACTTTGGTGCCAAGCGGAATCACGTTTGGATCGACAGCAATGACTTTGGCGTTTTTATTGGCTTTTAAATTGATTCCTGTCGCTGTGACACCTGACATTCCGCCATCGTCAGCTGTGTATGCTGTCGCAGTAACCGTCAGCTCTTTAGCAGTGCTTTGTGATGTATTAGAATCAGATGCTGCCTCTTTTTCCGCTGCAGGCTTTTGAGCTGGAGCAGCCTGTTCAGTGTTTACTTTCTTTTGAACAGGAGCTTTTGCTTCCGCAGGCTTTGCCGGAGCTTGAGCCTGAACTGTCGCCTGACCATCAACAGCAATCGTTGTATTCGGATAAATCATATCTGATTTTATGTTGTTCCAATTTTTGAGATCATTTACAGTGACGCCAAATTTTTGGGCGATTTTCCAGAGAGTGTCTCCCTTTTTGATTGTGTATTGTTTCTTTTCTGTTGTTTTTTCTGAAACGTTCAGCTTTTGGCCTGGAATAATAACATCAGAAGAAAGCTGGTTCCATTCTTTTAAATCCTGCAGGCTTACACCTTGTTTTTGCGAGATTCCCCAAAGTGTATCACCTTTTTGGACTGTTACTTCTTTTGCAGAGGCACTCGCTCCGAAAGCAGTTGTAGACAGTGCCGCAACTGCAACAAAGGACATAAACGTCTTCTTCATAAGTAAATCCTCCCTTGTTAGCTTTTTATTGTTCGGCTAACAGGAGCTATCGTAACATATGAAAATGTCAATTCAATAACAAAACAATTTGTTTTTGATTACAGTTCTTTTACAAGAAAGATTTTCCACGCTTGTACAAACCCGGATAAATTAAGCGATATCAAGGTTTTTTTGAGGTTTTATGTTTTTTAAAAAAGAGTTTTACTAAAACATTTAAATTCGTATTTTTATGATTCTTTTTCTGTTTTATAGGCTATTAGCTCCTGTAAAAATACAGCGCCGTACTTCTGTTTTTTTTGTTCTCCCACTCCTTTGACATCCATTAATTCTTCCTCTGTCAATGGCATTTTGCCGCTCATTTCCTTCAATGTTTCATCAGAAAAAACAACAAAAGGAGGCACTCCCTGTTCCTGTGCAAGCTTCCGGCGCAGCACCCTTAAACGTTCAAATAACTGATCATCCTGAACAATGCGGGCGGCTTCCATTTTTTCTTTACGGGCCACCTGTTCCCTCCCGAGCAATACGTTCCGTCCCTTGTTTGTAACAAAGAGAATCGGATAAGTCCCGTCAGACATCTGTATGTAATCATCGGAAATTAAAAACTCGATAAAATCGCTGATCTCTGACAAGGACTGATGACTTAAAATACCGTACGTCGATAAATGCTGAAACTGGTTTTCTATGACTTTCTTATTTTTAGAACCGGCAAGAACCTGTGCTACCATTGTTTTTCCGAATCTTTCCCCCATCCGGATCATACACGATAATACCATCTGCGCTTCCTTTGTCACATCCGCGGCGTTTCTTGTATCAAGGCAGCTGCCGCATCTTCCGCAGTCTTCCGTCTGCTGCTCGCCGAAGTAGCCGAGAATAAACCGCTCAAGACAGCCTTCAGTATGGCAGAAATCGACCATTTGCCTCAGCTTTTTCATGTCTTGGGCCTGAATGGCTTCATCTTCTGCCGACTGTTCGATTAAAAAACGCTGAAGACGGATGTCCTGCGGGGAAAACAACAAAATGCATTCGCTGTCAAGACCATCGCGGCCGGCCCTTCCTGCTTCCTGATAATAGCTTTCCATGTTCTTTGGAATCTGATAGTGGATGACGTAGCGGATATTTGTTTTATTTATACCCATTCCAAACGCGGAAGTCGCAACCATGACACTGATGCTGTCATTCAAAAACAGATCCTGCTGGCGGTCCCGTTCATCATCATTCATCCCGCCGTGATAACATCCGGCAGATATCCCCTTTTGCGAAAGTTTTTCAGATATTCTTTCCGCCTCCCGCCTTGTCGCCGTATAAATAATTCCCGCTTCAGAACGGTTTTTTTCAATGTAGGCTTCAATGAAACGGTCCCTGTTTTCGCCTTTAACGATTTTAAACGTCAGATTATCCCTTGAAAAACCGGTAAAAATCGTATTTTCCTTTTGAATACCAAGCTGTGCGCATATATCTTCATGAACTTCAGGAGTAGCGGTAGCCGTCAGTGCCAGCACGACGGGGCGGCTGCCGAGAGCGCCAAAAAAGCTTTCAATATGCCTGTAGCTCGGTCTGAAATCGTGGCCCCACTGGGAAATACAATGGGCTTCATCTATCGCTGCAAGCGGAATATGAAGATGTGAGATCACACGGATAAAGTCCGGGGAGGCTAAACGCTCAGGCGTGACATAAAACAGCTTGTACCCGCCTTCGCTTAATATGGACATACGTTCCTCAATCATGCGGGAATCAAGGGAGCTGTTGACGTATGAAGCTTCAATGCCAAGCTGGTTTAAAGCATCCACCTGATCTTTCATCAGGGAAATTAAAGGGGAAATCACGAGGGTCGTACCTTCAAACATCAGGGCCGGGATCTGGTAGCAAATCGATTTGCCTCCGCCTGTCGGCATTATGCACGCCGTATCCCGCCCTTCTAAAACAGATTGAATGGCTTCCCGCTGCCCCGGCCGCAATGACGGATAACCAAAATAACGCTGCAGTAGTGATTCAGCTTTCTCCAACATACTACTGAAAACCTCTCTTTAGATCGTCTTCTTTCTGTGCCTCCATCATATCATATTTGGAAGGGCAGACAATCACCTTTGCTAAAAAGGTAAAATAAAGATCCAAAAAGAATGTTTAAAAGGTTGATGGCACTTCTCCTACTGATCTGAGTTTTTCAGCCGCCTCTTGGCAAAGGCTTCTATACTCCAACGCACTTTTGGAGCTGACTTCGCCTTGAACGATAAATCTTAAATTCCAAAGCTCCCTTACTAGCGACACCGTTTCTTTCGAGACAGCGCCTTGTTCATGAAGCACATCGATGACACGCAGCAGATCATGATGGCCAGAATCGGCATCATACCTTTTCGCGGCCTGATGCAAGGCCTCTTCCACTTCAGACCACGCACTGTCTATGACGGCTGTTGACGGGCTTCGGGACTTGATTGCTGCCTGCCCGGCCTTTCCTTTGATCCTTGCGGCAGCAAGCGCTTGAACCCGCATGCCGAATTCCAATTCAAAATCTTTATACTTTAATTTCATAAGCTCCTTCAGCCGTTCAGATACAGGTTCTTTAAGCAGCAATACAATGATGACCAATGTAACAGGCCATATCAATGAATGGATCACATGAGATATAAATTCAAGCCAATCCATGAATCAGCCTCCCTTTCTCACTTGATATTTAACCTAATAGACATTGATTTTTTTGATGCACAGGTGATATGTTGTGAACAGAAGAATAAAAGGCTCAGGGGGGTAACCGTGCTGATACTCGTCATTTTGGCCGGATTCATCGGAACAATCATCACAATCTTGAGAACGATAGTGAAACAAAACAATAGAATTATCGATTTATTGGAAGAAAAAACAGGTCATCCGCCAAACACGAAACACTAGCTATGTTCCCCGCCTGACTTCAAAAAGCATATAGAGGAGATGAAAACAAACATGACAGACGTTAAACAGCGGCAAAAACGACTGGCAGGCGCGGCAATCGCAGCTTTGTTTTTAATCACCGCCTTTCCTTCCTTATCCGCTACAAAAAACATCTCAAAAGAGCAACAAAATCCCGATCTCGATACCCTTTTAAAAGAACACTCTGTTGAAATGGCCGGATACACAGTGATTGATGAAGAAAAAATGAAAGACGCTTATGGCGAGGACACTACAAAAACGCTATTAAACTTGGCCAGAATGGCGAAACATCATTAACAATTTGTCCGCAAACTGTATAGGTTTGCGGATTTTTTCCTCCGCAGTAAGGACACCTCTTGAATCTGAAGGCTTTTCCAAATCTATATTATCATAACGGAATAAAAATTTGAATATTCAAACCATTAAATGTGAATAAAGACTCCTTCCGTACAGGCCGATATTACTTGTAAGGAGGTGGTTGAGTTGGATATCGCTGTTTTATCGATGGCTATGAGTCAATCCGCGCTTGCCCAAAACGTGAATATTTCCTTAACGAAAACGGCTTTGGACACCGCCGAGCAAAATGCGGAGCAATTGATCGACATGGTAAAAGCGCCCCACCCTGTTTCAGGCCATCATATTGATCTGAAAGGCTAAGGCAAAGAGCATGCATGTCAGCCTGTCTGGATGCATGCCCTTTTCTGAAACAAAAAAATTGCCGTCTCCCCCTTTATTTTTTCGGATTTTTGTACTATAATATTGTTCTGTGTCCCAGTAGCTCAGGTGGATAGAGCAACAGCCTCCTAAGCTGTGTGTCGGGAGTTCGAATCTCTCCTGGGACGTATTGAAAGAAAAGAGACAAATCCTTGATACGTAAGGGTTTGTCTCTTTTTTGTTTGTGATTCCGATCGGATTATCATGTATCTGTGATCATCTTGTGGCGGATTTATTTTAATGCAAACAATGCTCGAATATAATTGAAACACCCGTTTAAAAATGCCTTTTCGACAACTTCATTTCCTTTCATTTTCAAACCACTTTTATAAACGCCATCTCTTCTTATTTTCAACGTGTTTTGAAAAAATCATTTTGGTGGTCACGCTTAATATGTGGTCAAAAAAACTCTATATTGCCAATATGGTTGATACCATTCAAGGGGTACAGACAACATTTCGGAAATTTGGACGGTAAGCAAATTTCAATTAAAAAGCCAATTTCCGTATAAAAAATTGACCTTTAACTATCCTATAAATCTAGATTAGACAATTCTTTTTTGATATGTGTGCGGAATTTTGCATCTTTTAAAAATTTGAGCTGAAAACCGTTCATATTTCGAGAAAGTTTTGCTTGCTCTAATACAGTTAAATCATTTGCAAAAAATGCAATTTCTGTCTGGTTTCGTTGTTTATCTGTCGCATACATTGCAATTGTAAGAATAAACGGAGTAGATCCTCCCTTTTGTCCCGCATGAATAAGCCATTCACGATTGTTTTGGTTTTCCATTATTTGTTCCATTACTGGATTAAGATATTTATATACATTTTCATTAAAATGTATTTTGCTGTTTAGTTTTTTCATAATTGATACATAGTCTTCAGTAGTTGATCGGGGCAAACGGTCGGACCAAATTTTTTGAAAATCCATGACCAAAGTTTTTCTTAATTGGTTTTTTTCTTGATCAGTTAGTGGTTGGCTCAGCCATCTATTATGAATGTCAATCGCTCTATTGCGGTATTCAGACATGTCCATGTTTTTTATTACTTTTAATACTTCTTTTTTTGACAGGTTCTTTTCATTCATCAGTTGGGCAGGTATGTACAGTGCGCTTACAATAGGATATATAGGCTCATGATTTAACATACCTAAGCTCTTTGGAACATGGTTGATGTTTTGAAGGCCAAGCACCTCCATTAAGTATTCAGTATTTGCATTAGAACTGTAAGCAATCATCCCGTATGCTACCTCGCATAATGGAACACTATCTGTCTCTTTGTCTTTTTTCAATTGAGTAATCCAAGCCTCATGCGCATCACCATCTGTTTTCGGAATATAGAATTTATCTAATTCCTTTAACTTTACTTCTTTTTGCGGGTCAATTTTCCCTTCTGCTGCTTGTTGTGCATATTCAATTGCCAAGATGATTTTGACAGTACTTGCTAGAGGAAGCTGTTCGTGTCCGTTAACATCTACCCAAGTTTCATCATTGTGCTTTATGGATAATGAGACATTTCTACTTCCTGATTTTGCTTTGACAAACTGAACAATATATTCATGATTTAACTTTTTTATTTCCCTCCGAAACATCAAAATGCCGATTCCTATTACTAAACCAAGAGAAATTACTATACCTACGATAACCCATAGTGCAATCTTCAATTTAACACTCCCTATAAAATGTTTCATTTCAAATTACTATACTTACGCTGAAAAAGATGTAAAGTTTCAATTTAAATATAGTTATGTCGTTACTTCAATAAAAACAGTTCCTTAATGGTACTAAAAACAACGTTGCTTTTCCGGCGATACCATCCGCAGACAGCCCTTTCGCCATTTGAAATGCTTTCACGGCTTTCTCAAGGCCACAGCCAAAGATAGAACGGAGGCCGGTTCGCCTCAGTGAATTCAAAAGGAGACACAAACCTCAAAGGAATTTTTATTAACTTCATTTGTATTTGAAATAACCGATATTTATAATAGTTTAAACTCAATATGCAGTCCTTGTTCATCTAACAATGCAGATTTACTTAATTAAAATTGAAATAAGTTAATCTATGTAAAAGGAGGATTTTTTATGGACAATCATTACCCAGTGCAAATCGAACAAATAATTAAAGCATTGTCTAAATCCTGGTCTTTAGACTCAAGCTCAAAATGGAGTAAGGATAATCCTGCAAAGGGACAATGTGGCGTAGCCACTTAAGTAGTACATGATATATTGGGTGGAGAAATAAAGAAAACAAAACTGCCTGATGGGTGGCATTTTTATAATTTTATCAATGGTAAAAGATATGATTTAACGCTTTCTCAATTTAAAGAAGACATCCTGTATATGGATATTCCCTCAAATAGAGACGAAGCATATTCAGATACCAACGAGAAACAATATAAGTATTTAAAACAAAGTGTTATGAATCATTTGCCTTTTTCAAATATTGAGTCACGTTAGCTTCATAAAATAGAGCCTATTTTTTAAAATAAAAGTTACGCCTACTTTTTCTCACGTCTCTTCAATGTGTTTTGAATAATGGGTGGTCACACTTAAATATGTGGTCAAAAAAGCTGTATCGATTTATAAACCAACGTTTTTTAGTTGTTTTTCCTCCTTGCGTTCCGTTACCGCTGACAGACATCATACGGAGCTCTCTCGCCTATCCTATTTTTTTATTTCCGCCAAAAAGTAGAACAGTCTGCCTTATCCAAAATATTAAACTCGATTATTTTCTCAAGTAATGAGTAATCAACCGGACTATCCCACTGGATACGTACCAACTGCTTGGTGTGATCATAGCCGGCCTGCACAATTTGATCTGAAAATTGATGAATCCCTGCCATTTCAGGGGCAACAGCCATATGATGTTTGGCTACGCTAAAGCCAATAATAAATGTGCCGTGATCGGTAAACATAGGCTGATTCCACGCAATTTTCGGCATTAAATTCGGAAATTTTTTAGTTACCCAACCCAAAACTTCTTCCGTTCTGGCCCGATGTTGCGGATTATCAATACCCGCCAAATATTCTGCAAAAACTTCCATGTTGTTCACTCCTAAAATAAATTTATTTTTAAACGGTGTAATTTTTCATGCCAATATGCCATTTCGCAATTGAACTTTGGCTAGAAGTCTATTTTAGCACAGAATGATTCTGGCCTTCCCTACTCTTAAGCCTGCTTTTTGTGATGAAAACAGTTTTGTCCATGTGGTTTTTTCAGAACAGCTATTAAGTTTGAGTCAAGGCGATTCCCCCATGTCCCTATAGAAAAGCGGCCGCCAATCAGCTGAACAACATATAACTATGTGCAATAGATCAACGTCCGCAGGCTTTCCACCTTGAACTCAGGTTTATCGTATGACAAAATGAAATAGAAAAAGCCCCCCATTTTATCCCCCCTTTTTGTTGGGTTTGTCTTGGATGTTGAACATAAAAAACCTTGAAAGGCAATGCCAATCAAGGTTCTAGAATTACATTTTATTCTTCATCATCTTCATAAAGGTTGTCCAAAAATTCATTGATGTTATCAGCTAGAAAATACATATTGCTCATGCCATCAGGATTCTCTGACTCTTCTTCATGATCCCAAAAGTAAATCTTTTCATAATAAGGTTCTTGGGTTCCTATGCAAATAACATTTCCTGCGGGATCTTCTGCAATAGGAATAAATCCTTCAGGCAAACGGTCTTCCATTATGTCCAAAAAATCCTCTACATTATCATACATATCCCCAATTCCATAAAAAACATTTAAGACACTGGAACCTTGTTCATCTGAAATTTTAAATGTATTTGGCCTTGCTTTACCGCCATTCCATTTTAATAAAAATTCTCTATAAAGCTCTGACAGCTTAACATTATTTTCTGATTCAAATTGTTCGATTTGTTCCAATGAAAGTTGATCGTGTGAATTAATGATTTGCGCCATATTACACTTCCTCCTCTTTATTAAAAGTATTAACCCCACCAATGCGAGTAAATTCTCAATGAACTATTTTATCAACCAGCACCATTGTTTTTCCATCTTCATGATGATGCCATGCATGTCCTTCTGGCGGATCAGAGTCCTTATTTAAGCCAGCCTTTAAATTTGCCTGTTTAAAGGCTGCTGAACGATTTGTTGGTTTTGCCCCCTCTATCTCTACAGTAGGGTGCATACGCTAGCTTAAAGCTACTCTCTCGACTAATGGGAAAGAGTCAACGAAAAAAAGCGAATGAATACCATCTCAACAGACAGAATAAGAAAAGGTGATATTTCAACACATGCCGTAAAGGAGTGAAACCATTTGATTCATGTAAAATTCAAGTATTGAACAAATAAGAAATGACCATGAGACTGATACAGCTTTCAAAGCAGATGACCCTAAAAAACATGGTTCTATTCCTAAAAGAACTAAAATAAGTTTTTGCCTTAATCCCATCTGACAAAATAAAATTTCAATAATATGGAGTGAGTGACGTGACTCAAAAAAATGGAGCAGACAGACCGGATGATTACAAAAGATTTTCTTCATTAGACAAGGAATATGATGTTCAGCAATCTTTAGATAGCAGCGCTAAGACAGAGAATGTAAACACTGAAACACAAACTCATAACAAAGAAAACATAAATGACACTACAGATGTTGCCGGAAAATATTTCGACCCCTCGGATTATCAAGGAGCCACGCAATTGGAAAAAGGATTGGCCGAAACTCATGAACAGGTCAGTGATGACTATTTTGAAGGGACTATCGATCAAAATTTGGACTAGTCATTCTAACGGGACTAACTTGAAAGAGTAAGTTAGTTCCGTTTTTGATTAACAGCCACAGTAAAAATGACTGTCCTCAAATCAATGGGTTAACTAACCAGATCACAAATTAAATCCAGCTTCCAAGTGGAATCGAGATGGCAGGGACAGGAGATTTCCTCCATTGAAACGAGCTGTTGCTGTGATGATTTTACAGCCAGCTTCTGTATTCGCTGGCATTTCTTTTGTCCCAGCGGCCAATGTATGAACTGTATGCTGAATCGCTTCAACGCCTGATGTATCAGTTGACGCTGCCGCTTCTTGTATTAGAGATGCGACCTGTTGCACCAAATATGAAAGCTTCTTCCCACCTATGTGGAAAAGAAGCTTTTTTTGATTCAAATGATTCTGTTATCGTTTTTATAAACTTTTTTGAGTTGTTGGTCTGACAATTAACTCATTAATCGCTACATGTTGTGGCTGTTGAATGGTAAATAAAATGGTTTCAGCAATAGCCATTGGCTCCAACTGCTTCCATTCGTCTCCGCCCAATTTCTCAATGACACCAGGAATGTCCTCATCAGTGATCGTTTGGTAAAGTTCTGTTTCAATCGCTCCTGGAGAGATCAGTGTAACACGAATATTTTGGTCTGCCCGAAGCTCTTGGCGCATACCTTCTGTTAAAATGCGTACTGCATGTTTGGTTGCACTGTAAATAGAGCTTGTTGGAAAAATAACGTGGCCGGCTATGGAAGCCATATTAATAATGTGGCCTTCATTGCGCTCTTCCATATGTTTGTATACCGCGGCCATACCATATAATACTCCCTTGATATTGACATCAATCATCCGATCCCATTCATCCACTTTTAATTTATTGAAGAAAGAAAGCGGCATCAAGCCCGCATTATTGATTAGGACATCAATTTTCCCATATGTTTCAATGGTTTCTTCCGCAAGTGTCTCCATATCTGTACGGGAAGTAACATCTGTTACTTTATAGCTTGCCTCCCCGCCACCTTGTCTGATTTTTTCTTGAAGTTTCTTTAATCGGTCTTCTCGGCGTGCTGCCATCATTACTTTCATCCCATTTTTGGCAAGCAGCTCAGCCGTTGCCGCCCCCATTCCACTACTTGCTCCTGTAATAATTGCAACGTTACTCATAAATTAGATCCTCCTCATGATTTTGTATACGATTGCATCGTTTAGCTTGATAAAAACCACCTGCTATACCAGCTTCACCGCCCCCTTCGAAGGAAGTTACTCTCATCATATAAATTAGAGTAAACTATAAGTCAAACGTTCTTTTTATAAACTTGAATTTTGTTTTAAAACGTTGATATTAAGCGGTTTTTCACTGATTATCATAAAACAGCAAATTGACGAAAGAATTCAAATTCCTTAAAATCCATTATAGTAACTCTAAGCGAAAGGAGAAAAACTATGGCCACTTATACAATTAAAGAGGTTTCCGAAATGACGGGGATATCCAACTACACGCTGCGTTTTTATGAAAAAGAAGGAGTATTGCCTTCTGTCAAGCGTGATGAAAGTGGAAAAAGAGCATATGACGAGGAAAACATAGAATGGCTTCATTTTGTTGTGGCACTGCGCTCAACCGGCATGCCCCTTTCCGAAATTAAGCAATACGTCAATTGGTATAAAGAGGGGGACAGCTCCCTTCCAAAACGCAAACAAATGATGATTGACCATAAAGCAAAAATCGAACAGAAAATGAGGGAACTATATAAATACCTTGAACAAATCAACTACAAATTGGCACTTTATGATGTACAAGAAAAAACGCTAAATCAGTTGCCTTAAGATCTCGTGTGTTGTGTTCGAAAATTGGTATTTTACCGGACCTCTTCACAGGAGAAGTTTTTTATACAGCATGTCATCCATGATTGGTCCGGGGCGCAGCCGGTTCAGGCTCCCCCCTTCTATCCCCAATGCATGTTCTGATACTTCAAGAGCTTCACGGCAGAACACGTTTCAGAAAAAAGCACCGCCCCACCTGCCCGATCGGCATCCACTGTAGTTGTTTCTCAAGCTCTCTCAGCCGCCGGCTGTCTTGTTGAAACGTTTGTTCATTACAAAAAAAAAAAGACAGTGCCGATTTGCCAGACACTGTCCCTCTTTTTTTGTTTGATTGGTTGATGTGCTTCATCGGGACTTTTGTAAATCTCAGGCCAAAGTCAGCCTGTATCGCTTTTTAATCAACGTATATGATTCAGTTTGACAATCAATCTGTCGATAAATCTTTTCATGCTCCCTCTTGTATCAGGTTCAATGACCAGGCCCGCTTTTTCGGCAATCGTTTCTGCGACGTTTTGGATAGAAATATGATCCGTATGGAGATGCTCTTCGAAAGTTTGATCTGACAGGCCTTTGATGCATCGGTCTATTTGCTTTGCGGCCCAGGAATTTTTCCCTTCAGCTCTGGAGCGAAGACGTTTGTGTAAAGTGTCTTTTGAAGCTATAAGTGTAAAGTGATTAACCGTTCGGCCGTCTTGTCTGAGCCTGCCGATGATTTCGTCAAAATAGCCGGGGTCCACAATCGTCATGGGCACAATGATGACGCCGTTATATGTATCGGCTAAGTAGGAGAGCATGCTGTAATTGAACTCGCGCCATAAGGGGTAATGCTGAAAATCATCTTCTGCGATTTCCCGCGGAATCATGGAGCGCAGCGCAAATCCCATTTTTTCCGGATCATACACGTAAGACTTTTTCAATCTTCTCTGCAGTTCAAACGCCGTTTGTGTTTTTCCGGAACCGAAGGCTCCGTTTATCCAAATGATCATCACAGATCCTCCCTTCATATTTTTTCTCTTTCGAAAAAGGACCAAAACACTTTATATATACATTCGTTATTACCTGTCACACTTGTGATCATCTTTTTGAAAACATTTGTTGATTTAAATTTAAAGTTTTTCCGCAAAAAAGGACATCATTTTCTTTCTATTAGTGCTATTATCTTTCCATCCTATTCACAAAATAGGAAAATAAAGAGAAGGAGTGTTGACAAATATGTTCAAAACAAAGTTCAGAAAAACAATAGGGACGAGTCTCATTGCGGCAGCCTGTTTTATGTCTGCGTTGCCAGCAAGCGCAGCGTCCGTAAATGTAAGCGGTGCCAAGTCGGATGATTTTATGATTAAGTCGTTCGATTATGTAGCTGTGGATGGGAAAGATGTGGATTCCCAAGCCCGCGTAAATAACAATTCCAACATAAAAGTAACCATGGTTCTGCCTAAACAGAATCAAAAAGGTGATATGTTGGCGTATGGATTTACAAGCAAGGTAGCGTTAGAAGCATTTATTGAAAAAGATAAACAGAGACTTCAAAACAAATTCAAGACGATGGCGAGCGGTCCTTGCTGCACTGATTTCTATGAGTATAAAAATAAAGGCGGACAGTATATATATTGGAGAGACGGATTTAAAAACCTGCCTTCCAGCTGGAATGACAGAATTTCCTCCTTAAGTACGGCGTCACCTTCTTCAAGCTATTCGACGACGCTGTGGGAGCATACTTCTACTCAAGGATATGGCAAGGGAGTCTTGTTTAGACATTCCGACTGGTATGGCAAAACAGCCAATATGGCTTCAGATTGGGACAACAAGGCTTCAGCGATCGAAATCAAGTAGCCGAGATTGCCAAAAAGACAGATAAAATCACTATTCTCTCTAGAGGAATGAGAATAGTGATTTTTTTACCCGCCTGCTGTGCTTAATCCTGAACTTTGACTTGCACAGCGTCAGGTCCTGTTTCGGAATCAATTTTCGCATTAAATTCCGCTTTTTTATTTGAGCCGTCAATCCAACTGTTTAAGCTTGTCCATGTAGCACAGCCGCTTGGTGCAGCAATCAATTTTCTATTTCCCACACGCTCCAAAGGCATTTCGGGATCACTTTCGTAAAGGCTTACCGTCATTGTATTTCCCATTCTAATATGAAACACACAAATCCTGTAATTGCCTCCATCTGATTTGTAATCCCCAGTCATGCTTCCCTGTTTTGAAATGGTCGCCTGATAGTCTGCAAGTGTTTTCCATCCAAACGATTGCACCTCAGCCGCGAATGCTGAAGTGGTCGGAAGCATGCTTGCAGCTATAACGCCTAAAAAAATTGCTTTTCTTATTCTTTTCATGTTTTACCTCTCGATTTTTATAAGCTTCCTTACGTGTTTTCCAGCTGGCCCGATGGAACGCAGCAGATTTATGATAAAAGTATAGCAGACTTGAATAAACATGAGAAAGGCGTCGTTTGGATCATGTTTGTATTCCCTTCCCAATATAATTAGACTATAAAAAGCGTGAATGGATGCTTGTTATAGTCTTTCCATGGAAAAGATTCTTATGATTGACAGTAGCTTTCATGTATGTTGATGTTCGAAGACAGCCGGGGTTCTGTCATCATCTTTTTGGAATCAAAAAACTCTTTTTTGTCGGTTTTTTAATTCTGCGCGCCAGACTTTCAATTCTACATCTGGGATTGAACCGATAACGCCCTCATGACGACCTTTCAAAAAACAAGAAAAATTTCTAAAAAATAGTGTTTGAAATGAGAAAGTATAAAATGCCAAAGACCACATCCTGACGATGAACAAAGTCATCCTGGATCGAAAAAACCGGCCCTGCTTGATAAACAAAAGGCCGGTTTTAATTGGTTCCTTTATTTTGATTGTGAGATTCCGTTTACGAGTTCAGTGAGCGCTTCGTTGATGGAGCAGCCTGACGGCCGAGAAGTTTCTCGAAATCATGGCTTTCGATTTCCAACGCTCCCTCCCGGATGCCTTTCTGGATGTTGACAAGCATTGGAATGAGAAAATTCGGTACTCCGGCGCCTTTCATGATCTTGGCGTATACGTCGTCATTAACCTGCTGCACCGGCACGTCTTTGCCTAATACAGCGCCAAGGGCAGATGCCAGTTCTTTCTGGGTCAGTGGCTGACCGGAAAGTTCGTAGATCGTATTGTCATGTCCGTCACCAGAAAGTACTGCTGCTGCCGCCTCGGCATAATCTTGCTGGGATGCCCAGCCCACCCTGCCTCTTCCGGCTGATGTCACCCATGGAGCACCTGACAGCACAGCTTGAATGGTTGATATCTCATTCTCTAAATACCAGTTGTTGCGTAAGAATGGGTATGGGATACCTGTTTTCAAGATGGCTTCTTCGTAACCTGCTTCCGCCCGGCAGTGCAAGCAAAATTGGGGTTCCCATAAATCCGAAACAACTGGTTTTCCTCTGTGGCATTTACAGCCCGATAAACATCGATATCTTTCAGCAAAGAAGCGCCGCCAACTCCTGGACGAACCTTGACCAGCTTTCTTTCTTCGGCATTCCTATCATTCTCCGGATGACTACAGGGTTTGTATTGACGCTGTTTGCAATGATATCCCCTGTACACTGTTCAGGGCATAAAGAAATAAGATCAAGAGTATGTACAGCAATTGAAAAGCGTGTGCTGATCTGCATTCCATCACCACTGTTGTAACCATTATAGTTTCAACAATGCCTTTTGTCATTCGGCAAGCCTATATAAGGCGATCCAGAAGAGAGCCGCTTTTTACGGCGGCTCTTCATGTTCAGATGCTATCCTCTTGTATGTTAGTTGTTCTTGTTGTTAAATGCTTGTTGATCAGGTTTTAATTCATTTGAAAACTCATTGGTCAGCGCAGTTTGCTGTAAATTGTTTTGTTTTGTAAAATTTTTCATAGCATTTTGCAACACGTTATTTTGGTTTCCGTTTCTTCTAAGCAGGAGGGCGGCCAGACTAATTCCCAGCCCTAATAACGACACCCACATGGTCCCCCTGTTTCTTCTCCTGCCTAATAGAAGATCTCTATTTTTAAACAACGTTGTCATCCACTGAAAATTCAATTTTTCTCACTTCCTTACCATTTAAAATTAACTTCGCTAATTAATGTTCTCAACTGGGAATTGTTTATGCTGGTCTGTTTCAGGATGTATTTCCAAAAATCACTATAAGCTAGCTTAAGAAGATATATCCCAATGAAATTGAAGGAATGAAAGAGGAGATCGCGATTTCTGCTTTGACTGAATCGGTTTGACGCTTTTCCCCATTATGAAACAGAGCAATGAACTTAGCCTGCCGGAACATGAACATGCCAAACGGGGAATCGGTGATGCCTAAACACAAAAGCGAATTGCGGTTTACATCACAAAGGTATGATCATTCGATGATCGTCAGTCATGTAACGCGGGTTCAAGCTTTTGAATCATATCCTTTAATTTTTTTGCATTTTTGGCATACATGGCTTTTGCCGATTTTGAGTCAGTCGCCAGTGCAAACAATTCCAGATCGGCCTGGCATTTTTTGATCGTCGCCAGCAATAGAGGCTTTTCCTGGGGAGCCGGAACTTTTATTTGGTCATCATACAGATCCACAGTCAATTGTCCGTCTGAATCGACTTGCCCGAGAAATACGTTTTCTTGTGCAACGCCTAATTTTTCAAGCTCTTCGTTCAGCCAGCGCCGATTTAATCCGGCTTCAGCCAGCGGCTCGTCTAAAATTTCTCCGTCCATGATGACGGTTTGCGGCTCTTTCTCTGATTGATAAGGCATCTGCAGATCCTTGATTGTCACCGGTCTGTGCTCTTTTTTTAGCAGGACATTTAAATCACCGCTTTGTTCAAGAATGGCAAATTGAACATCGGAAATGCGAAATACATTTTTTTTGCGTAAAAGTTCCAGCAGCTCGTCTGACGAGTATTTTTCTTTTTTTAAATTATCTTCCATGATTTTTCCGTCTTTAATAAAAACCGTTCCTGTTCCTTCAAGAAAATCCCGGATTGTTTTATTTTTTAATGAGATCCATTCCACAAGGAAAGGAACCAATGAGAAAATAACAATAGCGATAACAGCGTTTATGATGCTTCTTTCCAGCCCCATGACGACCTCGGATGTAATGCCCCCTATCGTAATTCCGGCAATATATTCGAAAACGGAAAGTTCCGCCAGCTGTCTTTTTCCCAGCATCTTCGTCATGACAAACAAAACGATCACAAAAATGATAGAACGGACGACAACGTCTAACCAATCAGGCATATTGACCCCTCCTGCCAGAAATAAATTCGAAATTAAAATCCCTTATATTGATACTCCTCTCTTTCAAGCTCACCGACGCGCTTTTTCAAATCTGACATCACTTCTTCGCTCACCATCATGGTTTCATGAAAAAGACGTTTTGCTTCTTCATCCCGTGATTTTAGCGCCAATGCTGATAAACCGGCTTCGATGCTCTTAAGACTGGCCAAGCATTGTTTCACCTGAGCTCCAATTGTCATATGTAAAACCCCCTTACCCTTTTGGTTTGAAAAGAAGTGCTCCAATCATTCCAAAGATGATCGCAGCTGAAATGCCGGAACTCGTTACCCTAAACATGCCGGTGATGACTCCGATGAGACCATATTGATCCGCTTCTTCCATCGCTCCATGGAATAACTGGTTGCCAAAGCTGACAATCGGCACGGTCGCTCCGGCCCCTGCAAAATCAATAAACGGCTCATAAAGTCCAAACGCATCAAGCAATGCTCCGAGAACGACGAGAATTGACAGCGTATGAGCCGGTGTCAGCTTAAACACATCGAACATAATTTGTCCGATGACACATATCAGTCCTCCGACAACAAATGCCCAGAAAAATATCACTTATCCTTCACCTCCGCGCTCAATTGAAACAGCATGGGCAATACACGGAATCGTTTCCTTTTGCTGATATGACAATGGCGATAGCAACGCTCCGGTCGCAACCACAAGAAGGCGCTTGATTTCACCCTTTTTCATCCGATTCAATAAATGCCCGTATGCAACGGCTGCTGAACATCCCGCCCCGCTTCCTCCGGCAAGAACGGGCTGCCCTTCCCTGTATATCATTAAGCCGCAGTCCTGAAATTGCTTTTCATGAATCGGCGTCCCGTGTTTCTTGAATAAATCGAGCGCAATTTCCCGGCCGATGTGGCCCAGGTCGCCTGTTGCGATGACATCATAATAGGAAGGATCAACCCCCCGCTCTTTTAAATGGGTTTCAATCGTATCTACAGCAGCAGGCGCCATCGCGCCGCCCATATTAAAAGGATCTGTCAGTCCCATATCGATAATTCTGCCGATTGTGGCGGATGTCACCACAGGACCATCTCCTTTATTCTTTAGCAGTGCAACACCGGCAGCGGTGACAGTCCATTGTGAGGTGGGCGGCTTTTGCGAGCCGTATTCAGTGGGATAGCGGAATTGTTTTTCAACCGCCGCATTATGGCTGGCCGCCCCTGTCAACAAACAATCAGCCCCATGATGATTAATGAGAAAAGCGCCTAAGGCCAGGCCTTCCATTGATGTCGAACACGCTCCAAACAGCCCGATATAAGAGGCGCCCAGTGTTTTTGTCGCAAAACTGGTAGGTGTGATTTGATTCACTAAATCTCCGCCGAGAAAAAACTGCACCTGATCCTTTTGGATACCCGCTTTTTTTATCGCTGTTTCGCACGCATCTTCCAAAAGAACCTGCTGGGCTTTTTCAAAAGAATCTTGATTCAGCCAGATATCTTTGTGCAAAAGATCGAAGTCTTCCGGGATGTTCCCATTTCCTTCAAATGGCCCTGCGACTGTTCCAGTCGCTGCAATAACCGGTTTGCGGTCAAACATCCAAGTACGGTGACCGGAAAGCATTACAGTCCCCCCCAGGTGGTGAGGATTGTTTTAATCGTCGCCAACACAAATGCGGAAAAAACGCCAAACAAAATGACAGACCCGGCCAATTTAAACATATTGCCGCCAACCCCTAACACAAATCCTTCAGTGCGGTGTTCAATCGCTGCTGAAATGACGGCATTTCCAAATCCAGTCACAGGTACGGCCGAACCGGCCCCCCCAAATTGTGCGATCCGATCGTAAACCCCGAACCCGGTCAGCAGCATGGATATAAAAATCATCGTCGCCACCGTTGGATTGCCGGCAGTCAGAGTTGTGAAATTAAAGTAATACATATAAAACATTTGGATCGCTTGTCCGATTAAACAGATGATTCCTCCTGTTATAAAAGCATTCAAGCAATTTTTTAGAACAGGCCGTTTCACTTCGCGTTCTTTTGCAAATTGTTGATATTCCTGCATGACAGGCGTTAACTTTTTCTTTTTTTGATCAGCCATTTGACCACCTCTTTAAGGCTTTTCCTTCATCAATTTTTTTATTTGACGAAGCTTATCGTTTAGTTTTTTTTCACTGACTTTTTTCGTTTCAAGCTGCTTTTCTAATTTATCAAGCTCCCAAAAGATCTTTTGATCTGTCGAAACTTCAATGGTGTAACCGGAAAATTCTTTTTTTAGCATTTCTTTCGATTTTTTCTCGATCTCCTTCAGCTGAAAACGGTCAAAATGTTCGATTTGTACAGCAAGAACCAAATCGTTTTTGCTGTTGGCTCCTCTGGCTTCCGTCACCTCTTCCAGCTTTAATAATCGTTTTTTTGCTTTATTTGCCGGGGTTTGATCTGTTTTTTCATTTTTCGCATTTACATTCCGGACCGCTGCCGATTGATTTTGAGCGGCGTTTTCATTTGCATTTTGACAGCCAATGGTGATGGTATTTATAAAAAGCAAGACAACTGTTATAAGCAAATAATGATAGAGAGCTTTCATCCGCATCACCTTCCTTTCAGGAAAAAGGTTGGTAAAAAAGCAACCAACCCTTTTAATGCTTACTGTTGTTTATATTGCGGTTCTTCTTGTTCGATTTGCTGAACGCGCGGCTCAAGTGATTCAACGATGGATTGGGTTTGTTGAGCTGCTTGTTGATAAAGCTGCTTGGCATCTTGGTTATCAGTGCTTAATGAAAATGTTTCTAAACTTGCCTGAGCGCTTTTCAGACTGGCTAGAGCCTGTTTGACTTGATTGATGACAGTCATGTGTGTTCCCTCCTTTTTACAAATACTATATCTAATTGTAGAATGAATAAATTTTTGAATTTTATCCAATCCAGTTTTTTTCTATTTTCACAGAAATAAAAAAACCGATTGTGAACGGCCCCTTTTAATACGGCTGAATGATACATTCAAAAAAGCCCTCTCTTTCTAAAAAGGGCTTTTTAGGATAACGAAGTGTTATTGTAAAGTCTGTTGGTTCTGTTGATTTTGCTGGCCTTGTTGACTTTGTTGACCTTGCTGGCCTTGTTGACCTTGTTGATTAAATGATTGTTGAGCGTTTTGAAGAGCCTGGCTCATCTGGTTCATTGCCTGATTGGTTTGAATCCCTTGAAGGGCTTGATTAAGCTGTTGAACAGCTTGCTGGATATTTTGCTGAATTTGTTGATCAGTCTGCTGCATTTGCTGTTGAGATTGAGAACTGAACTGCTGGATTTGCTGCTTTAATTGATTGATGCCTTGATTCATTTGAGAGCCCTGCTGAGCTTGGCCGCTTTGTTGTTGAGCTCCGCCTAATTGGGATACATTTTGTTCTAATTGGGCAAGCTGCTGTTGTAAGCTTCCAAGTTCTTGAGCAAGTTCAGTATCTGTAATGTTTGCCCCAAGCAGTTGGGAATGTTTTTGCTTTTCCTTTTGCGGCTGGTTTTTCTGTTGATTATTTTTTGTCATTCGAAAAATCCTCCTTAAAATTGATCACATCCTTATCATTTTCATCTTGTCAAAAAAGATGTAAGGAATTTTTAGGATGAAGGAGACGCAGGTGACCCGTTTTAAGAAATTAAAAAAGAGCCGTTTTCTGCGGCTCTTTTACTACATGCTCCTCATCATTAAGATTCTATTATGCAGGGAGATATTGATGATTGACATCGAGCGGTATACGGCCGGTCCCTGTCCTAAACGCGCTCTCCCTTATCATCCCAATGAACCGTCACATCATTCGAATGAATATGAAGTTCAGCTTTCGTGTCAAAATGAACGACAAAGCCGCTAATCCGTCCAAAAAACTTGTTTTTTTCTTCAATCCTTATCACCGTGCCGCCTTTAAAATGTAAAGAATGGCACGGCTCCCCCACAATATAGGTGTCAGAATGAACAGTGATTGACTTAATAGACTTCATCTCATTCCTCCTAAAGCCCATCTCCTCTTATTTTGACAACATGATGTGATCTCTGAAGGAAATATGTTCGCATACTCCATTTATGGTGCCGGTCTTTTTTGAAAATGAAGCTGTGTTGATTAAAGCTTACACACGTGTAATCAAAATGTAAGGAAAACCGATAGTTCCAGCCGCCGGTTTAAAGTATGATTTGTTCGAGGTGATGAATCATGAAATGGTTTCTAGGAATGATTGCGGCGATCTTGATCATGTTCGCAGGCGGATATTTTTTCTTCTCTTCTTATTATTCCACAGAAGATTATTATGTGAAAATTAAAACAGATCCGGAAGTCGTCAAAGAGAAGGCGAGCGACGGGTACACTGATATAACTTATAACTATGATGTTACCGGTTATGATAAAACAGGAAAACCTAAGAAACTGAGGCTTTCTTCCCGAGATAAAATGAAAAAGGGTCAATATTATATCATTCATTGGGAAAATAGAAGAGAAATCATTTCAAGCAAAGAGCATATAAGTGAGAAGGAAATCAATCAGGATATTGTGAAAAAATTAAATACGCGGGAATAGCAATGAGCCGCAATGCGGGAAACTTCTTTTCAAGAAGTCAGCCGCAAATCAGCCCTTTTGAAGGGCTTTTCTTATAGGCACCAAAAAGTGCCTATATAACTGAAAAGTGCGTACTTCCATATTGCACCTTTCTGTTGCATCATGATAATAGAACGTGTTTAAGTTGTTCATAAATAAGAGGAAACAAAGACGGAGGGATGTATCATGAAACTGAACTTGCAAGGCAAAACAGCATTGGTGACAGGGTCCACATCAGGAATCGGCAAAGCGATCGCTGCTTCGCTGGCCGATGAAGGCGCCTCTGTCATCATCAATGGACGCCGGGAAGAAAAAGTCAATCAAACGATAGACGAATTGAAAGAACAATACCCTGAGGCCGTTCTTTATCCTGCCGCTTTTGATCTTGGCACGGAAAAAGGATGCAACGCACTATTTGAAGCATTTCCCCATGTTGACATTTTGGTCAATAATTTAGGAATTTTTGAACCGGCTGAATACTTTGATATTCCGGATGAAGAGTGGTTCCGCTTTTTCGAAGTGAATATTATGAGCGGAGTAAGGCTCTCACGCAAGTATTTGCACAGCATGATAGAGAAAAAGGAAGGCCGGGTCATCTTCATTGCAAGTGAAGCTGCGGTTATGCCGTCTCAGGAAATGGCGCATTACAGTGCAACGAAAACCATGCAGCTTTCCATTTCCAGAAGCTTGGCAGAGCTTGCGACCGGCACAAATGTCACCGTTAATACCGTTATGCCGGGCTCAACCTTGACGGAGGGGGTTGAGGCGATGCTGCATTCTCTCTACCCTGGCGAAAATCTGACGGTTGAGGAAGCGGAGAAGCGGTTTATGAAGGAAAACCGCCCGACTTCCATTATCCAAAGGCTGATCCGGCCGGAAGAAATCGCCCATTTTGTCACGTTTTTATGCAGCCCGCTTTCTTCAGCGATCAATGGCGCCGCATTACGGGCGGATGGCGGATTGGTCCGCAGCGTTTTTTAAAACCTCTCCTGCCGGGAGGGGTTTTTTCTTCTGCCGCTTCCCTCCCCGCAATACTTCAGAGCTCCCGAAAAACTTCCGCATGCCTCTGTCTCAAGATTCCGGCTGCTTTCTTCTTCACATCACGATAAAACCTTTTTCCAATGATCGGGAATCCGCAAAGACGGCGGTAATTTTGTATGAATGTCGCCTTTCGCCGCATTGACCTGCGCTTGCGTCAGAAAAATGCTTCCGGTAAGATTAGCGCCGCTAAGGTCTGCATCCCGCAGGTCCGCGCCGATAAAATCAGCCATTCTTACATCACAATTTCTCAGATCGGCAGCTATCAATAGCGCTCCTCTCAGGTTTGCTCCCCTAAGGTCTGCTCCTTTTAGCTTGGCGCCGATGAGACTGCTGCCCCGGCCGATTTTTTTCGGCCGGTTTTTATGTACAGCTTTGGCACGCACTAGCTCGCTTGTACGCAAAAGCAAGTCATTTACCTTTGCCCGATGTTCATGTACGTCCAAATTCAAAATTGATTCCTTACTCTGTCTGGTCAGATTCTCTGTCTCTTCAAAGACGGCGACCAGATCGCGATGAATGGATTGAGCGGCATCTATTGAAAGCGCTTCTTTTATATACCAAAGCATTTCGTGAAGCTGCTGCATAATGGGAAATACTGCAAACATTTCGTTAGCTGATGACGTGTCATGCCGCCAGTCATGCCCTTCAAACGTAACTTGAGACACCTTTTGTCCGGCGCCAAAGCATTCATAGGCGGCACAGCCTCGAAACCCTTTTTCTCGAAGATCCTGATGTATTGCACAGTGAAAATTGGATTGCAGGTTGCGGCAGGGCGTCCCCCCGTCTTTGTCAAACGCAAAATCCGCAGATTTCGCATACGGCAAAGCTACACAGCATAGTCCAAAACAATTGCTGCAATCGGCGCGCAAATCATTTGGCATCATGTCGTTCATGTTCTCTCCCTCTTTCCTGGGGAACCTTTAATAGCTTCAGGTTCAATCATTCTCTTAAATTATATATGAAATATTCACTTTGTATATCGTTTTTTCAGAGAGCCTAAAAGGGCATGACCATCACTCTATGTGCCGATCACAAGCAGCATATGCCGGTAAAACGCCTGTTTTCATGATCTGTTTCAAATGCACAAACTCTTTCGTTGAAATGACATAGAATAAAAGCGATAAGAGAGAAAGGAGGGAAACGAATATGAGCTATTACGAATATGATAAAAAGCACGAGGATTACTTCTGGTTCAAGTGCAAGAAAGTGTATTTTGATCATTGTAAGAAACACGATGATCATAAGAAATATTATGAGTATGATCATGACAAAAAGTTTGACTACGACTACGACAAAAAACATGATTACGACAAATATTATTTTAAGTGTTTTGATCCTTGTAAGAAGCATTACTAGAACAAATACAATGGCCTCCCCTGTCTGCTGCAAAGCGTGAGGCGCACTTTTGAAATCCCTCATATTATGCCGGGGGATGGCCATCTCTTTTGAGGAGGGTGCATCAGCGCCCTCTTTTTCCCTTCTTTTCCCGGAAGTTTATGAAAGGCGCATTCGGTCTCTTGCCGGACACCCCCCGCGCCAAAAAGCACCCCGAAGGGTGCTTTTTCCGTCCGCATATTTATGCTTCCGAAGAGCCGTTACCAGTAGCCTTTATGATCACACGGCTTCCCGCAATGGGAATGATGGTGCGTGACTGGATCATATTTGGAATAAGAAGTAGGATAGTAATGAACATGTTCATATTTATGGTGATTCACATTCGTCACATGCTGTGGGTGAATATGAGGAACGATTGTTTTAGAAAACGAATGATTCTCACAGTACTTGGTAGGATGGACAACAGGCCGAGCTACATTTGGTCTGCAATGGTACATGAGCACTCTCCCTTTCTGTCTTTTAATACTTTTACATTATTAAACTATGTGGAATAGTGATAATCTGTACTAGTATAAAAAACCAAACTCACTATCGCTTTTTATCGTTTTCCGCTCTATTTCCATGAATCAATCCATAGTGTAGCACAACGGTGGATATCTATTTCTCACGATGATCCATGCGGCATTGGCGCGATAAAAAACGGAGAAATGCAGATGATGATTGATTTCCTTAAGACTGATACAGGAATTGACATCTTCTGCTGTGTTCTGCATGTTATAATGGCATTAAAAAGCGTTGTATTGAAACGGAGTGGTATTATGGACTTTCTATCAGCAGCTTCTTTTTTAGGAGCGTCAATATTGCTCACCATCATGCCTGGTCCAGACAATCTGTTCGTTTTGGCTCAAAGCATATCGAATGGGAAATACGCGGGAATTTCAACCGCCTTTGGGCTCTGTACAGGACTAATTGTACATATTTCTGCCGCAGCAATCGGAATTTCAGCGCTTATTTACAAATCCGCTCTTGCCTTCACACTGGTGAAATACGCGGGTGCGGCTTACTTGCTGTATTTAGCCTATCAGTCATTTCGGGAAAAAAGCACCGGCGTTCACCTTGAAGATAAAACATCATTAAGCTATCAATCGCTATATCAAAAAGGGATTATTATGAATCTGTTAAATCCAAAGGTTTCATTATTTTTCCTTGCTTTTTTACCGCAATTTATAAATGATGGGGCCGGTTCTGTATCCAAACAAATGCTGATATACGGACTGATCTTCTTGATTCAGGCTTTGATCATCTTTGCCCTCATCAGCCTATTTGCCGGGAAACTCGGAGATGTATTGCGAAAACGTCCGTCACTATCGAAAAAGATAAATTTGATACAAGGAACTTTGTTTGCGCTGATCGGTCTTAAAATTGCGTTCAGCCAAAAATAAAAAAGGTGTGCAGTTGAAAAAGGCTGCACACCTTTTTTGACGGCTTACGGCTGATAAAATCCAACATGTTTTCCCCTTTCTGTCAAACCGGTCTCGGAAAGCCCAGTTATCCCAGATGCCGTACACCTCTCCGTTAAGATATTTGACTTCATTGAAGTGATCCTCGTATTGTTGGCTTAAATGAAATACCATAACATTATAACGGAGTAAAAGGCAGACTCCATCATGTTTTTGACAAAACCGCTTCGATTTGCGTTTTGCACAACTGTATCTCGAATTGAATTTGCTATGCCAAGGACGTCAAGATTCAACAGCAGCGGCGCTGGGCTTTAGCTGTTGAAGATTGATCGCTTCTTTAGCTGTCGGTATTGATGAGACAGTATGGTCAGTCTCTTTTTCTTCAGCATGGGCAAAAATCGGCAGACAGAAAGAAGCGATCAAACAGATGCGCTTTTAAACGGGAGCGTTAGATCAATAAGCAAATAACAGAATAGCTTGTTTCTTGCTCTATCCCCCTTTCCTTGAGTCAAGTATACAAAGTTTCCAATTTGGAATAATGATGCAAAACGGGTGTTTTCTGATCAGACGGAAATCATCACAGCGGAAGAAAGAAAAAATATAACGCGGGACAGATCGATAGGTCTTATCAATCAATTGGGCCTTTTTTGATAAAATGAATAGTGCATTTACTTCTGTCGGGAGCTTTAATTCAACATCGCTTTCAGCATGATCAAAATGATTCATTTTCAATCATGTAAGAGAGGATCGTTTACGTAAATGGAAACTGATGCGAACGCTTAATATCAAGATAGAAAAACAGTATATTTGAATGATATATTTTGAAATGGTGTACTTTCACCATATGATATGTTATAATGAATGTTTTAAAGAATCCTTAACATCTTTTGTTTATATACATCATCATGATTAAAGGAGGGAAAAACAATGGCTAAAACATCTATGATCGTCAAACAAAAGCGTGAGCAAAAGTTTAAAGTCCGGGAATATACACGCTGTGAACGGTGCGGCAGACCGCATTCTGTCATTCGCAAGTTTAAACTTTGCCGGATTTGTTTCCGCGAGCTTGCCTATAAAGGACAGATTCCCGGTATAAAAAAAGCGAGCTGGTAACACTCGCTTTCGCCAGCCTTGCCGATAAGGCTGGCTTTTTTTATTGCTGATTTAGTTTGACGACGGCTCTTTGCTTACGATCTGTACATATCCATTCGTTCCGTCCACCCTGATCTGGACGCCTTCCCTAATCAATTCCGTCGCTTTTTCTATCCCGACAACAGCCGGAATGCCATACTCTCTGGCTACGACTGATCCATGGGTCATCATTCCCCCCACCTCCGTAATTAATCCGGCAGCTGAAGTAAAGAGCGGCGTCCAGCCGGGATCTGTATAAGGCGCTACCAAAATGTCACCCGGATTCAGTTTTGCATCCTCCGGTTTAATGATGATTCTGGCAGTTCCTTCGACCACCCCGGCAGAAACCGGCGTCCCTATGAGAGCGCCTTCAGGGCTTTTCGCATTGTGAAGCTTTCCTGCAACGATCTCCCCTTCACTCGTCAACACCCGGGGCGATTTCAGCTTTTGGTTTGACGCATGTTCCTGTTTTCTTGTTTTCAAAATGCTTTGAATCGATCCGGCCTCCCTGTTTTCCAGCAATCCGGCCATTTCGTCCAGCGTCAAATAAAACACGTCTTCTTCGCGTTGGAGGATTCCTACTTTGACAAGAGTGCGCGCTTCCTTTAGAATCGCTTGTTTATACAAGTGGAGAAGTTTCACCAATGTGTATTTATGATGCTCCCTCATCCCCATCAGACTGCGATAAACACGAACAAGCCGGGATACCCATCTTTTTTCAAACAAACGAAATTGGGAGATGATCTCGCAGCCGGCCTCTTCCGCCTCTTTTTCACCTTGTTTAAACTTCCTCCTGTGTTCTCCGGCGGCTCCCGATTGAATATTGCTGATGATGGAAGGAGCAAGCTGGACAGGATCCTCGCACCATCTCGGATTTGTGATGTCAATTTCCCCCGCACACCGCACGCCGTATTTCTCCAGAAAACATTCCAATTCGTTGGCAAAGTCGCCACCTCCCGGAATTTTCGCCAATTCTTCGAGGAAGCCTTCGCTTTTTGCTTCCCGCAAGTACCGGATCAGCTCAGGATGCTTCCTTGCCTGATCGGAAAGATCGGCGAGCTCAAGCCCCATTTCGGTTGTGACATTGTGAGGCAAGGATTTGTACAATTTGCTTAATAAGACAGCGCTTTGCTCATTTCCAGTTTTTTTCTTAAGTTTCTTTTCCAGTTTTCCTGATGCAATGACTCCTGTCAAAACATAAACCGCAACTTTAGAAAGAACGTCCGGCAGCAGATTTCCCATCTCTCTCTTGATCAGGCGTATCGTTTCCGCACCTGAAGCTCCGCTCAGTTTTCCCCTTGTTTCTTCTACGATATTTGCAATAAAGGCAGCTGCTTGTTGTTCCGCCTTTTCCGGAGCTTTGAAGAACAAGTTGGCGAACACCTTTCCAGCTGCCGGCACAATGATTGGAGCCAATCTCGCAGCAATCCGGAATCTTTCCCTTGCAGATCCATATTGGAATTCTATGCGTTTCATGGCTTCAGAAACGGCCGATGCCATCAATTGATCCATGCCATTTAATACAGTAAGGATTCGGCTCCGCACGAATTTGCTTGAAAGGGCTCCCGTGATGTCGACAAACGCCCTTCCTCCGGCTTCGCGGATAATAGGCCGTGCTTCCGGGTCATTTGCTAAAAAATCAGGGATGCGGCTTAGAACTGATATGCCTAAAGGCTTCATTGGATCCGTCATCATTTGGATATATCCAAAATTAATCATGACATGCAGCTTTTCATCTGAAAAAGATGGTACAGGATATAACGACGTTATCGGCCGGCTTTGAAGAATATAGAACCTGCCGTCTGAAAGCCCCCACTCAATGTCCTGCTCCCGGCCGTAATGGGCTTCAATTTTCCTCCCCAGCGCGGCCAGTTCCAAAATTTTCGCATCGGGAAGCGCCTGCAATGTTTGCTTTTCATATGGAAGCGGTTCTGTGACGGTCCCTCCTCCCGGCACGGCATATATAGCAGCTTCTTTCTTTGAAATTTGTTTTTTGACGATCTCCCCGCCGCGAACCTGATACAGATCGGCAGTCACCAAACCGGATACGAGGGCTTCTCCCAAACCGAAGCTGGCATCGATAGAAATCGTGTTCCGGTGCCCTGAAATCGGATCAGCCGTGAACATGATTCCGGAAACTTCGGGAAACACCATCTCTTGAACGACGACGGCAAGAAAAACAGAGCGGTGATCAAAACCGTTTTTCACCCGGTAGGAAATGGCCCTATCTGTAAATAATGAAGCCCAGCAGTCTCGGACAGCATGAAGCAGCTGTACAGAGCCGCGGACATTCAAATAGGTATCCTGCTGGCCCGCAAATGAAGCCGTCGGCAAGTCCTCAGCCGTCGCACTGGAGCGGACGGCATAGGCTTTATCCCTCCCCGTTTTATCGAGAGCCCTGACTATCTCCGACTTCATATCAACAGGCATCACAATAGAAGCAAGATGCTCACGAATGCGTTTGCCAAGGAAACGAATCCGCTCCAATTCATCATACGTGAGCTGGTCAAGCTGATCAAACAGGCCATCCATTTCCCTGCTCGCTTTTATAAACGTACGATAGGCAAAGGTTGATATACAAAACCCTGTTGGAACAGGCAAGCCCGCCTTTGTCATTTCACCGAGGTTCGCTCCTTTTCCGCCGGCGAGAGGCAAATGGGCTTTGTCAATTTCAGTGAAGCTCAGCACATATTTATTCATGATGCTCCTCCTTTTTATAACATCTTTATTCCGGCTTCCTTAGACACGGCATGATTCTTTAAAGAAGACGCCAATAAAACCAGGAAGCTGACGGCGCCGATCGACAGCAAAACCGAAACCGGCTGATTCATGGACAAACCTTTGTTAAAAAACAGCAAATCACGCAGCCCATCTGACGCAAACCGCATCGGAAGCCAAGAGTAAAACCAGCCGCGGTAAAAGGCCGGCATCATTTCGGGAGCCATCGTTAACAGCGGAGTTCCAAAGAAAAAAAGCAGACCGAACAATCCGGCTCCGGGAAAACCTATCCATGACGTAACAGCAGTGATCATTAAATAGAAAGAGAAGTAGCAGATCGCGATAAACAGTGCAGTATCATGAATTTGAGGAATCGAGATCCCCACCCAATCCGCGGCGATCCATACAAGGCTGTAGCCGGCGGCAACCGCGAGCACCGCACCGGTTAAACCTTGAAGAAACCGGGACAATAGTGCCGCTCTCCCGTTTGAAAACCGCCATTTTCTTAATGCGGTATAAACGATCAGCGCCCCGGCTATACTGGCGATCCAAAGCGGCTGAACCAAAGAGACCGGCGCGTTTCCATTTGCGCTGTGCTCCCCGGTTTCATTTACTTGCTCAACGGTCTTTGCAACGGGTGATGACAATGCGGCAGCCTGTTTCACAGTGAGGGTCTTCCCTTGTTTTTCGAATCCCGTCATGATTTCTTCTCTGAACTGATGATTGATGTGATCGACGACTTGATTCACAATTTGCCCCGCCGCATTCGCCGCGATTGGATTGGCGCCTTGATTCACAATTTGCCCCGCCGCATTCGCCGCGATTGGATTGGCGCC
>NZ_BCVZ01000026.1 GCF_001592005.1 Bacillus sonorensis NBRC 101234 = KCTC 13918
AAAGAATGGTGAGCCATGAAGGACTCGAACCTTCGACCCTCTGATTAAAAGTCAGATGCTCTACCAACTGAGCTAATGGCTCTTGCATTGTTTTCGCAACAACGAGATTTATATTATCATAGAACGAACAGAGGTGGCAATATATTTTTTTATTTTTTCTCTAATTATTTTTTCTCTCATGATGATACTCCTCCTCTTTGCTGTTTTATTCAGAACAGAATGCCGTTTCGCCTCAATCTTTGCTTCCATGATGTTCCCGTCAATGCAGTGGCATCCGGACGGACTGTAAGCTTTGCTTTAGGACTCTTTTTTCCCGCTTCGTTTAATCTCAAAATACCCAGGAGCTAAACGCCCAAGCCCGTTTCTTCCTTGCCGCCCGGCAGCGTCCACGAATGGTTTTCTTATTTTTCACCGGCAGAACTTGCCCGTTTTCTTGAAAAAAAGCCCCTGCGGATTGCAGAGGCTCTTGGATTAGTTCGGCCGGTACACGCTTCTGATGACATTTGTCTGAGAGCGGTCAGGACCGACAGAGAAAATAGAAAGCGGAATGCCTGTCAGCTGAGATACTCGCTCAAGGTAATGGCGGGCATTTTCAGGCAGATCGCTCAAGCTTTTCGCTCCTGTGATATCTTCTGTCCAGCCCGGCATTTCTTCATAGACAGGCTCGCATTCGGCGAGCGCTTTTAAGCTTGCCGGGAACTCTTCAAGAATTTCCCCGCGATACTTGTATGCGACACAGATTTTCAATGTTTCAATTCCGGTCAATACATCGATTGAGTTTAAAGAAAGATCTGTAATTCCGCTGACGCGGCGGGCATGGCGGACAACCACGCTGTCGAACCAGCCGACGCGGCGCGGGCGTCCTGTCGTTGTGCCGTATTCGCGGCCGACCTCACGGATCTGGTCTCCGATTTCATTTTCAAGCTCAGTCGGGAAAGGTCCGTCTCCCACACGCGTCGTATACGCTTTCGATACGCCGACGACATGCTGGATTTTTGTAGGACCCACGCCTGAGCCGATCGTTACGCCGCCGGCGACAGGGTTTGAAGAAGTGACAAACGGATAGGTCCCTTGGTCGATATCAAGCATAACCCCTTGCGCACCTTCAAATAAGACGCGGCGCCCGTCATCAAGCGCATCGTTTAAGACGACAGACGTGTCGCAAACATATTGTTTGATTTGCTGACCGTATTCATAGTATTCATCTAAAATGTCTTCTATTTTAAATCCTTCCGCTTCATACATTTTTTCAAGCAGACGGTTTTTTTCTTCCAGATTGCGGGCAAGCTTTTCTTCGAAAACGTCGCGGTCCAAAAGGTCGGCGATTCGGATTCCTATGCGGGCCGCTTTATCCATATAAGCCGGGCCGATTCCTTTTTTCGTCGTGCCGATTTTATTTGCCCCTTTCCGTTCTTCTTCCACCGCGTCAAGTTTTAAATGATACGGCAGAATGACATGGGCTCTGTTCGAGATTCTCAGGTTATCTGTGCTGACGTTGCGTTCATGAAGATACGCAAGCTCCGTCACCAGCGCTTTCGGATCAACGACCATTCCGTTGCCGATCACACATATTTTATCCTTATAAAAAATACCGGATGGAATCAAGTGTAGCTTGTACGTTACTCCGTTAAATTTAATCGTATGTCCTGCGTTATTTCCGCCTTGGTACCGTGCGATAACCTCTGCGTTTTCTGAAAGGAAATCTGTGATCTTTCCTTTCCCTTCGTCACCCCACTGCGTACCGACAACAACTACTGAAGACATATCCGTGCACCTCCGTTAACCTTTTAAACGATATCAATATCAAACATATCCAGTTTATCAGTGTAGAGTTGTAAAGTCAATCGTAAATCCGAACATTTATTTTACACATAAACATATTCGTTCGTTATTATTTATATATTTCTTTTTTAAGAGAGCTTTTTTCGGCAAAATCTAAAAAACTAGTCAACTTAACCGCTTTCCTGGACAAATACACATAAAACGGCATTCCCTTCAATACTTAATAAAGTAAGGAGGGGGGAATGTCCAATGGAAACCGTATTGATTTTCGCATCCGTATTGTCGCCCATCATTTTGGCGCTCGTTGAGCTTGTGAAAAAAACGGTGAGGGTGCCTAAAAACCTGATTCCGCTTGTTTCGCTGCTGATTGGTTTTCTGATCGGAGCCGCCGCATACCCATTCACCGAGCTTGATCTCGTTTTGCGCCTATGGGCGGGCGGCTTGGCCGGCTTAACAGCGACAGGTCTGTTTGAAATCGGCAAGAACCGGGATACGAGAAATAAAAAAAATCCCTAAGAAGCATCTCTTAGGGATTTATGCACCAGGCGGAACACCCGCGTCATCAAACCGGCGTTCCAGATTCACGAACTTATTATATTCTTTAACAAATGCGAGTGAAACGGTGCCGACCGGGCCGTTCCGCTGTTTCGCGATGATAATCTCGATAATGTTTTTATTCTCTGTTTCTTTATCATAATAATCATCGCGGTATAGGAAAGCGACGATATCGGCATCCTGCTCAATACTTCCCGATTCCCTGATGTCTGACATCATCGGCCGTTTGTCCTGGCGCTGTTCAACGCCGCGGGACAGCTGAGAAAGCGCGATAACCGGAACTTCGAGTTCCCTCGCGAGCGCTTTAAGCGCGCGGGAAATTTCCGATACTTCCTGCTGGCGGTTGTCACTTGATCGGCCGCTTCCTTGGATCAGCTGCAAATAGTCGATCAAAATCATGCCGAGGCCGTTCTCCTGCTTTAACCGCCGGCATTTTGAACGGATTTCGCTGACTCTGATACCCGGTGTATCATCGATGAAGATTCCGCTGTTTGACAGGCTCCCCATCGCCATTGTCAGCTTGCCCCAGTCTTCTTCCGTCAAGTTTCCGGTACGGAGATTTTGGGCGTTAATGTTGCCCTCGGCGCAAAGCATCCGCATCACCAGCTGCTCCGCTCCCATCTCAAGACTGAAGATCGCGACGCTTTCATCCGTTTTTGTCGCTACGTTTTGCGCGATGTTTAAAGCAAAAGCGGTTTTACCGACAGAAGGCCTTGCGGCAACGATGATCAGATCGTTTCTCTGAAAGCCGGCCGTCATTCTGTCAAGCTCCGTAAAACCGGTCGGGATTCCGGTAATGTCCCCTTTTCGGTTGTGAAGCTGTTCAATATTGTCGTACGTTTGAACGAGAACATCCTTAATATTTTGAAAGGCGCCCGTATTTTTGCGCTGGGCGACTTCCATAATCGTTTTTTCTGCTTCGCTTAAGAGATCTTCGACTTCATCCTCCCTTGTGTATCCGTCCTGTGCAATCGACGTTGCTGTACGGATCAAACGGCGGAGAATCGATTTTTCTTCCACGATTTTAGCGTAATACTCTATATTAGCCGCTGTAGGCACAGAATTTGCAATATCCGTCAAATAAGAAATTCCGCCGACTTCTTCCAAAAGATCCGTATTCGCAAGCTCTGATGTGACTGTAACCAAGTCTACAGGCTCGCCTCGGTCTCCGAGAACAAGCATGGCGTTAAATATTTTTTGGTGCGACATTCTGTAAAAATCATCTGGAATTAAGACTTCAGACGCCAAAGTAAGTGCGGATGGTTCTAAAAAAACAGCACCTAACACGGCCTGTTCAGCTTCAATATTCTGCGGCGGCAGCCTGTCATTCAGAAGATCTGTCATGTTAAGCACCGTCCTCCCATTAAAAATAACCCAACGTCTATTTTACCATTTTTACAGAAAAAAAATAGACTTTAGGAGAATGGCTTTTTATAGAAATATTTTCATAGCGGTATGCGGCGTGGTCGCCAGCGGAAATGGTGATACGGGGAATATTCAGGAGGGGGTGTCCGCGTCTTGCGATGACGCGGCGATGCTGATTCGGCATTATTCCATTCTTCCGTTCCAATTGTCTTTAAGCAGCATACCGATCATTACGTCGGTCGCCTTCTGATACAGCTCCCATTCCTCATAAGCGGCAAATTTCATGCGCAGCGTTTGCAGCACGTTTCGCATATCTTTGTACTCTTCAAACGTGTAAATCCCCTGTGATCTCACCTGCTGTTCATACAATTTCTTTTTTAAAACCGATAACGGCGCGTTCATGATGATCACCTCCTATTCTTTTATATCCTTTTTTTCTTTTTCTTCCAAACAACCTGTTATATGATGTTACAATAAAAATCGGGAACAATATTTACTGTTGCGTCCCCTTTCCGCTTTAGTACAATAGAAAATGGAGGACAATATGAGGCCCTTACAAATATCTGCCGAAACGGCTCAAAAGCTTGCTGAATCTTTGAACCTTCCCCTTGAACAAATCATGCATATGCCGCAGCATATTCTGCTTGCGCGGCTTGCCGACATACAGAAACAAGAAAACAAAAAGTAACCCTGGATCGTGTTTCCGGGTTTCTTTTTCATGTCACTTTTTCACATGAAAGCAAAGGAGAATACTGCATGCACCACATTGACGCACGACGCAACCGCATCAACAACATCTTACTTATCACGGGAATTATATTTATCGCTTTTAATTTAAGGCCTTCCATTACCTCGGTCGGACCGCTGATCAGTTCAATCCGCACCGATCTGGATATGACAAACGGGATGGCCGGGTTTTTAACAACCTTGCCGCTGCTTTCTTTTGCCTTTCTTTCTCCAGTGGCCCCTAAGCTCGGGCAAAGGCTCGGAAATGAAAGGACGCTTTGGATCGGATTGGTCGTTCTGCTGATCGGAATTTTGCTTCGCTCCTATGGGGAAGCGTTCACATTATTTGCAGGAACCGCTCTGATCGGAATCGGTATCGCGATTTGCAATGTCTTGCTGCCAAGTCTGATCAAACATAAATATCCGGAAAAAGCGGGAATCATGACAAGCTTTTATACGACATCAATGTCGATTTTTGCCGCTTTGGCGTCAGGGATCAGCATTCCGCTCTCACACGGCTTGCAGTGGGGATGGAGCGCATCGCTCATGGTATGGGCGGGACTGGCCTTCCTGGCGATTTTGATCTGGGTTCCCCAGCTCCGCTATCATGATACCGCAAACCGCACGGTCAGCCTCAAAACGGATGGACAGACGGTCTGGCGGTCGAAAATTGCCTGGCAAGTCACGTTTTTTATGGGGATTCAGTCGTTTTTGTTTTATTGTACGATCGCCTGGCTTCCTGAAATCCTCAAATCCCACGGAATGAGCATGTCGCTATCCGGCTGGATGCTGTCGCTTATGCAATTTGCCAGCCTGCCGTCAACATTTTTAACACCGGTACTGGCTGGACGCTTCCGCGACCAAAAAAGCATTGTCCTCGGGCTCGGCATTCTTTATCTGGCCGGCATGACAGGCCTTCTGTACGGAGGAAATGCCGCCTTGCTGACATTATGGGTGGTTTTGATCGGAGTCGGACAGGGCTCAAGCATCAGCCTTGCTTTGACATTAATCGGGCTGCGAAGCGAGAATGCGCATCAAGCGGCAGCCCTATCGGGAATGTCGCAATCGGCCGGTTATTTGCTGGCGGCGATCGGTCCAAGCTTTGTCGGCTTCCTGTACGATCATACACATTCATGGAACGGGCCGATCCTGCTTTTCATCGCGGCCTTGATCGCCTTGATCGGGACAGGCCTCGGCGCAGGAAGAAATCTTTATATATATGCGAAAGCAGCTTAATCAAAAGCCGGCATTCCAGTCGGCTTTTTTTAATCCGATGAAATTTAAAAAAACTGTCATATCACCTGACAAAAATGCGGATTGATGCAGGATTTGGGCTTATGATCGGATGTAAAAGTCGATTATTTTTCAATATTGGTCTAGACAACTAGATTTATACTGTTCTATACTTATGATAACGTTTTCAAGAAAGGACTTTTGACTGTGATGACTACAAAACCTCAGCGCTATATTTTTAAGCATCTTACGATTTACGGCGAAAATGGAATGATAGAAGACGGTTTTCTTCTGACAAACGGAGAAAAGATTGAGGCTTGCGGACCCATGGAGAATATTCCCGAGTCGGCTGAAACAGCGGAGCCGATGCCGCTTCCGGAAAGCTATAAAGTGCTGCCGGGCATGATTGATGTTCACATTCACGGCGCCAATGGAGCCGATGTGATGGATGGAACGAGAGAAGCTTTAAAAACGATGGCCGAAGCTCTTCCAAAAGAAGGCACGACAAGCTTTCTTGCGACAACCATGACACAGGATAAGGAAACCATCGAACATGCACTCGAAAACGCGAAAGACTATCTGTCGGCTGAAAACCGCCCCGGCACGGCGGAAATACTGGGGATTCATCTGGAAGGCCCTTTTATTTCAGCAAAACGCTGCGGGGCCCAGCCGCTGAACGATATTATTCCGCCGGATCTTTCTCTATTCAAAGAATGGCAGCAAATGTCCGGGAATAACATTAAATTAGTCACAATCGCACCGGAGCTAGAAGGGGCTTTGGAACTGATTTCCTATTTGAAGGAGACCGGCGTCATCGCATCGGCCGGCCATTCTGACGCGGGGCTCGAGGAAATGAAAGCCGGGATCAAAGCCGGTGTTTCACATGTGACACATTTATTTAACGGCATGCGGGGCCTGCATCACCGGGAGCCGGGCGTGGCGGGAAGCGCCCTTTTATATCCGGAGCTCACGGCAGAGGTGATTGCCGACGGCATTCATGTCCACCCTGCCGTCGTCAAATTGGCCTTCAGGCAAAAACAGAAGGAAGGCATCATTTTGATTACGGATGCCATGCGCGCCAAATGTTTACAAAACGGGACTTACACATTGGGAGGACAGGAAGTTTTCGTCAAAGGCAAACAAGCCGTATTAAAAGACGGGACATTAGCCGGAAGCATACTGAAGATGAATCAGGCCGCCCAAAACATGCTGGAGTTTTCAGAGTGTACGCTTGAGGACATCGTCTATATGACAGCTGTAAATCCGGCTAAACAGCTTGGCGTTTTTGAACGAAAAGGCAGCATTCGAAACGGAAAAGATGCCGATCTGATCATTTTAAACGAAGACAACGAAGTCGTTCTGACGCTATGTAAAGGAGCTATCGCATTCAGCAAAAGGGAGGTTTGACCATGAAAATCATTGAAGCTGAACATTATCAGGATATGAGCGAAAAAGCCGCCCGATTCATCATTGAAAAAGTGAACGGGTTATCAGCGCCCGTGCTCGGATTAGCCACCGGGGGCACACCGCTCGGCACGTACAAATGCTTACGGGAGGATCATTTGAGCCATAAAACGGCTTATCAGCATGTGTATACCGTAAATTTAGACGAGTATGTCGGCCTTGCGCCGTATGATGAGAACAGCTACACGTTTTACATGAAAAAGCACCTGTTTCATCATATTGGCATTCCTTCGAGCCACACTTATCTGCCGAATGGAATGGCCGCAGATCTGACAGCCGAATGCGAGCGCTATGAAGCTTTGATCGAGCGGCTCGGAGGAGTTGATCTTCAGTTGCTCGGCCTCGGCTTGAACGGCCACATCGGCTTTAATGAACCGGGGACGCCTTTTTCTTCGAAAACGCATGTCGTCGAGCTTACTGAATCGACGCGAAAAGCCAATGCCCGTTATTTTGACTCACTTTCATCCGTACCGACCAAAGCTGTCACGATGGGCATTTCAACGATTATGAAAAGCAAACAGATTCTGCTGCTCGTCTCAGGAGCGAACAAAGCCGGCATCCTGGCAAGGCTGCTCAGTGAAGAACCGCACGAGGGGACTCCCGCTTCCGTATTAAACATGCATGAGAACGTGGTGATCATTGCTGACAGAGACGCATTATCGGCTGTGAAAGAAAGGAGCATGATCTTTTGATCAAAAAAGATTCCCACATTCCAATATACTACCAGATTGAAACTGAAATTAAGAAACTCGCAGAGACGAACGATTTAAAGCCGGGGGACCTCATTCCTTCTGAGAGGGAATTTGCGGAAAAATACGAAGTGAGCAGAATGACAGTCCGGCAGGCCGTCAACAATCTTGTAAATGAGGGCATTCTCGTGCGGCAGCGGGGAAAAGGAACATTCATTGCCAAACCAAAGATCGAGCAAACCCTTCAAGGACTCACGAGCTTTTCTGAAGACATGAAGTCGAGAGGCATGACACCGGGGACAAAGATGCTCGGATTCCGAACCATTCCGTGTGATCAAAGAACGGCTTCCAAATTGGAAATACCTGAAGGGTCTTCCGTCTATGAAGTAAAACGGATCCGCCTTGCCGACGAGATTCCGATGGCTTATGAAATTTCATACTTGCCCGTTGATCTGATCAATGGCCTCACGGAAGATATTATGAATGCATCGCTATATGATTATGTAGAAAACACGCTTTCTCTCACTATCGACCAAGCCACGCAAACGCTTGAACCGTCAATCGCGCAGCAGGCTGAAAGCGTACCGCTGGATATTGAGGAAGGAGCGCCCGTCCTGTTAATCGAGCGGTGCAGCTATTTGACAGACGACAGGCCGTTTGAGCTGGTGAAATCGGTTTACAGAGGAGACCGATACAAATTTGTAATTGATATGAAGAGGAAAGAACGATGAAAACAACAGAAGGTTCAAACGCAAAAAGCAGAGCACTTGATGAAATGTCTACGCTGGATATTGTCACCTTGATGAACGAGGAAGACCAAACCGTTCCCCAAGCCGTCAAACCGTGTCTTCCCCGAATTGCCCATGCCGCTGACATGATTGCCAGCCGTCTTCAGACAGGTGGAAGGGTGTTTGCCGCGGGAGCAGGCACCAGCGGAAGGTTGGCCGTTCTTGATGCCGCTGAGCTTCCCCCTACATTTTCACTTGATGAACATCAGTGGGTCGGCCTTATCGCGGGAGATTATGAAGCTATGTGGAAGCCGCTCGAAGAAAATGAAGATGACCGGGAAACGATCATCTCCCAGCTGCAAGCACGTTCATTTTCAAAAGCGGATGTATTCGTCGGCGTCTCGGCCAGCGGTTTGACGCCTTACGTCCTGTCCGGTTTATCCTATGCAAAAAAGCTTGGCGCCGTCTCTGTTTCAATCAGCTGCAACAAAGAGACGGAAGCGGCCAAGTTCAGCGACATTGCCATCGAAGCCCAGACAGGGCCGGAAGTGATTCGCGGCTCAACCCGCCTAAAAGCGGGAACAGCACAAAAACTGATCCTTAATATGCTGTCAACAGCGGCCATGGTGCGTCTCGGCCATGTCTATCAAAACGAGATGGTCAATATGAAATTGCTGAATCAAAAGCTGAAAAACCGGGCCGTGGACATGTTAATGAACACCACCGGCATATCACATGATGAAGCGTTACAGGCTTTAAAAGAAAGCCGCTATAACATAAAAGCAGCGATTTTTATGGTGCTGACAAACGGGACGCTTGAGGATGCAGACCGTTGTCTATCCCATGAAAATGGCCGTTTAAAACATGCGATTCAATATCATCGAAAGGGGTTTTCATGATGCTTGGTTTTCTTCAAAATATCGGGCGCGCTTTAATGCTTCCGATCGCCGTTCTTCCTGCCGCGGGCCTTTTGCTCGCTTTAGGAAGAGAAGATATGTTCAATATTCCGTTTATCGCCGCCTCGGGCCAGTCGATTCTTGATCAATTGCCGATCATTTTTGCGATCGGAGTTGCCATCGGCTTATCGAAGGATGGACACGGAGCCGCAGCACTGTCAGGGGCCATCGGCTATTTTGTTTTGACAGGCGGCCTTGCAGCCATTAATCAAGACCTGAATATGGGAGTGCTTGGCGGAATTATTTCAGGGGTCGTCGCCGCGATAATGTATAACCGTTTTAAAGATGCAAAGCTGCCGGAGTGGCTCGGATTTTTTGGCGGAAAACGCTGCGTCCCGATTATGACGGCTCTGTCTTCTATTATTCTCGCGGCCATTTTCGGGTTTGTCTGGATATACGCGCAGCAAGCGATCGATGCCGTCGGCAGCTGGATTATTCATGCCGGGGCACTGGGAGTCGGCATCTTCGGGCTTTTGAACAGATTGCTCCTTCCTCTGGGGCTTCATCATATCTTGAACAACATGGTATGGATGGTGTTTGGTGAATTCGCCGGCAAAACGGGCGACATGAACAGGTTCTTTGCCGGAGATCCAAGCGCTGGCGCTTTTATGACGGGCTTTTTCCCGATCATGATGTTCGGGCTTCCGGCCGCGTGTCTGGCTATGATTGCAGCCGCTAAAAAACACCGCCGCAAAGCAACAGCCGGCTTTCTGATCGGCTTGGCGTTCACATCGTTTTTAACAGGCATCACAGAGCCGATTGAGTTTACATTTATGTTCCTGTCGCCTCTTCTTTTCGGCATTCACGCCGTTTTAACAGCGAGCGCGATGGCCATCACTAATATGCTGGGCATCCACCATGGCTTTACGTTTTCAGCGGGAATCATTGATTATCTCTTGAATTTTGGCATCGCCACAAAGCCGCTGATATTGCTGCCAGTCGGACTGGTGTACGGCATCATCTATTTCGTCCTTTTTTACTTCTTGATCACAAAGCTGAATTTGAAAACGCCTGGACGGGAAGACGACGAAGAAGCAAATACACCGCCGGCCGGCACGGAAACGGGGTCATCCAAATACGAAAGCCTTGCCGTCCAATATCTTGAAGCGCTCGGCGGAAAAGAAAACATTGAAACGCTCAACAACTGTGTGACCCGCCTCAGACTCAAGATCCACGATGCGTCGAAATTGGATGAAAAAGCGCTGAAAGCTATGGGAGCCAAAGGGATTGTGAAATTAAACCAGCATGAACTGCAGGTCATCGTCGGCACGGATGTTGAATTTTTGGCAAACGAAATGAGAAAAGATTTATAAAAAAGAGCCCCTTCATAGAAGGGGCTTACTCTTTATGATTGCTCTTTCACATGTACTTTCAGTGTCGCCTGTACCTCAGGATGAAGCTTAACCGGTACATTTGTATATCCTAACGAACGGATGGCATCATTCAGTTCAATTTTTCGCTTATCAACCTTTAATTGATGTGCTTTTTGCAGCGCGTCAGCAATCTGCTTGCTTGTGACGGAACCGAATAGACGGCCGCCTTCTCCTGACTTGGCTGTCAGTTCAACTGTAATATTTTCAAGCGTTTTTTTCATTTCTTTCGCCTGTTTCAGCTCTTCAGCCGCTTCTTTTTTCTCTTTCTTCTTCTGTCCTTCAAGCGCGCTGATATTGGAAGACGTCGCTTCAACAGCAAGGCCTTTTTTGATTAAAAAGTTGTGCGCGTATCCGTCCGCCACATTTTTAACCTCGCCTTTTTTCCCTTTGCCTTTCACATCCTGTAAGAAAATTACCTTCATGTTTGAATGCCTCCTTCAAAATACTCGTCAATCGCTTCTTTCAGACGCCGGAGCGCTTCCCCAACCGATACATCCGTCAGCTGTGTAGCGGCGTTTGTTAAATGTCCTCCGCCTTCAAGGGCTTCCATGATGATTTGAACGTTTACTTCGCCAAGCGATCTCGCACTGATGCATACTGTGCTGTCGTCTCTTCTCGCTACTGCGAAAGAAGCTTCAACTTCACTCATGGAAAGGAGAGAATCCGCGGCTTGCGCAATGATGACTTGGTCAAAGTATTCGTCCGCCTCGCCGTTTGGCAGAGACGCGATGGCGATGCCGCTTCTATAAAAGGATGTATGCTGGATAAGCCTTGCCCTTTTAATATAATGATCGGCTGTTTCTTTTAAAAACTTTTGCACCAGTACGGTGTCAGCGCCTTTTGCCCTCAGGTATGACGCTGCGTCAAACGTACGGGAGCCCGTGCGGAGAGAAAAGCTTTTCGTATCAACAATAATTCCCGCCAGCAGTGCGGTCGCTTCAATCATATTGATTTTTAAGCGCTTCGGCTGATATTCAAGCAGCTCGGTCACAAGCTCTGCCGTGGATGAAGCATAAGGCTCCATATAGACAAGCAGCGGATCTTTAATAAATTCTTCCCCTCTTCTATGATGATCGATAACGACGACATTTTCAATTTTATTGACCAGTCTTTCTTCAATAACAAAAGACGGCCTATGCGTATCGACAATCACGAGCAGAGTATCGTCTTTAGCAATTTCAAGCGCCTCTTCCGGCGTAATAAACCGCGACCACAGCTCTTCATATTTTTTAATTTCGCCGATTAACCGCTGGACGCTGGCGCCGATCTGATTGGAGTCAATCACGACAAACCCGTCTTTTCCGTTGGCCTGCGCCACCTTTAAGATCCCGATGGCTGAACCGATCGAATCCATGTCGGGGAACTTATGCCCCATAATAATAACATTGCTGCTTTCAGAGACAATTTCCTTTAGAGCATGGGAAATGACCCGCGCTCTGACCCGTGTCCGCTTTTCCATCGGATTCGTTTTTCCGCCGTAAAATTTCACTTTTCCGTTCGGCTGCTTGATCGCCACCTGGTCGCCTCCGCGCCCAAGCGCCAGATCAAGGCTCGATTGCGCAAGATCGCCGAGCTCCTTCAACGAGGAGACAGATGCGCCGATCCCGATGCTTAATGTCAGTGAAATCGCATGAACCGACGTTTTCTCCCGGATTTCATCAAGAATCGAAAACTTCGATGCTTCCAGCTCGCTTAAAATGTGCTCATTTAATACACCGATAAACCGCTCAGAGGAAATCCGTTTTAGAAATATGCCGTATTGTTTGGCCCATTGATTCAGAAGGGAGGTTACTTCGCTGTTCATCGTGCTTCTTGTCTGGTCGTCCAGCCCTTGTGTCACATCATCATAATTGTCTAAAAATATGTAAGCAAGAACTGTCCGTTCATTTTCATACTGCTTCTCAATCTGCGTCTGCTCTGTGACATCAAAGAAATATAGAAGCTTTTCTTCTCTTTTGATCACCACGTTAAATTTCCGCTCGTTTAACGTGATCGTTTCCGTATCGACTTCCTGCTTAATCAAAGGAACGACAGACTCGCAAATATCATAGAGCGATCTGCCGACGAGCGTACTTTCACTAAAGCATGAAGCCATGAACGGATTTGCCCATTCAACATAGTATTGATCATTGAACAGCATAATCCCGATCGGCATTTCAAGCAGCGCTTCCTCCCCGACTTTTTTAAGCCTGTAAGACAAAGTCGAAATATAATCATCCAATTCTTTTCTGATTTGAGAGTCCGCTCGTTTCAAAAAGAATAAAATAACGCCAAGAACAACGATGCCGGCCGCTCCTGCCACCCAATTAAAATAAACGTTGATGAGGACAGAAATGATTGTGACGATAATTAAAGAATATATGGGATATCGAAATAACGGTTTTTCATAAAAACTTGGCACTCAAATCAACTCCTCACCACCCGAGAGAACGTCGGTTACGACTTTTTTATTTTCTCTCTTAAATTAAAACCTATGTCAATTATACCCAAGATGCGAACGAGATACAGCAACGGCGTAAGCAGCCCGAAAATCAAAAAAAGAACAGGCAGGACCGTTGGCAGCTTTTTGGCGTAACAGAAATAAAAAATGAATGAAAAACCTTGTATCGCGATGATGAGTCCCATCATCGTGCTCGCATTCAAAATGAACGAGTAGAACGCGCTCCCCTCTTCAGCCGGTGCCAGCGACAGGAGAATCGTCAGCAAATAGAGCCAGATCGTGCCTTGCGGAAGCTTCAGTTCCCTGAACGGTTTTAGAGGCGGGACCTGCAAAGCAAAACGCCGCAGTATCGGCTTAGCGATGAGATGATTTAAAAAGGCGACGATGCCTGAAAAGATCACGATCACCGTCGGATATAGATACTGCGTCTGTTTTAATTGTTCTTTGATGAGCTCCATCTGTTCCGCCGTCTCTTTGCTGTTTCCAAACTGTTTGATCAGCGTTTCAGACATTTTGAATGATTCATTATATGATTGATTGGCTTCTTCTATTAAGTTTAACCCAAGAAACTGAATACTAATGAAAAGCAGCAGAACCAGTGACACCATGTATGCAATGGCTGCTGAAGCAATCGCCTGTGCAGGTTCTTTTTTTCTGTAGTGAAAGCCCATGAGAATTCCCGCGGCGATGACAGGAAATGCGATGGCCAAGCCGCTTAAAGAACCTGCAATCAATGTAACGGGCAAACTCACCAGACCCATGAAAAAACCGGGTTTTACCCCATGCCTGATCGTTTGTATCATGGCAGGCAAAGGCAATGTCAATAAGAGAAACGTTCCGATTAAAGGAATATAGAGGCTTATCATCATTAAAACAGCAAAAAGACTGACCAGAATGGCGCCCTCTACTAAAGCTCTTGTTTGTTTCACTTGTTCACCTCATATGTTTTGTTTTCATGATCAAAAAGAGCAGCATAGACGACTGCTCTTTTTTTAACGTCGCAATTCCGTTTTCAATAAGACGATAACATGAGCAGGTGCATAGCCTTCTCTCAATGTTTCTTTATTTTAACATAAGGTCAAATCCCAAGTAAAATAAGGTCGGCAGGAGTCTGAGCAAGCCTTTGGAACGTTATGACAACGGCCATCCTGAATGTTCCATGTGAAACATCCCCCATTGGGGCGCCGTTTCTTTTAATCATCCAAAAATCCGCTTTTATCCCTGTTTTTTTTCTTCACTTTTCTGATCATCAATAAAATGATCAAAATCACGAGCAATATCGTGATTCGAAGACCTCCGCTCAAAAATAAAAAAAAGTCTTTGACAGCATCCAACACCTTTATCACCTCTCATTGTATATCTCTGCTGAAAAAACCCGTAGTATATGAATTCCCCTTTCCAAAACGCTCTGAAACGTTTCCTTATGTCTTCCGGTTAACCATTTCGCTAATCTGGGCATATGTTACTTAAGAGAAAGTGACAAAGGAGAATGGCAATGACTCATCAAAGAACATTGGCATGGCATGAAACGATGGAATTGCATGAATTGATCGCAGCCCAATCTGTAGGGCTTGTAAAGGTAAAAAAGAGCCTCAGGAAGATCAGCGATCCCCAGCTTAGACAACTCTACAGCACGACAGCGCGGGCATTGGAACAAAATTTAAGAGAGCTTCTTCCATTTTTGCCTAAAGCCCCGGCATTTCATCGTGAAGAAGAAAGAGCGGATCATTACTTTGATGCGGGCGACCTGTTGGTATTAGCGAAAACATCCGTGCGGAATTATGCGATTGCCATAACTGAAACCGCCACACCCGCGTTGAGAAAAGTGCTTGTGAAACAGATCAATGCGGCGATCAGGCTTCATGAACAAGTCTTTTACTACATGTACAGCAGAGGATTGTACCCTGCCTACAATCTCGCTGAGCTTTTGAAAGCTGATGCGATGCATGCGCAGAAAGCGATTGCAATGCGATAAAAAAACCAACCAGCAAGGATCTGCATCCTTACTGGCTGGTTTTCTCTTCTTATGTCCATCCTGTCGATTATGAAGACACAGAGTGGTAAGTCGCAAGCTTTTTGACCAGTTGACGACTTGGCCCATTTAAGCCTGTCACTTCAACGTCTGTGCCTTGTTCTTTACACTTTAGGATGATTTTATCGATTGCCGCAACAGCGGAATCATCCCATATATGAGCTTCTGAAAAATCGAAAACAACTTTTTTGTAATGACCATCGATGTCAATGGACTTGGCAAGGTCCTGGACAGAAGCAAAGAAAACCTGACCTTTAATCATGTATTTTCTTTCATTTTTGACCGTTGCCATGTCAACTTTTACTTTCGAAATTTTCGCCACAAAGAAGATTGCGCTTAAAATGACACCTGCGAACACGCCTTTGGACAAATCGTGTGTCGCCACGACTGTAATGACCGTCACCAGCATAACAATGGAATCGGTGAGCGGCACCTTTCTTAGCATCCGAAACGAAGACCAGTCAAATGTTCCAATGGAAACCATGATCATGACGCCAGCCAAAGCAGCCATCGGAATTTGGACGACCCAATCGCCAAGCACCATGATTAAAAACATTAAGAAAACACCCGCCACAAAAGTGGACAAGCGGCCTCTTCCGCCAGATTTGACATTGATCACCGATTGGCCGATCATCGCACAGCCTGCCATGCCTCCGAAAAATCCGGCGACTATGTTGGCGATCCCCTGTCCGCGGCTTTCCCTATTTTTATCGCTTTCCGTCTCTGTCATGTCATCTACGATAGAAGAAGTTAATAAAGACTCTAAAAGACCGACAATTGAGAGGGCAAACGCAGTCGGAAAGATAATCGACAATGTTTCAAAGTTAAACGGAATATTCGGGACCATAAAAGACGGCAAAGATTGTTTGATCTCTCCCAAATCTCCAACTGTCCGCAGGTCAAAATGGCCGAATATGGACAGAACGGTCATGGCGACAATCGCAACAAGAGCAGATGGAACGGCTTTTGTAAAACGGGGGAGAATATAGATGATCAATAATGTGATACCGGCCACAACATACGTCATATAGGAAACTCCAACAAAATGGGGAACCTGGGCCATAAAGATCAAAATGGCCAGCGCATTTACGAAACCTACCATAACCGACCGTGGAATAAATTTCATAAAGCGCGCGATTTTCAGTAACCCAAATATGAATTGGATGATTCCGGTTAAAATCGTCGCCGCAAATAAATACTCGATGCCGTAATCCCTGACCAGCGCGCCCATTAAGAGGGCCAGCGCTCCCGTCGCCGCTGAAATCATCGCCGGCCGTCCTCCCATAAACGAGATGACAACAGCAATACAAAACGACGCGTACAGCCCGACCATCGGATCTACGCCCGCAATAATGGAAAACGCAATGGCTTCAGGAATGAGGGCCAGCGCTACGACGATACCCGAAAGGATATCCCCCTTCACATTCGAAAACCATTCGCTATTTAATTGTTTGACATTCAAAGATTCAACACCTCTTTTATTTGTTTTGCTTCTCACTCTCATAGAAGCCGTCTGTTTTCAACATGTTTCACTGTAGCAAACCAGCATCTAAATGTCTATCAATTTTTACAGTCCTTCTGTTTACTAAAAGACGTGCCGTGGAAATGACGGCTACATAAATGGGAATGTATTTTGAAAAACAGACCAATCTAAGGAAAAGAGGTGGTTTCATTATGGTGCAAGAGCTGGAAAAACGGCCGGGGCATACGAGATGGTATATTTCATCCTTGTTAAGCAGCATGATCATTTTAAATTATTTTGACCGGGTCGCCATTTCTGTCGCGGCACCTGCGATACAGGATTCCTTTCAATTGACGGCGACACAATTGGGAGTGGTCTTTTCGATTTATACCTACTCCTACACGCTGATGCAGCTTCCCGTCGGCAGTTTGCTGGACAGATATGGCGTTGCCTGGGTCACCCGGATCGGAATGGCGGTTTGGAGCTGTTTAACGGTCATTTTGGCTTTTTTGCAAGGAAAATTGCTGCTATATATCGTTCGTTTTTTGATTGGGCTGACAAGCGCATCGGCATTTCCGGCTGCTTCAAAGGCGACCGCTTTATGGTTTCCGCCAAATGAACGCGGCCTTGCCAATTCATTGTTTGATTCAGCTGCGAAATTTGCCAACGTGATCGGCGCGCCCCTTGTTGCATTTCTGGTGACAACATTTGACTGGCGGACCGCTTTTTTGGCGATCGGAATCATGAATGTGTGTTTCACCGTCTTTTTCTGGTGGTATTATGAGCAGCCTGACCGGCACAAACGGATTTCAAAGGAAGAGCTCCATTACATTCAAAAGCATAATGCCGTGTCAAATGAAGAAATATCAGAGCGCACATTGACCGCCCTGAAAACGATGCTAACGAATCGAAAAGCGTGGGGGCTGATGATCGGATTTACGGGCTACGGCTATACGTTCAACCTGCTGTTAACATGGCTTCCGACGTTCTTTAAAGAAACCTACGGAATGGACATCATGTCCTCCGGGTTGTTCACGGCCGTTCCCTGGCTCATTTCGACCATCTCCGGAATCCTGGTCGGCGGATGGCTTGTCGACTTTTTAATCAAAAAAGGACATTCACATACAAAAGTCTATCAAACGATCATCGTGATCGGCATGTGTCTGGGATTCGCCTTTTTAGGCGCGATCGTCACGCATCATATCATCATTGCGATCATCTGCATTTCCGTCGGGTTGGCAGGTATTTCAGCGACGGCGCCGATCGGCTGGTCCATCTCGGCAGATATTGCACCAGCGGGATTTCTTTCCCTGCTCAGTTCGATGGTCAATCTCGCCAATAATCTGTTTGGCGGCATTATCGCGGTTTCTTTAACAGGATATTTATTCGATATGACCGGGTCTTTTACACTCAGCTTTCTAGTCGCCGGCTTTGTCCTTCTGCTGGGTTTGATTTTTTATTTGCTTGTCCTTGGAGATATCGAGCGGATTCACATTTCGAAGAATCGATAAACAGAATGAAGCGATTTTCATTGCTTTTTCTTCTTCTGCGGCTGTCAAATTTCGAAGATATGGCAGCGGCCTTTTTTGAAAATTCCCATGAGAGGCGACATTGGCTGTCTATGTATTAAAGCAAGATGGCATATTCACCCAAAAAGTATCACTGAAGAAATATATTGATATTTGGAAAACAAATGATAATTTAATTTATTTATCCATTTACTGTTTTATAAAGCTTCCCATATTGGACAAAAATAAAAAAGAACAAGAACCATTGAGGTCCTTGTTCTTTTTGCATCTCGGCTTACTCGCCGGCTACGTATGGAAGTAAAGCCATTTGACGAGCGCGTTTGATTGCAACAGTCAATTTGCGTTGGTATTTCGCACTTGTTCCTGTTACACGGCGTGGTAAGATTTTACCGCGCTCAGAGATGAATTTTCTAAGAAGATCTACATCTTTGTAGTCGATGTGCGTAATGCCGTTAGAAGTGAAATAACACACTTTACGGCGTTTCGCACGACCGCCTCTGCGTCCTCCTGCCATTGTTATTTCCCTCCTTTCTGTTCTGTATTATGTTCGTCCGTCATCCATTAAAATGGCAAGTCATCATCTGAGATGTCAATCGGTTTTCCATCATTGGCAAATGGGTCATCATTAAAGCTGTTGCCTTGATTGCGATTTTGATTGTTCTGACTGCCGCCGAATGGATTCGGATCGTTTTGTCCGCCGCCAAAGTATTGGCCTCCCTGGCCTCCGCTGTAACCGCCGGAACCAGAACCGCCGCCTTTAGGCTCCAGAAATTGAACACTTTCAGCTTGAACTTCCGTCACATAAACACGCTGTCCCTGCTGATTTTCATAGTTCCTCGTTTGCAAACGTCCATCTACACCCGCAAGGCTTCCTTTTTTAAGGAAATTCGCTACGTTTTCAGCTTGTCTTCTCCAAACGACACAGTTGATGAAATCAGCTTCACGTTCACCCTGCTGATTCGTAAACGTACGATTCACAGCGAGCGTAAAGGTGGCAACAGCTGCACCGCTGGGAGTATAACGAAGCTCTGGGTCCTTTGTCAGTCTGCCGACTAAAACAACTCGGTTAAGCATATTGAGAGACCATCCTTTTGCTTTAGAGTATATAATTCAATTCTGTTTATTCTTCTTCTTTAACCACGATGTGGCGAATGATGTCATCACTGATTTTAGCCAAACGGTCAAATTCTTGAACTGCTTCAGCTCCAGCTTGAACGTTTACGATTTGGTAGAATCCGTCGCGGAAATCGTTGATTTCGTAAGCAAGACGGCGTTTTCCCCAATCTTTTGTTTCAGTGATCTCCGCACCGTTTGTCGTTAAGATGTTGTTAAAACGTTCAACAACAGCCTTTTTAGACTCTTCATCAACGTCTGGGCGGATGATGTACATGATTTCGTACTTTCTCATTTGTATTTGCACCTCCTTTTGGACTAAGCGGCCCATCACCTGGGCAAGGAGCAATAATCCTATTACTCACAATTTTATATTATACCAAAGCTCTTGTCCCTTTTCAACTGCGTTATACATTGAAACGGAAATGAATCACATCGCCGTCTTTTACAATGTAGTCTTTTCCTTCAAGACGGACTTTTCCCGCTTCTTTTGCCGCAGACATGCTTCCGGCTTCAAGCAGATCGTCGTATGCCACCGTCTCTGCACGGATGAAGCCGCGTTCGAAGTCCGTATGGATGATGCCCGCACATTGCGGAGCCTTCATGCCTTTTTTAAACGTCCACGCTCTGACTTCCTGTTCGCCCGCTGTAAAATAAGTAGCAAGCCCGAGCAGAGAGTAGGATGCCTTAATTAATTGGTCAAGGCCGGATTCTTCAATTCCCAGCTCTTCAAGGAACATCGCTTTCTCTTCACCTTCAAGCTCTGCGATTTCAGACTCGATTTTCGCGCAGACGACGATCACCTCAGCGTTTTCAGCGGCGGCGAATTCCCTGACTTTCTGCACATATTCATTTCCTGAAGGATCAGCCACCTCATCCTCGCTGACATTGGCTACGTATAATACCGGTTTGGTCGTCAGCAGATGAAGCTGCTTCAGCACTTTGTGCTGCTCTTCCGTAAATTCGACAGAGCGGGCCGGTTTTTCCTGTTCAAATGCTTCCTTTAACTTTGTCAAAATCTCAAATTCAAAGACAGCTTCTTTATCTTTTTGTTTCGCCATTTTCCCGACGCGGCCAATCCGCTTCTCAACGGTTTCCAGATCAGCCAATATCAGCTCAAGGTTGATCGTCTCGATATCAGAGATGGGATCCACCTTTCCTGAGACGTGTGTAATATTGTCATCCGCAAAACAGCGGACAACGTGGCAAATCGCATCCACCTGGCGAATGTGGGACAAAAACTTATTTCCAAGCCCTTCGCCTTTTGACGCACCTTTTACAATACCTGCAATATCGGTGAATTCAAAAGCGGTAGGAACCGTTTTCTTTGGATTGACGAGCTCTGTCAATTTTTGAAGACGCTCATCAGGCACCTCAACGATTCCGACGTTTGGATCTATCGTACAAAACGGGTAGTTGGCCGATTCTGCCCCGGCCTGTGTAATCGCATTAAATAAGGTTGATTTCCCGACGTTCGGCAAACCAACAATTCCAGCTGTTAAAGCCATTGTTTCATCTCCTCTATTAATAAACATCCATGTGCAATTTCGCGTAATTCAAACCTGCAACAATTATAAGGATGATTACTGTAAAAAACAAGCTGACAAAACCGGCTTTTCACTAACTGAAACGATGTGAAAATCTTTTTTTGCCAAAATCAATGATTCAATCCCCAAAAAAAGCATGGGGTCCGTCGGATTAAGAATCGGACTCCTCATGCTTAACCAGAATCTTTTTCATTTTTCTTTGGAACTCTTTGCGCGGGATCATGACGCTGTGGGAACAGCCCTCGCACTTAATTCTGATGTCCATCCCCATTCGAATGACCTTCCAGCGGTTCGTACCGCATGGATGCGGCTTTTTCATTTCGACCACGTCATTCAGGCCAAATTCTTTATCCGCCAACACTGTTCACCTCTCTGATTGCTTTGTTGTGATTCTTATTGTACAAAAAACGTCAAGGAAAGGGCAATTTTTCAAAATCCCCGCCAGTTCCGGCATTCTCAAATCCTACCTTCACCTCATTCAACTAGACATTTCAAATATAACACATATATTATATCGATATAATATTAAGATAGTTATTTTTTCCATTCACTTAAGATCGGGTAAAGCAAAATGTTCACCAGTAAATAAAGATTCAGAAGCCCGTAAATCGGGTATAACAAAGCTATTAAATTCGAAAAGCCGAATGATGTAAAAGGCAGCATCAATAAAAGGAGCAGGAGCGCAATGATCCATCTCGGCCATTCCACGAGTGTCAGAAAACGGCTTGATAGCGCGAGAATGCTTGAGATGGTCGTCGTATAAATGGCTACGCAAAGAACGCCTGTCATGAAGATAAATATCGGAAAAGGCGCGCCTTCCAAAACCGCAAATAAAGGAATTTCATAGTGCGACAATTCACCTGCAAGCACGACAAGTGTTTCATTGTACATAAAAGATATGACGCCAAACACCAAACCGCTGAGAATGCTGGCAATCCTTGCTTCACCTAGACCTTTAAGCTCCTTTCCGACGGCGGATAAGACGGCAACGACTGACAAAATGTTCAACGAAGCAAATGCGATGCCGGCAGGCCAGTTATATTGACGATTCAGATCAAGCAGCCAAGGCTGATGATGCGCCGTTTGAAATGAAATAAGCGCGTACAGCAGCCCGGCTACCAAAATCGGAATTAAATAGCTGTTGACTGATAAAATACCGTTTAGCCCCCATAGAAAAAGAAGAACCGTACACAAAGCAAATAATCCCACGCCTGCCCAAAACGGAATGCGAAATATTTGCAGTGTGACACCGCCTCCTGCAATCATGACGATCGTCGTCGTAAATAAATATAAAATGATGAGCCCATCATATACTTTTGCCAGCATGGGGCCAAGCAATGTTTCAAGAACGGGCAGAAAATGGGCTGTCCTTTCTTCAAAACTGATCTTCATCACAATATAAGTCGACAGACTGAACATGATCGTGAACAACAGGATAGCCAGTCCGCTTTCATCACCAAAAAACTGCCATATTTCTTGGCCGGATGCATATCCCGCACCTATTAAGCTCCCCAAAATGAGAAGCATCCACTTCATCCCGGCTCTCCACACGATTTTATCACCTCATAGGTATAGTTTTAGGCTTGTTTCCGTATACTGTTACTACTATGACAAGGATGTGAAACCTATGAATCGAAAAGGCGGGCTTTTTTCTCAAGAACCAGCAAATGAATATATTTCCCATTCAGATCCGATGGCAGCAAGACAGATTGAGAAGATTCTTTCTGTCTATTTAAAAGAAGCGGCCGATCGCCCCGTTGCGGTCGTCTGCATTGGAACGGACCGCTCTACAGGCGATTCGCTCGGGCCTCTCGTCGGAATGAAGCTTGCGGAAAAACAGCCGACGCGATTCCACGTATATGGAACGCTTGCCGATCCGGTTCATGCCGTCAACTTGAATGAAAAGCTCGACATTATTCATCACAACCATCGAAACCCTTTTATCATCGCGATTGACGCCTGTCTCGGACGGACAAAAAGCGTAGGCTCTTTTCAAATAGGAAAAGGACCGCTAAAGCCTGGAGCAGGTGTGCAAAAAAGCTTGCCTGAGGTGGGAGACGTACACATTAACGGTATTGTCAATGTCAGCGGATTTATGGAGTATTTTGTGCTGCAAAATACCCGGCTCAATCTCGTCATGAGCATGTCCAATGTTCTTGCAGAAGGCTTGTCTTATCTTGAAAAGGCAGCAGGACGGCGCCGGCCTCACCTTTCACCGATTCAAAAAATGACGGGAAGGCTTTGACGCCATAAAAAAAACCATCTGGTTGTCAGATGGTTTCTGCCCGTTCTAGCGGATATGTTTCATGCTGGACGGCGCGGCTATTGTCATGATTGTCCGTCAGATAAAAGTTCTAGAATTCGATCGAGATCTTCGTTTGAGTAAAATTCAATTTCGATTCTGCCTTTTTTCTTTTGTTTCTTAATGGTGACCGGTGTTCCAAAATAGTTTTGCAAATATGACTCACGTTCTTTTATGACCGCATCTTTTGTTGGCTTCTGCTTCTTTGTTTCACGTGGAACATTGGCATTCATTTGCTGTATCAGTTTTTCAAGCTGACGGACATTCAGCTGTTCGGATACGATCTTTTGAACCAATGGTTCAAGTTTTTTCTTGTTTTTCAGCCCCAGCAATGTTCGTCCGTGTCCCATCGACAGTGTGCCGTTGTCAATCAAAGCCTGAACCTTCTCCGGCAGCGTCAGCAGCCTTAAATGGTTGGCGATGTGAGGACGGCTTTTTCCAAGCCTTTTAGCCAGCTGCTCCTGGGTCATATCAAGATGTTTTAGTAAAGATTCATAGGCTTTAGCTTCCTCAAGCGGAGACAGGTCTTCTCGCTGAAGATTTTCCAAAAGGGCAATCTCCATCATCAGGGATTCTGACAGTTCGCGCACAATCGCAGGAATGGTTTCTAAGCCGGCTTTTTCAGCAGCCCGAAAGCGCCGTTCTCCAGCTACAATATCGTAGCCTTTAATAGACTTTCTGACGATGATCGGCTGCAGAACGCCGTGCTGTAAAATGGACTCTTTTAAATCTTTTAACGATTGGTCATCAAACGATTTCCTTGGCTGATAAGGATTGGGACGCAAATCTTTGAGTTTGATTTCTTCAACCGTTTCCTCCGATAAATCGACATTCGAAAACAACGCATTAATCCCTTTTCCGAGACCTTTAGGCATTCGCAGCCACTTCCTTTGCTAAATCTAGATATACTTCCGCTCCCCGGGAACGCGGATCGTATAAAATAATCGGCTTTCCATGACTTGGCGCTTCACTTAATCTGACGTTTCGAGGGATGATCGTTTTATATACTTTATCTCGGAAATATTTTTTCACTTCTTCTATGACCTGGATGCCCAGATTCGTTCTTGCATCAAGCATTGTCAGCAATACGCCGTCTATCATCAGGTCGGTATTTAAATGCTTTTGGACGAGCCGGACAGAGTTGAGCAGCTGGCTCAGGCCTTCCAAAGCATAGTACTCGCACTGCACAGGTATCACAACGGAATCTGATGCTGTCAGCGCGTTGATCGTGAGCAGCCCTAATGACGGAGGACAGTCAATGATCATAAAATCATAGTTTTGTTTGACAGATTCCAAAGCCCGCTTTAATCTGACTTCACGGGAAATGGTCGGGACCAGCTCGATTTCAGCTCCTGCAAGCTGAATCGTTGCCGGAATGACATCCAAATTTTCGACGGATGTTGTTTTGATGACGTCTTTGACGTCTGCATCATCCACTAATATATCGTACACACATTGATCAACATCAGCTTTCTCTATGCCAATTCCGCTTGTTGCGTTTCCTTGCGGGTCTATGTCGACTAGCAAAACCCTTTTCCCGATGTAAGCTAAACAAGCTCCCAGGTTGACAGAGGTTGTTGTTTTACCAACGCCTCCTTTTTGGTTTGTGATCGCAATAATTTTCCCCACAATGTCACCTACTTTCACATTGAACAAGTTTCTCTCATTTCTCTATTTTAACAAAAAAAGAATCGGCCGTTTGCTTTTTTTGAATTTTTGTTTTTCATATCATCATGGAAACATTTAAATTTTCGACATAAAGAAGCAGATTTTTTTTGTGCAAGGAAGAAAAAAGGAGGATTTGATCGAAAAAGAGAAAAATATTTTCATTATATGAGAATAATAAAATCCCTGGAACATTCAAATGTTCCAGGGATGGGAGAAGGTCAGTCGATTGGAGGCATTTTCCGGGTGGCCACCGCAATTCGGTTCCATCCATTAATGGTTACAACAGCCATGATGAGCTCAGCTGTTTCAATTTCGTTAAACTGCTTTCTCACTTCTTGATAAACATCGTCTGGCAGCCCTTCTTCAGAGATGAGTGTAACCGCTTCGGTCAGCGCCAATACCGCCCGTTCCTTCTCCGTGAAAAAGGGAGCTTCACGCCATGCACTAAGGGCATATATCCGCTGTTCGGTCTCTCCGTTTTTTCTGGCATCCTTTGTGTGCATATTTAAACAAAAAGCACAGCCGTTTAATTGTGAAGCGCGAATTTTGATGAGCTCCTTTAAAATCGGATCTATTCCAGCAGCGCTTTGCGCTTTTTCAAGCTCCAGCATGCCGGAATATCCCGCGGGATTCACCTTTTCCATGATCAATCTTGTTTCCATGTCAATTCCTCCTCATGAATGTGTTCACTTATATCACAAGTGAGACATCCGATTTGTGACAAGGAAGCTATTACATATGAATATGTTTTAGTTTGTCTGGATTCGAAATGATGTAGACGTGTTGGATTTTATCCCGCTTAGGTGACCATGCAAAGCAAATAGCATAGATCGGGCGTTTGTTCCGTTCTATTAAAACACCCCTTTGACCATTGATAGAGACATATCTCAAATGACCGGCAAGGCGCCCTTTTGAGGCGATTCCTTTAAAGAATGCATAGATTCGGCTTCGTCCATAAATCGGTCTGATTGCACTGCGGACTTTGCCGCCGCCATCTGTATATAACACCGCTTCTTCAGCCAGTCTGCGGGCAAAATCGTCAAAGTCTCCGGCTTTTGTCGACGCAATAAACAGCTCTGCCAATTGGTGCTCCTCTTTCGGTTTTGATACGGCCGAGAGTTCGCCGCTTACTTTATGTTTTATCCGGCTGTAGATTTTCCGGCAGTTCGCTTCAGATTTTTCGATAATGGATGATATTTCCTTATAGTTATATCCAAACACTTCCCTAAACATAAATACCGCTCTTTCAACAGGGTTCAGCCTGCTCATGACGACCAGCAAAGCGTATGAGATCATTTCGTCTTTCACCACTACTTCAGCCGGATTTTGTTCCGCCAGCGTGATTTGCGGTTCCGGCAGCCATTCTCCAACGTAAACCTCGCGTTTCTTTCTGGCTGACTTCAGGAAATTAATACAGCGGTTTGTGATTGATTTCAGCAGATAAGGCTGAATCTCTTCAATTTGACTAATGTCTCTTTCCTGCAGATCAGCAAACAGCTCCTGCACGATATCTTCGGCATCTTGGAGAGATCCTACCATTCGATAGGCAACAGAATGCAGCAAAGACCAATATGTTTGATAAACGTCCATAGCGCCCCCGCCTTTAGATATTTTGACCTAAAAAAATAAAAGCTCTGTGAGCTTTTATTTCGGTATACGAATCGTAAACTGAATGTATTCTTCAAATTCTTCTTCTTCCGTATTCAGTTTAACCCCGCTGTCTTCCACCATTGACAAGGACTGGCGGATCGTGTTCATCGCGATTCTCGCATCCCTGCTGTATGCTTTTCTCTTCGGTTTAGGCTTACGCTTATCCTGTTCAAGCATTTTGACAACGCGGTCTTCGGTTTGTTTGACATTTAAGCTTTTTTCAATCACTTCGTGCAGCAGCTTGACCTGAAGTTCCGGCTGTTTTAACGGAATGAGCGCTCTTGCATGCCGCTCGGAAATCTCTTTTTTCAATATCGCTTCCTGCACTTCTTCCGGCAGCTTCAGCAGTCTGAGCTTGTTGGCGATTGTTGACTGCCCTTTGCCGAGCCTTTGTGCGAGGGCTTCCTGAGTCAAATCATGCAGCTCTAAAAGCCGTGCGTATGCATGCGCCTCTTCTATTGAAGATAATTCCTCCCTCTGGAGGTTTTCAATCAGAGCAACAGAAGCTGTCTCTGTATCTGAAAAATCCTTGATAATGGCGGGGACCTTTTCCCAATTCAGTGTTTGAACTGCCCGCCAGCGCCGCTCCCCTGCAATGAGTTCATATTTTCCATCCTGCTCTGTTTTTCTGACGACAATCGGCTGAATGATGCCGTGCGTATGAATGGTTGCGGCTAATTCTTGAATTTTTTCTTCAGAGAAAATGGTGCGCGGCTGAAAACGGTTAGGAATAATATCGCCTACTGGAATGTCTTGAATTTCTTCTTTATTAGTATCATGTTCAGCAATCTCTGCTTCTTCTTCTTTTTCACCGATTCCGAAGAGACGAGAGAATGAATGCTTCATGTACCTACACCACCTTTAAACACTGCCATTTTTATAATTCTATTTTCTCATGAATTTTCCTTCTGTGACATCGCGAATTTTGAAGAAAACGAATCATTCAGCCTTCAATCGGAGATTTATTAGGCGTTCCAGGCTTTCTTGGAAATTTCTTCGGTGTCTGCGATTGTTTTTTGATGACAATGATGTTTCTTTCGCTTTCTTCTATCGGCAGCTGAAAAGAATGTACGGTTTCAATTTGCCCTCCAAGAGTCTTAATGGCTTTTTTGCCCGCTTCGATTTCTTCATCAGCCGAGGCTGCCTTTAAGGCAACGAATAAACCGTTTTTCTTTACGAGCGGAAGACACAGTTCGCTTAGTACGGAAAGGCGGGCAACCGCACGAGCTGTCACGACATCGAAGCTCTCCCGCTTATCTTTTAATCTCCCGAATGTCTCGGCGCGGTCATGGTAGAACTCCGTGTTTTCCAATTTTAAAGCATTGGACAGCTCATTTAAAAAGTTAATTCTTTTATTCAACGAATCGACGATTGTCACATGAAGGTGGGGAAAGCAGATTTTGATCGGAAGGCTTGGAAAACCGGCGCCCGCCCCAACATCACAGAGATTGTTCACCTTTTGAAAATCAATATAAAAAGAAGCGGTGATGGAATCGTAAAAATGTTTTAAATAAACCTCTTTTTTTTCTGTAATTGAGGTTAAATTGATTTTATCATTCCATTCTATAAGCCATTCATAATAGGTTTCAAATTGCTCCAGCTGGAACGGAGAAAGGGAGATGCCTTTCTCCTCCAAACCGGATGTAAACTGCTCAATGTTCATGCCGTCATCCTTTCTATTCCGCTACCTTGGCGATCCGGCCCTGTTCGAGGTAAACAAGCAGAATGGAAATATCAGCAGGATTCACCCCGGAAATCCGTGAGGCCTGTGCGACAGACAGCGGTCTGACCTCTTTCAATTTTTGGCGTGCTTCAGTCGCAATCCCTTTAATCGCATCATAGTCAATTCTGTCAGGAATCTTTTTATTTTCCATTTTCTTAAGTTTTTCAACTTGCTGCAGGGATTTTTCAATATATCCTTCGTATTTGATTTGGATTTCGACCTGTTCGGCAACGTCGGCGGCGATTTCTTGATCAGCGGGAGCAAGCGCTGTGACGGTTTCGTAGTTCATTTCCGGCCTTTTCATTAAATCGGTGGCCCTGATGCCGTCTTTCAGCTCGCTTCCGCCCAGTGAACGGATATATTCCTGATTTTCCTTAGTCGGTTTGATAATAACAGAATGCAGGCGTTTTTTCTCTGCCTCAATGGCCGCCTTTTTCTCCTGGAACTTATGATAGCGTTCCTCAGAAATCAGACCGACTTTATAACCGATTTCGGTGAGCCGCAAGTCGGCGTTATCATGGCGGAGGAGCAGACGGTATTCCGCCCTTGACGTCAGCAGACGGTAAGGCTCGTTTGTTCCTTTTGTTACAAGATCGTCAATCAAAACACCAATGTAGGCGTCTGAGCGGCTGAGAATGACTTCTTCTTTGCCAAGTGCCTTTCGTCCGGCGTTAATCCCGGCCATTATCCCCTGCCCGGCCGCTTCTTCATAGCCGGATGTTCCGTTGATTTGCCCCGCCGTGAACAGCCCCGGTATTTTTTTCGTTTCCAGCGTCGGCCAAAGCTGCGTCGGTACGATCGCATCATATTCAATCGCATATCCCGCACGCATCATTTCCACATTCTCAAGGCCTGGAATCGTTGAGAGCATTTTTCTTTGAACATCTTCCGGAAGGCTTGTTGACAGCCCTTGTACATACACTTCCTGTGTATTCCGGCCTTCCGGCTCAAGAAAGATCTGGTGTCTCGGCTTATCATTAAAGCGGACGACCTTATCCTCGATTGACGGACAGTATCTCGGTCCCGTTCCTTTGATCATACCGGAGTACATCGGTGAACGGTGCAGATTGTTATCAATGATCTCGTGCGTTTCCGGACTCGTATATGTCAGCCAGCACGGAAGCTGATCTGTAATATATTCGACTGTTTCATACGAAAAGGCCCGCGGCACTTCATCGCCAGGCTGGATTTCCGTTTTGCTGTAATCGATTGAATGGCTGTTGACACGCGGTGGCGTCCCTGTTTTAAAACGGACAAGATCAAATCCGAGCTCTTCGAGGTGCTCGGAAAGCTTGATGGAAGGCTGCTGGTTGTTCGGTCCGCTTGAATAAGACAAATCCCCGAGAATAATTTTTCCCCGCAAAAACGTTCCCGTTGTCAAAACAACCGTCTTTGAACGGTATATCGCTCCCGTTTGGGTCGTGACGCCGCGGCATTCCCCGTCTTCTATCAAAAGGCGTTCAGCCATCCCTTGCAAAAGCGTCAAATTCGGTTCATTTTCAAGCGTTTTTTTCATTTCATGCTGATATTGGAATTTATCGGCCTGCGCACGGAGCGCCCGCACTGCAGGACCTTTTCCTGTATTTAAAAGCCTCATTTGGATGTGGGTTTTATCAATATTTTTAGCCATTTCTCCGCCGAGCGCGTCAATTTCGCGGACGACGATCCCTTTGGCGGGGCCGCCGACAGACGGATTACACGGCATAAAAGCAACCATATCAAGGTTGATGGTTAAGACAAGCGTTTTCGCTCCTTGTCTGGCTGATGCCAAAGCCGCTTCAACACCGGCATGGCCGGCGCCGACGACAATGACGTCATATTGGCCTGCTTCATAGCCCATATGCTTTGTTCCTCCTTTATTTACCTAAGCAAAACTGTGAAAAGAGCTGATCGATCAAGCTTTCGTGTACGGCATCGCCAATGATCTCACCAAGCACTTCCCAGCATTTTGTTAAATCGATTTGAACCATATCAATCGGCACATCATTATCGATTCCCTCAAGCGCGTCCGTTATGGCGCGCTTGGCCTCATGCAGCAGGGAGATGTGCCTTGTGTTGCTGACATACGTAAGGTCGCCGCTCTCGATCGCTCCCGTGAAAAACAGCGATTGAATGGCTTCCTCAAGCTCATCGATTCCTTCTTCTCTTAAAAGAGAAGTCGTGACGACAGGACGTCCGTTCGCCAATTCCTGGACGCGGTTAAGATCAAGCTTTTGCTCAAGATCGGTCTTGTTGACGATAACGATCAGATCCATGCCCTTTGTCGCCTCAAAAAGGTTGATATCTTCTTCTGAAAGAGTCTCGCTGTAATTGAGGACAAGCAGAATCAAATCCGCTTCTTTTAATACTTGTCTTGACCGCTCGACTCCGATGCGCTCGACGATATCCTCCGTCTCACGGATTCCAGCTGTATCGACAAGGCGAAGCGGCACGCCTCTTACATTCACATATTCCTCAATGACATCCCGCGTCGTTCCCGGAATATCGGTCACGATGGCCTTCGTCTCGTGAACAAGGCTGTTCAGCAATGAGGATTTCCCGACGTTTGGCCTTCCGATAATAACGGTTGAGATGCCTTCTCTTAAAATTTTACCCTGTTCTGACGTTGTGAGGAGCGCCTCAATTTCTTCTTTTACCTTTGTCGCCTTTTCAATCAGCAGCTTATGCGTCATTTCTTCAACATCATCGTATTCAGGATAATCAATATTTACTTCGATATGCGCCAATGTTTCAAGCAGCTCCGCCCTCAATCGCTTGATTAGAGAAGACAGCCTTCCTTCCATCTGATTCATGGCGACATTCATGGCGCGGTCTGTTTTCGCTCTGATAAGATCCATGACAGCTTCTGCCTGAGAAAGATCAATTCTTCCGTTTAAAAAGGCTCTTTTCGTAAATTCACCGGGCTCAGCAAGCCTCGCTCCCTGTCTCAATACGAGCTGTAGCACTTGATTAACGGTGACGATTCCGCCGTGGCAGTTGATCTCAACAATGTCTTCCCTCGTAAAAGTTTTCGGGGCTTTTAACACGGAGACCATGACTTCTTCAACGACCTTGTCCGTTTCCGGATCAACGATATGCCCGTAGTTGATCGTATGGGATTCAACAGAGTGCAGCGTTTTTCCGCGCGGTCCTTTATATACCTTGTCAGCTATCGATAAAGCCTCAGGGCCGCTCAGCCTGACGATGGCAATCGCTCCTTCTCCCATCGGAGTCGAAATGGCAGCGATCGTATCCATGACGTTCACCTCTCTTTTTCATTCCTTTATCTATTATCCCCATTTGCCGGGTCATCTTCCAAACATCATAAATTCGAAAAAAATTTTATTGTAATCAAAATTTAAAGATAACATAGTTTCAATTGAAGTGAAAGTGAATAGAACCGTTATCCACAACCGTAAAAGCCGTCATTATTTACTTTAACTTATCCACATGTGAATAACAATTAAATTTCTTTTTCATCAACAGCTTACACCGAAAGAAGCCGTCTTTAAACGAATCCGGCCTGGATTCCCGAAATTTTTGCAGGCACAAAAAACCGAAGTTCATTTTTGATGAACTTCGGTTTTCTGCTGTTGTTGTTTATATGAGATGACAAGATGCCGGTTATGGTCTTCACCTGTAGAATATGTCTCAATTTCATTCGAGTAGCCTGAAAGCGTGTCATGGATCACTTTTCGTTCACTGGAAGGCATCGGCTCAAGATGAATATCTTTTTTCTGTCTGCTTGCCTGAGCAGCCAGCTTTAAAGCCAGCTGCTTCAAGGTTTCCTTCCGCTTGTCCCGGTAGCCTTCGGCATCAACCACCGCTTGAATGTAGCGGTCTGAATGACGGTTGAGGACGAGCTGTGTCAAGGTTTCCAGAGCATTTAACGTCTGTCCCCTTTTTCCGATTAAAAGAGCCGTTTTGTCGCCCTTCAATTGGAAAATAACCCTTTTTTGCTCTTCTTCAGCCGTCACTTCTGCTTGGATCCCCATGTTCAAAATCACGTTTTCCAAATACTGCTTCGCTTCTTTGACAGGGTCAATTTTTTCTCGAATTTTGACAACTGCAGGCTGATGACCGAATATCCCAAGAAATCCTTTCTTTCCTTGTTCCAATACGGCGATTTCAACATCATCTGCTTGAAGTTCCAGCTGTTCAAGCCCGGATTGCACTGCTTCATCGACGGTTCGTCCAGTAGCAGTCAGTTCCTTCACTTTTTCTTACCTCCGGATTTTTTTCCTCCAGCTGCGGCTTCCTGCTTCTGCAACTTCATGTCAGGACCTTTAATTAAGAATGTTTGGGCAATCATAAACAAGTTTCCGACTACCCAGTACAGAGAAAGAGCCGCCGGGAAATTAATGGCAAATATGACGATCATAATCGGCATCAGCCAAAGCATCATGGCCATTTGCGGATTTTGCTGCGCGTTTCCGGCCATCATCAGCTTCTGCTGAATGAACGTGAAGACACCCGCAAGAATCGGCAGGATAAAGTACGGATCGCGCTCTCCCAGGTCAAACCATAAAAAGCTGTGCTCAGCGATCTCACGCGTTCTCATAATGGCATGATAGAATCCGATTAAAATCGGCATTTGAATGATAATCGGGAAACATCCGGCAAGCGGGTTAACCCCGTGCTTTTGCATGAGAGCCATCGTTTCCTGCTGAAGTTTTTGCTGAGTTTTCTGATCCTTTGAACTGTATTTTTCACGAAGCTTCTGCATTTCAGGCTGAATCGCCTGCATCGCTTTTGTACTTCTCAGCTGCTTAATCATCAGCGGTAAAATCAACAGTCTGATCAGGATGGTCACGATAATAATCGCAAGCCCGAAGTTATCATTCGTCAGATTTGCAACATACGTAATCAGCTGTGACAACGGGTATACGATGTAACTGTTCCAAAATCCTTCACTTTCTGCAGTGATCGGCTGGTTTATCTGCGTACATCCCGCTAAAAGTACGAGAACGCCGACCATACTGAATAATAATAAAATTCGCCTCTTCAACAACATTTCCTCCTAAATCTTCATTCTTCAACCGTTTTTAGACGGTCATCATCTTCAAAAAGACATACTTTCTCGTATTTTATCATCTTTCCCCCCGAAATGGGCGCGAGACTTTTCACCCGCAAAGGAAGCGCTTAAAATTGTATGCCATAAGCCGCATTTTCCAAAGTCAGGATGGCTTATCCGGTTTTTTTTGATAAACAAATGACTTCCTGAAAAGATGCTGCAAGCTTTTTTTCGTTTCTTCATATGTCAGATCAGCGGCTGGCTTTCTCGCAATAATAATGTAGTCATTTTCCTGCTTTAAATAATCACGCTCTTCTAGGATGACCTGGCGAATTAACCGTTTTACCCGGTTGCGCACGACGGCGTTCCCGATTTTCTTGCTGACCGACAGTCCGACCCGAAACTCTTTTGCCTCAGGCTGGTGAAGCACATATAAGACATACTGCCGGTTTGCCATCGATTTTCCTTTTTTAAATACCTTTTGAAAATCTTCATTTTTTTTTAATCGATTCCGCTTTTTCATCTCTTCCTTCACTCCGATAACAAGCTGGCAAAAAGGGCCTGGTCATTCCTCTATGTAAAAAAGACCACTGACATTATTCAGTGGCCTAAGCTGATAATACTTTTCTTCCTTTACGGCGGCGACGTGCTAATACAAGACGTCCATTTTTAGAACTCATACGGCTGCGAAAGCCATGAACTTTACTGCGCTTACGGTTATTTGGTTGAAATGTTCTTTTCATGTATGACACCTCCCTCGAGGAATAGCTGTTAAAGACAGTCTAATTTATTATATTTGGATGAGCTGTTCATTGTCAACTTCACTTATGCATTTTCTTTTTTGCACCATAATAGGATAACACAGATAAAACGACTTCGAAAGTCTATTTTCATTTTTCCTCAATTTTAGCTAAAAAGATTTTTTTGGCAGCGGGAAATTTTAATTTCCAGGGCGAAAGATAATCAATGTGGATATCTTTCGCCTTATTTTTTCTATCCACAACCATTATCGACAACATCTTCACAAAATCAACCGCTGTGGACAAAAATTCTTCAACAGTTTGTATAGCGTGTGGATAAGTTCCTGTCAACCATTGCAACGTCTCGCTTATTCTGATATTATATTTGTGTTTTAACTCTTGATAACAAATTGGCTGCTCTCCCATTATCCACAAACTGTGGATAACTTGTGGAAAGTTTTTTCACAGGGTGTGCAGAAATTTGTCCACAACCTGTGAAAGATGTCGAAAAGACGTTTTTCTACTATATTATATGTTTTCAACATTTCATTAACGAATGGAGCCATCCATTTGCTCTTTTTTTGTGTTCTATAACAGGTGTAAGCGAGGCATATATTGCTTTGTAAAGGAGGGACGAACCGCAATTATGAAAAATATATCGGATCTTTGGAATCAAGCCCTTGGGCAGATCGAAAAAAAATTGAGCAAGCCCAGCTTTGAAACATGGATGAAGTCGACAAAGGCTCATTCACTGCAGGGTGATACGCTGATTATCACCGCTCCGAACGAGTTTGCGAGAGACTGGCTTGAATCAAGGTATCTGCACTTAATCGCGGATACAATTTACGATCTCACCGGGGAAGAGCTCAGCATTAAATTTGTTATTCCTCAGAATCAAAATGAAGAAGAATTCATGCCAAAATCTCCAATCAAAAAAATGTCGAAAGAAGAAGAACAGGCTGATTTTCCGCAAAATATGCTGAATCCCAAATATACATTCGATACTTTCGTTATAGGCTCCGGAAACCGATTTGCCCACGCTGCATCTCTGGCTGTGGCGGAAGCGCCTGCGAAAGCATACAATCCGCTGTTTATTTACGGGGGCGTCGGGCTTGGAAAAACCCACTTAATGCATGCGATCGGACATTATGTCATCGAACATAATCCATCTGCAAAAGTGGTTTATTCATCATCCGAAAAATTCACAAATGAGTTCATCAACTCGATCCGTGACAATAAAGCTGTCGATTTTCGGAACCGCTATCGAAATGTCGACGTTCTTTTGATAGATGATATTCAGTTTTTAGCCGGAAAAGAACAGACGCAAGAGGAATTTTTCCATACGTTTAATACGCTGCATGAAGAGACGAAGCAGATCGTCATTTCAAGCGACCGGCCGCCTAAAGAAATACCGACGCTTGAAGACCGTCTGCGCTCCCGCTTTGAGTGGGGATTGATCACAGATATCACGCCTCCTGATTTGGAAACAAGGATCGCGATTTTAAGAAAGAAAGCGAAAGCAGAAGGACTTGATATTCCGAATGAAGTCATGCTGTATATTGCAAATCAGATCGACAGCAACATCAGAGAGCTGGAAGGGGCTTTAATCCGCGTCGTCGCTTATTCTTCCTTAATCAATAAAGATATCAATGCTGATTTGGCCGCAGAGGCTTTGAAAGATATCATTCCTTCTTCAAAGCCGAAAATTATTACCATCAAAGACATTCAAAGGGTCGTCGGCCAGCAGTTCAATATCAAGCTTGAGGATTTCAAAGCGAAAAAACGGACGAAATCAGTGGCATTTCCGAGGCAGATCGCTATGTATCTATCAAGGGAAATGACAGATTCATCCCTGCCAAAAATCGGCGAAGAATTTGGGGGACGCGATCATACGACGGTCATTCATGCCCATGAAAAAATTTCAAAACTGCTGAGCGATGATGAACAGCTTCAGCAGCAGATTAAAGAAATAAAAGAACAGCTGAGATAAGATCGGCTCAGGTGAAGAATGGGAAAGTGTGAATAACTTAAACATGGTCTTACACAGTCTGTCCACATGTGGATAGGCTGTGTTTCCTTTCGTTTTCAGCACTTATCCACAAATCCACAGTCCCTACTATTACTTCTGCTATTTTTATAAAACATATTAATTATAGATTCCCGTAAGGAGGATGATTATGAAATTTACAATTCAAAAAGACCGTTTAGTCGAAAGTGTCCAGGATGTGTTAAAGGCCGTTTCTTCAAGAACAACGATTCCGATCTTAACCGGTATTAAAATCGTTGCATCTGATGAAGGCGTATCCCTTACCGGAAGCGATTCTGATATCTCAATCGAATCGTTTATCCCAAAAGAAGACGGTGACTTAGAAATTGTAACGATTGACAGACCGGGAAGCATCGTTCTTCAAGCGCGTTTTTTTAGTGAAATCGTAAAAAAACTGCCGATGTCGACTGTTGAAATCGAAGTTCAAAATCAGTATTTGACGATTATTCGCTCGGGAAAAGCCGAATTTAACCTTAATGGATTGGATGCCAGCGAGTATCCGCTTTTACCGCAAATTGAGGAGCATCATGCGTTTCAGATTCCGACAGACCTGCTGAAAAACTTGATCCGCCAAACTGTTTTCGCAGTGTCCACCTCAGAAACACGCCCAATCTTGACAGGTGTAAACTGGAACGTCTCCGGCGGTGAATTAATATGCACAGCAACGGATAGCCACCGTCTGGCATTAAGAAAAGCGAAGCTCGATATCAGCGAAGACAGCTCGTATAATGTCGTCATTCCAGGAAAAAGCTTGACTGAACTGAGCAAGATCCTTGACGACCATCAGGAGCTCGTAGATATCGTCATTACCGAAACACAGGTATTGTTTAAAACAAAAAATGTCCTGTTTTTCTCAAGGCTGCTTGACGGCAATTATCCTGACACAAATCGCCTGATTCCTCAGGAAAGCAAAACAAATCTGATCGTCAATACAAAGGAATTTCTGCAGGCAATCGACAGGGCTTCATTGCTGGCCAGAGAAGGACGGAACAACGTGGTAAAACTGTCCGCATCCGCCAGCGAGTCGATCGAGATTTCTTCGAATTCTCCTGAAATCGGGAAGGTTGTTGAAACGGTGAATGCCGAACAAATAGAAGGGGAAGACTTAAAGATATCCTTTAGTCCGAAATATATGTTGGATGCTCTTAAAGTACTTGAAGGAGAGGACATTCATGTCAGCTTTACCGGCGCTATGAGACCTTTTCTGATCCGCACCCCGAATGATGATTCGATCGTTCAATTAATTCTTCCTGTCCGGACGTATTAATCTGCAACTGGAGAAAGCTGCCGGCTTGGCTGGCGGCTTTTCTTATTTTGGTGTGCGGAAAAAGGCTCTCTGCCTGCTGCCCTGTTTTTTGTACGTAAGTTACCCCTTTCCTTCTTTCCCTGTTTTTTAGTACAATTAGATATTAGTGATATTGAAAGAGGTCGATAAAATGACAAAGACGGTGACGATTGATACAAACATGATTACCCTCGGCCAGTTTTTAAAATTGGCTGACGTCATTCAGTCGGGCGGAATGGCAAAATGGTTTTTAGCAGAGCACGAAGTTCTCGTAAATAATGAGCCGGATAACCGCCGCGGCCGGAAACTATATGTCGGGGATATAGTGACGATTGAAGGGTTCGGTTCATTCCAGGTCGGCGGCTAAAAGCAGGTGATATTGATTGTACATCCAAAATCTTACATTATCATCTTACCGTAATTATGAACGCCTTGATCTCCAATTCGAAAACAAAGTGAACGTGATTATCGGAGAAAACGCCCAAGGCAAGACAAATCTGATGGAAGCGATTTACGTACTTGCGATGGCAAAGTCCCATCGAACGTCAAATGACAAAGAACTCATACGATGGGATGAAGACTATGCTAAAATAGAAGGCAGGGTCATTAAAAAAAACGGTCCCGTTCCCATCCAGCTTGTCATTTCGAAAAAGGGAAAAAAAGGCAAGGTCAATCATATTGAACAACAGAAACTGAGCCAGTATGTCGGGGCTGTAAACACGATTATGTTCGCGCCGGAGGATTTAAATCTTGTAAAAGGAAGTCCTCAGGTCAGAAGAAGGTTTCTCGATATGGAAATCGGCCAGGTATCACCCGTCTATCTTCATGACCTTTCTCTTTACCAAAAAATCCTCTCACAGCGGAATCATTTCTTGAAGCAGCTTCAAACAAGAAAACAGACCGATCAAACGATGCTTGATGTGCTGACGGAACAGCTTACGGAATTCGCGGCAAAGGTTGTGATGAAACGTCTTCAATTTGTTGATCAGCTTGAAAAATGGGCACAGCCTATCCATTCCGGAATTTCAAGAGGTCTTGAAGAATTGACGTTAAAGTATCATACGTCTCTTCACGTATCAGATTCGCCCGATTTGTCGAAAATGATCAATAGTTATCAAGAAACGTTTTCTAAATTAAGAGATAAAGAAATAGAACGGGGTGTATCCCTTTCAGGCCCCCACAGGGATGATGTTCTTTTCTACGTCAATGGCCGCGATGTGCAGACTTACGGATCACAGGGCCAGCAGCGTACGACGGCATTGTCGCTTAAATTGGCTGAAATCGATTTGATTCAGGAAGAGATAGGAGAATACCCGATTCTGCTTTTGGATGATGTTTTATCAGAGCTGGACGACTATCGGCAGTCTCATTTGCTCAACACCATTCAAGGCCGTGTTCAAACCTTCGTAACGACGACGAGCGTTGATGGAATTGATCATCAAACCTTAAACGAAGCGGAAATCTTTCGTGTTGCAAATGGCACGCTATTGGACTGAAAAAATGGGGTGAGGGATTGTATATCCATTTAGGTGACGACTTTGTCGTCTCAACACGAGAAATTGTGGCTATTTTTGATTACAAGGCGAAGACATCGCCGATTGTTGAAGAGTTTTTAAACAAGCAACAACAGCGGATTGTCTCTTCAAACAGCACGCCTAAGTCAATTGTCGTCACAGTTCAAACGATTTATTTTTCTCCTTTAGCCTCAGGCACGTTGAAAAAACGGGCGCAATCCAAGCCGGAAATCGATTCATAAAGAATCTTAACTATAAATTTATTATGTTTGAAGAAAAGTGTAGGTGAATGTGCGTGGCAATGGAACAGCAAAATAATTACGATGAAAATCAGATACAGGTTCTAGAGGGATTGGAAGCCGTTCGGAAAAGACCCGGAATGTACATCGGGTCGACAAGCGGCAAAGGTCTGCACCATTTAGTATGGGAAATTGTTGATAACAGCATCGATGAAGCATTGGCCGGTTACTGCACTGAAATCAATGTCGAAATTGAAAAAGACAACAGCATCACTGTAAGAGACAACGGACGGGGGATTCCGGTCGGTATTCAGGAGAAAATGGGCCGTCCCGCTGTGGAAGTCATCATGACCGTTCTGCACGCCGGAGGAAAGTTTGACGGAAGCGGATATAAAGTTTCAGGTGGTTTGCACGGCGTCGGTGCTTCTGTTGTTAACGCCCTGTCAACAGAGCTTGATGTAACGGTTTACAGAGACGGAAAAGTCCATTACCAGGAATATGAACGGGGCGTTCCAAAAGCTGATTTGAAAGTCATCGGCGATACGGATGTGACAGGAACGACCACTCACTTCAAGCCTGATCCGGAAATATTCACGGAAACTACTGAATACGACTATGATACGCTTGCCACTCGTGTCCGAGAACTCGCTTTTTTGACAAAAGGCGTCAAAATCACGATCGAAGACAAGCGTGAAGGAAAAGAACGCAAGAATGAGTACTGCTATGAGGGCGGAATTAAAAGCTATGTTGAACACTTGAACCGCTCACGAGAAGTCATTCACGAGGAGCCGGTCTACATTGAAGGGTCCAAAGACGGCATTACGGTCGAGGTCGCTCTTCAATACAATGACAGCTACACGAGCAACATCTATTCATTCGCCAACAACATCCATACGTATGAAGGCGGAACGCATGAAGCAGGCTTTAAAACAGGCTTGACGCGGGTCATCAATGATTACGCGAGAAGGAACGGCGTATTCAAAGAAAACGACCCGAATTTAAGCGGGGAAGATGTCCGGGAAGGTTTGACAGCGATTATTTCAATCAAGCATCCGGATCCGCAGTTTGAAGGGCAGACGAAAACAAAGCTCGGCAACTCAGAAGCCCGCGCGATCACAGATGCTCTATTTTCAGAAGCATTGGAAAAATTCCTGCTTGAAAACCCCGACTCAGCGAAAAAAATTGTTGAAAAAGGCGTGATGGCAGCAAGAGCGCGAATGGCCGCAAAAAAAGCACGCGAATTGACGCGCAGAAAAAGCGCGCTGGAAGTATCGAATTTGCCAGGGAAATTGGCAGACTGCTCTTCGAAAGATCCGACGATTTCCGAGCTTTATATCGTTGAGGGTGATTCTGCGGGCGGCTCGGCAAAGCAGGGACGCGACCGTCATTTCCAGGCGATTTTGCCTTTGCGGGGTAAAATTTTGAACGTCGAAAAAGCCCGCCTTGATAAAATTTTGTCAAACAATGAAGTCCGCTCGATGATAACCGCGCTCGGCACCGGAATCGGCGAAGATTTCAACCTCGAAAAAGCGCGTTACCATAAAGTCGTGATTATGACGGATGCCGACGTTGACGGCGCACACATCAGAACATTGCTGCTGACCTTTTTCTACCGTTACATGCGGCAGATTATTGAACAAGGATACGTCTACATCGCTCAGCCGCCGTTATACAAAATTCAGCAGGGCAAACGGGTGGAGTACGCGTATAATGACAAGCAGCTCGAAGAGATTTTAAAAGAGCTTCCGCAAAATCCCAAGCCAGGCCTGCAGCGCTATAAAGGTTTGGGCGAGATGAATGCGACACAGCTTTGGGAAACGACGATGGATCCTGACACGCGGACGTTGCTTCAAGTGACGCTCAAGGATGCGATCGATGCCGATGAAACCTTCGAAATGCTCATGGGGGACAAGGTGGAGCCGCGTAGGAACTTCATTGAAGAAAACGCACGTTATGTAAAGAACTTGGATATTTAATGCATGTAGGACCTTATTTTCGCTTGATTGAAATAAGGTCTTTTCTAGAATAGAGCCTTTGGTGTTCTAGTAATTTCATGTGTATAAAATCAAGATTATTGATATAATGGAGAATAGCCTTATTCGTTGAAGAGTATAAATACAAATCTACTCCCACACAACTCATGTAGATTCTCCAGGGAGGTTTTTTAATGAGTGAACAAAAAAAGCCGCAAGTCCAGGAAGTCAATATTAGCCAGGAGATGCGTACGTCGTTCTTAGATTATGCGATGAGCGTTATTGTTTCCCGTGCTCTTCCTGATGTAAGAGACGGACTGAAGCCGGTGCATAGAAGAATTTTGTACGCGATGAATGACCTTGGGATGACAAGCGACAAACCATACAAAAAATCTGCCCGGATTGTCGGCGAAGTTATTGGTAAGTACCATCCGCACGGTGATTCTGCCGTTTACGAAGCGATGGTCAGGATGGCCCAGGATTTCAACTATCGCTATATGCTTGTTCAAGGCCATGGGAACTTCGGTTCTGTCGATGGCGATTCAGCAGCTGCGATGCGTTATACAGAAGCGAGAATGTCGAAAATATCCATGGAAATCCTGCGCGACATCAACAAGGATACGATTGACTATCAAGACAACTATGACGGATCTGAAAGAGAACCGATTGTCATGCCTGCCAGATTTCCAAACCTGTTGGTTAACGGTGCAGCCGGGATTGCAGTCGGAATGGCGACAAATATCCCGCCGCATCAACTTGGCGAAGTCGTTGACGGGGTTTTGGCAGTCAGCAAGAACCCTGATATTTCGCTTGCGGAATTGATGGAAATCATCCCGGGCCCTGATTTCCCGACGGCAGGTTTGATCTTGGGAAGAAGCGGAATCCGCAAAGCTTATGAAACAGGCCGCGGATCGATTACGCTTCGAGCCAAAGCGCAAATTGAAGAAACATCATCCGGCAAACCGGTTATCATTGTTACGGAAATACCGTATCAGGTGAATAAAGCAAAACTGATTGAAAAAATCGCTGATCTTGTCCGCGACAAGAAAATCGAGGGCATTACAGATCTTCGCGATGAATCAGACCGAAACGGAATGCGGATTGTCATCGAGCTGAGAAGAGACGCAAATGCCAACGTTCTGTTAAATAATTTGTACAAGCAGACCGCACTTCAAACATCATTTGGGATCAATCTTTTGGCGCTTGTTGATGGACAGCCGAAAGTATTAAGCCTGAAGCAGTGTCTTGAGCACTATCTTGATCACCAAAAAGTCGTGATCAGAAGACGTACGGCATTTGAGCTTCGAAAAGCAGAAGCGAGAGCTCACATCCTCGAAGGTTTGAGAGTGGCTCTTGATCATCTCGATGAAGTGATTTCCTTAATCAGAAACTCGCAAACAGCTGAAATTGCGAAAAACGGATTAATCGAGAAGTTTTCATTGACTGAGAAGCAAGCCCAAGCCATTTTGGACATGCGTCTTCAGCGGCTGACAGGACTGGAACGCGAAAAAATTGAAGAAGAATACCAAAATTTAATCCAGCTGATCGCCGAGTTAAAAGCGATTTTAGCAGACGAAGAAAAAGTTCTTGAAATCATCAGAGAAGAACTGACAGAGATTAAAGAACGATTCAATGATGAGCGCCGGACCGAGATCGTCACATCAGGCCTTGAGACGATTGAAGACGAGGACCTCATTACGAGAGAAAATATCGTTGTCACTTTAACCCATAACGGCTATATCAAACGCCTTCCTTCTTCCACTTACCGCAGCCAAAAACGGGGCGGAAAAGGAATTCAGGGAATGGGAACAAATGAAGATGATTTTGTAGAACATTTGATCTCCACATCAACCCATGACACAATTCTCTTTTTCTCAAACAAAGGGAAGGTCTACAGGGCGAAAGGATATGAAATTCCTGAATTCGGACGTACAGCGAAGGGAATTCCGATCATCAACCTTCTGGAAGTCGAAAAAGGGGAATGGATCAATGCGATCATTCCGGTTACCGAGTTTGACGATGAATCATACCTGTTCTTTACGACAAAACACGGTATTTCTAAACGGACGCCGCTTTCCCAATTCGCCAATATTCGCAACAACGGTTTAATTGCCTTAAGCCTTCGCGATGAAGATGAATTGATGTCTGTCCGCCTGACTGACGGAAATAAACAGATTATCATCGGAACGAGAAACGGACTGCTGATCCGTTTCCCTGAAAGCGATGTTCGTCAAATGGGAAGAACTGCGGCAGGTGTGAAAGGAATCACCCTCACAGATGATGATATCGTGGTTGGAATGGAGATTTTGGAAGAGGATTCCGATGTTTTAATCGTAACCGAAAAAGGATACGGAAAACGGACGCCTGCTTCAGAATACAGAACACAGAGCCGTGGAGGAAAAGGGCTGAAAACCTGCAAAATTACGGAAAACAACGGACCTCTTGTTACGGTTAAAGCGACAAGAGGAGAGGAAGATTTAATGATTATCACCGCCAGCGGTGTCATCATTCGGATGGACATTAATGATATTTCCGTAACAGGACGGGTTACGCAGGGTGTCCGCCTCATTCGCTTAGGAGACCAGGAGCATGTTGCTACTGTCGCTTTGGTTGAAAAAGATGAGGAAAACGAGACGGAAACAGATGATCATGAAGAAAATGAAGCTTAAATGAAAGTGCAGCCTCAGGGCTGCGCTTTTTTTATAGATTGCCTCGAAATGTCTTGAAGAATACCTTTTCTATCACTGAATAATGTGTTATAATCTTTCTTGGCCGCTTATGAAAAGCAAACAATAAATTTTTTGAAAAAAAGTATTGACCGCTTGTCTATAAAATGTTATATTTAAGTGGTCGCTTTGAGAGCGGCAATGAAG
>NZ_BCVZ01000027.1 GCF_001592005.1 Bacillus sonorensis NBRC 101234 = KCTC 13918
TCATTTCCGCTTCAATCAGAAGCGACTTTATTAGTATAACATTTTCAACTAGGCGTGTCAAATGTTTTTTATTTTTTTCAGTCGCTGCTGCTTTAGTAAAAAACCGTTTCGCTAACAGCGACGTCTAATAATATATCACCATCAAGAATCAGAGTCAACACTTTTTTTTATAAAATATCCTCGGTGAAAAATCTTTTGTCCCTTTGTTTCAATCGGCTCTACTCCAACCAGGTCCTTTTCGACCAAAAACTCAAGAATAGCGCCGAGGTCCGCCGTGAAATATTTAAGCTCAGGATGTGTGAGCAGTTCGGCAAATTGCCAAACGTTTTTTTCGCCCATCACATTCAGAATGTGTGCGGCTCCGATTTCAGCTTTGGAATGAATGAGAAAATCGCTTGCGAGGAATAATAACTCCAGCCGTTTTTGCAGACTCTCATTGCTTTCAATCAGTTCTTTATAAAGCTTATATACCTGCGGCTCCATATGCCGGACTTGGTTCCATACCGTTACTTCGGGATGGAAGCCTTTATCAATCACTTCGATTCTGGCCAGATGATGAAGAGCGTGCACGATGGAATTGTAAGCATCCAAAAACTGATCATCTTCAAAAAACGCTTTTCCTTCTATATACCTTCTGATTAATTTTCCGTATTCAAGCCCAATTTTCAGTTTTCGCTCTGAAAAAGGGAATGTATTGAGCTGTTCAATCAGCTTTACGATATATTCGTTTCGGTCAAAGAGAATTTTCCCGTTCAAAATCCAATCTATGATTCTTCTGTTTGTTCCAAGCAGGATCCATTCTTGAAGCTGTTCAACGGAAATGATATGAAGAGAAGCCGTTTTTCCGTCAAATTCATAATGCTTCACGAATACCGGTTCCTCAGCCTTATTTACGATTACTAATAATGCCGCATCAAAGTTATCTGTTGCTGAAGAGGTTTGGTTTCTCCTCTCTATGATCATCACAGCTAAAGTATCAGGGCGGCTTGCTCTTTCTTGGTAAATCGGACGGAGAAGATTTTCCATCACCATTCCTCCAATACAGATGTAAAATACGTTCTCTAAAATGCTTCTCTTTCGTTTTCTACCTACTTCTACGAGCCAATAAAAACTCCTTTATTTTGAAAACACATTGACATATTATAATCAATTCCCCGGAAACTCTCTATAGAAAAATACCATTTCATTCATTTTTATTAAAGAATAACACATCTTAGATATGCTATATTAGAGAGAGGGGGATGAATATGGCGAAATATTCTAGTAAAATCAATAAAATCAGAACGTTTGCCTTAAGCTTAGTATTTGTCGGCTTCATCATTATGTATGTCGGTATCTTTTTCAGGTCTTCTGTCTTGCTGATGTCGGTGTTTATGCTCTTGGGGGTTTTATCTATCATGCTGAGCACGGCGGTTTATTTTTGGATTGGTATGCTTTCAACAAAAGCGGTCAAAGTCATCTGTCCGAATTGCGAAAAGCCGACCAAGGTCCTCGGCCGGGTTGATATGTGCATGCACTGCAGGGAGCCTCTTACGCTTGACAAAAATTTAGAAGGAAAAGAATTTGATGAGTCATATAATCGAAAGTCCGTCAGGCAGGCACTGAAACAAAAATAAGCTGACCGTTAAAAAAGCGGCCAGCTCTTTTTAATGGCTTTCTTTTTTATCGCATTCCTGACATAAACCGTATATCTCCAGTCTGTGGTGACTGACTTTAAATCCTGTCACATGTGAAGCAAGCTGCTCTACTTCATCCAGCCCCGGATAGTGAAAGTCTACGATCTTTCCGCAGCGTTCACAAATCGCATGGTAGTGCTCGGAAGTCACAAAGTCAAACCGGCTTGAAGAATCTCCGTATGTCAATTCTTTCACGAGCCCTGATTCTTTAAATACCCGTAAATTGTTGTAAACCGTTGCTACGCTCATGTTCGGAAATTTTCCTTCCAGAGCTTTATATATATCATCTGCAGTTGGATGAGACATAGAATTTACGAGGAATTCCAGAATGGCATGACGTTGAGGAGTAATTCGCACCCCGGTTTCCTTCAACGCTTCCAACGCTTCTTTCAGGTTATGTTCAGCCATCGTCATGCACCTCTCTTCTAAAAAAAATTCTTATATTATAACGTTTATAATTAGTGTAACTCCAGAGCGGAATTTTTGTCAATTCCAATCCCTGTGAAAACCCTATTTTCAAATCAAAATCCTCTTAATATACATCATGTTCAATCATCCGGCAGAATATGTCCATAACATGAGGCCAAACCTGTTGCGGCCCGGCCCCATGCTTGTTCTTATTTTTCATACACTTCTTTTACAGCTTGCAGAGCCTCTGCAACGTGGTCTTTCACCCTTACTTTCCGCCATTCTTTCACAAGGCGGCCTTCTTTATCAATTAGAAAGGTTGATCGTTCGATCCCCATATATTCTTTGCCAAAATTCTTTTTCAGTTTCCAAACGCCAAAGCTTTCAGCGAGTTTATGCTCATCATCGACAAGCAGCAGAAATGGCAGATCGTGTTTTTCCTTGAATTTTTCATGTTTTGCCTGATCATCAGGACTGACGCCGATGATGACGGCATCAAGTTCTGCAAAGCTTTCATGGCTGTCTCTGAAATCGCATGCTTCCGTCGTGCAGCCCGGTGTCATATCTTTCGGATAAAAATAAAGCACGATGTATTTCCCTTGAAAATCTGACAGTTTTACTTTTTCGCCGTGATCACCAAGCAGTTCAATTTCAGGAACCTTTTGTCCAATTTCTACAGTCATTGTTTTGCCTCCTGTATATTTAAAAGTTTGCTTCCCTTCATTATAAAAAACAGTTCCCTCCTGTTCAAATCAAGCCTGAGAAAACAGGGCCGGTGCGGCTGTCTTTTTGCTCTCAGATCACAACGTGTTACAATATAGCCATACACAGAGGTTATAGAAATGGGGAGGACATTATGCAGCATACACAATCAGAAAAGCTTCATGAAGAAGCTCTTCAGCATATCGTAGGCGGTGTCAACAGCCCGTCCAGATCATATAAAGCCGTGGGCGGCGGATCGCCTGTCGCGATGGAAAAAGCCCAAGGCGCTTATTTTTGGGATGTAGACGGAAATAAGTACATAGATTATCTTGCGGCATACGGACCGATTATTACCGGCCATGCACACCCGCACATTACAAAAGCCATTCAAAAAGCGGCCGAAAATGGGGTGCTCTACGGAACACCGACAAAACACGAAGTCATGTTTGCCAAAATGCTGAAGGAAGCCATTCCGGCATTGGATAAAGTAAGATTCGTCAATTCGGGAACGGAAGCTGTCATGACAACGATCCGCGTCGCCCGCGCGTATACCGGCCGGACGAAAATTATCAAATTTGCCGGATGCTACCACGGCCATTCGGATCTCGTGCTCGTCGCTGCCGGATCAGGACCTTCAACACTGGGTACACCGGATTCAGCAGGAGTGCCAAAAAGCATTGCAAATGAAGTGATCACCGTTCCTTTTAATGATATTGACGGCTATAAAAAAGCCCTTGAAAAATGGGGAGACGATGTTGCGGCAGTGCTCGTTGAACCGATCGTCGGAAACTTCGGAATCGTTGAGCCGAAAAGCGGATTTCTCGAACAGGTGAATCAGCTGACTCACGACGCCGGCGCACTGGTCATTTATGATGAAGTCATTACCGCGTTCCGCTTTATGTATGGGGGAGCACAGGACCTCTTGGGCGTCAAGCCTGATCTGACGGCGCTCGGCAAGATCATCGGCGGCGGACTGCCGATCGGCGCATACGGCGGCAAAAAGGAAATCATGGAGCAGGTGGCTCCGCTCGGCCCTGCATATCAGGCAGGGACAATGGCGGGCAATCCGGCGTCGATCTTATCAGGAATCGCCTGCCTGGAAGTCCTGAAAGAAAATGGGACGTATGAAAAGCTTGACCGCCTCGGCGCCATGCTTGAAGAGGGGATTTTGAAGCACGCCAAAACGCACGGCATCGAGATTACCATCAATCGTTTAAAAGGCGCCCTCACCGTCTATTTCACAAATGAAAAAGTCGAGAATTACGAACAAGCCGAAAATACGGACGGCGAGATGTTTGCGGCATTTTTCAAACTGATGCTTGAACGGGGAGTCAACCTCGCCCCTTCCAAATATGAAGCATGGTTTATCACGATCGCACATACGGAAAAGGATATCGAAGATACGCTGAAAGCCGTTGATGAGTCATTTAAACAATTGAAACAACAAGTGTAACAAAGAGAGCGTTTTTGCTCTCTTTTTTATCAATGAACCGATATTTTGAAAAGGTGTCTCCAGGTCATTTGGCGCTAGAAGAAACAGCTTGTTTTTCTTTTTTTTGACAATGGTTTGTTTTTTCTTAGAAATGGGTTGAATATTTCAGAAGATCGCTGTATATTACTTTATTGTTTGGCAAATTAGCAGAGAAATGTTCTGGTACGATTCATTTTCTGTAAAGAACGAATTTTATTATAGAAAGGGATGCAAGTACAGCCTAATGAAACTTGGTGCCCGTATTCTCAAAACAGGCATTGCCATTACGCTTGCACTTTACCTCGCAGCATGGATCGGCCTGCCTACCCCGGTGTTTGCCGGTATTGCCGCTATTTTTGCGATACAGCCTTCGATCTATCGTTCATTTTTGACGATAGTCGATCAAGTGCAGGCGAATATTATCGGTGCTGCAACAGCTATTATTTTTGGACTTATTTTTGAACCCAGTCCGATTATCATCGGATTGACGGCGGTCATTGTCATTGCGATTAATTTGAAGCTCAAGATCGAAAATACGATTTCGATCGCGCTTGTCACCGTTATTGCGATACTGGAAAGCTCCGGCGACAACTTTTTAATGTTCGCTTTGGTGAGAACCGGAACAGTCATTCTGGGCGTTCTGTCTGCGTTCCTGGTCAACCTGATCTTTCTGCCGCCCAAATATGAAACAAAGCTCGCCAGCCATATTGTCGAGAACACAGATGAAGTCATTAAATGGATTCGTCTTTTGACGCGGAAAACGACAGAGCATAAGATGCTGAAAGAAGACATTGAAAAACTGAAAGAAAAAATGATGAAGGTCGACCATCTTTACTTGCTGTACAAAGAGGAAAGAAGCCATTTAAAACGAACGACGTATGTGAAGTCAAGAAAGCTCGTTCTTTTCAGGCAGGCGATCATCGCGTCCAACCGTGCGCTTGATACCTTAAAAAAGCTGCACCGTCTTGAAAATGATTTTTACCATATGCCGGAGGAATTCCAGGAAACGCTTGTGGAAGAACTTGATTATCTTCTTCACTGGCACGAGCGGATTCTGATGAGATTTGTCGGCAAGATTAAAACACATGATACGGAAGACCTTCTTGAAGAAGGGGACGTGTACAAACAGCATTTGACAGAATCGTTCCTGAAAAACCAGGATAAATTGAAAGAAGAACTATTGGATTACAATATGCTGACCATTATGGCGAGCGCGGTTGAATACCGCGAGCAGCTCGGCCATTTGGAAACGCTGATCTCAAGCTTCCAGACGTATCATCGCGAAGACAGCGAGCTTGAAGTCGGTGATGATGAATGAGCCGCCAACGCTCGGCATGCTGAAAAGCCGGTTAACGACATCGTTAACCGGCTTTTTTATTTGCCTTCTTTCATTTTCGGGTCAAGAGTATCCCGCAGCCCGTCGCCCATTAAATTGAAGCCGAGCACCGCCAGCATAATCGATATACCCGGAAAAAACAATGTCCAGGGAGCCTGTGCCAAGTAAGGCCTGGCATCAGCAAGCATTTTTCCCCATTCAGGGTTTGGAGCCTGCGCCCCCAATCCCAAAAATCCGAGTGCGGCCGCCTCGATAATCGCTGTTCCAATATTGAGCGTGGCCTGGACGATAACGGGCGCCATACTGTTCGGCAAAATATGCTTAAACATCATGCGGAAATTGGACATGCCGACCGCCCTTGCAGAAAGGATATACTCCTCCTGTCTGATGCTGAGCACTTTTGAACGGACAAGCCTTCCAAACGTCGGGATATTAATGATGGCGATTGCAATCAGCGCATTTTCAAGCGAAGGGCCGAGAATGGCGACAATCGCAATCGCGAGAAGGATGCTTGGAAACGCGAGCATAATATCAAACATTCTGGAAATCAGCCCGTCCGCCCATTTGCCGTAAAAACCGGCAATCAGCCCTAATATCGTTCCCGCAACAGCCGAACCCAGGCAAGAAAAGAATCCCACCCAAAGAGAAAGCCTTGCGCCGTAAATCACCCTGGAAAAAATGTCTCTGCCAAAGTCGTCCGTTCCAAAGAAATGTTCTGCAGATGGCGGAGCCAGTCTTTCTGATAATGACTGGTCATTTAATCCGTATGGAGCGATGAGCGGCGCGAAAATGGCCAGAAGGATAAAGAGTGCGACAAGTATGCTGCCGGCGGCCGCAAGCTTGTGCTGAAAGAACTGCTGCATATGTTCCGACAGAGGCGAGCGGACCTTTTCTTCTACCCTCTGCCGTTCTTCCTGCAGGACAACCATATTCCCCGCCTCCTAATACTTAATTCTCGGATCGATCACGGCATACAGCAGATCAACGATAAAATTGATCATGACGAAGATGAAGGCGATCATAAGGATGCCCGATTGAATCACCGGATAATCCCTATAGCTGATCGCATCATAAATGTAGCGGCCGATGCCGGGCCATGCAAAAATCGTTTCCGTCAAAATCGCGCCGCCAAGCAAAAGTCCTGTCTGCAGGCCGATAACGGTAAGAATCGGAATAAAAGCATTTTTTAGACCGTGTTTATATACGACGGAAAACATATGAACGCCTTTTGCTTTTGCCGTGCGGATATAATCAGACTGAAGAACCTCAATCATACTTGCTCTCGTAATTCTCGCGATAATCGCCGCGGGGATTGTCGCAAGGGCCGTCGCCGGGAGAATTAAGTGGCGGATCGTTTCGCCGAACTGGTCAAATCTTCCCTGCAACAGTGTATCAAGCGTGTGAATATAAGTGATGGCTTCTACCGGATTTCTCACATTTTCCCTTCCGGTAGTCGGCAGCCAGCCGAGCTCGATGGAAAAAAACCATTGCCCCATTAATCCCAGCCAAAAAATCGGCATGGATACGCCGATTAAAGCAATCAGCATGGCTGTATAATCAAACACCGAGTTTTTAAACCAAGCGCTGATCATTCCGGCATTCACCCCGATCAATACCGCAATCATCATCGCAAAAAAAGCGAGTTCGAGAGTGGCGAACAAATAAGGCTGCATTTCTTTTATAATCGCCGCCCCCGTGCGGATGGAAGTCCCCAGATCCCCTCTCAATAAATCTCCGATATATCTTCCATATTGAATATACCAAGGCTGGTCAAGGCCGAGCTGAACGGTCAGCTGCTGGACCGCTTCTTTTGTCGCCCTTTGGCCGAGAATCACCTGTGCAGGATTTCCGGGAATAAAGCGGATGATTGAAAAGACGACGAGGGTCATGCCGATAAGAACAGGTATCAGCATGACGGTTCTCTTCAAACAGTAAGCAAGCAATGGCAGTCACCACCTTGTTCAACTATTTCCATTCTACGCCCGACAACACTTCACTCCCCGTCGGGTGCGGGACATATCCTTTTATGTCTTTTGAGCCTGCCAAAACCGGTGTCGAGTGAACAAGCGGGACCCACGGCGATTCTTCATGAATCAGCTCCTGCGCTTGTTCATAAAGCTTATTTCTTTTCTTCTGGTCGGGATCTGCCTGTGCTTCGATTAAGATGTCGTGAAGCTCGTCATTGCTGAAATACGTATAGTTGTTGCCGCCGATATTGTCCTTATCAAGCAATGTGTAGAGAAAATTGTCAGGATCGCCGTTATCCCCCGTCCAGCCCATTAAAAACGAGTCGGCTTCGCCTTTGCTTGCTTTATCTATATAGGTAGCCCAGTCATATGTGACGATTTCCGCTTTGACTCCGATTTTTTCAAAATCAGATTGAATCACCTCGGCGATTTTCATGCCGTCCGGCATATACGGACGCGGAACGGGCATCGCCCATAGCTGCATCTTGAATCCGTCCGGATATCCCGCTTTTTTCAATAATTCTTTTGCTTTTTTGAGATCGTACGGATATGGTTCAACACTGTCATTATAGCCTTCGAGTGAAGGAGGCAGCGGATTTTTCGCAGGGTCTGCAAGGCCGCCGTAGAAGGAATCGATGATCGCCTGTTTATTGACGGCATGGTTTAACGCCTGGCGGACAAGCTTATGATCCAGCGGCTTTCTCGTTGTTGTCAGTCCGAGGTAGCCGACGTTCATGGACGGCCTTTCAAAAATTTTCAGGTTGGGATCGCTTTTGATGCTTTCAATATCTGACGGATTCACGCCGTCCATCAAATCGATTTCACCGGTTTTTAGCGCATTCAAGCGGGCCGAGTTTTCCGGAATCGCTCTGAAAATAATCTTTTTCAGTTTCGGTTTTTCCTGATCCCAATAGTCTTCATTTTTTTCAAGGACGATCCGGTCATTCGGTTTCCATTCAACGAATTGATACGGTCCAGTGCCGACGGGGTGTTCCCTGAATTTGTCCCCGTATTTTTCGATCGCCGCCGGGCTGGCGATTCCAAATGAAGTCATCGCGAGGTTTTTTAGAAACGGTGCCTGCGGACGCTTTAAAATAAATTGGATTTTATGGTCATCAAGAATTTTTATATCTTTTATGACATGCCCATCATCCTTTTTATAGCCTCCGAACATCCCATAGTAAGGAAATTTTTCTTCATCCCCGTTCATCCACCGGTCAAAATTGTATTTCACGGCTTCTGCATTAAAATCGGTTCCGTCATGAAATTTGACGCCTTTTCTCAGCTCAAGCGTATAGGTCAGACCATCGTCTGAAGCCTCCCATTTGACGGCCAGGCCCGGGTGAAGGGTAGTGTCCTGCTCTCCGTAGTTCAGCAGCGTTTCAAAAATGTTTGTCGTCACCTTGAATGCTTCGCCTTCAGTCGTTGTAATCGGATCAAGCGAGGTTGAATCACCGCCTCTTCCGAAAATGAGCGTATCTTTTTCATTTTTGGCACCGCCCCCCTCTTTTTGGCTCTCTTTTCCAGAGCATCCCATTAAACATAAGGACACAGCCAGCATCATTCCCAAGGCTTTCAGCCAATGTTTTCTTTTCATTCTCTAAGCCTCCCTGTTGGTTAAATGACATGCGGTATAATGGCCATTCGCCGTTTCGGCCAGCGCCGGCTCCGCCTCCTCGCATATTGCTTCACGTTTCCGGCATCTCCCGTAAAAAGGACACCCTTTTTCATGAGCACCAGCAATATGAACGTCTGCTGCCGCTTCATCCACTTCTCCCTTTCCGATAACGGGCACTGCTGCCAAAAGGGATTCTGTGTAAGGATGTTTCGGCGCTCTAAATAATGTGTCGGCATCAGCCATTTCGACGATTTTTCCAAAATACATGACCGCCACCCGGTCGCTGATATAGCGAACGACGCCAAGATCATGCGAAATAAAGAGAAAGGTTAGTGAAAAAGCTTCCCGCAGATCTGACAGCAGGTTTAAAATTTGCGCCTGTACAGACACATCCAGCGCTGAAACGGGTTCATCGGCAATGATCAGCTTCGGCTTTGTGATCAGCGCCTTTGCAATTCCGATTCTCTGCCTCTGTCCGCCGCTGAATTGATGGGCATAACGCTCTCCATATGAGGCGTCCATGCCTACGATCTCAAGCATTGAGCGGACGACATCTTTCCTCTCGGCTTTCGTTCCTAACCGATGGACAATCAACGGCTCTTCTAAAATATCTTTGATTTTCATCCGGGGATTTAAAGACGCATAAGGGTCTTGAAAAATCATTTGAAACTGCCTTCTCATCCCGCGGAGCTCTTTTGCTCCGAGTCCGGTGATCTCATGTCCGAGAAAGACCACCTTGCCTGAAGTCGGTTCTGTCAGCCGCAAGATCGATTTTCCCAAAGTTGATTTGCCGCAGCCGGATTCACCTACAATCCCGAGAATCTCTCCTTTTTCGACCGAAAACGAAACATCATCAACCGCTTTGACCGTTTTTTTTCGAGAGACCGGATAATATGTTTTCAGCCGGCTGACGTTTAAAAGCTCATTAGTCATCTGTCCCTCCTTCTTCCTCATAGAGAAAGCACCGTACGGCGTGTTCATCATGTAATCTGCCAAGCTGCGGTTCTTCTTGAACGCAGCGATCGACTTTGTGCGGACATCTGGGGGCAAACATGCAGCCTTTTTTGATCGTTCCGGGCTTCGGCACTTGTCCTTCAATCGACGTCAATCTCTCCGATTTGCGGGTGAATGCGGGAATGGAAGCAAACAGCCCTTTCGTATAAGGATGTTTCGGATCTGCAAAAATGGCTGCGACGCTTCCTTCTTCAACGATTCGGCCGGCATACATGATCATCACTCTTCTGCACGTATTGTGCACAACGCCGAGATCATGAGTGATCAGAAGAATGGCTGTTTGAAATGCTGTGTTCATTTTTTTTAAAAGAGAAAGAATTTGGGCCTGGATGGTGACGTCAAGAGCGGTTGTCGGTTCATCGGCAATCAGCAGCTTCGGATCGCAAATGAGAGCCATCGCGATCATGACCCGCTGCCTCATACCGCCCGATAATTCGTGGGGATACTGTTTCATCAGCTGGTCCGCCCTCGGAAGGCCGACGGTTTCCAGCATGCGGACGGCTTTTTCGGCTGCTTGCTTTTTGTGTCTATTTGTGTGGCTGGATAGAGCTTCTATCAGCTGATCTCCAATCGTGAACAGGGGGTTGAGAGAGGTCATCGGCTCCTGAAAAATCATTGCTATTTCATTGCCGCGCATATGGCGCCATTCTTTTTCCGACTGCATAAGAAGATTCTTTTCCTGAAACAAGATCCGTCCTTTAGTGCGGGTATTGGCATTCAGTCCCATCAGGGCAAGGGAAGTGACGCTTTTGCCGCAGCCGGATTCCCCGACAACTCCGATGATTTCTCCTTTATGGATGGTGAAAGAAACGCCTTGAACAATCGGAATGTCAGATTTTTTTTTTTGAAACGAAATGGAAAGATCCGATACTTCGAGCAATTTCTCCTTTGTCACATATACACCTCCGGAGCTTGTATTTTTTAAATTGTATTTACGCTGCATAGGAAATATGTACGAAATTTATAGAAGAGAAAAAGCCCGGCCTCCGTTTGCGATAAACGAAAGTCAGGCTTTATACATGTCAGCTTAATTTTTGAATCGTAAATAATTGCTTATAATGGCCGTCGCGGCTCATCAGTTCCTGATGCGTTCCCATTTCGGCAATTTGTCCGTTTTCGATCACGACGATTTTGTCAGCATGCGTGATCGTGGACAGTCTGTGAGCCACGATAAAGGTTGTCCGGTCTTTTGCGAGCTTTTCCATCGCTTCTTGAATATAATGCTCGCTTTCAAGGTCAAGCGCTGAGGTGGCTTCATCCAAGATCAAAAGCGGCGGGTTTTTCAAAAACACCCGGGCAATCGAAATCCGCTGCTTCTGCCCTCCTGAAAGCTTGACGCCCCGTTCCCCGACCTTTGTCTCATATCCCTCGGGCAGCTCCATAATAAAATCGTGGGCATTTGCCGCCTTTGCTGCTGCAATGATGCTCTCCATCGAAGCGTCAGGGTTTCCGATTGAAATATTTTCACGGATCGATTCGCTGAACAAAAATGTATCCTGCAGCACCATGCCGATCTGGTTTCTCAAGCTTCTCGCCTGGTAATCGCGGACATCGACACCATCAATATACAAATGGCCGGATGTGACATCATAGAACCTGGGGATCAGGCTGACCAGCGTAGATTTCCCGCCTCCGCTCATACCGACGAGGGCGACCGTTTCACCTTGTTTTGCTGTTAACGACAGGTTTTTCAAGATCATTTCATTTGTTTTTTCATATTGAAACGAGACGTTTTTAAATTCGACAACGCCTTGTAAATGGTCCGCTTTTATGGCATTGGGCTTATCCTTTAATTCATACGGTTCATCGATAAACTCAAACAGCCTGTCCATGGAGGCGATCGATTGGGTCAATGTCGTCGATGAATTGATAAGGCGCCTCAGCGGATTGTAAAGTCTTTCGATATACCCGACAAACGCAACCATCGTACCGACCGTCAAATTCCCGTGAATAACATGGTAGCCTGCAACTGTAATGATAATGAGCGGCGCCAGATCCGTAATCGTGTTGACAACGGCAAATGTTTTCGCATTCCATGCCGTATGGCGGATCGCTTTGCCGAGGAAATTTCCGTTTTCATGGTCAAACTGCTTTTGTTCATGATCTTCAATGGCAAAGCTTCTGATCACCGGCATTCCCTGAACCCGTTCATGAAGATGGCCCTGCACCTCGGCCAAAGCCTGGGACCGCTCTCTCGTCAGGGTTCTGAGCCTGCCGTAAAAATATTTAACCGAGAGCCCGTAAAGCGGGAACAAAATAATCGAAATAAGGGTCAGCTTCACATCCATCGTCATCATGATGGCAACGGCGATAAAAATCGTAATGACATCCAGCCAGACGTTCATAAGCCCGATGATGACAAATTCTTTCGTTTGCTCGACATCATTGATCACCCTTGAAATAATTTCGCCGGCTCGCGTATTCGCGTAATATCTGAGGCTCAGTTTCTGAATGTGGGAAAAAAGCCTGTCCCGGATGTCATAGAGCACCTTGCTTGCCGTCCATTGCGCAAAATATTGCCGGTAGTATTCGACAGGCGGCCGAAGCACTAAATAAACGGCGAACACGACCGCCATTACGGTAAATAGTGAAGACGTTTTTTCCTGAGCCGTCCCGGTTCCCTGAATGATGTCATCGACCACATATTTCAGGAGAAGCGGGATGACGAGCGGAATCGAAAATTTTATAATGCCGATCAGGACTGTCAAGATGATTTTCCATTTATACGGCTTGACAAATTCCATATATCTTCTGATGATACCCACAGTATCCCCCCTCTGTTTTTGTCTTTGTGTGAGTCCACCACAAAAAACCTGTTGACTCTCAACAGGCTAAATGGCTTATTTTGTATAATGGAGATACCGTTCATACCAAAAATCGATAAACTCCGGAGCAAACGGACCTTTTCTTTGATGAATCCAGTGAAGCAGCGTATTCAAATGGTATCTCAGGATACCGTCTATTTCCTTTGGATAATTCATCGCTTTTTTATGGTCTGCGTATTCGTCTTCATCAAGAATATGGTAGGTCATATCGGGAAAGACCTTTACGTCCAGATCATAGTCAATGTATTTGATGGCTTCATCGTCCAAAGCAAACGGCGAGCTGATGTTGCAATAGTAATAGATGCCGTCTTCGCGAAGCATGCCGATGACGTTAAACCACTGCTTTGCATGGAAATAACAAATGGCGGGCTCTCGTGTAACCCATGTCCGGCCGTCAGATTCCGTGACCATTGTCCGGTCGTTGGCGCCGATGATGCACAATTCCGTTGCTTTTAATATCGTCGTTTCGCTCCAAATCCGATGAATTTGCCCATTGTGCTTGTAGCTATGAATTTGAATGGTTTCTCCTTCCTTGGGAAAGCCCATGTTTCTCCCCTACTTTCTTTGCAAAAGCCTTACAAGTCAGTGTTTCACATCGCCTGTCCGACAGTTCTTTTATTTATTATAACGTTTGAAAATAAAAAATGAAAATAAAACAGCCACTCCGGAACAGGAATGGCTCTTTTCAGGAAAAAAAACTCAGGCTTCAATTTTTTGATATGCCTGAATCACCTGTTCCGTCTGTTTTTGAAATAAATCCTGAATGGCGGCAAGGTCTTTTCGCTTTTGAGATATGTCTTCCCGAATCGATAAAAGCTGGGCTTTTTTTTCGAGGGCCATCAGTTCTTTTTCGATTTGCTGGCATCTTTCAATCTCGGCTTGAAGATATAGTAGCTTATCCATAATTTCCATCTGGCCTTGAACCAAATTTTCAAATTCCGGCATTTATATCCTCCATTCTTTGCTCTACTCCATTTATTGCCTAAGTATCATTTCTCTATACCTGCTGAATGTCCTTTGACTGATTCTGCCTAAGATTCGGAAGTTTTGTCGGATCACAAGCGGAAAGAAAAAAGCACCCCATCCGATCATGAAGTGCTTTTTCCTGTTTCAGTGATTAGCTGTTTTGCTGTTTGTTTTGCTCAGCTTGCTGGTTATTTTTTCTCACTTGCTGCGCGTCAGTTTCGCTGGCAAATTCAGTGCCGAACTGACCACCTTGAGCAGAAGCTTGGTTTTGTTGTCTTACTTTTTGTGCGTTTGTTTTGGATTGTTGGTTAGCCATTGTATATCACCTCCACGACACTTAGATTGTGCAGACGGGTGATATCCTATTCACTCAGGCAAAAAAATTTAAACGAGCAGGGAGCGTCCGCCGTCGATAATGATCGTCTGTCCGCGGATCATATCCGCTTTTCCTGACGTCAAAAATTCGATGGCATCGACCATATCGCCGATTTCGACCATGCGGCCGGCCGGCGTATTTTTACGGGCATCCTCAAGAAGCTCTTCCCGGTTTGGAAAATGCTTCAGCGCGTCGGTATCGATCGCACCTCCGGATACCGCGTTGACGACGATGTTTTTCGAAGCAAGCTCGACTGCAAGATATCTCGTTAATGACTCAAGCGCCGCCTTGGAAACGCCGACTGTCGTATAGTTTTCCAAATAGCGGATCGAACCGAGGGAGCTGATGCTGACAATATGGCCTCCGCCCGTTTTTTCCATCAGCTTCGCCGCTTCTTGCGCGCAAAAAAGCAATGCTTTGGCATTGATGTTCATCGTCCAGTCCCAATGGCTCTCTTCAAGCTCCATGACAGGGCGCAAAACGCCTGATGCGGCATTGTTGACAAAAACATCAAGTCTGCCGAACGCTTCTTCAATTTGCTGAAACATATCTTTAATTTTCGCCGGCTGGCCGACATTCGCTTTAACAACCAGTGCTTTTACGCCGAGCTGTTCGATTTCCTCAGCTGTTTCCATTGCCGCTTTTTTGCTTCTTGCATAGTTGATGACGATATTGTAGCCGTTTTTCGCCAGTCTGAGAGCCGCCGCTTTTCCGACTCCCCTGCTGCTTCCTGTAATCAGCGCACATTTTCTTTGTTCCATCTGTCATTCATCTCCTAGTATAGATATTTGAATCTGTTTAAAAATAATGTTATCCAAGACCAAAAGGAGGCTTTCGCCTTATGTACGTCGGACGCGACATGAGCGAGCTCGATCAAACGCCTAAGCATGAATGGAAAGATGCGGAGCTCCTCTATTTCCACCACGCCTTCCAGCAAATGATGCCTTTTTTAAATCAGGAAGGGCATGAAGAATATGTGGAGGTTGTACAAGAAATTAAAGCCAGAGGCGGCCTCCGCCGCCAAGAAGCCGACTATACGCACGGCACTGAAATTCATTATGATTAACGGGCAGCATTCACAGTCAAGCTGCCTATTTCATATACATATTCCATATTTTCTGGTGCGACACAGGGAAGGCGTATTCAGCAAGCTCTTCTTTCGTCACCCTTTTCAAATAGGTACCATCCGGCTGATTCAGCACTTTCCCGAAAAAAACGGAAATGTTCCAGACAAGGTGTGTAAAGACGTGTTCAACGATCCCTTCAAGCGGGCCGATGTCGGCCTCGATTCCGGCTTGTTCCTTCAGAAAAGCTGAAAGCTGCTCCCGTTCTGTTTTCAGGCCTTTTTGCGTTTCTGTATTTGGAAATTCCCACAAATTCGCAAGCAGGCCGGATTCAGGTCTTTTATGAATGTAGAAATAACCTTCTTCATCTGTCAGAACAACGGCAGCAAGGCTTTTCAATCCGGGCTTCTTCTTTTTGCTTTTGACGGGCAGCTCTTTTTCGCACCCTTCAGCAAAAGCAGAGCAATGTTCACGGACCGGGCACAAAAGGCAGGAAGGCGATTTCGGCGTGCAGATGACCGCGCCAAGCTCCATCAGCCCCTGATTAAATTCAGACGGTTTATCTTTTGACATAAAGGCTTCCACGATGTTTTCAAATAATGTTTTTGTCTTTGGTTTTGCGATGTCGTCCCATACGGACAGAATCCGGGACATCACCCGCATCACATTGCCGTCCACCGCCGGAACCGGCTGATTGTAGGCGATGCTCAGCACCGCGCCTCTGGTGTAAGGGCCTACTCCTTTTAACCCGCCAAATTCCTCTTTTGAGGAAGGAACAACTCCGCCATACCGTTCATGCACTTCTTTGACTGCGCTTTGCAGATTCCGGACGCGGGAATAGTATCCCAGTCCTTCCCATGCTTTAAGCACTTTTTCTTCATCAGCTTCGGCGAGGGCTTTTATGTTCGGAAACTTGTCGATAAAATTGTTAAAATAAGGGATGACCGTTTCAACCCTGGTCTGCTGCAGCATGACCTCCGAAACCCAGATTTTATAAGGGTCCGTGTCTGAACGCCAGGGAAGATCCCGTTTTTCTTTTTCATACCAAGAAATTAAATCTTCTTGAAACTGTTGAATATTTTTTTGCTCTAATTTTTTTTTCAAATCAATCATGAAACTTCTCCTTGCCTGTCCTCGTCACATTAACACACTGCACTTTTGTTCTTTTGGCTTTTTGTTGTAAACTAAATGCATACACGATAAACATGTTACATGAAAAGTGGGGAAAGAAAAAGCGTTAAATATTTCAGGACATGAATTGGGACGGCGTACAGGTTAAGGTATAACAAAACATGATTTTCAAACACCGTTAGGGGAGGTCACCAATGGATACTGGCACACACGTTGTCATGGGTGTTGCGCTCGGCGGCATCGCAACGTTGGATCCCGTCGTCGGCATGGATCCTTCTATGGCTCAGGCCGTAATGATTGCGACCATCGCCGGATCACAGGCTCCTGATATCGATACGATTTTAAAATTGAAAAACAACGCTGTTTATATAAGGCATCACAGAGGGTTGACACATTCAATTCCCGCCGTCCTCATTTGGTCTATATTGTTTCCGGGGATTCTGTATTTGTTCTATCCGGGAGCGAACCTGCTGCATCTTTGGCTGTGGACGCTCGCCGCAGTCGCATTGCACGTGTTCGTCGATATTTTCAATGCGTACGGCACCCAGGCGATCAGACCGTTTTCAAGAAAATGGGTGGCGCTTGGGTTGATTAATACATTTGATCCGTTTATCTTCGTGAGCCATCTTGCGGCCATCGCCGTCTGGCTGGCGGGCGGGCATCAGGGCTATACGTTTTTAGCCCTCTACATCATCCTGGCGGGATACTACCTGTTGAGATTTTGGATGCAAAGGCGGATCAAGCAATCGCTTCGCCAGAAAATCGATGATATTGAAGAAATCATCATCTCGCCGACAATGAAATTCAGACAGTGGCGAATCGCCGTCAAGGCAAAATCCGCTTTTTACGTCGGCAGAAGCATCGACGGAAACGTCGTTATCGTCGATACGTTCAACAGGGTGCCGGTTCCCGAATCATCTGTTATGAAAGCGGCAAAACAAGATAAAAACATTTCTGCTTTTCTTTCTTTTTCCCCTGTCTACAAATGGGAAATCGATACGTATCAAGACCATTATGAAGTCCGGTTCATCGATTTGAGATACCGCAGCAAAGGGCACTATCCGTTTGTTGCCATCGCCCATATCGACCGGGACACCATGGAATTAATCACATCCTATACAGGGTGGATTTTCAGCGAAGAAAAGCTTCAGAAAAAATTAAAGCTTGGCTCTGTTTAAGAGCCAAGCTTTTTTCTTCTCCGGCTGTACCATATACCTGCGCCAAGACTGATGATGGTGATAGCGAGTGTTTCTTTGAAGTACGGCGGCTCATATACGAGCTGTATGTCGTTTTCCCCTTTATCGACAGTGAAGCCGATGAAGGAATAGTTTGCCTTTTGAACGGTTTGTTTTTTACCGTTCACCGTGACTTCCCAGCCTTTTTCAAATGGGATCGGGAGCACCATATAGCGGTCTTTGTTTAAGTTTTGATAGCTGATCGACAATTTATTTTGTTCCCACGTCATATGCGCAGACGGCGCCTTTTTCGCTGCCGCTTTTTTTAGGGCTTGATAATTCTCCTGATACAGTTCGAGATCATCAAGTTTGTACGTTCCTTCCGGCAGCCGGATCGAAATCTTATCCGCCTTCGGCACCCTGATCGTCAAATCGTAGATTCCCGTTTTATAGATCGACTGATTTGATTTTCTTGACGTGACATAGTCATTGACTTTCAAGTTGAAGAACTGGTCTTTGGCAAGGCTCTTCAAGTAAAAGCTGACATAGTAGTCGCCCTCTTTCGGGACGTCTCCGGGAGGGATGAGATCGATTCCGCCGTTTTCCGCTGTGACATGCAGCACGCCGTTTTTATAGGTTGCCCCTTTCATGCTTACGTTCGTCTGTCTGATCAAATCAGGAGCTTTCGGAGGCTTCGCTTTTTGATCAGGGTTTTCTAAAACGATTCCCTCCAGCATCGCATGTTCTTTAGCCAATGCGGGCGCCCCCGACAAATCTCTTTCTGAAAAAGCGGTATCAGCCGTACGGATGAACGGCAGTGTATATTTGTTTTTAAATACAGCATAATGCTGCGACTCGTCCGCTTTCTCAAATCCGTATGGCGCGTCAGACGCGTTCTCTTTTTCCCTCATGTAGTACTTCCCGTACAGCAGGCTGTATAAATTGGCGCGGCCGCCCATTGTCGCGTAGCGGCTGACACTTTCCCTTCCCATGTCGACCTCAAGGTCTTTCCAATAAAATAGCAGAAGGTTTTGATTAAGAATGCTCGAATACGCGCTGAAGCCGTTGAAATCCTGGATCAGCGGCGTGTTGTTGCGAACGCCGTTCATCCAGTCGATCCTTGTATACGGGTCTCCGCCGTCGTCTTTTTTCATGTTTTGCAGGAGTTTGCGCTGTTCTTCCCCGTCGTAGTCATTGCTTGTCATATAGTCTTTCGAAACACTTTTTATATCGCTTCCTTCTGAAAGGACGTATTTTTCATATACGTTGGCTATCAAAACCGTCGAAACCAATATACAGCCGTTCAAAAAAAACAGCGATTTTTTATATCTTAAACCAACAGCCGCAAAAGCGGCGATTGCCAAAAAGAGCAGAGCAAGGATGCCCCAATTTTTCAGCAATGATAAATCAACATCTTCGTACCGGATGACGGCTATGTACACAAGAAGGGTAAGCAGGCATGACCATGCGATTTCTTTTCGCTTTATGTTTTTGATCTCCGTCAAGCCGGCGGCCACGGCCGCGCCAATCGTAAATGCGAGCAAATATTCAAATCGGTTCTGAGGGGCGGAGAAGCCGTTAAATGCGCTCGCAGCGATCGGACTGAAATGGAGAAGCCCCAATACAACGCTGATTCCGGCAAACAGCCTGAATGTTTTGTTTTTGTAAAATGAAAGGACAAACAAAAACAGGACAAAGGCTGCCGGCAGAAGGATGATGCGGCTTGAAAACAAGATGTCATCCGTGAAATCGTACATCGCGATCGTCTGGTCGTACGGCGGCCGCAAATTGTTCAAAAAGCCGTATACGGCAGGGACAAAGGAAACAGCGCTGACTCCAAAGGAGATCAGACACGATACCGCAAACAGCCTGAATTGCTCCCACTTTGACGCCTCGCGGTCATAAAGCCGGATCAGCCAGCGGAAAATGACATAGATCGCAATGAAAATCAGGTTGATATAAGCAAAATAAAAATTGTTGAACAGCGTCAAAGAACAGGCAATGATAAACAGGCCGGGACGCTTTTCCCTGATGATTTTTTCGGCGCCGACGACAAGCAAAGGCACCCATAGCATGGCATCGCTGAAAAATTCCCAGAATACCGTATGGCGGAAATAGATGACCGATGTTCCGTACAAAACGGCACCTGTAAAGGCGGCCGCTTTATGTTTTACCATATAGAAAAACGCATAGGAAGTGATCAAGATGATGAGGCTCAGCTTGACAATGCTGATAAAGACCGCGGCATTCGCCCAAAACAGCGGATCGGCATCCCCCGCCATATGAAAAAGCTGCAGCAGAAAAACGGCAACCGCAGAACCGATAAACACGAAAGATGTCGTGAAATAATAGCCAAGCTGGCTGTAGATCCCGCCTCCGAGGCCGAAGGAATAGGAATAAAAAAAGTTGCCTTGTTTATACTGGTCAAATAGAAATGACTTAAAAATGACCATTTGCGCAAGCCCGTCGCCGTTCCCTACCATGTAGCGATCTTCGGTCCACTCATATAAAAAAAACAAATGGGCGGCCAAAGAAATGACAAAGCTTGAGATGACAAATAAAAATGCTGTTTTTTTCATACTTTTCCCCTGTCTCTTTTCAAAATCTTTCCTGTCAGCAAAAATGTCAGAGGAACGGTTAAAAACATGGAAGCCAGCGGTGCTGCCGCACTGTTCATTTTTAAAAGGTTGACAAAAACATACATAAACAAAGAAGACGCGGCCAAATTGAACAGCTGTGTCAGCGGAAACTGCAAAAACTTCGCAAGAGTCGGTCTGGTTTTAAATGTAAAATAGCAATTCAAGAAAAATGAAATGACAAGGCTGACAAGAAAACCGGCAATGTGTGATCCCATGTAATCAATATGCAGCACAAAATGCAGCAGCAAATAAACTACATAGTAATTCAATGTATTCAAGACGCCGACAATGGCGAAACGAATAAATTCAAGATTCATTTTTTTCATGAGCTTCTCCATGCCCGATGTTTGCCTCCTGTATTAAATAATGAGGCCGCTTCTTCGTCTCATAGTAGATTCTCCCGATATACTCGCCGATGATCCCGAGGCTGAGGAGCTGAACGCCGCCAAGAAACAAAACCGCAGAAATGATTGTAAAATAGCCCGGAACGATCACGCCGTATTTTAGTATCCGAATGAACGTTGCAATAATATAGATCAGCGACAGAAAAAGAATGAAGATGCCGGTGTAGAAGCAAATTCTCAGCGGTCTGTTGTTAAACGAAACGATCCCGTCGATCCCATAGTTCAACAGGTGGCGGAACGACCACTTTGATTTTCCGTTTTTCCTCTCGACATTTTCATAATAAATAATTTTTTGATCAAAGCCGATCCAGCAAAACAAACCTTTTGAAAAACGGTTTCCTTCGCTGAGTTTCAAGAGCGCGTTCACGGCTTTTCTGCTTAACAGGCGGAAGTCGCCGACACCGTCCCGCAAATCAACCTCAACCGCTTTGTTGATAAAACGGTAATAAAGCGATGACAGATAGGAACGGATCGGATTGTCTCCCTTGCGGTTCCGCTGGGCGATTACTTGATCATAGCCTTCTTCAAACCCTTTAATAAAATCGTGGAGAAGGTATGTCGGATGCTGCAAATCAGCGTCCATCACAACGACCGCATCGCCCCTGGCGTGTTGAAATCCGGCGAGAATGGCCGCTTCCTTGCCGAAGTTTCTTGAAAATGAAATATATTTCACCCGCTCGTTTTTTTCTGCCAGATTTTTTATTTCCTCCAAAGTTTGATCTGTACTGCCGTCATTTATGTAGTAAATTTCATAATCATACTCAATGGATTGAAATTCGTTCCTTAATGATTCATAAATCAGTTTAATGTTGCTTGCTTCATTATAGGAAGGAATAATAATTGAAACGAATCCTTTCTTCACTTAAAGGCACCTCTTTTGGACATAATAAACTCGCATCCGGCATGCTGAGCAGGATACTTTACGCACACCTTATTACAGCAAAAAGAAAGCCGTAGGTATGCGGCACTATTTTCTACAAGATTATTTTGTCATTATATCAAACATCTATGAACAAGTGGCAAAAAATGATATCCCATCAGGAAAAATAGCGAAGAACAAGGGTTAGTTTCCCATTTTTATGATAGTTGTCTTACTGGAAAATATTGATCCATATCAAGTGCCGGCTTTTCCCCAAACGCCAAAGAAGCGGCGAGTGAACCGGCATAAGGGCCGATCGTTAAACCGGAAGGCCCGAAACCTGTGGCTGCGATCAAACCTTTAGGTCCCGGAATATATCCGAGAAGAGGCAAATAATCCTTTGTAAACGGACGGAATCCGACTCTTATTTCTTCCAGGGTGGCGCCATGAAGCCCAGGGGCAATGGACAAGGCTTCAGCCAACACTTCCTGCATCCCTCCGGCGGTGATCCTGTAATCGAATCCGGAGCCGGTTTCCCGTGTCGCTCCTGCCACAACCCGCGAACCGGAAAATGAGACGATGTAGTGGTCTGTATCAGGCAAAATGACCGGCCAACTTCCAGTCTCATGCCCCTGAAGCTTCAAATGAACGATCTGGCCGCGCTGGGGCTCCAAAGGAAGCCGGATGCCCAAAGGCTGAAGCAGTTGATTCGTCCAGGCGCCTCCAGCCAATATCACCGCGTCTGCGGACATCAGGCGGCCGTTTATGGTGACGCCCTTTACTGCGCCCTGTTCAACAGAGAGCTCTGCTTTACCGTTCACCAAGACGGCGCCGCACTTTTTGGCCGCCGAAAGAAGCGCATTCCGGAGCAGATGGCCGTCAGCGCGGGCCGCTCCTGACACATAAATCGCTTTAAGTCCTTCAGCAAGCGGCGGAAAAAGCCGTTTTGCTTCATCGTTTGATAAACGGGCGATGTCGCCGGCTTCTGGCGCTTCACGCTTTTGTTCTCTTAATTTTCTTTCAATTCGGTCGAGGGCATCAATGTCTCCGCTGACCCGCAGCGCGCCGGTTTTCGCGTAGCCCACATCAGTTTCCCCATCTCCTTCAAGCTGTGAAACAAGAGAGGGATAATATGCGGCGCCTGCTTTTGCGAGACGATACCATTCTTCGCTCCTGGAAGAAAACCACGGACAGATGATTCCTGCCCCCGCTTTGGTTGACTGCCCTTCATGTCCTTCATCCAGAATCGATACTTCCGCTCCTTTTTTCGCGAGATGATATGCGGCGCTTGCGCCGGCAATCCCCGAGCCGATGACGATTGCTTTCATTTCATCACATTCCTTTCATACATTCAGATGAAGAAACATTAATGCAGCAGTCCGTTGTCTGTAGAGAATAAATCTTGAAAAGAAGATTTGTCGGTCTGGAATAAATGCAGATGGCTGCCATAGTGGTCAATCCATTCTAAAACGACGCGCTCTGTCAGTTCTTTTCCTCTATATGGATGGCCGGCTTTGGCAAATGTCGATTCAAAGTCTTCCCATAGCAGTTCAACCCATGTTCTCGCCTGTGCGTAGCTCAGCATATGGTTCTTTTCAAGAAGCGCATTTGTCAGCTTTTCAAAGTGTCCTTCCACCTTGAATATTCCCTCCTTCCCTTAGGAAAAAACTTTCTTTTTGAAAACGTCATCCTTTTCATATACTAACATTACGTCTTCTGAAGCGAAGACGCAAACATTTTGGACTTGAATGGAGGAGCCTAAAAAGATGCGGAATAAAGCAAGAGGCTTTCCGAACATGAACAACAATAAATTTGAAGGTGAGCCCCGGGCCAAAGATGATTTTGCTTCAAAGCGCCCTGACGGAAGCACAAATACCCACCCGCAAGAAAGAATGAGAGCTTCCGGCAAACGCTAAATTTTTCTGGATGGAGTGAGTTTCTTTGTGTGCAAACCGTAAACCGTATACAAACGATTTTAACCAGATGAAAATGCAGAATTATCCGCAGCCATGGGCGAACACGAAGCATGCTCGCGCACAGGTCAACGGAGAAACGCAGCAGACCCAGGACTTGATCATTCTCCAGCGCAATACGCGCATCCGCACAAGGTAGCCGCCAATAGGAAAAGGGTTAAGCTTGTCCTTAATCCTTTTCCTTTAATAGTGAAATCGGCAGCGCCTCTTCAGCATCAGGTGTTGCTGCGCGGTGCCCCCAGGCAAAAACGCCGTTTAAGTAGCGGATATAAAAATCCTCTCCCGCATCTTCAATTTCGTATACTTCGCCTGGCTTAAAATCCGCCGGATTTAACAGGTATGCCTTTGCCATCGCGATTTTCCGCTCATGGACGGCAAGCTCATTAACGATCCCCATCTGTTCCGCCTTTCTCGCCTTTTCGGTAAGGTTCCCGATCTCCCTTTGCAATTCGGCCGCTGTCATGTCACTGTATCTTTTCTCCATGTTTTCATCCCTTTTCATCTAGATATTGATCGATCATATCAAGCGAAAATCCTTTTCTGAACAAAAACTGTTTGACCTTCATTTTCGTTTCATAAGAACCGTCGTAATGATAGCGCCTCATCGCTTTTTCTCCCTGCTTGTCCAGCGCTTCTCTTTCCGAATCGTCATCATTTTCATAATCGATTTCCAAAAGAGCCGCACTGATCGCTTCAAAGGAAAATCCCTTCCGGATGAGCTGCTGTTCGATCGCTTGTTTTGTCTCTCTTGAGGATAGCTTTTTTCCTTTTTTGAGCAGTTTTTCGGCGTGCTTTACAGCGGCTGCAACCTGCTCGGAAAATGTAAATGAACGCAATGCTTCCTGAATCAGGTCTTCATCGATTCCTTTTAATTGAAGCTCCTTGTATAGGACGTCCGGGCCTTTGCCGCTCGTTTTGCGGTGGGTGCTGACATAAGCGGCCGCAAATTCCCGATCGTCCAAATATTTATGGCTTTTTAGCATATGGATGATTTCTGTCACCGCAGAATCTGCGACGCCTTTTTTCTTGAGATGGTCTTTGACTTCTTTTGTCGAGCGCATCCTGTATGAGAGATAATCGAGCGCTTTGTTAAAGCCCTTTTTAATATCATCTCCATACTGGATTTCGATGACGTCAAGCTCATCAAGCAGTTTTCCTTTTCGCAGATCGAACTTGACGAGAACATCCATATCGACGCTGAACGCGTATTTTTCGTCCAGAAAAATATTGACCCGGTCTTTATTGTTTTTCTGGGCGGAAATTTTAGTGATATACGGCATAAAAAGCTCCCTTCTCTCGTTTTCTTTTTTTACAATAAGGTAAAGGATCACCAAAAGGGAGAGATCATGATGAATATTGCGATTGCCGGCGGAACTGGTTTTATCGGAAAACATTTGATTAAAGCGTTAACCGCCGGAGGACATCACGTCTATATTTTATCAAGAAAACCGGCAGAAACCGAACAAAAAAACATTTCATATGTTCTTTGGCAAAATGACGGCGCCCTGCCGGAAAGAGAGCTGCCTGAGATTGAGGTGTGGATCAATTTGGCCGGAGCGACGATTTTCGGGCGCTGGACCGAAAAAACGAAGGCGGTCATTTTGCAAAGCAGGCTTCAATCCGTGAAAGAGAGCGCCCGCATCATTCAGGAGCAAAAGGTAAAGCCGAATGTCTATATTCAAGGAAGCGCGGTCGGAATTTACGGGACGAGTGCTGACAAAACTTTTACAGAAACATCGTCTGTTTCAGACGGGGATTTTTTAAGCAGGACGGCGGCCGCCTGGGAAAAAGAAGCAAAGCAAATCGAAGCGCTTGGAATCCGCACCGTCTGCATGCGTTTTGGCGTAGTCCTCGGCAAAGACGGCGGCGCTCTTTCGAAGATGGCGCTTCCTTATCAATGGTTCGCCGGGGGCAGAATCGGTTCCGGCCGCCAGTGGATGTCATGGATTCATATTGATGATGCTGTCGGCATCATTCAATCCGCCATTCAAAACAGCCATCTGTCAGGTCCGGTCAATGTCACGGCTCCAAATCCCGTGCGAATGGAGACATTCGGAAAAACGGTCGCCAAGGTGAAAAACAGGCCGCACTGGCTGCATGTTCCTGGATTCGCGCTCAAAACCGTTCTTGGCGAAATGAGTCTTCTCATCCTGAAAGGACAGCGGGCCATTCCGGAGAAAAGCCTTTCAAACGGCTACCATTTCCGCTATCAAACGATAGAAGACGCCCTGCTCGATTTACTTGTTTAAGCACTTTCCCGCAATCGCCTTGTATCTTTTCCGATCTTCACGGCGTAAAATATAGAACAATTCGTTACAGCTGATATGAATAGGGAAGGCAAATGGTGCGCCACCAGATCTCTGGTTTTAGTGGGTTCGATTCCCACCCCGAATTTTTTAATGTACAGGCAAGCCGATTCGCATATTAAAAAATTTCGAGGGTGGAGCAAGCGACTTTTTTCAGTTATCAACCGCCGCCCTCGCGTGAAGGAGGGGCTCCCATGCTGAAAAAACGTGAAATGAACGACTGCCATGCGCTTTTTGAGCTGATGACACACCCTGAGGTTTTTCCTTTTGTCCGGAATAAGGCGGAGACCATTGAAGAGTACATGTTTCACGTCAAGAACATCATCGAGGATGAAGAACAGGGAAAACTGATATCCCGCACGATTCTTGATGAATGGAACCAGCCGATCGGCTGCATCAGCTTATATGAACTAGAGGAACAGCAGGGGTTTTTGGGGACGTGGCTCGGAAAGCCTTATCATGGAAAAGGCTACAATCAGCGGGTGAAAAACGCATTCTTCTGTGAGCTCTTTTATGAACAAAACATTGAGGCGGTTTTCATGAAAATCAGAAAAACAAACACCCGCTCCCTCAAAGCCGCACAAAAGCTGCCATACGCGGTTCAGACGGACTCCGGCAGGCTGAACAGCGCGGACAGCGGCGCCTATCATTTATTTGAAATTCCTAAAGATCTCTATATTCTACACAGCCTGAGGGCGTTTGAAGGCGGAAGCCGCCGGCTGAAAGAAGCCTAACATGGTATAAATGCCTCTAAAACGGACAGCCTGTGAATAAATCTGATGTTTAGGAGGCTTTAAAAATGGCTGAAAAGAAAAAGCGTGACCAAATTAAATCGACCTTGACCAAAACGCAGGAAGTCATGTATCAGCGGGAATTTAAAAGAGCAAAGCGGGCCGCCAATGAAAAATCATAATGCATAGCGGCAGCCTGATCGGCGAACAATAACAGATGACCGGCTGATTAATGACGAGGAGTGATTTCGAATGGGCAGAAATTCAATCCACAAAAACCGGGATAAAAACAAACAAAAGCTTCCCCAAGTGCCTGATCAGTATAAAAAAGAAACTGACGGCGTTTATGAGGAATATTCTGCAGAGCTTGCCGATCAGGATGACCGCGAAGCTCGAAGCCGCATGGAGGCAGCTGACAACCGCGCCAAAGAGCGGCAGTCAAAGTAGCATTTCGAAAGCCCTGTTAGCAGGGCTTTCTTCTTTAAGAAAGCTCCGTAAGAAGCTGCTTTGCGGGTGTCCTTGTTTGCGCTTCGGGTATTTCCGCCGGATAGCCGATCTGCAAAAGAGCGGCAAACCGTTCATTACTGTTCAGCCCCATTAATTCCTGCAGTTTACGATTATAAAGGATCTCTCCGCTTTTCCATACCATCCCGATTCCCTTTTCCCAGGCGAGAAGCTGAAGGTTTTGGATCAAACAGCTGACAGCTGCGAAATCGTCATTTCTGGCCCGTTCATTTTCATCTTCTTTTACAACGACAAAAAGAAACGCCGGGACACTCATGATATGCTTCCTGAATTTTTTAATTTGTTCTTCCGTCCGATTGGGCTTTATTTCCTTCAATACCGCATCTAAATTGTCGGCGTGCTTCTTTTTTCCGCTCTCAGTACCGATATAAATAAACCGCCACGGCTCGGTCAGCCGGTGGTTGGGCGCATAAACCGCGTCTTCGAGCAGCTCAAGGACAAGCTCTTTAGGCACGGGATCATGTGTAAATTTTCGTATCGTTCTTCTATTTCTTATTGTTTCACGAACGCTGCCTTTTTTAGCTTGCAAGGTATCGCTCATATAAGCGCCTCCTCAAATGAAAATGATTATCATTGTTGATTATAATCGTTTATCATCACGTTTTCAATGATAAACCGCCTGTTCAACCGGAGGCCCTCCATCCTGAGCGGCCGGAATTTTAAATGTCGATTACCCGCTTTTCCGCAAAAACGGCCGTTCCCGTCATCAGCACCTTCATCCGGCCATTTTCTTCGAGAACTCCGATTTTCACTCTGCCGTCCTTGCCGATTTCCTGCCCCTGTTCGATCAGAAACTCCTTTTGATCCGCTTCACAAAATGGCTGGCCGTATATTTTCATATAAGCCCCCATCACCCCGGAAGCCGTTCCTGTAACAGGATCTTCAATTGTCCCGGAATATGGCGAAGAGAAATGCCTGCCGTGAAGGTGGCTGTCCTGATGGATCGTCTCTAAAGAAAAAGGATGGACAGAAGCGCTGGGCATGTCCGTCAAAATCGCTGGGAACTCTGAATTGTCCGGCTCCATCTTCCGGCATGCATCCAAGCTTTGCACAGGTACCAGCAGCGTCCAAATCCCTGTGCTTCCGTATACTGGCGGCAAAGCATCATGAAAATCAGCTTCAGTAATGCCAAGGGCTCCGGCCAATTTTGCCCGGTCTCCGGTAAATGGGCGAAATTCCGGCGGAGCCTGCTCCAATGTCATAAAAAAACGCTGTTCTTCCTCAGAATAATCCGTTTTAACTGTGAGATTTCCCGCCTTTGTCTCAATCTTCAGCTCCTCGCCTGCTCCGACCTCGCCTTTCTCATAAAGCGCATAAAGAGAGGCCACGGTCGCATGGCCGCATAAATTCATTTCATGCCCTGGCGTAAAATAACGGATGCGAATGTCAGCCGACTGGCTTGACAGTAAAAAAGACGTTTCGTTATATCCTGCTTTTTCGGCAATCTTCTGCATCTCTTCATCAGTCAAATGGCTTCCTTCAAGCACGATCCCCGCCGGATTTCCTTTATCCGCGGCTTTGGAAAATGCATCATATCTGAGAACTTCGACTTGTTTCATATGGATCCCCCTGGTATCTGGCTTCCTGTTTATTATAAGCGGAATATTTTGATTTTTGAATCGAATCCGGCAGCCGAACGAAAAAAGCTGTCTTCTATGCATGAGAGACAGCTTTTTCGTTGGTCTATACCGCTAATCAAAACCAGTCGTCACTTCGTCCTTCTCCCGATCAGCCTCGTCACGAGAAACATCGTGGCCGGAAGGGATCTGTTTTTTCTGTAGGCCAAATACTTTCCGCGCCAAACCGGTTTGTATTTTTCTTTGAAAGAGCGCAGGCCGCTGAAACTGTACATATATCTGACATTGTTAAAAATCACGGCGGCGAGCCGCTCCGTCCAAAATGACTGAAAGGACGTGCCGACGTTTGAGAGCGGGGCCATCCCCATATTAAACGCGGTATAGCCCTGTTCTTTGCCCCATTGAAACAGATGAATAAACAGCGCATCCATAATGCCCTTCGGGGCGTCTTGCGAATAGCGCATCAAATCGATAGAAATCTCGCCTTCCTGGTACATCGGCATGATATTCATAAAAGCGACGATTTCGCCTTCCTTATCTTTCAATACGGCGATCGGCGCCTTCTGCAAATATTCTTCCTTAAAATATCCGAGTGAAAAGCCTTTTTCCTTTTTTCGTCCGAGCCACTCATCAGATATGTCTTTCAGTTGCTGGAGAAATTCATGGGAAAACGGCGGCTGTTCGACATGAAACGTATACCCTTCCCGCTCAAAACGATTGTAGATCGCCCTTAATCCGGCCCGCTTTTTCCCTTTAATCGTGAACGGATTGAGATCGACAATCGCTTCTTCTCCAAGCTTAAAGAAGCGGTAGCCGAAATCATGATAGAGCCCCATATCCTCCCGCTCAATCTGATAGAAGGTGACGAGATACCCTTTTTGATCAGCCAAATGAAGAAATTCTTTTAAAATGAGCGGAAAGGATTCTTTTTGGCCTGACGGATCACCGAGAACGACGAGACGCTGGCCGATTTTGGCGAATTGAATCAGCGCATTGCCGTCGCTGGAATAGAAAAACCGCTTATCTCCCAGGAAGCCTAAATGGCTTAAAGCGTTCCCGCCCTTTTCGTTTAAAAATTGCTCCAGCTTTGCAAAATCGGGCTCTTCGCCGATCGGCTTTACCTTTCTGTTGAACTGCCAAATAAAAATGACGCAAAACACCGGAACAAAAAATAAAGCAAACATTGTCGTATAATTAACATGCTGTTCACTGTGGATGTAATATTCCTTTACAAGAACATGTCCAAGCCTCTCCCAGATAACGGAGGCAATGATATTGTAGTTTAAAAGGGCGAAAAGATAGATAAACCCCGCCCATGCCATTTGTGCAAATGAGTAGACAGCCCGCTCTCTCGTAAATTGCCCGCGCAGCAAAATGAACAGGATGAACACGAGAGGAATGATAAATACCGCGCTGATATTAAAACCTTTAAAAAGACTGAACACAAAAGCAAACACCAAAGCGGTCAGCGTCATATACAAGGAACGCCTTGTCCGCTTATAAAGCTCCAGCGGAACGATCAGCAGGATTAAACCAAAGCTGATAGACAGGCCGTTCAACACCGTCAGCGCATGGCGGGAAAGGTCTGGTATGAGCATGCTCCTGTCAATCGGCAGCGCAGCCGACGCAAGGACTACCGCTCCGCAGCAAAATGAAATAATAGCAAGCGAGCCATTCAGCAAACGGAGCAGCAACGCTCTGTGTAAAACGAGCAGAATGTTGGTCGTTTCAATTGCCGGGGCAATAATCGGCTTTTCTTCAAGCTTTTTCATCGTATTCCCCGTCATGTCAACAGCCGCCAAAATCAGGCCGATTCCAAATGGAATAAATGAATACGCGAGCCTGTAAAGAACGATGGCCGTCAGCGTGATTTCACTATCGACGCCAAATTGATTCAGTCCGACTAAAAAAAGCAAATCAAACGAACCGAATCCGCCGGGGACGAGGCTGATCATACCGGCGACGGAAGCGATCGTAAAGACGCCCAGCACGATTCTTGCGTCCAGTTCGACTCCCAAGGTCACAAGGGAAAAATACATGACAATCCCCGCCGCGATCCATTCAACGACAGATGCCCCTAAATATGAAAAAAAGACGGACGGTCTCATCCCAGCCATGTTTCTTCTTCTGATCAAGAAAAGGATGATCAGAACGGGGACGATCAGCGCCATTCCGATGACGCTCAGAAAGAGCCACGTCTTTTCAACAAGCAGATTCCCCGGAGAAATCAGCTTGATCAGGACGAAAATGCTGAGAACGGACAGGCCGAGAAGAACGGAAGTTGCCAGTGACGCGATACCCTTAATCAGCCGTTTGACATCGCTGACATGCTCTTTATAAAGGATCGTTCGTAAACCTGCGCCTGACAGGCCGCCGAATCCGAGAACATTGTTAAAAGAATTGGCGATCCATGAAATCTTGACCGTTTTCCATTTGGAAATCCTCATCCCGAGGGAACGGACAAGAACAAAATCGTATAAAGACATGGCCAAAATGGCAATGAAGCCGATAAAGATCAAGATAAACAGGCTGCTTCTTTCTACATCGTTTATAATCAGCATAGTTTCTTTAAAAGATAGACCGGACAGTTCTTGTTTTGCCTGGTAAATGACCAGCAGCAGAACGGCGACCGGAAATATAATTCTCAAGACTGACAGCGCACTTTTTTTCATAAAAACCTCTTCTTTCATATGTACGTGCCGTAAACACGGCGGTTTCCAGGTAATTGGATCAATTGATTACCCTCAACCATATTACTTTAAAACATCCGCTAAAAAAAGCGATATACCAAACGGCTGCCGATTCTTTCACAGTTTTAACCATCATAGCTGAAATCAGACAACCATCGGCAATAAAAAAACGCGCAAAGCGCGCGTTTTGCTTCAGGCCCAGCCCATTCTTTCCCTGAGCGACGTGATATGGGCAATGTGGTGCTTCGAATGCCAAACATAGAGGGAAAGCGCATGATGAAGGCTGATTTCTTCCCGGCTGTCTGGATGAAGATACGCTTTCTGGTAATCCGCTTCTTGCAATGCTTCAAAAAGAGCGGCCCAGCGATTGTGCAGCGATTCCAAAAGCTCAATTGACAAATTGGGGGCAAATGTGAGGGAGTCGGTCAGCCCCGCCCAGTTTTGCTCATCAAACGTTCGAATCAGCGGCACATCTTCCGTCAATGCCAGTTTACAGCGAATATAGCCGTTCAAATGGCTGTCGGCCAGGTGGGAGACGACCTGGCGAACCGTCCACCCCCCTTTCCGGTACGGCGTGTCCAGTTGTTGATCATTCAATCCTTGAACGGCTTCTTTCAGCAAAGCAGGCGCCTGTCTCAGCGCTTCGATCAATGCCGCGCGCTCGTGCTCGTCCGTTTTCTGCGGAGCGGTGAATGCCCCGATCGGATATTTGAACTGTTCCAGTTTGATTTCCCCCTTTTAATCACAGTACACCGGATGGGAAGCGTTTGTCTCCTGAAAAAGAAACGCAATCTGTTCGTATGTATTTCTCGCCTCTGATAATTCAGGCAGGTTCTCCAGTGAGAAAAAATCAACGTTTTTCGTTTCGGTTCCGGCGGCTGCCTTTCCTCCAACAATATCACAGGCGATAAACATTTTATAGACATGATAGGCGGACGGGGGATGATTGTGGCGCTTTTTATCCATGACCGCCAACAGTCTTTTCGCTTCAACTTTAAAGCCTGTTTCTTCGAATGCTTCCTTGACGGCAATTTCTTTCGGGGTAAGCCCGATATCAGCCCAGCCGCCCGGCAGAGCCCATTTGCCGTCTGCTTTTTCCTGAACGAGAAGGAGCCCGCCTTCTTTAAAAATGACGGCGCGGACATCCACTTTCGGCGTTTGATAACCCGATTCATCAGCAAAAAGTTGTTTCACTTTCAAAAAATCGGTTTCTGCGTATTCAGCGACCATTTCACAGCTGATCTCGCGAAGCCGAATAAAACGCTCCTTGTCAAATTCATCTTTTGTATAGGCGAGCCCGGCTTGGGCGAGCGCCTGGATTTCCTTCGCCCAGTCCAGCCATTTCATCTTCTTTTCCATCATCATCCCCCTCACGATATAAAAGATGCCGAATGATATACGCGGTCAAGCCATTTTTTCCGTTTTTCCGCTGTGCTGTCTTTCACTTCCGGCAATAAGAACCGTTTGACTTGCCGGACGCCGCAAAACTTCAAGATGTTGTCTTTGACCGTAATCCAGTCTGCGTCCCGCCTCCAAAACCGCAAATACCAGCCTGGAGCGTCAGCCGTGTAATAGACGGAAGCCGAGCGCGCCTTCAAGAGCCCTTTCGGCAGCTTTCCTTGATAAGTATAAGCTTCACCTGCGACAAATACCCGGTCAATGAAACCTTTTAAAATCGCCGGCATTCCACCCCACCACAACGGATAAATCAAAATGAGGTGATCAGCGTTTTTTATGATGCTCCGGTATTTCGCTGTTTCAGGGTCGTTCTTTAAATCTGACCGCCTTTTCTTTTCATTGAATACGAGAACAGGATTAAACTGTTCTTTGTATAAATCGATGACAGTATAAGAATGCTTTCCATCCTCAAGCGCCTGTACGACCCGTTTAAGAATCGCACCGTTAAAACTGTTTGGATCGGGGTGTGCGTATATGACGGCAACCTGCATGTTCGCTTCTCCTCTCTAGATTATTTGAAAAGAACCACCTGGTGGAATTATATTGTTTATTTTACATGTTTTAAAGAAATTAAGCTTTGATTCCAAAAGATGTTTTGGTAAAATAAAAATAAAAACGACACATGTGTCGTTTTAAAAGGAGGAACTATGAGCGTTGAAAACAGGCTGGGGCTGAACAAACCTTTTAATATTCTTATCGGCTCGCAAATTCTTTCCAACTTTGCCGATTGGATTCAGCTGCTGGCGGTTTTAAGTTTAGCCGGATTTCAGTTTCATGCCTCTTCTTTGGAAATGTCCGCTTTAATGATATGCTTTGCTGTTCCCGCAATTGGAATCGGGCCGTTGGCAGGCGTGCTGGCTGACCGCTATAACCGAAAAACGATCATGATGATCTCTGAAATCGGTCGTTCCTGCATAGCTTTTATGATGTTATTTGCCGGGTCCATTTGGCACATTTACGTTTTATTATTACTCCTTAGCTCATGCTCCGCTTTTTTCACCCCAGCCAAAAATGGTAAATTAAAAGAAATCATCCCCGGTCCAAATATGCAGCAAGCCGTTTCCGTCAGCGGAATGGTTGATCAAGGCAGCAAAATATTAGGGCCTGCTTTAGGCGGGGGATTAATCGCGGCCTTCGGCATCGATTTATCCTTTTATTTCAATGCGGCGCTGTTTCTTTTTTCCGGGCTTTTATTGTCAGCTTTGCCAAAAGACCGCTTTTTTGAACGAATTGATGCCGAGGGGAAGCCCCGCGTCCGGATGCTTGCGGATTTTACACAAGGTCTTGTTCTTATTCAGAAAAACAGCTTGCTTTTGACAGGCTTGGCCGTTTCCTTTTTTGTCATTTTGGTGCTGCAAATGGCAGATTCACAGATTGCCGTTCTGATCAGAGAGCTGCCCGGAGCGCCGGCCGAACTGCTCGGGTTTTGCATAGCTGCAAGCGGAACAGGGATGCTGTCAATGACCGCCTTACTCGGGAAAATCACAATTCGATCGTTTTTAAGCTGCTTTATTACTGGTTCCATGCTGCTCGGGATTTCGATCGGAAGCGCGCCATTGATCACAGGCCGGACTGAGGAATGGCTGTACATTTTATTTCCTATTGTTTTTTTGATCGGAGGGGCCGGATTTACACTCGTTTACATCCCCTTTCATATTCTCACACAGCAAACGGTTGATTCAGCGTACATTGGGCGCGTTTTTGGAACCGTTCAAAGCTTGACCACTTTGGGCTCTGTAGCGGGAATGGCCGGCGGCGGACTTCTCGCACAATGGGCCGGCGTCAAGAGCGCATTTATCCTTTCCGGAAGTCTGCTGACGGCTTTTGGAGCAGCCATTATGATATGGTCCAAAGAAAGGGGGGCATCCATTGTCACCGAAACTCACGAAGGAACAGAAAGACAAACGGAAGACTGACATTTTGAAAGCTGCTGAACGAGTCTTTAAGCGAAAAGGCTTTGAGATGACAACAATGAAAGATGTTGTTGAGGAATCCGGCTTCAGCCGTGGGGGCGTGTACCTTTATTTTTCAAACACAGAAGATATGTTCAAAGACATCATTGAAGAACATCTGGATGATTTTTTAACCTATTTAAAAGAACGCGGACATTCGGAAAAAAGTGTATGGAAGATCATACTCTCCTATCTCGATGATGTAAAAAAGGGGCTTGATGACATAGCGGAATCATTCGCACCCGTGCAGTTTGAATATTTCTTTACAAGCTGGCGGAACAAAGAACGGAAAACGTATCTGATGAAAAGATATGAAACATTTACCGCCCATTTTACTGAGCTTTTGAAAAAAGGGGCGGACAGCGGAGAATTCAATCTGCTGCAGCCGCCTGAAACAATCACAAAATTTTTCATCGCCATGAATGACACCATTGTGATGCAGACCATTTATTTAGGAAAAACGGAAGCAGACACACCGGGGCAAATTGAAGCTTTAAAACTCTACCTGAGGCATGTTCTCCAAGTCCAATGAGCCCTTGAAAAAACCCTTTCCGTCAGATGAGGAAGGGTTTTTCAGATTTTAATTTATCTTTGTGGCGGCTGTATTTAATTCTTTGATGATCTCCATTCCGCCTTGGCGCTCCCATTTCTCCACGGCTTCAGTAAAGCCCTGTTCATCGATTTCTCCGAGAATAAATTGAAATGTCGCATCATCGATGATCTTTTTTAATTCTGTTCCCCTGTCCGTCTGTGTATCGGAATGAAGCGGTTCGGCCGGATTGAGGACGGCGATTGCGCGGTTGTCCTTTTCCAGTTGTTCATGTTTGGCGCGCAGCGGGTCTTCAGCGCTCTTCAAAGCATGCTTATTGATGCCGATAAGCTGCTGGAGCGGCTGAATGTCCGCCTCCCATACACGATAGTTTTCTTGTTTTCGAATATATTGCTGATTTCCCTTCTTTTCATAGTGTACGCCTTCAATGCCGTATACCATTAAATGGTTAAGGTCCTCCTCAGCGATCCGGTCAAAAAAGGCAAGGATCTTTTTAAGCTCCCCTTCAGACTTGACGGTTGATTTTGAAATGGCAAACATGCCGCCATGGCCGCCGAGCGCCCATGTGTGCTCCTGTCCGTCAGGGCCTTTGATGCGGTTTGTGATATCAAGCTCAAGCCCGGCGTTCAGACTTTTACCCTGATCCCGCAAATTCATTGCATCGCTCATCGCTCCAATGTAGATCCCCGCTTTTCCTTGGATCACCAGTTCCTGCTGCTGCGTTTTGCCGGTCACCGCAAAATCACCGTTCATCAGCCCGGCCTTATAAAGCCTTCTCATATATGTCATCGTCTCCTGATAAGCGCCGCTCTTAAAATCGGGATACAACCTCCCGTTTTTATCCACACCCCACTCGTTCGGTGCGCCGAAGTACGATGCGAGCGTTTTGAACGCCCCGAATGTCAAATCATGACGATCGGCAAGACCGATCGTATCGTCTTTTCCATTTTGATCAGGATCCTGCTCTGTAAAAGCTTTGGCTATGTCGTAGAGATCTTCCACAGTCTCGGGCATTTTTAATCCGAGGTTGTCAAGCCAGTCTTTCCGGATCACAACGCCCTGCCTGGCCAAAGGTCTTTCACGATAAATCCCGTACACTTTGCCATCGATCGAGATATTTTTTAAAATGGTTTTATCCATTTTTTTTAAATTCGGATAGTCTTTCAAATACGGACCGATTTCCCAAAACATCCCCGAGCGCAAAGCGCTGATGACAGCCGAATCCTCAAGGTCAGGCAGGGTGATGATTTTGGGCATGTTGCTGCCGGCAAGCGCAGTATTGATCCGTTCTTCCTTTGTTGAATCAGGAACCCACATGAGGTCAAGCTTTGTCTTCGTTTTTTCTTCAATGACGGCCAGCGCTTTGCCTGTCGGCGGCTGTGGGGTATGAAGCGGAACAAGCCAGTCAAGCTGAAGCACCGATTCCTCTTCATTTGCCGCTTTTTGATCATGGGCGCAGCCGGCCGATAAGACGAACACCAATACCAAACAAAATAACCTTTTCATGCTACCCCTCCGTTTCTAAAAAAGACAACGTTTTCAAAAAGGAGAAATGCCCGTCATGCATCACCCGAAATATTATATAGCCGAGCATTCTTTTTCGATTCAGTATATGCAAAGGAAAGGATTTACCGAGATGAACGCACCGCATGGCCATGAAGGCTATGAACTGTATTATTTGCTGAACGGAGAACGAACCTACTTTATCAATCAACATGTATACACTGCTGAAAAAGGCAGCATGATCATCATCAACCCCCATGACTTGCACAGAACCTCAAGCTCGGAGGTTCAGGAATTTGAACGTATATTGATCAATTTTTCTCATGATTTTATCAAGCCCCTTCTCGCATGCAGCCGTTATCCGCTTCTTCCGTTTCCGGCACACACCAACTTCATCTCTTATCCGCTGCGGGAGCAAACAGCTGTTGAGCAGCTGTTATTGGAGATGAAGAAGGAGTGCAGTCTCAAAAAAGAAGGGTATGAGGATGTTGTCAGGGCCCTGTTGTTTCAGCTGCTTTTTAACATTTACCGGGCCCTGAAAAACGGCGGCCAAACCGAGGTGAAGCAGCTCCATCCAATGAACGAAAAAATATCGGAAATCGCCTCATACATCCACGATCACTATCATGAGACAATCACGCTGAACGGATTGGCAGAGCGGTTTTACATCAGTCCATCCTATTTAAGCAGAGTGTTTAAAAAGGTAACAGGCTTTCATCTTCATGAATACCTCCGTCACATCAGAATCCGGGAGGCCAAAAAATACCTTCGTGATACAGACGAAAAAATTTTGAACATCGCCGGGCAAGCCGGTTTTAATCATATCAGCCACTTCAATAAAGTCTTTAAAGACATCGTCGGCATCCCGCCGCTTCAATACCGGAAAAAAAGCAGGGATGCTTAAAAAGGCGTATAGCGGAACCAGTCAAAATCAGCGGCAAGCTTTTTCTTGCTGCCGCCGTTGTTTGCGTATATCCCGACCATCGTTCCCGTATGGCCTTTTTCGTCGCGGGAGCCTTCATCGCTTAAAAAGCTGGCGTCTTTCGTACCGCCCGCATGGTACCAATGCTTTTCTTCATAGCTGTAATAAAAATCCCTTGCCTGTTTATTGATGACCGCTTTTAAATAAATCGGCCCTTCCTTTGCGTTTTTTTCACCAAGCGTTTTCTGCACGCCGTTGCGGTTCTCCATCACCTTGACTTTTAACCGGTCTTCATAGATCAGGCAGCATTTCAAATAATTGTTCGTGCTGTAATAGCAGGTAAGCCCTGCCTGCTCACCGTATTCCGAAGGCGTAAAATGGAGCTTCAGCACCGCGCTGTATTGGTGGTGTTTTTCTCTTCTGACGATTGTATTTTTCGCCTGGATCTCGTGCAAATCAGCGTCGCCCGTCCACAGCCTGAGAAAGCCGGGCTTTTCCGTTAAAGACCAGCCGGAATGATCCGGATTTCTGACAAACTGCCACTGGACATCAAGCGAATCATCAAGAAAATCGTCAAAAGTCTTTTCTTCCCACCGGGTCTCCGGCAGATTCGGCGCCGTTTGGACGATGCTTGGCCCGTTCAGATTATTGATGACAAACCAGCCATCATCCTTCCATTGAACAGGATCCAAGGCTGTTTCTCTGCCAAGAGTCGTGAATCTTCCTTGATTCGGCCGGCCGCAAAGGTACACCGCCCGCCATTCGCCGTTTTGCGTTTTGACAAGCTTGCCATGTCCGGCTCTCTGTATCGGGGCCTCAGGATCTGATTGCGTTAAAATCGGATTATACGGACACGGCTCATATGGACCGTACAATTGCTTGGAACGGGCGGTCGTGATGGAGTGGGAGTAGCCTGTGCCCCCCTCGGCCAGAATGGCGTAATAATACCCATTGGTCCGGAGAAGGTGCGGACCTTCCGGAGCTCTTCGGCCCGTTCCTTCCCAAATCAGCGCCGGCTCGCCGATGATCTCTGTGCATTCATCATTTAAAGGAAAAAGCGTACATCCGGGACTAAGGAGCATATAATGTCGTCCATCATCATCGACAAAATGGGAAGGATCGATGCCGCTGCCTTCATCGATGAACACCGGTTTTGAATAAGGCCCCTCAGGACGGTTTGACTTCATCATGATCTGCCTGCGGATCAGCTTTTTGCCGTTGATCACGGTCGGTCCGTTCAATCTGTGGGTCGCGAAAATGTAGAACATTCCATCATGATAAGAGATATCCGGCGCCCAAATGCCGTGGGAATCTTTGATCCCAGACAGGTCCAGGCCGTCATTTTCGGTGATGCCGTGACCAATGATTTTCCAATTGACCAAATCCTTTGAATGTGAAATAACGATCGCCGGAAAATATTGAAAGGTTGAATTCACCATATAATAGTCTTCATCGACCCTGATGATGGACGGATCGGGATGAAAACCCGTCAACACGGGATTCGCATATGTCTTTTTAGTCAAAGCGGCCATCCCCCTCCTGACTGACGATAAACCAATCGAAATCGCAATAGCTGCCATCAGGCCCGTCTGTTCCTGCATCCGCACAGTACATTCCCACTTTGGCACCAATCCATATCCCCGGAACGGCCTGAAACACATCTCCCATCGCTGTGAAATGATGATGATCCTGGCTGTAGCTGAAACGGCATACCGCTTTTTCATCAACCTGTACGCGAAGATACACCATCCCATCGGAAACCGGGTGCTCCTCTGTTTTGATATCCTCGTTCCCGGCGTCTTCGATGCTGCCTTTATAAAATGCGATGACATGCCCTTCATTTTCGGACTTTGAAAGACCGAGATAAGCATACTCTTTTCCCATCACGGCAAGCCCGGCGCGGATTGTTTCTGATAAAGCATATAATGTCAGCTTGACCGTCGCCGTAAAGCCCGGTCCCGGAAATTTCTGCATGACGAGGTTCGGCATGCCGCCCAGTTTAAAACGGTCAGGGGAATGGCGGCTGTACAGACGAAGATGCCCCGGCCTGGCTTGGAGAGAATACCATTCCTCTTTCGGGTTGGCCTGCCATTGCCACTGAAGGGAGAGATTTTCTGACGTAAAATCATCGCTCGTTTGACTGGCGGGCTCTGTCACGTCTCCGCTTTTCATCTTCGGTTTCTGCCATTCTAAAACCGGCTCGCCGATCCCGTCTTTGTTGCTGTCTTCTCCCATTTTCGGCCAGCCGTCTTCCCAGCGTACAGGCTGGAGGTGAACGACCCTGCCGAATGCAGCGCGATCTTGAAAATGGAGAAACCACGATTCCCCGGTATCAAGTTCGACCAAGCCTCCCTGATGCGGTCCGTTTATGGCTGAGTTCCCTTGATGGAGGACAATCCGGTCTTCATACGGACCGTAGATCGTTCTGCTGCGGAGAACCGTCTGCCATCCTTCCTTCACGCCCCCCGCCGGAGCAAAAATATAATAATAGCCGTTCCGCTTATAAAGCTTCGGCCCCTCGATCGTAGGGTGGTTCAATGTCCCGTCAAATACGATTTCACCATCGTCCTCCAAAGCCGTCCCGTCTTCTTTCATTCTGCACAGGTTGAGCTTGCTTTTAATCCCGATCCGGCTGTTTGCATAGGCGTGTATCAAGTACGCTTGGCCATCATCGTCCCAAAATGGGCAAGGATCAATCCAGCCCTTTGTTTTTTTCACATGAACCAAAGGCTCCCAGCCGCAGAACGGATCCCTTGTCTTGCTCATGAAAATTCCTTCATCAGGAGTGGCGAAGTATACCCAAAACACGCCGCCATGGTAGCGAATGCTCGGCGCCCATGCCCCCTTTCCGTGAGCCGGTGCTTCATAATCTTCAAAAGGGAGTCGATCAAATACATGGCCGATGATGGTCCAATTCACCAAATCGGAAGAATGCAAAATCGGAATGCCGGGAAAACAAGAAAAACTTGAAGCCGCCATAAAAAAATCGCTGCCTTTCCGCACGACATCAGGATCTGAATAATCCATAAAAAGAACGGGATTACGAAACCGCCCGTTTCCGAGATTGGGATTCCAGACGGCCGAATACTTCAATTTCCCAGTCAAATGCTTTGCCACGAATCCTCACCCCTTTTATTTTTCCAAATAAAAGCATTTGGTAAATTTATGTTAGCACAGCTTTCGACTATGAATCTTTGTTATTGATGTCTGTTTTTCCACATTCTTTGCTTTATTTGTTTTTTGATCAAAATGACGGCATAAAAAAAGGCGAAACTGAATCGTTTCACCTTTTTTCTTACTTCATGGTTAATCTGATGCCGACTCCTGAAGCCGGGTCTTTAACAAACCATGCATCATCTTTTTCCTCCGGCCGATGCCCTGAGCTTTCCAGCCTATGAAGGATGTTTTCAAGCTCGGCCCGGTCTGGAAGCACAACCGTATAATACGCCATGCCGCAAGCTTCCGGCGGAGCAAAAGGAGCCTGATGTCCGGCCCACAGATTTAATCCGATATGATGATGATAGCCGCCTGCAGAGACAAAAAGTGCTGACATATACCGGTAATCTCCTGCAATCCCAAAACCGAGGACTGAATGGTAGAATTCTTTTGCCTGATGTAAGTCCCTCACATGAAAGTGAACATGGCCGATTTTGGTTTCTGGAGGAAGCCCCTGCCATTCTTGATCTCCGGCCTCCTCCAAGAGTCCCGCGATATCAACCGGCTCCGTTCCCATCACATAGTTCCCCTGATCATCCCGCTTCCAGCCTTCACGGGGGCGGTCGCGGTAAATTTCAATGCCGTTGTGATCAGGATCTGATAAATAAAGAGCCTCACTGACAAGATGATCGCCCTGGCCGATGTCAATTCCATGGCGGAGCAAATTTTTCAAAGCCAGGCCCAGCTCTTTGCGGTTCGGCAGCAAAATAGCGTAATGGTAAAGCCCTGCAGCCGCCCTTTCAGGGAGCACAACGGCATTTGGAATCTCTTCTATCACGAGCAGCGGATGCTTGCCGTCAGCAGTGAATTCTGCGGTCTTGTCATCCTGCTTTAATAGTTGAAACCCGATTACGTCCCGGTAAAAGGAGATGGACCTTTTCAGATTGCTGACTTTCAGTTTGACATAGCCCAGTTCTGTATGCGGATGTATTTCCTGAGTCATCATGATTTCCTCCTTTCCGGACGCTGTTAGGTTAAGACAATTTCTCAGATACTTCCTCTTGGCGTTTGGCGCGAAACAAGCCGTCCAAAGAGAGCAGGCTGCTTCCGCTCAGGGCAAGGTGGGCGGACATCGCAAGCAGGGTCAGGTCAAATTCATAGCCTGCTCCTCCGTTCGTACCCATAAAACCGGAAGAAAGCTTCACTGTGAAAATCGCTCCAAGCATGACAAGAGCAAATAAAACGCCTATGATCCGCGTACCAATACCAAGAATCATCAAGGCCCCTCCAGCCAGTTCAATAATTGCTACGATATAAGCAAGAAACCCTGGAATGCCGACACTGCTGAAAAATCCGACAGTGTTTTCAATTCCGCCTTGAAACTTCGAAATACCGTGAAGCAAGAATGTAAGACCTGTAATCAAACGTAAAATCAACCCGCCAATTTCATATTTTTTGTTCATTAGAATCTCCTTTTTTTTCATTTTTATGAATTCCAAAAGCTTTGACATCTAACAATTCACCCTATTAATCTATCGGCATATTCTAGATAATATACCAGTATATTCCTCCTTTTTTCGTTCGTTACTTACTTTGTGTAAGTCAGTATATATAAATAACAAACTTACGTCAAGATATTTTCTGAACTTTGCTCATTTATTCGAAAATCGTTATAATATGCCTAGAGAGGTGAGGAACATGAGCCTATCATCTTTATGTCCCAAATTTGAAAAAGGAATGAAAATGATAAGTCAGCGCTGGAATGGATTAATCATTCACCAGTTACTTAACGGACCGCAAAGGTTTTGTCAAATAGAATCTTCTCTTCCCATCAGCGGAAGACTGTTATCCGAAAGATTAAAAGAACTTGAACACGAGGGCATCATCCACCGCCATGTCTATCCGGAAACACCCGTACGGATTGAGTACTCCTTGACCGAAAAGGGGCAGGCTCTTGAACCGGTGATCAGAGGAATCGAAGAATGGTCGCAGAAATGGATCGAAATTGAAAGCTTACAAGAAAAAAAACATTAAAAAAGGCATGCCGACTTGTGCACTGCCTTTTTGTTTGCCTATTTTTCATTTTTCCTATAGTCAATCATATGTCTTCAAACGGCAAAACCGCCGTTTATCCTCCTTTGCGGCATTGGGATTCATGGTATATTGAAAGAGCAGAAAGGAGGCGAAATCATGAGCGCGGCACTAGAACAAACCATTAGAAACGTATTCAGAGAGGAGCTTCTGCCATTTAAAAAAGAACTCGTCTCGATAAAAAATGAAGTCGTTTTGATGAAAACTGACATCGCTTCGGTCAAAGGCGAAGTCGGTGAGCTTAAAAAAGACAT
>NZ_BCVZ01000028.1 GCF_001592005.1 Bacillus sonorensis NBRC 101234 = KCTC 13918
AAAACTCCTGATAAGCCGGGAACAAGCATCACCGTAGAACCGAAGGATCCTGATCCTGAAAAACCAAGCGAACCAAATAAACCAAACAAACCAGAAAAGCCTACAGATCAGAAGACAGATGGAGGAAATGAGCTGCCGAATACGGCAACAGATACGTTTAATCTGCTTCTTGCAGGTCTCGTGCTGCTATTAGCCGGGACAGGTCTTTGGTATTTTAGAAGAAAACGAAATGTCTAGATCGACATGGTTTTAGGGCTGGAAGGGGCGCCAAATCAACATTTTGGCGCCCTTTTTACATGCCTCGCGATTTTATCTGACAATCAACATGAACATATGAATACATATTGTTATAAAAGGCTGGATGAATCATCCGGCTTATACCTTGAATCAATCTTATATCACGATGATGTTTCCCGGTTTGCTTTTCATAGCTGAAATGGTTTCAGCCTGGCTGCTTTGATTTCAACACAATTTTGTAGATCCGAAGTCCCGTTATTTGTACTCAAACAGCAAACGGAATCAAAACATTTTATTGTAAGATGACAGCAAGGAGGACATATAGATGATCACAGAAAAACGTCCAGCTCATCTACTCCAATATTTAGTTCGTGTGAAAGAAGCTACGATCTATCAACTGATCGATCATTTTCAATTAACAAAACGCCAAATCTATTACGATTTGGAAAAAATCAATCACTGGCTGGCGAGGAATGAGCTGCCTGAAATCGATTATAAAAGAAAGAACAGGCTGGTCATTCCGGAAGAAGTGCTTCAATTGACAAGGAATTCAACCGGAACAGCGGGTAACCGCTTCTTTATTTTCACTCAGGAAGAACGGGTCCAAGCTTTGTATATCTTCCTTTTTATCAGGCGGGAGCCCATTTCATCCGTTCATTTAACCCAGCTGTTGCAGGTCAGCAAAAACACGGTGATGAATGATGTGAAAAAAGCGAATGAAGCGCTTCGCCCATTTTTAGTATCTGTTCATTATACAAGACAGCAGGGGTATCACTTAATAGGAAGCGAATTTGATAAAAGGGTTCCTGTCATGCATTATTTATCTTCTTTTTTACAAAAGCCGTACGGACGGGAAATGCTTCAGTATATTTTCAAAACGTCCGGTGCCGACTGCTGCGGTAAAGATGCGGAAAAAGCGGTTGAACGCATCTCCAAAGAATGCAATCTTCAGTTCGTTGAAGAAAGGCTGAATGAATTTATCCACTTTCTTATCCTGTATTCCCGGAGAGTGGCTGAGGGCAAGATTGTCCGATTTCATCAGAAAGAAATGGAGGCTTTCAAACAAAATCCGCTGAAACATGCGGCGGAAAAGCTTATGGATGAGCTGCACATGCCAAAACATGAAACTGAACTGTGCTATGTCATGATCCAGCTTTTGGGCCTTTCTTTTGGAAGCCATTCGGCAGATGATCCTCTTTTCCAGCTGTGCGAGCAGCTTGTTCTCAATTTTGAATCCAGAGCCTGTGTCACCTTCTCAAGACGGGATGAAGTGGCTGAATCCCTGTACCGCCACATGAAGCCGGCGTATTTCAGGATGAAATACCGCATTCCGATCCACAACCCTCTATTAACCAAAATAAAGAAAGAGCATAAAGAACTGTATACGATCGTACAAAAGCTTATGCAGCCGTTTGAATCTTTGTTGAACATTCTGATACCGGAAGAAGAAATCGGCTTTATTACGATCCACTTCTGGGCCATGCTTGAGGAACCATCACAGATGAAATCATTCAAAAAGACGGCTGTCGTCATTTGTCCGAGCGGTGTCAGTTCCTCGCTAATGGTCAAACATCAGCTTGAATCTTTGTTTTCTGAAATATGTGTAGAAAAGACGCTGTCGTTGCAAGAATTCACACCAGAGCTCTTTGACCAGTATGATGCGGTGTTTTCAACCATTGAGCTGAAAACGGAAAGGCGCTATTACATGGCGGGGCCGCTGATGACGCCCGCCGAAAAGAGCAGGCTTGTCAATGAAGTCTATCGGCATCTTTTTGGGGTCAAACAGAGGGAGATACTGACAGACGAGTTTCTCCAGCTTCTGAAAAAATACGTGCATATCATCGATGAAAAAGGCCTGAGAGAATCATTGAAACAGATTGCGTTTTTTGAAAAAGTGACGGAATCAAGGGGGAAACGACCAGTGCTGAACGAGCTGTTGACAGAGAAAACCATTCAAATGGCCGAACGAACCGAAAGCTGGGAGGAAGCGATTAGACTGGCCGCAAAACCTTTGCTTGATCAGGAACTGATTAAGGAACATTACATAGACGCCATGATCGACAATGTCAAAACACTGGGCCCTTACATGATCATCGGCCCGGAGATTGCCATCCCCCACGCGCGGCCTGAAATGGGGGTGAATCATGTGGGGATGAGTCTGCTGAAACTGAAAGAACCCGTCTATTTCTTGAATAATGAACAATATCCTGTAAAGCTTTTATTTTGTATCGCGGCCATTGACCATACCACTCATTTGAAGGCGCTTTCTCAATTAACGCGCCTTCTTAGCAAAAAAGACAATCAGGAACTGTTAAAAGAAACCGAGTCGTTGGCACAGGTCAGGAGTGTAATAAAAGCCTATTCAACCAACTAAAACGGGAGGGGAAATCATGAAAATCATGGCGGTCTGCGGATCAGGACTTGGAAGCAGCTTTATGCTGGAAATGAATATTCGCGATTTGTTAACGGAGCTCGGAGTAGCCGGCATTGACGTAAGCCATTCTGATTTGAGTTCAGCATCCCGAGATCAGGCTGATCTGTTTGTCGTTGCAAAAGATATTGCAGAAGGAGCTTCCCACTTGGGGGAAGTCGTCGTGCTTGACAGTATCATTGATTTGGATGAACTGAAGACAAAATTGTTGAGAACATTGCAGGATAAGGGAGTGTTGTAAAACAGATGGGGGAAAGATCATTAAAGCTGATAATAGATATGCTGAGTCAGCCTGCCGTTCTAATAGCGGTAATTTCTCTGATTGGCCTTATTCTGCAGAAAAAGCCCGCCAATGAAGTTGTAAAAGGAACGACGAAATCATTTTTGGGTTTTATCGTCATTTCTGCAGGCGCCGGTATTCTTGTCGATTCACTGGAACCGTTTGGAAAAATGTTTCAGGCGGCTTTTCATGTAAACGGCGTTGTTCCGAATAATGAAGCGATTGTCGCGATGGCGCTCAAAGAATACGGAACGGCGATCGCCCTGATTATGTTTTTCGGTATGCTGTCCAACATCCTGATCGCCCGTTTCACAAGCTTTACCTATATTTTTTTAACAGGGCACCACACCTTATACATGGCTTGTCTGATAGCCGTCATTCTTATCGCGGCAGGACTGAAAGGCCCGCTGCTGGTCGTCGCCGGCTCGATCGCCCTCGGCCTGATGATGGGCATCTTTCCTGCCTTCGTACAGCCTTTTATGAGAAACATAACCGGCAATGACAAAGTCGCTTTCGGTCATTTTTCTGCGATCGGCTGCGCGATATCGGGCTTGATCGGAAAAGCGGCCGGGAAAGGCTCGCGTTCAACCGAAGATATCCGTTTTCCAAAAGGCCTGGGGTTTCTAAGGGACAGCTCTGTCAGCATTGCGCTTACGATGACTGTTTTATATGTATTGATCGCTTTTTTTGCCGGCCGGGCTTATGTAGAGAGCGAGCTGAGCGCTGGGACGCATTACCTTGTCTTCTCACTGATACAGGCGGTCACATTTGCGGCCGGCGTGTTTATCATTCTTTCAGGCGTAAGGCTGGTGCTTGCCGAAATTGTTCCGGCCTTCAAAGGAATATCAGACAAACTTGTCCCTGATTCTAAGCCGGCGCTTGATTGCCCGATTATTTTTCCATATGCGCCAAACGCCGTTTTGATCGGATTTTTTTGCAGTTTTTTGGGAGGAATCACCGGCATGTTCATCCTTGGCGCTTCCGGCTCTATCGTCATTCTTCCCGGAGTGGTTCCTCATTTCTTTATCGGAGCCTCTGCCGGCGTGTTTGGAAACGCGTGCGGCGGCATTCGGGGAGCCGCCCTTGGTTCCTTTGCCAACGGATTGATCATTACATTTCTCCCTGTCGCTTTGCTGCCGGTTCTTGGCGATTTTGGCTTTGCGAATACGACGTTTTCCGATACCGATTTTGCGGCGGCGGGCATTGTTTTGGGGAATGCAGTGAAGCTTCTCGGCCCGGCGGGCGTAGCAATTGGCTTGGCGATTGTTGCAGTTGCTCTCGTGTTGTTCGGCTTTCAACACGAAAAACGGAGGGACTCAGATCCGAAAGCTGAAGCATAAATCATACCGCCTTTTATCCTGGTTTCTTTGTCCTGGCCGGTTTTTATATTAGAATATAAGGAGCCTAAAAAAAGTGGAGGTATCTTATATCGTGGCAATCAATCAAAAAGATGTGAAACTTGTTGCACTGGATATGGACGGGACGTTATTGAATGATGAACAGACCATTTCGGAAGAAAATCGGAAAGCGATAAAAGAAGCCGAGGCAAAAGGGGTTTATGTCGTGCTCAGTACCGGCCGGACGCTGATGACGTGCAGGGAATTCGCGGAATCCCTGGAACTGTCTTCTTTTCTGATTACCGCAAACGGCAGTGAAATCTGGGATTCCTCATTTCAGCTGGTCGAACGACAGCTCCTTCATCCGGATCATGTGAAAATGATGTGGGAGTTACGGAATCTGCATAACACCGATTTTTGGGCGGCGAGCGTTGATAAAGTATGGAGAGGCGAATTTCCCGAAGATATCCATTCGTATGAATGGCTGAAATTCGGGTTTGATATACCCGATGATGACGTAAGAAGCCTTGTACTGGAGGCGCTGAAAAAGAACAAAGAACTGGAAGTCACCAATTCCAGCCCGACCAACATCGAAGTCAATGCGATCGGCATCAATAAGGCGGCGGCTTTGGCGAAAGTATCCGAGCGTCTCGGCTTTACGATGGAGAATGTCATGGCAGTCGGCGACAGCTTGAATGATATCGCCATGATCAAGGAAGCGGGGCTCGGCGTTGCAATGGGGAACGGCCAGGACATCGTCAAAGAAACGGCGGACTGGATTACAGATACAAATAATGAAAATGGCGTCGCCAAAGCGATCAGGCATTGGGTGCTGGCGTGATATGAAAAAGGGCCGAAAAGCGGCTCTTTTTTTTATGGGTACAATCAACATATAAAAAAATTGAATTCGAGATAAAATAAGCAAACATCCATGGGAATGCGGGAAAAAACGGTCTTTTAGGCAGGATGATGTTTAGTCAAATCGATTTATTTTATGTGAGCTTTTCTAACAAACTGATGCCAAGACAACAAATCCCTGTTATAATCAACCTTAAGTTTGATTATTCGGAATTAATGTTCCGATAATCGGAACAAAAAGGGGAAAGTACTAAAATTCGACGAATCGTGCACGAATCAATAGGGGGGATTCGATGAATCTTGTTGATCTGAACTGTGATCTTGGAGAAAGCTTCGGCGCCTATCGAATAGGGTTGGATGAAGATATTCTGGCATTTGTTACATCAGCCAATATTGCCTGCGGGTTTCATGCAGGCGATCCGAGCGTCATGAGGAAAACCGTCGCTATGGCAGCGGAAAAAGGGGTTCAAATCGGGGCTCATCCCGGGCTTCCGGATTTAGCCGGATTCGGCCGGCGCAATATGGCGATCACGGCTGAGGAAGCATATGATCTCGTTGTTTACCAAATTGGCGCCCTTTCCGGTTTTTTAAAAGCAGAAGGTATTGCCATGCAGCATGTTAAGCCTCATGGAGCGCTTTACAATATGGCGGCAAAAAACAGGGAGTTATCGGATGCGATCGCTCAAGCGGTTTACGATATCGATCCAGAGCTGATCCTGTTCGGTCTGGCGGGGAGCGAACTCGTCCGCGCCGGAGAAAAACTCGGTCTGAAAACGGCCCATGAAGTGTTTGCCGACCGTACTTACCAGGAAGACGGAACATTGACATCCCGTACACAGGCTGATGCGCTGATTCAAGATGATGATGAGGCCGTCCGCCAGGTCATCCGAATGGTCAAAGAAGGGAAAGTCCGCAGCCGCCAGGGGACGGATGTCACTCTCAAGGCTGATACGATATGCATTCACGGAGACGGCGCACATGCCCTCCAATTTGCGAAAAAGATCCGCAAAGAACTCGAACAGGCAGACATCAACATACAAGCTTTTTCAACATGATACAGTCAAAAGGAGGAATGCCATTTGAAGCAAAACAAAAAAACAAAAACAACTTCAAGCAACTGGACGTTATTATTGGGTGCGGCTTTTTTAATGGCCACATCAGCCATCGGACCCGGATTTTTGACCCAAACGACAGTATTTACGCAAAACCTGGCCGCAAGCTTCGGGTTTGTCATTTTAGTTTCCATTATTTTAGATATTATCGCTCAAACCAATGTTTGGAGAATCATTGCTGTTTCTGAAAAACGGGGGCAGGAAATCGCCAACCTCGTCTTTCCGGGACTTGGCTATTTTGTCGCAGCCCTCGTCGTGTTGGGCGGACTTGCTTTCAACATCGGAAACATCGGCGGCGCCGGACTGGGATTGCAGGTTTTATTTGGCGTGACTCCTCAGACGGGTGCGTTGATCAGCGCCGTCATTGCGATTTTGATTTTTGCCATTAAAGAAGCCGGAAAAGCGATGGACCGCTTCACCCTTATTGCGGGAGCCGTCATGATTCTGCTGACCGTTTATGTGGCGATTACGACGAATCCGCCTGCGGGAGAAGCGCTGGCTAGATCGGTCATGCCTGAAAAAATCGACATCCTTGCGATTGTGACGCTCGTCGGCGGAACTGTCGGCGGCTATATTACATTTGCCGGAGGGCACCGTCTGCTTGATGCCGGAGTCAAAGGAAAAGACGCGATTTCTCAAGTGACGAAAAGCTCTGTTTCCGGTATCCTCATTACATCCGTTATGAGAATTGCCCTGTTTTTGGCCGTTCTTGGCGTTGTATCAAAGGGTTTGCATATTAATCCGGACAACCCTCCTGCTTCAGTTTTTCAGCTGGCTGCCGGAAATATCGGCTTTAAAATGTTCGGAATCGTCATGTGGGCGGCAGCCGTTACATCTGTCGTCGGTGCGGCCTATACATCCGTATCCTTTTTCAAAACATTTTCTCCTAAAATCGAAAAAAATTCGCGGGGCATTATTATCGCATTTATCGTGATTTCCACGCTTTGCTTTGTAACCATTGGAAAACCGGTCAACCTGCTTGTGCTTGCCGGCGCCTTAAACGGTTTGATTTTGCCGATCGCTCTGGGCGCACTTCTAATCGGTGCTTATAAAAAGAACATCGTCGGTGATTACAGACATCCGATCTGGCTTACCGTTCCGGGAATTGCCGTCGTCATAGTCATGGCGATAATGGGCGGCTATACGCTGATCAATGAAATTCCTAAATTATGGGGATGATCAAATATGCAAAACTTGAATGCGATGCGGCCTGAAGAAGTCCGCGGCTTGATTCGGAGCGGCGAGCTTTCAGGGCCGACTGCCGGCATGGCCGGAGGCTACACCCAGGCAAATTTGGTTATTTTAAAAAAGGAGCTGGCTTTTGAATTTCTTCTGTTTTGCCAGCGAAATCAAAAGCCGTGTCCGATACTTGACGTAACGGAACCGGGATCTCCCGTTCCATCGATTGTAGCGCCTGGCGCTGATATTCGGACTGACTTCCCAAAATACCGCGTGTATCGCAGGGGGGAGCTGGCCGATGAAGTGACCGATATCACCTCTTTATGGGAGGATGATATGGTCGGGTTTTTGATCGGCTGCAGCTTTACATTTGAGCAAGCGTTATTAAACAACGGAATTCCTGTCAGACACATTGAAGAGAACCGGAATGTCCCGATGTATCAAACCAATATTCCTTGTGTAAAGGCCGGCCGTTTTCAAGGTCCGATGGTCGTCAGCATGAGACCGGTTCCGGAAGAGCAGACGGTGCGCGCCGTCCAGGTCACATCAAGGTTTCCGGCCGTCCACGGCGGGCCGGTTCATATCGGACATCCCGAAGCCATCGGTATTCAAGACATTGCAAAACCCGACTTCGGCGATGCGGTTACGATTCATAAAGGGGAGGTTCCGGTATTTTGGGCATGCGGTGTCACGCCTCAGGCTGTCGCGATGCATGTCAAGCCGGAGCTGGTCATTACGCATGCGCCGGGGCATATGCTGATCACGGACGTGCGTGATGAACAGTTTGGCGTTTTATAATCGATTTCAAATCAATACGGGGCAGTGCTTCTGTATTGATTTTTGATTTTTGGGGGATGAAAGGCAAGGTGATGTAGAATTGAACAATCTATTTGATGCAAAGATAACACCGCTTGGAGATTCGGCGGTCCTCATTCAGCTTGGAACGGAAATCAATGAGCGGACGCACCGCCTGATCGGTGCGCTGACCAAGCATATTGAAAACCATCCGTTTCCCGGTTTTATCGAATGTGTGCCGGCCTTCACGAGCTTGACAGTTTTTTACCACCCATTAAAAGTTCATGAACAAATGAAAGGCTCCGCATGTAACTCTCCTTATGAAAAGGTAAAAGCCTTCATGAAGAAAAGCCTCAAAGAGATGACTGCTGAAGAAGAAACCGCGAAACGAACAGTAGAAATTCCCGTGTGCTACGGAGGCAGCTTCGGCCCCGATCTGGAGGAAGTTGCCCGAATCAATGGCCTGACGCCTGAAGAGGTCATTGAGATTCATACATCGGGGGAATACCTTGTATATATGATCGGCTTTGCGCCGGGATTTCCTTACTTAGGCGGAATGTCTGAAAAAATAGCGGCTCCGCGCCGGTCTTCGCCGCGAACGTCTATTCCGGCCGGTTCTGTCGGCATCGCAGGCAAGCAGACAGGCGTCTATCCGTTATCAACACCTGGCGGCTGGCAGCTGATCGGCAACACGCCCCTTGATTTATTCCGGCCTTACCAACAGCCACCGAGCCTGCTTAAGGCGGGGGATATCGTAACGTTTGTCCGCGTGACAGAAGAAGAGTATGACAGATTAAAGGAGGGAGAATCGTGAGCATAGAAGTGTTGAAGCCGGGGCTTCTGACGACCGTCCAGGATCTCGGGCGAACCGGATTTCAAAAATACGGCGTCATCGTAGGCGGCGCAATGGATACGGATTCATTGCGCCTTGCCAATCTCCTTGTCGGAAACAGCGGGGATGAAGCGGCTCTTGAAGTGACGCTGATGGGCCCCGGCCCGTCTCTCCGTTTTGCCGAAACAGCGCTGATAGCGGTTACGGGAGCGGATTTTTCACTGATGATTGATGATGAGGAAGTGCCGCTGTGGCGGCCGATCTTGATCAAAGAAGGAAGCGTTTTGAATTTCGGAATGTGCAAGCGGGGCAGCCGCGCTTATATGGCAATCGCCGGTGGAATTGACGTTCCGTCTGTCATGAACAGCAAAAGTACGTATGTAAGAGCGGGAATCGGCGGCCACCAGGGAAGGCCCCTGGAAAAGGGAAACCGTTTAACCTTCGGAGAGAGCACGCCTTTATCGGAAAATATGAAAGACAGGCTGAAAACAAAAATGACAGCCTGCGGTTTTGCGGCGCCGAACTGGGCTGTCAATCGCCATTATTTCCTTCCGCTGAAGAAAAATCCGGTAATTCGCGTCATCAAAGGCGGCCAGTACCATCATTTTACAGAGGCTTCACAGGAACGGCTTTTTGCCGATGCATTCCGTGTGACGGCAAAATCCGATCGGATGGGGTACCGTCTGCAAGGGGAACCGCTTGAACTAAAGAGCCCGCTAGAAATGATTTCTGAAGCCGTAACTTTCGGGACTGTCCAAGTGCCTCCCGACGGCAATCCGATTATTCTTCTCGCAGACAGGCAGACGGCCGGCGGCTATCCGCGCATCGCTCATATCATCTCTGCCGATCGATCTGCCGTCACCCAGATGATGCCGGGAGAGCAGGTGCAATTTCAGCCTGTTTCTGTATATGAAGCGGAAAGGCTATTCATTGAAAGAGAGACAAAAATCGTTGAACTTGCAGCCAGAATTAAGCTTGAATCCATGGTATGATGTGTATCAGGAGGGGAAGGGATTGGAAAGCAAGAATAAAACGGTTGTCAAAGCAATGGCCCTGCTCAATCTGTTTTTGACGAGAGACAAGCTGTCGCTCAATGACATGATTGAGCTTACAGGCATGCCGAAAACGTCTGTTTATCGGATGGTGTGCTCTCTTGAAGACATGGGATTTCTGGATCGGGATGAAAACGGGATGTATGCTTTGGGGCTCCTGTTTTTACAGTACGGCCAGCTGGTCTCTGACAGGCTTGATATCCGGAAGATCGCCTTGCCCATTATGGAACAGCTGCGCGATGACGTGGATGAAGCCGTCCATTTAATCGTCAAAGACGGAAATGAGGCCATGTATATAGAAAAAATCGAAGGCACGCAAACGGTCCGCCTTTACACCGCGATTGGCAGGCGGTCCCCATTATACGCCGGTGCCTGTGCGAGAAGCATTTTGACATTTCTCCCGCGGGAGGAGCGGGAGGAGTATATCGGAAAAACAGAACTGGTGCCGATCGCCTCGGGAACGATCCGCGATAAGAACGAGCTTGCCCGTGTGCTGGATGAATCATATCAAAACGGCGTCACTGTCAGCCATTCGGAGCTTGAAGACTATACGTCCGCCGTCGCCGCGCCGATATTCAACCATAAGCGCCAAGTCGCAGCCGGCATCAGCATCGCCGGATTTGAAGCCCGCTTTCAGAAAGACCGGCTCCCCTATTTGACAGAGAGAGTAAAACAGGCAGCGCTTGACATTTCCCGGAAATTAGGTTTTTAAAAGAAAAAGCAGTATCCTTTTCCCCCTCTGGCGAGTACATATATCGTATGCGCGAGTGAAACGGCAATTTCAGAGGGGGAGAGGATATGGCACTTCATTATACGGCTCTCGGCGACTCCTTAACCGTCGGGGTCGGCGCCGGTCTTTTTGAACCGGGATTTGTTCTGCGCTATAAAAGGAAGATGGAAGCAGACATCAAACAGCATGTTTCATTGGCGGTGTTCGCTAAATCGGGTCTTAAAACGGCCGAAATCCTCAGTATGCTTGACCAGCCTTTCATCAGAGACCAACTCGAAAAGGCGGAGGCCATCACGATAACGGGCTGCGGGAACGATCTGCTTCAATCTCTTGATGATTATGAACAGGAAAAGGATGAACATGTATTTTTGGAAGCTTCCTCACACTGTCAGGAAAACTATTCAGCCATGCTGAAAAAGATTAAAGACATCAAAGGAGAAGAGAATCCACGCTATTTTGTCCGGCTGCTCAATTTATATAATCCTTTTCCTGAAATCGAATTGGCGGAAAAATGGATCTTGAGCTTTAACAGTCATTTAAGGCAGTTGGAGTCAGCTCCGCACATCAAGGTGGTTGACACGTATTCGGTGTTTAAAGGACATGAGGAAGAATATTTATCCTTTGACAACGTTCATCCGAACTGCAGGGGATATGAAGCCATAGCGGAAAAACTGAGAGCTTCCGGCTATGAACCGGTAAAAAGCTGATGAAAGAAAGACCTTCTGATTATGAAGGTCTTTTTTTTATGCCTTCATAAGCGGCTTCGGGGAATGAAGAGCGGCATCTGCTGACATACTGGAAAATCAGTCTCTTAAATTTTGTCACACCGCCTATGACAAAACAGCGCTTTCTTTCAATTGAGACAAGGGGTGTAAGCGTTTTAACATAAAGGTAAGGCCGACATTATTCGACATTATTTTTTATATGCAATCGAAAGGACAATAAAGGAGGGTTATGCAATGCAAGACAAACAACAATCAGATGTAAAGGTGAAAATTCAGCGGTTCGGGAGCCATTTAAGCGGCATGATCATGCCGAATATCGGCGCATTTATCGCCTGGGGAATCATTACCGCGTTATTTATCCCGTCAGGCTGGATGCCAAACGAGGCGCTGGCTACATTGGTGGACCCGATGATCAAGTATTTGCTTCCGCTTTTGATCGCCTATACCGGCGGTAAGATGGTGTACGATCACCGCGGCGGCGTCGTCGGGGCAACGGCGGCAATCGGGGTCATTGTCGGAGCAGACATCCCGATGTTTCTGGGCGCCATGATCATGGGACCGTTTGGCGGCTATTTGATCAAACAGGTAGACAAGCTCTTTAAGGATAAGGTTCGCTCAGGCTTTGAAATGCTCATTAACAACTTTACGGCCGGAATCCTCGGATTTATTCTGACCGTCCTCGCGTTTTTCGCGATCGGTCCGGTTGTACTCGGCTTGAATAAAACACTGGCAGCCGGGGTTGAAGTGATCGTAAATGCCAATTTGCTTCCGCTGGCGAGCATCTTTGTCGAACCGGCAAAAGTTCTGTTTCTGAATAATGCGATCAACCACGGAATTTTAAGCCCGATTGGAATTGAACAGGCCGCACAAACGGGAAAGTCGATTTTATTCCTGCTTGAAGCGAATCCGGGACCTGGACTGGGCATTCTCTTGGCCTACATGATCTTCGGCAGAGGTACATCGAAGCAAACCGCCCCAGGGGCAGCAATTATTCATTTTCTCGGTGGAATTCACGAAATCTATTTCCCTTACATTTTGATGAAGCCGCTTTTAATCTTAGCGGCGATTGCCGGGGGGGCAAGCGGTGTGCTGACGTTCTCCATTTTTAACGCAGGACTCGCCGCTGTTCCTTCACCAGGAAGCATCATTGCGATTCTGGCAATGACGCCGAAAGGAGACCACATCGGCATTATCTTGGGCGTTCTTGTTGCAGCAGCTGTTTCATTCATTGTGGCGGCCCTCATTCTCAGGACGTCAAAAGCTGCCGAAGAAGATGATTTAACAGCGGCTGCTGAAAAAATGCAGCAAATGAAAGGGAAGAAAAGCCAAGCCGTTTCCGCTCTGACGTCGGCTGAACAAGAACAAGCGGAAGAAGCGCAAATCAAAGCGGAAGATGTCAGCAAAATCATTTTTGCTTGTGATGCCGGCATGGGCTCAAGTGCAATGGGCGCTTCCATTTTGAGAAATAAGGTGAAAAAAGCCGGACTTGATATTGAGGTTTCTAATACTTCGATTAACAATCTGCCGGATGATGCAGATATCGTTATCACACATAAAGACTTGACCGAGCGTGCAAAGGCGAAGCTTCCAAACGCAAGGCACATCTCGGTGGAAAATTTCCTCAATAGTCCAAGGTATGACGAGTTGATCGATCAGCTCAATCAATAACCGATTTGACCAAGCTGCGGGCCTGTTCCAACAGGCCCACGAAAAACATTGTTTGAAAGAGAGTGATGTCCCAATGAAACCAGTACTCGCAAAAGAAAACATTTACTTAAACCAATCTGCCGCCTCGCAAAAAGATGCGATCCGTCTTGCCGGAGAGGCCCTTGTGGAAACCGGCTATGTGACGGCTGATTATATAGAAAAGATGTTTGCTAGAGAAAACGTATCTTCCACTTACATGGGAAACGCGATCGCCATTCCGCACGGCACAGAGGACGCAAAGCAGGAAGTGCTCCATTCCGGAATTTCGGTCATTCAAATTCCTGATGGCGTTGAATACGGAGATGGAAACATAGCGAAAGTGGTCTTCGGCATTGCCGGAAAAAATGATGAACATTTGGACATTCTTTCAAAGATTGCGATCGTCTGCTCTGAAGAGGACAATGTCGAACGCTTAATCAATGCGAAGGATAAAGACGAATTGATGGCGGTATTTGAAGAAGGTGGCCAGCTATGATCGCCTTACATTTCGGTGCTGGCAATATCGGCCGGGGCTTTATCGGAGCCCTGCTCACGAGATCAGGGTATGAAGTCGTGTTTGCAGATGTGAATGAGGCGGTCATCAATGAATTGAATGAGAAACGCAAATATACGGTCGAGCTCGCCGATGAATCGCGGCAAACGGACATCATCGGCCCCGTCAGAGCGATCAACAGCGGCAAGGAGCTTGACGAATTATATGAACTGATCGCAAAGGCCGACCTTGTAACGACAGCCGTGGGGCCATCGGTTTTGAAATTGATCGCAAAGCCTTTGGCAGAAGGGCTGAAGAAGCGCCTCAACACCAATCAAAGCTCTTTAAATATCATAGCCTGTGAAAATATGATCGGCGGAAGCAGCCATTTAAAAGAAGAGATTTTCACTTATTTAAGCGGAGAAGAGCAGGAAGCGCTTCAAAAGAGGGTAGGTTTTCCAAATTCCGCAGTAGACCGGATCGTGCCGATTCAGCAGCATGATGATCCGCTGAAAGTGTCTGTCGAACCCTTTTTCGAATGGGCGGTCGACAAAACCGCATTTGTCGGGGGAGCGCCTGATATTCAAGGGGTGATGTATGTATCAGACCTTGCACCTTATATTGAAAGAAAACTGTTCACCGTCAATACCGGACATGCGATTGCGGCCTATGCCGGCTATCAAAAAGGCCTCAAAACGATTAAAGATGCCGTCCGCCATCCGGAAGTCAGACAAATGGTAACCTGCGCACTTGAAGAAACAGGGCACTATCTGATCCAGACATACGGCTTTACACAAGAAGAACATCAGCGCTATATACAGAAAATCATCGGCCGGTTTGAAAATGAATTTATCTCAGATGACATCACCCGTGTGGCAAGATCGCCGCTCCGCAAGCTTGGCGAACATGACCGCCTGATCCGGCCCGCCCAAAAGCTGAACGGAATCGGATATAAGCCCGTTCATTTAGCCGAAGGAATTGCCCGGGCGCTTCAATTCGATTTCGCGGATGATCCGGAAGCTGTTCAGCTGCAAATCATGATCAGGGAAAAAGGCTATCAAGAAGTTCTTCGCGAAGTATGCGGCCTGCAGAATGACAACCCTTTAGTGCCGCTGATTTTAAAACATGTGGATCAACATGAAAAATGCTAGATGTAAAGAATAGACAATAACAAACCCGGAACCTGGATCAAGGAGCGGGAAAATAGACAAAATAACCTGGAAGCATCGGCAGCCGGCTGGTGCTTCCATTTATCGATGATCCAATTTTTTCATAATATTACAGAGAAATTTATCGAAAATTTTATTAGCTTGAATTGAAGATTTTCTGTAAGCGTTTTATGATAGGATTACCACTCTCTCCCCAGCAGCATCCCCATGAGGCTTACCGCGAAAATCAACAATCACCGGAGGGCGCTTTATGTACATGACAGCAAGGGAACAAAAACTCATTAAATATCTTTTACATCAAAACCGTTATGTAAAAGTCGGCGAAATCGCGGATTATATTGAGGTCAGTACGAGAACCGTTCACCGTGAGCTGAAAGCGGTTAAATCCGTCCTTGAGGCGTACGGCTTTCAGCTCGATAAACAGCCTGGCAAAGGTTTAAAGCTCGTCGGGCCTTCCCGTGATAAGCAGCGGCTATTACACGATCTTTCAAATGACAGCCATGTCGAATACACCTCAGATGAACGGAAGCTCTTGATTTTATGTGCCATGCTTGAATCCGGAGAACCGATCAAGCTTTATACGATCGCAAACGATTTGCAGGTGACCGCCGCAACGATCAGCCATGACCTCGATGAACTGGAGAACTGGATCGCTCCGTTCGGCCTTTCTTTGATCAGAAAAAGAGGCTATGGGATCGAATTGAGGGGCCCTGAAGATGCAAAGCGAAAAATCGTCGGGAATTTAATGGCAGACAAGCTTGATGTGCAGCAATTTTTGGAAACCATTGAAATGAACATTAAAGGAAGAAACCAGACATCGGAAAAAATATTCGGAGTTGTCAGCAGGGGGAAGCTGCTCAAGGCGGAAAAAGTGCTGTCACAGGCCAAAGAACAGCACGGACTTTCGCTTTCCGACAGCGCGTATATCGCCCTTGTCGTCCATTTGACATTTGCGGTGGAACGGATTCAGCTCGGCGAAGTGATCAATATGAACGAAGAAGAATTGGCTGAGCTGAAGCACACGAAAGAATTTGAGCTCGCCCTCACAATTGCCAAATCGCTTGAAGAAGTGTTTCACGTGAAGATCCCCGATGCCGAGGCCGGCTATATCACGATGCACCTCAGAAGCGCCAATCGAAGCTATAAAACGGACTACAGAGCGGAAGACATCGAGCTTGACACCGCTTTGCGCACGAAAAAACTGATTGATTTCATTTCGCAAAAAATGGGCGTTAATCTCAATGACAATCAGTCACTCTACGAAGGGTTGATCGCCCACCTTGAACCGGCCATCATCCGCATCAAAGAAAAAATGTTGATTCACAACCCTTTAAAAGAGCAGATCAAAAAGGATTACTTCCTTTTATATATGGCGATTGAGGAAGGGGTCGAACGGTTTTTCCCGGATACGTATTTTCCGGATGAAGAGATTGCGTTCATCGTTCTCCACTTCGGATCTGTGCTTGAAATGAACAAGGGGGAAATCAACATCAATGCCCTTGTCATTTGTTCGAGCGGAATCGGGTCATCCAAAATGCTCGCTTCCAGGCTGAAAAAAGAGCTTCCGGAAATCGCGTCTTTTGACATTTCTTCATTGATGGAGCTGAAAACGAAGGATACGGCTGCATATGACATCATCGTGTCCACCGTTCAGATTCCGTACGAAGGAATCGACTACGTCATCGTCAGCCCGCTCCTTGATGAAGAAGACGTAAAACAAGTCAAGCATCAGCTTACACGGAAAATTCCGCTGATCCTTCAGAAAAGGCGGGCCGAACAAAAAAAAACCGCGCCATTTCCGGATATGCTCGCCGTAGCGGAAAAAATCAGCCATTACGCAAACGCGATACGGCATATTGTCAGCCATTTTACGGTTGAAGTAGTGAAGACGGCAGAGAGCCATGTACAGACGGTTGAACGCGTTTGCCTGCTGCTTGAAGAGCAAGGTCTGATCAGAGACGCCGGACAAATGGCAGAGGGGCTGCTCAGTCGAGAAGCGCAAGGGGGCCTCGGCATACCGGGCACATCGTTCGCACTGTTTCATTTAAAAAACGAAGCAGCAAACATTCCATTATTTAAAGCCGTTGATCTGACAAAGCCGTATGACATTAAAGCGATGGACGGAAGCTCTATCAAAATGAAACGGATGCTGATCATGCTGGCGCCCGACGATATTCCACCTGAAGGATCTGAACTGTTGAGCTGCATCAGCTCATCGATCATTGAAAGCGCCGACAGCCTGGCCGCATATGGAACGGGAGATGCCGAGCTTCTCTACAGAAGGCTGAACATGTTGTTTCACACATTCATACGAGACAAAAAATGGTGAAAGGCTTCGGACGATGATCCGGGGCTTTTTCTGTTTCCTGCATACACGCATGTTTATTCAAGATGCCGCACGGTTAAAGGTGAAGTATCATGTCGTAAAAAGGAGGAATCAATGATGGATTTGCGCAATCGGCAAACAGATGGACAACCGGCGCAAACGCAGGACCGCCAGCCCGGGATCGAAAGCGTGATGAAACCCCGTCCAGTTTATGAACATGATAACCACAAAGGAACGGATAAACTGAAAGGGAAAGTCGCGCTCATTACGGGAGGCGACAGCGGAATCGGCAGAGCGGTGGCTGTTGCTTACGCCAAAGAAGGCGCGGATATTTCGATCGTCTACTTGAATGAACATGAAGATGCACAGGAGACGAAAGCGCGGATTGAACAAGAAGGAGTCAAGTGCCTGATGCTGCCTGGCGATGTCGGTGATGAAGCCTTCTGCAATGATGCGGTTGAACGGACGGTCAAGGAATTGGGGAGGCTCGACATCCTTGTCAACAATGCGGCAGAACAGCATCCAAAAGACAGCATTAAAGAGATATCCGGCGAGCAGCTGGAACGAACGTTTAGAACCAATTTTTATTCGTATTTCCACTTCACAAAAAAAGCAATTGATTACTTGGAGCCTGGAAGCGCGATTATCAATACCACATCGATCAACCCGTACCGCGGAAATCCGCAGTTGATTGACTATACGGCAACAAAAGGCGCGATCAACGCCTTTACGCGGTCAATGTCACAGGCGCTGGTGAAAGACGGCATCCGCGTCAATGCTGTTGCACCGGGGCCGATTTGGACACCGCTGATTCCGTCGACTTTCTCAGCAGAGGAAGTGGCCGCATTTGGCACGGACACACCGATGGGACGGCCGGGCCAGCCCGCAGATCATGTCGGCTGTTATGTGCTGCTGGCATCAGACGATTCTTCTTATATGACGGGTCAGACCCTTCATGTGAACGGCGGCGACTTCATTACGACATAAGGAGGAGAAAGAGCAGTGAAGGTGACGAAAGAAGAAGTCAATCAATATTATCAAAAAGCGGGAATCGTCCTGACAGAAGAGGAAAAGGAGCGCATCCAGCTCATGGACTACGGCTTAAACAAGCCGGAACAGCTCGGGCTCCAGCTGTTCGTCTATGTCAATACAGACCGCTACTGCGCCAAGGAGCTTGTGTTGTTCCCTGAGCAAACATGCCCGGAACACCGCCATCCGCCTGTCAATGGAGAAAAAGGGAAAGAGGAAACGTTCAGATGCCGCTATGGAAACGTCTATTTATATGTTGAAGGAGAAAAAAACACCGATCCAGCCGTTCTTCCGCCACGCGAAGACATCGAGCATTTCACCGTCTGGCACGAAATCCAGCTGTCGCCGGGTGAACAGTACACCATCCCGCCGAATACAAAGCACTGGTTCAAGGCCGGAAACGAAGGCGCGGTGATTACGGAATTTTCTTCACCGAGCACAGACAGCCATGATATTTTTACAGATCCGAGAATATAGGCGAATGGGAGGAAGCTCTCGTTCGCTTTTTTCTCGCAAATCAGCGCTATCAAAAACCGAAGAAGTTCAGGCGTCCGGGATCAGCAAAATAGAATCGAATGCGACCATCGTTTTTTCGCACTTGTATGGTTTGCTTAGAATCGATAGACGCGCTTTCCGGAGCCGCTTCTTAATCATCCGCTGATTATCGTCTGGATGCGCCGTCACGATATCCTTCGTTTTTCGGGATCATATGTAATCAACCTGATTGTTTAATCTGCAGGTCAATGTGGAAAAGTAACAGTGGATACGATGATAAGGAGGGACCTTAAAATGGAACAGGAGCAAATCAAACAAAAGGTGCTCGATATTCTCGATCATCATAAAATCGGCTCGCTGGCAACGGTTAAAGGAGGTAAGCCTCATTCCCGCTACATGACTTTTTTTCACGACGGACTGACCCTTTATACCCCGACAAGCGTCGAAACGCACAAAGCGGAGGAAATCGACAACAATCCCAATGTCCACGTGCTGCTCGGCTATGATGGCGAAGGCTTCGGCGATGCATATCTTGAAATCGAAGGAAAGGCAAAGATCAATGGCTCAAAAGAACTGAAAGATCAGATCTGGAATGAGCAGCTCAGCCGCTGGTTTGCCGGAAAAGACGATCCGAACTTGTCCGTGCTTGAAATCCAGCCTTCGGAAATCAGACTGATGAACGAAGGAAAAAGCACGCCGGTTATCCTTGATCTATAACACTGTATTGAACAGTTTGTCATTTGTAAAGAACTGTAGTATAATACAAGTTAGGAACACGTAAAGAGCAAATAAATGGAAAGTAAACTTCTTTTTTCTTTCTTAGAAGGTGCTTATTCTCTTCCTCTGACCGCCCCTAACAGGATAGAGGGAAAAAAGACTTTTTGTTTCACAATTCACACTGGCGCGGCTTCGGAGCCGCAAGGACGATTGAGAGGTAGGGCTTTCGTTGTCTTGTTTTCAGAAATTCCATGGTGTTTACTTTCACTCGGAACAATAGATGCTAACTTGATGATCCGCAGCCTTGGCGGAGATGATATACAATATTTATTTGCTCATATAAAAGAATAAGATGAATGGAAACCGCTTTGGCTTTTGCTGAAGCGGTTTTTTAAATGGCGAAACATTTTCTGTTCTAAAATAGTCTTACATTAGACTGGAGGATTCGAAAATGGAATTTTTAACATCTAAGGTGCTTTTAATTTTCTTTTTTTTGCTGCTGATTCATTCGATTGAAACACTGGCCTATGCAGCCAGGCTGTCCGGCGCAAGAGTCGGATTTATCGCATCGGCTCTGTCGCTGTTTAACGTTATGGTGATCGTGTCAAGAATGTCCAATATGATCCAGCAGCCTGTCACAGGAAAGCTTGTCGATGTCGCGGGGACTGATGCGCTATCGCTCGTCGGACAGCAGTTCCGGTTTTTAATCTTCGGCTCGACGGTCGGCACCATCTGCGGCATGCTCCTTTTGCCGACGTTTGTGGCTGTTTTTTCAAGGGCGATTATTCATCTGGCAGGTCAAGACGGATCGGTTTTGCAAATGTTTCGGAAGGGCCTATCAAACCTGAAAAACATCAGATGGTATATGAAAAAACCAACCCTTCATTATGTGAAAGATTTTCAATTCCGCTTTATTCCAAAACGGCTGTTTGTGTTAAATATGGTCATTACGGCAATTTATACGATCGGGGTGCTCGCCGCTCTTTATGCGGGCGTGCTTGTTCCTGAAAGGAGCACTACAGCTGTCATGGCATCAGGGCTTGTCAACGGAGTGGCGACAATGCTTCTGTCGCTGTTTGTTGATCCGAAGGTGTCGGTTTTGGCCGATGATGTAGCCAAAGGGAAGCGGAGCTATGTCTATTTGAAGTGGGCTTCGGTCACAATGGCAGTATCGAGGGTAACAGGAACGGTTCTCGCACAACTTTTATTTATACCCGCCTCTTACTATATCGCATGGATGACCAAATGGATGTAGTGTTTTGCTGACGGAATGGTTTAATATTGATCATTTTTATTACAATGTGTAAGCAAAAGAAGAGAAAACGACTTTTTTCGGGATCTGGTAACCCTTTCAAACTTTCTTTTATTAATTGCCGGATGTATTATCCTGTGATAGTCTATTTGTGGCGGTGATAAAAGTGGATAGGGTGAAAAGAGTAAGAGTCAAAAAAGTAAAGAAAAAACGGCGGAAAATCATAAAACGGCTGTTCACCATTCTCCTGCTGCTCATCATAGCTGCAGCCGGATACAGTATCTATGAATACAATAAAGGCCTATCCGAATCTGACGGAAGCTTTACAAAAGACGGTCAGTTTGAATTCCACGGAGAAGGCTCTGACCTAGATGAAGTGAACATTCTTGTGCTTGGAATTGATTCAAGGGGAGAGGAGCATTCAAGATCTGATTCAATGATGGTTGTCCATTACAATCAAAAACAAAAACAGCCGAAACTGATTTCGATCATGAGGGACAGCTATGTCGATATACCGGGCCATGACAAGCAAAAAATCAATGCGGCATACGCATTCGGCGGCCCAGAGCTGGTGCGCGAAACGCTGAAGGAAAACTTTGGCCTGGACATCAATTACTACGCTGTCGTCGACTTTAAAGGGTTCGCCAAAATCGTCGACGCTATTGCACCTGATGGAATCGAAGTCGACGTTCCTAAAAAAATGTCCTACGGCATCGGCACGACGATAGAGCCGGGCAAACAGATTCTCCACGGCGATAAACTGCTGGGATATGTCCGCTTCAGACATGATAGAGAAAGTGATTTCGGACGGGTCAGACGACAGCAGGAAATCTTCTCAAAGCTGGAAAAAGAAGCAATGAGCATGGGGAATATCGCCAAGCTGCCGAAGCTCCTGGGAATCATCGACCCTTATGTTGAAACAAACATTCCGAACGGGTTTTTATTTTCCGCCGGAAAAGACTACATTTTAGGAAGCGTGAAAGAAACCAAAAGCTTCAGGCTCCCCGTTGACGGCTCCTTTACAAATAAGACCGATCCTACATATGGAGCGGTATTGGATTTAGACCTAGAACAAAATAAAGAAGCCTTGCACCAATTTCTTGATGAGTCTTAAATGGAAAAGATCCGCCGAAACAAACGGCGGATCTTTTATGATGGATCAAATGTTTTGAGTCCGCGGTCATAAAGGAAGTTTCCAAAAGGGATAAAAGCGACGACAAGACCCGCGGCAGGCCATTTCAGCGACCATCTCAAGGTGAATGTCACATATAAAAGGACAATCAGATAGATGATAAATAATCCGCCGTGAAGCGAGCCGACGATCGTGACGGCCATCGGGTAGCCCGCCCAGTATTTCAGAGGCATAGCGACAAATAGCAGGATAAGCAGTGACATGCCTTCAATAAAACCCATCGCGCGAAGGCGTCCAATCGGCGTTTGCAGCATGTGATACCTCCCTCTAATCTAAGTATTACCTCTATAATATAGACTAAAAAAAGGATAAATAGAACAGGCCTGCGGTTATGTTGCGGCCGGAATTTTCATTAACGCCCCGAAATATTGCTGTGCCGTTGTAAAACAGATAAATGCTATCAGTTCTGAGATCTCCTCATCGGAAAACGTCTCTTTCAACACAGCGAACTGCCTGTCTGAGACCTGTTGCCTTTGAGAAAGAAATACTTCGGCAAAGCCCATGGCAAGACTTGTTTTTTCCAGATTTGACGCTTCAGGTTTGCCTTTTGCTTTGCAATATTCACAGCCGTTTCCCTGAGCCAGCACTCTGCGCACCTGCTCCTTCAGCTCCTTTGATAAAAAACCGTCCCCTGAAAGCTCGTCAGCTAAGGCTGTCCAAGTTGACAGCAGAGAGTCTGAATATCCCAACAGCAGCTGAAACGGGGTGTCTCCTTTTTGTGATGGTTGAATTCTTGTCATTTCTGATCACCTCTCTATTATCATATCTAACTCAAACGAAAATAGGAATTTCATTTGTAAAGGGATGTCTGTTAATATTTAAATATTGAAATGAAATGAAGGAGACTGATTTTCAAATGAAATTAGATGATCTTGATCTTATGATTATCAAAGAATTAAACAAAGACAGCCGTTTGTCGATGAGGGAGCTCGGGCGAAAGGTCAGCCTTTCAGCACCGTCTGTGACCGAAAGGGTCAGGCGGCTTGAATCATTCGGCGTCATTCAAAAATATACGCTGGAAATCGATTATCAGAAGATCGGACTCCCTGTATCATGCATCATTGAAGCGACGGTCAAGAACGGTGAATATGAAAGGTTCAAAACTTATATTGAACGTCTTCCGAATATCGAATTTTGCTACAGAATCGCAGGGGCGGCATGTTATATGCTGAAAATAAACGCCGAAAGCCTTGAGCAAATAGAAGAATTTATTAACCAAACATCCCCTTACGCCCAAACCGTGACACATGTTATTTTTTCAGAAATCAAAACGAAGGAATTTGAACGTTAGGGATGAATCCTTTTCATCTGTTATAATAAAAGGATGGATGAATAAGAAAGAGAAGTGATAGACTTGGCAAAAACAGTGGTTTTAGCAGAAAAACCTTCGGTCGGTCGGGATTTGGCCCGAGTGCTGAAGTGTCATAAAAAAGGAAACGGCTATCTTGAAGGGGACCGCTACATTGTAACATGGGCGCTCGGCCATTTAGTGACATTGGCAGACCCTGAAGGCTATGGAAAGGAATATCAATCATGGCGCCTCGAAGACCTGCCGATTATCCCTGAACCTTTAAAACTTGTCGTCATTAAAAAGACGGGCAAGCAGTTTCAGGCGGTCAAATCGCAGCTGATCAGAAAAGACGTCAAAGACATCGTGATTGCCACTGATGCGGGACGGGAAGGCGAGCTCGTCGCCCGCTGGATCATCGAAAAGGCAAAGGTGAACAAGCCGCTGAAACGCTTATGGATTTCATCTGTTACAGACAAAGCGATTAAAGACGGATTTAAAAATCTGAAAAGCGGCAAAGAATTTGAAAATCTGTACCATTCAGCCGTGGCGAGAGCGGAAGCGGACTGGATCGTCGGCATTAATGCGACTAGGGCGCTGACGACGAAATTCAATGCCCAGCTTTCCTGCGGACGCGTGCAGACGCCGACATTGGCGATGATCGCCAAAAGAGAGGAAGACATTAAAAACTTTAAACCAGTTCCTTACTACGGCCTGCGCGCCGCAGTTGACGGCATGACGCTGACATGGCAGGACAAAAAAACGAAGCAGAGCCGGACATTCAATGCGTCTGTGACATCTCAGCTCGCCAAAGCGCTCCAAGGCAAGCCGGCCGTCATTAGCGATTTGAAGAAAACGGCGAAAAAGAGTTTTGCACCGGGCCTTTATGATTTAACAGAGCTGCAAAGGGATGCACATAAACGCTTCGGCTTTTCCGCAAAAGAAACGCTGTCCGTTTTGCAAAAGCTTTATGAACAGCACAAGCTGGTCACCTATCCGCGGACGGATTCCAGGTTCCTTTCAAACGACATCGTTCCGACGTTGAAAGACCGTCTCGAAGGGATGCAGGTCAAGCCGTATGCCCAGCATGTCAGCCGGATTTTGCAGCGGGGCATTAAAGCGGGCAAAAGCTTTGTCAATGACGCGAAGGTCTCTGATCACCACGCGATCATTCCGACGGAAGAACCCCTTTCACTCGGCGCTTTAAGCGATAAGGAAAGAAAGCTTTATGATCTGATTGCGAAGCGTTTCCTCGCGGTGTTGATGCCTCCGTTTGAATATGAAGAAACAAAGGTGCTCGCCGAAATCGGCGGAGAAACGTTTACCGCCAAGGGAAAAACCGTTCAGTCCCAAGGATGGAAAGCCGTATATGACTATGCTGAGGAAGATGACGATGAGGAAGAAAAGGATCAAACCCTTCCGAAGCTTAAAAAAGGTGATACGCTATCTGTCCGTTCATTGACAGAGACAAAGGGCGAAACAAAACCGCCCGCCCGCTTCAATGAAGGAACGCTTCTGTCCGCGATGGAAAACCCGGCCGCATTTATGCAGGGCGAGGAAAAAAATCTCGTCAAAACGCTCGGAGAGACGGGCGGCCTCGGTACGGTCGCCACCCGGGCCGACATTATTGAAAAGCTGTTCAATACATTCCTGATCGAGAAAAAAGGCAAAGACATTTTCATCACTTCGAAAGGAAAACAGCTGCTGGAGCTTGTCCCGTCAGACTTAAAATCCCCGGCGCTTACGGCGGAATGGGAACAAAAGCTCTCAGGCATTGCAAAAGGCAAGCTGAAATCCTCTGCTTTCATCAAGGAAATGAAAGAGTACACGAAGCAGACGATCAAGGAAATCAAAAGCAGCGATCAAAAATTTAAGCATGATAATATCACAGGCACGCACTGTCCGGAATGCGGAAAATTGATGCTGAAAGTGAACGGAAAACGCGGCACAATGCTCGTCTGTCAGGACAGGGAATGCGGCCACAGAAAAACAATCGCCAAACAAACCAACGCCCGCTGCCCGGTTTGCCATAAACGCATGGAACTGCGCGGCCACGGGGAGGGCCAGACCTTCGCATGCGTCTGCGGCCACCGCGAAAAGCTCTCCGTATTTGAAAAACGCAGAGCAAACGACAAAAACTCAAAAGCATCAAAACGCGATGTACACACTTATATGAAAAAACAAAACAAAGACGAGCCGATCAACAACGCGCTCGCCGAACAGCTGAAAAAGCTGAAGCTTGATCAATAACCAAAACAACCTGCCAATCGGCAGGTTGTTTTGTGCTGATCCATCATTCCAAATCAAACGGCTTCATCAGTTAAACATGATACGAAGCACAAAGAACGTTTTCGTCAAAAAATATAAACTTATGCATAGAAAGATCATGATGACAGGAATTCTCTTTTCATTTCTTATTTCTTCAACGAATTTGAATAAGAAAAAAACAGTCAAGAGGACGGTTAAAAAATAGTCGATATTTTGCAGGATTAGTGTCATAACGTTTCCTCACTTTAGTTTTCTGACTTTGATGAATTCGAACGCGAAATGAAGCTTAAATGATTTATATTTCTCTACATCTAACACTACTATTTAAACCCTATAATACATAGCCAACCTTTATTCTTATTCTCATAGAATTCTACGCTTATAAAGAATAATTGTTTCATTTCCTCCGTAGTTTTACAAGATTTCATATGGTAATTGATGTTGTATAACTCGGCAAGAATCATAAATTTTCCATCTTGTTTCAATACCCTAAATACTTCTTTTACATCGTTTTCTAAATCAGACCAAAAGTAATGCGTTTGACATGCAGTTACGATATCAAAGGCATTTCCCGGAAATGGAATATCGGAGACACTTGCTTGACGAATGTTTACTTTACATGTTTCTGCTTGTTTTGAGTAATCAATACCGTATAATTTTCCGTATTCGGTTATTATGTACAGTGCATGTATTGTTTTGCCCCCTCCAGAACCGATGTCCAAAATTTCGAATCTTCTCTAATCCTTAACTTATCTAAAGCCCATTTGTTCATTCCGGTATGAGCAGTATTCATTATTCTCAACATAATTGAACCAATAAACCCTTTTGGATTTTTTGCTTGTTCTATCAAACGATTTAATAAACCCATTTCCATAAATTTCCTATTCTATATATGTTAATCAATTCATTAGTTGGTCAGTGGAATTTCTCATATTGATACGTTTTTATTGAGTGATAGGTTTCATTGCCCGTCAGCAGCTAAGAATTGGAATATGGTGAAGGTATTTGGTAGCCGCACCATTAAATCGTTACATCCATCTTTTTCATCGACTGTGATCATTATTGAAGCTCCATGTACACAAATGCAATCATCTTCATTTTTTCCTTCTTAATACGGGTTTGCTTGCAGAAAATGACGAAATGGAATGAATAATTATTCCGAATTATTCCATCTGATTCAGTTTTTTAATCTCTGACCAGAACTTTTGTTTTTATCAAATATCTACATAAATATTTAACATAGCCTATTCCAAAAAAGTATTTACAACAGACATAAACGGGAGTATGATCTCTCTATAAAACGTATATTTCAAAATCGCTTAATCTAAAAGAGCGGGGGAACCAATCAGGGGCATATAATTGCCTTTTGGGGTGAATCCTTTTAAAAGGTAGGGCAAACTCTCATGAGCCCGAATCCGTCAGCTAACCTCGTAAGCGTTAAGAGAGAGGGAAATCACCTGGGAACACATAAAGCCGATTCCGCAGGGGCTGTTTGCCTCTGTGCTTTTTTGTGTGAAAAAATACGGAAATAACCAGCAAAGAAGGAGAAGTCGATCATGTACAGTACAATAAAGCGCTTTTTAATCGGTAAGCCTTTGAAATCAAAAGAGCTTGGGGAACAAAAGATCACGAAGACAAAGGCGCTTGCTTTACTATCCTCAGATGCTCTGTCTTCCGTCGCTTACGGTACAGAGCAGATTTTAATCGTATTGGCGGCTGTCAGTGCGGCTGCATTATGGTATTCACTGCCGATTGCGGTAGGTGTTCTGATTCTGTTGACGGCATTAATCCTTTCGTATCGACAGATCATTTTCTCTTATCCGCATGGAGGAGGGGCCTATGTTGTATCAAGAGAAAACCTCGGCGTGAATCCGGGGCTTCTCGCAGGCGGCTCACTGCTCGTCGATTACATTTTGACAGTCGCGGTCAGCGTGTCAGCGGGAACCGATGCGATCACATCAGCGCTCCCTTCTTTACATCCATATCACTTGCTGATCGCGGTCGTACTTGTTTTGCTGATCATGATATTAAATTTGCGCGGATTGACGGAATCTGCTTCGATATTGGCATATCCGGTCTACCTGTTCGTTGCCGCGCTCTTGATTCTGATTGCGGTAGGCGGCTATAAACTGCTGACCGGACAAATCGAACCGGCGGAGCATGCAGCCATCGGGACGCCTGTCGCCGGCTTGTCCCTGTTTCTCCTGCTCAAAGCCTTTTCATCCGGCTGTTCCGCACTAACGGGGGTAGAGGCGATTTCGAATGCGATACCGGCTTTTAGAGACCCGGCGCCAAGAAACGCCGCAAATACCCTTGTGATGATGGGAATATTGCTCGCCGTTCTGTTTTCCGGAATCACGTGGCTTGCGTTCGGCTACGGCATCATGCCGAAAGGCGAGGAAACGGTTGTTTCCCAGATCGCCTCGGAAACGTTTGGGCGGTCATTCCTTTACTTTTTCATACAGGGGACGACTTCGATGATTTTAGTATTGGCCGCAAACACCGGATTTTCGGCCTTCCCGCAGCTTGCGTTTAATTTGGCCCGGGATAAATACATGCCGAGAATGTTTACAGTCAGAGGCGACCGCTTAGGCTATTCAAACGGGATCATCTTTCTCGGTTTTGCATCGATCTTGCTGATTCTATTATTTAACGGACAGACGGAGCATCTCATTCCTTTATACGCGGTCGGCGTGTTTATCCCGTTTACGCTTTCACAAACGGGCATGTGTCTGAAATGGATCAGGCAAAAGCCGGCCGGCTGGGTTTGGAAAATGATGATCAATGCTATCGGCACCTTGATCTCCGCCGTCGTGCTGCTGATATTGTTCATTACAAAGTTTCCGCTAGTATGGCCGATCCTCGTCTTCATGCCGATTGTCATCTGGGTCTTCTACGCGGTGAAAAAGCACTATAATGCGGTCGGCGAGCAGCTTAGGATGACAGGAAAGCCTTTGGAACCGATCGAAGGAAACATCGTCATCGTCCCTGTCGCCGGTGTGACAAGCGTCGTCGAAAAGTCGATCCAATACGCGAAGACCTTGTCAGATCAGGTGATTGCCGTCCATGTATCATTTGACAAAGAAGAAGAGAAAAAGATCGAGAAAAAATGGGAGGAGCTGAACAACGGCGTCAGACTCGTCACGCTTTATTCGTCATACCGGAGCCTGATCTATCCTTTGGAAAAATTTCTGGAAACGGTTGAAGCGAAAGCGGCGACTTACAACTATTCTGTCATGGTTCTTGTTCCGCAGTTTATCCCGAAAAAAAGCTGGCACAACATTCTTCACAATCAGTCCGCATTTTTGCTGCGGCTGAGACTTTTATGGAAAAAAGACATCGTCGTCGCCACGCTCCCATACCATTTTAAAAAGTGAAAAAGCTTGCAGAGACACATCTCTGCAAGCTTTTTTTGTTTGGATTCGCAGGGGGACGTTTGAGCAAAAATGGAATGTGGTAAGGAAGGAAGAAAGGAAGGAGGACGTGATATGGCATACAAAACCGCAGGAAAAATAGCAGCAGAACTGCTGAAGGAATGGAATATCGATCATATTTACGGCATGCCGGGAGACAGCATCAATGAATTGATCAATGAATTGCGGCATGAAAAAAACAGCCTCCGCTTTATTCAGGTGCGCCATGAAGAAACAGCCGCTCTTGCTGCCGCGGCTGATGCGAAATTGACGGGGAAAATCGGCGTCTGTCTTTCGATAGCGGGGCCTGGCGCCGTTCACCTGCTTAACGGGCTTTATGACGCAAAAGCGGACGGTGTCCCGGTGCTTGCCATTACGGGGCAGGTGGCCTCAAATGAAATCGGCAGGGATATGTTTCAGGAAATCGGTCTTGAGCGGATGTTTGAGAATGTATCTGTTTTCAATCAGCAGGTTCATTCAGCCGAAGCGCTCCCCGACCTGTTGAATCAGGCGATTCGGACAGCCTACAGCCAAAAAGGGGTCGCCGTCCTCAGCGTATCAGACGACCTGTTTGCGGAAAAAATCAAACGGAAGCCTGCTTATACGTCGGCGCTTTATATCGATGGCGGACTGCAGCCGAAAAAAAGCCAGCTTTTGCAGTGCGCCCAATTGATCAATCAAGCGAAACAGCCGGTGATATTGGCCGGAAAAGGAATGAAATCAGCGGGATATGAGCTGCTGGAATTTGCAGATAAAGCAGCGGCGCCGATCATCATTACGCTCCCGGCGAAAGGCGTTGTTCCAGACCGCCATCCTTATGTGCTCGGGAATCTCGGCCATATCGGGACAAAGCCGGCGTCTGAAGCGATGGAAGAATGCGATCTTTTGATCATGCTGGGGACCTCGTTTCCGTATCGGGATTATCTGCCGGAAGATACCCCGGCGATTCAGCTTGACGCTGATCCTGCGAAAATCGGGAAGCGCTATCCGGTTACGGCAGGACTCGTATGCGATGCAAAAACAGGCCTGGCAGAGCTGACAAAGACAATCGAACGTAAAACAAACCGGTCATTTTTGGAAAGCTGTACAGAGTATATGAACAAATGGCGGTACCATATTGAAAAGGATGAACAGAAAGCGACCGATCCGCTCAAGCCGCAGCAGGTGATCGCAAGGCTTCAAGATGCGGTGGCTGACGACGCGGTTTTATCGGTTGACGTCGGTAATGTGACGGTATGGATGGCCCGCCATTTTGACATGGACGATCAGGACTTTCTCATTTCAAGCTGGCTCGGCACGATGGGCTGCGGCCTGCCCGGCGCGATAGCCGCCAAGCTGTCACACCCGGAGCGCCAGGCAGTGGCCGTTTGCGGAGACGGCGGCTTCAGTATGTCAATGCACGACTTTCCGACAGCGGTTAAATATGATCTGCCGATTGTCATCGTCATCTTAAACAATCAAAACCTCGGCATGATTCAATATGAACAGCAGGAAAAAGGGCATATTGAATTTGCAACAAAGCTTGAAAACGTCGATTATGCCAAATTTGCAGAAGCGTGCGGAGGAAAAGGCTTCAGCGTGAAAAAGCATGAAGAGCTTATTCCTGCGCTGAAAAACGCGTTTAAGTCACAGACAGCGGCCGTCATTGATGTGGCCATTGAAGACGAACCGCCGCTTCCGGGAAAAATTTCATACACACAAGCAGCAAGCTTCAGTAAATATATGCTGAAAAAATTCGTTGAGAAAAAAGAGCTTGACCTGCCTCCGTTAAAGAAAAGCTTAAGGCGGCTGTTTTAGGCCATCCCCGGATCACCTCTTTTTAAGAGGTGATTTTTTCATTCGTATTCCCGCCTGAAAAAGTCGACCGCCGCCTCAGCGGCTTTTATCAGGGCCTTGCGCAATTCCGGGGGTTCCGTCACTTTTAGCTGATCGCCGAATCCCAATACATATTCCTTTGCCTCCCTCTCTGTATCAAAGGAGAACGTAACCGGTATCCAGCCATCCTCCCCTGGGGCCTCTTTTTCAACGGCTTTCACAAACCGGCCCGTGAACATCAGCCTCGGAACGATAGCTGGTGCGGCCAAACCGCGTACTTCGTATGTCGGCAGATTGTCTATGAACGATTTCATTGATGCTTCCCAATATTGGGCCAGATTAAAATCGTCAGGTCTGGTAAACGTTTCGTCGAGAGGCTCCGCAGAGCGGATGCGGGAAGCTCTGTAGTTTCTGACGCTTTCTCCATGCGACGCGACAAGATACCAGACGCGCCCTTTTGCCGCCAGACCAAGCGGACACACAATCCGGACGCTTGTGTTTCCGTCTGCCCGTTCATAAATGATCTTGAGCTTGTTTTCTCTCCATATCGCTTTTTGAAGAACGGCAAAAGCGGCTATTTTTTCTTTCTGGTTTCGCCAAGTGCCTGTATCAATATGAATGCGGCTCCACACTTCCTTTGCCTGTTCCCTGTATAAAGGCGGAAGGGAGGCGATTAATTTATGTCTCGCTTCCCGGGAAGACCGGGCAAGTCCGAGATCCTCAAGCAGCTGTAAAGAAGGAGAAATGAACAGCGATCTGATCTCCTGTTCTTTTAAGCCTGTAAGCTTTGTTTGGTAGTCCTCCATCAGCCGCCAGCCGCCGTTTTTCCCGCGTTCTGCATAAACGGGTATTCCAGCTCTGCTGAGCGCTTCCATATCTCTGTGGATCGTACGTTCAGACACTTCAAGCTGTTCGGCCAATGTTTTTGCGGACATCCGCCCGTAAGACTGCAACAGCAAAACAATTGACAGCAGCCGGTCTCCTCTCATCGCCATCACCTTTTTTCCTTTGTTCTGCCTTCCATTAAATAAAACATGACAAAAGGTGTCAAGATTAAACCTTTATGATAGACATCGATTCTCTAAGAAAGGAATGACGGATAAATGGAAAGCTTGAAAGGAAAAATTGCGCTTGTAACGGGTGCAAGCAGGGGAGCGGGCCGCGCGATTGCGATAGAATTGGGAAAGGCCGGGGCCACGGTCTATGTCAGCGGAAGAAGCACGAAAGGAAATACGACAAACCGGTGGCCCGGCTCGATTGATGATACCGTGTCGGAAATTGAGGCAGCAGGAGGGAAAGCGGCGGGAGCGGTATGCGACCATACGAACGACTCGGAAACAGAGCGTCTCATCGATCGAATCAGGGCAGAACAAGGACGTCTCGATATCCTTGTCAACAATGTCTGGGGCGGAAACGAGCTGAAAATTGAATCAACTTCTTTTTGGGAGCAGCCGCGAGAGCATTGGGATCATATGTTCACAGCCGGGGTCCGCGCGCAGCTTATGACCAATTACTATGCCATACCGCTTATTCGCCAAAATGGGGCGGGAGTGATCATCCACACGACCTTCTGGAACAGAGACAAGTATATCGGTAATTTTTACTACGATCTGGCCAAAAATGCGTTGAACCGGATGGCGTACGGACTCTCGGTTGAGCTGAAGAAGGATGGCATCGCCGTTTTGGCATTGTCTCCGGGTTTTATGAGGACGGAGCTCGTGCTGCGGGCGTTTCAGACAGATGAGGGGCACTGGCATGAAAAAGAGGAATTGGAGCGGACGGAATCGCCGCATTATGTCGGACGGGCGGCGGTCTGTCTGGCAGGTGATCCGAATATTTTAGAGAAAAGCGGCAAGGTGCTCAGAGCCGGAGACTTGGCGGAAGAATACCGGTTTACAGATGTAGACGGCCGGAGAATTCCGCCGTTTGAATGATAAAACGGGAAAGCCTGCCCCGACATGTTCGGAAAGCAGGCTTTCTAAATCCGTGTATTTTACTTTGTTTATGATTAGCTCATTTCTTTTTCTTCATCGCCGCGGCCATGAATGGAAGAACCGTTCCGAACAGCATTGTGCCGCCGAAGAAATTCCCGAGATACGGCTGACCGATCAAATAGCAGACAGCAAATATGACCACCGCCAGCCCGATCATCGAGAAGGCCGGATAAAATCTTTTTTGAAAGCTTGTCTTTTGGGTGATCAGAAAAAATATCAGTCCGACAATCAGCGGAATGATCCATAGGTAAAATAATATCAGTACTTTCATCTTCAAAACTCCATATTTTTTTATCTCATCATACCAGATTTCAGGTGAAAATGCGTGTGACAAATTCCTAAATCATGTTCTGGTAGTCTTCCCGCAGCAGGCCGTAAACGAAATGATCGGCAAAATGGTCATGGAGCCATTCGCATTGTCTGAGGCGGCCCTCTTTCGTAAATCCCAGCCTTTCAGGGATGGCCTGGCTTTTCATATTTTTTGTTGCGGCCCTTATTTCGATCCGGTTTAATTCATAATCATTGAACAGCATGTCAATCAGCGCGCGGCATGCCTCCGTCATAATTCCTTTCCCCTGAAACGGCTCCCCGAGCCAGTAACCCAGAGAAGTCGTGCGGTTGATCCAATTGACATAGTGCAGTCCGATGATTCCGGCGAACTCGTTTTGATACCAGATCCCCGCCTGAAAACCGTTATTCGCCGCGGTCTGCTTCATGCTTTCTTCAATAAAGGCTTCACTGTCTTCAAGCTTCTTCGTCCCGTCTACCCAAAACAGCCATTTTCTTAAATGACGCTTAGACTGCTGAACCATCATATAAACGTCGCGCGCATCTTTCGGTTCAAGCATCTTTAAATACAAGTCATCATTGATCGTCAGTGTAAACATCCAGGATCCTCCTTTTTAACAGTATCATATAAAAAAAGCCGACCGAAGTCAGCTTTTCTAACCAAAAATTGTATCAAAGATCAGGAAGATGTTCAGTGAGACGATGAGCGCGGCGATGAGCCAGGAAACGGCTGTTACCCACTTCGCATTTGTAAGGCTTCCCATAATCCGTTTATTGCTCGTAAATAAAATGAGCGGAATCAGGGCAAAGGCGATTCCGAAAGACAGGACGACCTGGCTTAACACGAGAGCTGTCGTCGGATTGACGCCTGATGCAATGATGGCGATCGGCGGCAGAATCGTAATAAAACGTCTCAGGTAAAGCGGAATCCTGAAATTGATAAACCCCTGCATAATAATATCCCCTGAAAGCGTCCCGACAGAAGAGCTTGATAATCCGGCAATGAGAAGACCGATGCCGAATAATACGGCGGATAGCGGACTGACCATGCTGCTGAAGTGATGAAAGGCCACATCAAGGTCCTCGACGAAAATGCCGTTTTTGAAGAATAATGCGGCGGCAACAATCAGCATGCTGGCATTGATCGCCCCGGCGACAAGCATCGCGATTAAAATATCGATGAATTCAAAGCGGAAAATCTTTTTCTTTTCCGCTTCCGTTTTACCGACCACTCTCCTCTGTGTGAGTGCGGAGTGAAGGTAAATCGCATGAGGCATGACCGTCGCACCGAGAATTCCCGCCGCCAAGAGAATGCTGTCCGCGCCGTTGAAGCGGGGAACCAGCATCCCTTCAAGCACCGCTACGGGATCCGGTTTTGCAAAAAAGGTCTGTAAAGCAAACGCGATGACGACGATAAACAGCATCCCGGTAATCGCCGCTTCAAGGGGGCGGAAGCCGCGTCTTTGCAGTTCCAAAATCGCGAATGACCCGACAGCGGCAATGATGGAAGCCTCTAAAAGCGGAATGCCGAACAAAAGATAAAGTCCAAGCGCGGCGCCGATAAATTCGGCAAGGTCTGTCGCGATCACGACCAGTTCGCCTTGAATCCACAAGCCGAAAGAAACCGGCTTTGGAAATTCCTCTCTGGCGACCTCAGGCAGGTTTTTTCCCGTCGCAATCCCCAGTTTTGCTGATAATGACTGAATAAGAAGCGCCATAATATTAGAAAAAAGAATAACCCATAATAGCAGATACCCGTATTTGGAACCGGCAGCGATATTTGTGGCAAAGTTCCCCGGGTCAATATAAGCGATGGCAGCTATAAAAGCCGGGCCTAAAAAGGGAAGAAGCCTTTTCAAGCCTCTGCTTTTTCCATCCAATGCGTCTTGAGCGTCTTTTGATATTTGTGTGTGTCTGGACATATCGTTACTGATCATCTGATTCACCTAGATTCTATGTTGTTTTTCCTTGTGCTATAAATGTTTCCTTAGTGCAAATTATATGTTCATCATATGCCTGCCATCATCAATTGTCAACTGTTAGATTTTATAGTGTATGCATTTTTGCACAAACAAAAACCAGCATCGCTGCGAAACGATGCTGGCATGGATGCTGCTTATGCTTGAGACCCCATTCTTCCGCGGAAGATCAGGCTTAAGATAAAGACGAGAATCGCGGCGCCGATAATGGCGGGAAAGATGGCGAATCCCGCAATATCAGGGCCCCAAGTGCCGAACAGCCCATGGCCGATCCAGGCCCCGATAAAACCGACCACCATTGAGCCGATGATGCCGCCCGGAGCGCCGTTGCCGCCGATGGCACCTCCGATTAAACCGATGACAATTGCAACAATCACTGAAACGAGAAATCCTAACATTGTCCTTTCACCCTCTTTCAAATGATTTATATTATGTCTTTAGCCCTGCCAAGACGAATATAAACGTTTGAAAGCATATCAGCGTTTGAAAAGACGTTTATTCCTCAAGCAATGAAGCGCCGGCGATGCCGGGATGCGTCATTTCATAAGGATCAAGAATCAAGTCAAGCTCTTCCTCTGTCAAAACATCATGCAGCAGGCAGAGCTCGCGGACAGACCGTCCTGTGGCAATCGCTTCCTTTGCAATCCGCGCTGCGGCTTCATAGCCGAGGTGGGGGTTGACCGCCGTAATCACGCCAACGCTTTTTTCGACGAATTCTTTCAGCCTGATTTCATTCGCTTCTATCCCTGCGACACAATAATCCGTAAATACGCGGAATCCGTTGTTCATGATCTTGATCGATTGCAGCAGATTAAATACAAGGACAGGCTCCATGACGTTTAATTCGAGCTGGCCCGCTTCAGAAGCAAGGCAAATGGTATGGTCATTGCCGATGACCTGGAATGCGATCTGGTTCATCACCTCGGGCATCACCGGATTCACTTTGCCCGGCATAATGGAAGAACCGGGCTGGCGGGGAGGGAGGCGGATCTCTGCGAGTCCGGCCCTTGGGCCTGACGCCATTAGACGGAGGTCATTGGCGATCTTGGACATATTCATCATTCCTACTTTCAGTGCAGATGATACCTCTGTGTAGGCGTCCGTATTTTGGGTGGCGTCGACAAGGTGTTCTGCCCCGACAAGCTCATACCCGCTGATGTCGGATAAATGTTTGACTACGTTTCTGATATATCTCGGATCGGCGTTCAGGCCGGTTCCCACCGCCGTCGCCCCCATGTTGACTTCATAGAGGTGGTGCCGGGATTGTTTAATCCGCTCGATGTCGCGTTCGATGACGCGCGAATACGCTTCAAACTCTTGCCCGAGGCGGATCGGCACGGCGTCTTGAAGATGGGTCCTCCCCATTTTAATGACGGAGTCAAATTCAGCCGCTTTTTTTCGGAAGGCGTCCAGCATATCCTCCATCGTCGCTATCAGCTTTCTCATGTGATTTAAGGTTGCCAGATGAATGGCTGTCGGAAAAACGTCATTCGTTGACTGGGCCATATTGACGTGAGTATTGGGGCTTAAATGGAAGTAATCTCCTTTTTCTCTCCCTAAAAGCTCTAATCCTCTGTTGGCGATGACCTCGTTTGTATTCATATTCATTGAAGTTCCGGCTCCGCCCTGAATGGGATCGACGATGAAATGATCATGCCAATGGCCGTCTATCACTTCACCGGCCGCTTTTACTATCACTTCGCCAAGATCTTTATACAGCCGCTTAATTTCCATATTGGAAAGGGCGGCGGCTTTTTTGACCATCGCCAGCGCTTTAATGAGCTCTTCATCAATCTGATAGCCGGTAATGGGAAAGTTTTCAACGGCCCTCATCGTCTGTACGCCGTAATATGCATCTGCTGGGACTTCTTTTTCGCCTAAAAAATCTTTTTCAATCCGGGTGGTGTTCGTATCCATTGTTTGACATCCTCCGTAATGTTGTTTCTTATGCTGTAGTGTGCCACGAACCACCGGGTTTTAGTTTTTGAACGAAAAAAAAGTAAAATTGGCTCGGAAATGCCGGCTGTCAAGAAATAAAAAGCCCTTTTTTATTAAACATATCCGCTTATTTGCATGCAGGGGAATTTTTAAGGAAACATATGCAAAAAGATATAAATAGTAAAATAGTTATGTCTATTTATTATTAACTTAATTAAATACTTTACGATCACGCTTTTTTGTAGTAAAGTCCTTAATAAAATTTCAAAAGAAAGGAAGATCACAATGGGAAAAGCGCTGATGATCAACTTCCCCGGCGAAGGTCACATCAATCCCTCTTTAGGCGTGACAAAAGAGCTTCAAAGCAGGGGAGAGACGATCGTTTATTATGCTGTTGAAGAATATGCAGAAAAAATCAAAAAAACAGGGGCTGAGGTCCGTTTGTACCCGGACTTCAGAGAGACGATATCCTTTGGAAAAAACATGACGGGCGATGAAAACAGGGACTATGCCGAAATGATGTACCATATGGCGAAAAAAGCCATCGATATCGTTGATCTGATATATGAAGAAGTCCGCCATGAAACGTACGACTATGTCATTTTTGATCATCACTTTTTGGCGGGAAAAATCATTGCCGAAAAGCTTGGGCTTCCGGGCATCTCATTGTGCACGACGTTCGCGATCAATAAAGACATGGGCACATCGTTTCAAAATAAGCAGGGTGACTTGGAAAGCTCACCTTATTTTGAAAAATTCAAACGGATGGTTGCAGAACTAAACGAGCGTTATCCAGTCAGATTTGAGGATCCGTTCGATGTTTTCCTTTGTCCGGGGGATATCACGATTGTCTTTACTTCAAGAGAATTCCAGCCGCAAGCGGATAAGTTTGGAGACGATTATTTGTTTGTGGGGCCGTCCATCACCAGCCGGCCGGAATCTGCCGATTTTCCGTTCGCCGAACTGGAGGGTGAAAAAGTCATCGTCATTTCGATGGGGACGATTTTTAATCGGCAACAAGAGGTTTACAATATGTGCATTGAAGCTCTGAAGGATTTTGACGGCAAAGTGGTGATGTCAATCGGCAAATATACGGACCCGGCCGATCTTGATCCGATCCCTGATCATTTTATTGTTAGGCCGTATATTCCGCAGCTGGAGCTTTTGAAAATAGCCGATTTATTCGTCACGCACGGGGGAATGAACAGCACAAATGAAGGGCTCTACTTCGATACGCCGCTTCTCGTCATCCCGATGGGAGGAGATCAATTTCTTGTCGCCGCCCAGGTCGAGAAGACAGGGGCCGGGCTGAAGCTTGACAAAAAGGAGCTCTCCTCAGCAGTGCTGCGGCAAAAAATAGAAGAAATCATCAATAACGGCTCCTATACCGCCGGCGCCGCGGACATCGGCCGGTCGCTGCGGGACGCCGGCGGCTACAGCAGGGCGGCGGATGCCATTTTCGGCATCATCCGGCAAACATGAGACGCTCCAACATCAGGAGCGTCTTTTTTTAGTCTATCCGTATCATGCTGCCGTCTTTCTTATGAACGATGACGGCGGTTCCTTTATTGCGGCCGATTTCCTTCGCCCGTTCCACCGCCACAGACTTTGTTTTTTCACTTCAATGGCGCGCTTGGCATCATCGGCTTTCACCGCCCGGCCTATGACATGCCCGCGCTTTTCCGTGAGCTCGGGGCGCTGATTCAATCCGCCGCCATCCGGTTTTGTCTCACCATCATTTTCCAAAAACGTCTTGGTTTCTGTTTTTCAGCCCACTCTTTTGCCCGGCTTATTGCGATCGGAATTACGCTCCGTTCTTCATACCCCTCGTGCGATTTTGTTTTGAGCGGAATAATCATCGCTCACTGACCATGGCATCCTCTCACCCCTCCTTTTTCGTATAGGTAAAAAAACACGGATTCTTAAGGCTGATCATTGTATACTATAAAAAACGGTAAGGAGGACAGGCGTTCCATGCATAATGAACAGACAGACCTAGAGGCCCAGCTGAAAGCCATTGAGAAATGGGAAAAGGAACAACAGAAAGTATGGTTTTGGGAACGGATCGGCCGGATTCCGTTTAAAGTGCTGGACAAGCTTACGCCGGCGTTTATCCAGGATAAAATCGGCGTCCTGCTCGATGAAATCGGAGGCTTTATTCAAAATGGCGGGCAATATTTGACGTCTGAAAAACATCTCATCCGGCAGTTTCAAAAAAAGCTTCCGGAAGAAACGATTCAAACAATTGAGGATATCAAAAAAGCACCGCTCTCTGTGATGGATCATATTTGTGAAGAGCTGGGAAAAAACAGGGCGAACACTGCTGCCGTCCAAGGCGCGACAACGGGTGTCGGCGGTTTGTTTACCCTTGCCGTTGATATTCCCGCCATTCTCGGCCTTTCCTTGAAAACGCTGCAGGATATCGCGGTCTCATACGGCTACGATCCGAAGGATAAAATGGAGCGCATGTTCATCATTAAATGCCTTCAGCTCAGTGCGGCGGACATAGTCGGAAAAAAAGCGATCATCGAAGAGCTCAGTACATATCATCAACAACCCGGCGCACGCCAGAACATGATCTCGCAAATTCAGGGATGGCGGGAAGTCGTCTATACGTACCGCGATTCTTTCGGCTGGAAAAAGCTCTTTCAAATGGTGCCTGTCGCCGGCATTCTCTTTGGGGCAATCTCAAACCGCTCAATGGTTGGCGGGGTTGCTGAAGCAGGGATGATGATGTATAAAAAACGGAGAATCCTTGAAAAGCTTGCAGAGCTGGAGCGAGAACAGGCGGAATAAGAAAAAACGGGCTGCCGATTAGATCGGCAGCCCGTAAATCATTTTGATGTTCTTGTGAAACGCGGCAGCCCGTAAATCATTTTGATGTTCTTGTGAAACGCGGCAGCCCGAATATGATCGCGGCAATCCCGCAGATGCCGATCAAAATCGGATAAAAGGAATAAGGCAGAATGCTGATCGGCGATATTTTCGCAATTTGCGCCGCTGACAGCATTTGTGCGCCGTAGGGGATCAGCCCCTGGATAGCGCAAGAAAAAATATCAAGGATGCTCGCCGACTTGCGATTGTCGATGCCGTATTGATCTGATAAATCTTTGGCGAGCGGCCCTGCAGTAATGATGGCTATCGTATTGTTGGCCGTGGCCAGGTTGGCGGTGCTGACAAGTCCGGCGATTCCGGCTTCGGCTCCTTTTTTTGAACGGATCCGGTTTGAAACGAAGTGAAGCAGAAAGGCGATTCCGCCGTTTCTCTTCATCATTTCCGCCATTCCGCCGATCAGAAGGGACAAAATGATCAGCTCAGACATGCCGCCGATCCCTTCAGTGATGGCGCTCAAATAGGAGTGAAGCGTCAGGCTGCCGTCAAAGATTCCGATAACACCGGACAAAACGATTCCGCCGAGGATGACGGCCATAACGTTGAACCCGAGAAGCGCAAAAATCAGCACGCCAAGGTATGGAAGCACCTTCACCCAGCTGTATGCCGCTTCCTGAGCCCCAAGATGCCCGCCTTGAGAGAAGATGACCAGCAGTATGACCGTTATCACCGCGGCGGGCAGTACGATCAAGAAATTGGTTTTGAACTTGTCCGCCATTTTCGTTTTCTGTGTACGAACCGCTGCAATCGTCGTATCAGAAATAAATGATAAATTGTCGCCGAACATCGCTCCGCCGACAACGGCAGCCACCGAAAGCGCAGCAGAAACGCCGATTTCGCCGCTGATTCCCGCGCCGATCGGAGCAAGAGCCGCGATCGTTCCAGTCGAGGTTCCAATTGAAATTGAAATAAAGGCAGCGATGATAAATAAGCCTGGAACCATAAACTGTTCAGGAATAAACGACAGGGCCAGATGCACTGTCGAGTCTACGGCTCCCATCGCTTTTGTGGCAGACGAAAAAGCGCCGGCCAAAATAAAAATCATGACCATAATCATAATATCGGGGTGGCCCGCGCCTTTTGCGAACCACTCCGTCTTTTGATTGAGCGTCTCTTTTCGGTTCATGGCCAATGAAAGAACCGAAGCGATCAGAGCGGCGGCGACTATTGGAAGGCTGTAGAAATCGCCGGTTACAATCCCTGATCCAACGAATAAACAGACAAATAATAAGAGCGGCAAAAGCCCGGAGGCTTTTCCGGTTTGGTTTTGCATGATGTACACCTCTTCTATTTCTTCAAACCCTTTTTCATCAATATCCAACACTTTAAAAGGCGAACGGTTAAAAGTCAAATGGTAAAATAAGTTCGGGAGAACATCAAACAAAAAGAGGGGGAGCATATGGAGGCCAATCCAGTACGACATGTAATCGAAATGGCAAAAGGAACGAAGGATGATATTCATTTTGCCGTTTCAGAAGTAAATGACCATTGCGTGCGGGCCGCGGTTTTAGAAGGTGAATGCCAGTGGCGCTTTCATCCGGATTCAGAAAAGCTGATCATCGTGTTGGAGGGGGAGCTATTGGTCGATGTCATGGATCACAGGACAGAAGTTCTGCAACGAAATGATTCATTTTTGATTCCAAGAGGCGCGATTTACAGGTTTCGTTCCAATCAACAGACCGTCTGTCTCTCGGTGGCAAAAACAGCGTCTGAAGCCGTCGGATTTGAAAAAGATAATGTGCTGAAACTGATTCGGTGCAAGCCGGCCGGCCGGAATCGGCAGCCGTTCAGCGAAGCGCAGGCCAAATGGAAGCCGATTTCAAACATAAAAGGATTCGTCAGGCAGTGGGGCGGCTGGCTGGAGGCTGAAGAAGGGCCTGAAGCCGTGATCATGGCGCTTTGGAAGACGAAACAGGATTATATGAATTTCATGAAGAATGATCACGATCTTATCTATGAAACAACAAATCAAAAAGACACGTTTCATTCAAGCCATATTGAGCTGATAGAAGATCCGGCAGAGATCGGACGGGCATTGAAACGCCATTCGCCGGCCCTTGTCCCGGAATGGACGGTCGCTTGCAGGGCGTAATAAGCGTTGATCATCCCGAATGTTCTCCCGGCTCTTTCGTAAATGTGCTATTTTTGTTTACTCTTTTTCAGACGTGGAATGTAAAAACCATACCACTTAAAAAGGAGGAATTCAAAATGGCAGACAACAATGATAACAAAATGAGCCGGGAAGAAGCAGGCCG
>NZ_BCVZ01000029.1 GCF_001592005.1 Bacillus sonorensis NBRC 101234 = KCTC 13918
GAATGACAAAATTCTAAAACTGAAAACCGTTTTAGGATTTTGTCAACAATCTAAAAGACCGGAATCCATTCCGGTCTTTTTCTCGTCCATACGGTTCTATTTTCGCAGCAAAGCCAACTCCGCGGCGATTGCCTGCATCTCGCTCGGACTGAAAGATTTCTTTTTCATGACCATTTGATGCAGATATTGAAGATCATCAAGCTTTTCGTTGCTGAAGTCCTCTGCTTTGATGATACCGATGTTGAGCATGTTTAACTTTTGTGAGATCTCTTCGATCATTTTGTTCAGCTCGGCTGTTTTTTGATCAGACATCAGGCACTTCCTTTCCCTCGGATTTCGTAGTCTCTATTGTAACAGAAATGCCGGAGAAGAAAAGAACCTTTGTGGCATGCATGCCCCCGCATCAGACGGAAAGGCTGTTTTGCTTCTCTTGTTTTTCCGCTTTGATTTTCGCCAGGATTTGTTTGGATTCATAGATGACGATGCCGGTTAAGCCGAGCAGTCCGATTAAGTTCGGAATCGCCATCAAGCCATTCAGCATATCGGCAAGCGCCCATACGAGATCATCTTTGAAAATCGCCCCGAAAAATACGGCGATGACGAAGATCACCCGGTAGAAAATCGCGTATTTTGCATCTAAGAGGTAGGTAAAGCATTTTTCTCCGTAATAAGACCATCCCAATATCGTTGAATAGGCGAACAAAGCCAAGCCGATAGCGACAATTGATGACCCGGCCGGCCCGAGAAAATGCGCAAAGGTCATCGATGTCAGAGCATCATTTTTTTCTGATGAGTACATGTTTCCCATGACGATCGTGATACCCGTGATCGAGCAGACAACCAGCGTATCAATGAAAACCTGGGTCATAGACACAAGCGCCTGGCGGGCCGGCATATCCGTTTTCGCAGCGGCAGCTGCAATCGGAGCCGAACCGAGGCCTGCTTCGTTTGAAAATACGCCCCTTGCGACCCCCCAGCGAATGACGGTTCCGATCGCGCCCCCTGCCACAGCCTGGCCGGTAAAGGCGTCTGAGAAAATCAAGCCGATGGCGCCGGGGACAAGGTCAAAGTTTCCGATGAGAATGATGAGACCTGAAATGACATAAAATAAGGCCATGATCGGTACGAAGACCGAGGTGACTTTCCCGATGCTTTTAATTCCGCCGAGGATTACCAGCGCCGTGAAGACCGTCGCAATCACACCTGTTACCCAAGTCGGCACGGAAAACGTTGAATTCATGACGCCTGAAACAGAATTGGCCTGAACCATATTGCCTATTCCGAATGCCGCCAGGGCCCCGAATACCGCAAATAATACGCCAAGCCATCTTTGCTTCAGCCCGTGTTCCAAATAATACATCGGACCGCCTGCCATTTCGCCGTTTTTGTCTTTGATGCGGAATCTGACGGCAAGAACGGCTTCGGAATATTTCGTCGCCATACCGAAAAATGCGGCCAGCCACATCCAAAAGACGGCGCCGGGTCCGCCGGCGGCGACGGCCGAAGCGACACCAACGATATTTCCCGTTCCAACGGTAGCGGCCAGCGCAGTCATTAGTGCCTGAAAATGAGAAATATCGCCTTCAGAGGATTTATCCTGATGTTTTGAAAAAGCGAGCTTTAAAGAATAAGGCAAAAGTCTGACCTGCAGAAAAGCCAGTCTGACTGTTAAGTAAATCCCCGTTCCAACGATGAGGATCAAAAGCGGAGGGCCCCATAAAAAACCGTTCATTGTATCTACGACATTTGAAATAAAATTCATAGGTGAAAAATCCCCCTTAATTTTGTGTCTAACTAGAATATTCTGAAAGTTTGTCAGATTTGTCAATAGGGCGGTCAGATTTTCTTCCGAAAGTTGAAAAAAAAAGAAAAATCTTTAGTATAAAATCAAATACGTTTTTTCTTCGGAAAAAGAGGGCAAAGAATAGAGGAGGCCGTGAAAGAAATGATTAAAGTGTTATTCGTATGTCTCGGCAATATCTGCCGATCGCCGATGGCGGAGGCGGTATTTAACGATATGCTCAAAAAAAGCGGACTTGACGACCGGATTGCAGCCGATTCGGCGGGCACCGGAAACTGGCATATCGGCAAACCGCCGCATGAAGGCACACGCGCCTTGCTGGCGGAAAAAAACATCAGCTGTGAAGGGCTGTTCGCCAGACAGGTCACAAAAAACGATTTGGAGGAGTTTGATTACATCGTTGCGATGGATGCGGAAAATGCCGGGAATGTGCGAAGTCTGGCCGGATTCAGCCAAAAGCCCGTGATCAGGAGGCTTCTTGATTATGTTGATGACTGCCAAACGGAAGACGTTCCTGATCCTTATTACACCGGAAATTTTGAAGAAGTGTACGAGCTTGTGGAAGAGGGCTGCCGCCAATTGCTAAACGACATCAGAAGAGAGAACCATTTATAAAAAACAAAAGGGAGAGATCTTGTGATGAAAGGTGAACGTGTTGTCCTTAGAAACATCCTTCTCGGCGCCTCGGTCGGGGCTGCTCTGTCATTGCTGCACAAACCGACCAGGGAAGCGTGCGGTGCAAAATTGTCGGCCTGCAAAAACAAAATCAAGCTTTACCGAAGCAATCCAGGTCTATTGACCGGCTGCGTCAAAGAAAAAATGGAAGAAGCCAAAAAGCTCTCCGCATCTTTGTCAGATGACTTGAATTTTTTAAATCAGCAAATCAAAGAATTGAAAGAAACCACCCCAAAGGTGATTGAATTGATCGAGGAAACGAGGGAGCATTTCTCCAAAAAAACTGACAATCGTTTGGAGTGAATCTAGTGGTGAGCTTTTTAAAAGAGCTGGTATGGCGTTTTCTCCTGCATGAAGGGCCGAGCAAATCGGCCGAATTGGCTTATTTTTTTCTTTTGTCTCTGTTTCCCTTCATGATTTTTTTGCTTACCCTTATCGGCTATCTGCCTGTCAAAACAGGGGATGTCATCGGGCTGATCGAGCAGTACGCTCCCGAAGACACAATGTCGGTGATCGAAGAGACGCTGAAAACCGGAAACAGGGGACTCCTCTCCTTTGGTATCATCGCGGCGCTCTGGTCTGCTTCAAACGGAGTCAACGCGATCGTCAGGGCGTTTAACCATGCATATGAAGTAAAGGAAAACCGCTCTTTTATTATGATTCGTCTGACATCGCTTCTCCTTACGGCAGCGATGGTGTTCACCATTTTAGTCGCCCTGCTTCTTCCGGTATTCGGCAGAGCCATCGGCCATTTTATCGCCAATCTGGACGGCACTCCCGACATGTTTCTCACGGCTTGGTCCGCTTTGCGGTGGGGAATCAGTCCGGTCGTTTTGCTGATCGTATTTACGGCTTTGTATTTTTTCGCGCCGAACAAGCGGCTGTCCTTTCGATTCGTGCTTCCCGGCGCGATTGCGGCAACCGCCGGCTGGATTATTGTCAGCGTCCTGTTCTCCTACTATGTCAGTGAGTTTGCGAACTACAGCGCGACCTACGGAAGCCTCGGCGGCATCATCGTCTTGATGATCTGGTTTTATTTGAGCGGAATGATGATTATTTTAGGGGGCGAAATCAACGCTCTCTTACATAAACGTAAAATCATTCCTGATGAAAATCCGTCAAAACGAGCAACCTAAGAAGGAACGTTTAAAAGTTCAAAAGCGGAGGGATCATCATGACGAAGCATACGAAAAAAGGCGGAAGCCATAATAAGCAAAATTCAAAGCAAAGCTCAAAGAATAAAACGAGCGGAAGCGCCAACGGACAAAACGGATACCATTAAGGGCATAAAAAGGCCGTCTGCATGTATAGCAGACGGCCTTTCTTAAAGCGATTCCGCCTCTGATTGACCGGCGGAGGCTTTCATGTTTTTCGATTTTCCCAACAGCACGCCCAACCAAATCAAAGCCATCACCAGGGTAATCAAATAAAACAGATTCCCGTTTTCAAATGTCTGCATATACCAGCCGCCGGCGATGGGGCCGAAAATGCTTCCAAAGCTGAAGGTAATGCCGCACATCAAGTTTCCGGCCGGAAGCAGAGGCTTTGGAAGCAGATCGGCCATAAAGCTGATTCCGAGGGAAAAAGTGGAACCGACGGCCATGCCCGCCGCAAAAAAACAGGCGGCCACAAGCGGAACAGAATCGGAAAGGCCCGCCGCAAAAAAGCAGCCTGCACCGATAGCCAAAATCACGAGCAGGACGTTTCTTCTGCCGAATTTATCGCTCAAGATCCCGAGCGGATATTGAAAGACAATGCTGCCGATGGCGAAGGCGGGCAAAATGATCGATACCCCTTCAACAGAAATTCCCGATCTGAGCGCATACACCGGGAAGTTCCCATTCAGTGCTGTTTCCAAAAACCCGTAGCCGAATGTCGGCAAAAAGGCGATCCACCCCAGCAAAAAAGCCTGGAAAAATCGCTTGAGACTATTGTCGCCTCTGGTGTCAGAGGTGCTTTTTTCAGGAAAATCATTTTTCAGGAAAAAAATAAACAGCCACGCCATCAAGCTGAACACGCCCGAGACGATAAACGGCAGAGACGGCGAAATTTCTACCAGCGGGGTTAAAAACGGACCTGCCGCAAACCCCAGCCCGAAAGAAAGCCCGTATAAGGAAATATTGCGGCCGCGGTTTTTTTCAGATGAAAGGGTGGTAACCCATGTCTGTGTTGAAAAGTGGAGCATATGGTCACCGATTCCGATCAACAGACGCAAAAAGAACCATACAATATAAGACTGTATCAATGTGAAGCTGAACAAGCTTACGCCCACCATGATTCCGCCGATCACGATCAGCGGTTTAAAGCCAAGCCTTCTAAGCGGGGCTTCCATAAACGGGGAAGCGAGCAAAACGCCGATATAAAGGCCTGTGGCATGAAGCCCGTTCAATGCCGCGGAATGCCCCTCCTGTTCGAAAATAACAGAGATGACCGGCAGCAGCATCCCTTGGGAAAAGCCTGATATACTGACAATCAAAACAAGTATGAAAAAGTGAAATCGTGTCATCGCCCATTCTCCTTATCACATCCTACTTTGATCGTACAACTTTAGGAAGTTTTTAGGCAAGTCGGTTTTTTTGTCGCTACAATGTGAAAGAGGTGAAAACCATGGAAATCAAATCAAACCAATCCGGTTTTTTCGCAGACTTTGACTACGGCCGTCTCGATATTTCAACCGGCGAAAACACGGGATTCAGGCCTTGCCAGCTCATGATCGCTTCGATAGCGGCATGCAGCGGCGCGGTCTTTCGCCGCATTTTGGAGAAAAAGCGGCTGCATCTGGAGGATTTGACCATCAAGGCCAAAGAAGAACGTCTACCGGAAGAAGCGAACCGCATCAAAAGCATTCATTTCCATTTTATTTTAAAAGGGAAAGGCCTAAGACCTGAAACCATCGAAAAGGCGCTTCAAGCGGCAATGAAAAACTGTGCAATGGCAAAATCCGTCGAAAACAGTATCGACATGAAGAAAACATTTGACATCATTCACTCATAAACAGAAAGGTTTAAAAGCATGCGCCAATGCGGAATAGAACAGTATGCCCGTATATAAAGTGAAAGGTTCGTGTAAAAATAATCTACAACAACATGCAAAGAAAAGAGGAATCAAAAATGGGCCGTATTTTCTTTTTGGTAATGGCTGCGGGCGTTCCGCTTTCAATTATCGGAACCCTTTTGCATTGGCCGTCAACGCTTCTGTTCATCATTTACTGTCTAACCATTATCGCGCTTGCCAGCTATATGGGAAGAGCGACGGAGAGCCTGGCGATTATTGCCGGCCCGAGGATCGGCGGGCTATTAAACGCCACATTCGGCAATGCCGTTGAGCTGATCATTTCCATATTCGCATTAAGAGAAGGGCTGGTCGGGATCGTGCTCGCTTCCCTCACCGGCTCTGTTCTCGGCAACCTCCTGCTTGTAGCCGGTCTGTCGTTTTTCATCGGCGGCCTCAAATATAAGCGGCAGGAATTTAATGTTTACGATGCAAGGCATAATTCAGGTCTGTTAATGTTTGCGGTCATCGTCGCTTTTGTGATTCCGGAAGTGTTCACAATCGAAATGGCAGAGCCGGAAAAATTGTCGATGAGCATAGGGATCAGCATCATCATGATTCTGCTATACATGGCCGCGCTTTATTTTAAGCTTGTAAGCCATAGAGGCGTATACCAAACCAACAAAAACACGGCGGAAAACGAGAACGAAGAACCGGAATGGTCAGGAAAGCGCGCCACTCTGATTTTGTTTTTGGCAACGGTTGCCGTCGCCTATATTTCCGAAAACCTCGTTCATACATTTGATTCTGTAGCCAAGCAGTTCGGCTGGTCCGAGCTTTTTATCGGCGTCATCATTGTCGCGATCGTCGGGAATGCTGCAGAACATGCATCAGCGGTTATCATGGCTTATAAAGACAAGATGGATGTCGCGGTGGAAATCGCAATCGGGTCGACCTTGCAGATCGCGATGTTCGTCGCGCCGGTGCTTGTAATCTGTTCCTTGTTTTTTGAAACGGGCATGCCGCTTGTCTTTACATTGCCTGAGCTAGTTGCGATGGGCTCTGCCGTACTTTTGATGATCGTCATTTCCAATGACGGTGACACCAACTGGTTTGAAGGGGCGACATTATTGGCGGCGTATATCATCATGGGAATCGGTTTTTTTCTTCTTTAAAAAAATGTGGATAAAGGCGTCTGTTACGGAAAACACTAAAGAAAAAGGAACAGAAAGAGTGATAGTATGAAAAAGCTTTTGTGTTTTACGCTGATTGCGTTTTTATCCTTTAGTTTTTTCGCTGTACAGGAAGCTGATGCAGCTAAACCGATCAAGATTCCAAGCTCTGTCACCAATATTTCCAAAGAAAACACATATCCAAACGCTTCACAGGATCAGCCGAGATTGCAGCCGAGCGAGTTGGCTGAAGAACTTCTCAAAACATCCGATACGGCAATCGAAAATCCGCACCTTATCAAAATGCTGAACGAAACAAGCATTTCCGGAACGCCGACTGCCATTGGATACAGAGCAACGATTTACTTGGGAAGATGGGCGCTGGGATACACATCAAATGAAACTGTTGCAAACTGGGAATACCGCAAAATCAATACAAACCGCTTTGACAACAGAGGCGGAAAAGCGCCTGCCGAAATCACATATTCACAGGAGCGGACAAGTAAAATCAAAGGCGGTCTAACGGCTAAAGTGCCGAAGTCCGACGATGTGAAAAATATGATGATGCTCAAGGCCATGGAAAAAACAAAGCTGCCGCTTGCATTTGAAACTGTTGTCGGAGCCGGCACAAAACGCGATCAAGTCTACAAAGTCTCACCGAAAAAGCTCGGTTATCTCAATGCTTACGCCCCGGCTGTCAATGAAAAAGGAAAAGTCACCTACGGGGAAGTGTACCTTGTTCTGAGAGGCAACAAGAGAAAGCTTGTCGTCAAAAATATCACTTCTCAGGGAATCGGAGCTTGGATTCCTGTACAGGATCACCTGACGTTCAGCTTTCAGCTGAGCCATCAGCCGAAATAAAAATAAGCAAGCCTTTACGGCTTGCTTATTTTTTCTTTATATTCTCGCCTTCCGGGAAGAAAAATCAACATTTTGGTAGTAGCTGTTTTTCACGAGTACATTCGGACCGAGGCATCTGACATTTGGGCAGTGGCAGTTCAGCTCCTGCGCGAGCTCGGTTTGTCTCCACCTGCTGTAGGCGTCTGCCAGGCTGTCAGTTTGAATGTTGCCGAGCGGCGGGGTATCGCCGAAATCCGTCACAATGATATTGCCGTCAAAAATATTGACATTCAGGCGCGAGCGTCCGTCAGGGTCATTTCTGACGGTGACATTTTTGGCTTCCCACAGCCGTTGCAAGAGAGCGCGGTCCTCGGGATCTGGGCTGCATGCATAAAACGGCAGGGTGCCAAACAGCATCCACGTATCCTCATCGCGAATATCGAGAAGCCGGTGAATCGCTTCCCTCATCTGCTTTAAGCTCAGTGATTCAAGGGCGCTCGCAAAATCGCTCGGATACATCGGGTGCACTTCATGGCGCTGACATTTCATTTCTTCGACAATCTGACGGTGAATATGCTCAATATGAGGGAGCGTCCGTTTATTCAGCATCGTCTCGGCGGACACCATGACTCCTTCCTCAACAAGCATCCGGCTGTTTTCGATCATTTTCTCGAAATAACGGGCGCGCTGTGCAAATGTTGGTTTTTTATCCATCATTGCAAAGCCGATTTCGGCAAAATCCTCGACTGTTCCCCAGTTGTGGGAGATGTGGAGCACATCCAGATAGGGGATGATCATCTCATAGCGGCCGATATCAAGCGTCAGGTTTGAATTGATCTGCGTCCTGACGCCGCGCTCATGCGCATATTTTAACAAAGGAACGACATATTCCTTTACCGATTTTAACGAAAGCATCGGCTCTCCGCCGGTAATGCTTAAAGAGCGGAGCCGGGGAATTTCATCAAGCCGTTTTAAAAGGAGGCTGAGCGGCAGTGCGTTCGGATCCTTCGGCTGAAGCGTATATCCGACGGCGCAATGCTCACAGCGCATATTGCAAAGAGTCGTCGTCGTAAATTCAACGTTCGTCAGCTGTATATCGCCATACTGGTCAACGTCCATATACGCTTCCCAAGGATCAAACTCAGGTGTGATCGGACGGACCTTCATTTTTTGTGTCATGATATATCTAACTCCTTTATCGATAGGACATACTAATCATAGCCCAACTATTCATTTTAGACCTCATCCGGATGCTTCGCAAGTGACGGATCATTGAAAAAAAACGGGTGATGGGCTACCATTAAGGAACAAAAGGAGGAGAAGCATGGGTAACGCAGTAACTGATAAAGAACAGCAAGTCATTTATTTAAAAAACAGATTGGATATGTTTATGTCCGTGATCGACTCTTTAGACCCGGAATCGACGGACATTGAAGATATTGACAGGCTGATCGGCATGCTTGACGATCTGGAAGCCAAATACGAACGATTTAAAAAAGACTGGAAGTAGAACCGCAGCGCTTGTAAGCCGCGGTTTTTTGCTGTTTTCCAAGTGTTGCTTGGTATGAAAGGCTAAGCTCTTTTGCACAATAAGGAAAAATGAAGCTGGGAGCGAAGATCATGAAACGAATCTGTGCCATATGCTGCGGATTTCTTCTGATGCTGGCTTTTGCGGACAATGCGATGGCGATATCCAACAAGTCACTTCATTGGGGATTCGCGAAAAGCAAAAACCATCAGCCCGTTGACGCGGGAAAAGAGCTCAATGAGCTTTTAAAGCAGTATGACGCCATCTATTTGGGCAACACAAAAGAAAAGACGATCTATCTAACCTTTGATAACGGCTATGAAAATGGTTATACCCCGAAGGTGCTCGATGTCTTGAAAAAACAAAACGTTAAGGCGGCCTTTTTTGTGACGGGCCATTTTGTCAAAGACAAACCGGAGCTGATCAAACGGATGGCTGATGAAGGGCATATCATCGGCAACCATTCGTTTCACCATCCGGATCTGACGACGAAAACGAGCCGTGTCATTAAAGAGGAATTGGAATCTGTCGATGAGGAAGTTTTTAAAATCACGGGCAAAAAGAACAACCTGTATTTGCGCCCGCCGCGCGGCGTTTTCAGCGAGCGGGTGTTAGCCGAAACGAAAAAGCTCGGCTATCAAACCGTTTTTTGGTCAGTGGCCTTTGTCGACTGGAAAATCGATGCCCAAAAAGGCTGGAAATATGCTTATAACAACATGTTAAGACAAGCGCATCCAGGCGCCATCTATCTGCTTCATACTGTGTCAAAAGACAATGCAGATGCGCTTGAGAAAGCAATTACCGATTTGAAAAAGGAAGGCTACACATTCAAAAGCCTTGACGATCTCATGTTTGAAAAATATATGATGCTAAAGCCCCTTTAAGCAGAAAAACCTCCGGCATATCCCGGAGGTTTTTATTTTGTCTTAAAAATGATGCTGCAGGCACTTTTATTTTCTCTAGTCAATTCTATAGAATAAAAAACCAATTTATATACATATATTACTAGATTTACAGAAGAAATAGGTTTATTATTTAATTGAAGGAGGAATGGCACCATGTCAAATTCAGTAAAATCAGTTACATCACCAAAAAAATTTATAATAGGGAAACGATTGCTTGAGCATTTGAATGATTACATTCACGATTATGGCGACAAGGCTTACATCATTTGCGACGAGTTCATTATGGAACGGGCTCAAAAAGAAGCCGGGGATTCAATTCAAAAAGCGGGCAATCAAGCCGTTTTTGAAAAATTTAATTATGAATGTACGCAAGAAGAAATCGACCGAAACAGGGAGCTTGCACGCGAAGCAGGCGCGAACATCATCGTTGGAATTGGAGGCGGAAAAACGCTAGATACGGCAAAGGCGACAGCATATTATGAAAAGCTGCCGGTTGTCATTTTCCCGACCATCGCTTCAACAGATGCTCCTTGTACGGCGCTTGCCGTCATCTATAAACATAGCGGAGCATTTGACCGCTATTTATTTTTGCCTACAAACCCTGATGTCGTTCTGGCAGATTCAGATATTTTATCCTCAGCGCCGCCGCGCTTTTTCGCAGCCGGAATCGGAGACGCGCTGGCGACATACTTTGAAGCGAGAGCATGCTATCGGTCAAATGGGGACAACCTTGTGCTGATGAAGCCGTCAACAACAGGCCTGGGACTTGCCCGCCTTTGCTATGACACGCTTTTGGAAAACGGTGTAAAAGCGATGGAGGCCGTCAAACACGGAATTTCAACGCGTGCTGTTGAAGACACCATTGAAGCGACGATCTATTTGAGCGGCGTTGGCGCTGAATCAGGCGGACTTGCCGCAGCTCATGCGATCCACAACGGCATGACGGCCGTACCTGCTCTTCACAGAGCGCAGCACGGCGAAAAAGTAACGTTTGGCCTTTTGGCGCAGCTTGTTCTTGAAAACGTGCCGACAGAAGAACTGGAAACCGTCATCAACTTCATTAAAGGCGTCGGCCTTCCATTAACATTGAAAGATCTTGGCGTCGAGGAATTTGTCGAAGAAGAATGGCGTCAAGTCGCAGAAGCAGCCTGTGCGGAAGGAGACACAATGGGCAACATGCCATTCCCTGTCACACCTGACGACGTTTACAACGCCATCATTGCCGCCAATGCGATTGCCGAATCTTATCACGATTAAGATGGAAAAGCTGTTTCCTGAAAAAAGGGAGCGGCTTTTCTCCATAACTGCAGAACAGGAAATATATCACGGGCATGCTGGACGTTTAAGAAATCTATCGAGGGGAGCATACTGATGGAAGTGCTCGTTATCTTATTTTTATTTTCTATCACATTACACAATCTGGAAGAAGTGTTATGGCTGCCGGCATGGTTAAAACAAGCCGGAAAATTTCAGAAGCCGGCTGGGAAAAATGAATTTTATTTTGCGGTGGTCTGCATCACCTCTTTGGCTTATCTTACGGCTTTCTTCTACTTATTTTTTCCAGATGCCATCCTGGCTAAATATATTTTAATAGGCTTCCTCGGTGCAATGGTTCTGAACGCGATCTTTCCCCATCTGCTTGCCAGCATCATATTAAAAACATATGCACCAGGGGTTTTAACTGGCGTTTTATTAAATATTCCGATCAATAGTTTCATTCTGTATCGTTTTTTTCAGGAACGATCGATTACCATAAAAGAGCTGCTTTTATCAACGCTTATTGTGAGTGCCATATTGTTAAGTTTGATCCCCTTATTGTTTAAAATAGGAAAAACGGCTGCTAAACGGTTTTAAATCTAAAGCACTTCGAAAAAGATGCTTAATTTAAAACCTCAATTTGAAACTCAGGTTCATCAAAGGACCCTGACATTGAAACATCATCATGTCCCTGAGCCTTGAATGTGATCTCATATGTTTGTTGTGAATGGGGAGGTGCTTTCAGCGTCTTCGCTTTATATTCAAATTCATCGATCATTCCGGGTGAAAGCGAGACAAGCTCTGTGTTTGTTCCGTAATTGTTCACCTTGACCGTGCAGTCCATATTTCCTTCTTCTTCATCTCCATCATAGCTGCATGAACTTTCTCTTGCGATGTACTCTATCGCCTCAGCTCCTGATGCATTCCATTTCAATAAAAACATCGACTGCTCTGTGACAAGCGGAAAAAGCGCCGCAAATCCCATCATAAACAGAAAGAGCTTAAAACGGATCCAAGCTATCTTTCTGTAATAGAGCCAAGCCATCACAAATCCGGCCATAATGAAAAGAAGCCCGATCAGCGCGATGACATGGAGTCCGGAAGAAGTCCTTGCGTCTCCTCCGAAAGCTTGAACAACCGCTTCTCCTGCCGGGATTTGCATGTGTGTATTGACAGAGAGCAATAAGCCGAAAACCATCAGGCCGATTCCGGCCGATCCGTTGTGAAACTTCATGTTTTCCCTCCTTATCTATAGAAATAGTCGAGGGAGAACATAAAAGGTTTCCTGTTTTACTTAAAAATGTCAAACCATCCTTTGTGGCGAAACCAGATGACCATACCGGCGACAACGGCGGCCATGACTCCGAGAACGTAAAAATACCCGTAGCGCCAATGAAGTTCAGGCATGTTATCAAAGTTCATGCCGTATACCCCGGCAATAAATGTCAGCGGAATGAAAATCGTTGATACAATCGTCAGCGTCATCATGATGGCGTTCATCCGATTGGAGTTCAGCGTCTGGTAGCTGTCCCTTAAATCAGCGGTCATGTCGCGGTTGTTTTCGACAATTTCGGTCAGTTTGAGAAGATGGTCATAAATGTCGCTGTAATAGGCTTTTCGTTCGCGGTTTTCTTTTAAATGTTCAATATTTAAGATCCGGTACAGCAAATCACGCATCGGAATGATCGTCCTTCTCAGTTTCAGAAGATCGCCCCTGATATCAAATACTTCATTCATCAATGTTCCATACGTTTTTCTGTTGTCGCTTTCGGCGATTTCATTCAGCCGGTCTTCTATTTGATACAGGATTGGAAAGTATTCGTCGACAAGCTGATCCATGACCATATAAGCGATATGGTTCGGTCCTTTTTTCCACAGATCCTTGTTTTCTAAAAACTGTTTTCTTACCTTTGCAATGCCCGGTGACTGATGCAGGTGAAATGTCACAATGAAATCTTTTCCGACGAATAAATCGACTTCTTCAGAGGCAAGAGTTTTTTGATTTAAAGCATGGATCACGAAAAAAAGGTATTGTTCATATTGGTCAAGCTTGGGACGCTGCAAATGATGGAAGCAGTCCTCAATCGACAGCGGGTGAAAGTGAAAATGGCTTTTTAGTAATAAAGCTTCTTCCTCCGGGGGCTGATTAAAATCGGTCCAATACCACTCAATATCTTGATCTTTGAGCCTTTCAGAAGAAATGTCTGATAATAATCGTCCATCTTTTGTAATCGCGATATGTTTCAACATTGGCAACCCTCCACCTTCATCATAGCATGCTGCCGGGCCGCTGGAATCATTCAGTGTAAAAATAAAATTCGCTCATTTTATAAGTGAAAAGCAAACATGGTATACTGTGGACAAAGACGAAAAGGGATGGGGAGCCATGTGGAAGGAAATCGTAAGCATATCACCGCCGTATCATTTTGATCGCGTTTTGGAGAGGCTTTCGCTTGATCCGCTCAATGCAGTCAGCCTTGAAAAACGGGAAGTCAGGCTGCCGCTTCGCAATCAAGCGAAAAAGCCGGGCATTGTTACGGTGCGGGCAATCGGAACGGCGGACGCTCCGGAATTTCTGGTCAGCGGTACAGATGATCAATCAGCAATGATGGATGAAGTGAAACGGATTTTTCAGTGGAAAGAAAGCCTTCAGCCTGTTTTGGATCATTTCTCAAAAACGAATCTGTCGCAGCTTTTTGAAGAGCATGCGGGTACGCCGCTGGTGCTTGATTTTCATTTGTATCATTGCCTGATGAAATGCATCATCCACCAGCAGCTGAACCTGTCGTTCGCCTACACGCTGACAGAGCGCTTCGTACATGCATTTGGCGAGCAAAAAGACGGCGTCTGGTTTTATCCGCTTCCGGAAACGATTGCCGGGCTCGATTACGCCGATCTGCGCGCGCTTCAGTTCAGCATGAGAAAGTCCGAATATGTGATCGATACGTCAAGAATGATCGCAGAAGGCGGACTAAAGCTTGATGAGCTTGGATCGCTCACTGATGAAGACATCATGGAAAAGCTGGTGAAAATCAGAGGCATCGGCCCTTGGACCGTACAAAACGTCCTGCTCTTCGGGCTCGGCCGCCCCAACCTTTTTCCAATGGCCGATATCGGCATCCAAAATGCCATCAAACGCCATTTTGGCTTAAAAGATAAACCGACAAAAGAAGAAATGCTTGAAATGAGCAGGGAATGGCAGCCTTATTTAAGCTATGCTTCCTTGTATTTATGGCGGAGCATTGAATAGAAATGGAGAGAACATGATTGAAACGAGAAAGCAAAGGATCATCAGCAGAATTAAAAGTCGGGCAGCAATTTCCGCTGACGATCAAACGCCTCGGCATCAACGGCGAAGGCGTGGGCTATTTTAAGAAAAAGGTCGTATTCGTCCCCGGCGCCCTGCCTGGCGAGGAAGTCGTCGTCGAGGCGACAAAGGTTCATCCGAAATTTTCCGAAGGCCGGGTCAAAAAAGTGCGCAAACGCTCGGAACACCGCGTCAAACCGCCCTGCATCATCTATGAACAGTGCGGGGGCTGCCAGCTTCAGCACTTGGCGTATGACCAGCAGTTGAAGGAAAAGCGGGATATCGTCATCCAGTCGCTTGAACGCCACACCCGCTTTGACATCGGCAAAATGGAGATCAGACCGACAATCGGGATGGACAATCCGTGGCATTATCGGAATAAGAGTTCATTTCAGCTCGGGCGGACGAAAAACGGAAAAATGGTTGCCGGCTTGTTCGGTCTTGACTCGCACCGCCTCGTTCCGATTACCGAGTGCATCGTCCAGCACCCGGCCACCAATAAAACGACGCAGACCGTCAAGCAGATTCTCGAAGACTTCGGCATCTCGGTCTATGATGAACGGAAAAGGACCGGCGACGTCCGGACGATCGTCACAAGAGTCGGCTTTGAAACGGGAGAAGTGCAGGTTGTGCTTGTCACGGCAAAAAACGAACTCCCCCGCAAAGAGCTGATCACAGAAGAAATCAAAAAGCGCCTCCCAGAGGTGACATCCGTCGTCCAAAATGTCAATAAAGCGAAAACATCCGTCATCTTCGGCGAGGATACAAGGCTGCTGGCTGGCAACATGGTCATCCAGGAATTTCTCGGAGACGTTTCATTTGAGCTGAGCGCCCGCGCTTTTTTTCAGCTTAATCCGGTTCAGACCGTCAAGCTTTATGATGAAGTCAAAAAAGCCGCCAAACTGACGGGCACTGAAAAAGTCGTCGACGCCTACTGCGGAGTCGGCACGATCGGGATGTGGATCGCTGACGGCGCAGGAGAAATCCGCGGGATGGACGTGATTAAAGAATCGATCGAAGATGCCAACAAAAATGCCAAAAAACACGGCATCGAAAACGCCCAATATGTCACAGGCACTGCCGAACACTGGCTGCCAAAATGGACGAAAGAAGGCTTCCGGCCGGACGTCGTCATCGTCGACCCGCCGAGAACAGGCTGCGACCGGACGTTCCTTGACACGATCAGAAAAGTCAAGCCGAAGCGGTTCGTATACGTATCATGCAATCCATCGACGCTTGCGAAGGATTTGCAGTACATGGCAAAGGATTATAAAGTCGAATATATTCAGCCTGTTGATATGTTTCCGCAGACAGCGCATGTCGAATCGGTCGTATCGCTTAAACTGAAATAAAAAAACGCCTTTTTGAAGGCGTTTTTTAGCTTATTCCAAGGAGGAACCAATGATGAAAAGACTCTGCCTCATCCCCTGCGGCAAGAAAAAAATCTGGGATATCCAACCGGAAAGAGGCCCGTCTGCCGCACGAGACGTCTATCTCAGCCCGTTCCATCAAGCCTGCCGCAATTATGCGCAGACCTTTTTTGCGGATTGGGTGATCCTCTCCGCCAAACACGGTTTTCTCATGCCGGATGATATCGTACCGGAGAACTATGATGTCACCTTTGGGATGCACCATCCGGAGATGATGGCGTTTGACGAGCTGAAAGCCCAAGCCGAACAAAAAAGTCTTATGCAATATGACGAAATCGTCATGCTCGGCGGAAAAAAGTACCGTCCCGTTCTGAGAAGCGTGTTTGGCGATGGCCGGCGGATCATCTATCCATTGGAAGGGTACAGGGGAATCGGCTATATGCTTCAGGCGCTGAAGCAGGCTGCCGCTGCCGGAAGGGAACTTGAGACAAAATGAATGATTCATTTTGTCTCTTTTTTTGGAAAAATTTCTGTAGCGCGGCACTGACGGTGTAAAGCCTGAGCAAGAAGCATGATGAAATTTAAGGAAGTTTATAAGAATATTCAGCTTCCCGTCTATGTTTTTATGTCAAAACTGTTGAAAGATATGACCATGAATACGAGCATCAACGCCAATATGTTCGAAGACATCAAAGGATACAGGTTATGTAAAATACAGCACCTCTTTTGAAAAAAACACCGAGACCAATCTGAAAGATGTTGAAGAAGAGAATCAATAAATATCGGTTATTGATTCGGGAGTTTGCAAAAGCGGATGTGTTTATTACCTGTAGAGGGATAAAGACCAGCCGATAACGCTCGACCACAAAGTCATCAATGAAAACCGCTATTTTCATCATAGCGGTTTTTGTTTTTAGCGAAAGGCGCGCATAATCTGCATCAAATAGAAAAAAATAGAATGAATACATATGAAGGAAGGGTGTTGCGTTATGCGTAAATTAGGAGTCTGCCTGCTCATGATCATGCCGCTGTTTTTCGCTGTTTCACTTTCTGCGGCGCATGGAGAGACACGCGTTTATGACAATCTGACTGAGGAGCAAAAACAGAAACTGGCATCAATGCAAAAGGATATTATGGAAAAGAAAAAACAGCTCATTAACAAGTATGTGGAGTACGGGATTATCGATCAAGAGAGAGGGAAAGAAATCAAATCCCATATCGAAAGGCGCTATGAAAACAATAAAAAGAACGGGTTCATGCCGAAATGGGATCATCATAAAGAAAAGTTTCATCAACATTAACAACGGCTCCATTATATGTGGCAGCCGCAAATTCCTCGTGACAAATGTGTAAAGACAGGTGTAAACTTATACTCATGTAAAACTGCTAAGACAAAAGAGGTGTTGTGAGTGAGTATGAAGAAGAACCATCCGGTTTCAGAGCGGAAGCTGCTCGGCATCGCCGGGCTCGGCTGGCTTTTTGATGCGATGGACGTCGGCATATTGTCGTTTATTATCACCGCTTTACACGTGGAATGGAAATTGACGCCGGAGGAGATGAGCTGGATTGGCAGCATCAACTCGATCGGCATGGCTGTCGGGGCTTTTTTATTCGGCCTTATGGCTGATCGCGTCGGGCGGAAATATGTTTTTATCATCACCCTGCTATTTTTCTCGGTCGGCAGCGGTTTATCCGCTTTGACAACGACATTAACAGCCTTTTTGATTTTGCGCTTTTTTGTCGGGATGGGATTGGGCGGAGAGCTGCCGGTCGCATCCACGCTTGTATCGGAAACCGTTCCGCCGGAGCGGAGGGGAAGAGTCGTTGTTTTGCTTGAAAGCTTCTGGGCATTTGGCTGGTTAGCCGCAGCACTTATTTCGTATTTTATCATTCCAAATTACGGCTGGCAGATCGCCTTGCTCATTACTGCGCTTCCGGCGTTTTACGCACTGTATTTGCGCCTGGCCCTGCCGGACTCGCCAAAATATGAAACGCTTGATCAAAAACGGAAACCGTCTATGTTCGATAATATAAAAAACGTCTGGTCCGGCCGGTTCGCCCGTCCAACGGCGATGCTGTGGATCGTCTGGTTTTGCGTTGTTTTTTCCTATTACGGCATGTTTTTATGGCTTCCAAGCGTAATGGTCATGAAAGGGTTCAGCATGATTAAAAGCTTTGAATACGTCCTGATCATGACGCTTGCCCAGCTGCCCGGCTATTTCACGGCCGCCTGGCTGATCGAAAAAGCCGGGAGGAAAATGGTGCTGATTGTCTATCTGCTTGGCACCGCCGTCAGCGCCTACTTTTTCGGAACGGCTGAGTCGCTTGCTCTCCTGCTTGCGGCAGGCATGTTTTTATCATTTTTCAATCTTGGCGCATGGGGAGCGCTTTACGCCTATACACCGGAGCAGTACCCGACGGAGATCAGGGGCACCGGTGCGGGAATGGCGGCGGCGTTCGGCCGTATCGGCGGAATTTTTGGGCCGCTTCTTGTCGGCTCTCTCGTCAGTCAGGGAACATCGCTGTCAATCATTTTCCTCATTTTTTGCCTGGCGGTTTTAGCAGCTGTTGCAGCCGTTTTCTTTTTAGGAGCGGAAACAAAGCAAAAAGAACTTAGCTAATGGCAAATGATCCGGACACTTGTTCAATTTCCAATTCCCCTGGCTTTATCCAGCAGGGAAATTGGAAAAACGTCTTTAACGGACGGCGGCAGTGTATGTAAGGTTGTGAAAACGGGCGTAAGAAGTTAGCGCCATCATGATGAAAGAGAAGGAAAAGCAGGCCTTCTCTTTTTTGTTTGAAAAGTCTTAAAACATATGGGTTAATTGTACTATTGATGTCATTGGCTGAACAGAATAGAATCGTATTAAGAAACGAATAGCGGCAGGATTGTTACTGGTAAAGCAGGCAAGACCTAAAATGTGCTAAAGGACCCCCATGCCCTTAGTGTGCTTTTTTGCGCCTATCGGCCGGCTTCTTTCGCATATTTTTAGGTCTTTTTTTGTTTCGGAAAGGGTATTACGGTCTATTGACCTTGTTAACCAATGTGCTTCAAAGAGGCTTTGAAACGAAATGACACATTTTTCATTTTGATTGGAAGCGGCTCATTTGATAGGATAGAAAAATTGAAGGAGGGTATGCCGCTGTGCAGCATGAAGAAATAGCAAGAAAACTTTTGTCTCACATTGGAGGCAGCGAAAATGTCATGAACATCAGCCATTGTACGACAAGACTGCGCTTCAATGTCAGGGATGAAGCGAAAATAGATATTGCTGCCATTGAAAAGATGGAGTCTGTACAGGGGACTTTTTTCAGATATGGTTTATTTCAAATCATTTTCGGGGCGGGCGTCGTTCACAAAATTTATAAAGAAATGCTTCATTTATGCGCTTCCGCCCCTTTGGAAGAAGGAATGCAGCCCGAATCTCAATCTGCGATGAATTATTTTACGAGATTTGCAAAAACATTGTCTGATATTTTTGTTCCGATCATTCCGGCAATGGTCGCAAGCGGGCTGCTCATGGGGCTTATCGGGGTGCTCAAGGAATTCAGCGGGGGCGCCATCAACGGACCTGTCATGAAAATGCTCGATATGTTTTCAAGCTCAGCGTTTATTATTTTGCCTGTGCTGCTCGGATTCAGCGCGGCTAAACAATTTGGGGCAAACCCGTTTTTAGGGGCTGTCATCGGCGGGATTCTCACTCATCCGGATTTGCTCGATCCGTCATTGCTTGGCAGCAAAACGCCGTCAACAATAGATGTTTTCGGGTTTCAGGTGCCATTAATCGGGTATCAGGGGACGGTCATTCCGATTCTGTTGTCCGTCTATATCATGAGCAAAATTGAGAAGGTGCTGAAAAAAGTCGTTCCCAGTTCTTTGGATTTGCTCGTCATTCCATTTATTACTGTGATGATTACCGGTTTTGCCGCAATTTTTATGATGGGTCCTGTTTCTCTGTTCATCGGCCATTTGATGAGCGAAAGCCTCGGCTTTGTTTACCAATATGCGGGTGCAGCAGCCGGATTTTTATTTGGCGGGCTTTACTCATTGATCGTGTTGTCGGGCCTGCATCACAGCTTTTATGTGATTGAAGCGTCTCTCTTGGCAGATCCGGAATACGGCGTCAATTTTTTGCTGCCGATTTGGTCGATGGCCAACGTTGCCCAGGGCGGCGCGGGGTTGGCCGTATTTTTAAAAACGAAAAATGCAAATGTAAAAAAGATTGCAATTCCCGCTTCGCTCACCGCCTTTCTGGGGATCGTCGAACCCGTCATGTTCGGCGTCAACCTGAAACGACTAAATCCCTTTATCGGAGCATCGATCGGCGGCGCGCTTGGCGGTGCATATGTGACCTTCATGAATGTCGCAGCCAATTCGTACGGGCTGAGCGGCATTCCAATGATTTCGATCATTCTGCCGCTTGGGACCGCCAATTTGATTCATTACCTGATCGGTTTTGCAATTGCGGTGGTTTCTGCGTTTATTGCAACGCTGTGTCTTGGCTTGAAAGAGGAAAAAGAAGAGTAATTCCGTTTTCATTCATCAAAACAGGATGAAAGGAAGGCAGCTATGAAAATCAAGAAAATTCTAAATAATAACGCGCTGGTCGTGAAAGACCATGATGAAGAAAAAATTGTTTTAGGTTCCGGCATCGCATTTCAGAAAAAGAAAAATGATATTGTTGACAGGTCAAAGATCGAAAAAATATTTGTCATGAAGGATTCAACAGAGTACCGTCAATTTGAGAAAATTTTAAAAACGCTTCCGGAAGATCATATTCAGCTTGCCGAGGAGATCATCTCTCATGCGGAAAAAGAGCTGGGAATTAAAATCAACGAGCGGATCCATGTGGCTTTTTCAGACCATCTGTCTTTTGCAATCGAACGTCTCAGCAAAGGAATGGTCATTAAAAATCCGCTGCTTGATGAAGTCAAAGTCCTTTATACAAAAGAGTTTCAAATCGGCCGCTGGGCAAAAGCGCTGATCAAAGAGAGGCTCCATATCGACATTCCCGAGGATGAAGTTGCAAATATCGCTTTACATATTCATACCGCCAAAACAAACGCCGGGGATATGACAAAAACGCTCGATCTCACGACGATGATCAGGGATATCATCGCCATCATTGAGAACAGGCTGAACATTACGATCAAAGACGAAACGATTTCATATGAGAGGCTTGTGACTCATCTCCGCTTTGCGATTCAGCATATAGAAGCGGGGGAAACCTTTTATGAATTGGATGCGGATATGATAGAGCTGATTAAAAAGAAATTCAGGCAAGCCTTTTTGTGCGCGCGGGAAATCGGAGAATTCGTCAAGAAAGAGTATGGGTTTGATTTCCCGGAAAAAGAATTATGCTACATTTCCATGCATATCCAAAGATTTTATCAGCGTTCAGCGCTTGTTTAGCAAATAGAAAAGACACCGGCGGAAAAGCCGGTGTTTTTTAATAGACAAGCATTCCTTTGGCGACTTCATCGGCTTTTTCCTTGCCGTTTAATAATTCGGCCAGCTGTAAGGCAAACGGAATCGTCGTCGCAGGGCCGCGGGACGTAATGATACGACCGTCTGTCACGACATTTTCATCTGTGATGATATCCGCTCCAGTCAGTTCTTTCTCAACGCCTGGATAGCAGGTCGCTTTCTTGCCGTTGACAAGCCCTGCTTTCCCGAGCGTCATCGTGGCGGCGCAAATTGCGGCAATGTATGTGCCGGCCGCCGCGGCTTCTTTTAATGTCTCATGCAAGCCGGCATGCTCAAGCATTTTTTTGCTTCCCACGTTCCCTCCGGGCAGAATCAGCATGTCCGCTTCTTGAAAATCAGTGTCTTCATACATTTGGTCAGCTTCAATGACGATGCCGTGTCCGCCTTTAACCCTGAGGGCCGGATCAAGGGAGATGGTAACGGTATCCACCTCAGCCCTCCGTAAGATATCAATCGTTGCAATGGCTTCGATTTCTTCAAATCCGTCAATTAAAAAAACGAACGCTTTTTTCATAACATCGACCTCCTCATCCCCCATTCTAACGGTGAAAAAGATTTTCTGGCAAATCATTCGTAGACAAAACGAGACACGCGTCTCATTTTGTCTCTATTTTTGACGCGCTGTCCAGATTGATCAGCCGCCAGATCAGCTGTTTAACGTTGGCACGATTTTTGCTTAATAAAAAGCGAGATGAAAAAAGATGAGGAGGTTTTGTGAAATGGAAGCAGTATTGACGAAGGAAAAAGCAGTATGGATGTACAAAAAGATGCTTGAAATCCGCCAATTTGAAGACAAGGTGCATGAACTGTTCGCCCAGGGGATTTTGCCGGGATTCGTCCACCTTTATGCGGGGGAGGAAGCGGTTGCGGTCGGGGTCTGCGCCCATTTGAACGATAAAGACAGCATTACCAGCACACATCGCGGTCATGGACATTGCATCGCCAAAGGGTGTGACCTCAAAGGAATGATGGCCGAGATCTACGGCAAAGCCACAGGTCTTTGTAAAGGCAAGGGAGGCTCGATGCACATCGCCGATTTTGATAAAGGAATGCTCGGAGCAAACGGGATTGTCGGCGGCGGTTTTCCATTGGCCTGCGGGTCGGCTCTTACAGCGAAATATAAAAAGACAAAAAATGTAAGCGTTTGCTTTTTTGGCGACGGCGCAAATAACCAGGGGACTTTTCACGAAGGAATCAATCTCGCGGCCATCTGGAAGCTGCCTGTCATATTCATTGCCGAAAATAACGGTTATGGAGAAGCGACGCCGTTTTCCTATGCATCGAGCTGCAAATCGATCGCAGACCGTGCGGCAGGCTACGGGATACCGGGAATACAAGTGGATGGAAAAGACGTGATGGCCGTCTATCAGGCCGCGGAAGAAGCTGTGAAACGGGCGAAAAACGGCGAAGGGCCGACTTTAATCGAGTGCATGACATACCGGAATTACGGCCATTTTGAGGGCGATGCCCAGCGCTACAAAACAAATGAAGAAAAAATCGAGCATCAAGAGGAAAAAGACGCGATCTCCGCTTTCAGGGCCGAATTGCTGACAAAGCAAATGCTGACCGAGGCGGAGCTGGTCCAGATTGAGGCAGCTGTCACTGAAGAGATCAACGAAGCGGTTGAATTCAGCGAAAAAAGCCCTTATCCGGATCAAGCGGAATTACTGACAGACGTGTATGTGTCCTATTAATTCATCAAAAGGGGGAAGAAGAAATGGCAAGAGAATTAAGCATGTCCAGTGCGCTGAACGAAGCGATCAAACTGGCGATGAGAAAAGACGATGATGTCATTTTAATGGGCGAAGACGTTGCAGGGGGTGCGAATGTCGATCATCTCCAGGATGATGAAGCATGGGGCGGTGTGCTTGGCGTGACAAAGGGGCTTGTTCAGGAATTCGGCCGCGAACGGGTGCTTGATACCCCGATCAGTGAAGCTGGATATGTCGGCGCCGCCATGGCTGCCGCTTCAACGGGCCTTAGGCCGATCGCCGAATTGATGTTTAATGACTTTATCGGAAGCTGCTTGGATCAAGTGCTGAACCAGGGGGCGAAATTCCGCTATATGTTCGGGGGAAAAGCGGAAGTTCCGATCACGATCAGAACGACGCATGGGGCGGGCTTCAGAGCGGCTGCCCAGCATTCGCAAAGTTTGTATGCCCTTTTTACAAGCATTCCGGGCCTGAAAGTGATTGTGCCTTCATCTCCTTATGATGCCAAGGGCTTGCTGCTGGCGGCGATTGAAGATCAAGATCCCGTTATCTTTTTTGAAGACAAAACATTGTACAACATGAAAGGAGATGTCCCGGAAGGTTATTACACACTGCCGATCGGCAAAGCGGATGTGAAGCGGGAAGGCTCTGACGTGACGATTTTCGCCGTCGGGAAACAAGTCAACACGGCTCTAAAAGCGGCAGAGCAGCTTGCGGCCAGGGGAATCGAAGCGGAGGTCCTTGATCCGAGAAGCTTGTCGCCGCTTGATGAGGAGACGATTTTGGCTTCAGTAGAAAAAACAAACCGCCTCATCATCATTGATGAAGCAAATCCGCGATGCGGCATTGCAGCCGATATCGCCGCTTTAGTTGCCGATAAAGGCTTTGATTTACTTGATGCACCAATCAAAAAGGTGACGGCGCCGCATACGCCCGTTCCATTTTCGCCTCCGCTTGAAGATATCTACCTGCCGACACCGGAAAAGGTGGTCAGCACCGTTTTAGAGCTTGTAGGACAGCATGTTTAACGATCAGAAAGGAGAGAGATAACATGGCCGTCGAAGTCGTCATGCCAAAACTCGGAATGTCAATGAAAGAAGGAACGGTTTCCGTCTGGAATAAAAAAGTCGGGGAAGCCGTTGAAAAAGGTGAAAGCATTGCAAGCATCAACTCTGAAAAAATTGAAATGGAAATCGAGGCCCCGGCAAAAGGAACCGTTTTGGACATAAAAGTGCCTGAAGGAGAAGGCGTACCGCCGGGAACCGTCATCTGCTACATCGGCGATTCAAGCGAACAGACCCCAAAAGAGCAAAAACCGAAACCGGCGGAAGAACGCCTTAAAATTTCACCGGCGGCCCGTAAGATCGCAGAAGGCGCAAATGTTGACGTGCATGCGATCCAAGGGACGGGGCCGGGCGGAAGAATTACGAAAGCAGATGTTTTGAAGGTGCTCGCTGATGAGCCGAAAAAACAAACAAATACTGGCGAACATCAGCCTGCCGGGATGATGCGGAAAACGATCGCCCGAAGGATGGCAGAAAGCCTGAAAAACAGCGCACAGCTGACCATCACGATGAAGGCGGACGTGACAAAGCTGACGGCTTTGCAGCGTCAACTTAATGAAACAGCCAAAACAAAATATGATACGAAGCTGACGATGACTGATTTTGCCGCCAGGGCAGCAACGCTTTCATTGCAAGATCACCCTGAGATGAACAGCGCTTACCAAGACGGCAGCCTGACCGCTTTTGAACATGTTCATTTAGGAATAGCCGCCGCTTTGGACGGCGGGTTGGCGGTTCCCGTCATTCGCCATGCTGAACGGCTGCCATTGATCGAGCTGGCCAAAAAAATTAAATGGTACGGAAAAAAAGCGCGGGACGGCCGGTTGCTTCCTGATGAAATAGAAGGATCAACCTTTACGATCACAAATCTGGGTGCATACGGTGTGGAGCATTTTACCCCGATTTTGAATCCTCCGGAGGCGGGGATTCTAGGAATTGGCCGGATGTATGAAGCGCCGGTTTATCAAGAAGGTGAATTGTGTAAAAGCGCCATTCTCCCGCTGAGCCTGACATTTGATCATCAGGCGCTTGACGGGGCGCCGGCCGCGGCATTTTTGTCAACCGTAAAACAGTATTTGGAGGATCCGGCATCGCTTATTTTGTAGGAAGAAGGTGAGAAAACATGACACTTGCCATTATCGGAGGAGGCCCCGGCGGATATGTGGCGGCGATCACCGCCGCCCGCCTCGGCAGGAATGTGGTATTGATTGAGCATGGACCATTAGGGGGAACGTGTCTGAATGAAGGCTGCATTCCGACAAAAGCGCTGCTCGAAAGCGCGGATTTGTTTGAAAAAATCAAGTCGGCGAATGAATTTGGCATTGAATTTTCGCAAGGAAGTCCGGTCATTCAATGGCAGGCCGTGCAAAATCGGAAAACGGCAATCATCCGCCAGCTTTCAGACGGCATTAAATATTTAATGAATAAAAACAAGATCAAAATTTTGAATGGAAAAGCATCCTTTCTCTCCGGCCATGACATTCTGGTAGAAGCTGATGGAAAGCAGGAGGTCATCAAGGCCGATCAAGCGATTATCGCATCAGGTTCGGAGCCTGTGGAGCTGCCGTTTGCTCCGTATGACGGAAAGTGGGTTATTCATAGCGGCGATGCCATGGCTCTTTCAGCTATACCTGATTCGATTTTGATCATTGGAGGAGGCATCATTGGCTGTGAATTCGCGAGCATTTTCAGCAGGATGGGCGCAAAGGTTGTCATCGTTGAAAAGGACGAACAGATTTTGCCTGGGGAAGATCCGGATATTGCTGCATTTTTGCACAGCAGGCTTGAGGAAGCAGGAGTGGATGTTTTGACATCAGTTGCCGTAGAACGGCTTGATTCCGCTTTAAAGAAAGCCTTCTTGAAAAATGGGGCTGAAGGGCTGGAAATCAGTGCTGATGTTTGCTTAGTCGCGATTGGCCGCAAGCCCAGATTGGCGGACTTGAATCTGGATCAAATCGGAGTGAAATATGACAAGAAAGGCATTCACGTCAATCAGCATATGCAGACGAACCTTTCGCATATCTACGCCTGCGGGGATGTCGCGGGAGGCGTCCAGCTTGCACATGCCGCCTTTCATGAGGGAACGGTCGCCGCTTCGCATGCTTCAGGCAAAGCTGTGTGTGTCAATGATCAGATTATCCCGCGCTGCATCTACACATCTCCTGAAATCGCCAGTGTCGGATTAAATGAAAAGACAGCAAGGGAGCGCTATGGCGATATTCGGATCGGAGAGTTTCCGTTTTCCGCAAATGGAAAGGCGCTCATCATAAATGAGCCGGTCGGCAAAGTGAAAATCATCGCTGAGCCGGAATACCACGAAATCGTAGGCGTGTCCATCATCGGACCGGGCGCCACCGAGCTGATCGGGCAGGCAGCGATGATGATGCATGCCGAGATGACGGCGGATACAATGGAGCATTTTATCGCCGCCCATCCGACTCTTTCAGAAACGATTCACGAAGCTGTGCTGCAGACAACAGGCCAGGCCGTCCATTCCTGATTTTGTCCTTAGGCAACTGCTCATAAGTTTTTTCGAAAGGGCTGAACACCATTATTGAAAGCGCTTTTATTATTCTCTATAATGAGAAAAAAGCCCTTAGGAGAGGATGGAATGAATCCGACGCCCTGCTATTTAAATACGTGGAAGCGCTTCGTTCAGGAGGGGCTGCTCGACCAGACCCGCCTGAACAAAAGAGTCATGGAATCATGGTACCGCTGCAAAAAAGCCAATGTGAATCCGTATTTAGATAAAGGACAGTCAATTTTAAAAAAGGATTTATTCAACGCTCAAAAAAAGAAGCATTCAGTATTTTTCAATGCCGCCCTTCCTTATTTAAAAAAAATCAGTCTTGAATTGGAAGAGTCGGAGATGATGGCTCTGCTCATTGATGCGGATGGCTATGTTTTAAGCTTGACGGGCAGTCAAAGAACACTCGAAGAGGCGAGGAAAATCAATTTTGTCGAAGGAGTACGCTGGACGGAAACGGAAGTCGGCACAAATGCAATCGGAACGGCGCTTGAAATCGGCGAAGCCGTCACGATTAACGGCTCTGAGCATTACGCCGTCGCTTCCCACCATTGGAGCTGTTCGGCCGCCCCGATCCGGGATGAGGGCGGAACGGTATTGGGAGTGGTCGACATTTCCTGTCTGACTGACAGGCGGCACCCTTTTATGCTGGGAATGGCCGCGACTGCCGCACATGCCATTGAACGCGAAATCAGCGTATACACAAAGAGAGAAGAAATGGAGCTTGTCAACCATTGTGTTGAGAAGATCGATTCTGATGAACCATTTGTCGTCTGCAATGAGAAAAAAGAGGTCGTTTCGGCGAGCAAGCCGGTTCGAGAGCGATTTTCCGATTGGCGCGGTATGAACGTCGATGATCTCCTTGAAAGGGGATTTCGCATCCGCCGGAAAGAGACGATTGTGTCTGATAAGAGCGGTGTGCAGATTGGGAGATCGATTTCATTGGAAGAAGTTCCGCGGGAATCATCCGGGATTTTTATCACCCGTTTCAGTTTTACAGGAGAAACAGGAACGAGCAAGGCGTTTCAAAAAGCGCTCAATGAAATGAAAATGGCGGCAAATACAGATGCCAATGTGTACATATGGGGGGAAACAGGCTCCGGAAAAGAATTGGCGGCAAGGGCGATCCATGAAGGGAGCTCCAGGAAAAACGGCCCTTTTATCGCCGTCAACTGCGGCGCCATTCCTGAGGGGTTAATGGAAAGCGAATTGTTCGGCTATGCAGAGGGCGCGTTTACCGGGGCAAAACGCCGCGGCTCAAAAGGGAAATTTGAGCAGGCTGATAAAGGAACGATTTTCTTAGATGAAATCGGTGAAATCCCTCATGCGATGCAAGTGGCGCTATTAAGGATCATCGAGGAGCGTAAGGTCACCCCAATAGGCGGGTCAGATGAAATTCCTTTGGATATCAGAATCATTTCCGCTACCCACCGCGATATGAACGAGCTTTTAAGAAAAGGGAAGATTCGCAAAGACTTGTACTACCGCCTCCATGTCTACCCCGTCCATATTCCGCCGTTGAGAGAACGAAAAGAAGATATACCCGATTTGTTCCACCATTACAAAATGAAGCATCAGTGGAATGCCGAATTTCCGGAAGAATTTTTCCGGCGGCTTCAAGACTATCATTGGCCTGGAAACATCCGCGAGCTTTTCAATGTTTTTGAACGATTAAGAGTGCTGTTTCCATTCGGCGGGATGATCGGCGCGCCGCAATTTGAACCGGTTCTGAGTGCGCTCGAGCTGCAAAGCGCTGCCCTGCCTGCCGGGGATGGCCGGCCAAGCGGCCGCGCGCCGCTGACATTCAGGGAGCATATTCAAAAACATGCCATCATGGATGCTTTGCAAAAAACAAAAGGCAATGTGACAAAGGCGGCAAAGCTGGCGGGTATCCCGAGAAGCACGTTCTACAAGCGGCTGCAAAAGTATAATTTATAGGCTACCCCCTTGGCGCCCAAAGCATGACACATACACCGGCTAAACAGATGACAGCCCCGACCCAGTCATAGAGGTCAGGGGTTTTTTTATCGACCCACCAGCCCCAAAGAACCGCAAGAATGATGAAAACACCGCCGTAAGCCGCATACACGCGTCCAAATGACGGGAACTTTTGCAAAGTCGGAATGATGCCGTAGGCGATTAAAATCAGACCGCCGGTCAGTCCGTACCAGAACGGTTTGGATTCCCTCAGCCACAGCCATATGAGATAGCCTCCGCCGATCTCAGCTACTCCCGCCAATAAAAATAAAACCAGTGTCATCAGCATAAACGAAACAACTCCAATTTCGATGTTCTACAGCCATTGTACATGATACGGAAGCCGGCATGGGAAATTTCCCGGATTTCGGGAAAATAAACAAAAGCTGATTATAGGAACTGTCTTCCCCGAACGTGTTGGATGTTGGTGTAAAGCGTGATATAAGTAACTTGTAAACGCTTATAAGGGGGCTGTAAAAATGAACAAAACGTATTCGATAGTCATAGCGGGCGGAGGAAGCACATTTACCCCGGGAATCGTTTTAATGCTGCTGGACAATCTTGATGATTTTCCAATCAGCCGGCTGAAACTTTACGATAATGACGAAGAACGCCAAAACAAAATTGCGGGCGCTTGTGAAGTGTTGATTAAAGAAAGAGCGCCTCATGTTGAATTTCTGGCTACGACCGATCCGGAAAAGGCGTTTTCTGAAGTCGATTTTGTAATGGCCCATATCAGAGTCGGAAAGTATGCGATGAGGGAACTCGACGAAAAAATCCCGCTTAAATACGGGGTTGTCGGTCAGGAGACATGCGGACCGGGCGGAATCGCCTACGGAATGAGATCGATTGGCGGCGTCCTTGAACTGATTGATTATATGGAGACCTATTCACCTGACGCATGGATGCTGAACTATTCCAATCCGGCTGCCATTGTTGCTGAGGCGACGAGAAGACTGCGCCCGACATCCAAAGTGTTGAATATATGTGATATGCCGATCGGCATCGAAGACAGGATGGCGCAAATCCTCGGTTTATCTTCCCGTAAGGAAATGACTGTCCGTTATTACGGGCTCAATCATTTTGGATGGTGGACATCGATCTGCGATAAGAACGGAAACGATCTGATGCCGGCGATTAAGGAGCATGTCCGCCAATTCGGCTATATTCCGAAACATGAACATGAACAGGCTGAAGCAAGCTGGAACGCCACCTTCAAAAAGGCGCGTGAAGTGTATGAGCTTGATCCGGACACGCTGCCGAACACATACCTGCAATATTATTTTTACCCGGATGATATGGTGAAAAAATCGAATCCGGAATTTACCCGGGCGAATGAAGTCATGGAGGGACGGGAGAAATTTATTTTCGGCGAATGCGAAAAAATCGTCAGAATGCAATCCTCTGCAGACAGCAAAATCAAAGTTGACGATCATGCTTCATATATCGTCGACCTGGCAAGGGCGCTCGCATATAATACCGGGGAGCGGATGCTGCTGATCGTCGAAAACAATGGGACAATCGAAAATTTCGATCCGTCCGCAATGGTGGAAGTGCCGTGCATCGTCGGCAAAAACGGTCCTGAGCCGATCACCGTCGGCAGGATTCCTCAATTTCAAAAAGGACTGATGGAACAGCAAGTATCTGTTGAAAAGCTTGTTGTCGAAGCCTGGATTGAAAAATCCTATCAAAAACTATGGCAGGCGCTGATTATGTCAAAAACCGTTCCAAACGCAAGAACGGCAAAGCTGATTTTGGATGATCTTATTGAAGTAAACAAAGATTATTGGCCGCCGTTAAGCGAGAAAGATCTTCAGCCGACTTTATAAATATTAAGTTTAAAAATATCAACCCTGACTTTCATCATTTCATTACTTGGCATACCCCCCATTTTTTCTCGTATTTTATATAATAAATATAGAGAAAAAATGGGGTGGACATGATGCAATTGGAAGAATTGATGAACAAACATTATAAAAAATTAAATGATAATGACTTTCATATTTTGAAATATATTTTGAACCATCAGGATACGTGCTACAAACTGGGCATAAATGAATTGGCTAAAAAGTGCAATGTTTCACGCACTTCAATTTTAAGGCTTTCTCAAAAGCTTGATTTCAGCGGATACAGCGAATTCCGGGTATTTTTAAAATGGGAGGCAGAGAAACGGGAAAAGGAGCGGGAAAACTGCCGTTCTTTTGAAGGGCTGATGAGAGATATGGAGGCCAGCATCAAATATTTGAAAAATACGGATATGCGGAATATGTGCAAGCTCATTGATGAAGCAGACCGCATTTTTGTGTACGGCTCCGGCACGGCCCAAACATCCTGCGCCTGTGAACTGCAGCGGATGTTTATTCCCCAGCACCGGTATTTGACTGTCATCAAAGATCAAATCGAGTTCGACATTATGATGTCTGATTTTAGCAGCAAGGACCTCATCATCATCATTTCGCTGTCCGGGGAAACCCCGTCGCTGATTCCGCAGGCGCAGACGCTCTCGGCAAAAGGAATTCCATTTATTTCGCTCACCAATTTAAAAAATAATTTGCTCGCTCAATTGACGCCTTACAATCTTTATGCGACAAGCGAGACAGTAACGGTTGCTCCGAATAAAGAACTGACGGCTTTTGCTCCTTTTTTTCTTGTCGGTGAAGCGCTGTTTCGGAGCTATATTGATTACGTTGAAGAAAAGAATCGAACCGGCCAAAATCATGTTTAACATAACAGAGGGGGGTTTTCATATTGATGCAAAAAGTGCAGCGGTTCGGAAGTGCCATGTTTGTACCGGTTTTGTTATTTGCTTTTGCAGGTATTGTTGTGGGTCTCAGCACTTTATTTAAAAATGAACAGCTCATGGGGGCGATTGCCCGGCCGGACACGTTTTGGTATCAATTCTGGTTTGTCATTGAGGAAGGAGGCTGGACCGTTTTTCGGCAAATGCCGCTGCTGTTCGCGGTTGGAATCCCGATCGCTCTGGCGAAAAAAGCACAGGCCCGCGCATGTTTGGAAGCGCTTACTACCTATTTGACTTTCAATTACTTTGTCAGCGCCATCCTGACCGTGTGGGGCGATTTTTTTGGTGTCGACATGACTCAGGAAGCCGGAGGTACTAGCGGGCTTGCAGAAATTGCGGGCATTAAAACGCTTGATACGAACATCATTGGAGCGATTTTAATTTCTTCAATTGTCGTTTATATCCACAATCGCTACTTTGATAAGAAGCTTCCCGATTTTTTGGGGATTTTTCAAGGGTCTTCATTTGTCGTCATCATTTCATTTGCCGTCATGCTGCCGGTTGCATTGGCAACAGCTTTTATCTGGCCGATGATTCAGAATGGAATCGCATCTTTGCAAAGCTTCCTGGTTGCATCGGGTGCACTCGGCGTATGGGTCTATACATTTTTGGAGCGGATCTTGATTCCGACGGGCCTGCATCATTTCATCTATACACCGTTTGTTTTCGGACCGGCCGTCGTTGAAGGCGGGATTGTCACCTACTGGGCCCAGCATCTGAGCGAATTCTCGGCAAGCTCCGAGCCGTTAAAAGAACTGTTTCCTCAAGGCGGATTTGCACTTCACGGAAACTCGAAGATCTTCGGAATCTTGGGAATAGCGCTGGCCATCTATGTGACTGCCAAAAAAGAAAAAAAGAAAATCGTTGCCGGACTGTTAATTCCGATTACCTTGACGGCCATCGTAGCGGGTATCACAGAGCCGATAGAGTTTACCTTTTTATTCATTTCGCCTTTGCTGTTTTGTGTTCACAGTCTGTTAGCGGCCACGATGGCGACGCTCATGTATGCTTCAGGAGTGGTCGGAAATATGGGCGGAGGTCTGATCGAGATCATGACGCTCAACTGGATTCCTCTTTTTCATCAGCACAGCGGCACTTATATTTTTCAAATTTTGATCGGGCTGTCCTTCACTGCTATTTACTTCTTCGTTTTCAGATTTTTGATTGTAAAATTGGATATTGCCACACCGGGACGTGAAAAAGACCAGCAGCAGGAAACAAAGTTTTATTCCAAACAAGATTACAAGGCAAAAAAGCATTCCGCAAAAGAGGTGTCGGCCAGCAAGGAAGATAGCGTGGATCAGGAACAGGCGGTCCTTTGCATTGAGGCGCTCGGCGGAAAAGAAAACATAGCTGAAGTGACAAACTGTGCAACAAGGCTGAGGGTCAGCGTATATGACGAGTCGAAAGTCGAACCAGACAGCGTATTTAAGTCGTTTGGCGCTCACGGTGTCGTCAGGAACGGCAAAGCGCTGCAGATCATTATAGGCCTGTCGGTTCCCCAGGTTCGCGAAAGGGTGGAAAAGCTGCTGAAAGATTGATAGTGCAGATTAAAAAATATTGCTGCCTTTTGCAATATAGAACGTCCGTAAACAGCTTGGATAAAAGGCAGCTTCTTTTAGATGTTAAGCCTCAAATTTCAGCTTTTCTATATCTCGTTTATTCGCCGCCAATTCTTTAGTCAATTCGGTCAAATTGTGATCAAAAAAGGCGGTTCTTTTAAAAAGTTCTTTGAATTTTTCTCCTGTTTTGATTTTGAATGAGATCAGTTCGGCGTGGGTCTTTTCCTGAGCCTCTTTAATCGCTTGAAACATTGAAAAAATCTCATTTTTAAAAGAATTGAAATGTTCTTGATGTGACAAGGTTTCAGCTTTAAAAGAGTTGAATTCTTGTTTAAATGAAGATAAATCTTGTTTAAGGCCGCTAAC
>NZ_BCVZ01000030.1 GCF_001592005.1 Bacillus sonorensis NBRC 101234 = KCTC 13918
TTGCGCCTGTTGCGCCTGTTGCTCCGGTTGGACCTGTTGCTCCGGTTGGGCCGGTCGCTCCGGTTGGACCGGTCGCTCCGGTTGGACCTGTTGCTCCGGTCGCTCCGGTTGCGCCTGTTGCTCCGGTTGGGCCGGTTGGACCTGTTGCTCCGGTTGGGCCGGTCACTCCGGTTGGACCTGTTGCTCCGGTCGCTCCGGTTGCGCCTGTTGCTCCGGTTGGGCCGGTTGGACCTGTCGCTCCCGTTGCTCCGGTCGGACCTGTTGGGCCAGTCGCTCCTGTTGGACCTGTTGCTCCGGTCGCTCCCGTTGCTCCGGTTGGACCTGTTGGGCCGGTCGCTCCCGTTGGACCTGTCGGACCTGTTGCTCCGGTCGCTCCCGTTGCTCCTGTTGCTCCCGTTGGACCTGTCGCTCCGGTTGCTCCTGTTGCTCCCGTTGGACCTGTCGGACCTGTTGCGCCGGTCGCTCCCGTTGCTCCGGTTGGACCTGTTGGGCCGGTCGCTCCCGTTGCTCCGGTCGGACCTGTTGCTCCGGTCGCTCCCGTTGCTCCGGTTGGGCCGGTTGGACCTGTCGCTCCCGTTGCTCCGGTCGGACCTGTTGGGCCAGTCGCTCCGGTTGCGCCTGTTGCTCCGGTCGCTCCCGTTGCTCCGGTCGCTCCGGTTGGACCTGTCGGGCCGGTCGCTCCCGTTGCTCCTGTTGCTCCGGTCGCTCCTGTTGCGCCTGTTGGACCTGTCGGACCTGTTGCTCCCGTTGGACCTGTCGGACCTGTTGCTCCCGTTGGACCTGTCGGACCTGTTGCTCCCGTTGGACCTGTCGGACCTGTTGGGCCGGTCGCTCCGGTTGGACCTGTTGGGCCGGTTGGGCCTGTTGGACCTGTTGGACCCGCTACACCAGCGGCCTCTAAAAGCGCTACATCATCTACAACGACATTTGCTGTCCCAGCTTGCGGAAGCGTATTTATCAAAATAAACGCCATCGTAGAACCCGCGGGAGCAGGATCTGTCGTTTGATAAACTTCAAGCCATGTGTTATTTTCCACAACTGGTAATCTATTAAATGGAATATTAACAAAAAGCCCCTGTCCTAGGAAGTTAAATGAACTATCAAAATAAGATACTTGGATCTGTACTTGAGGAGACGGTAAAAAACCTGATTTGGCTAAAGACACAAGAAACTCTAAACCCTCTCCCGCATTAACCGGGGCAAATTGAGCTATAAACGAAACTACATTTCCTCCCAGCAATGTTGCCGACCAAAAACCTGAATGAGAAAATTGAGTAGTGACGAATGCATTTTGGCCAACCCAAGGCGGGAGTGTCCCTGTCTCGAAACCTCCATTAATAACAACATTTCGAATTGACATCTAGGAATTTACCTCCTTTTCATAGATTTGCTTCAATACCTTTTTCAAGTTTGAAGCTAACATATACTATGTTTCCTCAAATAACTTGGTCACGTTATTTTCCATATGGTGAAAACACATTTACAACCGAATCTTGAAATTCCACCTTACAATCATTTAAAAGATATGAAGTAAAACTTTGCTCAAAAATTCCAGAAGAAGGAATCCCAAAAACTTACTTTTCAAAAATACAAGGAGATGCTCTGTTCGAACATCTCCCCTCATTATTAAGGGAATCTAATTATATTCAAATCTCTATTGAATGCTGTTGCAGAAGTTACGTTTGAAGCCGTTGTAACGGCTACTCTTACCGTATATGCAACTGTTGTAGTAGAAAGCACAGTATTAACAAAAGTGCTAGCTAGTGGGAAGCTTTGTGTATACCAGCGGCTGCGAGGCTTCTATTACATTTTCGCGATTGAAGTGAAGCCTCAATTCAAAAATTATATTACTGTTTGCAGTATTTATAGTCTCTACTGCAAGTGCATAATCGACTTTAACATTTTGACCGCTGCTTACAGTTACTTCAGTATTTAGCGGAATAGTTGGCGGATTGTTAGACTGAAATGGAGCCAGAGGTGTTTGTAAAGAAAATTGCTGTTTGCGGGCTGGTTGGACCTGTCGGGCCTTGTGCTCCGATTGGACCTTCTTCTCAATAAGGCGACATCATCCACTAAAATATCCGGTTCCTGCTTGCGGAAGGTTGTTGATTAATATGAATGCCTGAGTGGTGCCTGGCGGAGCCGGTGTTGCCGTTTGATAAATTTCCAGCCGCGTTCTATTTTCGACAGCTGGTATTCTGCTAGAAGGCACAAGCGCAAAAAAGCCGTTCCCAAGAAAATTAAATCGACTGTCAAAATAGGCAACCTGCATCGGTGACTGAGGGCGCCGGAAGAAATCCCGTTTTCGCCAAAGAGGCAAGAAATTCGGCTCCTTCCCCCAACAAATTGTGTAATATACGATGTGAACGTCCCTCCAAACAATCTCGCAGAGAAAAAACCGGAATGCGAAAATTCGCTTGTAACGGTTGTATTTACGCCTACCCAGGGAGCGAGTGTTCCGGTTTCGAAACCGCCGTTTACCATTGCGTTTTGAATGGACATTTTCCCCCCAATTCTTTTTACTCTATTGCTGCAACTATCTTTATTAGATATTGAAGCTTTATATACTATGACCTTTTCTCTCAAGCAGACACGTTATTTAACATGCTATTTTATGGAAAGTGAAACTACCTTTTACAATATGACTTTATTTCATGACCCGGCCAGGATTGCCTACCGCCGTTTTGCCGGCGGGAATATCCTTTGTGATGACCGCGCCTGCCCCGATAACCGCGTGTTCACCGATGACGACTGATGGCAACAGGGTTGCATTGTTTCCGATTTTCGCCCCCCTTTTAATCGTTGGGCCTTTATATTGATAATTGCCCATTCCCATGTATTTATCATTCGATGTTGAACAGCACGGGCCGATGAATACCTCATCTTCTATTTCCATATCAGCGGTGATGTAGCATCCTGTTTGAATAGTCACCCTCCTGCCGATAGTTGTGTTGTTCTCCACCATGGCGTTTCGGCCGATGATGCTGTCTTCTCCGACCGTCACATGTTCGCGGATGCTTGCCATATCCCCCACAAACACGCCTTTTTTCAAACAGACATCCCGATACACCACAGCGCTTGAACCGATAACAACCTGATCTTCAATCGTCAAAGGCATTCCTGTTGATTTCGGCTGCCGCGCCATTTTTTTATTTGAAGCGGTTCCTTTGCCAAGCACGGTCAAATCACCGATTTTTACCCCGTTTCCGATCTGTGTGTCCTTTTTGATGATAGCATGATGGCCAATTGTTACATCATCGCCGATCGTCACATGTTCCTCGATTACAACATGTTCTCCCAATACAACGTTTTTTCCGATCGTTACACTTTTATGAATCATGTTTACGCCCCCATTTTTCATTTCCGTCTTTTGCATCATATTCAATTTGGACGTGATGAGAAACGGCTTCACAAAAAAACACGGCCGCCGATAGGCGGACCGTGCTACTTCTCTCTTCTGGCAAAATCGACAAACCTGAATTTGTCAAGTCTGTGTCTGCTTTCCGTATATTGAAACAGTGTCGTGTCATCAAGGAACACAAAGTTTTTTACAACGACGATTTGCTCGTATCCGTTTAAATCCAAATACTTTTGATCCATTTCCGTGCAAGGTTCAACAACGATTTCTTTGTGGGCATAGCTGATGACAAGGCCGAGTTCTCCCTCAATATATTGATAAATTGAATCCTCGCATATCTCTTTTGTTAAAAGAGGCACGCTTTTCCGGATAAAATAATCTTTGTCAAGAATGACATGCTCTCCGTTGATTTTTCGGGACCTGACAACACGCCATACCTCTTCGTCTTCTTCGATCCGAAGCTGTTTTTGAATGTATGCGTTCGGATGGGTCAAGCCGAACTCATGCACAACTGTACTGGTCTCTCTGCCAAGCGTTTCAGAAAGCTCTTTGAAACTGACAAGGCCGGAAACCGGGAACTGCATTTTTTCTCTATTGAGGACAACGGAACCTTTTCCTTTGATTTTTTGGATGTAGCCATTTTGAGCAAGCAGATTCAACGCTTTTCGAACGGTTTCCCTCGATGTCTCATGCAGATCGGCAAGGTCGTGTTCCGACGGCAAAATATCGCCGGCATTCAGGATGCCCTGATCAATTTGTTCTGTGATTTCTTTATAAATCATGACGTATTTATTGACTTTCATTTTTTACCACCCAGCTTAGTTTAGCATGGTTTGGCCAGATGATAAACTATCGATTGATATGGTCCCACTTTAAAATTTGTGAATTGCCCCGGAATCTCTTCGTCATTCGCAATCAGAACCTTGGCTGAGTATCCCTCACAATCAATATCTTCCGGAAGGCGGAACTCGGTTTCCTTTCCGTAGAAATTGTTGATGACCAGAAGTTTCTCAGTTTTTCCGCTTCTCACATACGCGAAAAGCGCCGGATCGTCTTCAAGAATAAGCTGATAATCTCCGGTTGTGATGATATCGTATTCTTTGCGCAGCTTGTTCAGCTTTTGATAATGGTAAAAAACAGAATCAGGATCGCGCAGCGCTTCTTCGGCATTGATATCTTTGTAATTGTCCGGAATCGGAATCCAAGGCGTCCCCGTTGTAAACCCGGCGTTTTTTCCGGCGTTCCATTGCATCGGCGTCCGCGAATTATCACGGGATTTCGCTTTTAAAATCTCAATGACCTCTTCTTCCGGTATTCCTTTTTCTTTCATCAGCCGGTACATATTTAAAGACTCCACATCCCGGTACAAAGAAATGTCATCAAATTTCGGATTGGTCATTCCGAGTTCTTCCCCTTGATAAATGTAGGGAGTGCCTTGCAGCATATGGATCGCCGTCGCCAGCATTTTCGCCGATTTCTTGCGGTATTTCCCGTCATCACCATAGCGCGAGACGATCCGCGGCTGATCGTGGTTGCACCAGAACAGCGCATTCCAGCCGCCTCCTTTATTCATCTCTGTCTGCCATTCCGAAAGAATCTTCTTCAGCTTTAAGAAATCAAAATCGCTGAGCGTCCATTTTTCCCCGTTTGGATAATCGGCTTTTAAATGATGGAAGTTAAATACCATATCCAGCTCTTGCCTGGTCGGGTTCGTATATTTGATGCAATCGGCGATCGTTGTTGATGACATTTCGCCGACCGTCATACTGTCATATTTAGAAAAGACTTCCCTGTTCATTTCATGCAAAAATTCATGCACCCTTGGACCATCTGTATAAAATTTTCGCCCGTCCCCATTATCATCATCCGGAAAACGCTGATCTTTTGAGATGACGTTAATAACATCAAGCCTGAAGCCGTCTATGCCTTTTTCAAACCAGAAATGCATCATCTCATATACGTTTTTTCTGACTTCTTCATTTTCCCAATTTAAATCAGCCTGTGTGACATCATAAAGATGCAGATAATACTGCCCCGTCTTTTCATCAAACTTCCATGCGGAGCCGCCGAATTTTGACTCCCAGTTCGTCGGCTGGGACCCGTCAGGCTTCGGATCCTTCCAAATATAAAAATCGCGGTAAGGACTGTCTTTCGAAGATGATGCTTCTTTAAACCACCGGTGCTCTGTTGACGTATGGTTGACGACAAGATCCATGATCACCTTCAAGCCGAGCTTGTGCGCTTCCTCCAAAAGCCGCTCAACATCCTCCAATGTTCCATATTCTTCATGAATCCGGTAATAATCACTGATATCATAGCCATTATCGTGTTGAGGAGATTCATAAATCGGCGTCAGCCAAATCACATCACAGCCTAGCTCTTTTATATAATCGAGCTTTTCAATAATCCCCTGAAGATCGCCGACGCCCGTTCCCGTCGTATCATTAAAGCTTTTCGGATAAATTTGATAGACCACAGCTTTTCTCCACCATGGCTGTTGTTTCATGTCCATATTCGTGCACCACCACTTTCTTTCTATATAAAATGGGAAAAGAGACTGCAGCATGCGTCCCAATTCCCCTCCTGTTATTTACGCTTCAGTTTTGCATAGGCGTATGTTCCCGCAAACGGCGCAACCAGCACAATGGCCATTCCGATCGCAAATGCGCCCCAATATTGGCTCATGATCGAGAAAATCCCCGGCACGCCGCCGACTCCGACGGAGCTCGCTAAAACGCCTTGTGATGAAATATACATTCCGGCAAGCCCTGAGCTGACCATCGCGATGATAAACGGAAATCTGTACCGCAGATTCACTCCGAATATCGCGGGTTCGGTAATGCCGAGATAAGCGGAAATACCTGAAGTCAACGAAAGGCCTTTTTGCTTCTCATCCTTGACAATGAACATCATGGCCAGCGCGGCTGAACCTTGAGCGATATTGGATAAGGCCAGCATCGGCCATAAAAATGTGCCGCCCAGCTTGGAGCCGATCAGCTGCAGATCGACCGCCAGGAATGTATGATGCATGCCGGTAATGACGAGGGCGGAGTACAATCCGCCATATAACAGGCCGCCCAGCGCGGCAAATGTTCCGAATACCGCAATAAGGCCTGATGTTAAAACATTCCCGATCGCAAATGTAATCGGCCCGATGATAATAAAGGAAGCAAATCCTGTCACAAGCAGTGTAATCGGAGCGACAACAAGAAGCTGTATGCTCTCAGGCGTCCGTTTTGTTAAAAACAGCTCGATTTTCGCAAGTAAATATGAAGCGAGCAAAATCGGCAGCACCTGTCCCTGGTATCCGACCTTCTGCACTTCAAGGCCGAAAAGGTTCCAAACAGGGATTTCGCCGCTTTGCTCCGCGGCTCCGTATCCCCAGGCGTTCAACAAATCGGGATGAACCAGCATGACGCCAAGCACGATCCCAAGAAGCGGATTGCCGCCGAATCGTTTTACGGCTGACCAGCCGATCAGAGCGGGCAGAAAGGTAAAGGCCGTTCCCGCAATCAAATTAATCATATTGGCAAGATCGGCCCACTGCGGATAAACTTCAACGATCGACTTCCCGCTGAAGAAAATGTCCGATGCCGTTAAAATATTGTTGATTCCCATTAACAATCCCGCTGTTACAATAGCCGGCAGAATCGGTATAAAAATGTCCGCAAGCGTTTTCACAGCACGCTGCAATGGGTTCATATTTTTCTCAGAAGCCTTCTTGACTTCATCCTTGCTGGATTCGCCGATTCCCGTTTCCTTCACCAGCTCTTCATACACTTTATTGACCGTCCCTTGGCCGATCACCACCTGAAACTGCCCGTTCGCTGAAAACGAGCCCTTTACGACATCGATTTGATCAAGTGCCTTTTGATCGACATTGCTTTCATCTATTAAAGCAAATCGCAAACGAGTCACACAATGAGTTGCCGCTGCAATATTTTCCGCGCCGCCGACTGCATCGACAATCTGCCGGGCGGATCTGTTCAGTTCCCCCATGCCAACCCCTCCGTTCTTATACTTGTATATACATGTTACGGTTATATTGTATTCCTGTATATACATGTAGTCAACATATTTTTTGAAGCGTTTTCAAAAATGTAAAACAAAAGGGAAATTCAATCACAAACATGAGAGGCCATGATGAATACGTATGCCATCAAAAAGAACCTGGCTGAACAGTTGCCAAACCGCTGTTCAGCCAGGTTTTCAAAGAAGAACATGCAGATTGATGAGAAGTGAAAAGACGGACCATGCGCTCTATCCGTCACAAGCGTTTCGATGTAATGAGGGCAAAACAAACTTCCGTAATCCATAAAAGTTTTAGGGGTCGCCGCCTGCATTGCCGGGGAAAAAATCCGCGCTTATCCGCATGGCTATGTGGCACACCAGCGTTTTTCTTTCCTTTCATATGCAAGGCAAATCGAGATGCAAAACTTTGCTCTTTTTTCCGAGCGGAGCATGCCTCGCTCATTCTCTATGCTAGCCGCTAAGAATGGTTCATATTTTTCCGGGGCTCATAAGCGCCGCTCTTTGGCCTGATATCTTTCAAATAATACTTTTCTGATGTAAAAAATTCATCATATAAAGACCTGACTTTTCTGCTCAAAAGTAAAAGGGCCGCAATATTTGGAATCAGTATGAAAGCAAGCGCGAGGTCAAGAAATCCCCAAATGGCCTTCGCCCCGCCCGCTGCACCTATGATAATTGCGGCTAAATAAATCACCTTGATCACATGACCGGCGATCCGGCCGAACAGAAACTCAGCTTGCTTAACCCCGTAAAAAATCACAACGGTAATCGTTGATACAACGAAAAAGACGAGTGAGATGGACACGAAGTATCCGCCTCCGCTGCCAAAATAGCTTTTGAAAGCTGCTGCCGTCAGCGCCGCCGGGTTTCGAAGGGCGTTTTCCCCCGTCCACACTCCTGATGAAAGAACGACAAAAGCCGTCGTCGTACAAATCAGCAAGGTGTCAACGACAATGCCGATCACAGACCAGAAGCCCTGCCTTACGGGATGATCGGTCATTGCAGCGGCATGGGCAATCGGCGCCGTCCCCATCCCGGCTTCGTTGGAATAAAGGCCGCGCGCAAATCCCCAGCGGACCGTTTCGGCGATTGCCGCGCCGGCAAACCCGCCTAATGCCGAAGAGGAGGTAAACGCATTCGAAAAGATGAGAGAGAAAAAAGCTGGCACTGATGAAACATTCATGATGACAATCAGGATTCCCGCCCCCACATACACCCCTGCCATCAGCGGCACCACCAGCTCTGTCACTTTTCCAATCCGCTTGATTCCCCCAATGACCACAAGGCCGATCAAAAAAGCAATGACGATCCCTGCGTACATTTTATTGAAAGAGAATGTTTCCGCCAGTGAAACAGATACTGAATTTCCTTGAACCATAATGCTTGGGATCAGTTCGACAATCAGCGCAACTGAAAAGAAGACGCCGAGCCATTTCAGCTTCAGCCCTTTTGTTATGTAATACATCGGCCCGCCGACAAATTCCCCCGCTTTGTTTTTTTCTCTATAATGGACGGCCAGCACACTTTCCGAAAACTTAATTGCCATGGCAAACAGCGCGACCAGCCACATCCAAAAAACGGCTCCTGGACCGCCGAACATAATCGCCGCCGGCACACCGACAATGTTTGCAGCGCCGATCGTTGAACTGAGAGCCGAAGTCAATGCTTGCAGAGGTGTAACCGTCCCCTCTCCCTTCGGCTTTTTGCCGATGCTGCCGATCGTTTGTTTGAACATATAAACGGGATAGCGAAACTGAAAAAATTTCAGCAGAATTGTAAAATAGACTCCTGTCCCCGTCAATAAAACAATTAAAGGCGGCCCCCACAGCCAATCCGAAATACGCTTGACCCATGCTAATGTTTCCATCCTATCACCCTTTTTTCGTTTATGGGTCATTACCACAACCGGAGAAAAATAAAACTTGTCACAAAGCGCCCGATCTGTTTTTAAAAGGCATCTTCTTCCCGCCCCGCTTTCACAGTCCCAAAATGCAACATTGCCGCCGGCAGTAAAAAACAAGAGCAGACATCGGAAAAAACGTCTGCTCTTTATGAACGGCCGAGCCGTTTATATATTTTATCCTTGTAAAAAGCGGATGCAGGCTTGGAAAACATGCCTGTCTTGGCGGCGAGTCTGTCAAGCCTGAGCCGGCTTTCCGTTTTTCTTTTGATGAGCCGCTCGCGCTCATCTTCATCCGTGCATTTGGCGATTAAGTCGTCAATGGTCATCAGCTCTTTTTTCAGCGATGCTTCATCCCCTGCCATACCGGCGTTTTTCAACACCCGGTAAGCCATTCGGAGATCTTCGGGAACATGGGCGGCATCATCCTTTTTAAGCGGTTTGCCCATTCCCGGCAGCCCGTCGAACTCCCCGTCCTTGATCGCCTGCTTAATTCTATCCTCGGAGATGATACTTGAAAAATCCATGGTCTCACCAGCCTTTTTCATACATATAATACATCAGTCTGCCATAAAACCAGGGAACAGCCAATATACAATTGGCACAAAATATTTCCAGTTCGGTTTTCAAAAAGCCAACATCCTTGGATTGATGGGGTTTTCACGGTCTCTTTGCCTGTCTTAGTTTCCGCTTTTCTAAATCGGCATTTCATGGTATATTTTATACATTCGTTTTTTTCTTCGTTCCGATGGTTTTATGCTGATCCGGAAAAAGGAGTGTAACAATGAAAAGATTTATAAAGGAAAGAGGGCTTGCCTTTTTTCTGATAGCCGTTGTATTGCTATGGCTGAAAACATATGCTGCTTATGTGATTGAATTTAATTTAGGAATAACCAACACAGTACAAAAGATTTTGCTTTTTGTGAATCCGATTAGCTCAAGCTTGTTCTTTCTTGGATTGGGACTCTTGTTCAAGAAAAAAATACAGCAGACGGCCATAATAGTGATTCATTTTTTAATGTCTTTTTTACTTTACGCAAACGTCGTCTATTACAGATTCTTCAGCGACTTTATCACGCTGCCTACGATCATGCAGGCAAAAACAAACGGAGGACAGCTCGGGGACAGTATTTTCTCACTCATGCACCCTCTTGATGTCTTTTATTTTATCGATACGATCATTTTGATCGCATTGGCCGTTTTTTATAACAGACCGTCTGAAAAAACGACAAAGCGTCCGTTTAAAATCGTAATGGGTGCAAGCATTCTGGTCTTTCTCGTCAATCTTGCGGTTGCGGAGATGGACCGTCCGGAGCTTCTTACCCGTTCATTCGACCGCAACTATCTTGTGAAATACTTGGGAACATACAACTTCACAATCTATGATGCGATACAAAACATTAAGTCAAACAGTCAGCGCGCCCTGGCCAGCTCCAGCGACGTGACTGAGGTTGAGAACTATATTAAAGCCAATCAGGACAAACCGGACCCTAAATACTTCGGAAAAGCGGAAGGCATGAATGTGGTTTACATTTCAATGGAGTCACTTCAGACGTTCCTGATTGACTACAAGCTTAACGGCAAGGAAGTAACGCCGTTCTTAAACTCGCTGGCTCATGATAATGAAACGTTCTATTTTGATAACTTTTTCCACCAAACTGGACAAGGTAAAACATCAGACGCCGAATTCATGATGGACACCTCGCTGTATCCTTTATCTCAAGGATCGGTGTTCATTAATAAAGCGCAGAACACGCTTCAGTCGGCGCCGGCGATTTTAAAATCGCAAGGCTATACATCCGCGGCTTTCCACGGTAACTACAAAACGTTCTGGAACCGTAATGAAATGTATAAAGCCATCGGATATGACAAATTCTTTGACGCTACGTATTACGATATGAGCGAAGGTAAAACGAAAAACTACGGCTTGAAGGATAAACCGTTCTTTGAAGAATCAATGCCGCTGTTAAAGAGCCTGAAACAGCCGTTCTACACGAAATTTATTACGCTCTCCAACCATTTCCCATTTGAAATGGATGAAGGCGATACAGACTTCCCGGCCGGGGATACCGGCGACAGTGTTGTCGATCATTACTTCCAATCGGCCAACTACATGGATCAGGCGCTTGAACAGTTCTTCAACGATCTGAAAAAGGCCGGATTGTATGACAATACAATCGTCGTCATGTATGGCGACCACTACGGCATTTCGGAAAACCACAATAAAGCGATGTCCAAAGTATTGGGCAAAGACATTACGCCATATGAAAATGCTCAGTTACAGAGGGTTCCGCTGTTTATCCACGCACCTGGGGTCAAGGGAGTTAAATCCCACAAATACGGCGGCGAAGTCGATGTAGCCCCTACCCTGCTTCATTTGATGGGCGTGGATACGAAGGATTACCTGATGAGCGGTTCAGACCTTCTGTCTCCTGAACACCGCGAAGTCATTCCGTTCCGAAACGGCGATTTTGTTTCACCGAAATACACGAAAACGAACGGAAACTATTATGATACGAAGACAGGAGAGCTACTCAACGAAAAAGACATTGACGCGAACGTCGATGAATCGGTGAAAAAAGAGCTTGAAATGTCGGATAAAATCGTCGATGGAGATTTGCTGCGCTTCTATAAACCGAAAGGATTCAAGCCAGTCGATCCAAGCGACTATGATTACACCAATCATCATCCGAAATCATCCGAATCTGACGCATCTTCAACAACGACATCAGATTCCGGACAATAATCAAAAGCACCCGCCTTCAAATGGAAGGCGGGTGTTTTTTCATCTTCAAGCCGTGCTGTTCCTTTTTCGGGAACAGTTATGGTAAGCTTGATTTGGAATATAAAAAAGAAAGCGGGAATGAATTGTGATTGTAAAGAATGACCAAGAGCTGGAAGGGCTCAAAAAAATCGGCAGAATCGTCGCTTTGGCGAGGGAAGAAATGAAGCAAAAAGCCGCTCCCGGCATGAGTACAAAAGAGCTTGATCTGATAGGGAAACAAGTGCTTGAAGCTCATGGAGCCGCTTCAGCTCCGGAAAAAGAGTATGATTTCCCGGGTACGACATGCATCAGCATTAATGATGAAGTGGCCCACGGAATTCCGAGCCAATCCACCATATTAAAAGAAGGAGATTTAATCAATATCGACATTTCGGCTGAATTTGGCGGCTATTACTCAGATACCGGCATTTCATTTGTCTTGGGCAAAGGCGACGAAACCTTGCACAAGCTGTGCCAATGCGCGGAAAGCGCCTTTCAAAAAGGGCTCCTCCAAGCGCGGGCCGGGAAAAAACAAAACCAAATCGGCAGAGCCGTCTACAATGAAGCAAAAGCAAATGGATTCACCGTCATTAAAAACCTGACGGGCCACGGCATCGGAAAAAAGCTTCATGAAGCGCCAAACCATATTTTAAATTACTATGATCCATTTGACAGCGCGCTGTTTAAAAACGGAACCGTGATCGCTTTAGAGCCGTTCGTATCAACAAAAGCCGAGCACACTATCGAAGCCGGCGACGGCTGGACGTTCAAAACGCCCGACGGAAGCTTGGTGGCGCAGATCGAGCATACGATCGTGATCACAAAAGACGAACCGATTATCTTAACACAGCTGGATTAACCGTTCATCCGCCTTTCGGCTTCCCCGCAGCGAATCCAAGTCCGGGTTTTATGTTAAAATAAAAAGCAGCATTGCCGAAAGGAGCATATTCACTCATGTTGTTTGCCATCATCGGAGTAATCTTTTTGATCGAAAGCATATTTTTAACCGTATATGCCCATAAAAAAAAGAACGGTTTTTTAAAATATATCGGGATTGTTCTCAGCATTCTGATTGTTTCCATGATCATCTCCAGTTTGATAAATCATTGAAATCTTCTCTTCAGAGAACAGACCTTGGTTTCAGGACGAAAGGCTCAGTTTTTATCAATTTCCTCTAACCCCTTTTCAACGTTTCGGGATGGATGTTAGAATGCCAATTACATTGAATAATGGAAAGGAGTTTTCTGACATGCATTACGGAAGCAAAGGCTGGTATGTACAGGAATTGAAAAAGCTTGGGATGACGAAGTATGAAGGAAGAAAGCTTCAAAGCTACAAAACGCATTTTCTAGCGAATCTGCTTGACAGCGTGAAAAAATAATCTGCACATTTCAAGCCGCGCCGCTTTACCGGCGCGGCTTTTTTTATGCGCTCAGCTGTTTTTCAAAAGACGCTCTCCAGCTGTCTGACAATGCCTCGACCTCAAGGATTTTCCGAATGGCTGATTGATTGTTGCGGTCATGGTACATCAAATGATTGGCATGTGCGACCGTGATTTCGTGCGCGTCACGGGAAACGAACTGGAGCTGTGAATCGGGCGCAACGATTCCTTCTTCAAGCACCCTGAAATAAAACCCGCTGTAGCCGGTATTCCTCACTTTCAGCACCATATCTTTGACGTTCAGCTTTTTGGCAAGCTTAAAACAGGGCTGCCGCGGCTGGCTTACCTGCACCATAGCTTCTCCAAGCTTGAATATGTCGCCGATGCATACATCGCGTTCCGTCAAGCCTTTTACTGATACATTTTCACCGAACGCTGCCTGAGGAAGCTTTTTCTTCAGCTCGTTTTCCCAATAGGCGTAATGATCCCCCGGATAGACGCACACCGCTTTATCAGCGCCGCCGTGGTGAATGAGGTCAGCCTGCTTGTCCCCCTCGAAATTGGTCCGGCTCAAAAATACGGGGAAGTCGACGGGTTGCTTGAATATTGCCGTCTCTACTTTTTTTCCTTCAAATTCGTATATGTTCGGAGATCCCACATAAATGGAAGAAATCTCGTATTGCCGATTTTCCAAAGTCTCACGTCCTTCCTTTATTTTCATATTGTATCGATTCCTTTCATCCATGTCTATCCCGTGATCGAAAAATGGGAAATATGGTAGCATAGAAGAAAAGGAGGGTTCCCAGAGTGCTTCAATATCGAATCATTGTAGATGGGCGCGTCCAAGGCGTCGGCTTCCGCTACTTCGTGCAAATGGAAGCTGACAAACGCAAATTAACAGGCTGGGTCCGCAACCGCGATGACGGCACTGTTGAAATCCGTGCGGAAGGGCCGGAAGAAAGCTTGAAGCAATTTCTCAAAGCCGTCCAAAAAGGAAGCCCGTTCTCAAACGTGACTGACGTCAAAATCGAAGAAACAAAACAAATTGACGGATACCAAAAGTTTAATATCAGCTATTAAAGCCGCCGATTCGGCGGTTTTTTTCGTAAAGGCTCATATTGGCCTTGACTTATTCGGTCATTCATTTTAGTATTTAGTTAAATAACTAAATACTTAAATTCCAAGGATGTTATTACATGAACCAAACATTTAAAGCTTTGGCTGATCCAACAAGGAGAAAAATATTGAATCTGCTGAAAGAACAGGATTTGACCGCCGGTGAAATCGCCGGGCATTTCCAGATGTCAAAGCCGAGCATCTCCCAGCATTTAAAAATCTTAAAACAGGCCGAACTGATTCAGGATGAAAAAAAAGGGCAATTCATCATCTATTCGCTGAATACGACCATGTTTCAAGACATTATCAGCTGGGCTTTCAGCTTTACTGAACAAACTAGAACAGACGAAGGGGATGCAAAATGAAGAAGCACATCTTTTCACTATCTTTAATTTTGATTAATCTATTGGTTTGGGTGATTGCCTACCCGCATATATCTGATCAAGTTCCCATTCATTGGTCGTCTTCAGGCGAAGTAGACCGGTATGCCTCAAAAATGGAAGCGATGCTGACCGCGATGGGTCTGCTTGTGGTGGTATATATCTTGATGGCTGTGACGCCAAAAGTGGACCCCCGCAAAAAAAACTATCGCATGTTTTCTAAGACGTATGATATTCTCATCAACGCCATGATGGTGCTTTTTTCTCTCATCAATATCTTGATGGTGCTGTCGGGAATGGGATACGACTTGCCGACGAGCAGCATCGTCCCAGTGCTTGTAGGAGCCCTTCTGATCATCATCGGCAATTATCTTCCAAGAGTCCGCCCGAACTTTTTTATGGGAATTAAAAACCCTTGGACATTGAGCAGCGATGCGATCTGGAAAAAAACCCACAGATTCGGGGCGAAAGTATTTACGATTGCAGGAATTTTTATAGCGGCGGACGGTTTGTTTACGATCGGCGAAAATGTGATACTGCCTATTATTTTGCTTACCGTTATTGCACCATATGTCTATTCCTATATGCTATTCCGAAAAGAAAATGGCATGAATGGATGATTTTTTATGAAAGGCTGGATATGTATCAATCCGGCCTTTTTTGATTGTTTGGCAGCATCTGCTGGAACATTTGGTCAATACGGCTTCTGTCATTTTCCAATACCCATTGGTTCAGCCGGCTGTAAAGCGGCAGCAGTTCTTCTTTTTGAACGGCAATGACGTCGCATCCGCTGTCATCATATAAGTGGAAAATCATCTTACGCGCCACATTCACAACATAAATCTCGACATCATACCCCTTGTTTACAAAATCTTTGTCGCAAATGAATGACAGCAACTGTCCGAATCGGATATCAGCCTTTGTACAAGGAAGCAGATAACGATGGTTGTACGGAGCATTCTGCCTGTGCTGCAATTTCCTTAAAACGGCTTTATGTTTCACATATTTTTTAAAGAGGTTGGTCTGCTTTTTTTGCTGCAGGGATACATCTGCGACAAGCATCATTTCATCCGTGTCTGAGAAAACTTGAGTGAAAATCGTAAGGCTTCTTTCTTTGATTTGGCGAAGATTGTCAGCTTCTGCATGATCCGCCCAAGGCATGGAGATTTCAAAACGGATGCCGTATGGCCAGTTGTAGAATAACGGCGGTCTTAAAGCGATTCCCTCAATATGCTCATTCAAGTATTTGTCAATGGCATTCATATGCAGCTCCTTTTTGTGACATACAAGAAGGCTGCCCGGACATTCGGACAGCCGCATTGGGATTTTATTTGAGTCCTTTTTGAATCGCCTTCCAGAAAGACGCCGATTCATGCCCCAGCGCGTAAACGGATACGCCGGCGATTTTATACTGTTTTGCCAGACGGCTTTTCGCTTGAATCGTTTTTTCATCTTCATACCAAACGACATGCTTATGTTTTCTGCCATCCTTGTAGGAGAACGTCATCGAACCGGATTTTTTATTGTAAACAGGCTTTGCCTTCACCTTCTTTTTGAGCGCTTGAAGCTCATTCCACTGCAGCATTTTGCTGTTATGTTGATCGGTTAGATCCCAGTCGTTTCCGTAAGACGGAATCCCCATAATGACTTTATTGGCTTTGATCGTTTTGACCGCGTATTTTAAAGTGCCTTTGATCCAGTTCGTGCTGGCGACAGAGCCAGGGCTGCTCCACACGCCGTGTTCATCGTATGTCATCACTTGCACATAATCTGCGTATTTTCCGATTTTCGCATAGTCGAATGGCCAGCTCCAATCATCTTGCCGGTGATCTGCGCTTTTCGCCGGCACTGACACCATCGTTTTGATTTTATGCTTTTTCAGAGTGTTTGCAACATATTGGATCAGGCTTGAATACTTTGCCCGATCCCCCGGCTTTACGGCCTCAAAATCGATATTGATTCCGGTAAACGATTGTTTTTTAGCCAGCTTTACGAGCTGATCCGCAAAGTGTTTGCGCGCGGTTTTGTTTGTCATGACGCGGGAAGCCAGGTTTCCGTCGAAATTTTGAATGGCTTCATTATAATTGGAAATGACCGCCCACGTTTTTATTTTTTGCATATGATAACTGTTTTTTCGGCGTCTCTCCGATGATGTTTCCTTTTTGGTCAAAAGCATACGTATCAGGAGCGATCGCGTTAAGATAGCTATGATAAGACGTCAATGAGTGATATGATGCCCCATCGCCTGTCGTATAGCCGAGGACGATGTTTGATCCTTTTGCTTCTGCTCCCGTAAACGCCGTCATGGACAACATGACAGCCAGCACGGCGACCAGCCAAACATGCTTTTTCATTCTAGTACTCTCCCTTGTGCATTTACTGATTGATATATGGCTTTTCTTGATAAAAATAATTCGGTGTTACGGTTTTATTCTCATAATGGCTGTGGAAAATATGAGTCGATGCCGGCGACAGCGGCGGAATCAGCCAGGTCCAGCTCGCTGTCAGCTCTCGTCCCGCTTCAGCTTCCTGCTCTTCAAAACGCTTAAACTGGCTTGCCGCCGTATGGTGGTCAACGATGCTGACGCCTGCCTCTTTGTATGAATGAAGGACTGCCCTGTTCAGTTCAACAAGCGCCTTGTCTTTCCACAATGAAGCATTCCGTTCTGTATCAAGCCCCATTATGCCGGCCACTTTGTCAAGCATGTTGTAGCGGTCTTCATCGGCGAGATTGCGCGCTCCGATTTCGGTCCCCATATACCAGCCGTTAAAAGGAGCTGCGTTATAATGAATCCCTCCGACCTCTAGCTTCATATCGGCTATAATCGGCACACCGTACCACTTCAACCCCAAACTTTTGAAGCCTTCAATCTCCGGATGTTCAATCCGGACCTCTTTGACGATTTCACGAGGCAGCTCATACCACACAGGTGGACGTCCATCTATTTGAAAAACAAGCGGCAAAACGTCAAAAGGCGTACCTTCGCCTTTCCAGCCGAGCGCTTCACACGCTTTTGTCAATTCCAATGACGCCGGATCGCCGATGACGCCTTGCTCAGTTTCATACCCCGCATACCTGATCAGCTGATGGTTCCAAATAGACACTTTTTTTTGCCCGTTTTGTTCCGGGGGGAAAACCGTAATGAACGGTCTGATTTTCCCTCCGTTTGTTGCAAGCTGAATATGGCGAAAAAGCGCATCCCGCACCTCTGCCTCGGTTTGAACGCCTCTTTGATCGATGACAGTAAGAGAGTTCCAAAACAGCCTGCCGATGCAGCGGCTGCTGTTTCTCCACGCCATTCTGGCTCCATGTTCGATTTCTTCCTTTGTATGTATATAGCTGCCTGTTCTGATGATGTCCTCTCGTATGATATGTAAACGCGACTTGATTTCAGCCTCGGATTTAGCCAATTCTCCGTAGCACAGCTCAATGAAGTTCTTTGCTTCTGTCCAAAGCTCTTCATTAATTTCCAAATGACCCCTCTCCTTCCTGCTCCCAATGATTCTTATTGTATCGGTTTCCGTTTAAGTTTAAAACCTTTCTTTCAGAAATGATAAAAAACCGATAAAAAAGCATCCGCCATTGAGACGGATGCCTTGTTTTTATTTTTGTGTATGAAGCGCTTTTTGATTGAGCATAAAACGATAGACTGGCAGCTTTTTTCCTTCTTCAGAGGAAATGTAGCCCGTACTCACATAGCTGTCAACGGATTCAGGCTCAAGCGCTGTCGACAGCAGGTTGGTTTGAGGCTGAGCTGTAAAATAGACTTTTGTGCCCTTCGGAAATTCTTTTTTCTCGTGTTTAAGCTTCGTCTCCACCTGAATCACAGGCCGGCCTTCTGATTCGCCGGCCGTTTTTTGCGAAGTGACATGGTAGGCTTCGACCGGAAGCTTTTGTTTAACAGGCAGTACAGCGCTTTTCAATCCTTGGTCTTGCAGTTTTTTATCTATGTCCTGATGTCCGGGCAGGACAAGATAGGCGACCGGCCTTGTTCGTGAAAGTACGGGAACTGCCTCGCTGGCGCTATAGTATTGAACAGGAACATCGACGGCTTGTCCTGAAGCGATATCAGCCATTTTCAACGTATCTTGAAACGGTCCGGCGAAATCGCTTGTAATGACCACCTGATCATCATCATTCGCTTTCGCCCCTTTTTGGATCAGCTTTAATTTTTCTGAGGCGACAAGACGTTTAATCTCCGCCGCATGCTTTGCCGCCGTATCGATGATGGTTTCATGTGTTGCCACTTGGGCGGCGACCCTTCTTTTGAAATTTTCGCGGCCGATGTCAATTCCCCTGCTTTCGACTAAGAAAGATAGAGCCGGCTGAAGCGCGAATGCATTGCGGCCGATTCTCGCTTCTGTCCCTCCTTCATAGATCTCAATGTTTCCGTCCTTGCTTTTTCCGGTCGTATAATAGGCATCATTTGAGAATCCCTTTTCATCAAGCTTTTCTCTGACACCGTTCACAAAAAGGCTGTCTGATGCAGTTCTGATCGCTTCGGGTATATTTAGATTTTTCCCTGATAAAATCAAAAGATCATGGTATTTTAATGCGCCTTTTTCACCGACAGTCTGAAATTCATTTTGGCCGACTCCGTATTCATGGGCATCGATGACGACTTCGGGAGAATATTGATTGAATTCTTTATGAATCGCCCGTACCTCAGGGGATTCAAGCTTTACATGATCCCGGTTTCCGTCGATGCCGCTGGAAAGTCTTCTGTTAAAATGATAGGAGCCGTCTGGATTGACTCTTGGAACGATGATCACATTGACTTTTTTTAGCACCTTGTCCCCATAAGATCCGGCAAGCTTATCGGCGATGGCCAAAGCTGATTCCCCGGCGGCCGGTTCATTCCCGTGAATCTGTGCCTGAAGCCATATCGTCGGCTTTTTGGATACCGATCTGATCCGGTCGTCTTTTGAGAAATAAAGCACCGGAATATTTCTTTTTTCAATCGAAAAACCGATATTTTTCACTTTGACATTCGGACTTTTTTTTGTCAGTCTGTTTATAAACTTTATCATTTCTTCCTGTGTTGTGAATGCCTCGTCTACCTTTGTGAATGCAGGAGTTTGGTATGTTTCAGCAGGTTCTGGATAAAGTGGGGAGAGTTGTTCCGGCTGAGTGTAAAACTTTCCGTAATAAGGAGTTTCAACAGCGTGCGCGACACCGGACAGCATGAGTCCGCCTAACAAAAGCGTTATCCCAAAGAAAGCCTGTACTTTTTTTTGAATGCTCATCTTTCCTCAGCTCCTTTCACAGCATATCTGCATTATAAATGAAATTCATGAATTTTTTGTCTAAAATTTCAGAAAATGAATCATTTGGTGCATAAGAACAGTCGCGGGCTAGAACGATGGAAGGTAGTGCTGGATGAAAATATGGTTATTTTTTCCCTTATGAAAAAAGAAACATTCGGTATGACCGAATGTTTCAGACATCACTGATGTTATCCCTGTGAGGCGGGAAGACGGTTTGACAGGCTGTTGAGCTCTTGTGAAAAGTCGGTTCCCTTCATTGGCACTCCGTGGCCGGTCAGCAATGAGGCCGGTTTCAACGCAGCAAGCTTTCGAATCGAATCAGCAGCTTTTGGCCAATCCATCGTGAAGTACGCTGGCGGCCCATTGAGTTCTTGTTTTTGAATCGCGACCTCTAAAAGGGATTCCTGTTCTACAGTTGTTATGGCGTCGCCCGCTATCAATGTTTTATCGGACTGCCGGAACAGCGAGATATGCCCGGGTGTATGGCCGGGCGTGCCAATCCATTTCCACTCTTCAAGGAACGGAACTGTGCCGTCTTCGTGAAGCGGCTTCACGCTTGATGAAACATCGATGGAATGCCGCGGAAACAACGGGGACAGCTTTGCGACCAAACCGCTTTTCACCTGGGGCTTGGCCGGTGGATAATCGGCTTTTCCCGTTACATACGGCATTTCTTCCGAATGGATAAAAACGGGAACGGAACATTTTCCCAAAAGCTCTTCCAAAGCCCCGACATGATCGAAATGCCCATGCGTTAAAATGATTGCTTTCAGCCGCACATCGCCCTCAAACAGCTTCTCCGCTTCTTTCATGATGAAAGAAGCGGATTTGGGCATGCCGCAATCGATTAATACCGCTTCACCGGAAGAATTCATTATAAAATATACATTGACAATTTGAACCGTTAATCCGTATACCCCTTTGGCATACTCCTTACAGACCCCGCTTTTTACAGAGGTCAAAGGCATGTAAGTATCACTCATGATGTCACCGCCCGCTTGCAGAATATATACCGCTAGTGTGTGTCTTTTGGCAGTTGTTTATGTATGATCGCCCCGGACGGCGTGATGCATGTTAAAAATTGAGGGGACTGTAAATATGATAGATGATCACTGGTTTACCGTGGAAAAAATTGATGAAATGACTTTGCGATCGGTGAATACGGACACTGGGAAAATGTGCACTCCTATTTGCTGCTCGGAACAAAAGAAACGGCTTTGATCGACACAGGCTCCGAATCGACAGCATCAAAAGAATCACCGGCAAGCCGACAAATATGCCGATCAATGTAATGACCACCCATGTGCATTGGGATCATACCGGCTGTCATAGAAAATATGAACGCATCTATGTGCACGAAGCAGAAAAAGAATGGCTGGCCAAGGGGCTCAAAGGGCTTCCAATTGAACAAATGCGGAAGGACATTGCACGCGATATTACAAAACCGGTTCCTGAAACATTTTACACCCCCTACAAAGGTGAACCGACGGACGTCCTGACAGACGGCGACATGATCGAAATCGGTTCAAGACCGCTGGTCATTTACCATACACCCCGGACATTCCCCGGGCCATATCTGTATTTTTGATTCTGCAAACGGCTATTTGTTTACAGGAGACCTTCTTTATACAGGGGCTCCCAATATGCTTTCTACCCGACGACAAATCCGGCCGATGCAGGCGATTCCTTTGAGAAAATCGCAGAGATACAGCTTGTCGGCAAAATTTTTGGAGGACATCATCAGCTCGGGCTTGCCTCCTCCATCTTAAAGGAAGCAGCCTCCGCAGCAAAATATTTAAAGGAGCGAAATCTGGCCAGACATGGGACGGGAATCCATACATTCAAACACCTCAGCATCCAATTTTAATGCAAAAAGATGATGGCTCTACGCCATCATCTTGAACACCCTTTTGTTTCAAACGCACTCTTTTTTCCGGCTGCACGGCATACTAATGCACTGAAACAAAATCCCGCCGCTCCGCCGAATGTGTTTACCATCAAATCGTCCACGTCAAAGGTTCTGGGCATCATCAATCCTGTGGCGGATAACGCAAGCTGGAGGCTTTCTATCGTAAGACTCGCCAAAAAACAAAAAACGATCCCCCGCTTGAAGGTGATATGCTTACGCAAAAGCGGGAGATATACACCGAAAGGAAAAAGCAGCAGCACATTAAAAAATGTCAGCTTGACGGAATTCCAAAAAAACCAATCCGTTCCGCCATGCTTATACATTTGATACCAATCCCACACAAAAAAGAACGGAATAAACTGAACATCGATATGCGCGAATTCCCTTTGCGGCGGAATATTGATTTCCCCTATCGTAAAATGCCAGACTGCGCATAAATAAACGAGGAAGCTCAAAAACACGATTTTTCTAATCAAGCTCGTCCTTTTTCGGTTTTTCACCACATCGTACAAAAAATAAAGAAAAACACCGATCAAGCCGAAAAACGTCAAATCAACTAACGAAAACATCCGATCACACCTTCATCTATGAATAAAAAAGAAGACAGGAAATGTCCTGCCCCTTTATTTTACCATATACCCAATACTTTCCACCACAGCCCGCCGACAACAAGCCATGTCGCAATATGAACAATTGACAGGATGAAGCCGATGAACCACCATTTTCCTTCAGGAATATAGCCGGCTCCGAAAAATACGGGCGCCGCTCCTGCGCCATAGTGCGTCGTACAGCCGAAAAGGTTGCTGAAAAACGCGAGGGTGAGCGCCGACAAAAGCGGCGGCGCGCCCGCGGCAACCATCACGGCGAAAAATGCCGAATACATTGCGCTGATATGAGCGGTTGCACTGGCGAAGAAATAGTGTGAATAAAAGTAGACAAGAATCAGCACGAGGAATGCGCTGATCCACGAAAAGCCCGAAACAAACGACTCCATCATAACGCTGAACCAGCCGACCATTCCCAGCTTGTTTAAAAATGTCGCAAGCATTAACAAAGTCGAAAACCAGATCAGCGTATCCCATGCGCCTTGCTCTTTTTTAATATCGCCCCAATCCAGCACCTGGGTCAAAAACAAGACCGACAACCCGATCAAAGCCGTCGTAGTGGCATCGATGTTGGCGTTGCTTCCAAATATCCATAAAAAAAGGACGAGAAAGAATACAATGACCATAAACAATTCAGATCTTTTAAAAGGCCCCATTTCCTTCAGCTTATTTGTCGCAATGCCCGCTGCGTCAGGTGTTTCTTTAATTTCGGGCGGATTCAGTTTATAAATGACAAACGGCGTAATGATCAGGCTCACAAGTCCCGGGACGATCGCCGCAACGGCCCAGCTTGTCCAGGTCAGGTTCACCCCTGCCACATCATGGGCAAGCTTGGCGATTAATGGATTAGCCGCCATCGCCGTTAAAAACATTGCTGAAGTAATCAAATTTCCCTGGAAGCCGACGTTCAGCAAAAATGCGCCGATTTTGCGCTCTGTTCCATTTCTCGGTGTTGAACCGAACGTCTCGGACAGAGAGTGGATAATCGGAAAAATAATGCCTCCTGCCCTCGCGGTATTGCTTGGGATCGCGGGTGACAAAATCAAATCGCTGAAAAGCAGCGAATACGACAGTCCGAGCGTTTTTTTGCCGAACATCCTGACAAACAAATAGGCGATTCTCGCCCCAAGACCCGTTTTAATAAAGCCGCGGGAAATGAAAAACGCGATGACGATCAGCCAAATTGTTTTATTTCCAAATCCGCTTAGAGTGTCTTCAATTGACAGCGTTCCGGTGAGAGCCGTAACGGCAAGAGCGAATACGGCGATCGCCCCCATCGGCAGCGGTTTTGAAATAAAGCCGATAATCGTCGCGACAAAAATCGCGAATAAATGCCATGCCTTCACATCAAGACCGGCGGGAACCGGTATGAACCAAATGACGACTCCGGCTAAAACCATGATGATGAAAGGAATCATGCGAAGTCCCTGCTTATTTTGCGGAGCTTTTTCTTTTGCCACGGCGCGTCTCCTCCTGTAAATCGTTGCTGCTTTTTATTTTTGCCCTTTATCACCAGTTCCATGAAAAAAATTCAGCTGCCGACTTGGCCGGCAGCCTGTAGTTTAAACCCAAGACTTCACTTTATCATGATCGGTTACAAACAGGAGCACTTTTCCTTCATCAAGACGCTTTTCGAACTGCTGCGCCTCCTGTTCTGAAAAGCCGATTTCATGAATTTTATTGCGGAGTTCGTCTCCTTTTTTATTGAAGAGATTTCCTACGGCGTTTTTGAGCCCTGTTTCTTCCGCTCCTATTGTATTGGCGTCTGCGTTTTCCGCAATTCTCTCCGTCCTGTCATCATCGTGGGAGAGAACGTATATGTCTTCTCTGGCAACACCAATGTCCCTGAGCTCCTCAATGTCTTTCATCAGCTTTTCATCATTTGTATATTCCCTTACAACGGGCTTCATCTCACATCTCCTCCTTTTCTTCATGTTGTATTAAAAACATACCCCTTAGCCCCGCGGGTAAACAACGGAATGTGCCGCCCGTAACATTTTCATGTCAATGTTACAATTGTTATAAATTTTCAGATATGACGTTTGAGCCTCCGTTTCTTTCAGGTACATGTTAAAAAGAAGACAAGGCGAAAATGGGGTGATTCTGCTTGAATTATTTCTCACCGGAACAGCAATACAATGCATGGATCATCAGTGATTTGCTCAAACAAATCTTTTCAAAGGAAGATCGTCAGGACGCGAATACCCACCTTTTTGAAACGTTTGCGGCGCAACAGTTCGGCATCAATATTGATTTTGTCTTTTCGATTATCATGAACATCGGAGATACTGAGATGCAAACGGCCAACAGCACGGAAGACATCCTGGCTTCATACCTTTTCTCACTGCTTCCATTTGTGACAAAGGACATGATTAACGACTCCAAAGAAAACGCCAATCAATATCTTTTAAATACAAAGGATGCAGATGTCTACCATTTGTTTCTCCCTGAATCGGTCCTCCGCGAAACGCTTAACCTGTAGCTTTGCAGACTTCTATGTTACATTATCGGTAATCAAAAGGAGAATAAGCCAATGCTGCAAAAACAAATCGAGCTTGCCAGACGGCCGCACGGAATTCCGGTGATGGAGGATTTCCGTATAAAAAAAACAGAGATTCCCGAAGCAAAAGACGGAGAAGCGCTTGTGAAAACGCTTTATGTCTCAGTGGATCCTTACATGCGGAGACGAATGCAGGATACAAAGTCTTATGTCGAGCCTTTTCCGCTGGATGAAGTCATCACAGGCGGCGTCATCGGAGAAGTCGCGTCTGCCAAAGGGGACAAGCTCCAGCAAGGGGACATCGTATTAGGATACTTGGGCCGGCAGGAGTATTCCGCTGTCAAAGAAACGCACCTCAGAAAAATCATCCGTCACTTGCCCCTGTCACCGCATTTCCTCGGAATTCTCGGCATGACCGGTCTGACGGCTTATTTCGGCTGCTTGATATCGGCCGTCCGAAACCCGGGGAAACGGTAGTCGTTTCAGGAGCCGCCGGACAAATCGCCAAAATCAAAGGAGCAAGGGTTGTCGGTATTGCCGGTTCTGATGAAAAGATTGCCTATTTGAAAAAACGCCTCGGATTTGATGAAGCGATCAATTACCAAACAGCCGGTGACATTGCATCAGCTTTGGAGAAAGCATGTCCGAACGGTGTTGATGTCTACTTTGACAATGTCGGCGGCAGCATTTCAGATGCCGTACTCACCCTTATTAACAAATATGCGAGAATTCCGGTGTGCGGAGCGATTTCTTCTTACAATGCCAAAGGTGCACAAGACGATATGGGATCGCAAGTGCAGACGGCTTTGATCAAATCGAGCGCATTAATGAAAGGCTTTGTCGTCAATGAATATCAGGAGCGGTTTTAGAAGGCGCCAAACAGCTTGCGGAATGGGGTGAAAAGCGGACGTCTTCAATATGAGGAAACGATTACGGAAGGCTTCGAACGGATACCGGAAGCTTTTTTGGGCTTGTTTAAAGGCGAAAATTTCGGGAAGCAGCTGATCAAGGTGGCCGATCAAAGCGTTAAATGAAAAAGAAGGCTGATCAGCCTTCTTCTATTTTTCGATAATTCGCCCTCTCTCATATACAATGCGCTGGAGGCGGATTCCAAGCTTCTTTGCGAGCTTTTTCAGCCGCTCTTCCTCGCCGCGGGTCACAAGGCTGATGACGGTTCCCTCGCTACCTGCCCTCCCCGTTCTGCCTGAACGGTGGATATACCCCTCTTCATTCGGCAAATCTGTATGAATGACATATGGCAGGTTTTGAATATCAATTCCGCGCGCCGCGATATCCGTCGCCAACAACAGAGTAAACTCTCCTGCTTCAAACGCCTGAAGGATCTTCGCCCGTTCGATCTTTTTCGCTTCACTGTGCAGAACGCCGACATCGACATGGTGGAAATCAAGCTTTTCGGCATACACACTTAGATTGCCGATATCCTTTACAAATACGAGCGCCTGCATTCCATCAAGCCTTGAAAATTTTTGCAGGATTTTGATTTTATCCCGCTGGTCGCAGACAAGATATTGATGCTTGATTTTTGCGGATTCTTCGCTCGTTCTTTTGATTTTCAATAGCTCCGCTTCCTTTGTCATTGTTCGGAGCTCGCGCTCAGCCTCTTCTTTTAATGTCGCTGAAAAGCAAAGGAGCTGCCGGTCTCTGAGCGTCGATTTAATGATGTTTTGAATCGTGCCGCGGTGCTCTGGCGTAAGGAGATGGTCTGTCTCATCAAGAACGATCGTTTTCACCTCATGCATTTTCAGTTTTTTTGTTTTGATGAGTTCCAGCACCCGACCCGGCGTACCGGCAATAATATGCGGATGTTTCTTCAGCTTTTCCTGCTGCTTTTTAATATTGGCTCCGCCGATGAAAGACGCGGCTCTGATCTCAGATCCTTTTTTCCACTCTGTGACCACATCAAATATCTGCATGACAAGCTCGCGGGAAGGAGCGAGGATCACAGCCTGAACGTGTTTTTGGTCCGGCTGCAGCTTTTCCAAGAGCGGCAGAACGTAAGCGAGCGTTTTCCCCGTTCCCGTCGGTGATTCGGCGATCACGTCGCGCCCTTCCAAAATGAGCCCGGCCGCGCTTTTTTGAACATCCGTCGGTTCGACAAAGCCTGATGCCTTCCAATTTTCTTGAATAAACGGTTTTGCTTTATTTAAAAATGGCCATCTGTCTGTCATGTTTTTCTCCTTTATTCTCAGGTTGATTCTGCTCCTAGTATCTCAAAACAGAAGCGGCTTCGCAATTTTTCTTTTACCTGCCCCCCAAGTGTCCGGTATAATGGGTTCGTTCTGACTATACATTAGAGGTGTAAAACATGAGTTTACTATCGGTAACAAAGCTAAGCCACGGTTTTGGAGACCGGGCGATCTTTCAGGATATCTCCTTTCGGCTGTTAAAAGGCGAACACGTCGGCCTCATCGGGGCAAACGGCGAAGGAAAATCAACGTTTATGAATATCATCACGGGAAAGCTTGAACCTGACGAAGGAAAAATCGAGTGGTCAAAAAAAGTCCGTATCGGCTATCTTGACCAGCATTCGGTCCTTGAACGGGGGCAGACGATCCGTGATGTATTAAGGAACGCGTTTCATTATTTATTTGCAATGGAAGAAGAAATGAACGCCATCTACGGAAAAATGGGGGAAGCTGATCCCGAAGAGCTTGAGAAGCTGCTCGAAGAAGTCGGAACGATTCAGGACGCCCTCACCAACAATGACTTTTACGCCATTGATGCAAAGGTTGAAGAAATCGCCCGCGGCCTCGGCCTTCACGATCTCGGGCTCGACAGGGATGTCACGGATTTAAGCGGCGGACAGCGGACCAAAGTGCTGCTTGCCAAGCTTCTGCTTGAAAAACCCGACATTCTCCTGCTGGATGAACCGACAAACTACCTGGATGAACAGCATATCGAATGGCTGAAACGCTACTTGCAGGAATACGAAAACGCGTTTATCTTGATTTCGCATGACATTCCGTTCCTTAACAGCGTCATCAATCTCATCTACCATGTTGAAAATCAGCAGCTGACCCGCTACGCAGGTGACTACAACCAATTCCGCGAAGTGTACGAAGCCAAAAAACAGCAGCTTGAAGCGGCCTATAAAAAGCAGCAGCAGGAAATTTCCGAACTTAAGGATTTTGTCGCCCGCAACAAAGCTCGCGTCAGTACGCGCAATATGGCGATGTCCCGGCAAAAAAAGCTTGATAAGATGGATATGATCGAACTGCCGTCAGAGAAGCCGAAGCCTGAGTTCCATTTTAAAAAAGCGAGAACATCCGGAAAGCTGATTTTTGAAACAAAAGATCTGGTCATTGGTTATGATGAACCGCTGTCCCGCCCGCTAAACCTGAAAATGGAGCGCGGTCAAAAAATCGCTTTGTACGGTGCCAACGGAATCGGTAAAACGACATTGCTGAAAAGCCTGCTCGGCGAAATTTCGCCGCTGTCGGGTGAAGTCGAACGGGGGGAATACCTCCATATCGGCTATTTTGAACAGGAAGTCAAAGCAGGGGGCCACAACACCTGCATCGAAGAAGTGTGGAACGAATTTCCGTCCTATACGCAGTATGAGATCCGCGCGGCCCTTGCCAAATGCGGCCTGACGACAAAACATATCGAAAGCAGGGTTTCCGTTTTAAGCGGGGGCGAAAAAGCGAAGGTCAGACTATGCAAACTTATTCATACAGAAACAAACCTTCTTGTCCTTGACGAACCGACAAACCATCTGGATGTCGAAGCAAAAGAAGAATTAAAAAGAGCCCTCAAGGAATACAAAGGCTCGATTCTTTTGATCTCCCACGAACCCGATTTCTATACGGAGATCGCGACAGATACATGGAACTGCGAATCATGGACGACAAAGGTTTTATAACATCAAAAAGCTTGTTTCCTTTCCCGGAAACAAGCTTTTTTCATTAATGTCCTGCCTTGATATGCGCCAAATGGCGACGGCCGCCGATTAAGACGGCCATGCCGATCAGCACCGCTATACAGCCGGCAAAATAAGGCGCATGCGCACTATAATGATCGGCAAGCACACCAGCGAGCCAAGGCGCGATGGCCCCGCCGATAAAACGGATGGAGCTGTAGGCTGATGAAGCGACTGACCGTTCGACAGGCGCCGCTTCCATTACCGCGGTCGTCAATATCGTATTGACCATTCCTAAAATACCGCCGCCAATCACAATGGCCGCAATAACGACAGCCATATGCTCCGTCCACACGCCGAGCACCAGCAAATCAGCGGCAAACAAAATAAACAGCATGATCAGGGAACGGACCGTTCCAATGGCGCGCTGTACGGCCGGAGCGATAAACACGGACGTGATCGCGAGAAAGAGCCCCCAGCCGAAAAAGACGTAACCTAGCCCTCTTTCATTTAAATCAAGAACAAACGGAGAATAGGCAAGCAGCGTAAAAAAGCCAAAGTTATATAAAAAAGCGGACACAGAAAGCGTGAAAAGCCCTTGATACCGGAGCGCCCGTATCGGTGCGCAGATCGAAATTTTCTTTTGCGGCTTCGGAACGGCCGGCAGCAGAATGAGGATCGCAAACATAGCGACCGTCATTAAAATCGATACACCGAAAAACGGCGCCCTCCATGATATCGTTCCCAGTTCTCCTCCTGCAAGAGGGCCTACGGAAATTCCCAAGCCTAAAGCCGCCTCATATAAAATAATCGCTTTGGCGCTCCCTCCTGTCGCCACACTGACAATGACGGCAAGAGCGGTTGAAATGAACAAGGCGTTGCCGAGCCCCCAGCCGCCCCGGAAGCCGACAAGCTGGGCGATGGATTGGGAACATCCGCCCAGCGCAGCAAAAATAATAATCAGAATAAGACCGGATATCAATGTCTGTTTTGCGCCGATTCGGCTCGAAATGGCTCCGGACAAAATCATCGCAAAACCTGTCACCAGAAGATAGCTTGTAAATAAAAGCGATACTTGGCTCGGCGACGCATTCAATTGCGCTGCAATCGCCGGAAGAATCGGATCGACCAGCCCGATCCCCATAAATGAAATGACACAGGCAAACGCCACGGCCCAAACTGCTTTCGGCTGTTTAAAAAAACCGGAATTCTGTTGTTTCTCCATCAATCAATCATACCTTTCTTTCCATAAAAACAAACGCTATGTACATAGCGTTTGCGATTTTTGTTTTAATCAATATGTTCCAGCGCATTCCGGGCTTTTTTCTGCATGCCCTCCAGGCGCTTCCTGAACGATTGAAATTTTTCGATCTTTTCATCGATCATCCGCATTTGCTCGTCCAGCATATGCCGGATGTCTTCGAGCTTTTCTTTTCTTTCCTTCTTATCCAATGATAAAAGATAGCCTTCTTTATGCATTTCAAGGTGTTTGCTCGTTTCCATAAATTGCTGCAGCTCTTGCAGGGAAAATCCCAATACTTCCTTGGCGCTTATCACTCTTTCAAGCTCTTCCAGGTCATCTTCAGAATAAAGACGGACACCGCCTTCTGTTCGCTTAGGTGAAGAAAGCAGGCCGATTTCTTCATAAAAACGAATCGTTCTTTTTGTCAAACCGCTGCGCTTTGCCATTTGGTCAATCTTCATCCAGTCCACGTCAATGTCCTCCCGTTTTGGCTCTTTTTTTCTATTATACACCTACTATACTCTTACGTAAACGTTAAGTTTTACACACGGTTGAATTAATAAAAGGGCTTGCATTTTATACAAGCCCTTATCATTCAAAAACCCTTTAATTCAGAACTACAGGCAGCTCTGCCAGCGATCGAAAACCAATTAATTTTCGGTATTGGATATCGGAGGAAGCAAGCCGAAGCTTAGGCGCCCGCTCTAATAGGACGGGGATGGCAATTTGCGCTTCGAGGCGCGCCAATGAGGAGCCTAAACAAAAATGCGAGCCGGAGCCAAACGCAAGGTGCGGATTCGGGTTTCTTTTGATGTCCAGTATATGAGGATGAGGGAATATGTTCGGATCCCGGTTGGCCGCCCCTAAAAGGATGTATACTTGCTCCCCTTTTTTTATCATGTTTCCATTAATCTCGCAATCTTCCGAAGCCATACGCGCCGTCAGCTGAGTGGGGCTTTCATAGCGCAAACATTCCTCGACTGCAGATTCAATAAGCGGCGGGTTGTCCTTCAGGACAGCAAGCTGGGCGGGATGGTTCATTAAACAAAACAATCCGTTGCTTATAAGATTTACAGTTGTCTCATGTCCTGCAATGACAAGCAATATACATGCCGCAAGAAATTCCTCTTCCGTCAGCTGTTCCAGGCTGGCGAATCTGCTGATCAAGTCTTCCCTGGGATCTGTTTTCCTCTTTTGAATCAAATCTTTAAAATAGGCCGTCAGCTTGATGACGGCAGCATTTCCTTTTGCCAGCGCCTGTCGGGAGCGTGTAAAATCAATCGTCTTGATCAAGCTGGCCGTCCATTCCCTAAATTGATGCCTTTCCTCCTTTGGCACACCTAGGATGTTCGCTATGATGAGACTTGCTAAAGGAAATGCAAACTCTGAGACAATGTCCGCTGTTTGCCTGCTTTCCAGTTGATCCAGCAATTCCTCTGCGGCATCTTTTATAAAAGGGCGAAAGGATTCTGCCATCTTCGGTGTAAATTCTTTGCCTACAAGGGAGCGAAGCCGCCTGTGATCCTCCCGGTTTTTAAAGAGCAGCATATCATGCTGCACATGTTTAAGTTGTTCATATTTTCTTGACGTTTCAGGGAGTGGTATGCGGCTTTGAAACCTTGCGTCCTTCAAAATCGCCGCTGCCTCTTCATATCCTGTCACATACCAGCCCGGGTGCTTGAATAGCGTTCCTTTATATAAAGGATGAACAGACCGCATCTGATCATAAAAAGGGTAAGGGTCTCTCCAAAAATCGGATTCAATCAATAGGCTTGGTTTTGCCGGGTGTAATTCTGGCATCATGTCATACCTCCATATCGTCGGCCGTTTAATCAA
>NZ_BCVZ01000031.1 GCF_001592005.1 Bacillus sonorensis NBRC 101234 = KCTC 13918
CAAAGAATTCTACCAGGAGATCGGCCGAAAAGGCGGAGAGGCCACAAGCGAAAACCATGACAAAGAGTTCTACCAGGAGATCGGCCATAAAGGCGGAGAGGCCACAAGCGAAAACCATGGAAAGGAATTTTACCAGGAAATCGGTGAAAAAGGCGGAGAAGCCACAAGCAAAAACCATGATAAAGATTTTTACCGCGATATCGGCGAAAAAGGCGGAAGACAAAGAAGAAGCGGTTAAAAAGGAGAGAGGGGGGCTCCATTGGGGGCCTTCTCTTCTTCACTGCATCCTACTAAAGGATTTGAGTAGACAGACCTATCAAACCGATGGCCAAACAGTGATAAACCGGCGTCTGGTGTATATTTTTTTCGCTGTTTTGAAATATAAAATTTTTTATGATTTATTTAAGCGCGGAAAGAGATTTCCGCGCTTTTTTGTTATATAATTTACAGATGATACATCAAATTGTAATTATAAAGCTTGAATATGCTAATAGTTAAGGACTAAAGTACTGGTGGGAGTGTGCAAGAATGGCAGCGTTGATTAAATTTTTTCAGCATCCTGGGGTCAGGCGCTTTTTTGTTTTTGTTATTTTAACGGGGGTTTTATACCTTTTACGCAGCATGATGAATTTAATACTGCTCACATTTATTTTTACATTTTTAATGAATCGTTTGGAAAATGTGATCAGACATTTTTTAAACCGCTTTATTAGAGTCAGCCAGAAGCTGATTATATCCTGTTTATACGCTGCACTTGTTCTCGGGCTTTCGCTTGGCGGGGCGCTGTACTATCCTGTTATCGTCAAGCAGATTCAGCAGCTGATTAAACAGGGAAAATATATCGCTTCTCATCCAGACAGCATCCCTTTTCTCGATATGATCACCAATATGTTCGGCGATATCAACCTGACATCGTATTTGGAAAAGGGACTTAACTTTATCTATACATATATTACGGACATCGGCACATTCGGTCTGCAAATGGTGATGTCTTTGATTCTCAGTATGTTTTTCTTAATTGAAAAAGATAAAGTCATGAATTTGATGGATAAATTTAAAACGAGCAAAGTGGCCGTTTTTTATGAGGAGATTGCTTTTTTCGGTAGAAAATTCACGAGAACTTTCGGCAAGGTGCTTGAGGCTCAGTTCATCATCGCTTCTGTCAACTGCGCGTTAACGACCATCGCCCTTGGAATCATGGGTTTTCCTCAGCTTTTCGGCCTGGCGGTCATGGTATTTTTCCTCGGTTTGGTTCCTGTCGCCGGCGTTGTCATTTCTCTTATTCCGTTAAGCTTTATCGCCTACAGCATCGGCGGAATGGCTTATATCGTTTCCTTGGTGCTCGTCATTATGATCGTCCATGCGATTGAAACCTATTTCCTTAATCCGAAATTGATGTCTGCAAAGACGGAGCTGCCGATTTTTTTCACGTTTATCGTGTTGATTTTCTCAGAGCATTTCATAGGCATTTGGGGCCTGATCATCGGGATTCCGATTTTTGTGTTTTGCCTTGATGTTCTTGAGGTGACAAATAAGGACGAAAACCGGGACGCGAATCCTAATAAATAGCAAAAAATTGTAAAATGAAAAAGGTTGTTTACATATTTCGAATTATCAGGTATAAATGTAATATAACTTTATAACGCCACACGTTTAATCCTTTTTTAGGAGTGGGGGACCCGATCATTTGGGGTGAATTTTTCCGTTCCATGCGAGCGGAAAGACGGACATCTCTTCGTCCGAACCCGTCAGCTAACCTCATCAACGTGAAGAGAGTCATGTGGAACCAAATCAAATGGTAAAAGTCCATGGGAGACCTCTCTCATGGGCTTTTTTTCAAAAGGGGGAAACTTTATTGAAATTGGCAACGAAAATCATCATTGGTTTAATTCTTGGTGCGGTAGTCGGTATTGTGTTAAACGTTACATCGCCTGACCTGTTCTCGAAGCTCAATACGTTCCTATTCGGGCCGCTCGGGACCATCTTTTTAAATCTCATTAAGATGCTTGTTGTTCCAATTGTATTCTTTTCTCTGACATTGGGGGTAGCGGGGCTTGGAGATCCAAAGAAGCTCGGCAGAATCGGTGCGAAAACGATCGCGTACTTTTTATCGACAACAGCGGTCGCCATCATTATCGGCCTTATCTTGGCCTTGGTCATTAAACCGGGAGAAATCGGGTCATATGATACAAGCTCTGCGGAATATTCAGCCGAAAAAGCGCCGAGCATAGCGGAAACGCTGCTGAACATCATTCCGACAAATCCGGTTCAAGCGATGGCCGAAGGAAATATGCTGCAAATCATCGCTTTCTCCATCCTTGTGGGACTCGGGATTACAATGCTCGGGAAAAAAGCGGACGCTCTTCTGAAAGTGGTTGAACAAGGCAACGAATTGATGATGTATCTCGTCAACCTTGTGATGAAATTTGCGCCGTATGGGACGTTCGGTTTGATCGCGACAGCAATCGGCAGCCAGGGATGGAGCGCGATCAAAGCGATGGGATTGTACATGATCGTTGTCATATTGGCACTTGTCATCCACACGATCGTCACTTACGGTACGACGATTGCATTGTTCGCAAAGCGGAATCCGATTACATTCTTTAAGGACTTCTCAGAGGTTATGATCGTTGCGTTCAGTACGTCAAGCAGTAATGCGACACTGCCGGTTTCCATGGATGTCGCGCAAAGAAAGCTGAAAGTGCCGGAGCCGATCAGCAGTTTCGTTCAGCCGCTCGGTGCTACGATCAACATGGATGGAACGGCGATCATGCAAGGGGTTGCGACCATCTTTATCGCTCAGGTTTACGGGGTGGATCTCACAATGCCACAGCTGTTGATGGTTGTGTTGACCGCCGTGCTGGCAAGCATCGGTACAGCAGGGGTGCCCGGCGTGGGTCTGATCATGCTGGCGATGGTTCTTCAATCTGTTAATCTTCCTGTTGCCGGAATTGCCTTAATTTTGGGAATTGACCGACTTCTAGACATGATCCGGACGGCTGTCAACACGACAGGGGATGCGGCATGTGCCGTGATTGTTACCGAAACGGAGAAAAAGCATGGCAAAATCGAAGCGCCTCATTCAGAAGTGTCTATGTAATGCGGTGAAAAATGCTATAATCAAACAGTGCCTTTTGGCACTGTTTATTTTTTTGGAAAAAGGAGGACAAGCATGACTGATCATCCTGTTTTACATATAGAAGGCGTCAATAAAATCATTGACGGCAAAACGATACTGAAAGACATCCATCTTAAGGCCGGCAAGGGGGAAATCATCGGCCTGCTTGGTCCGAACGGATCCGGAAAAACGACGCTCATCAAGCTGATCACCGGGTTAATCAAAATGAGCAGCGGCTCGATCATCATTAACGGTTTCCCGATTGACCGCCAATTTGAAAAAGCGATTCAATCTGTTGGCGCCATTGTGGAAAATCCTGAATTCTATCCATATCTTACAGGCTATGAAAATCTTAAACATTATGCCAATATGCATTCCGGGATCAGCCAGGAGAGGCTGGAAGAGGTGGTCGGCCGCGTTGGTCTTGAAGATGCGATTGACGATAAAGTGAAAACCTATTCGCTTGGAATGAGACAGCGTCTTGGAATTGCCCAGGCGATTCTTCACCGTCCCAAGCTGCTGATTTTGGATGAACCGACGAACGGTTTGGATCCGGCGGGAATGAAGGATTTCCGTGAACATCTGCGGGAGCTGGCCAAAGAGGAAGAGACCGTCATTCTTTTTGCAACGCACTTGTTGAAGGAAGTTGAAGATTTGTGCGACAGGGTCGTCATCCTTCAAAAAGGCAGGGTGAAATCTTCAGTCAGCCTGACTGAGGCGGAAGAAAAGCTTGAAACAGCGCTTTTGGAGGTGCAGCCTCAGGAGAAGGCGCTTCAATGGATGACCGAGAATGGCTATGAAGCATGGATGGAAAAAGGGCTGTTGGCTGTCAAAGCGGAAAAAAGGCAAATTCCCGCTTTAAATAAACAGCTTGTCATCCATGATATTGATGTATATTCGATTGCTCCTTTTAAACAGTCGCTTGAGGATGAATATATGACATTAACCGCTGCGATGGAGGAGGGAGATTCAGATGTTTCGGCTGATTAAAAATGAGCATGTCAAGCTGGTCAAGCGAAAAGTAACCGTTGTATCGCTGGCGTTAATTGTTGTGTTTCAGTTTCTGCTTGCATTGGTGACAAAACGGATTTTGGCTGGCGCAGGCGCGGATGATCATTTCATCGGCTACTTTTCTTTTGCGCCCAACCTGAATATTCTTTTGCAGGGTCTTACGATTGTAGTGGCGGCTTCGATCATTTCATTTGAGTATGACAAAAAGACGATTAAATTTTTGCTGATCCGCCCTGTCAGCAGAGAGAAAATCCTGATCTCCAAGTTTTTGACAAGCGTGCTTGCAAGCATTTGGCTTTTTATGATCTATTACGGCTTTTCACTGCTGTTCGGTCTTGTCTTTTTTGGAGCAAAACTCGATCCAAAGGCCGGGACATTATTTTTCAATACGTTAAGCATGATCGGCTCGCAATGGCTTGAGGTTTTTCTGATGGCCGCTTTTGCGTTCCTGTGTTCGGCTTTGTTCAGAAGCAGCGCCCTCAGCATCATGGTGTCGATTGCCGTGCTGTACGGAGCTAAAACGCTTGTGACGATTATGGCGTATTTAAAAAATCCTTGGGGAAAATTTTTGCTGTTTGCCAACACCGATTTTACGCAATACGGCGAACATGCAAAAACGCTTTTTACAGGAATGACCCCGGTATTTTCGATTGTTATCATCGCCATTCATTTTGTGTTTTTTATCGGTGTGGCCTGGTGGAGCTTCTGCAAACGGGATATCAAACTGTAAAAGCGGTGGCGGAGGCATGACATTTTTGTGAAACATGTCGCGGTTACAGTTTTATGCTCCTATTTTTCCTTATAATAAGGGAATAGGAGATGACCAATCTATGCGAAAATTTATTACGGCAATGCCGATGATCTTGCTGTTGTCATTTTCATTTGTCTCTTTTGCTTTTCATTTTGACCATCTTGTCTATTTTAGACTTGCGCTTGGATTGTTTTCGCTTGCAGGTTTGTTAATGTTATATAAATTAAAAACTGGTTTCCGCTTTTTTATCGGCTATCTGTATGCAAGCTGGATCGTGCTTGCCGGCATCGCCGCATATGAGGAACCGCTGTTTTCCGACTTTTTCTTCGGCGGTCTTGTCATCACGATGGGCTATTTGACATACATGCTGATTTACCTCGGAATGAAGAAAGACGGACAAACCGCGTAAATGAAAGTGCGCCTCGCTTCGAGAGCGCGCTTTTTTATAATACTCATTGGTTGCGCATCAGCATTTCGCAAACTATAATACATATTAAATTGATCGGAATAATGTCAGGGGGTTTCCATGTGTGCTCATTATTTGTAAAAAACGAAAAACAGCGGGAATGGCTCGAAAAAATCGGGAAACTCGCAGATGAATTTGCGAAAACGGCCGCTTATTATGATGAACATGCTCTTTTTCCAAAAGAGCATATCCAGCAATTGCGCGATTCGGGCTATACCGCGCTGACGGTGGCGGAAAGGTACGGAGGTGAAGGCATTTCACTTTATGACATGCTTTTATTTCAGGAAAGATTGGCAAAAGGAGACGGTCCAACCGCTCTCAGCATCGGCTGGCATTTGAGTGTCATGGGGGAATTGGCGGAAGGAAACAGCTGGGATCCCGACGTGTTTTCGATGGTTTCCAAAGAATCGTTGAAGGGGGCGCTGGTTAACAGGGCGGCAAGCGAAGCACAGACCGGCAGTCCCACAAGAGGCGGACGCCCCGGCACCAATGCCGTGAGAGAAGGGGGCGGCTGGATCGTAAATGGCAGAAAAATCTTTACGACCATGTCCCCTGTGCTTGACTATTTCCTTGTCACCGCCTGGATCGAAGAAAAACAGACGATCGGTGTCTTTTTGATTCACAAGGATGCTGAAGGTCTGGCGATTGAGGAAACATGGGATATGATCGCGATGAGAGGAACGGGAAGCCACGATCTTGTGCTGACAGATGTCCGCCTTGACGATTCAATGCTTGTAGAGCTTCTAACCGGCAAAAGAACGGAAAACATCAACGGCTGGCTTCTTCACATTCCGGCCGTCTATCTCGGAATCGCCCAAGCGGCGAGGGATTATGCGGTTCATTTTGCAAATGTCTATACGCCGAACAGCTTGAAAGGGCCGATTAAAGAAGTGCCCGCTGTTCAGCGGCATATCGGGGAGATTGATTTGGAGCTGATGAAGGCCCGTCATTTCTTGTACCATGTCGCAGAAATCTATGATGATCCGAAACGCCGCAGTCAATTGACAGGAGAACTCGGAGCTGTTAAACATGCGGTCACAAATGCGGCGATCAATGTTGTGGACAAAGCGATGCGGGTCGTCGGAGCGAAGAGCCTCGCAAGGACAAACCCGCTGCAAAGATATTACCGGGACGTCAGGGCGGGTCTTCACAACCCGCCAATGGATGATGCGACCATCGCCAAGCTTGCCGGAAAGGCGTTCAGCGAAACATAAAAAAGCCGGACAACTGCCCGGCTTTTTTTCATGATTGTTTTCCTTTGGAAACGGCCGTCAGCCTGCGGTCGATCCGGTCATAAATCATGTCCATTTCCTTATGGCTGCGGATGATTTCTTTTTTATATTCGTCGACAAGCTGATGATAGGTTTTAATTTTTCGTTTTGACATGGTTGTCCGCCTTTCTTCGCTTTATAGATTCGTATTCGCTTTCAAGTTCGTTCAAGGACAATTCGTAAAGGTGCCGTTCCGCTTTTTTGTATATTCCAAGCTGAATGAACCGCTGTATGATTTGCATTTTTCTATCTTCAGATTGAGGGGGCACAATATTCACCTCGCAACAGCTATATGATATTGATAATCATTATCAATTATACAAAAGCAAATCGCACTCTGTAAAGTGAGACCTCTAACACCGTATTGAAGAAAACTCTATAATATGAATATATTTCCATAAAAGCAAATAAAAAAAGAAGCCGACATGGGCTTCACTCAACTAGAAAAAATAATTGCAAAATAGGAACAAAAAACATTCTACCTGAATTTAATGATCGAATCAAGGACTTTTTTGATCGATTTTGTCGTCTGCTCGTTTCCCGGGAAATACTTTGTCGATCTTATGCATCTTCCGTTTTTATTTGTAACAAATATGGCGTTAGACCGTCTTTTATCATGACGGATGAAGCAGCTATATATATAAAAGCACGGACAGATCAAGCCCCGTCCGTGCCGAAAGACATAAAAAACAGATGTGAAACGAATTAACTGATATGTTCCGATAAAAATTCATTTACTTCTTCAGGCGTTTTGGCATTTGCACTGTGAAGATGACCTGTTTTTTCTCCGTTCTTGAAAATCAAGAGGCTTGGGATGCCCATGACTTGATATTGCTCTGCAAGCTCTGGAAGGTCGTCTTTGTTCAGTTCATACCACTCGTTTTCCTTGTATGCCTCAAGGATGTTCCCGATGAACATGTTCATCCGTGTGCAGTCAGGGCACCAATCGGCGTAAAACTTGATGATGATTTCTTTATCGGATTGGATGAGTTCATTAAATTGTGCTGCAGTTGTGATTTTTTTCAATTGCCATCTCTCCTTTTCAAAGTCATTTTAATATAAAATGAGAAGGAATTACATATAAATGCTTTTTTTCAGTTGCTTAATAAGTTTAAAATCATTAGATCATTTTCCCGGGAAAGTGATAAGATAGTAAAGATGAATCCAGTGGGGGGAGTACGAATTGAAGACAAGATTAGGTTTGGTATACGGCGGGAAATCTGCGGAGCATAATGTGTCCCTGCAAACCGCGTTAGCCGTTACAAAAGCGTTGGATACTGAAAAATTTGATATACATCCGATTTATATAACAGAAAAGGGCGAGTGGCTGAGAGGGCCGCAGCTGTCAGAACCTGTTTCAAACGTAAAAATGCTTCAATTTGAACAGACGGGTCAGACATTTTCACCTGCATTGCTGAACCGGGATATGTTCCCGGGACAATCCGGACAGGATGAAGAGCCGGTCGATGTTGTTTTTCCGCTCTTGCACGGGCCGAACGGAGAAGACGGCACGATTCAGGGCATGCTTGAGCTGTTAAATGTTCCGTATGTCGGAAACGGGGTTCTTGCTTCTTCAGCAGGAATGGATAAGGTGGTTATGAAGCATCTGTTCGCTCAAGCGGGTCTTGACCAGGCGAAATATGTGTCTTTTGTGAAAAAAACCTGGAGTAAAGCGAAAGAAGAAAGCTATGATCAAGTCGAAGCAGAGCTCGGCTATCCGTGTTTTGTCAAGCCGGCAAATCTCGGCTCAAGCGTCGGCATCAGCAAATGCCGGAATCGTGAAGAGCTCGATCAGGCATTTGAACTGGCTTTCCAATATGACCGCAAAATCGTCGTGGAAGAAGGCGTCATCGGCCGTGAAATTGAGATCGGCGTTCTTGGAAATGATGAACCGATCTGTTCGGTGGCGGGTGAAATCGCTCCGAAGAAGGATTTTTACGACTATAAAGCAAAATATGAAGACGGCGATACCGACTTGATTATTCCGGCTTCTTTGGCAGAAGAAGAATACGAAACAATGCGGACGATGGCAATCAGGGCTTTTCAGGCGATTGACGGCTCAGGCCTTGTCAGAGCGGACTTTTTCCTGACCAATGAAGGAAAGGTTTTGATCAATGAGGTCAACACAATGCCCGGTTTTACCCCATTTAGCATGTTTCCTCTTTTATGGAAGGAATCCGGAATCGAATATTCCGATCTGATCGAAAAGCTCGTCGATTTGGCCGTTGAGCGTCATCAAGAAAAACAGCAGATCAAACATACATTTTAATCGAGGGGCAGGCCGGAAGCCGGCAAGCCTTGATTCATCCCAGCCGGGTTTTTGGGGAGCGGACAACCGCCGCTCTCTATAAGCTGTAAGACACTATCTTTTTTCGGGTAGTGTCTCTTTTCCTTGCTGGAGAAAGAGAGGGACAGACATGATAAAGAGAACAGTAAAAGAAATCGCCGATATGGCGGAAGGCACTCTTCTGGATCAGTCGTTTGGCGAACGATTGGTAAAGGGTGTGTCAACAGATTCCAGAAAGTTGGAGAAAGAACAATTGTTTATTCCGCTTGCAGGGGAACGGTTCAATGGACACGCGTTTGCAGAGCAGGCTTTTCAGGCCGGTGTGTCGGCTGTCCTGTGGAATCGGAATGAGCCGAATCCGCCGGAAGGACGCGCAGTCATCATTGTGGATGATACGCTGAAAGCCCTGCAAAGACTGGCGAAGGCATACCGCGACGAGCTTCAGGTGAAAGTCGTCGGTGTGACAGGATCGAATGGAAAAACGACGACCAAGGATATGATTCACGCTGTTTTAAATACCGAATACAAGGTGCACAAGACGGAAGGGAACTATAATAATCACATCGGCCTGCCTCTTACCATTCTCGCAATGCCGGAAGATGCCGAGATTGCCGTGCTTGAAATGGGAATGAGCGCAAAAGGCGAAATCGATTTTTTGACACGCCTTGCCCGTCCGGATATCGCCGTCATCACAAATATCGGCGAATCACACCTGCTTGAACTCGGTTCAAGAGAAGGAATCGCAGAAGCGAAGCTGGAAATCGTCAACGGCCTTTCACAAGAGGGGACGCTGATTTATGTCGGAGATGAACCGCTTCTCTCCGAAAAAATCATTCATCCGCCATATCAGACAAAAACATTCGGGGAAGACCCGGCATTCGATTACCAGCTGGAGGACGTAAAACAGACGGAAGAAGGCGCATTTTTCCGTGTCAGAGGGATCGAAACCGCCTTTTTCATTCCTGTCCTCGGAAAGCATAATGTCAAGAATGCGTTGGCGGCCATTGCCGCGGCCGATCTATTGCACGTCAGCCGCGAAAACATCGCCAAAGGGCTGAAAGCACTGAAAGTAACGGGAATGAGGCTTGAGCTGGTCAAAACAGAAGCCGGTATTGCCGTCATCAATGACGCCTACAACGCCAGTCCGACGTCCATGAAGGCGGCGGTCGAGCTTGTCGAGCAGCTGGATGGGTATGGCAAAAAACTGCTTGTTCTCGGCGACATGCTAGAGCTTGGAGAAAATGAAAAAATCTTCCACGAGGAAATCGGGCAATCGATTGATCCCGGGCTGATCGAATTTGTTTTTGCATATGGAGACCTTGGGGCATATATTGCAAAAGGGGCGCTTCAGCATTTCCCTGAAAACCGGGTTTTTCATTTTAGCCGCGAAGATAAAGACAGCCTGAAACAGGTGCTGAAGGAAAAAGCGGATCGGGGAGATCTCATTCTGGTGAAAGCATCAAGAGGAATGAAGCTTGAAGATGTCGTAAAAGATTTGTAAGGAACCGGTTCGCGTGCAAAAAGCTCTTCATATGGAATCATTCAGTCGGTTTTTTTGATAAACAGCAAAAAGAAAACGGGTGAAAGGTCATGATAGGGTGTTTATGCATTCATGGGTTTACAGGAGCTCCGTATGAAATAGAGCCGCTGGCCGCCCACTTGAAGCAAGCGGGCGATTGGAAGATTGAGATGATCACGCTTCCGGGGCACGGAGACATTCCGGTTTTAAAAGGCGTCTGTTATCAGGAATGGATTGCATGCGCGGAAGTCGAGCTCATCCGCCTTCTGAAGGAATGCGATGACGTCTATGTAATCGGTTTTTCAATGGGCGGAATGATCGCCGCCTATTTGGCGGGAAAATATCCGGTCAGCCGCCTTGTGCTGTTAAGTGCGGCTGCCCGATATATCAGCCCCGCACAGCTGATTCAAGATTTAAAAACTGTCATAAAAGATACGTTTCAAGGCAGTCTGGAGGACAATCAGCTATACAAAAGATACAAGAAAAAGCTGACAAACACGCCTGTTTCCTCCGCTTTGCAATTCCACAAGCTCGTCAAAGCCACCAAACCCGCTTTGAAAAAACTTCGTATCCCTGTGCTCATCGTTCAGGGAGAACGTGATTCAATCGTACCTGTATCAAGCGCTTTTTACTTATATGAAACGATTCCTTCCAACGAAAAAAAACTATGTCTGCTCCCGGAATCGCATCACCATATTTGTCTTGAAGAAAACACCTCATTTCTTTTTCATACTGTCGAAGCTTTTCTGAAGAGATCATAAATAAATGATCGCAAATCGGGAAAATATAATGGCGAAAGGAACAGGTTGAAGAAAAAATAAACTTGTACTGTCGAAACCCATGAGAGCCTATGTTACAATGTGTAAAAGGCATGCGGTAAGACGGTTTGCGACGGGGAGCGGCATGTTTGCCGCAGCGATTTCATTTCGCGGAATACATATGCCCTGACCCGCCGGCGTTTTTTCAAAAAACCGGATGAACCTGCTTTATGAAAACACCCGCAAAGCACATCCCTTATTGTCGTCTTGTTGAAAAACGCATATCGGAATGGTAATATAACATGTAAAGTAATTCGGGCTTTGTATAAGTATGAACCTGTCCTTTATATAAAGGGCAGTTTTTATTGATGAAACACGACATTACTGAAACAGTAAGCAGAAGGAGTTTGAATACATGACTATAACGTTTCAAGATTTTCAATTAAGTTCTGATCTCACAAAAGCGATTAAGCGCATGGGATTTGAAGAAGCAACACCGATCCAGGCGCAAACGATTCCGCTTGGTCTTGCAAATAAAGATGTGATCGGACAAGCACAAACGGGAACAGGAAAAACGGCTGCATTTGGCATCCCCCTTGTTGAGAAAATCGACCCCGAGTCTCCTAACATTCAAGCCATTGTTATCGCACCTACTCGAGAATTAGCCATTCAAGTTTCTGAAGAGCTATATAAAATCGGACAGGATAAACGCGCGCGGGTTCTTCCTATTTACGGAGGCCAGGATATCGGCCGCCAGATTCGCGCATTAAAGAAAAATCCCCACATTATCGTTGGAACTCCAGGCCGTCTGATTGACCATATCAACCGTCGCACGATGCGCCTTCAAACGGTGAACACCGTTGTCCTCGACGAAGCGGATGAAATGCTGAACATGGGATTTATCGAAGATATCGAATCCATTCTTTCCAATGTGCCTGAAGACCATCAGACACTGCTGTTTTCGGCAACAATGCCTGCGCCGATTAAGCGGATTGCCGAACGCTTTATGAACAACCCGGAGCACATTAAAGTAAAAGCAAAGGAAATGACGGTGTCAAACATCCAGCAATTCTATCTTGAAGTGCATGAGCGCAAAAAGTTTGATACGCTGACGCGTCTTCTTGACATCCAGTCTCCTGAGCTTGCGATCGTATTCGGCCGCACGAAGCGCCGTGTCGATGAACTGACGGAAGCGTTGAATCTGCGCGGCTATACGGCTGAAGGAATCCATGGAGATTTGACACAGGCGAAGCGTATGGTGGCTCTCCGCAAATTCAAGCAAGGCGCAATTGAAGTGCTTGTGGCGACAGACGTTGCAGCCCGCGGCTTGGACATTTCCGGAGTCACGCACGTTTATAACTTTGATGTTCCTCAGGATCCGGAAAGCTATGTTCACCGCATCGGAAGAACGGGACGTGCCGGCAAGACCGGAATGGCGATGACATTCATCACTCCGCGTGAAAAGGACATGCTGCGCGCGATTGAACAAACGACAAAACGCAAAATGGACCGCATGAAAGCGCCGACTCTTGACGAGGCGATTGAAGGGCAGCAGCAGGTAACGGTTGACCGCATCCGGACGATTATTGAAGACAACAATCTTAACTTTTATATGTCCGCTGCAGCTGAACTGCTGGAAGACCATGACGCTGTTACAGTCGTAGCGGCTGCCATTAAAATGATGACAAAAGAGCCGGATAATACACCTGTACGCTTGACAGAAGAAGCACCGCTCAGAACGAAGCGGAATAAAAACCACCGCTCAACAAAACGCAGAGATGGCGGCGGATACAGAGGAAAAGGAAAGAACACGCGTTCGTCCTATGATAAAAAGCGTTCTTCAAGTGACAGACGCCAAAAAAAATCCTATAATTCATAATCAAAAGGCGAATCCTTTTTAACGGATTCGCCTTTTTTAAAAAGTGAAACATTTTGAGCGGCTGGATCGTAATTAGGACATAAGATTGGGGGAATCTAGTGTTGAGAAGCGAGCCGAAAAATCAAATCAGCCGTGAGGGCGTAAAAGTATGGAAAATCAGCGCCTCCATCACATCATGTATATTATTTCTGATGGCCGCAGGACTGTTTACATTAACCGTGTTCTTTAAATGGCCGTTGTGGATCGGAATATTGGGGGCCGTTTTATGGCTGGGGATTTCTGTTATTATCATTTTTATTATTCCGAACATCCGCCACCGAATCTGGCGGTATGAAGTACATGAGAATGAAATCGATATTCAGCATGGCATCTTCGTAGTGACACGCGTGATCGTGCCGATGGTCAGAGTGCAGCATGTCGATACATCACAAGGGCCGCTGCTCAGAAAATACAACCTTGCTTCTGTGCAAATTACAACAGCTGCTACGACCCATTCGATACCGGCTCTTGATATGGAAGAAGCGGATCAGCTCAGAGATTTCATCTCCCGTCTGGCAAGGGTGACAGAAAATGATGTCTGAACCGAAGCGTCTCCATCCCGCAGCCATGCTTCTGAATTTCTTTTCCAGCCTTGTTGAAACAGTGAAGAACTATATCATTCCTTTCGGAGTTGCCTTTTTTTTGAATAAGAACCATGTGGTGACGATCACAGCGTACAGCGCTGTGTGTTTGATTTTCATTTTTTTGATTGTAAGCAGCATCATAAAATGGAGAAAATTCACCTACAGGATTGAAGAGGATGAGCTTCGGATCGAGGAAGGTCTGTTGACGAAGAAAAAAAGGTACATTCCAATCGAGCGGATTCAAACAGTCAATACAAGCGCAGGCATCATCCAGCAAATATTCAAGCTTGTCAAACTTCAGGTCGAAACAGCAGGAGGCGGAAAAGAAGCTGAAGTAACCCTTGCAGCCATTTCACAGGCCGAAGCCGAACATATCAAGCGCGCCCTGTTTGAGAGAAAAAAAGAAATCGCTGCTTTTGAAAGCGGAGAGCTGCCTGTTCCGGAAGAGGGCGCTGCCGAACCGGCCGAAAAAGAGGCGGCTGATATCACATACATAATGAGCGGACGGGAGCTTCTGGCGGCCGCTTCAACTTCAAGCGGCATCGGCGTGATTATTTCAGGGATTTTAGCCATCTATACGCAATTAGACGATATTTTCAACCTGGACTGGCTGTATGATCAATTTTCTTTTTTAAACAAGGCAGGAGTGACTGTCATCGCGTTAGTCGTCTTTGTCGCCCTTTTCATCGCATGGTTGCTCAGCGTCATTGGAATGATGCTGAAGTATACCGATTTTAAAGTTGTCCGCAAAAACAACGAAATCGTCATTTCCAGAGGACTGATTGAAAAACAGCAAATCACCATTCCGCTTCACCGCATCCAGGCGGTGAAAATAAAAGAAAGCCTGATCAGGCAGCCGCTCGGTTTTGCCTCGGTCACGATTGTAAGTGCGGGCGGAAGCGTCATGGAAGATGATAAGTCTACCGTTTTGTTTCCTATCATCAGCAGGAAATCGTTGAGAAAACGGCTCGAGGAATTTTTGCCCGATTATGCTCCTGAAGAAGAGCTGAAGCGCTTGCCGAAACGCGCATTAAGCCGTTATCTCCTGCGCGCTTCATGGCCTGTAGCGGCAGTGGTCCCGCTCTGCCTGCTGTTGCCGCCGTGGGGGTATGTATCGATCTTAGCCATCCCTTTTTCCTGGATGATCGGATATTTGGCATATCGCGATGCCGGTTGGAAAATAAGCGGTGAAAAGATGATCATGTCATCGAGGCTGATCGGCAGAACGACAGCGGTCATCCAGCGGAGGCGCATGCAGGTCTACGAGGTGAGTCGTTCCTATTTTCAGCGCCGCAAACAGCTGGTGTCCATCCACACAGTCACAAAATCCAATGTGCTGATGGAGAAATTTTCAGTAGTAGACGCAGAGGAGAAAGATTCACAGGACATTTTTGAATGGTATTCGTATGAAAAAAGAGTGAACGGCTAAAAGCCGCCACTCTTTTTTGGCAAAAGCGGGGGCGAGAGCGCCAGCCCGCCCAACAGACCGAAAATATGCGCCATGATGTTGATGTTGTAGTTGATGAATGTCATCAAAATCGAAATCGCCAGAATCGTCACGATGATCTGTGAGTTCGCGGTATCCATGAGCCCTTTTCGAAAAAGAACCATATACAAATATACGCCGAACAGGCCGAATATCGCCCCGGAAGCTCCTACATGCGTATATTCCGGCGGCTCGATGAAGTATGTGCCGATATTGCCGATCACGCCCGACCCGATATAAACGGCGAGAAACCGAAGTTTTCCCATCATCCGTTCAAGCGCAGGCGCGAATAAAAAGAGCGACATCGAATTAAAGAGAAGATGGGAAAACCCGGCATGGATAAAGACTGGCGTGACAAGCCGCCACCATTCTCCTTCCGCGATCCCCAAGTTAAACCCTATCGTCAAATCCGACCACATTTGCACGGCTGGAAGCGGAATTAAAAAAAGAACCCATATCGCAAGCTGCAGGGCCAATATGGCTGCAGTGGCCGGGTAGAGCCTGATAAACGTCCGAAAATTTTCCGTTCTGATAAACATGTTTTTGTCATAAGCCCCTTTGCAATTATCTTGTACATACATAGTAACACGTTTATGACATCATTTCGCTAAATAGTACGGACATAAAATCAATCAAAAGGTTGTCATGCTAGTCTGCATATTGTCTCCACCTCCCTCATATATTGGGTAGTGCAATAAGGGAGACAAGTCGTTGCAGGCTTTTATGGTACGCATGCCGAACCAGCCGGCCCCTTTTTTCAGGCGTACCGTTAAGTCGAACAAGCGGTTTCTTCCTTTTTACATCAATGATTAAAAAGGGGTTGAAAAAGGTGAGAAAAAGCTTTGTTTTGCTTTTAACGGGGCTGCTTGTTGTCTTGATGCTTTCTGCCTGCGGCCAAAAATCGCAAGAAGACGTTGTCACGGGGCTCGACAAGAAGGCAAAAGAATACACGTCCTATAAGGCAAAAGCAAAAATGACGATTGAAACGGGAAATGAACCGCAGGAGTACAACGTGGAGATCTGGCATAAAAAACCTTCCTTCTACAGGGTCTATTTAGAAAACCCTAAAAAAGACCAGAGCCAGGTGATATTGCGGAATGAAAACGGCGTATTCGTTCTTACACCGTCCCTGAATAAAAGCTTCCGTTTTCACAGCGATTGGCCCAACAACAGCAGCCAGGTGTACTTGTTTGAATCACTCGTGAAAGACATTAAAAGCGATGGAGAAGCATCCTTTAAGGCAAAGGATTCAAAGTATATTTTCGAAACGAAAACAAACTATCAGCATAACCAAATGCTGCCGACACAGGAAATTGTTTTTCATAAAAAAAATATGGCCCCTTCATCTGTAAAAGTGATGGATACAGACCGAAAAGCCATGGTCAAGGTGGAGTTTGAGAGCTTTGAATTTGATAAGCCTCTTGACAAAGGTTCGTTCGATGAAAAGAAAAACATGACGCTTTCGCAAATCGATGTGGCCACAAGCACTGAACCATCCGACTCATTTGCCGTCAAGACTCCGCTTGATCTGCCTCAAGGCGTGAAAAAGCTTGAAGAAAAAGAAATGGCCACAGATGACGGCAAACGAATCGTCATCACATACGGCGGTGAAAAGTCATTTACATTAATTCAGGAAAAAGCCCGCGTCGCCAAAACGTCAACATCCGTCTCCATGAACGGCGAGCCTGTTGATCTCGGATTTACGGTCGGCGCGCTTTCAGAAAAGTCATTGTCATGGACATATGAAGGAGTCGATTATTACATTTCATCTGAGGATCTGTCCCAGGATGAGCTCCTGATGGTCGCAAAAAGCATGCAGGGCCAATCATCCAAATAGCCCTCCATTTCAAGCAGCCTGTTCTCCGGTCCTGCGGGGAACGGGCTGTTTTATTTTTTGTGCATGTTTTCATCTGTTTTTCCGCAAAATGTATATAAAACCAACAACTTTTGTTCGCGTTTTCCCGTCTAACACTGTACAGGATTTCCCTTTCTGCCGCATTTTTAGTATGATGGGGAAAGACTGAGTTGAACAAGGAACAGGAAGTGTCAGTATGAGCTTAAAACCATTCTACAGAAAGACATGGGCTGAGATCGACTTAACAGCTGTAAAAGAAAATGTGAGGAATATGAAACGGCATATCGGCGGGCGGGTTCACTTGATGGCGGTCGTCAAGGCGAATGCTTACGGCCATGGAGACGCCCAAGTGGCGAAGGCGGCCCTTGAAGAAGGGGCGTCTATTCTTGCTGTGGCTTTTTTAGATGAAGCGCTTTCTTTAAGGGGGCAAGGGATAGACGCCCCGATTCTCGTGCTTGGAGCGGTCCCTCCGGAGTATGTCGGCATCGCCGCAGAACATCGCATTACTGTGACTGCATATTCAGTGCGCTGGCTGAAAGACGTGCTCGGTTTCATCGGCAGCGTCAGCGTCCCCCTCGATTTTCATTTGAAAATCGACACGGGCATGGGGCGTCTCGGCTGTAAAACAGAAGAAGAAATCAAAGAAATGATGGACATGACGGAAGCGTCGGACAAGCTGAACTGCCGCGGCGTTTTCACCCATTTCGCGACAGCGGATGAAAAGGAGACAGATTACTTCAACATGCAGCTTGACCGTTTTAAGGAGCTGATCAAGCCCCTTCCGCTTGACCGTTTAATGGTGCATTCATCAAACAGCGCCGCCGGCATGCGCTTCAAGGAACAGCTTTTTAATGCGGTCCGCTTCGGCGTCAGCATGTATGGGTTGTCTCCTTCATCTGAAATAAAAGACGAGCTTCCGTTTCCGCTAAAGGAAGTGTTTTCCCTGCATACCGAGCTCGTCCATGTGAAAAAAATCCATAAAGGGGAAAGCGTCAGCTACGGAGCGACGTATACGGCTGAGCATGATGAATGGATCGGAACCGTACCTGTCGGCTATGCGGACGGCTGGCTCCGGCGCCTTGCGGGAAGCGAAGTGCTGATCGACGGAAAACGGCAGAAAATCGCCGGAAGAATCTGCATGGATCAATTTATGATCTCCCTTTCAGAAGAATATCCCGTCGGTACGAAAGTTACATTAATCGGTAAACAAAAAGACGAATCGATTTCAGTCGACGAAATCGCCAAAAAACTGCAAACGATCAATTATGAAATTACCTGTATGATAAGTTCCAGGGTCCCCCGTATGTTTTTGGAAAAAGGGAGTATAATGGAAATAAGGAATCCGATCTTACCGAATGATATTGAAAAATAAATCATAAGCTGAAAAACAGCTTTGCTTGCGGAAAGAATAATGATATGATTATGATTGGAATGGATAGAGTGTTGTATCCGTAAGTTTGGTGGAGGTGTATGTTTTTGTCTGAATCCAGCGCTACAACTGAAATTTTGATTCGCTTGCCAGAGGCTTTAGTATCAGAACTGGATGGTGTCGTCATGCAAGATAACGGGAGCAGAAATGAACTGATTTACCAAGCCACAAAAATGTATTTGCGTGAACGCAAAAATCGACAAATTCGAGAATCGATGAGACGCGGTTATATGGAGATGGCAAAGATCAATTTGAACATCTCTTCAGAGGCACAATTTGCAGAGTATGAGGCTGAAAACACAGTAGAGCGCTTAGTAAGCGGAGGATAATCATTTGATTGTTAAACGCGGCGATGTTTATTTTGCTGATCTATCTCCTGTTGTTGGCTCAGAACAAGGCGGGGTGCGCCCGGTTTTAGTGATTCAAAACAACATCGGCAATCGCTTCAGCCCAACTGCTATTGTTGCAGCCATAACAGCCCAAATACAGAAAGCAAAATTACCTACCCACGTCGAAATTGATGCGAAACGATATGGTTTTGAAAGAGATTCCGTTATATTGCTCGAACAAATCCGGACGATTGACAAGCAAAGATTAACGGACAAAATCACTCATCTCGATGATGAAATGATGGAAAAGGTCAATGAAGCCTTACAAATCAGTTTGGCACTTATCGATTTTTAAATAAGAGAACAAAGTTGCTCAAGAAGAAAGAGCAACTTTTTTTGTTTTCAAAATTGACAAACGATATAATGAAAATGTTAGGCAAAAAATTGTTACTGTATGTAGTTGGGGGGATAAACATGTCGAATCAATTGGTAGTAAAGTATATTTCGGAACATCAAAACGAGCTTGCCGAAAGCTTGGCGGATATTCTGAAAGAGTTGAATGGCACATTGTCAAACTCGAAACTGACCGAACAGATGTATCAGACGATCAGCAACGAATATATTCATATTTTAATGAATGGTTCGGGAGCTGAAGATGAGAAAGTCATCGACAATATTTATCAGTTTTCTTCCAAAGCCGTACAAATGGGTGTTCCTTTAAAGCTCCTGTCTTCAGGTTTATCAGCTTTTTGGAAGAACCTTTACTATGAAATGAACAAGGATCGCCCCGAAGATCAGCAGTGCTATGATCTGATTTGGGAAATCGACAAATTCATCGATCCGATTAACAGCGAAATTTTAAATCAGTACGCCATTTCCTGGGAAAAAACCGTCGCCATGCAGAAGGTCGCGCTGCAAGAGCTATCAGCGCCGCTCATTCCGGTTTTTGAAAATATTTCAGTGATGCCTCTTGTCGGAACGATCGATACCGAGCGGGCCAAAAAGATTATGGAAAATCTGCTGAACGGCGTCGTCAAGCACCGTTCTGAAGTCGTTTTAATCGATATTACGGGAGTCCCTGTTGTTGATACGATGGTTGCACACCATATCATCCAGGCCTCGGAAGCCGTCAGATTGGTAGGCGCCAAATGCCTGCTCGTCGGAATCCGTCCGGAAATCGCGCAGACGATTGTCAATTTAGGCATTGATTTAACACAGGTTATTACGAAAAATACCCTGCAAAAAGGAATTCAAACCGCACTGGAAATGACAGACCGAAAAATTGTTTCGTTGGAGGAATAAGTTTTGAGAGTGCCTAAAATTCCAATTTTAAAACTCTACAACTTTTTATTGGTTTCCATCCAGGTAGAGCTCGATGACCAAACCGCTCTAAATTTTCAAGAAGATTTGCTTAATAAAATTTATGAGACGGGATCGAACGGAGTGGTGATCGACCTGACCTCTGTCGACATCATCGATTCATTCATCGCCAAAGTGCTCGGCGATGTGATTACAATGTCAAAACTTATGGGGGCTAAAGTCGTCCTGACTGGCATACAGCCGGCTGTTGCGGTGACATTGATTGAACTCGGCATTTCATTGGACGAGATCGAGACAGCCCTCGATCTCGAAAAAGGGCTCGAGACATTGCAGCGGGAATTGGGGGAATAAGTATGAAAGACCAGTCCTGTGTAAAGATTTTGACAGAATGGGATATAGTAGCTGCCAGACAGCTCGGGCGAAATGTCGCAAAAGAACTTGGATTCGGCACAGTTGATCAGGCCAGAATCACGACGGCTATTTCGGAGTTGGCCCGGAATATCTATTTATATGCGGGAAAAGGCCAGATTTGTATTGAAGAGGTTGAAGAAAGGGGTAAAAAAGGGGTGAAAATCATTGCGGAAGATGAGGGGCCTGGGATAGCCGACATCCGCAAAGTCATGGAAGACGGTTTTTCAACCTCAGGGGGCCTCGGAGCCGGCCTGCCTGGAGTAAAGCGTCTGATGGACCAATTTGAGCTGAATTCAGACGCTGAAAAGGGAACGGAGATAAAAGCCGTAAAGTGGCTTCGGTAGGAGGGAAGGAATGGATTTCAGGGAAGTGATTGAGCAGCGCTATCGTCAGCTGCTTAGCCGTTATATATCTGATTTAACAGAGACGTCCTTATATCAGGGACAGAAATTCAGCAGAAAAACGATCGAGCATCAAGTGCCGCCGGAAGAAATCATCAGCATACACCGAAAAGTTCTGTCTGAATTGTATCCAGATCTTCCGGAAGATGTGTTCCATTCGCTCGACTTTTTAATTGAAGTAATGATTGGATACGGCTTGGCCTATCAAGAGCACCAGACACTCCGGGGCATTCAGCAGGAAATTAAATCCGAGATTGAAATTGCCGCAAATGTGCAGCAGACGCTCCTGGAAACGAAAATCCCGAAAGACGAAACGCTTGATATCGGGGCGATCAGCGTTCCGGCGAAGCAAATGAGCGGCGATTATTATCATTTTGTCCGGGATAAGAAATCGATCAATATCGCCATTGCGGATGTGATCGGAAAAGGGATACCGGCAGCATTATGCATGTCGATGATCAAATATGCGATGGATTCCCTGCCAGACTCGGGAACGCACCCTTCGCAAGTGCTGAAGAGTTTAAACAGGGTCGTCGAACAAAATGTGGACCCGAGCATGTTTATTACGATGTTCTACGGGAATTACCACTTGGAAAAACACCTATTTACGTTTGCATCTGCCGGTCATGAACCAGGCTTTTATTATAATTGCAGGGAAGACAAGTTCCGCGATTTAAAAGGAAAAGGGCTCGTTCTCGGCATATCATCGGATTATGAGTATGAACAATATGAGCAAAAGCTCGACATAGGCGATATGATTATCCTCTTTTCGGATGGAGTGACCGAGTGCAGAACAGAAACCGGATTTTTAGAACGATCAGACCTCCAAAACATGATCTCCGTACATATGGGAGAGCCTGCACAGCAAATGGCTGAAAATATTTACGACAGTCTGCTCAAGCTTCAGGATTTTCAGCTCCATGATGATTTCACCCTCATTGTTTTAAAAAGAAAGGTTTAACGTCTTTCTTTGCCGGGTAACAAAATCATAGTGATTAATGAGAATCAGAGGTGATATTGTGAATTTGGCAGTCGATACGAAAAAAAACGATCATGTGATAGAGGTAAATGTAGCGGGAGAAATTGATGTACACTCCGCTCCCGCATTGCGTGAACAGCTGATGCCGCTCGCCGAAGAAGGGAGAGACCTCAGAGTTTGTCTGGAAGATGTTTCATATATGGACAGCACGGGACTGGGTGTATTTGTAGCGATATATAAAGCCGTAAACAAAACAGGAGGTTCTTTAGTGCTTGAAAATCTGTCCGACCGTTTGATCCGTTTGTTTGATATCACAGGCTTAAAGGACATCATTGATATTTCTGGAAAGTCAGAGGGTGGATTATAATGCAGAGAGCAGTTGATTACATTGAAATGAGGTCACCTGCCAAACCGGAATATGTGGGGATCATTCGTTTGACCCTGTCGGGAATCGCGAGCAAGATGGGGTATTCGTACGATGATATCGAAGATTTGAAAATCGCAGTGAGCGAAGCTTGTACCAACGCCGTACAGCATGCTTATAAAGCGGATAAAGACGGAGAGGTATCCGTCAGATTCGGCGTTTTTGAAGACCGTCTCGAAATCGTTGTCGCGGACCAGGGCGACAGTTTTGATATAAAAGATAAGCAGAGGGGGCTCGGCCCGTACTCCCCGGAGCATACGGCAGAACAATTATCAGAAGGAGGGCTCGGCTTATATTTGATGGAGACGCTGATGGATGAAGTGAATGTGCAGATTGACTCAGGCGTGACCGTATCGATGACAAAGTTCTTAAACAGGGAGCGAGTTGATGATGGCACAACCGTCCAAAACTACGAAACTAACTAAAGATGAAGTGGATCGTCTGATTAAAGAATACCAGACCAGCCAGGATGAAGACGCTCAACTGACCCTTGTGAAATCGTACAGCAGTTTGGTCGAAACGCTGGCCAAAAAATATTCAAGGGGAAAAAGCTTCCATGAAGATCTCTGCCAAGTCGGAATGCTGGGCTTATTGGGAGCCATCAAGCGGTATGATCCTGAAGTGGGAAAATCGTTTGAGGCCTTTGCCATTCCAACCATCGTCGGGGAAATCAAGCGATTTCTCCGAGACAAAACATGGAGTGTCCACGTTCCAAGAAGGATCAAGGAATTGGGACCGAAGATCAAAATGGCGGTTGATCAATTAACCGCAGAAACCCAGCGTTCCCCGCGAGTCGACGAGATTGCCGATTTTCTTGGAGTGACAGAAGAGGAAGTCCTGGAAACGATGGAAATGGGCAAAAGCTATCAGGCGCTGTCCGTAGACCACAGCATCGAGGCGGATGCCGACGGCAGCACGGTGACAATCCTCGATATCGTCGGCTCCCAGGAAGAGGGCTATGAGAAAGTGAACCAGAAGCTGATGCTTGAAAGCGTATTGCACGTCCTGTCTGACCGTGAAAAGCAAATCATTGAGCTGACATACGTCCAAAATAAGAGCCAAAAGGAAACCGGGGACATCCTGGGTATATCGCAAATGCACGTATCAAGACTGCAGAGAAAAGCCGTTAAACGGCTGCGGGAAGCCTTGGCGGAAGATCCGTTTATGGAGATCAGGCGATGATCTGGACCGAGTCGAATGAACATATTCAAGCACTCGTTTATCAGCTGCCGAAAGAAGGAAAATCCGTCTGCGGAGACAGTTTTTATTTCAATGCGACGGACGAAGGAATGATATGTGCGCTGGCTGACGGACTCGGCAGCGGTTCAATGGCTCATGAATCTTCTTCAGCGATCAGCAGCATTGTCAAAGAGCACAGGGATGACGATGTCTCAAGTTTGATGGAACGCTGCAATCAAGCGTTGAAACAAAAAAGGGGTGCGACCGTTTCGATTTTAAAAGCCGATTTTAAAACGAGGACCATCGTCTACAGCTCTGTCGGCAATATCCGCTTTATTCTGTACGCTCCTTCAGACAAATACATTTACCCTCTTCCCGTCACGGGGTACTTATCTGGAAAACCGCAAACATATAAAACATTCACCTATACGTATGAAAAAGGATCTAGGTTTATCATTCATTCTGACGGACTCGCCGTTTCGTCTCTCCGCACGTATTTGAAGCATCACGTTACGCCCGAAGACATCTCCAATCAGCTCGAGGCGTACACAAAAATGGGAAATGACGATTTAACCTATATCATCGGACAGCTTTTTTAACGGAAAGCTGTCCTTTTGATATAGGTGTTTTTTAAAATCTTTTGGTACACTAAGAAGACAATATTCTTATGGAGGCACAATGGATACTTTAGCGTTAATCGTCAAACAAGTCGCAAAAGAGACCGGCCTGACAGCCAAACATGTCGGCAATGTGATTCAATTATTGGAGGATGGAAACACCGTCCCTTTTATCGCGAGATACCGCAAGGAACAAACAGGTTCCATGGATGAAGTGCAAATTCAAACGATTTCCGAACGCTGGGGATACATTCAGCACTTAAATCAGCGCAAAGAAGAAGTGATTCGGCTGATTGGCGAGCAGGACAAGCTGACGGACGAATTAAAGCGCAAAATTGAAAAAGCGGAGAAACTGCAGGAGGTCGAAGACTTATACCGGCCTTACAAGCAAAAACGAAAAACGAAGGCAACCATCGCCAAAAGCAGGGGGCTTGAGCCGCTGGCCGATTTCATTATCGCGCTTCCGCAGAACAAAGACATATTGGCCGAAGCCCGGCAGTACATAAATGAAGAAAAAGAAGTTTTCACGGCAGAAGAAGCGCTTGAAGGAGCGAAGAACATTCTGGCGGAACGGATTTCCGATGAACCGGAATACAGAAGATGGATCCGGCAAGAGACCTTTAAAAAAGGAACCTTAAAATCCGCGGTCAAGGATGAAGAAGCCGACGAAAAGAAAATTTATGAAATGTATTATGAATATGAAGAACCGATACAGAAAGTCGTTCCCCATCGGGTGCTCGCCGTCAACCGCGGCGAAAAAGAGGGCATTTTGAAGGTATCCGTCGAACCGCCGGCAGATCACATCCAGGCGTATTTGGAAAAACAAATCGTCAAACAGAAGCAGACGACGGCAAAAGACGTTCTGAAGGATGCAATAGAGGATGGATACAAACGTCTGATTCAGCCGTCCATCGAAAGAGAAATCAGAAAAGAACTGACAGAAAAAGCCGAAGATCAGGCGATTCACATTTTCGCCGAGAACCTGCGCAAGCTGCTGCTGCAGCCGCCAATGAAAGGAAAGCTCGTCCTCGGCGTCGACCCGGCATTCCGCACAGGCTGCAAGCTGGCAGTCGTGGATGAGACGGGAAAGATGCTCAAGATCGACGTCATATACCCGCACCCTCCCGTCAATAAGAAAAGCGCCGCCATCGAAAAAGTGAAACGCATCATCGAAGACTTTCAAATCGAGGTTATCGCAATCGGGAACGGAACGGCATCAAGAGAGACGGAACAGTTTATCGCTGATCTTTTGAAGAACATCGACAGAAAGGTGTACTATCTGATCGTCAATGAAGCGGGAGCCAGCGTCTATTCGGCATCAGAGCTTGCGAGGGAAGAATTCCCCGATCTGCAGGTTGAAGAACGGAGCGCCGTGTCGATCGCACGCAGACTCCAAGACCCGCTCGCCGAACTCGTCAAAATCGATCCCAAGTCGGTCGGTGTCGGCCAGTACCAGCACGATGTCAGCCAGAAAAAACTAAACGATTCGCTCCGCTTCGTCGTGGAAACCGTCGTCAACCAAGTCGGCGTCAACGTGAATACGGCGTCAGCCGCGCTCTTGCAATATGTGGCCGGGCTATCGAAAACAGTCGCGGCCAACATCGTCAAAAAACGGGATGAAATCGGAAAATTCACGAGCCGGAAAGAGCTGAAAGACATTCCGCGCCTGGGCGCGAAAACGTATGAGCAATGCATCGGCTTTTTAAGGGTGCCTGACGGCGATGAACCGCTCGACCGGACAGGCATCCACCCGGAGAGCTATAAAGAAACGAGAGAGCTCCTGAAAAAGCTCGGCCTGTCAACAGCCCAAATCGGCACAAGAGAGCTTCAGGACAAAATCAACGAATTGAATATTGCAGAAGCAGCTGAACAGCTGGGGATCGGGGAAATCACCCTGAAAGACATTTGCGCCCAGCTGACGAGGCCTGAGCGCGATCCGAGGGATGAAGTCCCTAAACCGCTCTTAAAAACCGATGTGCTTCAATTGGAGGACTTAAAAGAAGGGATGGAGCTGCAGGGGACAGTGAGGAACGTCGTTGACTTCGGGGCTTTTGTCGACATCGGCGTCAAACAAGACGGGCTCGTCCATATTTCCAAACTCAGCCATTCCTTCATCAAGCATCCACTCGACGTTGTGTCGGTCGGGGACATCGTCACCGTATGGGTGGAAGATGTCGACGCTGCAAAAGGAAGGGTCTCCTTATCGATGGTAAAAGATCGATAGGACTTGAAGTCAGCCCGCCGGAAGCTTTATTTTCCGGCGGGCTTATCTTTTACATCGCGATTTTCAACAGGATGCGGTGGACGACGCCTGCAATATGTGCCGGCGTCTGAACCATGCCGCCGTTGATCCACTCTTCAAAAATGCCGACCGCTCCGGATACTAGAAATGTAATTTCCATTTCATCGCATGCCATCTCATTACCTGATTGCTGCATCATGCTCAATTCTTCGAAAATCTTCTGCTTGAAAAAATCTTTAAATTTATTGATGGTCAAAATGTTTCCTTTCGGTTTCGTCAATAAAGTGAAGATCGCAGCGTTTTGATAAATATATTCGGTCGTTTTTTCGATGAAGGTGAGCAGATGGTGCGGATCTTCGCTCGGAAAATAATCATCGTAAAATTTCCCCAGCTGATCAAACAGCTCATTCTCGATTTGTTCATACAAATCAAAAACATCACGATAATGTAGATAAAAAGTCCCGCGTCCTAAATCAGCGCGCCTCGATAAATCAGAAACGGTAATTTTATTGATTTCTTTCTCATGGAGCAGCTTTAAAAAAGCCTCTTTAATCGCTCTCTTTGTTTTCATAGACCTTCTGTCCTCCATCGGTGACCTCCGTTTATAGACAAATTTACGTATGTTGTTCATTATTGAACATCTCAATCCCAATTGCCGATTGAACACCGCATTTGCCCCAAATTATAATGAACATGTGTTTATTAATCAATAGGTGTTTATCTTTTTCAACTCTTCAAATATCAACGGCCATCAGCCGATAAGTTAATCAAGCGCTTTAGCTGTTTTCCTGTAAAATGAATGATCTTTCACTTTCGCGAATAAAGTGGTGAAGTAATGAAAAACAGCGAGGACAAGGCTTGCCGGCGGTTTTTTCTGCCGTCTTTCTTAAAATACAAAGAAATCAATCTACCTGCACAGTTCATAGAGGAGGAATAAAACGTCAATGAGAATGATTATAAAGGCGAGATGGATCATTGCGGCGCTCTGGATTGCAATGGCCGCCGTCTTATTCATCACGGCGCCCGATATGGGGCAATTAACAAAGGAGAAGGGCCAGATAGCGGTTCCTGAAGGCTATCCGTCTTCTTACGCGAACAGGCTTCTTGAACAAATGTCAAAAGACGGGGATACGAACAAATCGATTGTCGTCGTATTTCAGGACAAACAGCTTCTGCCGAATCGGGAGGCGGCTTTAAAAAACGCGATCACTATTTTAGAAAAGGATTCCGCGCTTCACGTCTCAGATATCACATCGTACTTTGACGCGGATGAGGATATTCAAAAGCAGCTGTTGTCAAAGGATCGAACGACGCTGCTAGTGCCTGTCACATTTGATGCGAACAAAATCAGTGCGGCCGATTTTAAAGCAAAGGTCAATGAAAAGCTCAAAACTTTAAAGCTTGACTACGAGATGACCGGGCAGCCGCTCATCGATGATGATGTCATAACAAGCTCGCAGGAAGGCTTGAAGAAAACCGAATATATCACGGTCGGTTTTATTTTAATCGTGCTGATACTCGTATTCCGTTCTGCGGTTGCGCCTTTTGTTCCGCTTTTGGCGGTCGCACTTTCATACCTTGTGAGCCAGTCCGTTGTCGCCTATCTTGTTGAATACGCTGATTTTCCGCTGTCTACGTTTACGCAAATTTTCATGGTGGCGATCATGTTCGGAATCGGGACGGATTACTGCATTCTTCTTTTAAGCCGTTTTAAGGAAGAACTCGCCCACGGGAAAGACAAGTTTGAAGCCATCCTGACAACGTATAAAACGGCAGGAAAAACGGTTCTGTTCAGCGGAATTGCCGTTTTGATCGGTTTTACTTGCATCGGCTTTGCCGAATTCCAGCTTTATAAGTCCGCGGTCGCAGTAGCGGTAGGTGTCGCGGTCCTGATTTTGGCGCTTCTGACGATCGTGCCGTTTTTCATGGCTGTTTTGGGGAAAGTGCTGTTTTGGCCTGTAAGAGGAAATATCGGGCACCCGCAGTCAAAGCTATGGGAAACCGCCGGCCGTTTCGCTTTCAGCAAGCCGCTGATCAGCCTGTTGATCGTAGCAGCTGTGGCCGTTCCGCCGATCTTGATGTATAAAGGAACGCTTTCCTACAACAGCCTTGACGAAATCGGAGATCAATACGAATCCGTCAGCGCTTTTAACACCATTTCCGACAAGTTCGGGCCGGGGGAATCTTTGCCGGTCACGGTCGTGCTCAAAACATCGGATGCGCTCGATACCAATGACGGGCTGATCGCAATCGAAAAAATCAGCCGCGCCATTGAACAGACAAACGGCGTCAGCAAAGTTCGCAGTGCGACCCGTCCGGTCGGAAAAGGGCTGAGCGACCTGTATGTCAAAACACAGGCGAACGAGCTGAATAAAGGGCTTGAAAGCGGCAATAAAGGTCTGAAAAAGATTAAAGACGGGCTCGCTGAGGCGAGCAAGTCGATCACGGATCAAAAACCGCAAATCGAAGCGTCCGGAAAAGGAATCAACCAGCTGATCAAAGGAACAGAATCGATCCAAGCCGGAATCAGCGACGTTGAAGCCAATATGAGAAAGCTGAAGGACGGAACAGACCAAAGCAAAGAAGGCGTCGCCCAAGCGAAAAAAGAAATTCAAGCTGCGAAAAAACAGCTGATGGCGCAAGTCGGTCAATTAAATAGGCAAATCGAAACCTACAAAGAAATATCGAAAGTCTTGAAAGCGGCATTGTCACAAGCCGAAAATGCCCAAGGCATAACGGCTGACGTGCAAAAAATGATCGAGCAGACAAATCAAAATTTCAAAAATCTTGAAAGCGAAATTCCCGAAGTGAAGGAGAATCCTTCTTATTTAGCGATTAAAGGCTCTTACACAGAGCTTGCATCGGCAATCAAGCAAGGATCAAAGAAAGCGGCCGTTTACACGAAGCAGGCGGCAAACGCGAAAAAGCAGCTTGAAGCAGCAGATGCATTTATCGCAAAAGCGCAGGAAGAGCAAAAAGTGTACACAAGCAAAATCGATGCTCTGATCAACGGCCTCGGCCTAATCGAAAAAGGGCTTGAAGAGACATCGAAGGGGCAGGAACAGCTCGCCGAATCGCTGCCTAAGCTCGAATCAGGCGCAGGTGATGTCGCCGAAGGCCAAAAGCAGATGAAGGAAAAAGTCGGAGAATTCGCCGGCCAGCTCGATCAATTAACAAAAGGGCTGAATTCAAGCGTTGACGGCCTCGAAAACATTTCAAGCGGTCTGATGGGAGCGGGCGACTACCTGGATCAGCTGAAAAACGCATCAGATCAAGAAATGTCCGGCTGGTTTGTCCCTAAAGAAGTGCTGAAAAACAAGCAATTTCAGCAGGTGTTTAATTCCTATATGTCAGACGGCCGCCAGATCACGACGATCGATGTGATATTGGAAGGCAATCCGTACGGAAACGGAGCGATTGCCAATGTCAAAGACATTGAAGAATCTTTAAAACGGGTTCTTCCCGACACGCATTTGAAAGATGCATCGTTTGGCGTCGGCGGCGTTTCCAGCATCAACGCCGATCTGAAGCAGCTGTCAGACCAGGATTTCAGCAACACGGTGATCTATATGATGATCGGAATCTTCCTGATTCTCGTCCTGCTGTTCCGTTCAATCGTCATGCCGGTGTATTTGGTCGGATCGTTGATCTTGACGTACTTTGCATCAATCGGTGTAACCGAGTTTATTTTCACGGCGTTTTTCGGCTATCCCGGCCTCAACTGGGCGGTTCCTTTCTTTGGATTTGTGATTTTAATGGCGCTTGGGGTGGACTATTCGATCTTCTTGATGGAACGCTTTAACGAATACCGTGGAACGGATATTAAAACGGCAATGATCGAATCGATGAAGAATATGGGGTCCGTCATTATTTCAGCCGCAATCATCTTGGCGGGAACCTTTGCGGCGATGCTGCCGTCCGGCGTTTTATCGCTTCTGCAAATCGCCACCCTTGTACTGACGGGCCTCTTGCTGTATGCATTCGTCATGCTGCCGCTGTTCGTCCCTGTGATGGTTCGGATCTTCGGCTCAGCCAACTGGTTTCCGTTTAAAAGATCAGAATAAACGGCTCGTCCATCCGCATAAGAATCGTTCGCCCATGCTCCCCGAAATCGGGCGGTCAGCTCCATTTGGGGAGTAACGGGCGCCATTGTGTGAGATGATAAAAGGACCAGTGAAGGATGGTGAGGAAACAGAAGAAATTCCATTCGGGCTCCGATGAACACTGCTCATCAGCAGTGTTTTTTTCTGTAAAAATACCAGCATTGGTTCAGCAATTTAATCTGATAATGATCTTTCTCATAAAAAGCTTTTTGCATCTGGTTTTTGAGCCAATTCGGCATTGACAATCCCTCCTGAGGCTCTGATCATAGAGTGTGGATTCTTTTTTAGTTTATGCCGCCGGGAATTTGTCCCGTTCAATGTTTTTGAAAATGAGGTGAAGATAAGAAATGGACGAACAACAGCTGCAGCAGCTCACTGAACAGATTTCGCTCGCTTATTTTAAAAAGCCGTTCCGGCATAAGGCTTACTTCAACAACCGCCTGAAAACAACCGGGGGCAGATATTTATTGCACTCCCACGACATAGAGCTGAACAAAAAATATTTAGTGGAGCACGGCCAAAAAGAGCTTGAAGGGATCATCAAACATGAGCTGTGCCACTATCACCTTCACCTTGAAGGAAAAGGCTACAAACACCGTGACAAGGAATTTAGAATGCTTTTAAAGGAAGTCGGCGCCCCGAGGTTCTGCACCCCGCTCAGCTCGAAAAAACAAACGAGAAAAACCCGCACGTACAGATGTACGGAATGCGGCCAAACTTTTATAAGAAAGCGCGCAATGGATACAAAACGCTATGTCTGCGGCAAATGCGGAGGAAAAATAAAAGAAATAATAAAAAAGGGTTGACTGATCGGGCTTATATATGATAAATTATAAAAGCCGTCGCAAGACAGGCAGTAAAACAAATTGTTTTTCTTGACACAATTTGTCGTCATATTTATAATGAAGTGAGTCTGATTG
>NZ_BCVZ01000032.1 GCF_001592005.1 Bacillus sonorensis NBRC 101234 = KCTC 13918
TCATTTCCGCTTCGCTCAGAAGCGACTTTATTAATATAACATTCTAGCAAAGTGAATGTCAACAACTTTTTTAAAAAATATTTAAGCAGTTGTTTTATAAAGCTGTCTTTTTAGGGACGAACATTACTATATCATCTATTTTCATTTCGCACAATAGTTTTTTTAAAAAAATAATACTCAAGTTTAATCAGGCATTCATTGAGTCTGCTTTTGTGAAGTCCCTGCCGTTCGACTTACCGCTCTTTCCTATGGTTCCATGATTTACGTATGAATTTCAGGGTGCAGAAGTAACGTTGTCGGCTGTTTTAAAGAATGGACTGTCAGAAAGATTTCCGGTAAAGCTTTGGCGAAAGATAAAACCGCAAGAAAAATTATATGTCAACAATTCATTATTAATGTTTCTCCCCGTCACTTTTTTATTTATATTATCGTGAAGCTCCATATTTATACGATGGAAAAAAGATCACCGTCAAGATGATCAACCTCAAGACAGTGATCCAGCCTCTTCTTATTGACTTGTCGCAGGGTTTTACCAACTATAAATTCAGCTCTTTTTTACATTCGCGGTCGATTGTCTGACAACGAGCTCCGGTTTGTACACGGTGGAATGTTCCAGCTGATCCGTGTTTCGCCCTTCCACTTTTGCGATCATCCATTTGGCTGCTTCAATTCCCATTTGCATCTTCGGATGGGTCACTGACGTCAGCTTCACCTCCGACGCCTGGCTTAAATGTGAATCATCATAGCCGACGATTGAAATGTCTTCAGGAACTTTCAAACCGAATTCCCTGATCACGTCAAGCACCAATAGAGCAATTTGATCATTATAGCAAAAGATGGCGGTCGGACGCTCGGAAGAAGACAGACGTTTTCTGACTTCAGAAACCGTCTTTTCTTCTTTGTTCTCTGTCGTATAGGTGACGACCATGTCCGGATAAAAAGACAGACCGTTTTCTCTAAAGGCGCGGATAAATCCTTTCATCCTGTTGACGCCCTGCATGTCATCCTGTTTAAAAAGTCCGAAGACCTTTTCATGGCCGAGCTTGATTAAATGGTCAGTCGCGATAAAACCGCCGTATTCATCATCCAAAATAAAATGGGGCGGGTTCAATTCCTGGTAGAACTGATTGATCATCAGGTAGGGGATGTGATGCTGCTCCAGCGTCAGATAGTAATTTAAATTGGGATTGAAGCTTCCAGTTTTCGTCGGTTCAACGATCAATCCGTCAATGTCTTTTTCAAGCATGTTGACAAGACACTGCTTTTCTTTTTCAATGTCATTATTCGTGCTCGCTACGATCAGTGTGTAGCCCTCCCTCGACAACGTCGATTCGATCCCTCTTATAATGTAGGGAAAAATGTAATCGGACAGGTATGTCGTGATGACGCCGATCATTTTATGTCTTTCCTTTCCTTTTTCAGAAGGCCTAAGACGGTGCGAGCAATATGTCCCGGACCCCTGTTCCCTGTACAGAAGACCTTCATGAACCAAATCGCCTATCGCCTGCCGGATTGTATGTCTGCTGACATCAAAAATCTTCATCAATTCATTTTCCGAATGAATTTTTTCTCCAGGCTTAACCTTTCCCTCATATATCCATGATTTAATTTGGTTTTTGACCATGCTGTATTTTGTATGCTCGCTCATCAGATCAACCCTTTACTGCAACTTGTACGTACGAATAAATTCTATTATAAAGGAAAAGCCGATCACATTGCTACATATTGGAGAAATTAAGCAAAAAATTTTGAAAAATAAGCTTGTCGTCCGTTTTATTTTTTAGTATAGTAGAATATAACTAAATAACATTGATGACCACAAGGGGAGCCTTCAGGCTGAGAGTGAACGAATCGTTCTGACCCTTTGAACCTGTTAGTTAACGCTGGCGTAGGGATGTGGCAAAGTCATACTTATTGCATCCAAAGCAGTGCGTGGAAACTTTCCTACTCCTTCCCCGCATTGCTTTTTTATTGGGAAAGAAGTCCAGTATCCCTTTGTTCATCAAAAGTGAGGGTTACCATGAATCAATCAAAACAACTTGTCCAGCTGATTGAAATTGCAATCATGACAGGAATCGCGATCATATTGGACTTGGCTTCAGGCATGTTTTTAAAAATGCCGCAGGGCGGCTCAATCGCCGTCATGATGATACCGATCTTTTTGATTTCTTTCAGATGGGGGCTGAAGGCCGGGCTTACTACCGGATTTTTGGCCGGATTACTCCAGTTTGTCACCGGGGGCCTTTACGTGGTTCACCCCATTCAATTTCTTCTCGATTATTTTGTCGCACCAACGGCCGCCGGAATCGGAGGTTTATTCGCCGGACCGATCAGACATGCATCAGCGGCTGAAAAAAAAGGAAAGCTTGTGTCATACGTTACGCTCGCCGTCCTTCTTGGAAGCGGGTTGAAGTATTTCGCCCATGTTATCAGCGGCGCGGTCTTTTTCGCAAATTATGCGCCTAAAGGAACGCCGGTTTGGATTTATACTTTAACGTATAATGGCACATATATGCTTCCATCCTTCATCATTTGCACAATCGTGCTGTGCCTGTTGCTGCTGACGGCGCCAAGGCTTCTGGGGCAGGGCGTCAATACAAGATAAAAAAACAGCGGACACCTTTTTAGGTTCCGCTGTTTTTACGTTTTTATTAAATCGGCAACCAATACATAACGCTCAGGGGCAGAACCGATGAAGTCAAAGGGATAGCATGTGGAAACAGTCAGTGTGGCTCTCGGCTTTGGAACGATGACGGTCCTGTCATCCGCATCCACGATCCGCACCTTTTTCACTCGATATGTAAAAGTTCCATAGGAAGCTTTTACAATGAGCTTATCCCCCTTGCCGACTTCGCCGAGCTTCCTAAAAACGGTGTCGCGATGTCCTGATAAAACCGAGTTGTCATCTTCGCCAGGCAGCACGGATCCGGCAAAATGGCCGACTCCTTTTTGCAGCTCATCTTCGTCTGTTCCATGGTAAATCGGAATCCTTGCATTGATTTTCGGAATGACCAGGTCGCCGATTTTTTCACCGCTTTCAAATGTCCGCTCAATCGCTGTTTTTTGCTTTTTTTCAGCATGAACAGCCGGCTTTTCTTCTTTCAGCTGCTGAGATGAAGCAAGGGCGCGGCCCTGTAAAAGCTTAGACACATTGACTGCTGCGACATACAGTCCTCCCGTGATCATCGCAATGGCAAAAAGCCATACAATCCTTTTTTTAAGAGACGCTTTCATATCCATTCACCTCTTCTCAAAAACGCCCATTCCAAATCGGTTTAGAATGGGCAGTTTCTTTGCTTATGCCGTTTTGCGAACCCTTCTAAGCAGAAAAAATCCGCCAAGCATCAGCGCAAAGCCAAAAATGGACCATTCGGCATAGTGACCGGCGGTTTTTGGAAGCTTAGCCCCTTTCACCGTCTTTTTCACACGATGCGTTTTTGCCTCGTGTGTAACGGCGTTTTTGGTCTGCTTCACTTTTGTTCCGGTTTGGTGAAGCAAATCTGATCCAATCATGTCAGGCGTAAACAAAGCGTCCAGTACGAAATTTCCTGCAAGATCGTACACTTCAACAAGAAGACTTGCCCCTTTCAGCTCATCCGCGCTGACAAGCGTCGGCAAAGATACTTCTTTTTTCTTTCCGTCTTTGACAAGATAATATTTCGTTTTTACCTCAAGCGTTTGCTGAAGATCATGTAATATAGAAAGGATTTGGGCGATATCTTTTGGTTTCAGCTCTTTTACCGTCTCAAAATCGGCAACTGCTTCAAGCCGCTCTCCGATCTCCATCAACTCAAATTCAAGATTCGGATTTTTTTCACGGACTTTGCGAAGGTGTGCTGTAAGCGCCTCCCATTCCTGATCATCTATGCCAAGCTCCTGAAACGGATTTTTGATTTCCACGCTTCCTTCATCATATGTAATTGAAAAAAGCGCATCATCCAATTCATATTCGAACATGAAAACATCGAGGATGTTTTGTCCATTTTCCATATAGCCATTGTCAACGAGAAGAGCGACCGCTTCTTTTTCACTTAAGCCGTAGCTTTTTAAATACGAAGCAAGCCGTTTTTGATTGAGTCTCTCTCCTAAAAAATCCCTCAACTCTTCAGTTGACTCAAAATCTTTCAGACTTTCATCATATGTATCTTGTAAATAGGCATCCAATTCTTTTTCTGTCATTCCTATTTCCTGAAGATACCCGCTCAGCTCAGATTGTTTCGGAGCTGCGAAAGCCTCTGCTGCCGGCACTAATAAGAACGCGCAGATCAACAGCGGCATCATCCTTTTCTTCATGATCAATGACCCCCTAAATTTATGTTTCCTTTTGATTATAGTGGAAATAATAAAAAAAACATGTATTGTATTCAACATCGTTTTCGTCTATAATATTTCGTTCTTTTAAAAAGGGGCATAATCTTCGTTTTCATTGAATGTAATATAGTAAAGCGAATAGAGGAGGTATACTTTTGAATCCTTACTATTTGATGCTCGTATGCTACGTTCTTTCCATCATTCATTTTTTAATCGGTTACAGGGAAGCCCTGAAAATCAGCGAAGCTGACGGGCTTGTCAATGGAACCGTTATGATCTCCTGTATTCCGTTGGCCGTTGTCTTTGCCTTCTTCTCTCATTTTTTTTGGGAAATGACGGTTTAGCTTTAAAGCAAGGCGTGCATTTCAAATTTACAAGAAACCATGATCTGGTCTAAATGGATCATTGCGTTTTCTCCGCCTGGACAATGTAAAAAGGATGAGCACTTGGCTTTATTCACAGATTCCGGCAGTATATGCTATGATAAATAGAACTTCAATTTACAAAAAATTCACAAAGATTGGAGGGGAGAGAATGGGCAAAGCCGTGGCTTCACAGGAAGTCGCCAACATGCTGAACGATTGGTACATATTGATGAAAAAACGAGACATTTCACGCTCTATTGAAATGAAAGACGACATAGATAAAGCGATTGAAGTAATGGAGGAAGATCAGGACGTTCTGCTCTATTATCAAATGCTCGATTTTCGTTTGAGGCTCCTTCTTGAAGATATCAGCCAATCCGCTACTGAAAAGCTGGAAGCCATCGAGTTTCACGATAATGATCCAAAAAGCACGGATGACAAGCTGAACTATTATTTTTACCTGTTTAAAGGGATTTATGAAGACTATAAACAAAATCACACAGAAGCGCTCAATTTTTTCAGAATAGCGGAAAAAAGACTCGGAGCGATTCACAGTGAAATCGAAAAAGCCGAATTCCACTATAAAATCGGCGTGCTGTACTATAATTTAAAAGCGACTTGGCTTTCAATCCATCATATCAATATTGCGTCAGGAATTTTCCAAGGATATGACGGTTATGCAAAACGGGTCATCAACTGCAAGATGCTGATCGGGCTTAATTATATCGACCAATTTAAATTTTCCGAAAGCGAAGCTTTATTAAATGAAGCAATTCAAAAAACCGAACAAATCGGTGATCTTTATCTTCTGCCTTATACCTACTATAATATGGGCTTTTTAAAAAGCAAGGAAGATAAACATGAAGAAGCGCTGAAATATTACAATAAAGCTTTTGCCATCCATGATTTTGAATCGAAGGCACAGTACGCATACCTTCTTTGTGTGTATGAAACCGTTAGATCGCTCCTCAAAACCGATTCACAGGAAAAAGCTTTTCAATGGATGGATATAGGTTTTAAAAAATGCCGGGAAATGAACAGCAAAATATTCGACCTGAAATTCAAAATTTTACATACATTATACTCAAGCGATCAGAATAAAATGGAAATGATCAAAGATTTTGTTCACGAATTAGAAACAGAAAAAGCATGGGTCGATCTAGAGGAATTGCTTATGGATGTGGCGAATTATTACAAAGAAAAGAAGTTATACGAAGAAGCCATATACTTCTACATTAAAACAGATAAGGCGAGCAAACTCGCCGGAAGAGGAGGAGAATAGATGAAAAAGTTTTTATTGGCGGCCTTTGTACTAGGCGCAATATTCAGCTATTCATTTGCCGACCATACATCTGAAGCGGTCTCTAAAAGCGAGCAAATACTTCTGGCCTCCCGCGGGGCAGGCGGATAAATACCTCGTCAAAATCCCTATTCAGTCTACAGCTGAATGGGGATTTTGTGCTTAGAGCATGTCTGTTATTCCACTTGTTAAGGAGAGATTCATATGAAAAAGAAAGTGCTTTTAACAGGTTTTGATCCTTTTGGAGGGGAATCCGTCAATCCCGCGTGGGAAGCCGTTAAAAAGCTGGATGGTGAAAACATTGAAGATATTTCAATTGCCGCTGAAAAAATCCCGACTGTTTTCCATACATCCGCTGATGTGTTGAAAGAAGCGGTTCAGAAACACCGCCCCGACATTATCATTTGTACGGGACAAGCCGGCGGACGTCCGCACATCACACCTGAACGCGTGGCGATTAATATTGACGATGCCCGCATCGCTGATAATGAAGGCCGGATACCCATAGATCAAGAAATTGTCCAAAACGGACCTGCCGCTTATTGGTCGACCCTGCCGATCAAACGCATTGTGAAAAGCTTGAGAAATAGCGGGATACCGGCATCTGTCTCAAATTCAGCGGGCACTTTTGTCTGCAATCATTTATTTTATCGGTTGATGCATCTTTTAAACCATTCATCATCACAAATGCGGGGAGGATTTATCCATATCCCGTATCTTCCTGAACAAACGGTCGATAAAAAAGAACCGAGCCTCAGTCTTGAAATGATTGTAGAAGGATTGCGCATCGCCGCAGTGACGGCAGCCAGCCATGAAACAGACATTCGCGAACCCGGCGGCTCGCTTGATTGACCCTTCCTCAAACAACGGAGGCTTGGCGTCATCAGCGGCAAGCCTGCCTCCCTCTCCATCCTCCGCCTAAATATTTCATGAATCCCCCTGTGTTTTTCTTCAAAAAAAGCAAACACTAACACCAAACATGAATCAAAGGGTGAGTTAGATGGAGAAAACATATGCCGTTTTCGGACTCGGACAATTCGGGGGCAGTCTTGTCAAAGCATTCTATAAAAAAGGAACAGAAGTCATCGGTGTGGATAAATCAGAAGAGAAAGTCAATGAATATTCACCGTATGCGACATACACCGTCTGCGCAAATGCCGTTGATGAAAATACATTGAAACAGATCGGCATCCGCAATATTGACCATGCATTCGTCTCATTCGGAGACGACATCGAAGCCAGTATTTTAACCTCGCTTTTATTAATCGAAATCGGTGTGCCTCAAGTTTGGTCAAAAGCACAGAATGATTATCATCAAAAAGTCCTTAAAAAAATCGGCGTCAACAGAATCATCCAGCCTGAAAAGGATATGGCGAACCGGATTGCAGGCCATATTACATCCGAAAAAATGATTGACTATGTCGAACTGTCGCCAAACTACGGCATTGTTGAAATTGTCGCGACAAAAAAGCTTGACGGCAGAAGCCTGGGGGAAATCGACGTTCGCGCAAATTACGGGTGCAATATTGTCGGAATTAAACGCGGCGGACAATTCATCGTTGCGCCCAGCGCCGAGGATATCATTTACGAAAACGATATTTTAATTGTAATCGGACAAACGAGAGATATTGAAACGTTTGAAAAAAAGGGAGATTAGACATGAAATTCAAATCTGTTCAGGCAAGTCCGTCTCAATTACTTGTACTCGTTTTCTTATTTTTTATCCTTCTGGGGACTCTGCTGTTAAAGCTACCGCTCGCAACGCATGTCCCGATGAGCTGGATTGATACGCTGTTCACCGCAGCCTCCGCCATGACTGTGACTGGATTGGCCGTTGTTGATACAGGCAGGGATTTCACATTATTCGGTCAGCTGATGATTCTGATCCTGATCCAGATCGGAGGGCTTGGAATCATGTCTTTTGCGGTACTTATCTTTATTATGCTCGGAAAAAAGATCGGCCTCAAAGAGCGGCTGCTGATTCAGCAATCGCTAAATCAGACTTCTATAGGCGGAATCATTAAATTGATACGCAGTTTGTTTTTTTACTCTTTTTCAATTGAAATCTTGGCGATGGCGATATTGGCTTTTCAATGGGTTCCCGAATACGGCTGGAATCGCGGTATGTTTTACAGTCTTTTCCACTCTGTGTCAGCCTTTAATAATGCCGGTTTTTCAATTTGGCCGGACAGCCTCATGCGCTATGAAGGAAATCCCCTGGTCAATATCGTCATCACCCTTTTGTTTATCACGGGAGGGATAGGATTTACCGTATTATCTGACATATGGCATAAACGCAATTTTAAACAATTGAGCCTTCATTCAAAACTCATGATTTGGGGAACGTTCATCATCAATATCATGGCGATGATCATCGTTTTCTCCCTTGAATATCAAAATCAAAAGACGCTTGGAACACTTCCTCTGGATGAAAAGCTTTGGGGCTCCTATTTTCAGGCGGTTACACCGAGAACGGCGGGATTTAACACCTTGGACATCGGCAGCCTGCACGAAAGCACGCTGACTCTAATGCTGCTGCTCATGTTTGTCGGAGCAGGAAGCGCCTCGACCGGAGGCGGGATCAAGCTTACCACATTTATCGTCATTCTTCTGTCGGCGGCGTCTTTCCTAAAAGGAAAAAACCGAATATCTATCGCCAGAAAGACGATTAAAGACAAAGCGGTCATTCGTTCGCTGGCCATTTCGACCATTAGCATATTGTTCATTTTATCAGCCGTTTTTATTTTAAATATTACAGAACCAAAGCCATTTTTGCACATTTTGTTTGAGATTGTCTCAGCCTTTGGAACGGTGGGGCTGTCGATGGGAATCACGGCGGAGCTCTCGCCTGTGGGAAAACTGTTGATTGCTTTTATTATGTTTTTAGGCAAGCTTGGTCCGTTAACATTGGCATTTTCACTGGCAAGGCCTGAACAGGAGAACATCCGCTATTCAAGTGAAGACATTCTGACAGGCTAAAATGGATTCTCCGCAGACACCGCTGAAAACGTCGCCTTCAAACACCCCTTCTTTTGTTAATTTTTGGTTATTACCGGCTTTTCAGATAATAAAGTGAATATAGGAGGGGATATGATGAGCGTTTTTAATGAAGCAAGAAAAGAAACATGGAGCGAGATACAAGGTCTTTCAGATGATGTAATCAACACGAAACCGGGAAAAGATGAGTGGAGTATTCAAGAGGTGCTAGATCACCTCAAAAAAATTGACCTGAAAACAGCTCAGTTGTTTAAGGAAAACATCCGAAGCGCGCCTTTGAAAGCCATTCAAGCAAAACCGGTGGAGGCCTCTGAAAACCGGTATGACAAACGAAAAGCTCCTGATTTCTTAGAACCTGAAAGAAAAACCAAAGATTGTTTAACGATTAAAACGGAACTCGATCATGCCAGACAACAGCTGACTTCAATCATTGCCTCATTTCATAAAGCAGATTTTCAAAGGGTGCTCCCGCATCCTATTTTTCTGGAACTTACGGTCGAGCAGTGGATCGACTTTATCGGCCATCATGAAAAACGGCATATTAAACAGATTCAGGACATCAAAAGGAAATTATCATCTTGAATATTCAGGGAGGCCCTTTCAGGCCCCCCTTCTATTACGCGAATGATCTCGCATCTTTTATGACGTTAGGAGAGTATGACCAAACATCGACCCGGTCGCCTTGGCAAATCAGCCCGGGCCGTTCGACGACACAGACGATGCCTCTTCTGCCCATCGCTTGGCGGACAAAACGGGAAGCGAGCTTAGGCTTGTCCGGAAACTGTTTTTGAATGACCTCTCCAGGCTGAACGCACGGCTCATTTTCTCCTTCACACAAAAGGGCGGCACCGCTTGGAAAAACCAATCTGCTTCCTTCTCTTAATCGCGTCAAATGCGGAAGCCCGCTCAATGAGATATTGGCACCAAGCCATTCCGGAAGCACGGCAGGGATGTTTAGCTTTTCTGCGATCACCAGACATTCTTCAACCGACACGATCGAAATCTGCCGCCTATTAAAAATTTCTGTGCCTCTCTTATACATCGGTTCGCGGGCTCCGGCCGCCTTTGTTAGGCCGAAATGCAGGTCACCCGGAATTCCTCCGTAATCGATAGAGATTTCTTCTCTTTTCTTTGTCACAAATGATGCTGTATCAGCTATGTATATGTTCTCTGTCGCCGCCGTCCGTCTTTCCCACATTCCACCCATCTCCTTTTTTCGAATATAAGAATGATTTTACAATGCTTCCTTTTTTTCTTCAAATCGGAAAAAACCCGCTGTAGCTTAGGCACAAGCGGGTTTTGGCGCTTCATTATACAGTTTTCGGCGTTAATTGAAAGCAGCGTTTGTAAATCCAATTGTAGGCTTTTTCGTTTAGATCTCTTGGATTTCCGACTGTTTGCGGATCTTTCATCGCCTCTTTTGCCAGGCGTTCAATCATGTCAGGCGACACGCCCTGCTCTTCTAAGCTGGGAATCTCTAAATCTTCTACAAGCTGATACATCCAGTTCACGGAAGCTTTCGCCGCTTCTTCCGTCGTCATGCCGCTTGTATCAATGCCAAATGCTTTTGCGATCCGCGCAAATTTTTCAGGGTAGCCTTTCCAGTTGTATTCCATTACAGGCCCCATCATTGCGGCAACACATTGGCCATGCGCGACCGGGATGATCCCGCCGAGCGTCTGACTCATCGCGTGGGCAGCGCCAGCTGACTCACTTCCGTAGGAAAGGCCTGCAAGCATGGCTGCCTGAGCCATTCCGTATCTTGCTTCAAGATCTTCCCCGTCTGCAAACGCCCTGCGGATATAATGAGCGGCATATTCAATCGCAAGCAGAGCGACCGCGTCAGTGATCGGCTGCGCAAATTTCATCGTATAGCATTCAATCGCATGCGCCAAAGCGTCAACTCCTGTCATTGCCGTTACATGTGGAGGCATTGAGACGTGCAATTCAGGGTCGATGATTGTTAAATGGGCCGCGATCAATGGTCCGCCCGTATTGAATTTAAATTCACGCTCCTCATCGGTGATCACCGCCCATTGTGTGACCTCTGAACCGGTACCCGCGGTTGTCGGAATCGTGGTGAGCGGAGGAATCCGGTTTTCAAGCGGTTTTTTTCCTTCTGCCGCTTCGTAATCAAGCACCGTTCCTTCATGAGTCGCTTCCACTCCGATCGCTTTCGCGGTATCCATTGAGCTTCCGCCGCCTACTGCCACAAGACCGTTGCAGTTTTCTTCGGCATAAAGCTTTGATCCTTCTGCTACAAGGCGTACAGGCGGATTTGGTTCAACTTTATTGAAGACGGCCACTTCGACGCCTGCCTCCTGCAAAGATTCAACAACAGGATTTGTCACACCTGCTTGATAGATGCCAGGGTCTGTGACAAGCAGCGCTTTCGTTACGCCGAGCTTTTTCACTTCTGCACCAACTTGCATGACAGCTCCGATACCGTGCTTAATGACGGTCGGAATTTCGAATGTGTGGAATTTATTCATTGCTTCTACTTTCATATTTAACGTCATCGTGAATCTCCTCCCTCTTATGCTTTAAACCAATTGACTGCCGCAGGTTTTGTATTGCGGTACACATGCTTCACTTCCGTATATTCGTCAAAACCGAGGCGGCCGAGCTCGCGGCCGATGCCTGACTGCTTGTATCCGCCCCATGGCGCCTGAGCGAAGTAAGGATGGAAGTCATTGATCCAAACCGTGCCCATCCGCAGTTTGGAAGCAACGCGCTCCCCTTTTTCTATATCTTTTGTCCAAACGGCGCCGGCAAGGCCGTAAATGGTGTCGTTTGCAAGAGTGGCCGCTTCTTCTTCGGTGCTGAATGTTTCAACTGTTAACACAGGGCCGAATACTTCTTCCTGCACAATTCTCATATCTGATGTGCAACCGGAGAATATCGTCGGCAAATAGAAAAAGCCGTTTTGCAGTTCAGGATCGTCAGGACGCTTGCCGCCTGTTTCAAGCTTCGCGCCTTCGGCAAGACCGATTTCCACATATTTTTCAACCTTGCTCCGGTGTTCAGCAGAAATGAGCGGACCGCTCTGCGTATCCTCATGAAATCCGTTGCCAAGCTTGATGTTTTTTGTCCGTTTCACAAGCTCAGCCAGAAATTCGTCATGAATGGATTCTTCTACTAGCAGCCGCGATCCCGCAGAGCAAACTTGCCCTGCATGGAAAAACACCGCATTCAGCGCCTGATCAACAGCAACATCAAAATCGGCGTCTTTAAACACAATATTCGGATTTTTTCCGCCGAGTTCAAGAGCGATTTTCTTCACATTCGTGCTTGCCGCCTGCATGATTTTTTTTCCTGTTTCAATCCCGCCGGTGAAGGAAATCAGATCAACGTCCGTATTTCTGGCAAGCTCATCGCCAACCGTATCCCCAGGTCCGAGTACGAGGTTGGCAACACCTTTCGGAACGCCGGCTTCTTCCATTAATTTAAATATCTTGATGGTCGTAAGCGGCGTGATCTCGCTTGGCTTCACAACGATCGTGTTTCCGGCGGCCAAAGCGGGAGCGATTTTCCAGCTTGCCTGTAAAAGCGGATAATTCCACGGCGTGATTTGTCCGCAGACACCGACAGGCTCCCTGATGATTTCGCTTTTTGAATCCGGAATCGGCGAAGAAATCACCTCTCCCCCGTCCTTATCCGCAAGTCCGGCATAATATTGAAACACGTTCGCAATATCTTCCATATCGGCTTTGCTTTCTTCAAGCGTTTTACCGGTATCCAGCGATTCAAGCTCTGCCAGCTCATCATGGTCGCGTCTGATCAGCTCCGCAATCTTTAAAACAATGTTGCCGCGCTCGAGACCGGTTGTATTGGCCCACTCGCCTTCGTCAAATGCACGGCGTGCAGCGGCAATAGCCTTCACAGCGTCTTCTCTGTCTCCTTCACCGACGGTTTCAATCTGTTCCTGGTTAAAAGGATTGATAATCTTCCGTGTGCCGCCTTTTTCGGCGCTCACCCATTGCCCGTCAATGAAAAGCGTTTGACTCATAAAAGCAACCTCCCCATCACGCAAAGTTTGTTAAATAAAAATTTAACGTTTTTAACACTTTGAATTTACCATGCGCATCCAACGCTGTCAAAGGAAAATCGGCGGGCTGATTTTTTTGAATTTTATGTGATCGCACTCCCCATGCGGGTTGAGCCGTCTCCAAAAAAATTTCATTTTGACTTTTTCAATTCTTTCGTTAAGATAAAGAACATAAAGAAATTACTTAACAAACTTAACGCGGATTTCCAGACCGATCCCGATTTCTATAGGCATTGAGTCTGGATATAGATGTTTCCGCTCCTGTGAAAGGAGGAAAATGATGGAATACAACCGTGATCTGTCGGCACAGGATGCGATCGCTCAAGCAAAGGATTTAGTCATTGATTCAATCGCAGAAACGATGGATCTGTACGGGATAACCAGGAGTGCGGGTATTTTGTACGGAACCATGTACCTTTCAGATGAAATGACGCTGGACGAAATGCGGGAAGAGCTGCAGATGAGCAAGCCCAGTATGAGCACGGGCGTGAAAAAGCTTCAAGATTTAAATATCGTGAAAAAAACGTTTCATAGAGGAAGAAGAAAGCACAGCTTTGTGGCTGAAAAAGATTTCTTCAAATTTTTCACCAGCTTTTTTCCGCAAAAGTGGGAAAGAGAAGTAAAAGTCAATCTCATGGCCATCCAAGACGCTCAAAAGGCATTGCAGAACGTGATGGAAGACGACGGGCTGGAACAAAGCGTAAAAGATGAAGCAAAAGCCATTTACGAGCAGCTCGAACATTCAAAGCCCTACTATGACTGGCTGCTAAGACTTGCAAAGTCTGTCCAAACAGGGGAAATATTCGAGTTTATTCCGATTGAAGACAAAAAATAAAAGGTTTTTAGCCGCTCTTTTGCAGGGCGGCTAAAAACCTTTTTTCATTTAAGATATAAAACTATAGGGAAGAAGTGAGATAATGAGGCAAGAGCAAGAAGAATTAAATTTTCCACAAAAGCAGGTTGAAAACCTGTTATCATTTGCTTTTTTCTTTTTTCTCTTTAATTATGCTGAAAAGCACTAAGATTATAACACCTGCACATACAATATAGAATAAAGCATCAGTTACAGGATTATTAATATTTTTAAAGAGAAATATTAATCCTATAATCACTATTGGTATTATCCAGGTGAACCACTTTATTACTTTAAGGCTTGGTTCGTTGTTTTCCATAACTACCTCCTAGTAGATATCTTTCATTTTCAAAGCATAGCATAGGATATTTTTGTTAGACACCAACCATAGTCTCAATTAGCAGATGTTTTGACCTTTGTTGGTAACTTTCCCCGGGATGCTTTTAAGGCTTCGACAGCCCATGACAATTTACCTTGTGTTGTAAACCGGTTTCTTTTTCTTTAACTGCTTTAATTGCTTCTTTTATATAAATTTTATCAAGCTAATCAGAGAAATATTTCTTTCCTTCCTTTTGATATAAAGGGATCATTCAAAAAAATTGAATCTAAAAAGTTTACACTCTAAAGAGCAATTGGGCCTTTTTTAGAGAAATATCTCTATTACCTCACCCCGACATTACCACTTATATATATTTTTTTTATTATTCCTTCCTGTTTTTAAAATTTTTCATTTCAAGTTTGATTGCGTAATAAAGACATATAACCAAGGCTACTATTAAAATGATCCATAATGGCATAGCCAAGAATGGTGCGTATTCTCCTATAAGCATTAAAATGATAAACCCTATTAGTAAAAGACTTATGAACTTTAAAAAACAATCAAAATCAATCCCCCTTGATTTTATACAAATAAGGTTAACATATCCATTTTTTTAGATTAAACATATTTCCAGTAAATAGGTGTAGTCACTATTTATGCATTGACAAATGGGATGAGATCAAATTGTACAAGCAGCTACTGCCAAAAAGACATCTGTTTCCATCAAAAAAAGGCCCATACTCATTGGCAGTGCCTCCCTTTGTTTTTTAAATTAACCTCTCTGAGAGAAAATGCCTTGTCAACGATTCAGGAATACGACCAAATTTTATAAAAGGAAAATAAAAAAAGAAACCCTTGATAACCAAGGGTTTCCGAGATGGAGCATAGCGGGCTCGAACCGCTGACCTCTACACTGCCAGTGTAGTTGACATCTTCTGAACAAGTATGTTCAATTCTGACCATCCCTTTTATTTCAAGGGCTATTGAATTGTACATCTGATGACTTCTGAATGAAAATGATGATTGTTGGCAGAGTTGGACAACAATTCGCCAACAATTAAAATTTATTTCATTCACGAAGTATAAAATTTTATCCTGATGTTGCAATTATCTGTTTTTATTTAAAGTAGTAATTAAGTTACAATAATAAAAAGCCTAACAAATAGGCTTTTTATTATTGTACATATTTATGATATAGAGTTATTAACTCATCAGTGATTTCACAATTTTGACCAGGTTTATAAACTCTTTCCCATGGTCCTCCTTTTTGATGAGTTTTGTCAACTAACCTGAATGCATCTAGATCACCATATTTCTCCAACGTTTCTATAATACATTCTAACGCTGCTACTCCATATTCAGAAGTCCAAATTTTCATTAAAGAGGGTGTAAATGCTTGTTCATCTGTTCGCAACACGAAAGTCGCATCCTCTTTATAATCAATTTCCGAGCTACCATGTTTTTATACTTATGAAAAACATCTTCAACTACAGGTCCATACTTATAAGCAACTATCCGATCTTCGAATAATTTTTTCCCAGTTTTGACCAGAAATTCAGAGTAGATATAGTACAGCAACTTTTGCAATTTCAAATGTGATGTAGGGAGCGTAGCTAGTACGAATTTAGCAACATCATAAGCGGAAAGCTGTTGATCATTTGCAACAACATCTATAAAGTCGTCAATTCGATTTGTTATTATAACATCATCAAAGAACGAATCCATTCTTACTACTGAAGCCCAAGATGTATCCTCAGTAGTTAGTTTATGAATTCCAAATTGAATATGTCCACATTTTTGTTTAACTTTGGTCATAAAAGACTTAATATAATCTTTATCTAACCTGTCTTCACTTGAATAATGCCAACCGTATCTTCTCCCACCAGAGAAGTCACTTACGATTGCAATAAAATGAAAAGCCATAACTAAACACCTTCCATTTCTAATTCTATTTCTGTTGAATTTTTGTAAATTGCAGCCCATTTCTTATGTTCTTGTTTGTGCTGCTTATGCGATAAATCATTCTGTTCACGATCGCTTAAGCGCCATACTTGTATTTCCCAAGGGAAGTATTCCCAACTCTCTCCGTATAAATAAATATGATACGCTTTATAATTTCCCTTTGATGAATCCCTAAAATCAATTCGATTTTTATATAGTTGCTTTAACCTTTGACATGTCTCTTGAAAACATTCCTTATTATGGTCAAAAAATGTTGGATGTATTCTAAATCCCAAATAAATCATTCAAGCATTTGTTAAGCGGCAGTTTTCCTGCTTCATTTTTTCCAACAAGATAATATTTAAGCTTATTAATGATTGAAGTGGATTCCTTTGTTCTTGTCCTTAGAATTAAATCCGTATATTGACTTTCAAAATCAACATCAGTTGCAGTATAATAAAGCAACTTCTCTCGATAATTAGAAATCAACTGCAAAAACAAATTATCAACAGAAAAAGTGTTCCCATTGTTTACTTGAGTAACATGATTAACTTGTTTTCTTTTTAAGTTAATTAGAGCATCTTGTTTTTCAGAAGCGAACTCTTTTGAAAATTCACTATGCGCTTCATTAATTTCAACTATTAAGTTATAAAAACTATAACAAAATGACTCTACTTCACACGTACAATTAATCACTTTAATTCCCCAATGAATTAGAATATTGTTAATTTCGTTTTTTGGTTACATTTATTGTACTCTTTCTAAGTAATACCCACAATGTTTTGGCTTGAAATTCTTTATTTTTTATTGTATAATAATACATCTTGTTTTTGAGGAATTGAAAATGTACATATATTGTGTTTTTTTAAAAAGCATACTACATATTGTGTTTACCTCCTTTTTTATATAGGTGGCAAACGTATGACAAACCCCTCAAGCCCTTTATTTCACAAAAATCCCCCCAACAAAAATCTGTTTTTTTCTTAATACTATTCTATGCGTACAGCATCTTCGTTGATGTAATGAATCTTTTTGGCGATTCATATAAAAGTGTCACGGATTTAACTGTTTAATACTGTTTCTGGCCAACATTAATTTTTTTTGACCTGTGATTCTGGAAAGTTTTAAAGTGAATTTTCAAGGAGATGAACAACAAAACGAAAACCTAAAAGATCGTGGATCAATTAAATGGACAGCTATGATGCTGCCGAGTATGTCGGCCTGCTCCGAGAATTAGAAAGCAACCAGACCAAAGTGAAAAGGCCGGTTCTTGACATGGCTCAAATAGAAGACATGGAAAAAGTAATATGTGAAGCAATGGAATTTAATTTAACAGTTCAGTTCTCTGTATTTAAACCGCTGCCCTTTTTAAACGGAGCAGAAATAGGAGAGACGATTGATATAGAAGGAAAAATTCATTAATATAAATCAGCTGAGCAAGCTGTTCCATGTTGTAGATTCAATTTGAGGATGTTGTCGGCGCGGAAATAAAGATAGCCCTTCTTTGTTGGGAAGGGCTTCACTTTTCAGACGGCCGATATTTTTTCCGGCCGGCTTCAAGTTCCTGTTTTAGCTGCAAGACATCGCTACGTAAAAATAGAAGAACCCCCTAATTTGGGGTTCTTGAGCTTAATTTATTTTAGCTTTCAACACTCTATAATCGCCACTTCCATACAAGCCAATAACCAGTCTTGTAGTGTATTGAAAAGGTGTGTATTTCAGGGCTGTAAATGTTCCTGTACTTCTTATCTCCCATACACTTTTATCAAGTTTATAAGGTTCAGTCTCGTGTGATTTTCCATACAGGGGGCCTGTTAAATAAACATCGTAACTATTTGATTTTATTTTTCCTTTTTCATACGTAAATGTACCGGAGACTTTATGTTGAAAACCGGTTCCTAGCAATCCATTATACTTAACATAACCAGAATAATTCTTTTTGCGTACAGCTTGAGTGTCGACTTTGTTTTCCTCTTGTTCACCAACACTTAATTCAATAGTATCACCTTGGATATTTAACTTTTTGGTGGCTAAGGCATTCGTTACTCCTTTTTCTAACTGTTTATTCACATCTTTCATTGCTTCTTCAAGAGCCTTATTGGCAATGTCTACAGAAATCTTATTGTATGTTTGATCATCTAGGGTGGAAGTATGGCTTGATGAGGTTTTCGCATTGGCTGGGAGTGATAAAAAAATTAAAGACATCACAGTAATCGGAATCAAAACAGCCAAATAAAACAATTTTTTACGTAATGATACTAAACTCATATTGCCCATCTCCTCCAAACATGATAAAGTACACTATGATAATACCATTACATTTAATGGTTTGTCTACTATAATTATAAAATAAATGGAAATAATAGGAGGGAACCCCGCTTGTCTGGAGTTATTTTTGGAATCGTATGCTTCTTTCTTGTGTTTTATTTCCTAAATTATATTGGTCAAAAGTTAATAGCCGTAAAATCACCAGTAAATCACAAAGTCATTGTTTCAATTTCTTTTTTAGAAGCTTTTATTGCTCTTTTGATGGTTTATTATAAACCACCGTTCTTATAACAACCAATTAACTTTTAGAAGAAGTCTTTTCGTTTCATGAAAAAATTAAAAGGCTGTCGAGAAAATCAACAGCCTAAGCAGGCACTATGCCTGCCTTTTTTATTTCAATAATGATTCTAGTTTTGCTTTCGTCTTCAGCCCGTAAATTCCATCAGCAGATAGACCGTTCATCATCTGGAATCGTTTGACTGCGTTCACCGTCTTCGGTCCGTAATAACCATCAATACCGTTATTTTTGGCACCCTTGTCCGGATAGTAATAGAGGGCAGCTAAAGCCTCCTGAATCTGCCGGACAGCCGACCCTTTCATCAGCGGGCTTTTTACCTTATAGATGCCAGACGGCAGCGGGTAAGATGATTTTTTGCCGTTTGAGGAAGACTTTTTCTTTTTCGCTTCAATAGCTGCAAGGCCTTTTCTGTAGCCGGTCCGTAGATTCCATCCACCGCGATACCCGCTTTCTTTTGCAGAGCTTTGACAGCTTGCACCGTTTCATTTCCGTAAGACCCATCGGCCCCGTATTTCGGCAGTGAGAAGCCAGCGGCAATCAAACGTTTCTGCAACGCCTTGACCTGGGAACCAGACGCCCCCTTTTTCAGAATGGTCCCTGTGGATTTGCTTGACTGGCTGGTGGATGATGTTGTCTTTGCCTGATTTTTATATGGATGAATTGGCATCTTATTATAGAATATGGCAAAAAGAAAAAGAATTACTCGGGGATGCGTGGGAAGGCGGAGAAAATCAATACTTTACCATAGCGGAAAAGGAAAACCATATTATTACACCACGACAACAAGCAAGTGGTCAAAGTTTTAAAAAAAATACAAATTAAAAGATATAAGGTTACACGATCTCCGGCACACTATGGTAGCATTACTTATAGAAGCAGGGGAAAACCTGAGTGCGATTCAAAAACGCGCTGGACATTCAAGTCACCAAATTACTTCTGACATATATGGGCATGTCACCGAAAAACTTGAAAATGAAACAGTCGAGTATTTTAATCAATTTAATCCTAAAAACATCGGTATCGATCACTGAAAAAAAGGTTTGCCAACAATTCGCCAACAACTCATTATTCTAGTCGAATTTTTATAAATAACAATAAAAAAAGAAACCCTTGATATACCAAGGATTTCCGAGATGGAGCATAGCGGGCTCGAACCGCTGACCTCTACACTGCCAGTGTAGCGCTCTCCCAGCTGAGCTAATGCCCCGTTTGTTTGAGACATGATTTATTATAGATGTTTTTCCGTTTAAAAGCAAGTGCTTTTTTGACTCAGCCGCCAAAAAGATTTCCTTCGAATAATCCGCGTGTTCATTATTTGCTGATGATATGATTAACACCCGCGATCACAATGTCTCTCATGATTTCTGTATAATCATTGTAATCATCGTTTTGGCTGATCAGGATGTCAAACACGTCCTTCATCTTGCCGTCTATCATCAGAGTCAATCCTTCGACTTCCTGTCCCGTTTCTCCATTTTCAAATGTTTCTCTAAGAATCGTTATTTTATCAGCCATGCTGCCAAATCTCCCTCATCATTTTTGTCATATGTCTTGCACCATATTTATGTCGCTTTCTCTATCTTATCATTGATGGTGTTTTTTTGTCTTCTTTCTTTTTGTTTTTTCTGCCATTTCGTCCGAAAAGATGCGTTTTTGATCATAAAAGAAAACACCGGCCGCCGAATCCAGCGTTTTCGTTAGGTGTATAGGGGGAACGGAATGCTGAAGCTTTGGCACCGGAGAGTGCTCTGAACTCGTTACCTTTCCTCTCTGCACAAATGAAAATACTGGCCAAATCCGGGAAATACATCCCAGTTTGTTCCAAGAGTATCGCTAGTCTCGCGCTCCTCGACCGTACCGGTCTTAAAGTCTTTCTTTTTCATCGCTATATAGCCATCTTCGCGGAAGCTCAAAATCAAACTACTTACTTCCTTATCAGTTTCATCATCATATTCCCAATACATCGCTGTTCTTAAAAAAATCTTACCATCACTGATAACTTCAAAGTCATAATTTAGATACTTACGAGTGAAATTATCATAAAAACTTACCGACACCCATTCATTTGTTACATTTACAATATATTTAGTGTTATCATCTGCAGTTAATACCGCCGTATATGGTTCATGTTTTTGATGGCGTGTGTACGCAGTACGGTCATCAAGAATGTTCCAAGGCTTCTTTTTGATATCCGACCATTCGTCACAATAATAAACTTTCATCGTCAATTATACACCTTCCCCTTAATATCCCTAATAATCATCCTGCTTTTGTTGCTTCATCAAGAATTGTTTGCGGAATTGGTTTATTTTGAAATGGTTTCTTCTAATATGTATTCACCTTTAAGTCATTAAAAGTACTTTTAGAGCCAGATGAATATTTTTTTGTAATCTATATCATTCACAAATAGATTTCCTTGTCTCATTTAAAAATCCGCATTTGTTTGCTCACTGGCCGATGTCCCTGTTTGTTACCACTTAGCTCTGTTATTTGCGTGTGATGGTATTGCAAATTTAATTGTAAAGATGTTTAAAGCTTAAAAAACCTTGAAAAGCTTATGCCATCAAGGTATGAAACTTCATCCAATTACTTGCAAATGTCTAAATTATCTACAAAGACAGCATCCCCTAGAGTAAACCTTCGATTAAACGGTTCTAGATCGGGTACATCTTTCCACTCAAAAACTGTATCATAATAATCATATAGGTAGCTTAACTCTTTAAAATTATTTTTAGCAAAAAACTCTCTAACGAGCTTTTCAATTTTCATAATCTCCAGTGTTTCTGCAGAACCATTTAAATCAAGTTTGTTGTCACATAACAATCTATGACTAATCCTATAACTCAAGTCCATAATATAAACTGGAATTATTTTTGAAACCTTTATAATTACTTGTTGGGATATTATAAAGCCCTCATTTCCAATTATATCTTTTAAATCTATAAAGATTTCATAAGAAGGGGAAACTTTATTTTGAATTTTTATTTCTTTTACCAATTCAATATTTGCTAACTCCTCTGGAACTAATGTATCCTCCTTCTTACAAATATCTAGAAACCAATCATCAAGTTCTCTAGATATGTAAAGCTTATAAAAAAGTGTACTGTATTCAGGATATTCCTCAATAAACTTCTTACCGTGGTACAAAATTAATCAACCTCCGTGAAATCTTATAGAAGAGTTCCCTTGCTTTGTATTAAAACCTAAAACTGAATCGCACTCACCAAGATACCGAGTTCTTCTTCTATTCCCATTTTTTTAATCTACCATGTCGTTGATCCCACCGCCAATAATTACCTTCCTTATCTATCCATGATTTTTTAACCCTTTGCTAATCTTCACACCTCTCTTTTATTCATCCGATTCGTAGACTCAATTAGGTTATCCAATTGTTGGATTACCTATAATCTTATTTCTTTCATTCATTACAGAAATATAATGATTGTCCTCTCAGTTCTTCTATCATAATTCTTTCGTGAGTAATTTCCTCATGTCCTTTTGAGATATTTAAAAATAGGCATATCTTAATACTTATTTTCTCTTCCCTGCCTCCAATGTCCTTCTCAACCTTATAAATAGAGTCCTGAATCTCCGCTTTCGAAGCCTTGTTGACGCTGTTGACGTGTCGTTAGAATCGGTGTCTTTGTA
>NZ_BCVZ01000033.1 GCF_001592005.1 Bacillus sonorensis NBRC 101234 = KCTC 13918
TAAGGAGCTGCTTGAGGATAAGAAGACGAGTGTTTTATTTAAATCGGAAAGTAATAATAATGGAAAACCACATGGTTCCGGTGACACCCTTCCGGCGTTGCCTCACGTGGAAAATGCCACCATTGATTCTCGAAAGCTCACCGGTTATGCACTAAATCCGGATCATCCAGTCGGTGGCAATAAAGCTAAGGTGTTCGAGAGCGCTTTAGGTTATAATAAGACAAATGCACACGAATTAGAAATGAAAATTAAAAAGGAACTTCCTAATCAGAAAGTGATAATTGGGAAGTTGGATCAATATGGTCAAAGGTATACAGTTGATATAGACATTACCGGTCCAAACGGTAAAACAGCCACTGTTAGAACTGGATGGATTTTAAAACCAGGATCGGATGTTCCTGAATTAACGACTTTATATGTAAAGTAGGTGGAAAATTTGAAATTCGAACAATATGAAACTGTTGTATTGATTGAAGATGACCCAACAGAAGATTTAAAAAAAGGTGAAGTCGGTACGGTTGTCATGATTTTTACTGAACCGGAAGAGGCTTATGAAGTGGAATTTGTAGACGAAGAAGGGAAGACTAAAGTTCAGAAAGCTTTTCTTCCTGAAAAACTAAAAAAATACTTGTAAGGTTTTGAAAGAAAATGTGGAATACCTGAGTCCAAGACGGAGAACCTGCGGACACTGATCTTTTGCACACGGATGTTGTGCAGCTGATTGGCGGCCGCTTTTTTTTAATGGCCAGAATGGGAGACGCACCTTTCGAATGATGATGAGAGTCGTCAGCTTCACAGGAGGAGCGGCCGGAGTCTATGCAGGATTGCGCGCGACAGCCAAGGGGAACGCAAGCGGTGAGACCCCGCTTGCACAGAAAGCCATTATCACATGTCTCTTTATAATCTTTGAGTCCTCCCGGAGATTAGCGGGAGCCGTTATCAACAAAAGAGCAGGAAATTAAAGCTGCTCTTTTTCGTTTGCCGAGATATAAGCTATCGCTGGTTTGCTGTAGTGAAGCGGGGGGAGAAACTTAGTGAGATTACTGTTCCACCACTGAGAGAAATATAGGAACGACTGAGACATTAAAAAAGAAGCTGTCTTTAGAAAATGTTATAAAACGATTTTCGGAACAACCTCTTTTTATTAAAATATCTAATCATTCATCTGGCTGTTACTCCAAAAAAGCTTTTGAATAATGAACGACACCTTGCACTTTTTCAAGAGAATGATCTGTTAATTCTAGAGCCATAAATACGTCATCTGGAACCTCAAATGGTGCTTGTATATTCCATAAGCTGGCTGGTTTAAAACCAAATTTTGGATAAAAATCTTTATGTCCTAAAACAATTACTGAACAATAACCCAGATCTTTTGCGTTTTTTAACGCTGTACGAATCAATTGACTCCCAATGCCTTTTTTCTGATACTCAGGTGCAACGGAAACCGGAGCAAGTGCCAAAGAATCGGCAGCTCTATCACCATCTACGATTTTTATTTTAGATAAAAGGACATGACCTACAATGTCTTTGCCTTGATTTAACGCGACTAATGATAGTTCAGGGATAAATGCATCTGATTTTCTAATCCTGTTTACAAGTACGTGTTCTTTCTTGTCGCTGTATTCTTCATTTAAAAAGGCTTTTTTAACAATTTCCTCAGTCGTATTATATTCTTCAGTGAGCTCTTGTCTAATTAAGATTTCCATTTAAAGTCTCCTGTTCTTTTAGTTAATTTTGAAAAGCATTTCTTCATCCTTTAATGGCAAATCCTTAATGTGCGAAGTATTAAGAAAGTTTACTCATATTATTAGGATATCTATGTTTACAGAATAGTAAAGGATGCCCTTTATTTCCATCCAGACAAAGGAATCAAAAATAATGGTATTGACGGCTATTAGCCGAAAACAAAGGTGAAACACTTGAAGCTCTCTTTATTTAAGAGAGGCTGAAACCCTCTATCTTCTAATTCCGCCTATTCTGATTAGCTCTCCGATTATAGCACCAACAATGAAAATAATTAGTGGAACTGGAGTGAATTTATTACCCAAAGCACCCATGTAAACAAAATAACATGCGCATAAAACAAGGAACAGAATGATATATCTCTGTACTATCCTGTTAATATTTGATGTTGTTTTTTCTTGTTGCACACTTTTTCACCTCGTTTTTTTGGCTCTTAGAACTTTCTTTCTGGAAGAATCTTCGTGGAATTTTGTTCTCTTAGCGTTAGGAAATGCATTACACTTAAGGCAAAACGATATGTAGTAACCAGTTGTTTGTGTACTGTATTTGTTTACATCAAAATTAACACAGAAGCGCTTTCAAAAACAATTTATATTTGTAATTTCATGAAAATATTACCTTGGAAAATAGGAGGGTTTAAAATGGAACGAGAAAATTATGTCTCATTATGGATCGGTAGTATTCAAACTGTTGATACATTAAATAAATACGTTGAATTACCATACGATGAAGAAGAAGGTGATTTCCTCCCTTCCCCGTTTTTAAGAGATTTTGAAATAGACATTGATGATTTAGATGAAGATTTTATTGAAAAGGTTGCTCATGACCATAATAAAGAATTTTTGTATCAATTAATAGGCGGATGCTCATATGAAGAAATGATTTTATCTCGTTTTGAAGCTAATCAGGGTAAACAACTTCCGAAGAATATAAACGCTGCCATTTTACTATATAACTTTGACTATGAAGGAAAAAGAAATGAAATTGTTAACAAGGGGTATACTTTTACATTTGTAGGATCCGTGTCATATGTTTAAAGATAAATTTGAACACGTTCGAGAAAAACCCAGCGAAAAAGGGGATTAACTAGGGAACCTTTTCTACTCCATTTTGTCACCTGTCACTAAAAAAGATCAAATGTATTTGTTAAAACATACTTGAAAAAAGCTTTTTGTTTTATCGTTCGGTTTGACAAAGAAGATGAAATATCCTAGGATTTAAATTAAATCGTAATAATAACGTTTTATCAGAAGATCTCTATGCATAAGTGGCTGATCATAGGCATAAGTATACAAGGTTCGACCCATCTTGATAGCGGAAAGACGTCGTAGGTATTGAACTTCACGAGCAGCCGCAGAACATCGCTCGCAGGAATACGTACGGTCACAGTGATATGCGTCGCTTAAGCTTTCACTCAAATAAGGGATTTATTGATCATGGAAAAGAGCAGTGAAGTGTATCAAAAAAAAAGGAGAGCAGGGATCATGAATTTTTGGAACACCTGTTTTCAAGATGAGAATTATGTTTATGGAACTGAACCGAATGCATTTTTATCGGATTCTCAGAAAAAACTTCAATTAACAGGTAACGCATTAGCAATTGCAGAAGGTGAAGGACGCAATGCGGTTTTTTTAGCCGAACAAGGAATGAATGTGACTTCATGGGATTACGCGGAATCTGGATTGAAAAAGACGAAAAAGCTTGCAGAAGCCCGAAATGTAGAAGTGAAGACGGAACTCGTTGACTTAAATGAAGCGTCATGGAAAAAAGATCAGTGGGATGAGGTTGTATGTATTTTTGGCCATTTTCCAGAAGAATTGCGCCGAAAAACACTTCTAGGGGTTAAAGAAGCAGTGAAACCGGGCGGTTTTTTTGTTGCGGAAGTATATTCAATTCACCAAATTCCATATAAAAGCGGCGGGCCGCAAGAATCTGAATTTTTATATAGACCGGAAGAGTTTTTACACATTTATTCAGACTGGCGTATTGTTCACTTCTTTTTAGGTGAAGCAGTTCGTCATGAAGGGGATTTACATAATGGTTTATCTCATGTCATTCAATTTATAGGACAAAAACGATAAATACTGATTGGCAAACGCTTTGTTACTGCGGTTACCGAACTCATCTTTGAAGATTATGTTTCTCGCTTTTTTGTTATGGAATAAAAAAGCGACTGAATGCGAATAAAATATATCCCCGGACGGAAGATTCGCGTTAGAAAAAAATTCAAACCGCCCCGTAAACGGTGGTGTGCAAGGGGGGAGGCTGGTCGCCTCCTCCTTCATTGTTTAATCAATTAATAGTTGGAGCTAGGTTATAAAGTCCATCTTTTGAGAATAAGCGACACTTCGTTTGCAATATTTTCTTTTGAGAAGCCTGACGAATCGTAGGCTTTTTTTAGTTTGCCGAAGTGGTCGTAATAATCGGCTGCAGACCACTTAAAGGCGATACACATATATGTGCCTCTCGGAATGGGATCGACATAGACATAGACTCCTGATGGAACGGGGGCTAAATCCGTTTTAATCCGCCCAAATTTGTTCAACAATTTGGGCGGAAAACGGGATGTTTAAATCACTTGAACAAACACTTTGCCTAATACACTGTCACCTTTGAATAAAGTGATTGTTGCAGTCCCTATTGCTTTAGCAGTGACCAAGCCACCTTGATCCACTGAGGCAACCGCCGTATTGTCAGAAACATATCTTGTGGCTGCTAAATTGGTTATCCAGGCTTGGTCTCCGACGCTTATTGTCAAATTACGGTCTTGAATCTTTATCACGTGAGATGGAAGCATAGAAGCGCTTTTTACTTCTGTGACAGGAGAGCTCTTCGTTTCTTTCGCTGAAGCTATACCACTGGCAGATAAAGCTAAAGCTGAAATCGATAACGCAAAAACAACACTTTTTTTGAATTTCATTTCAAGCACTCCTTCTGAAAATTTTTGTTGCAATTTAATCATTCGGTGTCCCGAAATGTTTTTCCTTGTGAATAAATATTATTTATTTGTGACACTTAAACACACAAGACGGAGAGTACAAGAGCGCAATCATGCGTTTGTTTGGTGTCTTTTTGATTTGAAGAGGGAAGATCTAATGTCTTGTCTGCCGTCCGTATAAAGGCTTTGAAGGTGTGCGGCTTGAAAACCGGTGCGGAAAGCGGTTAACCTTTTTCAAAAGCTGAGGGCTCAACACTGCTTAAATGAATTGAACGTTGAGCACTCGGTCAAAGTCTTGATAATGATGGAGAATATCTCTGGGCTGAACAAGGCGTCAGCTATTTATAATTGCAGAAGACAGCTGTCGGGATGATCTGAGGGCTGGGCTGACCGACCCGGTAAAAAAATCCCTGGATGTTCTGTTGCTTCAGACGCTATTCTTGATGGAGAAGGAAGGATGGCTTTTCCTGTAGAATCAATTTGAGAGGGGGATAAGATGTCTCATAAAGCGAAAATATCTTATGGAAAACATCATTCGCAATACGGGGTATTACGGGTGCCTGACAAGAAAGAACCGTGTCCGGTAGTCGTTATGATTCATGGAGGGTTTTGGCAGTCGAAATATGATTTGGAAGAAAATAATCCCATTGCCGAAGATTTGACTAGTAGAGGATACGCCACTTGGAATATTGAGTATCGTAGAGTGGGGGAAGAAGGAGGAGGTTGGACTGGAACATTCCATGATGTGATTGACGCTATCAACCATCTGTCACAGCTAAAGGAACCTTATGGTTTGGACCTATCAAGTGTAATGATTATTGGGCATTCGGCAGGAGGGCATTTAGCTCTTTGGCTAGCCTCTCGAACCGCAGGAAACCCAGATCAAATGTTTCATGAGTTGGTTGTGCCCATCAAGAAAGTAATCAGCTTGGCCGGGGTAACAGACTTAAAAAAAATGTGGGAATTTCACGAAGAAAAAGGAATGAAGAGTCATGTTTCTGCACTAATGGGCGGGTCACCACATGAGGTTGCAGAACGCTATCAAGTTGTTTCCCCGATTGAGCGGTTGCCGATGAAAATAGATCAAGTTTTAGTACATGGTGTGTTAGATCGTCATGTTCCAGTCGAGTTAAGCAGAGATTACTATTTAAAGGCAATGGAACAAGGCTGTAATGTGAGCTTGGTTGTGCTGCCGGATGCAGAACATTTTAAAATAATCGATCCTGCCTCAACAGCATGGAATGCAGTCATTGATACAATATGTCCGTTACGAAAGTCGTGATAATCGTGAGGTGCTGCAGATGTGAATGAAAAAGAGGATATAAAGACTGAAAGCCCACTTATTCAAGCTGGGCTATTTTTTCTTACTGTGGACCTGATCAATAAGTTGCAGGTAAAGAGCATTTAAAAAGATGGCACGGAGGAAGTTTCAGCAAAAATGCCCCGGGAAAACCTGTTAACCGAAATTATTTTGAAGAATTTTAAAGAAAGGAGAAATCGCAATAAAAATTATGCCTAATAGCTCATTAAAAATATATAGTCCCTTTAAGAAAGCATACGAATTTAGGGATTGCAGAAATAAAAAACAAAATTGAAAACAATGAGGTCCTTGCAGAAACCGATGCAAACGACATCGATGAAATGGAAAAATTAAAAGAGTTAGTCGACAAATTATTAGATTTAGGAGCAGAGGTAAAAAATATTTGATAATGATATATATGGAGAAGGAGATTTTTAATTATCAAGAAATCTAACAGGAAGAATTTAAAAACAGCATTACTCGCTTAAAAGAAATTATGGAAGAGTTACAAGATTTTGATGATGCTGTATCTGACGATGATTAATTTTTCATATAGCGGACTGATTGATTGCAAAAGATTAAGAAGAAATGGATGAGTTAATATTTGGTGATGATTAATACATATTGAGTGCTGAATTGAAAATATGAACTGGCAATTGCCTTTCAAGGTTAATGTTCCAACCCGGATTTTTTCTATTCCATTTTGTCATACGATAGAAACAAGAAAAACGAACGTGAATATTGAGTTCAACACGGAGAGCATGCGGGCACTGATCTTTTGCACATTGATGTTGTGCAGCTGATTGGCGGCCGCTTTTTCTATGAATGGAAGACGCGCCTTTCCCTTATCAAGTGTGGACTCGGATGCACCGAATGATGATGGCCGTCAGCTTCACAGGAGAACGACTGGAGCTATGCGGCATTGCGTGAGAAACGCAAGCAGTAAGATCCCGCCATTTCAAGTTAAAAAAGCGAATAGCGCAAGGTGGTTTATTCGGTAAGGAAAAATGAATTTAAAAAATTTCAACTTGAACGCCTAATTTTAAATTAAGCACTGGATTTAACCGATGCCCGCCCTTTTAGATCAGGAGGTGTAGTGACTTTTTAAAAATTATACTTTCCTTTATGTCAAAATTTTAGAGGTGAAGGATTCTATTGCTCCTCTAAACGAACGACCAAAAAGACCGTTTTTAAGGGCTCTTTTCTTTTATACAGAGATATCTTTATTGTAATGGTGGTTGAAACTGTTGATTTTGTTGGTTTTGCTGATTTTGATTTTGCTGACCTTGCTGTCCCTGCTGCCCCTGCTGCCCTTGTTGATTTAATGATTGTTGGGCTTGTAGAACAGCTTGATTCACCTGGTTCATGGCCTGATTGGTTTGAATCCCTTGAAGAGCTTGATGAAGCAGTTGATCAGCTTGTTGGAGGCTTTGCTGAATTTGTTGATCAGTCTGCTGAATTTGCTGTTGAGATTGTGAACCAAATTGCTGAACCTGCTGCTTTATTTGATTCATTTGAGAATTTTGCTGAGCTTGACCTTGGCCGCTTTGTTGTTGAGATGCTCCTAATTGGGTTACATTTTGGTTCACCTGGGCAAGCTGCTGCTGAAGACTTCCAAGTTCCTGGGCAAGCTCAGTATCCGTAATATTTATACCAAGTAATTTGGAATGTTTTTGTTTTTCTTTTTGCTGCTTTTTATTTGTCATAAATCATCCTCCTTTCACAAAATTATTATTTTCGTTTTTAAAAAAATTATGGTCGGGAATTTTAGGTACGGAGGAACACTGCTTAAGGAGAATCACCGAGATTGTAAAAGGACTGGATCAAAACAAACTGACCTATAGGAGACCGAGAATGTAAACGTAGTCAGTATAATTAAAACCTTTTGCCGTAAAATAAAACATATCCAATTCAATGTGCGAATGCTCCTGCTGCAAAAAGATCTGCTGCCTCTGCTCAGAAGGAATCCAGCTCATGAGATCCCGTCTGGAATCCAGTTGATTGATGAATTTTGACTTCCCAACGTTTTGTTAAAGTAGTCTTTTTAACGCATTTATCGTAACAACATGAAGGTATTGAAAAGGGAGAAATGATTTTGGAATACTTTACCCCTAAAGTGCAATCTTAGAGTTTCGCTTTAAGGTCAATATGTGCTACCCTGTGGTTGCAGGTATCGACATAGGAGGATCAGAAAACAAAATCAACATATCTTCAATGTTCCAGTTTAAGAAGAAAATATCAATGATAGTAGACATAATTTAAAAGGATGATGATAAATTTGAATACTCAAGTAACAACTAAATTAAAACTAAACAAACCTGCCAATAAGGTCTTTGAAGCATTCGTATCTCCTTCAAAAATCGGGAATTTTTGGTTCTCATCAAGTTCTGAAAGATAGGAGAAAGGCAAGAGGATTACATTAAGATATGATGAATACAATGCAGAAGGGGTAATAAATGTACTCGAAATCGAGAACAATAAGAAAATAGTGTTCTCTTGGGGCAAAGAACATGGTGAAGAAACGGTTGTTACAATAACACTAAAAGAGGATGATACAAGTACAATTATTGAAGTAAATGAATCAGGAGTAAAAGAAGATGACCCAGAGATTGTGGAAAAAATGATAGGACAAAAAGAAGGCTGGGTATATACATTAACTTGCTTAAAGGGGTATTTGGAAAAACGGAATTAACAATTTAAGAGCTTCATTAATTTATGAATAATGAACGGAAGCCAGTTAGTATTTTAAACATCAACAATTTATCCGGAAGCAGTAAATCTAAAATATCCTTTGTAAAAATTTAACAATTGTTTTGCCGCTGCATATAAAGAAATAGCCGATTTTTTCACCGGCTATTATTTGTTTTATGCAAGGTTTGAATAGATATAGCCATTTAAGGCTTTTATTTAGAGAGGAGGTATTATGATGGACTTGATTTATGTGGAAGTACTCAATGATTCAAATATTAGGAAGTACATCTCGTTGTTAAGAAAAACATCATCCCAACCTATTAAGGAGCTAAAACAGGCGATTGAATCAGGAAAACCTGTTATTGAATGTGATTACTATGACACAGAAGAATTAAAATCATTAGTAAATACTATAGAACAGTTACTCTCAATGGGAGCTAGTATTAAAATTTATGAAAATGACAGAGAAATAACGCTTGAGATGGTAAAGAACTTGATCGAAACTTATAAAGGCATTGCAAAAGAGCGAGAAGAAATGGATGAGTTAATATTTGGTGAGTGATTAATACTTATTGAGTGCAGATTTGAAAAATTGAATAGTTTTCATTTCTTCTTCCTTGATTGTCATTTGCCTTTCAAGGTTTTTTATGTGCATGTTCAAGCACGGGGAACATTCATTTTATATTCGGCTTTGTCAACTGCATACCATACCCGCTTGCTGTGGGTAATGATGAAGGTGCGGGCTATATCAAGTGAGTGGAAATTTAGACGCAGAAGAAGCCGTTGAGACTGCTCCATCTTTCATCGATGGTACAGGAATAGAGAAAATGAAGTAAAGAGGCCCTCTATAGAGGGCACATGCTTACGGTAATCTCGATAGCCATTATCTAACAACAGTTACATAATGCACCCAATAAATAACACCGTTTTTATAAACAACGACAGTCGCTTTGCCAAGACCTATGGCTCTAACCATGCCATATTGATTAATCTCAAGGACATTCTGACCATTGAGAACTTCATACCGGTCACCGCCCATAAATACGTTGGAGTCACCAACATTCATTGTAGTGTAGGTTACACCGTAAGATTTGGTCGACATTGTTTGGGCAGAGGCGTTTGGAGTAAGAATGGGTGAAATCATAAATGTTCCTAAAATCAATGATAATGCCAAGAAACTTTTAATAGCCGTTTTCACGATTTGCCCTCCTAAGTTTTTGTTTGCGCTTACAAATCTAGTTTAGCATGTTAAATATTTGAAAGATGTGAAGTGTTTGTGAAACTCTTGCCCAGACTGGAACACTACGGAAAAAGACTTTTGATCATAAGTTTTTAAAGGAAAAAATCTCCGAACAATAAAGCACTGAACATTTGGCACCGGAAGATCATTTGCCTATAAATACAATGATAAGGCGACATGTTAAGGTAAGCTGGTTCTCATAACTTGCGTTCCACCAATCGTGCCCAGGTCCTGTATAGATTCCGGGATGAGCCATTTTTAGCCGTTAAACTCGCCCGGTTTGAAAAGCCCCGCATGATCGTTCCACCTTTTGATGATAAAAGTAATAAGGCATCCTTTTGCCGGAATATAATCCAATAAATCGAAAAAGTGGGGGCCTAATAAATTGAATTTTCAAGCAAATGATGTAGACATGATCAATATCATCAGAAATGGCCTGAAAACAACGCAGTATCCAAAACGTATCATTATCGTAGGGGCTGGGCTGGCCGGGCTTGTTGCAGCTTCTTTATTAAAGGCTGCCGGGCATAGAGTCACGATTGTGGAAGCGAACGATAGAGTGGGAGGACGTGTTTACACTGTACGTGCTCCCTTCAGCAGGGATTTATATTTTAACGTTGGGCCGATGCGTATTCCGGATAACCATACATTAACCTTGGAATATATTAAAAAATTCAAGCTGCCTACAAACGAATTTTTGAATCGAACTCCAATGGACATTATATATGCAAATGGCATCAAAACACGCCTCCATCTTTATGAAGAGAATCCTGGCATTTTAAGATTCCCGGTTGCTCCACATGAACAAGGAAAAACGGCTGAAGAACTGATGCTTTCCGTCTTGCAGCCGATCCTCAATTTTATTAACCAAAACCCGGAGAGAAATTGGCGCATTGTTGAAAAGGAATATAGAAAACATTCGCTGGGCTCTTATTTAAGCTCTTATTTTTCAAACGGGGCAATCGATATGATCGGAATCCTTTTGGATATGGAAGCGTATATGGGGATGTCTCTTGTTGAGGTATTGCGGGAATCGATTTTTTTTACATCCCCGGCTCGATTCTATGAGATCACAGGAGGGATGGACCTGCTGACGGATGCATTTCTTCCGCAGTTAAAAGAAGATATTTTGTTCCGCCAAAAAATGGTGAAAATTTCTCAGGAGCCAGCCAGTGTGACGATTCATTGTATTCATCAACAGTCAGCAGAGCCTTTGGCGCTGACAGCTGACCTTGCGATCGTGACGATTCCTTTTTCAGCCTTGCGATTTGTGAAAGTCGAACCATATGATTCTTTTTCTTACTATAAACGAAGAGCAATTCGTGAACTCAATTACATAGCCGCAACCAAAACTGGAATTGAGTTTAAGAGCCGGTTTTGGGAAAGAGCAGGGCAGTGTGGCGGCAAATCGATCACGGATTTGCCTGTTAGATTTTCGTACTATCCAAGCTATGGATTTGGATCTTCCGGACATGCGGTCGTTTTAGCAAGTTATACATGGGCGGATGAGGCGTTGATGTGGGACAGTCTGCCTGAACAAGAGCGCATCCGTTATACGTTAATGAACTTATCTGAGATATATGGAAATATCGTGTATTCTGAGTTTGTATCAGGAGCTTCTTTCAGCTGGAGCCAGAATCCGTATTCTGCCGGGGCTTTTACCGCATTTGAACCAGGACAGGAATTAGAGCTGTATCCTTATATTCCTACACCTGAGGGAAGGGTGCATTTCGGTGGGGAACACACCTCGCTCACCCATGCATGGATGCAGGGAGCGATTGAATCTGGCATACGGGTGGCAAATGAAGTGAATGATTTGCCAAAATAGCCTTTATGGTTTGAATGTAAATGTAGTGGATGCACAAGACCAGGGGCGGGCTCCAGTGTGTGTGCAACACGGCGACATCATCCAATCAACACCGGAGGTACGGAGGGGGGCGGACTCCACAAGCCCTGCTAATGAGCAGGGCTTTGTTTGATCACATCAATAGAATCGTGGTGCGGTGAATTAACTAAAGGTGATACTTCATAGGCTTCCATGTCATCTGAGTGACAGGGGGTAAGAAGACTTTCTAAGAACGCACTATCTTGATTGGCAGGGTCGAGCCAATCCTTTTCGTGATGGCAATCAAGAATAACCGGCATCCGGTCATGAATGTTTGCCATGAAAGCGTTTGGTCTTGTTGTAATGATGGTGCATGTATAAACCGGTTCATTGCTGGGGGAAATCCACTTCTCCCATAATCCGGCAAATGAAAAGAGCTCATTCGACTTCAGTTTGATTCTCATTGGCTGTTTTCTTTTTGAATCGATCCGTTTCCATTCGTAAAAGCTGTCGGCTGGAATGATGCACCTTTTACTGATCAGGGGCTTCCTGAAACTTGGTTTTTCGGCTAAGGTTTCAGCCCGGGCATTGATCATTTTATAGCCGATCTTCTCATCTTTGGCCCAAGGCGGAATGAACCCCCATCGCAAATAGCCCAGCCGCTGACTTGCCCCGTCATTGATAACAGCCAGAACGGGCTGTGAGGGAGCGATATTATAGCTTGGCCTGTATTGTTCTTTCGGAATCATCTGATCAATGTCAAAACGGTCAATGATGGTTTCATAATCAGCAAACAGCGTGAATCTGCCGCACATATCGATCACCCTTGAAGGTTTTTGTTTATTTTATAATGCTGCAGGTTGAAAATCAAAAATTGATCAATGTGACGAGAAAATTACAGCATTTGATAGATCTCAATCAGATTCTGATCCGGATCGCGGAAATGGGCCATACGCGCCCGCCATTCCTTGCGGTCATGCGGTTTATTAACAAATTCAATTCCATTTTCCTTAAGATCGTTATAAGTTTGATCGACGTCTTCCACTTCAAATTGGAGCAAGAACCTTGAGTGAGCTTCTCCTTCCAATTCCTCTCCGACTACTTCGGCCATCTTGTTTCGAGAGAAAAGCTCGATTTTCGTTTCTCCGTTATTGAAAAGGGCATATTCCAGTTTTTCCTCGTACCAGCTTATTGGCAGCCCTAAAAAATCGTTGTAAAACTTCACACATTTCTTAACATCTTGAACCAATAGCCTGACTTGCAGAAGCTTCAATTCAATCCCTCCTATTCGGCATCCGGTTTTCATTCCGGCTTTAACTAGAGGATACAACATGAAACATGACAACATTGTGTCAAGTTTCATATCAATTGGGTATATGATAAAAATGAAGGTTTTTTATTGATGCTTTTTATGGGATTTTAAGAATCATTTAGAATTGTAAAGAGCAAAAAGATGCGATTTTCGTTGCAAGTGTTGATTAATGGATGTAACATATATTCTTGTGGTTGGTAAATTATTCGTATGAGAACGAAAGAATAAACATTACAAAATATAAGGCTTTCTCATACTGAAAAGGCGCTGTGCCTATAGGGAGTGCAGATCTTGTCAAAAGGGGAATTTTTCCTCTTGGCAAGAAGTAGATCACCTTCCTTAACCTGTATTCAAACGATGTAGTACATATACGCGATGATAAAAGATGACAGGGGAATGTATTTGCTGCATGTTATATAATGAAGCAATCGGCCGAAAAAGAAGAAAGAATTGCCGGAGAATACTTAGGAGGTCATGAAGCAAATGAACTGTAAATTGAGCTCTAAAAAATTGATCATGACATTGATCGTTGCCGGAATCACCTTCTCAGGGGTTTTTATGTCAACGGGGAAAGCTGAGGCCGCCTGGTCCGGCTGGCAAACGAAAGGCGGTTATACTGTCAAGGTTTATACAGATGCCAGCACTTACACTTCAAGGGCTTCTTCTATTAAGTGGAGAATGAAGAAGAAAGGCAGTTCAAAACTTTATTATAAAGCTTATATATGTAAATGGATCAACAGAGGATTGTTTAGCGGCGGAAGTGTGACAGGCTATTTTAAAGTTTCTACCCCGCTTAAAACATATAGTGTGTCGCCTGTAAGGAAAAAACTGGGCAACGGAACATATATCGTCAGGGTATTCCTTTTTAAGGATGCTAAAAAGAAAAAAATGATCGGAAGCTTTGATTCCAAAAAAATCAGGATAACGAAAGGGAGATAAATAAATAGAAATGGCTGCTCTTCGGTGGCCGCCTTTACGCCGGATGAAGGGCCGGCATATTTGCACTTTTGGGCGGCTTGCCTGTTTATATCTTTATAATTGGCGGGGTGGAGCTTTGTGCGCGAATATTTAGCCGCTATTCTTCGCTCAATTATTGCTTTTTCCATTTTATTGGCGCGTTCCTGGCTGTTAGGGAAGCAAACGAATTAATATGACGATTTTATCCTTCGATTTGCGCTCGGAGCGATTCCTGCTATATGACCTTTAATTCGAACATTAAAATTCACCTTTTAATTTGGATATTTTTATGTGTGTTTTTTGTGATTCTTGCGACGGCATCCATAGATGAGGAGTCAAAAGTCTGAATTACAAAACAAAGTTCGCATTGGATAAAAGTATTTTATGCAGTCTTGCCTCCTAAAGATATATTTCAGAACTAAATCATGAGTAAAGAATAAAAAATAGCATCGGGGGCCATTTATGGCGTCCCTTTGCGCCGCGATTCGTCACAAACAGCTGTCATCGTGGTAAAATATCATTGTAAGAAGAGCCTATTTCAAACTTTACAATATGAGCCGTAAATACCGGTGGGGAATATACGTTTTCCGCCGTTTTACTGTTTCATTAATTTCATATGAAAAGGAATGACTTGAAAATCCGCGGGTTACAATAGGCAGGAAAGGGTTGAATCAGTTTGAGTGCTGCTTTGTATCGAAACATCATGCTTTTACTTCTTTGTTTGACGGCAGGCATTGTAGATGTGATTGGGTACTTAAGTATCGGTCACGTATTTACCGCCAATATGACCGGGAATATCGTGCTGCTGGGATTAGCCATCGGGCACTCGCTGCAAAAGACCGTCATGTATTCTCTCACCGCATTGCTTGGCTTTATCATCGGCGTGATCATCGCTTCCGCCATTGTCGGAAAACAGGAAAAATCCTTTTGGCCTCCAGCCGTCACGACGGCCCTTATGATCGAGGGGTTCGTTTTGCTGCTTTTTGCATGTTTGTCATTATTTCAAATCTCAGCACACATTTTGATCTTATTGCTCAGCATGGCGATGGGGCTTCAGACGACCGCTGCTAGAAAACTCGGGATCGCAGGTATTTCTACAACAGTCTTAACCGGAACGCTGGCCAACTTTTTTGAAGATGTCAGTACACGGTTCTTCAGAAAAAGCCATCAAAACATCTTTCATACAGATGCGCTGCTCCGCGCTTTAACGATTGTCTTCTATTGTCTCGGCGCCGTTATCGCAGCCGTTGTCGAACCGGCTTACCGCTTTGGTGTCGTTTGGCTTCCGATTGTCATCATTATCGCGATCGTTGCGACAGCGGTGACCAAGTTTAGGGGAGCGGCCGTCCAGGGAAAATAAACAACACAGGCATTTTGACGAGATCTCATGTGCGAAAAACGGGGAAGCATAGTGTTTTATGAAAAAAAACGATTTTTACAGGGAGGAGATGTATGGTTGGAACATATAAATATAGAGCATTTTATTTTGCTTGCCGCCTTATTGCTGATTATAGGCGTGCTCACAACAAAGTTTTCAACGCGGTTAGGAGTGCCTGCCCTTGTTTTGTTCCTGCTGGTCGGAATGATTATGGGAAGCGACGGATTGGGGATTATTTACTTTAATAATCCGGAACTGACTCAATTGATCGGGATCATCGCATTGGTCGTGATTCTTTTTGAAGGCGGCTTGCAGACGAAATGGTCTTCGGTTAAGGCGGTTGCGGGTCCTTCGTTGTCTCTCGCGACAATAGGCGTACTAATCACAACGATTGTTGTGGCCGTCGCCGCAAAGTTGATATTCAATGTTTCCTGGATGGAAGGCTTTTTATTTGGCGCCATTGTCGGATCAACAGATGCAGCCGCCATTTTCGCCGTGCTAAAAGGCCAGAATATTAACGACAGGCTGGCTTCCACCCTTGAGGCCGAGTCGGGCACGAACGACCCGATGGCCATGTTTTTAACCTTATCGCTGATCGAGTTGATGACGGTTGATCATGCCAATGTTTATTTACTGATCGGTTCGTTTTTTTGGCAAATGGGAATGGGGCTGATTATCGGTTACTTGCTCGGACGTTTTGGGAGCTTTTCCATCAATAAGATCAATCTGGATTCGAGCGGCCTATATCCCATTTTCACCCTCGCATTTGCACTTCTGACATACAGTGTGACAGATCTAGTCGGGGCCAGCGGCTTATTGGCAGTCTACATAGCGGCTCTCGTGATCGGCAATATGGATTTAACCTACCGCCATTCCATTTTCAGATTTAATGAAGGATTTGCCTGGATGATGCAGATTCTGATGTTCATCATACTCGGCTTGCTCGTTTTCCCTTCACAATTTCTATCATTTGGCATCATTTTCAAAGGATTTCTGCTTTCCCTTATATTAATGTTCCTTGCCCGACCCGTTGCTGTTTTTCTGTCAACGATCAAAATGGGGTTTCATATGAAAGAAAAGATCTTTCTTTCCTGGGCGGGATTAAAAGGGGCCGTTCCGATCGTGCTTGCCACGTTTCCAATGACGATGGGGCTTGAAAATAGCCAACTGTTCTTTAATGTGGTGTTTTTTGTCGTCTTGACATCGGCATTGATTCAAGGTTCAACCATTTCAATCTTTGCAGACACATTAGGCTTGAATGGACCGGAGAAAGTAGAACCCCCTCACTCTTTGGAGCTCGTATCCATCGGAAAGGCAAACGCCGAAATGATCGAGTTTGCCGTTGATGAAAAGACAGCCATTACAGGGCAAGCCTTGAAAAACATCAGTTTTCCAAAGGAAACGCTCATCAGCGCGATGATACGGAACGGGGATTTGGTCACCCCGCACGGCGATACGACGGTTCAACCGGGAGACATTCTTTATATTCTCACAGCGAAAAAAAGAAAAAAGGAATTGAAACGGCTTTTGAACAAAGAATTTATTTAAAAAAGGCGGATACTGCGGTACACCTCCCGATCAGAGTGCTGAAAGCGTCCCCTTTTCGTTTTTTCCGAAAACATCCATTTTCGGATCAATTCGTGTTACAATTTGGAAAACTAAATCTGGGAGGAACAATCCGGTGGGTGTTCAAACGGTCATTTCGACAATCATTCCTTTTGTATTTTGGATTGTAATGGCGGCTCCTGTTGTGCTGATCATGTGCTTGTTAACCGCAATCAAGAAATCGCTGAAAAAAAGCGTTGAACAAAACGTTGAGATCATTCGTTTATTAAAAGAAAAAAGGTAGCCGGATTTCAAGCGGCATGGGCTGTTTGCCATTGTTAAATGCTCCAGACGGCCATCCGTCCATTTGGGAGCCAGAGTTAGATGGCGAAACCATCATATGAACAAATCGTAAGATCAAAATGGTCATGACGGATTGATAGATGACGAAGACGAAAAGATATTGAGGAGCAAATTGCTGCTATTTTGGCAATCAATAATAACGGCAGACCTGTTTTCATACAGAAAATAGGTCTTTTTTTTACATTATGGTTTGTGATTAATTCAAAAAAATGTTATAAAAAATTAATAATTTTATTGTACTTTTAAAATTATAGGGTAATATAATGAATATATGGATTTTATAGCCATATAATTTCTTTTATTGTCATTTTTCGTTTTTTGAACCTCTTATAATGAGAAATGGAGGGAATCCATTGAGGGACAATACTTATTTTTTAACTCATGCCCAAAGGAGGGTGTGGTTTACCGAACTGCTGGAGCCTGGTACAAGCATATGCAATTTAACAGCCTGTGTGAAATTCAAAGGCGATATTGATCTTGATGTTTTAGAAAAGGCTCTGAATCGTTCAATCTCCCGCAATGACACAGTCAGATTTCAACTGATGGAAGGAACAGATCCGGAACCGCGTCTGTATCTTGCTGAATATAAACAAACACCTCTTGAAATCATAGATTTTACAAATACTAAAATAAAAGAAACAGAGCAATGGATTCATGATCAAGCCAGAATCCCGTTTAAGCTGTTCGATTCACCTCTGTACCAATTTTATCTCCTAAGAATCCGCACTGATGAGGTTTGGCTGTATGCAAAATTCCATCATATTATTATGGATGGCATCTCTTTAAATGTAATGGGAAATCAAATTATTGATCTTTATCAAAAAATAATAAAACAAGAGTCTATATCTGATCAGCCTGAACCATCTTACATTCGCTATATCGAAAAAGAGAGTCAATACTTACAATCTTCACGTTTTGAAAAAGACCGTTCATTTTGGATCCAGACCTATCAACAGCCGCCGGTATACCACTCACTAGCCGGCAAGACTCCTTCACAAAAGCAGAGCACTTCCGCATCCAGAGATACCATTACACTTTCGCCTCATCTGGGACAAACACTCCGAATCTTTTGCGAAGAACAGAACATCAGTATCATTTCCTTATTTATGGCTTCATTTTACATATGTATCAGCCGTCTCACGTCTAAAACAGATCTTGCTATCGGAACCTTCTATGGAAACAGAGGTTCAAGAACAGAAAAAGAAACACTCGGCATGTTCGTCAGCTCTCTTCCAATCAGAAAAACGGTCGACCCTGACGCTGATTTTCTTTCCTTTGTCCGCAGTGTAGGCAGGGAACAGCTCTCTGTTATGCGCCATCAAAGATTTCCCTATAACTTGCTGGTTAATGAATTAAGAAAGGAACACAAGGAGCTACACAACCTTATCGGTATTTCCATGCAATATCAGCCGCTTCAATGGCATAGGGCCGACGGCTTCGACTATGAAACGGCGCTTTATTTCAGCGGATATACCGCGAACGAGCTTTCTGTTCAAATACAAGAACGTATAGACACCGGAAGCATTCATTTAAATTTCGACTATCAAAATACCTTGTTTTCCCGTGAGGAAATCAAACGAATACAGCATCATCTGCTCACATTGCTGGGAAACGCCCTTCAACATCCGCACAGCATTATAAAAGAATTAGATATGGCTGAAGAAAGCGAAAAACAAACAATTTTATATGAGTTTAACAAAACAGAAGCTGTTTCGCCTGGTGCGCC
>NZ_BCVZ01000034.1 GCF_001592005.1 Bacillus sonorensis NBRC 101234 = KCTC 13918
TTTTAACGATTGTACCACATGTTCCGTTCTGCTTGATAATTTGCCGATGGTCGCTACGCCTTTAAACGATTGGGTCGCCACGGCTGCTCCCGGAAGTATGTCGAGTGCCCCGAACGCGCCTCTTTCAAATCGTTCTCCTGTATTTAACTCGCGCCCCGTCATCCAGTCTTTCCCTGTGGCTGCACTGGAGATTTGGGCTGTTCCGTATGCACCTGCTACAACGAGTCCCACGGGTGCACAAAAGATGGTGAGCACGACTACACCGCCGCCGATGATGAGATCACGCCACAATTCCTGATTTTTTTGAACGTCGCTGACCGATTCGTACTCAAAGCCGCGGGCTGACACGATCGCCTTCGAATAGTCTTCATAGTTCAATTCGATGTCGGGATTTTGGTCTTTAAACGCTTTATATTCTTCGTTCAGCACATGATCAAACGCTGCCGAGTCTTTGAAAATGTCATTTACGGTGATTTCCGCTTTGTCTTCCTGGACAGCCGTCTTGTTCATGCCGTAGCCGACATAAGTTGTTTCTTTGGAGCCGATGCGGTTTTTGGTCTTGTAGTTGTGGAGTGACAGGCCTTCCATTTTATCCGCGAAAGCGTCGAGCTTTTTGGCAAAAGGCGCATCAATATGGTCTTCCACTAAACCGCCTGCCTTCAGGCAATAACCAGTCAGTTTTTGATAATCTTTAAACAGCTCATCAATCTTGCTTTTTTTGCTTGTATGGCTAAAGCTGATGCTGCCGTCGCTGTCCTTGTCATCAATTTTGGACTCGATATCTTCCAAGAGGTCATCGAGTTTCAAAAGGCTGGACTTTGCTCCGCCCCCGAATTTTCCGCCCGTTAATGTATCCAGGCCGTCTTTCATGCCTTGCCAGGCCTCCGGGCTGTATTTCACATCCATCAGATGATCGCCTCATTTCTATTTCTGAATCTGGTAGAGTTTTTGGAGCTCTTTATCTGTTTCATACATTTTTTCCATAGCATAGTTGACAATCTGCGCGGCCATTGAGTAATTATCAAACAGCTCCATCGTTTTTCCGAGAATATCCGAATAGCTTTTAATCGTTTTCATCGCCTGTCCCGCTTGATAAAAATCAGATTCTACGAGTTTTTTGATTTCGGGCTGGACCCCTTCTGTATAGATGTCGCAAATGCTTTTCAGCTTATTTGCGATGGTGATCATTTCTTCAAACTCAAGATGGATGTTGGCTCCTCCGCCTCCTGCTCCGCCTTCGGCATTCATATCATCGCCCTCCCCGCTCTAAAGTTAATGTGCAGCGCATCATAAATCCGATTGTTCATGATATAAAGGCTGACCCATTCATATCGTTCATGCAGCGGATCAATGCAAATCAAATCTTCGCCCTTCGTAAAGTACAGGTTGGCTGTCTGGAACCCCTGATCTATCAAACTTGGAGTTGAAGCAAACCTGAATGTTTCAACAGCCAGAATCTCTTTTTCGTCGAGATCCATTTCCCTTACTTCCGCTTTTTCGCCCGGGGTCATCGGTTTTGTCAAAAAGGTGCGATCCTTTTCACGCGGTTCCCTCCGCAAAAAAGAAACCTTTGAAATGATAGATAAATAGACTTCCCGTTTTTCCAGGTAATCAAATGTGTATTCTTTGCCCGGTTTTATTTCGGTAAGCGCGATCACGCGCTCCTCATCATCCGGAAGAAAGGCGCACAACACATTATTGAAGCGTACGTATTCTTCACTTGCATGATAATGTTTGAGCATTTCCGTCAAGAAAAAAGCGGCATGTGTCAGCTGGCCGTCTTCTGTCAGTACCCCTTTTTGAATCAGGCTGTCCCTTGCTCCCACTGCACAGTCAGGCTCGACGAGGGCAAGCTGTTCGCGCTCAGGAAGACCGAATATGTAATTCACTCCGGCCGCTCCCGCCAAAACATAGAGCTCCGCCGCCGTCAGCTTATCTATTTTCACCTGCATGTCATTCCCCTTCCCATGTTATAGGTTTTGTATTTCTTTTACTTCACTGAGTTTCGAAAAATCGCCGATGCTTTTCTCTAATGCATTCAGTGCCGAGGTATGATCGTTCAAAGCATCTTTCATATCCTCATTTAATTGGATGATCAATTCAAGATAGCTTAAAAATGCATCACGCGTTTTCCCGTTCCATTCCCCGCTTTCTATGTAGGATTTCAAGTCCTTTGCCTGACGAAGCGAGTCGCCGACATGTTTTTCGATTGTTTTTGCATGGGAAAGAGCCTTAATCGTTCCATTATGTGAAATTTCCACGGATTCCCCGCTGACTTTTGATTCGGCAGTGTTGTAGCTGTAATTGTAATAACCATATCCATCCATGATTCGGCTGCCCCTCCTTTATGCCTTTTTTTCTTCTGCTTCCGCTTTTGCTTTATAATACTCCCATTTGCTTTTCGCCTTCGTCTTCGCGTTATGAATATCATCGATCATGTCGTCAAAATGCTTGATCAAAGTCTTTAGTTCAGCATCCTTTTCATGACGTGCATCCTCAAACTCGTGGGAAGGAATTTTCAAGTCTGGAAGATTGCTTGCTTGATAAGAAGCCTTCGCCGATTTGGCCTCCGATAATTTCGTCTTCACTTCACTTTCTTTATCAGACAAATAGTCATATAGATTTTTATAATCATCCCGTTTGCGTTCATTTTCTGTATAAGAAATATGTAAAAAGTTACCCACTGAATCCCAAAATCCTTCGCTCATGGCAGCGGCTCCTTTCCATTGTCCTAGTCAATAAAAACTATTTTCCTCTGGTGGATGAATTTGTAATAGCATTAATATGTTAATGTTACAAGAAGGTCCTATATGAATGAATAGGTGAAATGGATCGTTTTTTGTAAGAAAAAACAGAAAATGCTGAGGGAATCGGCCTGGAACATAAGTCCAAAGAACCACGCCTTTTATACTGTTTCGTATCAAAGAAGTATGCAGTCTTTTTTCTTTTTCCCGTTTTAGACACAAAACTTTAATATTTTAAATACAGGAAATATTTTACTCGTGTCTAATACCTTTCAATGTATCCAAAAAAAACAAAGGAGTGGGAAAAATGAAGTTTCAAAAAACGGCTGTTTCCCTGCTGTCCGCTTCAGCACTTGTCTTTTCGGCGGCAGGTGCTGCATCCGCCCAGGAAAAAGCCCCCGCAAAGCCGCTGCATCAAGTGTCAGATGTTAAGCTGATGGGAATCGAAACGGTCGGAGAATGGAACAAAACGATTTCAACCACCGGTGGAGAAGTCACCTTAGATACGGTCATTTACAAGCATCAGACGATCCTGACGGTCACCGGCTATCAGGAAGCGCAAGGCGCAAGGGCAAACGTCAGATATCAAATCCGCGAAAGAGTCAACAGCAGTGAAATAGGCCCTGTGCTGGGCTATATTGACGTCACAAATTTGAACGGCTATTTTTCACGAGGATTTGCCGCCAACATTTTAACGGCGGGCAAAACTTATGTCATCCAAGCGATAAACAAAACAGCTTCACCCGTTGCTTTAAAGGGCAATGCTGTTGTTTATTTCGACTAAATCCCTATTCATATAGTACAGTTCGCGTGTTGCCGGAGCTGTTCCTGCATCCCCTTCGGGAACAGCTCCTTTCTAACATTTCCTGAGAAATAATTCTTTCAATAAGAGGACAGATGAATGATAAAAAAGAACTTAACCGTTTTCACCGTTTAGTGCATAAACTGCGGTGATTAGGTCGAAGGAGGGAAACTTATACCATGATGGAAAAATACGGATTGCACATCGCTTTATTCATACTGGCTCTATGCATTTATTCCAATATCATCGTTGAAAATCCTCTGCTTCAGACGGCAATCAAAATGATATCTCTATTTGTGATGGCCGCCTCGGCAATTGCAGCATTTATCAAAAGCCTCCGGCAGCCGTCATAAAGCAGAGATTACTGAGGGCGCTCCTTCTCACCGCCAAGTGATTCCACCAGCTGTAAAACCCATTCCTTTACATCGAGGGTCCGGTTATGCTTCGGCCTTGTATCGGTTCCGGTGATGATCATCGATACGAGTGAATCCTGCTTGTGGAGGGCGCCGTGGCTGGCTCCCCCGATGTGCGTCGGTGAACCTTCGCCGATAAATTCGTAGCCCGGCTTTGCGCTGACGATCAAATAGTCGCCTTCATGGGAAACACATGAGCTGTACAGTCTTGCGAAAGCATCCGGGAATTTTCCGTATTCAATCTTTGTTTCGCTGATGGTGATATCAAGCACATCGGTATCGCCTTCACATGACCATGACTGGCCATATTCGTCAGTTGTGCGTCCCCCTGGCTTAAATGCAAGCCTCCCATTTCGCCCCCCTGGCATCACCTCGATTTCATCCTTTTCATTTTTCCAGGCGATAATGTCGATTCTCCCATCCTTTTGCAGCGGTTCAGCAACCTGTTTTAACGGAAGCTTTTCTTTGCTCAGTGTATAAATAAACGCCATCCGTTCATTAACGGCCAGGACGATTTGATCTTTAGGCGTCACTCCGTTTTTTAATTTCACGATTTGATAGCCATCCAAGAGGCCCCTTAGATCAATCAGCGCTTCTTTTTTATTTCCGCTGATCCATGCTTGTCCGTTATCTCCCAAAACAATCCAGATGTTTTGCTGTATGGCATCTTTCCATGAAGGGAAGCTGTCCAAAATCTTTTGCACATGCCCGTCGGCCTTTGCCACTCCTTTCACATCGTTTCTGCCATGTTTATGTACATGCTGGTCAAGATCGGGAAAATAGACGAGAGCAAGCGGGGGAACTTGGTTTTTATGAATCAGGTGATTCAATTCCTTCACTGAAAAGCAATCATTGAATCCAAATTTCTTCAAAAGAGAAAAGTTTCTGGGATTTATTTTAGAAAAGCCTCCGTAAGAAAAGAGCTGTGGCGCATTGATTTTCACATTATGATTCAGCCCTGTCACCCAAGAAGCAAGAACGGGAACATGCAAATAGCCGTCCCTGCTCCCCCTGTGCATGAGCGCATTGATGGAGCATGTTTCAATGCCTTTGTCGGCCAGCTCTTCGTGAAGCGTTTTGACTTGTTTATTCAGATGGAGCTGATTCAAATTGTAAAAAATGTCTCGTGATGATTGCTTGATCCCTAATTTCAGCAGCTCTCTAATATGGCTTCCATAGTTGATGATCCGGTTTTCCTGTTTATTGAACCAGACAAGGCCGGGCACTTTGTGGCGGTCGCTGTATACACCTGTCAGCAGCGTGCTGTCGACAGTGACTGACATTGTTGGAAACGGGCTGACGACTTCCGGTTCGTAATGGCCGTTTTCCATTAAAAATGCCATGGCGGGAGCCTGTCCGCTTCTGACCGCTTGGCTGAGCGGCTCGTGCATCAGCGAATCGATCAGAAGCATGATGACGGATTTCTTTTTGATGCTACTCTTCATAGACTGTAACTCCTTTCTTACGCGTTGGCATTCCCTGCTTTTTTGCTGTTATGAATGATCTCGTCCAATATTTTGCTGATATTGCGGTCAGACGTTTCTTGCAAATACTGGCTGACATGCATGTGATGGCGTCTGATCCCTTCTTTCGAGTTGAAAAAGGCAAGAAGCTGCTGTTCAATTGGCTGTTTTTTTCCCTTATTCAGCTCGATGACAAGACCTTTTTTCTTCAGCAGGCTCAGATTCATTTCCTCCTGCCCCGGAAGCGCATGATAAATGAAAACCGGCAGTTTTTTTTCAATGCATTCGCTGATCGTGACGCCCCCCGGTTTTGTTATGATTCCCGAAGCCTGCCCGTATAACCGGTTCATTTCAGATTTGCTTTCAATATAAGGCAACGCTTTGATATCAGGATGGTGCAAACTTTTTACATATTGGTAGAGCTTTCGGTTTTTCCCGCATAATATTTGGTATGTCATGTTCCCTTGGGGCGAGAGTTCCCGTACGAGCTTAAACATTCCGCCTACCCCCATGCTTCCGCCGGTAACGAGAATGTTGCCCTTCTCTTTTTTACGTACAAGTTCGGACGCTGTTTTGTATGAACGGTCGATCGGGATGCCGGTTAAAAAGATTTTTTCTTTATCAACTCCCTCTGCGATGAGCTGATCTTTAATATCTTTGATCGGCGCAAAATGGTAATCAGTATGCTCCCGCCCCCATATTCGGTTGACGAAATAATCTGTATAAACATTCACCACGATCAAGTTTGGAAATTGATCTTTTAACTGATTGAGCAAATAGGACGGCAGCGCATGCGTACAAAATGCAATATCCGGCTGTTTTTCTGCAATGATCTGTTTCATATTCTTTAAAAATATCAGCTCATACATGATATGGCGTTTTTTGGCCTGATGTTTTCCGCACGCCAACAGATGATACACAGAGCTGTATGCTTTCGGGAAATATTGGATCCATTTTAAGTATGCTGTGGAGGAAACCTTCTCAAGTTTTTTATAGGCATGTGAAAAAATATCGATTTTTTCACATTGGTGTGATTGCAGGCTCAGCTCTGCGTGAAGAGAATCGGCAACGTGGTGATGGCCGGTTGAAATGCTTAGAAAAGGAAAAATCAGAATCGTTGTCATCGCTGTCCTCCATGAAATTGTTTTCCATTTATATTTTTCAAATAACCAAGCCAAAATATAAGTGCATTTTTTGAATTAAGGAAGGTGACGACTTGAGAAGCTGTTTTTTGTCAATTTGGAGTGTGATTGACCCTTTTTATTATTTTTTTTCAAGACTGACACTCATTGATCGGAGTCAATCAAGCATTTTTCGCGTCCGCTTAACAAGATACAAGGGGATCGATGTCGTATTAAGCGACGGAACGATGATTAGAAAGAATGACGTTCTTATCAAAATTCATCTCCATAATATTAAGCTGATCAAAGAGCTGCGAAATATTGAGAGCGCTGTCAGAAGAGGCATTCTCATTTATCAAAAGACGTGCATCTCGATGCCGATTTTAGCGGAGTATATACAGAATCATCGAAAAGCGGATCAAATCAAAGGGATTATCGGCATTACGACTCTGCATAAAGGGGTTGAAAGGCTCGGTTTTGAAGCCGTTGAGCCTGCCAATCGGTTCTACCGGATGTTTAAAAAGCTGACGCAAATTCCGATTTTGTATTTAACTTCAACTCAATTTTCTTTTCGCAAAATCCCTCCTTCCCATTATTTGTTTATCTCGAAAGAAAAGCTGTTTAATTCCTATCTTCAGAAATGACAAAAAAGAGACTGATGCCTCTAAAAAAAGCACCAGTCTCTTCTTTTTATGAAATGTGATGAAATGTCACTTCAGGACGGCTTCCAATGCGGATATTGGCACCGGTCTGGCCCAGCCCCTCGCTGATGTAGAATGGTTTGTCATGAAGATAATTCAAGCCTTTGATCATATTCATCCTGACAAGTTTCCCCATCTTGATGAGGTGATACGGCTTCGGCCAATGAATTTGTCCGCCGTGAAAATGACCTGAAAGAAGGTAGTCAAAGTGGAATTCCTTCATCTCAAGCACAACGTTCGGGTCATGCGTCAAAACGAGATGATAGCCATCGTTAACCCCTTTGTAGGCATCGCGGATATTGCTTCTGTTCGTACTGTAATCATCGATGCCGATAATGTTCAGCGTCCCGCCGTCCACTTGAACGGAGACATGTTCATTTCGAAGGGTGACGCACCCGTTTTCCTCTAATACGCTTTTCAGTTTGTCAAAGTGCCGGCCTTTCAGCACATAGTCATGATTTCCAAACACGGCGTACATGCCGTATGCAGGCTTAAGCTCCTGCAGTGCTTTCAAGTAGTTTGCCAGTTTTGGAATATTTCTTTTTCGATCAAGAAAATCTCCTGTTAAAGCAATGAGATCGACTTGCGTTTTTCTTGCCATGTCCAGAATTTGCTTCGGTGAGATCGAAATGTTTTCTAAATGAAGATCTGACAGGTGAAGAATGTTCAGCTTTTTCTTGAAAGCGGAGCCGTTTGCCCGCTTGACGGAAATCGTGTTGACTTTGACGTCTTTTGTGTTGCGATTCGCTTTATATACAATAGGTATCAGACCTATCATCAACAACAATAAAACTGCGGCAAAAAACATTTCAATATCTCCTCCCTCTTTACAGTATAGTAAGCTTGGGAGCTGTATGATAGTGGGAAATATTAGAATATCAATCTATTTACCCATATAAAAAACCGATTTCTGAAATGAAATCGGTTTGGCTTTCAATGAAACGCCTGTGAGGAAGGCGTTCTTCCACAAGCACCATTCGGTTTTGTTGCGGAATGATATTCCAAAACTTACAGAAACAAAACAAACAGGAGGATTCCTAAAATGATCCGGTAGATGGCAAATGGAACTAGTTTAATTTTATTGATCAATTTCAGGAAGAAGCGGACGACAAACAGAGCGACAATAAAGGCGCTGATGAATCCCGCGATAAAAAACGGCAAAAGGTCGACGCTGAGAGATTCCCAGTTTTTGATCAATGATAATAGGCTTGCCCCCGCCATGATCGGCATCGCCATAATAAATGTAAAATCCGCGGCTGCTCTATGGTTCAATCCGAGCATGACACCGCCGGAAATCGTCGACCCCGATCTGGAAAAACCTGGCCAGAGAGCGAGACATTGGAACAGGCCGATGCCGAGCGCCTGTTTATAGGTGATCCGGTCGACTGAGTCTGTTGCGGTTTTTCGTTTATTGATCCAGTCGGCAACGAGCATCAGCACCGCGCCTGCAATGAGTCCGACAGCCACCGTTCTGACGGAAAACAGGTACTCGTCAATATAATCTTCAAATAAAAATCCTAATACTGCCGCGGGTACAAGTCCGACCGCAATTTGGGCAAGCGACAAGCGGCTTCCTTCTTTTTGGGCTTCCGTTATGTTTTTCTTCAAACCGAGCAAATTGAGAATGCGGTCTTTGAACACGATGGCGACAGCCAGGATCGAGCCGAGCTGAATGACGACTTTAAAGGTATTGGCCGCTTCCGGTGTCAGCAGCTCTTTCGACTTCAGCCAGAGATCATCGACGATGATCATATGGCCTGTGGATGAAACAGGGGCATATTCTGTCAAACCTTCAACAATTCCTAAAATGACGGCAACAATGATATCCCAAATATTCATAAGTCCTTCCCTTCGCATGGCACGCTTCAATGCGCCAAATTTTAATACTTGTCTCTAACAGGCTATTCAATTTAAAACTGCGATTATGATATATCTTCGTTTGTTTTTTCATAGAGGTCTGAACGATTTTTAAACCAATCAAACAAATGCGTGACCACAACCTTGATGACGGCATACCCCGGAATGGCAAGGATCACGCCGATGACGCCGAACAGCTTCGCTGATGTCAGCAGCACAAAAATAATGGTGACCGGGTGAATGTGCAGATTTTTCCCCATAATCTGCGGAGAAATGAATTTTCCTTCAAACAGCTGTACAACGGTCCAGACGATGATCAGCTTCACCAGCATGAACGGGGAGGTGACCAAAGCGATGATAATCGCCGGTGTGATCGCAATCGTCGGTCCCAAATACGGAACGATGCTCGTACAAGCAGCGACAAGCGCTAAGAGTGAAGCATAATCAAGGCCGATGATCAAATAGCCGATGAATAAAAGACAGCCGATGCAAAAGCTGACGATGATCTGTCCCCTGATATAGGAGCTCAGGCGGTGGTTCATTTCTGACATGACCACATAGGTCTGCTCCCTTAAACGGGTCGGGACAAATTTTAAAATAAACAGCGGCAGCTTTTTGCCGTCTTTCAATAAGTAAAACAGGATAAACGGCACGGTCACAATCGAAATGACGACTTCCGTCACGGCGCCGATAAAGGTCCCGACACCGGTGAACGTACTGTTTAATATCGTGCTGGCCTGATCGGATATTTTGCTCGCCAAATCCGTCAAATTGATGTTGAGCGTCTGCTGGGCCTGGTTGAAAAACTGGCTTCCGATCAGCTGTTTAATTTGATCCTCGACAATATGGACATATCTCGGGAAATTGTCGACAAGGCTCATAATCTGTTCTCTCAACAGCGGAATCACAGAGACGATCGAGATCGTAATCAACCCGATGATGACGATATAGAGAAGAAGGATCGAATAAATCCTTTTCACTTTTTTACGTTCTAAAAAATCAACGATCGGATTTAAGAGATAATAGGCGACTCCCGTCAGAACAACGGGCAATGCGATCGTTTCCACAAGAACGATAAAAGGAGTGAAAATAAAAGATGCTTTTGTAAATACTAATATGTTCAGTCCAATCAAAAGCAGGACGAGCAGAAACAGCACGAATTTGTTGTCTAAAAAGAATTGTTTAAATCTGCCGCCCCACATATGTAAAGAGTTCATGGCGATCCTCCATTATCATTGTCGTTTTTATAAATTGTACACTATTCCTCCTATACTGAAAAATAATATCCGAATGTTTTGGTCTTTTTTTCCGCTAGCGCTATACATATACGCCTATCCTGCTTCGTTTTTGTCTGGTCCGGCTGCCGTCTTCAAAACAAGACTATCTGCCGCCAGGCTGTACGCGGTATAATATAAGCAAATAGGACGAAGGGGGAGATTTCTATGATACGGTTCGGGGTCATCGGAACCAATTGGATTACCGACCGCTTTCTTGAAGCGGCCGGGATGACGGATAAATTTCAATTAACTGCCGTGTATTCAAGAACAGAAGAGCGCGGGCGGGAATTCGCTGAAAAATATAACGTGGCTGCTGTTTTTACCGATGCCGAAGAAATGGCGAAAAGCGATATGATTGACGCCGTATATATCGCAAGCCCAAACTCGCTACATAAAGAACAGTCGGTCCTGTTCATGGAAAACGGAAAACACGTTTTATGCGAAAAACCGATCGCATCCAATGTTAAAGAGGCCGAAGAAATGGTGAAAACCGCCCGGACTTACAAAGTCACGTTCATGGAAGCGATGAAGACGACGTTCCTTCCAAACTTTAAAAACATGATCAGCCATTTGCCGCGGATCGGTAAAATCCGCCGCTTTACAGCCAGCTATTGTCAATATTCTTCACGCTATGACGCTTATAAAAACGGAACTGTGTTAAATGCGTTTGATCCCGCTTTTTCGAACGGCTCGCTGATGGATATCGGCGTGTATTGCGTCCATCCCGCTGTCGTCCTGTTCGGGAAGCCGCTTGAAGTCAAAGCAAACGGGCTGATTCTCGAATCGGGCGCCGATGGGGAAGGAACGGTGCTGCTGAGGTATGAAGACCATGAAGCCGTCCTGATGCATTCGAAAATCTCCAATTCCTATGTTCCGGCGGAAATTCAAGGGGAAGACGGCTCGATCATCATGGATAAGATCCACCGGCCCGAAAAAGTAGAAATCCGCTATCGCGACGGGAAGATAGAAGATATCACGGTTCCCGACGAAAAACCGGCCATGTTTTATGAAATAGAAGAATTTATCGATTTAATCCAACAGGGCCGTATTGAATCAGAGCTGAATACGTTTGAACGCTCTCTTGCTGCCTTATCGGTTATGGATGAAGCCCGCAGGCAGATCGGCCTCGTTTTTCCCGCTGATCAAACATAACGAAAAGCCGCCGCCTGCCAAGGCGGCTTTTTTTTCCTATTATACAATGGACGGCGGTTCCTTGTTTGCCCTCCTTTATGGATAAAGGCCGCCGGCAAAGCCGGCAGCTGTTTTTGAGCTACTCGATTTTAAATTTTTTCGTTAAATCTCGGAGCTCTTCGGCCATTTGTTCAAGCGTTGCCGCAGAAGAACTGATTTCCTGCATGGAGGCGAGCTGTTCTTCCGCCGAAGCGGCGATATCCTGAATGCTTCCGGAGCTCTCTCTTGACACTTCTGCAATTTCCTCAACGGCGCCGGCGACTTCCTGGGACCCGGCTGACAGCTGTTCAACAGCTGTGTTCATCGATTTGATCTTACCGGCAATTTCGTTTGTCATATCATAAATCTGCTTAAAGCTTCTATCTGTTTCGTCCGTGATGCTGAGTCCTGATTGTACTTCACGGTTGACCGCCTGGAACATGTCGAGCGATTTTCCGATCTCCTCGACGATTTCCTGAATAAGACCTTCGATTTCTTTTGCTGAGGATGCCGATTGTTCAGCAAGTTTCCGCACTTCCTCAGCGACAACTGAAAACCCTCGGCCCGCTTCTCCCGCTCTTGCAGCTTCGATTGCGGCATTTAAAGCGAGCAAATTCGTCTGGTCTGCGATGCCATTAATGACCCTCAATATCGCCGTAATATCTTTTGATTTTTCTTCAAGACCTTTGACGACAGATTCGGCCTGTTTCACGGATTGATTGATTGAGTTCATCTGTCCAACCGTTTTTTGGACAAGCTCTCCGCCTGTTCCGGCAATTTCCGTCGAATGAACCGATGAATCCGTGATGGCTGCGGAGACTTTCGACATGTCCAGCAGACGGTGGTTCATGTCTGTCAGCTGATGTGAGCTTGTTTCGACTTTCTCGCTTTGGCTTTCATTGCCGTTTGAAAACTGTTCAATGGCCATTGTGATATGCTCGGTCGCCTGGCTTGTCTGATCCGCGCTTGCCGTCAGCTGCTCTGAGGAAGACGCCACATTCTCAACAGATGACTGGATCACACTGATCAGCGAGCGCAAAGATTCGGCCATTTCATTAAAGCTCGTGCCAAGCTGCCCAATCTCATTCTTGGAACGGACGTTGATGTTTTGCGTAAGATCTCCGCCGCTGATGCTTTTCGCTGAAGAAACAAGCTCCTTCAACGGACCTGTGATCGATCTGATGATAAAGAACATCAGGATGACGCCCGCCGCTATACTTGCAGCCAATGTAATCAGAGCGGCGTTCAGGACCGGCTGGGAAGCTTCCTTGATTTCCTCGGTATACATCGTTCCGCCAAGCTTCCAGCCTGTCAGCTTATTTGTCGCAAAAGCCATTTGCTTGTCGCCGTCCAGGTTGAATTTCGCCGTTCCCTTTTCTTTTGCGTACATCTGCTGGGACCAGCTGCTGTCTTCAACTTCTGTGCCCGCTTCTTTTGTCGGATGGGCTACAAACTTTTTATCGGCGCTCGTTATGAATGCATAGCCTTTTTTTCCAATCTTCACGCGTTTTGTCGCTTTAACCAGCGCTTCAATCTTCATATTGACGGCCACGACTCCTGAGCCGTCTTCCGTTTGTTTGGCGATGGTGACGACCATCGTTCCGGTTGAAGCTGTCTTGTAAGGATTTGTGACCACGACTTTGCCTTTATTTTCAACGGCTTTCTTATACCAGTCCCGGTCTGCGGGATTATAGCCGTTCGGCATCTCTTGAAACGGATAACGGACGAACAGCCCGTCCTTCGATCCGGCAAATATGCCTTCAACATCTTCATTCAGCTTGGCGTACTGCTCAAATTTTTCTTTTAAAGAGGCGTTTCCTTTCTCTTTAAATGCACTTTCTTTAATCCAGCTGCTAAAGTAAGAGATGGCTCTCGACTTCTGGCTGATATTCTGGTCGATGATGCCATTGAGCTGTTCCACGTTTTCCCGGGCATTGCTCATAATTTCAGTATCAAGCGTGCTGCTTGCCGTTTGATAGGCGCTATAAGAAAGTATTATTATGGGAACGGTTAATATACACAAGAATGAAAGAATTAATTTTTTTGCGATTGAGGGACGTTTGACCCAATTTATAATTTTTGACATGTCCTTGTTGACCCCTTTTCTTTTATATCTTTAATATCGGATTCTTATTTAAATTTTTATATGTATTTTTTAACTTTTTATCGTGCAAAATAATCAAAAAACACCCGGATATAAAATCCGGGTGTTTGGCTATTCGATTTTAAATTTCTTTGTCAAATCACGCAGTTCTTCAGCCAGCTCGGCCAGCGTTGTGGATGATGCGCTGATCTCTTCCATAGAAGCGAGCTGTTCTTCCGCTGATGCGGCGATGTCCTGAATGCTTGCTGAGCTTTCTCTGGAAACGTCTGCTATTTCCCCGACAGCGCTTGATACTTCCTGTGAACCTCGTGATAATTGCTCGACCGCGGCATTCATCGTCTGCAGCTTGCCGGCAACCTCATTTGTCATATCGTATATCGCTCTGAAGCTTGACTCTGTTTCATCAGTAATAGCAAGTCCTGACTGCACTTCATGGTTGACCGATTGAAACATGTTCAGCGAGTTGTCGATTTCTTTGACGATTTCCTGAATTAAGTTTTCGATCTCTTTTGCCGATCCTGCCGACTGGGCCGCCAGCTTCCGTACTTCTTCAGCGACAACCGAGAAGCCTCTTCCCGACTCTCCGGCGCGCGCCGCCTCAATCGCGGCATTCAGCGCGAGCAGATTGGTTTGGTCGGCAATCCCGTTAATGACGCGCAGGATGCTTGTGATGTCTTTTGATTTGGCTTCAAGTCCTTTGACGACTGCTTCAGCCTGTTTGACAGACCTGTCGATTGAATTCATCTGGCCGACCGTTCTTTGGACGAGCGCTTCCCCTTTTCCGGCAATCTCGGTTGATTTCAGAGAGGCGTCGGTAATGGCGGCCGATGTTTTGGACATGTCATGCAGCCCGTCATTCATCTCATTCAGCTGGTGTGAGCTTGCTTCCACTTTTTCTTTCTGGCTTTCGTTTCCGTCCGAAAATTGTTCAATCGCTATCGTAATATGCTCTGTCGCTTTGCTTGTCTGCGCCGCGCTTGCATGCAGCTCTTCCGATGAAGCGGCGACATTGTCCACCGATGCTTGAATGACGCCGATCAGCGAGCGTAAAGATTCGGCCATTTCGTTGAAGCTCACGCCCAGCTGGCCGAATTCGTCTTTGGAACGCACTTCGATCTGCTGGGTCAAATCCCCGCCGCTGATGCTTTTCGCTGAGGAAACAAGCTGATTCAACGGCTTGCTGATGGCCCGGACAATAAAGTAGACGAGAATGCCGCCCAAAATAATCGCCACAGCCAGGATGATCATCGCCATGTTGAACACCGGCTGCGCCGCTTCTGTGATTTCATCTGCAAACATCGTTCCGCCGATCTTCCAGCCGGTCAATGTATTGGTGGTGAAAGCCATTTGCTTTTCTTTGCCTTCGAACGTGTATGTAAAGACGCCGTTTTCTTTGCCGTACATTTGCTTTACCCAATCGCCTTCACCTGCCGTTCCGGCTTTGATTTTCGGATGGGCGACGTATTTTTTTTCGGCGCTTGAAATAAACGCAAATCCGCTTTTTCCGATATTGACGCGCTTTGTCGTTTGAATCAGGTCATCTATTTTCATGTTGACGGCAACCACTCCCGAGCCGTCCGCCGTCTGTTTGGCAATCGTGACAACCATCGTTCCGGTTGAAGCGGTCTCATAAGGATCTGTAACAACCACTTCCCCTTTTTTCTCGACGGCTTTTTTATACCAGTCTCTTTCAACCGGATTATAATCGCTTGACATCTTCTCTTCAGGATAGCGGACGAACAAACCGTCTTTTGAGCCTGTGTAGATGGCTTCGACATCCTGATTGAGCTTCGCATATTGCTCAAACTTTTTTTTCAATGAAGCATTGCCTTTTTCTTGATAAAGCTTTTCATTGACCCAATCGCCGAAATATGTCACCGCATGCTCTTTTTTTCCGATATTTTGATCAATGATTTCATTTAATTGTTCGACATTATCGCGGGCGCTCCTCATGATTTCATTTTCAAGGGTGCTCCCCGCCGTCTGATAGGCGCTGTAGGACAGCGCTAAAATCGGTACCGTTAAAACCACTAGAAAACTTAAAAACAGCTTTTTGGAAATAGACGGGCGTTTGAGCCAGTCCAGTAGTTTTTTCATTTTAGATAACTCCTTTTCGTGATATGAAACTAATATCGGAGCTTTATCATCTTTTTGTATATAAAAAAACTTTTATAAGTATTTCAAAAAATTTTCAAAATAAAAGAAGCTGACTGGCAGCTTCCTCTTTTATTCAA
>NZ_BCVZ01000035.1 GCF_001592005.1 Bacillus sonorensis NBRC 101234 = KCTC 13918
GAGGGTTTGTTGACACGCTGAAAGACCGGAATGGATTCCGGTCTTTTTCATCAATCATTTAGCCGAGCAATTGCAATGCTTCACGGGTAAACGCGGGAATATCGTCGGGCGTCCGGCTTGTGACAAGCTGGTTCTGACACACAACAACTTCCTTGTCCTGAAATTTGGCTCCCGCGTTTTCCACATCAACCTGAATCGATATATAGCCTGTCGCACTTCTGCCGTCCAATGTCCTGGCCGTAATTAAGAGCTGCGGTCCGTGGCAGATTGCGAATACCGGCTTTTTCTCATCCATAAAAGCTTTTGCAAAAGATACAAACCGTTGATCCGCTCTAAGGATATCGGGTGAAAATCCGCCGGGAATCAATAAGGCGTCAAAATCTTCGGGACTGACATCATCAATGGATGCGTCAACCTCTACATTCGCTTGCCCCTGCTTTCCTTTGAGCGTTTTGCCTTTTTCCTTTTCGATGACGGTCAACTGATGTCCGGCATCTTTAAACGCTTTGGCAGGCTCGGTATACTCGGAATCCTCAAAATAATCCGTCAGTACGACTGCAATGTTTTTGGCCATGTCGTTCCCTCCCTACATCTTCTGTTTACATAAATTCTTTTACCCCTGCCACACTAAATAAAACATGTCATGCTCATCTGATAAAGTACCTATTTCAAGACCTTTTCGGATGAGGACTTTTGAATCAATTTCTGACTGTTTACAATATTCGAAACGAAATATCTACAAAACTTTACAAAAAGTTCTTACAATAGAGGGTGTGACTTTAATCTGAAAGGTGGAGAAATGGTGGGAATACAGAAAAGACGTTTTTTAGTTCTCCGTATTCTGCTAGCCTCAGTGATGATATTCAGCATACTTATTCCAAACACCCAGACTCATGCAGAAGAACATAGCGAACATCCGCTCGTCAAGCTCAGCATACTAGGCACGACGGATATTCATGCACATATCATGGATTATGATTACTACGCCGACAAAGCGACGGCGGCATTCGGACTGGCCCGAACGGCGCAGCTGATCCAAAAATACCGCAGCCAAAATCCAAACACACTTCTCGTCGACAACGGCGACTTAATTCAAGGAAACCCTCTTGGAGAATATGTCTTCAAACATGAACGTGAACAAATCACCTCCAGATCAAAAATACATCCGATCATTGATGTCATGAACAAGCTTCAATACGATGCAGGAACGCTTGGAAACCACGAATTCAACTACGGTCTTGAATTTCTGGACGGGACCGTCAAAGGCGCAGAATTTCCCATCGTCAACGCTAACATCAAAACATTGGACGGGCGGCATAAATATAAGCCCTATCATATAGAAGAGAGGACATTTTCTGATGAAAACGGACAAAAGCATCAGCTGAAAGTCGGCTACATAGGATTTGTTCCGCCGCAAATTTTAACATGGGATAAAAAGCACCTTGACGGCAAAATCAAGGTCCAGGATATTACGGAATCAGCGAAAGAAATGGTTCCGAAAATGAAAGCCGAGGGCGCGGACGTCATCATTGCGATTGCGCACACCGGAATTGAAACAAAAGAACAGCAGGCAGGCGCGGAAAACGCCGTATATGATCTGGCCGTTAAAGCGGAAGGAATCGACGCGATCATTTCCGGCCACCAGCACGGTCTATTCCCGGGCCCCGATTATGCCGGAAATGCCAAAATCGATATTCAAAAAGGGACAATCAACGGGATTCCGGTCGTGATGCCGAAAAACTGGGGAAGCCATTTAGGCATCATCGATATGCAGCTTGAACAAAAAGACGGTCATTGGACGGTCAAAGATGCAAGCGCGAAAACGGAAGCGATTGCCGGGAATGTCGGCTCACAAAACGAGACCGTGACGGCAGCAATCAAAGATACCCATGAAAAAACATTGGAATACGTCCGCAAACCCGTCGGCAAAACGGAAGCCGATATTAACAGCTTTTTCTCACAGGTAAAGGATGATCCGTCCATCCAGATCGTCACAGATGCGCAAAAATGGTATGCGGAAGATGTCATGAAAGACACGGAATATAAGGACCTTCCGATTTTATCAGCGGGCGCTCCGTTTAAAGCGGGAGGCCGAAACGGTCCAGACTATTATACGAATATCAAAGCCGGCGGCCTTGCCATAAAAAATATCGGAGATCTGTATCTATACGATAATACACTGTATATCGTCAAACTGAACGGAAGAGAAGTCAAGGACTGGATCGAGATGTCCGCAGGCCAGTTTAATCAAATTGATCCATCTAAAACGGAAGAACAGGCGCTCCTTAATCAAGATTACAGATCCTATAATTTTGATGTGATTGACGGCGTGACCTATCAGATCGATGTCACACAGCCGGCGAAATACGATGTCAATGGCGGACTGAAAAACCCGCAGGCAAGCCGCGTCAAAAACCTGGCCTATAACGGCAAACCGGTGAAGGATGATCAGGAATTTCTCATTGTCACCAACAACTACCGCGCTTCGGGAGGCGGCGGATTCCCGCATTTGACACAGGATAAAGTCGTTTATGCGGCTGCTGATGAAAACCGGCAGGTGCTGATGAACTACATTATTGAAAAAGGAACGATCAACCCGGCCGCCGACAATAACTGGTCCATCGCGCCAATTAAAGGTGCCGAGGTGACATTTGAATCCTCCCTTCTTGCAAAACCTTTTGCTGAGAAAGCGAAGGACATCGATTTTGTAAGAGAATCGGCCAATAGCGGATATGGCGTGTACAAGCTGAATTTTGAAACAGACGGTTCAGAGCCTCCGCCGAATGACGATCATTGGAGATTAACGGTGATGCATACGAATGATACGCATGCACACCTCGATGATGCGGCAAGGCGCGCCGCAAAAGTAAAAGAAATCCGCGAACAAACGGAAAACAATATTTTGCTTGATGCCGGCGATGTCTTTTCAGGAGATCTTTATTTTACAAAATGGAACGGGCTCGCCGATCTTAAGCTGATGAACATGATGGGCTATGATGCGATGACATTCGGCAACCATGAATTTGACAAAGGGCCGCAGGTGCTCGCCGATTTTCTCGGCGGAAATGGCGCGGCCGTTGATCCGGCGAACAAACACTCGTTTGAAGCCCCATCATTTCCGATTGTCAGCGCAAATGTCGATGTCGCAAAAGAACCAAAGCTGAGCCGATTCCAAAAGAAACCGGCCGTCTTAAAGGCAGGCGCACGGAAGGAAACGGGGATTTATCCGTACATTCTGCTCGATGTGAACGGCGAAAAAGTCGCTGTCTTTGGATTGACGACCGAGGATACGTCATATACGTCAAGCCCCGGTGCGAACATTACCTTTCATGACGCTTATTCGTCCGCCGAAAAAACCGTCAAAGAAATTAAAGAGAAAGAAAAAGTCAACAAAATCATCGCCCTTACCCACATCGGCTACAACCGCGATCTGGAGCTGGCCAAAAAAGTTCAGGGAATCGATTTGATCATCGGCGGGCACACGCATACGCTTGTCGACCATTTGGAAGTCGTTCCAAACACTGAGCCGACGATCGTCGCCCAAGTAAAAGACTACGGGCAGTTTCTTGGAAGAGTCGATGTCGCCTTTGATAAGGACGGCATCATTCAAACAGACCAATCCAGCTTTGACTTGATCGCCATTGACGATCATGCGGCAGAGGAGCCTGATGCCAAAAACGTCCTTGATGATTTTAAGCAGGAATTGGAAGACGTCAAAACGGAGCGGGTCGGCTATGCCGATGTTCCGCTTGATGGTAAACGCGAGCATGTCAGATCAAAGGAAACCAATCTCGGGAATTTCATCGCGGACGGCATGCTGAGAAAAGCCAGGCAAGCCGGAGGCGCTGACATTGCGATCACAAACGGCGGCGGCATCAGAAGCGGGATCGACAAAGGCAAGATCACCCTCGGCGAAGTCCTCACCGTGATGCCGTTCGGAAACACGCTTTACGCTGCCGATATGACCGGAGCGCAGATTAAAGAAGCGCTCGAGCATGGAGTCAGCCAGGTGGAAGAAGGCGGCGGGGCGTTTCCTCATGTGGCGGGTTTAACGGTTACTTTCACTTTAAATAAGCCTAAAGGGGAACGCATACTCGATGTGAAGCTTATCGATGAAAAAGGAACGTCAAGACCGCTTGATCCGAAGAAAACCTACCGTGTCGCCACAAACAACTTCATGGGCGGCGGCGGTGACGGCTACACCGTCTTTAAAAAAGCCAAAAACGGCGTAGATCTTGGATTTAGCGATTATGAGATTTTCACGGAACAGCTGAAACTGTACGACTCTGTCTCACCGAACATCGAAAACAGAATTACGGAAGTCTTCTTGCCGGACCGGCAGACAAACGGCACTTGGACACTGAAGAAAGAGCCGTTCAAAACATACGCAAAAAACGCGAACAAGGCGATCGCCTATTTCCCTGAAACAGAACGGGAAGACATCAGGCTGAACATGACAAAAGCGCAGACGAACCTCATAAAAGCAAGAACAAACGATCCAAGCATCACATTGAAGAATGACAAAATCGCCATGCAGCTGCCGGCTGCAAATCTGGCAGACGAAGAAACGAAAATCGGCATCAGGATTGGAAAAAACATCAAACAGGCGGTCACAAAGGTTTATGATTTCAGCATTCAGCAAAACGGAAAAGCCGTCAGCTCATTCAAGGAGCCTGTCGGACTGTTTTTCCAGGTGGATCATCCTGACAAGCAAGCTGGCGTCTACCATGTCGACCGGAAGCATGACCGCTTTACAAAAGTAAAGAACGGCTACAGCAAAGACCATACCGTCGCCGGCTATGTTGACCATTTCAGCGAGTATACCGTCTTACATGCCCGTCATGCCGGAACGCCTTCAGCCCCTCCGGGATCACAAGACGGCTCGGCTGGCGGCGAACGTCCGGATGCTCCGGGCGGCGGAAGCCATAACGGCGGCTCTGGAAATGGTTCAGGCCATGACGGGGGGAATGGAGGGCAAGCACCGGCTGATCCGGCAAACGGATCTCTCCCCAACACAGCTACAACTTTCTACAATTGGCTCATGCTCGGTCTTCTATTGCTTGCAGCTGGCGGCGGCCTTTACCTTTACCAGCGAAAAAAACGCAACATCAATCACATGTAAACATCAAAAAAGACGGTTCTCTTTCTGAACCGTCTTTTTTTCTTCACTTGACCCATTTCACTACTTGATCGAGCGCCTGTCTTGTTTTCGGACGCGGCTCTTTGACGCGGTATCCGAAAGCGGCCATGACCGAAATATCAAACCGCCCTTCTTCAAGCAGCCCTTCTTTTTCAAGAATGTCATGAACCTTGTCATAATTGAATCCTTCAATCGGGCATGAATCAATTCCGATCAAAGCGGCCGCTGTCATCATATTGGCAAGTGCGATATACGTTTGTTTGGAGACCCAGTCAAACATCGCCCTGTCGCTTTCAAACAAGTGAAAATCGCCGTCTTGAAAGCTTTTCATCACACCGTCTTCTTTGAGCATATTTTCAATGATGTCATCCGGCATTTTTTTCACATGCTTTAATTGATGTGCGACATAGTCGGAGTCATACCTCATTTCCTTTGCCGTGCGGCCGAGCAGCAGCACGAAATGGCTGGCCGTCGGGAACTGCCCCTGCGCCCCCCATGAAACTTGGCGGAGCTTTTCGCGAAGCTCTTTGTTTTGAACAACGACAAATTTCCACGGTTCAAGACCGATTGAGCTTGGCGACAGTCTGCCCGCTTCTAAAATAAACTGAAAATCATCATCAGAAATTTTTTTGTCAGGATCAAATTCTTTAGTGGCATGTCTGAATTGAAATGCATCAAGAATCTCCTGTTTCTTGGATTGATCTGCCATTATCTGTTTCTCTCCTTTGCTATAGCGTATATTCCTTTCTCAATTACATTTTAATTATTATAATAAAAGATAAAAAGTACGCACATTTTTGTTGGATAGTATCATTTTTTATACTAAGGAGAGATCAAGATGAAAAAACATGCGGCAGACTGCACAGCCCCCGGCGGTTATTCATGTCCTGTAGAAGCGACGATAGATATTATCGGCGGCAAATGGAAAAGCGTGATTCTGTTTCATTTAATCGATGGGAAAAAACGTTTTAATGAACTCCGCCGCTTAATCCCCGGCGTCACCCAAAGGATGCTGACCCTTCAGCTCCGCGAATTGGAGCGCGACGGCATTGTTCACCGCGAAATTTATAAGCAGGTTCCGCCCAAAGTCGAATACTGCTTAACAGAATTCGGTAAAACTCTCATACCCATCATCAATCAAATGATGAACTGGGGAATGTCGCATGCCGGTAAAATAGATGAAGCACGGAGAAAATCGGCCGCAGCAGAATAGCTTCCAAAACCTATTTGACAGGCTCCACCCTCAGTAAAAAGTCTTGAACCTTTCGGAAATATTCCTCCGGATTTTGGCGAAACCCGCCGACATGTCCGGCCCCTTCAATCAAATACAGCTTTTTGACCCCCTTTTTCTTCTCGTAAAGCCGTTCGGCCATTTGCGGAGGCACAAGCTGATCATTTTTGCCGTGGATGATGAAAAGAGGCGTATCTGTCTGTTCAAGATTGCGGACCGGAGAAATGTCGGCAAGACTCCAGCCATGCCTCCTTTTAATCAGTCTGCTTGTCAGCGGAATCAGAAGCGGCACGGCAAGCTTGACAACCCCTTTCAGCTGATGGCGGCAGAGTTCGGTTAAATCGCTGAAGCAGGAATCCGCGATGCAGAACTGAATTCTGCGGTCTTGTTTCATCAGTTCAACGGCAGCCGCCGCTCCCAGCGATTCGCCGAGCACACCGATAAATACATCTTTTCCAAGCTTGTGTTCAAGCTCATCCGCCCACAATGCCAAGTCGTTCTTTTCATAAAAGCCATAGGAAACATGCGATCCGCCGCTTAATCCGTGGCATCTGCTGTCGCAGAGCAGCACATGGTAGCCGAGCGACTGGAACAGTTCGACATATTTATAGCCCCCAAACAGCGACCATTTAATGCCATGGGTGATCATCACGGCTTTCCTGCTATCCGGAACAGGGAAAAACATCGCATGAAGCCGGCAGCCGTCGGCAGAAGTCAAAAACAGTTCCTCTTTATCATGTGACTGAAACACGTCATCAACAATTTCCCCATTCTTGATCCCGCTGAAAAACGTTTCTTCATAGCTGCTTCGGTTCGGAAGCACAAACAAATAGCTGACAATGAGACTGACGGCAAAAATACTGATCCCCAACCCCAAGATGATCAACAAAATTCCGATCCACACGGTCCTCACCCTTTACGCTCTGTTTTACCACATTGTATTCTGAACCGGTTTGGGCGTGAGTGTGAACACCGGTCGTTCCGAGCGGCTTTTCGGTCTGGTGGCCGTTTTCATGATGGATCGTATTCGGGCGATCGAAGACATCGCTATGAAAGACCGCTTCCAAGCTGAACGACTTTAGCTTTTCCTGAGCCGTTTCTTAAAACCCCCCTCGTATCAAATACGACCTTTGCATGGTGCAAGAGCAGTTCTTTCGGCAGTTCGGCGTGGTCCGTCAATATGACGACACAGTCATAATCCTTCAGTGACTCGGCATCAATCGATTGACTGCGAAGTTGTTTGCCGCCGATGTGAAGCTCCGGAAAATGAGGATCATGATAAGAAACCTCCGCTCCCATCCCGACCAGCTTCCCGATGATGTCGAGTGATTTTGATTCACGGACGTCCGCGACATTTCGTTTATAGGTAACGCCGTAGATGAGAATGTTTGCTTCTGTAGCCTTTTCCTTTTGAGCCAATTGCAATGCGCGTTCGGCAATATAGCGGACGATTCTTTCGTTCATCTCTTCTGAAAGCTGAATAAAATCGCTTGAAATGCCGATTTTTTTAATGACAAACTGCAAATATAAAGGGTCAACCGGTATGCAGTGGCCGCCGATCCCCGGGCCTGGATAAAATGCCGCAAATCCGTACGGTTTCGTACTGGCCGCTTTGATGACTTCCCATACATCCACGCCGAGCCGGTCGCAGATCATCGCAAACTCGTTAATAAATGAAATATTGATGAACCTGTACGTGTTTTCCAGCAGTTTTGTGAGCTCTGCCGTTTCGGGGGATGTAACCGGAACGACCTCTTGATAAATCCTGCTGTATAATTGATATACTTTATCCCGGCACGCTTCCGTCGTCCCCCCGACCACCTTCGGAACGACTTCGATCGGGAACTGATTTCCCGGGTCAACGCGTTCGGGGGAATAGGCCAAATAAAAATCCTTTCCGCAGACAAGGCCGCTTTTTTCAAGAATCGGTTTGACCATATCCCTCGTCGTGCCTGGGTATGTCGAGCTTTCCAAGACCACGAGCTGGCCTTTTTGCAGATGCCCGGCGATTGATTCTGCCGCTTTTGTCACATAATCCAAATTTGGCGCCGAGTCATCTGTTAACGGGGTCGGGACGCATATAATGACAGCAGCGGCTTCCCTGATCAGCCGATAATCCGAAACTGGCCGGAAAAAGCCGCTGTTTACAGCGTTTTTCACCGTTTCGCCTTTTATATCAGAAATATAGCTGCTTCCCTCTTTTAAGGATTTGATTTTTTGTTCGTCCAAATCAACTCCGATGACCGGAAAGCCTTTGGATACCAACAGCATAGCCAAGGGCAGACCGACAAACCCTAAACCTATGACAGCTATCGTCTGGTTTTGATATTCTTGATTGTTCATGTATTTAATCGCCCCTTCATACATTCCTTTAATAAAATATGTTTCATATTCTTTTTTGAAAGGGACGATTTACTAATTCACAAAACTATTTCTTTTTCATATCAGAGGTTTGAAATGAAGACAGCGGAAGCCGTACAGGCTGTTTGATCAATGCGGATTGATAGATGCCGAATATCGCTTCCAGCGCTTTTTTACCCTCTTTTCCGTCAATCAGCAGCGGTTCACCATCCTGGACTGCGCGAATGAAGTTTTGATACATCGCAGACTGTTCGCCCGATAGAGCAATCAGCTGTGACGCTTCCTCTATGTCTCCCTCTTCTCCGGCGATATACCAGCGGGAGATCCGGTTGAAAGAAGGGCCTTCCAATGAAATCGTACCGTTTTCCCCGAAGATAGAGAGCGAGCTTCCCAGATTGTTTGGCTGTGTTACAATATTTGCTTCTATGATTCCCTTTGCCCCGTTGGCAAAAGTCAGGATGCCGGCCGCTACATCTTCCGTTTCCTTCCCAGGCGCCGCGGTAAGGATTTCTCCGTATACGCTTGTCACATCTCCTAAAAACCATTGCAGAAGATCAATGAGATGTATCCCCTGATTGATCAGCATTCCTCCGTCTTTTTCCCAGCTCCCCCGCCACGAAGCTGCCGCATAGTATGCGGGAGAGCGGTTGAGGCGCAGCGAAACCGCGCCTAAGTATGGCTTCCCTAATTTCCCTTCTGCTATCGTTTCTTTTATTTTTTTCATAATCGGCCGATGGCGCATTTGATGGCAGACCATGAGCTTCAAGTTTTTTTGCTCAGCCAGCTGAATGAGTTCATCGGCCTCCTCCAGCGACAGTGTCATCGGTTTTTCCAAAATGACATGCTTTTCAGCCAGCAAAGATTGTTTCGCCATTTCCGCATGAAGACCTGAAACGGCCGCAATGATCACAGCCTCTATTTTCGTATCGGCCAGCAGGCTCGTATATTGCGGATAATGGGCTATCGCAGGACTTTCGCCTCTCAGGGATGCATAGTATTCAGCCGCTTCAGCCATTCTGTCTTTTTCGACATCACTGACGGCCGCAAGCTCAGCTTCATGACAGCCGCTCAAAGCGCGCAGATGTCTTTTTGCCATATAGCCGCAGCCGATTAAGCCAACACGAAGCGTCATCACTCCCCTCCCCCACTTGCCAGCAGCACAGAGATGATCTGATCCTGTTCATCGCTTGGCAGGAAAGGATCCATCGGAATGGCGAACAGCGTTTCAGACAATGATTCAGCTACTGGGAAATCTCCTTTTTTGTAAGGCAGTGAAGCATAAACATCCTGCAGATGAAGACAGCACGGGTAGTAAACGCCTGTATGAATCTGCTGCGCCTCAAGCGACTGCATGATCTCCCGGCGGTTTTTCGCTCCGATACAAAAGAGATGGTAAATGTGGGAGCGGTCTTCTTTTTCTTTCGGAAGCGTCAGGTGTGACGCCTCAGCCAAAGCCTCACGGTACCGGCCGGCGATTTTTCTTCTTTGTTCATTCCAACCGTCGATCTTCTCTAGAAAAATAAGCAAGGCGGCGGCGTGCAATTCATCAAGCCGGCTGTTGAAGCCGATTTTGTCATGAAAGTATTTTTCGCTTGTTCCGTGCGTTCTGAGTGTTCTTACACGTTGGGCGGCTTCAGAATCTGATATCGTCACCATCCCTCCGTCACCCAATGTCCCCAAATTTTTCGTCGGAAAAAACGAAAAACAAGCCGCATCTCCGAGACTGCCGACAGGACGGTCATTATATGTTGCGCCAAATGCCTGGCAGGCGTCTTCGATCACAAGCAGCCCATGTTTTTTGGCAACTGCCATAATGTCATCCATATCAGCCGGCTGGCCGAAAATATGAACGGGAATGACCGCTTTTGTGGCAGGGGTGATGCGTTCTTCTATCTTTGCCGGATCGAGATTGTATGTTTCAGGATCGACGTCCGCGAACACCGGTGTCGCCCCGACCCTTGAGACGGCTTCAGCACTCGCGAAAAAAGTGAAAGGGGTTGTGATGACTTCATCCCCCTTGCCGATCCCGTATGCTTCAAGCGTCAGCACTAAAGCGTCCGTCCCGTTGGCGACTCCCACCGCATCACGAACGCCAAGTTTTTCCGCTATTTTCTTCTCCAACTCTTTTACTTTCGGTCCCAAAATATATTGCCCGCTGTCTAGCACCCGCTCAAATTCTTTTAAAATCTCGTGTTTAACCGTTTGAAACTGCCGTTTGAGATTAATTAACGGAATCATCTATTTTCCTCCTTGGTTTGGCAAAGTTCCAAAATAATTTATGATCGATTCTGGTAACTTGCCACGGCTGGGTATCTCACTTTACTTGAAGTTCCGGAAATGTTCATTTTTCTATTTAATGAAGGAACGATGGTATAAGGAGATCTGATGTTTCAAATCAAAATCTTGTATTCTTCAAACTCGATTTATGTGAATCCAATCGAACGAATGGCCAATCAGAACCAACGGGGTAACCCAGCCGCCATGATAACGTGAATACCGATTTTATTCTTATGGAAACAATGCTTTAGCAAAAAATAGACTTGTTGACGGAAATTGAGTTTCAGCTCGATATCTTTTTTGATGCGAAAAAAAAAGACCTACTTGTTCAGTAAGTCTTTTGTTGATTATTTAGAAAGCCCCAATTTGCTTTCTAATAATTGTTTATTATGAAGAACAGATTTGTCCTCTGGACGGTATTTTCTTGCCTCTTCATTGTGCTGGTACGATTTTTCAAAATCGCCTAAATTATAGTAGCATACACACATTTGCAGGTGCGGATACCACGTGTAATAAGCCGGATAGCTGAAGCTCCATTTATTTGAGTCAGGCACCAGCTTTGTCGCCTGGTCATACCAGTAAATAGCAGCCTGATATTCGCGCCGGCGCTGAAAAATATAGCCGATTCTGCTGCATGTCTCGGCTCGCGGCGTTTTGGAAAATTCAAATGACTGAAACAACGATCTAAGCTCATTTTCCATATCTCCGAGAAACCTGTAGCAGTCCGCTTTATTGATGCACGCGTATACTTTATCTTCAATCCAGCCTTCTTTCATTTCTATATTTTTATTATAGCTTTCAATCGCTTTCTCATAATGGCCGTTTTCTCTTAATTCATTTCCATAGTAAAAATAGTCCCTCGGTGAAAAAGCATCGCCGCGGTCGATTTTCTTTTGATAGATATTGAGATTGCGTCCGACTGAATGGCGGATTTTCTTATGTGTCACCGAAATATCGGCATTGATGATATTTCCGTAAACCTCCAGATACTGGTGGCAGTCGCCTCTCCATTTAAAATTTTTCTCCCTTTTTACAAGACGGTTGCGGCGGTATCTCAGCGTCACATTACCGAAATCATCCGTGCCGGCGTCATAATACATGGAAACAGAATCCACGGACGGATCAAGCGTTTCTTTTAATTCTTTTAATTTTTTCCGGTCTTTTTCAAGCAGGACATCGTCCGCATCAAGATAAAGAATATAATCTTTTGTGGCATGCTTAAACGATTCATTCCTTGCGGCGGCAAAATCGCCGATCCACTCAAAGAAAAAGACGCGATCCGTGTATTGTTTAGCAATTTCTACTGTTTTATCGGTTGAACCGGTATCGACAATATTGATTTCATCTACAATGTCTTTTACGGTATCAAGACATCTTGCCAATACTTCTTCTTCATTTTTGACAATCATACAGAGACTGATTGTGATCAAATCATCCACTCCTTATCGTTACTTTATCTTCACTCCAATAGATTATGAACAGCAGAACATTTTGTTTGTGCCCTTATCATAAATCCGGCAAATAGAGTTTGGATGTATAACCCGGAAACTTCCTTCCATTAGTGAATATAGATATTACTAGTGAAATTCAACGTCTGACAGGAGGATTGTGATGAGCCAAAACAATGAATTGGAACTGCTGTTGCACTCACTGGAGCTTGCCAATAATGAAAGTGAAATCACTGAAATGATAGAAGACAAAAAGTGGGAGGAAGCTGAACGGCTCATTAGAGAGAGAATGAACACCGATCCATTCGGAATGAGCAAGCTGATCAGTTTGGGTTTTATCAATGAAAAAAAAGGGTGCTTACAAGAAGCTTGTGAATGGTATGATGATGCTGCTCTTTTTATGGAGCAGGCTCAAAAAGAGCAGCTGTTCCGGGAAAAACTCAGTCTCTTCCGCAGTGTCGGATACCTGCGGCCGAAAATCATCTTCTTTGTCAAACCAGGTTTAGATACATTTATCAATCCTATAGTTGAACATCTCCCCCAATCATACAGAACGCTTAAGCTGATCGTCACAGATCTCAAACAAATCGACACCGGAATGAAGTGGGCGGATGTTTGCTGGTTTGAATGGTGTGACAACTTAACCATATACGGGAGCAAATTGCCTCTCGCGCATGAAAAAATTCTAATTTGCAGGCTTCACAGCTATGAAGCTTTTACGGCGTATCCTTATCAAGTCCGCTGGGATGTCATAGATCAAGTGGTTTTTGACGGTAGGCACATGGAGGAATACATCGTTGATCAAGTGCAAAACCTTCATAAAACAAAGACCATAACCATTCCCAACGGAGTGAACTTAGACCATTATACGTTTAAGCAGCGTGACAAAGGGTTTCATATCGCCTACGTCGGCTACATTAATTATAAAAAAGGCCCGATGCTTTTATTGCATGCTTTTAAGGCAATCCATGATAAAGATCCACGATACAAGCTATTTATCGCCGGCCAATATCAAGACATCCGCTATCACTTATATTTTAAACAGATGATTGAAGAATTCGATCTGGCGGACAGCGTCCAGGTCGACGGATGGCAGAGCGACATTAACAAATACTTGGAAGATAAGCATTACCTTATATCAACAAGCCTTTTAGAGAGCCAGCAAATGTCGGTCATGGAAGCGATGGCAAAAGGAATTAAACCGCTCGTCCACAATTTTTACGGCGCCAAAACCATTTATGATGAATCGTTTGTATGGAGCACAATTGATGAACTGGTCGAAATGGTCACTGAACATGACTATACATCAAATCAATACCGCGCTTTTATCGAAGAATATTATTCATCTGAAAAACAACTGAAAAAAATGGAAGAGAACATTTCCCAATTCGCAAAACCGACAAAAGCGAGCGTCCGGACAGCCTTTCTCCATCCGCCCAAAATAACAGTCGGAATCGTCAATTATAATTACGCCCACTTTTTGGAACAATGTCTTCAATCCGTTATTAATCAGACATATCCAAACGTCGAAATCATTATTGTAGATGATCACTCTACTGACGGCTCGGTGGAAATCATCAATTCTTATAAAAATAAATACCCCAATATCAGGACGATATGCCATCAGGAGAATTCGGGTATGGCGGATACGGCATTTGCAGAAATTTTTGAAGAAGCGGGCGGAGACTATGTCATGCCGATAAGCGCAGATGATTTTTTGGCAAATAAAGAAGTACTCAACGACTTTATGCAATGTTTTTTTGAACAGGAAGATTTAGATTATGTTTACGGTGATTTTTTATTGGTAGATCAGAATGGAAATCGAATCGGAAGCTGGGTCTATCAATCATATACGGATGATGAAGCAGTCCGCAGGGTTTTTGAAAGAAGCGGTTCCGGAGTATATCCCATGGTCGGATTGTTCAAACTGTCTTTTTATCGGGATCACAACTATTCCTGGGTGGTTGATTCCAAAAATCCGTACGCAGGAGATGCACTCAACAGCATCGTAAACATTAAACGCGGATGGAAACGGCATTATGTACACAAACCTGTCTATTGCTACCGCAGGCATCAGCATAATTTCACATACAATATAGGCAAAAGAATTCCGTCTATTATTTATGTAATGGAATATATCATTAATAATTTTAATGAAGACATCTACCTGCCAGATATTAAGTGGAGTGAGCTGGAGCCAGCTCAGCGAACCGCGCTGAAGAACTTTATGATTGGAAAAGTTTACGCGAATACAGCAAAAACTTATCAAAGCAACGGATTTACACAGCATCTTGATCAAGAAGAGAAAAAGAGATGCGTCCAGCCTTTGATCAAAAAAATGGAGTATTACTTTGATTTGAGTCTAAGCTCGGGAGTTGAAACTTACAAACCAAACATGAATGAAATCAAAATGGAGATGAAACATTTGCTAGAATTTGATTAATGTTTCATTAGAAAGGACTGTCATATGAGCATCAGCTTGGTGGCAGTCCTTTTTCTTTTGCAAATTTTCCTTCGACTCTGTACATAAAAAAAGAGGCGCATGAAAACCGAAGTTTTCATACACCCCTTCAACCTCCCCATACAAAACATACGAAACGGCTAGAACAAAGCTATTCAGCTGCTCTTTTTGACTATTACGCGCCGGTTGGGCCTGTCGGACCGGTTGGGCCTGTCGCTCCCGTTGCTCCCGTTGCTCCCGTTGCTCCGGTCGGGCCTGTTGGTCCCGTTGCTCCGGTTGGACCTGTCGGACCTGTTGCGCCTGTCGCTCCTGTTGGACCTGTTGCGCCTGTCGGACCTGTTGCTCCTGTCGGGCCGGTTGCGCCTGTCGGGCCGGTTGCTCCCGTTGCTCCTGTCGCTCCCGTTGCTCCCGTTGCTCCTGTTGGGCCAGTCGCTCCTGTTGGACCTGTTGCTCCGGTCGCTCCCGTTGGACCTGTCGGACCTGTTGCCCCGGTCGCTCCGGTTGCGCCTGTCGGGCCGGTTGCTCCCGTTGCTCCTGTTGCTCCCGTTGGACCTGTCGGGCCGGTTGCT
>NZ_BCVZ01000036.1 GCF_001592005.1 Bacillus sonorensis NBRC 101234 = KCTC 13918
CCCTGTCATGATCGCAGCAGTGGAGCCGGATCCCACACCTTTATCCCTGAGCAGTCTGGCAGTCTGATTTGACTTTTCGTTCAGCTCTCTGTATGTCATGCGCTGGCTGCCGAATACGACGGCTGTATGATCAGGGGTTTTCTCCGCCTGTTCCTCAAACAGCTGATGAAGTGTCTTGTCTTTTGGATAATCGGTTTTCGTATTGTTAAAATGATGTAGTATTAATTCTTTTTCATTCTCTGTCATTTTCTGAAATACCCCATTTTTTAATGACTGATTAGCAACCATACATTATTCTCCTTTTTTGATAGAATATTTTCTTAATATTGGTCTGTAGTTGCTCTTTTAACGATTTTTTAGTGAACCTCCGTCTTGTGAAAACAGATTATCAAAAAAATTCATTATTTTCCATGGGAATATTGTTTAATAATGGTTAATTTTTTATGAATTGGATATATGGTATTTTACAATCGAAGTGTTATATAAAAGATGTATGAAAATGTTTTTATTAGTCAGAGTCAAAAATATTCGGGTGAAAAGACCTAAAAACCGCACTGTTTTGTTTAACCCACGTATAGAAGAGCAGCGCTCATCTAAAAATTTTTACTAAAACAGCTGATGATAGCTGCGGCTTTCCGTCAGTGTTTTGTTGATCATCCGGACGATCTGTTCGACATGGTGCTGTAAGAAGAAATGATTCCCCTCAAAATAAAGGGTTTTACAGTTTCCTGCAGCATGGTTTTGCCAATCTGATATATCTTTTGCATTCATTGAATCTCCCTTTCCGTTTAGAACGGTTATATCGCATTCCATTTTGGCTGTTCTTTCTTTATAAATATAATTTTCCACCAATTTGAAATCGCTTTTTAGCAAGGGGACAAACAGGTCAAACAGTTCTTCATGATTTATCAGCTCTTCAGGCGTTCCCCCAAGCGCAATGATTTTTTCCTTAAAAAGATGATGGTTTAGCAGATGCAGTTTTTCTGTATTCCCTGCCCGGTTAGGCGCTTTAAAGCCCGAGAAAAACATATGTGCCGGCTTTGTTGAATCGGCCTCAGCCATTTTGTAATAAAGTTCATATGCCAAAAGGCTTCCCATGCTGTGTCCAAAAACAGCATAGTCACGGCCATTGACAACGCCTTGAACCTGTTCAAAAATGTCTTGAACCGCCTCTTCCATATTCTCGTAAAAAGGCTCATCAAATCGTTTTCCCCTTCCTTTTAACTGTACCGGATAAATCTCGATTTCCGGATTTACATGGCGCTTCCACGGGTAAAATACTGCTTCCGATCCGCCGGCATACGGCAAACAACATAGTATCATCTTATGATTCACTCCATTCCGGGCGTTTTCGCTGATCAGATTTGCATGTTCAACCATTAATCTATCGTGACGTCAGCTGCCTGATTCAGTTCCAAAAACTTCGGCAGGATGAGCATGTAAAATATACCGACGGCAATAAGGCTTCCTCCGACGAGCCAATAAAGGCTTTCAAGCGCTATAAATGCGGGATAAAGCGCTGCAATGAAAAGAAGGGTCAGCGACTGTGAAAGCATCATGACCGGATTAATCCAGCCTTGCACTCTTCCCATCATTTTCGGGTTGACGATGCTTGGTATCCACCCGCCAATCGCGATGTTGATGCCGGGAAGCGAAAGGGCGATGAAGAAGGAGCTGACCATATAAAGCCAAATATTGTTGACCAGGGAGCCGGAAATCGTGGCGCTTCCGGAGACAATCAGCGCTAGAATCAATATGTGATAGAGCTTCAATTTTTGAGAAAGAATCGATGCAGCGATGCTGCCTGTCAAAAATCCTGCACCGAAAACAATGCCGAGCACAATGGACATTTCTTCATAGGTTTCAGGGGCAAGCTTGTATTTTAAAATAAATACCTGCATGACCGAAAGCCCTCCATTTACAACACCGAAAAGGCTGAATCCGGACACGAGAGCGAGCAGCAATTTATGCTGCAGTATATAGCTGAAGCCAAGCTTAAATTCATTCCATACACTGGCAATGTTCAATTGTCGAATGGAATGCTTTCCATTCGGCATACGAACCTCCTTGGATATCCGGCAGGCTTGTATAAGCAGGCCGCTGACTACAAAACTGGCTGCGTCAACAAGAACGGCGCCTTCCACTCCAAGCGTCCAATAACAAAATACGCCAAGTCCATTGCCGAACAACATAAATAAACTGGCGACCATTTGATTCAATCCGACGGCTACTGAATACTCGTTTTCAGATAAAATTCCTTGTATGAGAGAGGTTTGGGCGGGATTGAAAAAGCTTTTTACAGCATTTCTAAAAAATAAGACTGCAAATGTAAACGGCATCCATTCTATATAGAGGGATAACAATAATAAAATCGATAAACCGGCACAAATCCAGTCGCAATTCTTGGCGATTTTTTGCCGGTCAAACCGGTCAGCGAAAACGCCCACAAGAAAAAATACGGCCAATGTAGGCAAAGACAACATAAGCTCGGTTATGGTGGCATATGCGGGCTGCTGCGAAAAGCGATCAAGGAGATAATACAGAAGTGCAGTCAGTCCAATGATTCCACCCATTTGCGAGGCGAAAGATGCTAAAAACAGCAGCGCATAATTTTTGTTTTGAAAAATAGAAAACAGTTTTTTCATAGGGGCCCCCTAATTTGTCCGATTTTAGCAGAAGGTTTTTCAAACAGACGGCTTTGATTATTATTTCGATAAACTTTCATGTGCTGATTTTCATCTCCTATCGTCTTGTTTTTTATTTTCGGCGCTTTACTTCTATCGTTGAATATGAAACCAAATATGTATAATACATATAAATCCGCGCTTCTCGGCCTGATTTCCATTTTTATTCCAAACATTGATTTCTCAGCAAAATGAAAGCGGAATTTTTACACATCCCCCCTTTAATTTACAAAGTATTAAAAAAAATGAAAATAATTCTAAGGTTATAGATTCGTTCAATTTCAACAATATCCTCTATCGATATTCAATTTTTTAGAAAATGTCCTTTCCTCACAAAAATTGATATTTGTATAAAATGAAATTTAAATAAAAAACGCTTCCTGTATGCCTGCACATACGGGAAGCGGAGAACCTGATTCAATTTGATACTGTTATATTGCGGCCCTAGCCAGCAAAGCCGTTATCAAGCACTTCAATCATCGAAGAAGTCATTTTTGCGTGTTTTTTTGTGCGCTCTACGAGTTTTATGATGTTTTGGCTGGCCTGCCGAGAACCTAAAACCAATAATGGAACGCCGATCGGATCGATTTTCAGCCTCCTTGAAAATAAGCCGCCAAAGGTCATAGCCAAGGGCACCGTAGGGGACGTATTTGAAAAGACGACCTTTTCATGCAGTGTCCCGTTTTTTTCAAACAGTTCAAGAACGCCCCGCATCGCCGGAATCACCGCCTTTGATGACCCTCTGCCGATGGTGTATACTTTATGGCCTTCTTCATCAAGACCGTGAAAGATTAATTTTCCCATTTCTTTTGGACTTAATTGATTAAAACAATCCGTATTTAAGATTTCATGCTTCGTCGGCTTTCTGCCGAATGGAAGTTTTTTGAGATGATATGCGGCTGCAAGGGCAGATGAATGTGTTCCGCCATAGCAATTATAAATAAAGATCAACAAATTCACCCCTCACTTTTTGTTTTCTTTTAATGTGCGACAAACATCCGATTGTTATTTATATCTTTCCTTCAGCACATTTTTAATAGCCGTCACATAGCCTAAAAACTTTTTATTGCATGAGCTTTCCCTTGTCCACAGCCCAAATCGCGAAAAAAAAGCCTCCCGTTGAGGAATGCTGATCTCCAATTGAATGCTCAGACCTGTCTTATTTTTGTTATTCAAATTATCGGGATCGGTGCCTGCCAATCGATGATTTTCATCCACCAGTTCAGCAGAAAAACCGCTTTCCACTAGCGCATCGACGATCGCTTGTCCGCCTTCCTTGTCCGTTCCCCCGACAAGTGTATGTTCCTCTGTGTCATTATACCCATGAACTGATAAAACATAGCTGTGCTCTGCGACTTTTTCCAACGCAGTCGGTTCATCAAAATGATTGCTCGTAATATGCAAATCCAGATTTTGCGAAGATTTAATCCCTTCAAACAAATATGTTGAATACTCATCGCTGAAGGCCCGCACAATTTCGCTGACCCCTCCTTCGATACCGCCGCCGTGCGGAGATAAGACGAGCAATTCGGTGCCCCTGTCCGTATATTCTATGTTGTAATCTACACCTTCTGTTTCGTTTTCAGCAAGCTCTGCAAAATTCGCGTACTTATCCTGAATGCCTGAAGCCTTGATTTCTTGAGGACACTGCCATATGACAGCCGTACATAATCCCATGATCAACCATATGATGCATCTTTTTTTCATCACTTGGTTCCATTCTTCCTGCACCTTAGAAACTCCTTCGCTGAGATATTTTGTTCCGAGTCTGCTCCACATGTTCTATTCGAAACAGAGATATACTAAAAAAATGGTAAAAAATTACTTTTCCTATTCGCCCATGTGCTATTTTATATAACTAGAACAGCGAGATGAAAGCGTCCTTTACCTTATTTTTGGTCGGATGTCCGCTTGTGTTTCCAGAGGCACAGAAACTCTTTTGGAACACACTTTGTATAACGATTGCCTTACACAGCCCAAGTGCCTTCAGATCACAGGGAGGCAAAAGTATGAACAGAAATCTCAGTTCAGCAACTCTAGGGGGACAAAGTCTTCCTGCTTTTATATGAATTTTTACGCCTTCCTATTGATTGAACGGAGAAAAAGACGATCAATAGGAAACGCTAACAAAAAAAGACTTGCCTAAAGGCAAATCTTTTTTTCGGAAATGTACGGTCGGGGTATGATCCATCTATTTTTTATAAAAAGCGCCCCGGCCTACTTTTTCAACAATGGATGGAAACAGCTGATAAAGCTTGCTTACCCCGTTCATCCAGGAAGGAAGATTGATTTCGCGCTTATTTGTCATCATGGCGGAGACGACTTTCTGTGCGACTTTGTCAGGGGTAAGCATCCATTTGCCGATGCTTTCCTCATAATCTCCATTTTGGTCGGCTGTCTTGAAAAAATCAGTTTTAATCGGACCGGGATTTACGGTTGTCACGTTCACCCCGGTATCGGCAAGCTCCATTCTCAGGCTGTTTGAAAACCCAAGCACAGCATGCTTTGTCGCAGCATAAAGGCCTGATTTCGGCGTTGAAATTTTGCCTGCTTGCGACGCGATATTGATAATATGACCGCTGTTTTGCGCAATCATATGCGGCAGTGCCATCTTCGTGCAGGCAATCAGTCCAAACACGTTGACTTCAAACATCGATTTCATGTCCTCAAGAGACGCTTCGATGGCGGTTTCAAAAATGCCAAAACCGGCATTATTGACAAGTATGTCAACCGGACCGGCTGTTTTGAAAGCCGCTTCTATTTCCTCTGTCCGGCTGACATCCAAAACAAGTGTCCGGCATGCGGCGCCGAACTCTGACGTGATTTTTTTTTGCACTGTTTTAAGACGGCTGTCGCTGCGGGCGGCAAGAATCACTTCCGCCCCCTCTGCTGCCGAAAAATAGGCGATTCGTTCGCCCAGCCCTCCTGACGCTCCTGTGATCAGGATGGTTTTGCCTTTCAATCTTTTGTTCATTTTTCCACCCGCTTTATATGATAATAAAAGATGCCATCTGCTTCCCCGCTGGCGATGAGGCCGCGTGATTGCAAATCATCAAGCTGTCCGACTGTTTCAGACATTGTCAGAAACAGCTCTTTTTCGTATACGGCGGGAAACAGCTTCCGGCATATTTCAAATGCGGTATGAGGTTTTTCCGAAAGCATGCGGTACACCTCATCCGCCCGGCTTCGCTGTTTTTCCAGGCGTCTTGCGATGAGTTCTTGGATGGCGGTAATGTTTTCGCCGTGCCCCGGATAAACAACCGAGAGCGGAAGCTCATGCAGCCGTTTGATTGATGCCAGATAATCCAAGAGCGGGGCTGATCGCTCTTCCTCTTTTTGCGGCGTTTCTAATAAAGGATTTGAAGAGGATGGCTTTAACAATAAATCTCCGCCAAGCATACTGCCGCTTTTCTCATGAAAAAGCGCAATATGAGAAGAGGCATGCCCGGGCGTCTCAAGCACCCTCCAACCTTCAAGTCCGTCAATCGTGCTGCCTTCCGTTACGGTTTTCGTCAAAGACCGCTTGCATGAAAAGCGATAGGACCGCTTGACCGTAAGACTCAGGGACCCCATAGTATCGGGAACTCCAAACTGTTTAAATAAATATGTAAAAAACGATTGCTGTTTTTCGATAAAAGCAGGGCTCTGACTGATATACGCCTCATTGAACGGATGTCCGACCACGGCTGCGCCGGGACATTCATCCAGCAATCCGGCATGGTCGGCATGATGATGTGTCAGCACAACCTGATCAATATCATCCAGTGTCAGCCCGTGCTCAGCAAGCTTGTTCTTTAAAACAGCGGCAGCCTTCTCTGTTTTCGGGCCGGCATCAATCAATGTCAGCGCCTCTCCTTTTATCAAATAAATATTGACGTCTCCGATTGCAAACGGAGTCGGCAACGAAATTGGAATGATGCGTTCATCTTTCATTATGTTCTTCTCCCTCGTCCTGCGAAATCATATTGATCATATTTTACCGTTTTCTCCCCCGCATGTCATTTTTGCTGAAAATGCCTGTTGACACATGCTTGTTCTCCGTAGCATAATGAACAACAAACAAATGCTGCGATCAACTTGAATGATAAAGACGCTATGAAGAGGAATAGTAAACAGGCAAATGGCGAAAAAGAGAGTGAAATTCCCGGCTGAAAAATTTCACAGCCCGCTTTCCTGTTGAACCTGCCCTCTGAGCGCTTAGGCAAACCTAAACGTTTCCCGCGTTACGGGCAAGAGCTGAGCATATGACATGCTAATGTAGGTGGTACCGCGAAACCTTTTCGTCCTATAAGATGACGGAAAGGTTTTTTGTTTTTTCAAGAAGGAGGAATCAATATATGAAGCATATAGGTTTTATCGGAGCTGGTTCGATGGCCGAGGCCATGATAAAAGGACTTGTCAAAAGCGGTGCAGTTAAACCGGGTCAGATTGTCGTTACCAACCACTCTAACAGAGCCCGGCTTATGGAGCTTCAAGGGGCGTACGGGATTCGTGCTGAAGCGGATACCCGGAAAGTCGTGAACATGTCCGATACGATCGTTTTGGCGATGAAGCCGAAAGATGCGGAAGCGGGCATCAGCGAAATCAGGCCATATGTAAGAAAAGACCAGCTTGTGGTTTCGATACTTGCCGGCATCCCGATTGATACGATTCAGCACTATGCCGGACAGCAATTGCCGGTGGTCAGGGCGATGCCAAATACATCGGCATCAATACAAAAATCAGCGACAGCCTTTGCGGCAAGTCCGCTCGTTACCGAAGCGCAGATTCGCGAAGTGACCGGTCTTTTTCAGACGATCGGAAGTGTCACAGCCGTTGAAGAATCCGACCTTGATGCGGTTACAGCAGTTGCAGGAAGCGGTCCTGCATTTGTTTACCGCTTTGTCGAGGCGCTTCAATCATCAGCCGGGGAATTGGGTCTCGATGAATCAACGGCCAAACAGCTGATTATCGATATGATGTCAGGGGCGGCGAAAATGCTTGAAACCGGAATGGACCCTTCTCTCATGAGAAAAGAGATTACAAGCCCGGGCGGAACGACGGAAGCAGGTCTCCGCGTTCTTGAAGCGCGCCAATTTGAAAAAGCGGTGGCGGACTGTGTGAAGGAAGCGGCGAAGCGGTCCAGGGAGATCAGAGACCAGTTTGCCGTCAACGTATAAAAAAAGCCGGACCAATAGCGGTTCGGCTTTTTTAAATGTTTTCTGCAGCAGGGGCGGCCACTTTTAGATCACACCGGAGGATTCGCTCAGGTTAAGCCAGCAATCTGCCAACCGCAAGCTGAATCAAGTCGGGCAGCGTGCTGAACGAAAAAGGGACATGCAGGCGCTCCGTCCATTTATGAGGATCCTTTCCGACAGGTCCGATATTCAAGACAGGGACAAACAGTGTGTTTTCTTCACCGTCAGGCAGAAAGTAGCCCCTCTGAAAAAGCGGCATATTGTCTGTAAAGGCATCGACCGACTGCTTTTGCAGCTGAAGATAGCTTAAATCCGACAGGCCCGGGAAGTATTGAACTTGTTCAAACGAAAGGCCGTACCGGCCGGCAGCATACGCTGTGACATCGCCGATCGTCTCTTGAATGAGCGGATCGTCCTTTGAAGAGACGGCGGGATAAAAAGGCGGACTGTAAAACAGCACGATCATCGGCGCGTCGTCCTTACAGAGGGAGATCAGTTCAGATACGATGTTCGCAGAAAAATCGCGGTCTCCGAGCTCCCCTCTGTTGGCAAACGCAAAGTTGAGCACGCGTTCGGCTTCCGCTCCGCCCGCTTTTTCCCGCGCCCTTTCTACAAGCTCCTCAAAGGTCATGACAGAGATATTCCGTTCAATTGGGGTAAAGGCATCAAAGCGCTGATAGTCAAGAACTTTTTGTTCCATGTTCGTTTTGATATTGATTGCCGCTTTTTTAGCGGTATCCAGCAGCATGCTATGCAGCTCGCTTGCCGACCGCTTCATCATCAACACGTTAAACAGCGAAACTGCAGTGTGCGGAGTCTGCACGGAGTACGCCTCTTTTAAATCCTTTTGCATCAGATTGGCCGGGGGAGGTGTTACCTCACCGTCCGCTTCTTCACAATAGCCGACATTTAATTCGAGAAGCCGGTTGATTTCAGACACCATCAGATTCGCGTTCAAGCCTGAAAACGGTTCACCGACATGAGTCTCAATCCCTTTGCAGAAAAAGCCGGCCAGCACCTTGCCGATGCTTCCTGAATAGACGTAAAGGTTCGAATCTCCCGGATGTTTTTCAAACATTGGCTCACAATTTAAACAGGCTGTGAACTGTATGTCATATTCCTTTTCCAGCGCTTTCAAAACCGGGACCGCCTCAATCATTCCCTGTGAATTCACTTCTTCATCAGGCACAGCAATCAAAAGCAGATTTCCGTCAAAAGTGCCGTTCATCGCCCGCTCAAGCATTGCAAATTGAACAGCGAGACCCGCTTTCATATCCATGCTGCCCCTGCCGAACAGCCACTCTCCGCTTTCTAAATCCTTTTTAACCCGTTCAGGGAGCAGGTCTTTTTTCTCGGCCAAAGAATCCATCAGCTCAAGCGGTTTGCATGCCATATGCTTAAATTCCCCATAGTCCGCCGTATCGACGATATCAAAATGACTGAGCAGCAGCACCGTCTTTTTTTTCGCGGGCTTTTGAACGAGCGCCGTCAAAAAACTGCGGCCGTCTTTCATCGGATGGAGCTTCAAATGATCGGAATGCTTTCGAAAATACGAACGGTCTTTTAATAAATTGTACATATACTCCGCGAGTGCGGCTTCCCCGCTCGTGCCTGAGATGCTTTCATATTGAACGAGAGAAATTAACAGCTGTTTTAATTGTTCCTCTGTCTGCCATTTCACAAAGAAGGCCCCCTTTTTTCCCCATGATGTATCCTATAATATTTTTTTTCAAAAAATAGAATATCGTCAATTTCATTTTACAGAAGATGCTGACGTCTGAAAACGACTTGAGCAGTTTATATGACGAGAATGGTCAGAATTGGTATAATCAATTCGAAAACTTACGGGAGGCGAAAGAAATGAGTAATCGAAAATTATTTTCACCATGGAGCCTAAAAGGAGTTACACTAAAAAACCGGATCGTCATGTCGCCTATGTGCATGTATTCCTCCCATGAAAAGGACGGAAAAGTTCAGCCGTTTCACATGACTCATTACATATCCCGCGCAGTCGGGCAGGTCGGACTGATTATGGTTGAAGCCACCGCTGTTACACCGGAGGGAAGAATTTCCGATCAGGATTTGGGAATCTGGGATGATGCACACATTGAAGGCTTGGCAGCTTTAACATCGCAAATAAAACCTTACGGCAGCAAAACGGCGATTCAATTGGCGCATGCCGGGAGGAAAGCGGAAGTAGAAGGCACAATCTACGGACCTTCGGCGATTCCTTTTGACGAACAATCACGAACACCTGTTGAAATGACAAAAGAAGACATTAAAGAAACCGTCCAGGCCTTCAAAAAAGGTGCTGAGCGTGCGAAAGCGGCCGGCTTTGATATTATCGAAATACACGGAGCGCACGGCTATCTCATTAACGAATTTTTATCCCCGCTTTCCAACCATCGCGAGGATGAATACGGCGGATCGCCGGAAAACCGCTACCGCTTGCTCCGCGAAGTGATTGACGCGGTAAAAGAAGTCTGGGACGGTCCTTTATTCGTACGGGTGTCAGCTTCTGATTATCAGACAAATGGACTCGATGTGGCCGATTATGTGGGATTCGGCAAATGGATGAAAGAACAGGGCGTTGACTTGATCGACGTCAGCTCAGGTGCAGTCGTGCCAGCCGACATCAACGTCTTTCCAGGCTACCAGGTCAGCTTCGCCGATACGATCCGCGCCCAGGCCGAAATTCAGACTGGCGCGGTCGGACTCATCACAAACGGCTTGCAGGCTGAAGAAATATTGCAAAACGGACGTGCTGATTTAATATTTGTTGCAAGAGAGCTGCTGAGAGATCCTTATTGGCCAAAAACGGCGGCAAAACAGCTCAATACAACGATCGAAGGCCCCGTTCAGTACGACAGAGCCTGGTAATGGAATCTTGATTGGAAATACCCCGATGTTTTCGGGGTTTTTATTTTTTTACTTCATGGAGAAACGTTCCTCCTTCTTTATGCGTCTTCCCTAATAGAACACCATATACAGAGAGAGGATGACCTCCATGAATCCAGCTTTAACGGAGAGAACATATACAGTTGAAGGGTGTACGTTTTATACAAAACATAGAAAAGGAAAAGAAGACGCAACGATTATTTTTGAAGCCGGCTACGGTTTTTCTTCAGATACGTGGCAGCAGATTCTGCCCGATATTGACGAAGAGCTCGGCCTTTTTGTATATGACCGCGCCGGTCTCGGAAAGAGCGGCCCAACCAGGGAAAAAAGAACGGCAGACCAGATGGCGAAGGAATTAAAAGCGCTTCTTCAAGCAGCGGGTGTAAAACCGCCTTACCTATTTGTCGCCCATTCGTTCGGCGCCGTCATCGCAAGGCTGTTTGCCAGCCGGTACAGCGGTGACATTATCGGACTTGTACTGCTGGATCCCGCTTGTGAACATCAGGAGCAAACCGTGCTTCCGCTTCTGCCAAAAGAAGCGCAGGCCGACTATTTCAAACAGTTTTCAACCGAGGCTTCCCATGAAGAGTTTATCCAAAGCCTGTACATGATGAAACAGGAGCAAAAGCACCTGGGGACGGTTCCTTTGCTCGTCCTCTCCTCGGGAAAGTGCTCACCTGCTCTCGAAAAAGCCCATCATGAATGGCTGAAGCTTCACGGCAGTCTGCTGTCTCTATCACAACAAAGCGGCTGGATTAAAGCCAAAAACAGCTCCCATTTGATCCATCATGATGAGCCACATATCGTCCAGCTCGCCATTTATGACGTATGGTACGCCGCGCAAAGGCAGTACGGGTATGTCTATCAAACCGCGAACTAACAAAACAAGCAGCCCGCCCGGCTGCTTGTTTTGTTACTTTGTTTCACGGTGAATCGTGTATCTTTTCAAACGCGGAGAATATTTTTTCAATTCAAGCCGGTCTGGATTCGTCCGTTTGTTTTTTGTTGTAATATAGTTTCGATCTCCTGTTTCAGTGCATGCCAGCGTAATTTTCACTCTCATGTTGATCCTCCTCATAAAACGAAATCATTACGTTTTATTATACACCATCATCCTGCCATGTCAACAAAAAGCTTCCCGGGTTCCGGGAAGCTTTCGATGTTTTTTATCTTCGCTTTACTTCATATTCATAAAAATCAAAGGCAGCTGTGCTGTTTGGGAAGATGCCTTTTGCTTCACTTACCAATTCATTGACGCTCTCACCTTGATAACGGGCGCTGATATGCGTCAAAATCAGCTGCCCCGCCCCTGCCGCCTTGGCTGTTTCGGCGGCTTGTTCTGTTGTGCTGTGATAATAATCACCGGCAAGCTCCCGGTCGCCTTTGGCAAATGTCGCTTCATGGACGAGCACATCGGCATTTTCCGCAAGTATCTTCACGTTCTCGCATTGCTTTGTATCCCCGGAAATGGCAATGATCCGTCCCTTTTTCGGAGGACCGATAAAATCCGCGCCATTCACCGTCCGGCCATCCTCCAATGTCACCGTCTCGCCATTTTTCAGCTTTTGATAAACCGGCCCCGGCGAAATTCCGGCCTCTTTTAATGCTTCAGCATCGAGCGCTCCCGGAATGTCCTTTTCCTCGATCCGGTAGCCGAAGGCCGGAATTCCGTGAACAACGCTTTTGGCCGTTACGATGAATTGATCGTCTTCAAAAACGATCCCCTCCTCAATCTCTTCAATGACTAAAGGATAGGTCAAGTGCGTTCCGGTCGCATCAAGCACCGTTTCAAGATATGTTTTGATCCCTTTTGGCCCGTAGACGGTCAAGAGGCTTTCTCCGCCTTGAAAAGAACGGCTGCTGACAAGCCCGGGAAGGCCGTATACATGGTCTCCGTGCAGATGGGTAATAAAGATTTTTTCAATTTTTCTAGGTTTAATCGATGTATGTAAAATTTGATGCTGTGTAGCCTCCCCGCAATCAAACAGCCACACAGACCGTCTTTCCTCTAATAGCTTGAGCGCAACAGATGTGACATTCCGCGTTTTCGCCGGAATGCCCGCTCCCGTTCCTAAAAATAATAATTCCAATTGTCCGTTCCTCCTGTAAAGCTGATCATATCTACAAGCATACAGGAAGACCGCAAAAAAAGAAATGCAGGTCTTTTGATCACGTTTATATTCTAATGTAAGAAAAATTCCCCAGAAGATTTCAGTAAACTTTTCGCATCAAATGGTCTCAAATGTTTGCTTTAAGGAACTAATAGCTTTAAAATGAAGAAAATAAACTTATGCTTCGAATAAAGTGAGGTACGTTTAGTTGAAAAAAGAACACATTGAACCAAAAGCTGTAATCGTTATATTTGGCGCAACAGGGGATTTGGCAAAACGAAAACTTTACCCGTCTATTCACAGGCTTTACGAAAACGGTCAAATCGGCGATGAATTCGCTGTCGTCGGTGTGGGAAGACGTCCTTGGACAAACGAAGACTTCCGCAGCACCGTGGAGCGGTCAATTTCAAAGTTTCCATTAAATGAGAAGGATGTTGACGAGTTTACATCCCACTTCTATTACCACCCGTTTGATGTCACAAATCCTGACTCATATCAAGAATTAAACGGACTGCTCGAGCAGCTGGAAAATACATATCATATTCCGAATAACCGGATGTTTTATTTGGCGATGGCACCCGAATTTTTCGGAACGATTGCCAAGTTCTTAAAATCAGAGGGCGTCACTTCGACAAACGGCTGGTCACGCCTTATCATCGAAAAGCCGTTCGGCCACGATCTGCCAAGTGCAAAAGCGCTCAACCAAGAGATTCGCGAAGCCTTTTCTGAGGATCAAATCTACCGGATTGACCACTATTTAGGCAAGCAAATGGTCCAAAATATCGAGGTCATCCGTTTCGCGAACGCAATATTTGAACCGCTTTGGACGAACCGCTATATCTCAAACATTCAAATTACATCAAGCGAGGAATTAGGCGTCGAAGACCGCGCGAGATATTACGAGAAATCAGGGGCGCTTAGAGACATGGTTCAAAACCATATTCTGCAGATGGTCGCATTGCTTGCGATGGAGCCGCCGATCAAGCTGAACACTCAAGAAATCCGCAGCGAAAAAGTGAAAGTGCTCAGAGCCATGCGTCCAATTAAAAAAGACGAAGTCGACCAGTATTTTGTCCGCGGCCAATATGACGCCGGTGTGGTTGATGACAAACAGGTTCCGGCCTATCGCGATGAACAAAATGTCGCCGAAGATTCCAACACGGAAACATTCGTCGCCGGCAAACTGCTGATTGACAACTTCCGCTGGGCCGGAGTGCCGTTTTATATCCGGACGGGAAAACGAATGAAGAAAAAATCAACACAGATCGTCGTGCAATTCAAGGATATTCCGATGAATCTGTATTACGGAAACGGCAATACGATGCATCCGAACCTTTTGGTGATCCATATTCAGCCTGATGAGGGCATCACCCTCCATTTAAATGCGAGGAAGCTTGGCGGCGGCACATTTGCGCAGCCGATTAAGCTCGACTATTGCCATAACTGCGGGGACGGCATCAATACGCCGGAAGCGTATGAAAAGCTGATTCTCGACTGTCTGCACGGCGACGCGACAAACTTTGCCCACTGGGATGAAGTGGCCCTTTCCTGGAGCTTTGTCGATGCGATTTCACAATACTGGGAAGAAAACAAAACATTGGCGCCAAACTATGAAGCGGGCTCCATGGGGCCGAAAGCCGCTGACGACCTTCTCGCCAAAGACGGTTTTCACTGGTGGCCGATCTAATTTAAAAAACAGCCTTCAAAAAATGAAGGCTGTTTTAGATTGTTGACAAAATCCTAAAACGGTTTTCAGTTTTAGGATTTTGTCATCC
>NZ_BCVZ01000037.1 GCF_001592005.1 Bacillus sonorensis NBRC 101234 = KCTC 13918
CCAAATCACAATTTCCAACAGCTGTCGTAAAGCTGACAAAATTTATTATATACAGGTTGCTGCCTGTTTGTAAAGAGGTAAATTAAAATTTTTATTTTCAAAATTTTTGTCTGAAATTCTTAGAAATGATGAGGGTTTTTGTTTACACTATGAGTAGCTTTACGCACGGAAAGGAGAGCACAGACATGATATTGGTCAGCTCTTGTTTGGCGGGCATTGAATGCCGCTATGACGGGAAGCACAGCTATGTCGAGAAAATCAATAAACTCGTTGAAGAAAATAAAGCGATGATCGTTTGCCCTGAATTGCTCGGCGGTTTTCAAACACCAAGGGAACCGGCAGAAATAAAAGGCGGGACAGGCGAAGATGTTTTAAACGGCGACGCCGTCATTTTAACCAAATCGGGCGAAGACGTAACAGACCTTTATATCAAAGGGGCTTATAAAACGCTCGAGATCGCCAGGCAGATTCAGGCGGACACCGTCATTTTAAAAGAAAACAGCCCATCATGCGCAAGCAGCAATATATACAATGGGAGTTTCTCCGGACAAAAAATTGCCGGGAACGGCATTACGGCGGCTCTTCTTAAAAAAGAAGGATTTCGCGTCATGTCTGAACATCAACTGGATGAGCTGTAGATGCAAGCGCAGTTCAAACTGCGCTTGATTGTATTCTTCCACAGCAGCTTTTAGACCCTCTTTAAAATAAAATTTCACAATCATCAATTTTTCATTGAAATAAAATTCCAACAAAAATATACTGAAAATTAAGAAATATAATCTATTTTGATCAGGGGGATGCCGGATGAAAAACAGCAATCTCAGCTCCTTAACGACCGAACGCCGAAATGAAAAGACAAAGCAGATCCATCAGGCGGAAACATTTGACATTCTGAGAATCATTAATGAAGAGGACAAAAAGGTGGCTGAAGCGGTTGAAGCGGTTTTGCCCGATGTAAAAATCGCCGTCGATTATGCCGTCGATTCGTTAAAGAAAGGAGGGCGGATCATCTACATCGGCGCCGGTACAAGCGGGCGGCTCGGTGTACTCGATGCGGCGGAATGCCCGCCGACGTTCAGCATTTCTCCCGATACAGTCAGGGGGCTGATCGCAGGAGGAGAAAAAGCGCTATTCGAAGCTGTCGAGGGTGCCGAGGATCGTGAAGAGTTAGGCATGCGCGACCTGAAGGCGATTCACCTGTCAAACAAGGATACAGTGATCGGCATTGCCGCCAGCGGACGAACTCCCTATGTCCACGGTGCGCTGACATACGCCAGAAAAACCGGTGCAAAAACAATTTCCTTAACCTGCAACAAGCAATCGGCCATCAGCAAAGCCGCCGCTCACAGCATTGAAGTCATCGTCGGTCCTGAGGTAGTTGCGGGATCGACACGAATGAAGGCGGCAACCGCACATAAAATGATTTTGAACATGATATCGACAACGGCTATGATTCAAATGGGAAAAGTCTATGAAAACCTGATGGTGGATGTCAATGTCAGCAACGAAAAACTAAAACAGCGGGCGATCCGCATCATCCAAGCTGTCACCGGAGCCGAACAGCAAACGGCTGAAAAAACGCTTGAATCAGCCGAATATCATGTCAAAACGGCCATCATCATGTTGAAAACAAATACTGAAGCCGCTGTAGCACAAAAACTGCTAAAGCAAGCAGAAGGCAACATTGAAAAAGCCATATCCATTCATAAAGGAAACGCGTGAAAGAAGGGAAAAAACAATGGCCGCAGGCGGATTGGAAATGATCCAGACTATGCTTCACAAGCTTCCGGAATCGGAGCGAAAACTCGCTGAATATATTTTGGAAAACCCGCATGAGATCGTGAACAGCACCATCCATGAAGTCAGCTCTTCCGCAAAGACAAGCGGAGCTGCAGCGATTCGGCTGTGCAAATCACTTGGATTAAAAGGATATCTAGAGTTGAAAATGCGCGTCGCCGGAGATTTAATGAAACCCGCTGACCACGGCTACCGGGATATCATACCGCAGGAATCGATTTATTCCATCGCTCAAAAAACGGCTAACAATTCGATACAGGCCATCCGCGACACATATGGCAATATTGATCGCCAAACTCTCCAAAAGGCAATTCAAATGCTGATCGGCGCAGGGACGATTCATTTTTGCGGAATCGGCGCTTCGGGCATTGTCGCACAGGATGCCCAGCAAAAATATTTGCGGATCAAAAAATCGGCCACCGCGTTCACAGACATGCACCTTGTCGCCACATTAATCGCTAATGCCGCTGAACATGATGTTGTATTTGCCATCTCACATTCAGGGGAAACCCGCGAGATCATCAATGTCTTAAAACTGGCAAAAGAACGCGGCGTCAAAACCATCGGATTAACCCGCTTTGGACAGTCATCGGTTTCATCAATATGCGATATTGCCTTGCATACGTCATGTTCAAATGAAGCACCGTTTCGCAGTGCTGCCACCTCCTCTCGTTTAGCTCAGCTTTACATGATTGACATTTTGTTTTTGGGAATGGCTGCTGAGCGGTATGACGAAACCGTTCAGTATATCGATCAGACAAGAGCAGCCATCCGGATGATGGAAACAAACGGCTCGGAAAGAAACAAAGGGGGATAAATCATGAGCGATGAGAAGCAATACTACGGCTTGGCAAAGGACATTTTGGAGTATATGGGAGGGGCGGAAAATGTCGCAGACCATACCCATTGCATGACACGTTTACGGATCACGCCTGTCAGCAAAGAAAAAGCAGACATCGAATCGATCAAAACGCTGAACGGAGTCATCGGCGTTGTCGAAGCGGAGACGCTTCAAATCATCCTCGGCGCTGGCGTCGTACAGCATGTATCAGATGAATTCGGAAAACTTCTCAAAGCAGCGGATCATTTTGATGTCAAAGAAGCCGCGGCCAAACACAAATCTGCCGTTTCCAAGAAAAATGCCACACCCTTTAAATTGTTTTTGCGCCGAATCGCCAGCATTTTTATCCCGCTTATTCCTGCATTGGTCGCATCCGGTTTGATTACGGGCATCACCAAAGCCGTAATCCAGGCCGGCTGGCTGGATGATAAGTCTCAGACCGCCATCATCCTCACCGTCATCGGCTCCGGCTTGTTTGCGTATTTGGGTATTCTGGTCGGCGTGAACGCGGCCAAAGAATTCGGCGGGTCCCCGGCGCTCGGCGGTCTGGCGGGTATTTTGATCCTGAATCCGGCTGCAGCGGATATTACCCTTTTCGGCGAAGCGCTTCTCCCGGGACGAGGCGGTTTGATCGGCGTTCTTTTTGCCGCAGTGTTTATCGCCTTTATCGAAAAGCGGGTCAGGCGTTTTGTTCCTCATTCACTCGATATCATTGTCACACCTACCGTCTCCCTGCTGCTCACAGGAATCGTCACCTACGTGATTTTCATGCCGGTCGGCGGCTTCATTTCTGATGCAATTACTTCGGGGCTTTTAGCCATATTAAACATTGGCGGCATATTCGCCGGATTTATATTGGGAGCAGCCTTTCTGCCGCTTGTCGTCACAGGCCTGCATCAAGGACTGACACCCGTTCATATGGAATTGCTCAATTCAATCGGGGATGACCCGCTCCTGCCGATTTTGGCAATGGGCGGCGCAGGGCAGGTAGGAGCCGCATTTGCGATCTATCTTAAAACGAAAAAAGCGAAATTAAAACGAGCGATCGCCGGCGGACTCCCATCAGGCATGCTCGGCATCGGCGAACCGCTCATTTTCGGAGTGACGCTTCCTCTCGGCCGGCCGTTTTTAACCGCTTGCCTTGGAGCAGGTGTCGGCGGGGCATTTCAAGCTTTTTTCAAAATCGCAACCGTATCTATCGGCGTATCAGGACTCCCTCTTTCATTTCTCGTTCATACCCATCAAATCTTTCTGTACTTGATCGGCTTATTCATCTCCTATGCTGCAGGCCTTTTCTTCACATACGCATTCGGCTTTAACGATGATATGGCGGTTGAATTTGATTAAACGTTTGTTTAATATTTCCACTAACACGTCGGTAAGAAAGGGGCTGCGGCATGAACAAAGTGGTCATCGGCGCGGTTTCAGCGCTGTTCGCTGTTTCATTTCTATTTCCGTCTCCAACATCTGCACACACGGCTTATACAAAAGACAGACACCAGCAATCATTTCCCGTTTTAAAGAAAGTGAAAAATCCAGAAGAAGCCGGCTTCTCTTCAGAAAAATTGAAACAAGTTGACAGGCTGATCGAACAGGATGTTGCGTCCGGATTTCCCGGCGCCTCCCTCCTTATAATCAAAGACGGAAAAATCGTGAAAAAAGAAGCATACGGATACAAACAGAAATACAACGGACTCCATCGGCTGAAACATCCAAAAAAAATGAAACCAGATACGATGTTTGACCTTGCCTCCAACACAAAAATGTATGCCGTCAATTTTGCCCTTCAGCATTTAGTAAGCTGCGGAAGACTTGATCTCAACGCAAAAGTTTCTCGATATATTCCCGAATTTAAAGATCAGCCGGAAGACGCCATCAAAGGAAAAGACGGGCTTCGCGTCATCGATTTGCTTCAGCATACAGCGGGATTTCCGGCAAGCTGGAACTATTATGATCCAGAGACAGCCGGAAAGCTCTACTCCCAGACAAGAAAAAAAACATTACGATTTCTTTCAAAAACACCTTTAGCATATGAACCAGGCACAAAACAAATCTACAGCGATATCGACTACATGCTGCTTGGACTGATCATTGAAAACATTACGGGCCGGCGCTTGGACAGCTATGTTGAAAAACAATTTTACCGTCCTCTCGGTTTGCGCCACACATTGTTTAACCCGCTGCAAAAGGGCTTTCAGCCTTCGCAGTTCGCCGCAACCGAATTAATGGGAAATACGAGAGACGGCGTCATCTCGTTTCCTAACATCAGAAGCTATACCCTGCAAGGAGAAGTACACGATGAAAAAGCGTTTTATTCCATGGAAGGCATTTCAGGCCATGCCGGCTTATTCTCAAACACTGAAGAAATGGCGGTGCTGCTCCAAGTCATGCTCAACGGTGGCGGTTACGGCTCTCAACAGCTGTTTGACAAGACTGTTATTTCTCAATTTACCGCGCCGTCAAAAACAGATGCCACATACGGGCTCGGTTGGCGGTTGAACGGCAATCCCGATATGGAGTGGATGTTCGGAAAGCATGCGAGCACCAGGGCCTACGGACATACCGGCTGGACCGGGACCGTCACCATCATCGACCCGGCGTATCAATTAGGCATTATCTTATTGACCAATAAAAAACATTCTCCTGTCATCGATCCGGCGAAAAACCCAAATCAGTTTGAAGGCGATTTATTTTCAACCGGAAAGTATGGAAGCGTGATCACCGGCATTTATGAAGCGCTAAACCATAAATAGGAGGGATTAATCAATATGAAAGCACTGTTTCGATACGCGCTGATCGGCATGCTGCTTGCATCAGCGGCCTTACAGTCCAATTCTGGCAGAGCCGAGGCAAAACGCGATTCCGAACAAAGCGTCAAGCAACTGGTCAGTGAAATGACGCTGGAAGAGAAAATCGGACAAATGCTCATGCCTGATTTTAGAAACTGGAAGAAAAAAGGGGAGTCAAGTGCGAAAGGATTAACAGAAATGAATGATGAAATAGCCGGCATTATCCGAAAATATCATCTTGGCGGCGTGATTTTATTCGCCGAAAATGTCACTGGGCCGGAGCAAACGGTGCGCTTAACAGACAGCCTGCAAAAAGCGAGCCGCGGCGTACCGCTCTTTATTACAATTGATCAGGAAGGCGGGATCGTCACCAGACTGGAGTCGGGCACAAACCTGCCGGGCAATATGTCCATCGGCGCAACGAAAAGAGCGCAAAATGCTTACCGATCGGGAAACATCATCGGAAAGGAATTGGCGGCTTTAGGAATCAACGTTAATTTCAGCCCGGTGCTCGATGTCAACAACAATCCCGCCAACCCCGTCATCGGCGTCCGTTCCTACAGCTCCAAACCTGAATTAACCGCCCGGTTTGGTATCCAAGCGATGAAAGGGCTCCAAAATGAACATATCATCGCCACAGCGAAGCATTTCCCCGGTCACGGAGATACAGCGGTTGACAGCCATTATGGCCTGCCGCTCGTTCCGCATGATGCAGAGCGGCTGAAAAGCGTTGAGCTTTATCCGTTTCAGAAAGCGATCGACGCCGGGATCGATATGATCATGACGGCTCATGTGCAATTCCCCGCATTCGATGATACGACCTATAAAAGCAAAAAGGACGGCCGGGATATCATGGTTCCGGCAACACTCTCCAAAAAAGTGATGACAGACCTGCTGCGGAAAGATCTTGGATTTGACGGTGTCATAGTAACAGACGCATTAAATATGAAAGCCATCTCCGATAATTTCGGCCAAGAGGAAGCCGTCGTTATGGCCGTTAAAGCAGGTGTTGACATCGCCCTTATGCCGGCGGCAGTCACATCCCTGGAGACGGAAAAAAACCTGGCCAATGTATATGAAGCTCTTTTGAAAGCCGTTCGGCAGGGAGACATTCCTATTGAGCAAATCAACCGCTCGGTGGAACGGATCCTTTCTTTAAAAAGCAAGCGCGGCATTCTCGACTCCCGCTCTTCTGCATCACTTCGGGACAAAATCAAATACGCCTTGAAAACGGTCGGAAACAGGAAGCATGAAAAAACAGAGAGGAAAATGGCGAGAGAAGGTGTCACCGTCTTAAAAAACGATGATCGAACACTCCCGTTTAAACCGAAAAAAGGTGACACCATACTCATTCTCGCTCCATACGAAGATCAGGCAAAAGCCATATCCAAGACAATCAAAAGAATAAAGAAAAAGACAGTCGTAAAGGAATACCCATTTGCCGAGAAAACGTTTAATCAAGACATTCAAAAGCTGGTCGATCAAGCTGATTATGTGATCACCGGGTCATATGTAGTCAAAAATGATCCGGTTGTAAACGACGGCGTCATCGACGATACGATTGAAGACTCGAGCAAATGGGCAACCGTTTTTCCGCGAGCCGCTATGAAATACGCACAGGCCAAACAGAAAAAGTTCGTCTTAATGAGCCTCCGCAACCCATATGACACGGCTAATTTTGAAGAAGCAAAAGCGGTTATTGCGGTGTATGGTTTTAAAGGCTTCTCAAACGGACGCTTCAGACAGCCAAACATTCCGGCTGGTGTTGAAGTCATTTTTGGAAAAGCGAAGCCTAAAGGAACCTTGCCCGTTGATATCCCTTCCGTGACAAAGCCCGGAGAAATTCTTTACGAATACGGGTACGGATTGAATATAAAAAACGGCAAACCGCTTAAACTGGAGGGAGCACGATGAGAAAAAAAGCGTTCTGGCTGCTCGCCGGAGTTATCGTTTTCGGTACATTAACGGCAGCAGCGGCCTCCCCGGAAAAAGAAAAGAAAGCGAAAGTCGCACCGGGTATTGAAGTGCTCATGAATAAAAAAGGAATGTTAAAAGGGAAAAAAGCGGGCTTGATCACAAACCCTACAGGGGTGGATTCCAGACTGAACAGCAGCATCGATTTGCTTCATCAAGACCCGGACATTGAGCTGACGGCGCTATTCGGGCCGGAGCATGGCGTTCGGGGCGACGCTCAAGCCGGGGACAAAGTGGAATCGTATATCGACGAAAAAACCGGTCTTCCCGTCTACAGTCTTTATGGCGATACGAGAAAACCGACTCCGGAGATGCTGAAAAACATCGACGTCCTCCTGTTCGACATCCACGATGTTGGAACCCGCTTCTACACTTACATTTACACGATGGCATATGCCATGGAGGCGGCAAAAGAAAATGACATTCCATTTATCGTGCTGGACCGTCCCAACCCGCAGGGAGGGATCAAAGTCGAAGGGCCTGTTCTCGACCCAAATTATTCGTCCTTTGTCGGGAGATATCCCATCCCATTAATACACGGTATGACGGCCGGCGAACTCGCGAAGCTGTTTAATCAGGAATTCAACATCGGCGCCGATCTGACCGTTGTCAAAATGAAGGGCTGGAAACGGCGCATGTCTTTTGAAGATACGGGGCTTCCCTTCGTCCTTCCTTCCCCTAACATGCCGACGGTTGATACTAGTGCAGTCTATCCCGGCACTGGCTTAATCGAAGGAACAAATATTTCTGAAGGAAGAGGAACGACCAAGCCGTTTGAGTTGATCGGCGCTCCCTTCATAAAAAGCACTGAGCTCGCTGAAAAATTAAACAGCCTGAAACTGTCCGGCGTTCGATTTAGAGCCGCTTCGTTTACACCGACATTTTCAAAGCATCAAAATAAATTATGCCACGGGGTAGAGCTGTATGTGACAAACCGGTCCGCTTTTCAGCCTGTAAAAACCGGCATTTCCATCATTAAAACCATACATGATTTGTACCCAGAGGACTTTCAATTTCTTTCCTCCAACAATTTCAATCGTCTGATCGGCAACGGCTGGGTCAAAACCATGATTGAAGAAGGGGCCTCAGTTGAGGAAATCGTCAAAAAATACGAAGCTGAACAAAAGCGGTTTATGGATATCAGAAAAAAGTATTTGCTTTACTAAGAAGAGCGACCCTTGCTATTCTTTGCTTCTTACTAATCAATCACATCCAGTTCATGTAAGATATGAGAAAAAACGCGCCTATAGAGATGGCAAGTGGAAAGGGACGATTTAAGCGAAATTTTATATCGCAGACGTAATTTGCCTGTATTTAAACAAACGTTTGATAAAGACAATCTGGACAATACTTGAAATTCATTCTAATGAAATGGACGCCAACTTTCCTACCGGCCTCCCTGCCGTTATCGTTCCTTTAACCACAAATTTCGCGATTGTTTCAGCGCGCCTGAAGATCCGGCAACAGAAGTGCAATGGAGTGCCAAGCCGGCTATTTGCCGCACGACCAATAATTTTGCGAAATACGGATCAGCCTGAACAGGGGTATGAAATAAATCGTCCTTCCTTGCTCTCTATTGAATCTGAATAAACGGAAGACGACATCGATATTCACGTCGGGGGAGCGTGTCCATTTGATCACAAAAGGAACTTGGCATATCTAACAAGAACAAGGTCTGCCTTCTATGAAGGCAGGCTTGTTTTATTATCCAACTGATACGCTCTTTTCGACTCGCTCCTTGCCAGCAGATGCCCATACAAGGCCGCCAGAATTTGCTGGAACAGCATGCCGATCACAACGGGCACCGCTACCCGCGCAGGAAAAAAACTTGTGGCCAGGACGGCCCCAGCGCTAATATTCCGCATGCCTCCGGTAAAAATTAAAGCGACGATTTCTTCCTGAGGCCGTTTCATCATTTTGCCTAAGAACCAGGCCGTGATATAGCCGGTAAAAGCGACTGCAAACACCGTGACTGCAATCGTTAAAAAGCGAAAATCGACCGAATTTAAATAAGGGGCAACAACCGAGCTGTTGATCGCCACCACTGCTGCCAAACCCATTTTTGAAAATGGGGCGCAATTTGCGCTTAAACGCGCCGTTCTGTCAGGGGATGAAAACTGGTTGACCAGCATCCCCAACAAAGAAGGGATTACGACCATTCCGAACAGTCCCTTCATCATGCCCGCTACATCCATTTCAACCTGTGCTCCTGCAAGCACCGAAAGACTGAATGGTACGATAAAGGGGGAGAGAATGGTATCCACCAGTATAACCGACAGGGTCAGCCCAATATTTCCTTTATACATCGCAGCCCAAATCATGCTCGTTATGCCGGTCGGTATTACGACGCCGAGAATAAGCCCCGTAATCGTCAATGGGTCGCCTTTAAACACAATATGTCCGGTCCCCCATGCCAGTACCGGCATAAATATATGCAAAACAAATAGAGCCAATAGCAATGGCAGTGGATGAACCACAGCGGCTTTCAACGACTGAAAGTTGGCACTTAAACTTCCGGCAAAGGTCATAAAAGCAAAAATCCACGGTACAAAAGCAGCAAATCCATTTAAATGTTCTGAAAGCAATACCCCGCAGATGACGCTCACAGGCGTCAGCAAAGGCATTATTTTTCCCAGGGTTTTATTGATTGTCTGAAGCATAGATGGTAAACGCCCGCTCTCTTTAATACATGTAATACTTTCATTATAACAAAAGATGGAATATTAAAACAGGAAGGCAAAAATGGAAGAGGAGGTGCGGAGAAGGCCGTTTTACGCATAATGAACCGAGTTGCTTCTTTTTTGAAACGGAAAAACTGCCAATATCGAATCAAACCTAAACACTCTGATCTGTTGTTTTTGAAAACAAAACGCTTTAACATAACCATTTTGGATGTCCTTGACAAAAATCGTCCGCTTTGAAAATTCATTTTTCTTCATGTAAATGATTTCAACGGGAAATCCATCTGTCATGGCCCGGCGCAGCAATTTTTCCATCCTCTCGCTCCTTTCATATATACTCATTTTATGCGAACACTTGTTCTATTTCAAGTGTTAATTTTTGAAAAATATAAGCTTTTCAGGATCATGTATGAAAACATATACAATTGGAAGAAACTTTTTAAAGGGATCATGCGTCAGTAAATACGTCACATCTCTACATAAGGAGCACTGTCATGTCCAGAACATACAGAAAAACAAGAATAGCGAAAAGAAGAAAGCGCAACAAAGCAAGGTTATTTCTCCTGTCGGCCTTCCTTCTTGTTTGCGGAATTATTTACATTGCTTTTCCGGGGACACCCAGCGATCAGCAGGAACATCATTTGCAGGCAACTGAAAAGCAAACAAAGCCAGAAAAGAAAAAGACAGGGAAGCATAAAAAAGAAAAAACCCGCAGTGAAATCGTCACGAAAAACGACAACAAACAATTGGATGATTATTTAAAAAGCATTGACTTCAGTGGAACAGCGTTGATCGTGAACGAAGGCAAAATTGTTACAAGCAAAGGCTACTCATACGCAAACCGCGAGGAAAAAGTGCCAAATACACCTGACACCGTCTATTATATTGGTTCTACACAGAAAGCGATCATCGCCGCTTCTATTTTGCAGCTTGAAGAAAAAGGCCTTTTATCTGTAACCGATCCGGTCTCCACATATATACCGGATTTTCCAAACGGGTCAAACATTACTCTTTACAATCTGCTGACTCATACATCAGGAATTAGAGGCCATATTGAAGGTAACGGATATATTTCACCGGAAGATCTTTTAAAGGATATTAAGACTCAAGGAATTAAAAATCCACCCGGGAAATGGGACTACAGAGATTCCAACTATTCTGTTCTGGCATACATCGTATCGAAGCTGAGCGGACAATCTTTACAAACATATGTTACAAATCATATTTTTAAACCTGCCGGCATGGAACACGCAGGATTCTACAAATCCTTTGCTAAAGAGTCCCATCCATCAACGGGCTATAAACTCGGTCCGCTAAAAAAGCTGTATACTCCAGACATACCTGACTTATCACAGCTGTATGGAGCAGGGGATATTTATATGACTGCTTATGATATGTATTTGTTTGATAAAGCACTTTTAGAAAGAAAGATCATCTCCGATGAAAGCTTCACAAAAATGTTTACGCCTAATAAAGCGACTTATGGAATGGGCTTTTACGTTTCTCCGGGCAGCTATTCAAATCATGGCGTAATGCCCGGCTACAACATGTTAAACAGCTTTAGCCATACAGGGAACAAATATGTGATTCTATTCTCTAATATACAAAATAACATTAAATCTTTTGGCGCCGTTAATAACCGTATATTCGCTATTTTAAATGCTTCTTGATAAAGGATTAGCGGGCAGATTCTTTTTAAAGAGCAAAGCTTCCTTGTTTTATGACAGGAAGCTTTTTAGCGTGATTCCGGAAGAGGAGAGCCTGAATATCTGCCTAATGCCTGTTAAAGGAGGGGGGGGTGTTTAATGAAATCAAGGTGATCCCATCTCATCTAGCACGAATCTTTTTTTCGGCATTTATTTTATTGGGATTTTTGATGCCGTTCCATGCTTGAATCGCCTTAACTGGAGACACAACTCACATTAAATTTGAGGATGTTGTTGGTGTAGAAATAAAGTAAGACCTATTATTCAAAGAGCAACATAGTTACGCCATACCTTCCTTATCTTAATCGTTTTTTGTTTCCTTTCTGATTTATCCCTCCAAAATTCTAATTCATTACACCTAGTATAATTTCATTAAGCACAAGAATATAGATGGTTCTTTCGATCTGGTCATAATGTCTACTGGTGGGGATATAATCTTTATTTTGACTGTAATGAAACAAGAACACTACATCAATCATTTAAAGCAGGGGGTGGAGCAACCTCTGGTCTTGCTGCAATATCAAGGTTTATACCCGTACCTCCTACACAATTAGCAAGCACAATTGCCGGAGTAATCGGAGGCGGACTAGTTGGTTTTGGTCAAATGATTTAAGACGAACATGAAGGGCATGGTGTTAGAATACGTTTTACTGGACTTGGATATGCAGCTGTTCCAACTGGGGTTTTTCTACAATAAAAATGAAAGAGGGGAAACTATGACTTTCTTAGTTTTAATGGCAGGGCTATTTCTTTTGATTTACATGAAAGAACCATTCAGCAAGAAAATGTATGGTTATGTTTACTTGGCTTTTTATTTAATGGTTTTAGCCCTATATATAATTAACACTACATTTGTAAATTTAATATCTAGCAAACTCTTATTAATTATAACAGTAATTGTCATTTCACCATTGTTCATTAGTTTCCTTAAATCCTCAAATGAATCTCGGTAGTTCAAAGACAGAGGAGCAGGCATAATGCCTGCCCCTTTTACTTCAATAATGCTTCAAGTTTCGCCTTTATCTTCGGTCGAGACTCCGGCCGCTCCTCCTGTGAAGCTGACGACCATCATCATTCAATACATCCGAGTTCACACTTGATAAGGGATAGGTGCGGCTCCCGTTCTGGCCATTAAAAAAATGGCCGCCAATCAGCTGCACAATATAACCATGTGCAAAAGATCAGCCTCCGCAGGCTCTCCATCTTGGACTCAATATTCACGTTCATTTTTCTTGTCTCTATCGTATGACAAAGTGGAATAGAAAAAGGCCTCCATTTTATCCCCTTTTTTGTCGGATTTTTCTCGAAGATGGACATAAAAAGGCACCCAAATAAAACTGGGTGCTAAAAAACTACTCTTCATCCTCTTTAAGAGGTCTTAGTCCATTGATTAATTCTGTGAAATTCTCACAAACGTAAATCAACGCTTTTTCTGGATTTGTATAAGCCTCTTCGTGATCCCAAAAAACAATTTTAGGTTCAGAGGAATCTCTGTAATCAAAACAATAAAAGTTTCCTCCTGGATCATTTGCAAACGGAATCACATCTTCTACTAATCGATCTTGTATAGAGTCGTAAACTTCTAGTATTCCTATATACTCATCGCTTTCAATTGTAAGGAGAAAATTAAAAGACTCTTTAAAACTTCCAATTTCAACAACGTTTTTATCTAAAGGTACGCACCCCTGATATTTCTTAACAACTTCTTTATAGTCGGATGGAAATGCTACCTTCAATTTATTTTCTACATCATTAATTTCTTTATTTGAAAGTTCTTTATACTCTGATGGACTAAGCCAGTTTATTTCTTGAATCATCATCTATTCCCCTTTCTATTTATGAGTCTCCCCCCCATATTTTTTGGCCTCCGGTATGTCCTGTTTTTGCATGGATTTCAGAATCAACAAGTTCCATTCGCCCAGGAATTTGATGGTGGTGCCAGGTATATTTCTTAGGTGTAAAGCCCGCTTGTAACATTAAAACTTCATTATCGGTTAACCCTAAATCTTTCTGTATTATGGGGTTCTCTTTAATCTGTTTATATAGTTTCTTATTAAGAATTGAAAATTGTGCAGTACGGGTCTTCTTATAATCAGCTTTATCAAGAGGCAATGTATGTTTCACTTCAAAAATAGGAAAGCCATCTTTATCATACGGAACGCCTGTGATGGGATGCTTGTCATTTTTTAAATGTCCCATTCTCAAATTGATTGTTTTCGTTGTTCCTGAAGAATCTTTATATGTGTATGGAGCAGCTTGCAAAAGCACACTTTTCTTTTTATCCTCAAGCAGCTCCTTC
>NZ_BCVZ01000038.1 GCF_001592005.1 Bacillus sonorensis NBRC 101234 = KCTC 13918
TGTTGATCACTTCTGCGAGTTCGCTGATATTCAGCACCGTGTCTTTCTCGATCATGACGAGTGTGGCGCCGTTTAAAAGAGCACCGAAAATATCGAATATCGACCCGTCGAACGAATAGTTGGACAGCTGGAGGATGACATCGTCATGCCGGATATCAATATAATTGGTGTTCTTCACGACCCGGACCGCGCTGTAGTGCGGGATGACCACGCCTTTTGGCGTTCCGGTTGAGCCTGATGTATAGACAATGTAGGCTGTATCACTCGAACGATTGACTGGCCGAAGGTTTTTCACGCTTTGTATCTGCAAATCATTTGCGCACAGATCAACCGTCTCAATCGCAACGTTTTCAAGCAGCGGTTCTTTGGTCAGCACCAATTCAGCACCGCTATTCTCCAGAATATAATCGATTCTGTCCTTCGGCGTTTCCGGATCGATCGGCAGGTACATTCCTCCTGCTTTTAACACCCCCATGATGCCGATGATCATCTCGAAAGAGCGCTCTGTGATGATCGCCGCAATAGAGCCGGCGCTAATGCCTTTATCCCTGAGCAGTCTGGCTGCCTGGTTTGCTTTTTCGTTCAGCTCCCTGTACGTCATCCGCTGGCTGCCGAATACGATTGCTGTATGATCAGGGGTTTTCTCCGCCTGTTCCTCAAACAGCTGATGAAGCGTTTTGTCTTTTGGATAATCGGTTTTCGTATTGTTGAATTCGTATAACAGCCTGTTTCTTTCCTCGTCTGACACAAGATCGATTTCGCTTAATGTCTTCTCCTCATGTTCAGCCACTTGTTCTGCGACGGCTATCACATGCTTTTCTATGTTATCAATCATGATTTGATCATAGACATTTTGATCATACGCAATTTTCAGCGTCAGCCTGTCTTCTTCCAAAACACCGATCATATTAAAATCATAGTTTGTCCGCTCTTTTCCGTGTACGCTCTTCAGTTCAAAGCCGATGTCGCCGATATTGTTCAACAGATGCCGATCAAATGCATAATTTTGAAATACCATGACATGGCTGATCAGCTCTCTTTTCAGCTCACTCAGCTCTTGAAGCTCTGATAGATTCATATAGCTGTATCGATTGCTTTCAAGGGACTCGGCCTGGGTTATTTTCAATACTTCCTTGAAGCTCTTGCCGCCGAACCTGATTCTGGTTGGAATTGTATTAATAAACAGTCCAAGCATTCCGCCGATACCGTCTACCTTGGCTTCCCGTCCCGATACGACGGTTCCGAACACCACTTCTTCTGCTTTGTTGTATTTGGCCAAAACAATGCCCCAAATGCCCTGAAGGACGGTATTGATCGTTACATTGTTTTGATTTGCGATTTGAGTCAATTTCTTTGTAAGATCTTTTGACAATGCTATGACTTTTTCTTCACCACAATATTCTTCAGTATTTTTGCGATGATGCCGTTTTGGAAGTTCGATTCGGGTCTCATATCCATCCAAATATGTTTGCCAATATTCCTTCGCTTCATCTTGATCCTGTTTTTCCAGCCATTTGATATAGTCGCTGTACGGTTTCGGAGCTTCTAATTGAAGGATGTCACCCGTCATCCTTTTTCCATATATGTTGAACAGCTCGCTTACCATGATCCCCAGACACCAGCCGTCCAGCAATATGTGATGATGGCTCCAAATGAGTTGATATGATTCATCATCTATTCTGATCAAACATACTCTCATCAGAGATTCGCTGCTCAGGTCAAATCCTTTTTCTTGATCTTCTTTTAGATATTTTTCGATTAGCATTTGCTTCTGAGCACGGCTCTTTTCTTTCAGGTCAATCGATGTAAAAGCTATTTTCCGCTCGGCGGCAATGATCTGCCTCGGTTCCTCGACGATTTCGTATTCAAATGATGCTCTCAGGATCTCATGTCTCTTTACAATCTCATTAAAGCTATCTTCTAAAATGGCCGCATTTACACTGCCTTTTAAATCAAAGACGATTTGCTGGAAGTACGCGCCGGACGTGTGATCCTCCATGGCGTGGAAGAGCATCCCCTTTTGCATATTGGCAAGCGGGTAAATCTTCTCGATGTGACATGAACTGTACTTGTTCTTGATGTTCTCCAGTTCCTCGAGACTCAGCGAAGCGTCGCCATAATCAGAAGGTGTCATCTCAATGATGTCTTTGGCTGCGCAATGAGCAATTATCTTTTCAAGGTTTTCCTTGTATGTTTGATTGAATTGACGGATTGTGCTTGGGTGATATTGTTCTTGATTAAATGTTGTATATATGGTCAATTCGCCGTTTGTCACGATAGCATTCATTTCGATCGGGCAGTGCCGCAAGACTTTGCCTCCGACGCTTTCGCCGGATGGCAATGGCGATTGAGAAAATACGTTTCGGTTCAGCTCGTTCATTTCTCCAAAATAATTAAAAGAAATTGGCGCACGGACTTCGTTTAATTCATCCAGCTCCCGGGTCAGGTATTTTAAGACACCGTAGCCTATCCCTTTATTCGGTATTTTTCTCAACGACTCTTTAACCATTTTGATGTTTCGGGACAGCTCTTTTTCTTCACCCAAGTTCAGGAATACCGGGTAGACCGTTGTGAACCAGCCAACCGTTCTGCTGATATCAACACCTTCCAGAATGTCTTCCCTGCCGTGGCCTTCCATCATGACCTTCAGTTTGTTTTCGCCGGTCATATCCCTGACTCCGGATAATAACGCCGTTAACAAAATGTCGTTGATTTCCGTGTTGTACGCTCTGTTTGTTTTTCTCAACAGAGCCGAGGTTGTCTCTTTGTCGAGTGTGATGCTGAATGTCGTGCTGTTTTCAAATGTATCTCTTTCCAGCATTTTATTTTCAGGAATAAATGGAGCATGGGCTTTTGCCGTCTCTCGCCAATACTCTCTTTCCTTCAACAGCTTCCGGCCGGCGGCATACGCCTTCAATTGACGGGCGAATGCCTGATAGGAATCCGTTTTGTATCCGATATCAAGCCTTTCGCCTTTTGCTGCCTGAGTGTACAATGTTTCGAAATCCTCAAAGATGATTCTCCACGATACCCCGTCAACGACAAGGTGATGGATCACAATAAGAAGATGGTCTCCCTCATCTGCTTGAAAGATAGCGAGGTTCACCAATTTTCCATCTTTTATAGATGATTTCTTTTGTATATCGGCCGCCAGTTCATGGACCCTTTCCGCTTGATGCTCTATCCCTTTGATATTGTGCACATCCAAACCGAAAAGGTTGTCCTGGTAGCCCCTGTTCAATTGAATGATTTCGCCGTCTTTTTCTTTGTAGATCATCCTCAGCGCGTCGTGGTGCTCCAATATTTTATTGAAGGCCTTTCTTACATCATTTTCGTCAAAGCCGTCTTTTCTAAAGAGCATAAATGACTGGTTAAAGTGGTCGGGCTCCTCTTTGTTTTTCGCAAAATATCTTTTTTGTATTGGAAGCAGCTCTGTTTCACCTGTAACGGCTTCGTTATGGCTTTGCTCTTTTGTTTCCTTCCTTATATATTTGCTGAGATCTTTTATTTTTGGATGGGCAAACAGTTCCCTCATCTCAAGCTTCAGGTTCAGTCTTGCCAGCCTTGACACAATTTGCAGCGCCTTAATTGAATCTCCCCCTGATGCAAAGAAATGGTGGCTGATTCCGATATCCTCTGCACCAAGAATCTCTCTCCAGATTTGCACCAGCTTTCGTTCGATTTCATTTCGCGGCGGTTCAAGCTCCGTTCCCGCGCTTAGATTGCCGCCAGGTTCCGGCAGCGCCTTTCTGTCTATTTTGCCGCTTGATGTGTAAGGCAGCTCATCGAGCTTGACAATATATGAAGGGATCATGTAATCGGGAATTTCTTTTTCCAGGAACTGTCGAACAGCCTCGGCCGTCAAATCCTCCTCAGCTGTAATATAGGCGCATAAATAACGGTTTTGATTTTGATCTTTTCTGGCAAGCACTGCCGCTTCTTTTATGTCCTCGTGTCTGAGTAATTGATTTTCCACTTCACCGAGCTCTATTCTGTAGCCGCGAATTTTCACCTGATGGTCGGCTCTTCCTAAAAACTCAATATTCCCATCCGGATGCCACATGGCCAAATCTCCGGTTTTATACATTTTTTTGCCAGGCTCAAATGGATGATCGACAAATTGATCTGCCGTAAGCTCAGGCTGGTTTAGGTAACCCCTTGCCACGCCCTCTCCGGATATGCACATTTCTCCGGCAATTCCGATTGGCTGAGGATTATGTTCCTTGTCGACGATATATATTTGTGTGTTAAAAAGCGGCCTGCCGATCGGAATGGACGGCCTTGGCGCCGGTTGTCCAAATTCGATTTGATATGACGCTGCGTCAACGCAGCACTCTGTCGGACCGTATACGTTTGTAATATTGCACTTCAGGCCCGGAAGCTTTTCGAATAGCCCCTCGACCAGCTCAGGCGTTAACGAATCCCCTCCTACGATCAATTCATCGAGAGCCAAATCCCGTTCCATTTTGTTTATATAAGTCAGCATGTTTACATGAGCAGGCGTCATATCAGATACATTGATTCTGTTTTTCTCGTAGAAGTCAATTAAGCTCATGGCGTCAAAGCTCGCTTCTCTCGGGACGATGTAGAGGGTATGCCCAAGCAGGAGCGATGCAAAGATTTGTTTGACAGAGGCATCGAATATATACGGCGCGACCAATGCTACGTGTAAATGGGAGTTGAGATGCTGATAAATTCTTTCATTCAGCCCCTGAACCAAATTATTCACACTATGATGCTCTATCATTACGCCTTTCGGTTTTCCGGTAGATCCTGATGTGTAAATGACATATGCCAGATTTTGCGGGTTGATAAGATGCTTCATGCTGGTTGTATGGTCTTTCGTATGCAATTGATCAAGCCTGATGATTTCTCCGTTAAAATCTTCACCCGGATGGGCATCACCGCTCACACATACTGCCTTGGCCCGGCTGTCCTTTAACATGTACCTTTTTCTTTCCTCCGGGTATTCGGGATCGATCGGCAAATAGGCTCCTCCCGCTTTCAATATGCCCATAATGCCGACAATCATTTCGATTGACCTTTCGGTGATAATGCCCGCCACGATGTCCGGGCCTACTCCCTTTTCACGCAGAATGGAGGCGAGGTGATTCGCCCTTTCATTTAGTTCCCTGTAAGTGATCTTGTCATCTGCAAAAACGACCGCCGTGTGATCTGGAGTCTTTTCCGCCTGTTCTTCAAACAGCTGCGGTATCGTTTTCTCTTTGCAGAACGCTCCGTCTGTGCGATTAAATCCTTGCAGAATCCTATTTCGTTCAGCCTTTTTTAAGACATCAATTTGATTTAGTTCAATATCCGGATTTTCCGCTGCTTTTTGCAATAAATTGATCAGATGTTCCGCTAATCTTTCTATTCTTTCTTTTTTAAATAAAGCCGTGCAATATTCTACTTCCAATATCAAGCCGTTGGCAGATTCGCTTGCATTGACCGTTATATCAAACTTGGAAATACCGCGCTCGATCCCAACCATTTTGTTTCTCAGCCCATTTGCTTCAAACGGCTTTACAGCTGTGTTATGGTACACAAGCATCGTATCAAACAGCGGGTTGCGCGACATATCTCTTTGGATATTGACCTTTTCTACAAGCTCTTCGAATTGATAATCCTGGTTTTCATAAGCCAGCAGCGTGTTTTCTTTTACTTCATTTAAGTACTTTCTGAAAGTCTTGTTCCCTTCAGGATGATTTCTGATCGCAAGGGTATTGACGAACATTCCGATGACATGATGGATATCCTCATGTCTTCTTCCCGCGACCGGCGTCCCAACGATGACGTCTTCTTGTCCGGTATATTTGGAAAGCAGCGCTGTATACCCCGCTAAAAGAAGCATGTACATCGTAACTCCGTTTTCTTTCGCCACGTTTTGCAGCTTGGCGAGCGTTTCTCTTTCGATCGTCAATGTTACGGTATCTCCTTCAGCGCTTTGGGTGAGCGGCCTTTTATAATCTGTCGGCATGTTCAATACCGGAATGTCACCTTTAAATACATTCAGCCAATACGCTTCCTGTTTTTTCAGCTCATGATGCTGAACAATGCCTTTTTCCCATTCAGAATAGTCTTTATACTGAAGCTTTAATGGCGGCAGCGTTTTTCCTTCATATAAGGCCGACAATTCTTTCATAAAAATGTCCATTGACACGCCGTCTGATATGATATGGTGCATATCAAACATCATCAGGTGTTTGTTTTCATTCATTTTTAAGACTTCCGCCCTGACAAGCGGCGCTTTTTGCAAATGAAACGGTCTGATGAAATCTTTTATTTTGTCTTCAGGCTTTTCTGCACCGATCTCACTGTATGCCACTTGAAAATCAAGCTCTTTTTCAATCTTTTGCACTGGTTCTCCGTCGATCATCAAAAAGGAGGTTCTAAAAGATTCATGTCTTTGAATCATGTGTTTCAAGGCATTCTCAAATCGCCGGATATCAAAATCGCCTTCAATCGTCATGGCAAAAGGCATGTTATAGCTGATTCCGCCGCCTTCGATTTGATTGAGGATAAACAGCCTTTTTTGCGCTGAAGACAGGCGGTAATAAGGTTTTTCTTCCGCTTTGGCGATCGATGGATAAGCACTTTTCCTTGTTGAAGCGATACTTTCTCTAAGCCCTTTAATCGTCGGCGTTTCAAATATTTGTCTTAACGGCACCTTTACTTTCAGTTCTTTGTGAATGTTTGACAATAATGCGGCGGCTTTGAGCGAATGTCCGCCGGCTTCAAAGAAATTATGGTTGATCCCGATGTTTTCAATGCCTAAAGCTTCTCCCCAAATGGAAGCAAGTTTTTCTTCCGTCTCATCCCGCGGCGCTTCATAGCTTATATCCATTCCGCCGCTTCGGTCAGGCGCAGGCAGTCTATTCTTGTCCAATTTTCCATTCACGGTAAGCGGCAGCCGGTCAAGCTTGACAAAGTGCGCAGGGACCATATAATCCGGAAGGTCTTTCTTTAAAAAGCTTCTGAGTTCTTCCGGCTTGATTTCTTTTTTGGCGGCTACATATGCGCAAAGGTAGCTGTCATGGTCTCCGTCCTCTCTTGCGATGACCGCCGCTTCATCAATATCCGTATGCTCGAGGAGCCTGCTTTCGATCTCGCCGGGCTCAATCCGGTAGCCGCGTATCTTTACTTGCTGGTCAACCCGCCCTAAAAACTGAATGTTTCCATCAGGCAATATTTTTGCAAGATCCCCTGTCCGGTACATTCTTTCTCCGGGAGTAAACGGATGCGGGATGAATTTTTCCGCTGTCAGTTCGGGTCTGTGCAAATATCCGCGGGCCAACCCTTCACCGCCTATGCAAAGCTCGCCGACAGCCCCCAGCGGGCACAGCTTATTGTCCTGATTCAAGATGAATGCTTGGACATTATCGATCGGTTTGCCGATCGGAATATTTTGATAGGTCTTGTCAATGGTAAAGCTTGTGGAAACGACTGTATTTTCTGTCGGTCCATAATTGTTTACGATTTGATAGTTCTTTTCTTTATATATGTTTAATTTATCTCCGCCCGTTAACAGGATTCTTAAAGAATGATTGTCAAGGGCTATAAATTGTTCGCAGACTTGCGTCGGCAAAAAGCAAATCGAAATATGATGCTCATGAAAATAGCGGTTTAATTTTTCAACATCCAATCTCGTTTCATGATTCAAAACATGAACGGATGCTCCCGCCGTAATATAAGGGAAGAGCTCCCAGACAAAAGCATCGAAGCTGACGCTTGCATAAATCGAACTATTATCATTTTCGCTGATGTCATAACGGGATTGATGCCAGTGGCACAAGTTGGCTAAAGAATGATGTTCGACCATCACTCCTTTTGGCTTCCCTGTTGATCCGGAAGTATAGATCACATATGCAAGATCGCCGCATTGATTTACATTGGCAATGTCAAAAGGATCTTGATCATCAATTCTTTCATCCCCTATATCAATGAACTCGATCGTGTCTGCCTCAAGGCCCTTTCGATGCGGATCATCAGTCAGAATGAATTTGACCCGGCTGTCATCCATCATGTACTTGATCCGCTCAAGCGGGTATTCAGGATCAATAGGCAAATAAGCTCCGCCGGACTTTAAGATTCCCATCATCGCGGCGATCATATCAGTCGAACGCTCCATCATGATCCCGACGAGCGTATCCGGACGCACGCCTTTTTCCCTTAACAGTCCCGCCAGTCGATTTGCTTTTTCATTTAGCTGCCGGTACGTCAGTTTTTGATGTTCGAAAACAACTGCCGTTTGGTCCGGCGTCCGCTGCGCCTGCTCCTCAAACAGCTGATGGATTGTCTTTCCTTTTGGATAATCGACCTTTGTATTGTTAAACTCCTGCAATAGCATCTGCCTTTCCCCGCGCGACATCATCCCGATTTGATCCAGCGCCAGGTCAGGATTCGCCGATATTTCTCTTAAAATACCGAGGTAATTTTCCGCTATTCTTGAGATGGTTGCTTCCTTGAATAAATTCGTCGAGTATTCAATATTCAACATGATCTCTTGTTCAAAGTCTAAAACATTAAACGTCATGTCGAATTTGGCATTGTCTAATTCGAAGATGATCGGACTGAGCTTCACATCGCCTTTCTGTTTGGTGAACATCCTTGCATCTTCCAGAACAAACATCGTGTCAAATAAAGGATTTCGATTAGGCTCTCTTTTGATGTTGAGCTTGCGGATTAAATCATCAAATTGATATTCGGAATGTTCAAAGGCCGCAATCGTATGATTTTTCGTCTCGTTCAAAAATTCCCTAAATGGTTTTGAAGTGTCGAGCTTGTTTCGTAAAGCGAGCGTATTGACAAAAACGCCGAAAACATCTTGCAGATCTTGATGCAGTCTTCCTGCGGCCGCCGTTCCCACAACTATATCCGTTTTATCCGTATATTTATTTAGAAGCACATAATATGCGCTTAACATCACCATATAAAGGGTTGTTCCTGTGTTTTTCGCTAAGTCTCTTATATGTTCTGACAGCTTTTGATCGATGTTTAAATATATGTTGCTTCCTTCGAACGTTTCGATGTTTTCCCTTTTATCATCATAAGGAAAATCCAGCCTCGCAGGTATATCGCGATAGACATCCAGCCAGAATTTCTCTTGCTTTTTCATCGCTGCGGATTGATGAAAAGTATGATGCCATTCCACATAATCTTTATACTGGACGCCGGCTTCCGGCAGTGGTTCACCAGTGTACAGCTCCAGAATTTCGTTCATCAGTATGCCTTGGGAGACGCCGTCGGCAACAATATGATGAAAATTAATCACCAATATGTGCCTGTCTTCGCTGATTGTAATCAGCTTCACCCTCATGAGAGGAGGCCGGCTTAGATCAAAAGGCCTTGTGGATTCTTTGCAGTAAGCGCTTGTTGCTTCCATTAAAGCATGTTGATCCGCTATGGAATCGTCCAGGCGTTCATATTCCATCTTAAATTCGACGTCATCATATATATTTTGGATAAGTTCATTGTCGAGAATGTCAAACCCGGTTCGCAAAATTTCGTGTCTTTGCAAAAACTTTTGAAATGCATTCTCTAGTTGGACAGGGTTGATCCGCCCTTCGACAAGAAGCGCCATCGGAATATGGTAGGCTCCCCTTTCATTCTCCATCATGGAAAGCATGTACATTCTTTTTTGGGCCGGTGATGCCGGGTAATATTCCTTAACAGCCGCCTTCTTAATCGTATTTTCAATATGTTGGTCTTTTCTGCTTTTTAAATAGCGATCTAAAGCGATAATCGTGTCATTTTTAAAGATTTCGCCTATCGGCATTTCAACATTCATTTTTTTATTGATTTCAGAAATCATCGAAATGGCCTTGAGCGAGTCCCCGCCTATTTCATAATAGCTGACGTTGAGATTGATGCTGTCCAGGCCGAATATGTCCTTCCAAATCTCCAGGAGCATGGCCTGTGTTTCATTTTCCGGCTCTATGCATGCGCCTGAGGTGCCTTCATCTCCTGTTTGCTCTTCAGCCAATTGATGCAACTTGCGCTTATCGATTTTTCCGTTGACAGTGAGCGGAATTTCGTCAATGTTCACAAATTTCACCGGAATCATATAATCAGGCAGAGTATTTTGCAAAAATCCCTTTACATCTTTTTGACTAATCTCTTTTTCTGCAACAACAAAGGCATATAAATTCTTGATGCCATCCAGGTTTTGATGGTCAATGACCGTTGCCTTCCTGATGTCGGCATGGCTAAGGAGGGTGTTTTCAATTTCCCCCAATTCCACTCTGTACCCCCTGATCTTCACCTGGCTGTCTTTTCTTCCGAGAAATTCTACATAGCCATCCTCTTTTAATACGCCGTAATCACCCGTTTTATAGATATAGCCCAGTTCTTGATGGCATATAAATGACCGGTCCGTTTTTTCTTTGTCATGGATATAGCCGCTTGCCACTCCCAATCCGCCTATATACAGCTCTCCTTCCACACCGACAGGACACAATTGCTTATGCTGGTTGAGTACATATATTTTTTGATTGGCGAGCGGTTTCCCATAAGGAATGCTTTTCCAGCTATCTTCGATTTTTCGAATAGGGTAGTAGATCGACCAGATGGATCCTTCTGTTGCTCCGCCCAGGCTGATCACTTCTGCCTTTTTAAACGTTTTCTTTATGTTTTCAGGCAGCTGAAGCGGTATCCAGTCTCCGCTGAGCAGCACAAGCCTTACATGATGGTTGTGTTCGCTGTCATGATATAAGTCAGCCGTCATTCCCATCAGCGCAGGAACAGAGTTCCATATTGTGATTTCCTCTTTTTCCACTGTCTCTTTCAAGCGGAATACATCTCTTTGATCATCAATGATGATTAGAGCGGCCCCGCTGCTTAAAGCGCCAAATACGTCATAAACCGACAAATCAAAGCACAACGAGGAAATGCCCATTATTTTATCGTTTTCTGAGACGCCGAACTTTTCATTGATATCGAGAATGGTATTCGCAGCGGCTCCATGAGTAATCTGAACGCCTTTTGGCTTGCCTGTGCTTCCGGATGTAAATATGACATATGCCATATCCTCGAGATTGACTTTTTGATCAACCGGTTCTTTCGAGAAGCGCTCAATATTTTCATATTCATAAATGTCATGGCTGATAAAGAATCTGCAATTGCTTTTTGATTTAATATACTCCTTCCTTTCCTCCGGATAATCGGGATCAAGGGGAATATAGGCTGCACCCGACTTTAATACAGCAAGCAGATTGATCATCGTGCCTATGCTTCTTTTGCCTATAACGCCTATATAATCGCCTTTTTCTACTCCTTTTTCGATTAAATATCTTGCGACTTGATTGGATGTTTCGTCCAGCTGCCGATATGTCATAGATTGTTCATGATGCTTTACCGCGATGCGGTCAGGCCCTTGTTTCACCTGATTGATAAAGAGTTCGTGCAATGGCAGCGTATTGAAATTTTGATCTGTATCATTGTAATCTTGTATAATTTTGCGGCTCTTTTCATCAATTTGGATATTTGATACTTCCTCACAGGAAACGACTTGGTTGATGACGTCAATAAACTGGTTAAACATGGATGTAATGACGTCATGGTCAAATATCTGCTCAACATAATCCCATGTGATATACAGGCCGCCGTTGATTTCATAAACCTGGTTATCAATGTACACCTGGGACGTTCTTGTGCTAAAGAAATGAATCTTATCAAAATCGACCAGCTGATCAAAGGAATCTTCGGGATTTTCACTCAGCACACTCGTAAACACGATGGGCATGACAGCCTTTTTATTCATGCCATTCTTTTTCGCGATGTTCCTTATGACATCAACACCGTCATAATGTCTGTGTTCAAGTGCTTCCAAAAGTGTATCCTGAACGTTTAAAGCGAAGTTCCAAAAAGAATTCATTCCATCTTCTGCATTAATGTCCAACAGCATTAAAGTCGTGAAATCCCCGACCATGTTCTTCACATCTGGATGAAACGGCATTCTGTTAAATACGGTTAAGTTAATGGCAAAATGATTTTGCCGGCTCCAATAGGCTAAAATATAAGCGTAAGCTGCACAAAGGACGGATGTCGGTGTAAGATTTTTGGTTCTTGCTTTTTTCTTTAATTCGGTCCATGTATGCTGTTCTAAAAATGTCGAAAATTTCTTGAATGTAGGCTTCGTCACATTAGCGGGATCATATGTCAGAGGCAGCTCAGGTGCGCTAGGAAAATTGTTCAGTTTATCCAACCAGTATTGTTTGTCTTTTTTATATCTGTTCGTTTGCTTAAATTCAAGCGAAGCCAAAACATAGTCTCTGAAGCTGTAATCTAAGGAGGGAAGCTGCAGACCGGGATTTTCATAAAATTGTTTAAACTCCCTGATCAAAATTTTCATGCTGCTGTCATCACAAATTAACGGGTCTACATTGAGGAAAAAATATTTTTTTCCTTCCGGCAAAATAAACGTTTTGATTTCAAACAGCGGCCATACACTAGGATCGATGATTTTGGAGGTCATTTTCTCCCGCTGTTTCAAAATCCTTGCTTCTGTTTCTTGTTTGGTTACATGTCTTACATCCAGGGTTTCGATCGTATAGCACAGATCTTCTTCAAGTATTTTTTGTGTTCCATTTTCAAAGACGATGGTGCGGAGAATCGGATGCCTGTTAATTAATTTTTGCAATGCCGTTTGAAATCGATTCAAATCAACATCGGCTTCAAATTCGACAGTCAGATTGGTCGCCACTCCGCCGATTTCGAACGTTTCATCCCTTCCGACCAAATATGCCAATTGAATTCCTGTAAGAGGAAAGCTTTCATGCATATGTTCCGGATCTGCTGTATTTTCCACAACATTGTCGTCTGAAAACTCTTCTTGATTGGATTCAATAAAATCACTTAACTCCTTTATGGTAGCGAGCTTAAAAAATAAATGTAACGGAATGTCAACATTCATATCCTCTTTTATTTTGGCAATCAGCTCCATGGCATTCAATGAATGGCCGCCCATCATTGTAAAATGATCATTGATTCCCGCTTTTTCCACATGCAAGATATCACACCAAATCTCTGCCAGCTTCTCTTCCGTATCATTTC
>NZ_BCVZ01000039.1 GCF_001592005.1 Bacillus sonorensis NBRC 101234 = KCTC 13918
TTACATCCGGCCTTCACCAGCTCGCACGTGAGTACGGAAGCACCTTGTACATGGTGCTCCTTGCGGCTTACACAGCGTTGTTGTCGCGTTTGAGCGGACAGGAAGACATCATCGTCGGGTCGCCGATTGCCGGACGTCCTCACAAAGATCTTGAGCCCATACTCGGGATGTTCGTCAATACATTGGCGCTTCGGACGCGCCCGGAGGGCGGGAAACCATTCGCGCAATATTTGCAGGAAATGCGTGAAACCGCATTGGAAGCCTATGAGCACCAGGATTATCCGTTCGAAGAGCTGGTCGATCAGCTCGGCGTGACGCGGGATATGAGCCGAAATCCAGTGTTTAATGCCATGTTTATTCTTCAAAACATGGAAAAGCACGACATGGATCTTGCAGAAATAAACGTCCGGCCGGCCCATTTCATACACCAAATTTCTGTATTCGACATAACGTTAATTGCGGTTGAATCAAATGGAGTCATCCGCTGTGAGATGGAATTCAGCACAGATATATTCATGAAAACTACGATTGAACGCTGGGCAGCTCATTTTACCGAATTTTTGCATTCGTCGATCATCAATCCTAACACAAGGCTTTCAGAACTGAACATACTTGATGAAAACGAAAAACAAAAATTAGTAATGGAATTCAACAACACTCAAGTTGAATTTCCTCAAACTGAGTCCGTGTTCCATCGTATGTTTGAAGCGAAGGCTGAGGAGACACCAGAACATTTTGCCGTAATTGATGGGAAAGAACACATTAGTTATCGGCATCTTAACGAAAGAGCCAATCGTCTGGCACGGACACTGCAAAAAAGAGAAGGGGCGAAACCGGTCGTTGCTGTTTTAGCGAAGCGATCCATTGATGCGGTCGTTGGTATTCTGGCAGTTATGAAAGCCGGCGGAGTGTATATCCCGATCGATTCACACTATCCAAAAGCTCGAATTGAATATCTTCTTCAGGACAGCGGAGCAGACATTCTTCTTATACAGCGTGATTTGAAACACTTGATTTCAGAGGCAGCCGAGTGTGGCATTTCCCGCCTCTGCCTTGATGATGAGCAATTCTTTGAAGCAAATTGCTGCAACCTTGCTTCAGCTCCTGTTCCTGAGGATTCGGCATATATCATTTATACCTCAGGAACAACGGGTGCGCCTAAAGGCGTTATCGTTTCACACCGGAATTTTATGCATGCTGCTCTCGGATGGCGCAGGATTTATGAGCTTGACCGGATGCCTGTCAGACTGCTTCAAATGGCGAGCTTTTCCTTTGATGTCTTTTCAGGTGACTTGGCGAGAGCTTTGGCCAACGGAGGAACATTGGTTATTTGCCCTGATGAGATGAGATTGGAACCTGCGGAATTATACAGAATCATGAATTCTCAGCGAATCACGATCATGGAGTCCACTCCGGCTCTGATTGTGCCGTTTATGGAGTATGTGTACCGCAATCAGCTCAGTCTTCCTGATTTAGACATCCTGATTCTTGGTTCCGATATGGTCAAAGCGCAAGATTTTAAAACACTGACGGAGCGCTTTGGCGAAAACATGCGCATCATCAATAGCTACGGAGTCACAGAAGCCACGATCGATTCAAGCTGCTATGAAATGCGAATGGGTGAAGAGTGTACCGGGGAACACGTACCGATCGGCTGCCCGCTCCCGAATGTACAAATGTACGTACTCAGCCAGAGTGATCAAATTCAGCCGATCGGTATTGCAGGTGAGCTGTGCATCGGCGGGGCAGGCGTTGCAAAGGGTTATCTCGGAAGGCCTGAATTAACGGAAAAGAAATTCACGGAAAATCCATTTGTACCCGGGGAAAGGCTGTACAGAACAGGAGATCGGGCCTGCTGGCTTCCGAACGGCACTCTCCGCATTCTCGGCCGGATGGATCATCAAGTAAAGATAAACGGTTACAGAATCGAAACAGAAGAAATTGAAAGTGTCCTGCTTCGAACGGGACTTGTCAGGGAAGCTGTTGTTGCCGTTCAAAATGACAAAAATGGCCGGGCTGGTTTAACAGCATATGTAATACCTTCAGATGTTGATACGACGGCGCTTCGTGCTGTTTTATCAAAAGACCTGCCAGCTTATATGATTCCCGTGTATATCATTCCTTTGGAAAACATGCCGCTGACCTTAAACGGAAAGCTGGACAAAAATGCCTTGCCAGCTCCAAATGAAGTTTTCTCGAGACCATATACTCCGCCACTCAATGAAAAGCAAAAAATGACAGCACAAATTTGGGAGGATGTGCTGTGTATGTCTCCAGTCGGCATTCACGATTCGTTTTTTGAACTTGGCGGAGACTCTATTAAAGCACTGCAGGTGTCAGCCCGGCTGGCAGCGGAAGGCTGGAGCATGACCATACGGGATTTATTCCGCTTCTCAACGATTCACGAGCTAAGCGGTCATATCACTCCGCTGGTATCTCAGGCGGACCAGGGACCGGTGCAGGGTGAAGCAGAGCTCACACCGATTCAGCGCAGATTTTTCGGTCAGCGCCAAGCTTTTATCAAACATTACAATCAATCCGTCATGCTTTTCAGCGAAAAGGGATTCGATACTGGCTCACTTCGCCGAGCGCTGCGCAAATTGACCGAGCATCACGATGCACTCCGTATGGTTTTTAAACAAGATCTTACCGGACGTGTCGTTCAGTACAATCGCGGAATTCAGCTCACCGAAACAGAACTGTTCGGCCTTCATATAGCAGATTGGACAAAAGATTCAACTGAATGGATACACTTGGAAGAAAAACTAGCTGCTGAGGAAAGGGTCCTTCAAAGCAAAATGAATGTACAAGACGGACCTTTGCTGCAGGCGGGTTTGTTTAAAACAGCAGTTGGGGATCATCTGCTGATTGCCATCCACCATCTCGTGGTAGATGGCGTTTCTTGGAGAATTCTGCTCGAAGATCTCGCTTCTGCCTATCAGCAGTCTTTGGATTACACAGAGATTCAATTGCCGCCGAAAAGTGATTCTTATTTATTCTACGCTAACAGTCTTTCGCAAATAGCCGATAGCAAACAATTGTTAACGGAAAAAACCTATTGGCAAACGATATTGGATGCTTACGCGGCTTTTCTGCCCAGAGACATCGGCGATATACCGGACAGACATCAAATCAATGCTGAGACAGCGGCATTTATATTATCTGCTGGCTGGACAGAAAAACTGCTGTTTGAAACCCAACAAGCCTATGGGACTGATGCAAATGAGCTTTTGCTGACTGCTTTAGGAATGGCGCTTTCTGGTTGGACCGGACACGAGCAAATTGTGATCAGCACTGAGGGGCACGGAAGAGAAGGGCATGTTCCGAATATTGATATGTCCCGTACGACAGGGTGGTTCACTTCTATTTATCCTATTCTGCTTGACATGAGTGTTCCAAATCCTTTTGAAGATCAGCTTGCCTACCGAATCAAAACGACTAAAGATATGCTGAGAAGAGTGCCAAACAAAGGGACCGGTTACGGATTATTAGCACAAAAAGGAGCCATTGAGCATAAAGAGCCTGACGTCAGCTTCAATTATCTCGGACAATTTAGTGAAGGGAAGGAAACGGGTGCGTTTCAACTGTCTCCTTACCAGCCTCGTTTCGAAATAGCGGGGGAGAGAGAAAGAGAGTATGAGCTGGACATCAATGCTCTGGTAACAGACGGACGCCTTCAAGTAAAAGCGATATACACAAAAGCGTTCCGGCAGCACACAATTGAGCGGTTTATGGACAGTTTTCACAGCCATCTAATCGAGATTATCGAGCATTGTTCAAACAAAAAAGAACGAGAAAAAACGCTGAGCGATTTCAGCAATAAGGAATTGACACCATCTGCATTATCGAGCATTAAAAATCTCGTGAAAGATCTTTAACTTTTGGAAAAAGGTGTGTGGAATTGATGACGCAAGCGACACAGATCCAAGATATTTATCCGCTATCGTACATGCAGGAAGGGATGTTGTTTCATTCACTGCTGGATTTCAGCTCAAAAGCCTATGTCGAACAGACCTCGTTTACGATTACAGGGAATCTATGCATCGACTCATTTCAGCAGAGCTTACATCTTCTTGTTTCCCGGTATGATATTTTCAGAACGATTTTTATTAAAGAGGTGCCGGATCTTACAGGTCCGCAGCAAGTTGTGCTGTCAAAACGTGAATTGACTGTTCATAGGGAAGATCTTTCTCACCTGAGTCATCATGAACAGCTTGCCCTGATCGATGAATTTATGAAAAAGGATCGGGAAAAAGGGTTTGATTTACAAAAAGATCCGTTAATGCGGCTTGCCCTTTTTGAGAGAGGAAACAGCCATTATACATGTGTCTGGACGCATCACCATATCATCATGGATGGCTGGTGCCTGGGCATAATTCTTAAAGAGTTTTTCGGCATGTATGAGTCACTCAAAAAGGGCAAGCCTGTACAACTCGGCAGCACGGTGCCGTACAGCCGCTATATTGAATGGCTTGGAGAACAAAATAAAGAAGAAACTGCTGCATACTGGAGCGATTATCTGAGGGAGTACGGCAATACCGCTTCTATTCCCGGGATAAAAAGCAGCTCAGCAGATGGACATTATGAAGCTGCTCACATCCGTTTTGCATTAGAACCGGAAATAGTTGAGAAATTGACAGCCGTCGCTAAAAAATGTGGAGTCACGTTAAACACGTTATTTATGACGATTTGGGGAATTCTTCTTCATCGGTACAATGCCGCGGATGACGCAGTGTTCGGCTCTGTCATTTCCGGACGACCGTCAGAGATCGACGGGATTGAGTCAATGGTGGGGCTGTTTATTAACACAGTTCCGGTCCGGATTCGATCTCATGAAGGCATGTCATTTTCTTCACTTGTCAAAGCCGTGCAAGAGGATATTTTGGCGTCTGAACAGCATGGTTATTATCCTCTTTATGATATTCAGAACCACAGTCCGTTGAAGCAAGGATTGATCGATCATATTCTTGTGTTTGAAAATTATCCTGTACAGCTTCAGCAGGCATTAAACATCGGAAGCGAAAATGAAGAAAACGCTCTGAAGCTGGATGACATTTCAATGTCAGAACAAACCAATTATGACTTTAATATTGTGATTGTTCCGGGTAAACCGTTTTATATCAAATTCAGCTATAACGCCGCCGTTTATCAACAAGAGGAGATCCGGCGGATTCAGGGGCATTTCAAACAAGCGCTCCATTGTATTTTAGCAGATCCCGAAATTGCGGTCAGCGATATCAATATTGTGCCGCCTGAAGAACGAAAGGTCATTCAATCGTTTAACGCGACAGACAGACCATATATAAACAAAACGGTATTCCACATGTTTGAGGAACAGGCTTACAAAACACCTGAAGCGGCTGCTTTGAGGATGGGAGATGAATGTTGGACATACCGCCAATTAAATGAACGGGCCAATCAGATTGCGCACACCCTGCTGGACAAGGGAGCAGGAGCGGGCGCTATCGTAGCTGTCATGATGCGGCGGTCACTGGAAATGGCTGCTGCTCTGCTTGGGGTTTGGAAAGCAGGCTGCGCTTATATGCCCCTTGATCCAAATTATCCGATAGAACGCCTTTCTTTTCTGCTGCAAGATAGTCAAGCGTCTCTTTTGCTGACAGAACAAGAACTCATTTCCTTCCTCCCGTTGGACTATAAAGGCAGTATCGTAACGGCAGAACATACAACGAGTCGCAAAACTGTTTCTCCTGATGCGTCATTTGGTGAACTTGCCTATCTGATCTATACATCAGGAACGACAGGCCGCCCTAAAGGTGTGCTCATTAATCATCAAGGTATTGCCAATACATTGCAGTGGAGACGTGAAGAGTACAGCATGACCGAACGGGATATCGCGCTTCATCTGTTTTCTTATGTTTTCGACGGCTGTGTGACGAGTTTGTTTACTCCGCTCATATCCGGTGCGTGCGTACTGCTGACAACGGAGGACGAGGCAAAAGACGTGTTCGCTCTTAAACGGAAAATAGCCGAGCACAAGGTCAGTCATATGATCATAGTTCCTTCCCTGTACCGGGTGTTGTTGGAAGTGCTGACTGATGAGGATGCAAAAAGCCTTCGAATCGTAACATTTGCGGGAGAACCCGTGACTTCCGATCTCCTTGAGACCAGCCGAAAGATTTGTCCTTCCGCAGAGCTGGCAAATGAATACGGGCCGACGGAAAACAGTGTGGCAACAACAGTACTGCGTCATCTCAATGAAAAAGAGCGGATTACGATCGGACGTCCGATTGCGAACACAAAAGTATTTGTTTTGCACGGAAATCAGCTGCAGCCGATCGGCGCGGCGGGTGAACTGTGTATTTCCGGCGCGGGTCTCGCGTGCGGGTATTACAAACGAGCGGAGCTGACAGAAAAAGCATTCACAGACCATCCATTCCTTAATGGCGAACGTATATATCGTACCGGCGATGCTGGGCGCTTTTTGCCGGACGGAACGATTGAATACATGGGACGTTTTGATGATCAGGTGAAAATTAGAGGCTATCGCATCGAATTGAGCGAGATTGAAGCCGTTCTTCGGAAGGCACCCGGAGTGAAGGAAGCCGCGGTAATAGCCCATGATGTTTCTGCCGGGGAAAAGGAACTTGCGGCTTATATCGTTCCGAAAATGGGAGACGGCCTCCCGGATCTGCACCAGCGCCTTGCCGGAACATTGCCGTCCTATATGATTCCTGCAAACATCATCAAAATCAGCCGGATGCCGTTAACATCCAGCGGAAAGCTAGACCGTTCCGCACTTCCCGCACCTGCGGACACAACGAGTCAAACGTACATCGCGCCTCGAACCATAGCTGAAGCTGATCTTGCACGCATTTGGGAAGAAGTGCTGCATAAGCCGAAAATCGGTATCCGCGACGATTTCTTTCAATTAGGTGGACAGTCCTTAAAAGCGGCCACACTCGCATCAAGAATACATAAAACGCTGAATATCGAGCTGCCGCTCAGTGACGTTTTTTCTTATCCGACTGTGGAAAGCATGGGAGCCAAACTGATGGGCTTAAAGGAGCAGGCTTTTACACAGATTGAGCCTGCCGATGCGAGAGATTTCTATCCGCTGTCTTTCTCGCAAAAAAGATTATATGCTCTTCACCAGCTGGCAGCCGACAGCACAGGCTATAACATGCCGGCGGTACTGAAATTATCCGGAAATGTGGATCTTCCTCGGTTGAGAAAAGCTCTCACAGAACTTGTGAATCGACATGAATCATTGCGTACTGTCTTTGTGGCAGACAACGGGGAGCCGATGCAGATCATTCATCCAGAGATGACCTTCGAGCTGCAAGAGCTTGAAAATGAATCAGACCATTTACTGCAGTCTGCAATCGCGTCCTTTATCAAGCCGTTTAATCTGTCGGCCGGACCGCTTTTTAGAGCAAGTTTCATTTCTATGGGCAATGAGAACGCCTTTTTGCTGCTCGATATGCACCATATCATTGCAGACGGAGTCTCTATGGGCACCCTTGTCCAAGAATTTACTGACTTATACTGCGGAAAGGAGCTTCCCGCTTTAAACCTGCAATATAAGGACTTTGCCGTGTGGCAGCTGGAGAGGTTTTCGGGGGAACTGTACAGCAAACAGGAAGCCTACTGGCTCAATCAGCTTGGCGGCAGCCTTCCTGTATTAGATTTGCCGCTTGATAAAACGAGGCCGCGCCTGCCTGATTTCAGCGGCGGAACATTCGAAGTGAACATTGATAAAAGAACGGCAGATGAGCTGCAGCGCATCATGTTTGAAACGGGAACGACAATGTATATGATCCTTCTGGCTGTCTACTCCATTTTGCTTTCTAAACTAAGCGGGCAAGAGGATATTATTGTCGGGTCGCCTGTTGCCGGAAGACCGCACGCCGATTTGGAGCGGGTCATCGGGATGTTCGTGAATACATTAGCCATGCGAAGCCAGCCTGAGGGTGATAAAACGTTCCGCTCATATTTGCAGGAAATTCGCGAACTGGCTCTGACAGCATTTGAAAATCAAGATTATCCTTTTGAACAGCTTGTCAATCAGCTTGATATACACCGGGAGGTCAATCGCAACCCGCTGTTTGATGCGATGCTCGTGCTTCAAAACAGTGAAGATTTTCAGTTTGATGTGCCTGGTTTATCGATTTCGTCTGTAACTCCGGCACACGAAGTGTCTAAATTTGATTTGACGCTACACGCTGAGACGCATTCAGATGGCATACGCTGCCGTTTTGAATATAGCACCGCCCTTTTTGAAGAAGAGACGATTGCACGGTGGGCATCCTATTTTATCGGGCTGGTGCGAGAGATAACGGCTGATATCCATATGAAACTATCAGAAATGCAGTTGCTGTCTGCGTCAGAGCGCAATTTGCTCATTGAGAAGATGGGACAGTATGCTTGCTATCCAAAAGATGAAAGCATTGTAAGCGTATTTGAACAACAAGCAGCTGAACATTCGGAGCATATTGCAGTGGTATACGGTCAAACCCGGCTCACTTATCAAGAGTTGAATGAAAGAGCTGAGCGGACAGCGGCTATGCTGATTAAACAAGGAGTCCGCACCGGAGATATTGTCGGTGTAATGCTCGATCGGTCACCTGATATGGTAATTGGCATTTTATCGATTTTAAAAGCCGGAGGAGCATACTTGCCGATTGATCCTGAATATCCTCAGGAACGCATCAGCTTTATGCTCAATGACAGCGGAGCGAAAATTCTTCTGACAGATTACGGACAAAACAAACCAGCCGGGTACCAAGGACAAATGCTGTATATCAATGAGTCTGAAAACGAACCGATCCCTGGAGATTTTAGAGTTCGAGAAACAGCGGCAGACCAGCCGGCATATGTGATTTACACATCCGGAACAACGGGGCAGCCAAAGGGGGTTATTGTCGGGCACCGCAATGTTATCAGTCTATTAAAACATCAAGATATGCCTTTTGATTTTGGCAGTCAGGACGTCTGGACTTTATTTCATTCATATTGTTTTGATTTCTCCGTATGGGAAATGTTTGGTGCGTTATTGAACGGAAGTACACTGGTTGTGGTCTCTAAAGAAACAGCCCGTGACCCCAATGCATTCCGGTTATTGTTAAAAAAAGAAGGCGTCACAGTACTCAATCAGACCCCGACTGCTTTTTACGGCCTGATGCATGAAGAACAAAACCATACGGATCGTTTAAATATCCGATACGTGATTTTTGGCGGCGAAGCTCTACAGCCCGGCATGCTTCAAAGCTGGAATCAGAAATATCCGGATACTGATCTGATCAATATGTACGGCATTACAGAAACGACAGTGCATGTAACATACAAGAAACTGTCCGCAGCTGATATCGCAAAAAATAGAAGCAATATCGGAAAACCGCTGGCAACTCTGCAAGCTTATGTGATGGATGCTTATATGAACCTTCAGCCGACCGGAGTTCCGGGTGAGCTGTATATAGGCGGGGAAGGCGTAGCGCGAGGCTATCTCAACAGGGACGAACTGACCTCCGCCCGCTTTGTCCCCAATCCTTATCTTCCGGGGAACAGATTATACAGAACCGGAGATCTTGCAAAGCGCCTGGCAAATGGAGAGCTGGAATACATGGGCCGCATTGATGATCAAATAAAAGTCAGAGGACATCGTATTGAGCTCGGGGAAATCCAGGCGGCTCTTCTTCAGCTTCCAATGATCAACGAAGCGGCTGTCATTACAAGAACTGATCAGCAAGGCCAAACAGCTGTATATGCTTACATGGTGACAGATGATAGACAGGTCGCGAATGTATCAGACATCCGTGCTTCACTGAGAGCCGTTCTGCCTGATTTTATGATTCCTGCCCGTTTTATCCAGATTGGCAGCATCCCGCTGACGGTTAACGGGAAGCTCGATCAGAAAGCCCTGCCTGAACCTGATAAACTCACTCAAGCTGATGATGATATCAGTCCCAGAAATGAGATTGAAAAGGCGATGGCTGAAATCTGGGAGGAGCTGCTTGAGGCGGAGGAGCTAGGTGTCAGCGCCAATTTCTTTGAGCTCGGCGGGGATTCGATAAAAGCCCTGCAAGTTTGCGCAAGGCTGAAGCAGCGCGGGTTTGAAACAACAGTGCGTGAAATGTTTGAGCATCAGACCCTTGGCGAACTGTCCGCCCGGGTTCGGAAAGTCCTACGCGTCATCGACCAATCGCCAGTCGAAGGCGAGATGCCTTGGACACCTATACAGCGGTGGTTTTTCTCGCAATCTTTGGAAGCTCATCATTTTAATCAGTCCGTCATGCTGTACCGGGCTGAACGATTTGATGATGTTGCGCTTAGAGAGGTGCTTAAAAGCATAGTGAAGCATCATGACGCATTGCGAATCGTTTGTCGGTACGAAGATGGAAGACCGGTACAGGTGAACAGAGGAACAGATATTCCAGATGATGAGCTTTATGCTCTCGAACTGTTTGATCTAAGAGACAGTACGGCTCAAGTACGCAGAGAAATTGAGGATGCTGCCGACCGGATGCAGCAACAAATTCGTTTGGAAACCGGCCCTATGCTTCATGCTGGATTGTTCAGGGCGCAGGACGGCGACCATTTGTTTCTGACGATTCACCACTTAGTCATTGATGCAGTGTCATGGCGAATTTTATTCGAGGATTTTTCAATTGCATATGAGCAGGCAGTCTCAGGAGAACCCATAGTGCTGCCGCAAAAAACAGATTCATATTTAACCTATTCACGAAAAGTCGCTGACTATTCGGGGAGCCGCCGGCTGCATCGTGAAATCGCCTATTGGAATGATCGCGAGAACCGGCATATCAAACCTATCCCTAAAGACCATGATGTCGCATCGAACACATTCAAAGATACACAAGTGATCGATGTCGAGCTGTCCCGTCAAGACACGGAATTGCTGTTAACCGCCGTAAACAAAGCATACAGTACGGAGACAAACGATATCCTTCTTTCGGCATTAGGCCTTGCTTTGCAGAAGTGGACAGGCAATGACGAGTTTAAAATCAGCATGGAGGGCCACGGCAGAGAGGCGTATCTTGATGACATTGATATTAGCAGAACAGTCGGCTGGTTCACCTCCATTTATCCTGTATGGCTTGATATAAGTGAGTTTGATCAGACTGATAAGGATGAGTGGCTGGGCCGCCACATCAAGCAGACAAAAGATATGCTGCACCGCATACCACATAAAGGCACAGGCTACGGAGTACTGAAATATATGAACAACTTATGGGGGTCTGAACAAAGCAACCCGGAAATCAGTTTTAATTATTTAGGTCAGTTTGATCAGGATATTCAATCAAAAGCCTTTGAGGTTTCTGACATTAAGACGGGGAATGAAATCAGCCCGGATTGGGAGCGGCCTTATGTTCTCGATATCAGCGGCGCCGTTTCATCAGGGTGTCTGAACATGCACATCATCTATAACAGGTTTCAATTTAATGAGAAAACAATCCGGGCATTTGCCAGTCATTTTAAACACGCTTTGGAAAACATCATTCAGCATTGTGCAGGCAAAGAAAAAAGAGAATGGAGTGCAGCTGATTTCACTGATGAAGATTTAACGCTTGATGAATTGAGTGAGATTATGGGAGCCGTCAACAAACTACAGGGAGAGGAGATTCGCTGATGCCCCAGCAACCCGAAATACAGGACATATACCCTCTGTCTTTTATGCAGGAGGGGATGCTTTTTCATTCGCTGTATGATGAACAGTCAAGAGCTTATTTTGAACAGGCGTCATTTACGATCAACGGACAGCTTGACTTGAACCGTTTCCAGAAAAGTATGGACGCTGTTTTTGACAGATATGAAATCTTCAGAACGACATTTATCTATAAAAATGTAGCCAAACCTCGTCAAGTCGTGCTCAAAAATCGTCCTTGCCGTGTTCATTTTGAAGATCTTTCTCAACTCGATGAGAGAGATAAAGAACATTGTACCGAAGCTTTTAAAGAGCGGGATAAATCCAGAGGCTTCGATCTTCAAACTGATGTACTGATGAGAATATCGATTTTGAAATGGGCGCCTGATCATTATGTTTGTATCTGGAGCCATCATCATATTTTAATGGACGGTTGGTGCTTAGGCATTGTCATTAAAGACTTTCTCTGCATTTATCAGGCATTGGGAGAAGGGCGTCTTCCTGATTTGCAGCCGGTTCAGCCGTATGGGACGTATATAAAATGGCTGATGCAGCAAGACCGTGAAGAAGCAGCTGAGTATTGGAAAAAAAGGCTTCAGCATTTCGAAAAAGCTTCACCTCTTCCTAAAAGAAGCAATCAAAAGTCAGCAGGGATATTAGAACAGGTTACATTTACGATTTCTGAAAAAGAGACCTCCGCATTGCAGAAAATCGCAGCAGCTTGCGGTGCAACACTGAATACTGTTTTCCAAGCTTTGTGGGGGATCTTGCTGCAAAAAATCAATCGGTGTGACGATGCTGTGTTCGGGTCAGTTGTATCAGGCAGGCCGTCTCATCTGGAAGATGTAGAAAATATGGTCGGACTTTTTATCAATACGATTCCCATTCGAGTCCAAACCGAATCCCACTCTTTCTCTGGCCTTGTCAGCAGGATGCAAAAGGACATGGCTGATGCAGAAGCGTACAGCTATTATCCATTGTATGATATTCAAGCTCTGAGCACCCTGAAACAAGAGCTGATAGATCATATTATCGTATTTGAAAATGTGCCGACCCAGCAAGAAATTGAAGGACTGAATCAGGCTCGATCGTTCGATTTCTCGGTTGAGAACTTTGCGATGACAGAAGAGACCAACTATGGATGCAGTGTCAAAGTCATTCCAGGGAGGACATTGTACGTACGGATCAATTTTGATCCCGGTTTTTATGAACCCGGTATTATGGCCGAGATAAAAGATTATGTAGAGCACATGATCTCAACTGTCATCTCTGATCCGACCCTTCCTGTATCAAAGATGACATTACTTGATGGAAGCAAGACACGGAACATGATTTCTGAATGTAACCACACAGAATCTGCTTTTCCTGCAGCCCC
>NZ_BCVZ01000040.1 GCF_001592005.1 Bacillus sonorensis NBRC 101234 = KCTC 13918
ATCGACAAGAATTAATATAACATGTCCTATCCTTTTAAGTCAAGAGGAATTTCGATAAAAAATTTAATTTTATTGATCTCTTGCTATAATGATATACGAATAACGATTATAACAAAGGATGATGGAAATGTGGAGTCATATGCTGAGGCGTTTAGCCGGTGAATATACGTTTAACAAACCTGCTGAACCCTCAAAATTGGAAGAAATCAAACGAAAATTCAATATTCAGCTCCCAATTGAATTGGAGAATCTGCTGAAAGAAACAGATGGAATCAATGACGAATTCGGCTGTCATCTGATTTGGTCCACGGACCGAATCATAGAGGAAAATGAGGACCTGAGAAATGGCGAAGTTTTTAAGGATATATACATGCCCTTTGACTGTCTCTTATTTATCGCTGATGCGGGAAACGGTGATTTATTTGCTTATTCCATTTTAAATAGCTCTATACAAAAAGACGATATATATGTTTGGAATCACGAGGATGACAGCCGGACGTGGGTCGCCCCTTCTTTAACACAATTTATCGAATGGTGGATTGATGGGAACATTCGCGTGTAAATCTTTCAACTGACAGGAGCAGCGATAACATGAAGTATCTCTCAAAAGAACTGGCGGCGGAAATTGTTGATAGAACAATGTCGATTATTCAGCACAATATCAATATCATGGATGAACACGGGGTCATCATTGCCTCTGGAGACCGTACGAGGATTGGCAATGAGCATGACGGCGCAAAAGATGTTCTTTCAGCTGAAAGCATCATCAGCATCACACCTGAAGAATGTTCTGATTTGACCGGCACAAAACCTGGGGTAAATCTCCCGATCGTATTTCATGATGAAATAATCGGCGTCATCGGCATTACCGGCTCTCCTTCTGAAGTCAGCCATTATGGAGAACTGGTCAAAATGGCGGCGGAACTGACGGTTGAACAGGCATTTTTGACAAAACAGCTGACTTGGGATCAAAGACTGCGGGAAGAAACGGTCATCCAAATGATCCAGGGTGGTGATTTGACTTCTCTTGACTTTCTGGAACGTGCAGAGCGTTTAAGCATTCCCTTGAAAAATAAGCGTATATGCTTGGTCTTTGAGCTTCCTTCCGCTGATATAAAGCCGGCATTTACCAAAGGCCTTGAAAAACATTTAAAGCCTCAAGATCTTTACGCCAATATTTCTTTAACGGAGATTGCCGTCTTACTGACAGATGAACCCGAAAAAAAGCGGTCTGACATCTATTCAGCCTGGCATGACTGGCTCAGCCAATGGGACACAATCATAGGAGCGATGGGGGAGCAGGCGGAACAGCTTCAGCAGCTGTCCTTTTCCTATCAAAGTGCAAAGCAAACCTTGAAAATTGCCAAAACGATGGGTCCTCACCGTTATTTTTACGATTATCGGGACTTTGCGATACCTGTTCTTCTATCAAAGGTTCGGCAGCCTGATCAGGAAGTGCATGTCAAAAAAATCTGGGAGCGCCTTTCTCAAGCAGATTCAAAAGGCGACTTGGCCAAAACCCTTCTTTGCTACATTAACGCGAACGGCGAAATAGCAGAAGTTTCATCAAGGCTGTTCATTCACCGCAACACATTACATTACCGCTTAAAAAAAATCGAAGCGGCGACCGGATGCAATCCAAAACATTTGGAAGACTTGTTTAAGCTGTATACAGCGATTACCCTTTTTTCATCTTTTTGTTCAAATGAACAATTTTAATGTGGGATACAGTGATGAAATCCGTATATCTGAACAATTCTCCCTCCGTCAGAAAGCGTTTACAATTGGACGTAAAGGAGGGGTTGCAGAAATGGATATTCAAATACACGCGATAGGCGCCCTTTGTGCATTAGCCATTTCCATCTTTTTAATTTTGAAAAAAGTTCCGCCGGCTTACGGCATGATGGCCGGAGCCTTAGCAGGAGGCTTAATTGGCGGTGCGGATTTAATAGAAACAACAGATTTAATGATAGCAGGCGCTAAAAACATGATGCCTGCCGTGCTTCGCATTTTGGCGGCAGGCGTGCTTGCAGGCGTTCTGATTCAGTCGGGATCGGCAGCTGTCATAGCCGAAACCATCGTCCAAAAAATCGGTGAAAAAAGAGCATTGCTTGCCTTGACCCTTGCGGCGGCCATCTTAACAACGGTTGGGGTATTTGTCGATGTTGCCGTTATTACCGTTGCTCCGATCGCCCTGGCCATCGCAAAACGGACTTCAATCAGTAAAGCGGCTATACTTTTAGCGATGATCGGCGGCGGGAAAGCGGGAAATATCATGTCCCCCAATCCCAATGCGATTGCGGCTTCAGATGCGTTTCATGTCCCTTTGACATCCGTCATGGCCGCGGGAATCATACCTGCTTTTTTCGGTTTGGGAGCCACATATTTGTTGGCAAAACGGCTCTCCAATAAAGGAACACAGGTTGTTGACGGAGAAATTGAAAACAGTTCCAATCAGCGGTTTCCGTCATTTTGGGCGGCGATCAGCGGTCCGATAGCCGCGATCCTTTTGCTCGCTTTAAGACCGGCAGCAGGAATTACCATTGATCCAATTATTGCTCTGCCGGCAGGAGGCCTCGTGACGGCGATTGCTTCGGGACAGGCGCTCAAGCTGAAGGATTATGCCGCTTCAGGCCTTTCCAAGATGTCAGGCGTCGCCGTCATGCTGATCGGAACCGGAACACTTGCAGGCATTATCGCCAACTCCAGTCTCAACGCATTGATCACAGACAGCCTTGTCGGATTGGGACTGCCCGCTTTTCTTTTAGCTCCGGTTTCGGGAATGCTGATGTCCATGGCGACAGCCTCAACAACTGCGGGTACGGCTGTCGCCAGCAGCGTATTTGGTCCGACTCTGCTTGATTTCGGTGTCGCCGGCCTTGCGGGAGCAGCCATGATTCACGCCGGGGCAACCGTCCTTGATCACATGCCCCATGGAAGTTTCTTTCATGCGACAGGAGGCAGTGTTTTTATGTCCATGAAAGAACGCCTTAAACTTATTCCATATGAATCAGTCATCGGCTTGATCTTAACCATCATTTCAACCTTGATCTTCGGGATTTTTCAATTCTTTATTTAAAAAGGAGCAGAAGTTATGAAAATCGTGATCGCACCTGATTCTTTCAAGGAAAGCTTGTCCTCGCTGGAGGCGGCTGTAAGCATTGAAAAAGGCTTTAAGGCCGTGTTGCCTGATGCCGAGTATATCAAAATTCCGGTTGCCGACGGCGGAGAAGGAACGGTTCGGGCTTTGGTAGATGCCACCGGCGGAGAAATGATTTACAAAAAGGCAACAGGACCTCTTGGAACACCCGTGAATGCTGCTTATGGGCTTCTTGGAGACGGAAAAACGGCCGTTATTGAAATGGCGGAGGCATCGGGCCTTCACCTTGTTCCGCCCAAATTGCGCAACCCGCTCCTGACGACATCGAGAGGAACCGGAGAACTGATCCTGGATGCTGTAGAAAAAGGTGCAGCCAAGATTATCATCGGACTGGGCGGAAGCGCTACGAATGACGGTGGAGCAGGCATGGCCAGTGCACTGGGCGTCAAATTTCTAAACAGGGAGGGACAGGAGATTCAGGATGGCGGCGGTGCGCTGTCTGAAGTTGCCAAAATTGATGTCAGCGGTCTCCATCCAAAATTAAAACAAGTCACATTTGAAACGGCTTGTGATGTTGATAACCCGTTAACGGGACCCCGCGGGGCATCTGCGGTTTTCGGGCCGCAAAAGGGAGCGACTGATGAGATGGTTGCTCATTTAGACCAACATTTAAAACATTATGCCGCGGTTATCAAAAGCGAATTAAACATAGAGGTCGATCCGCTGCCGGGAGCCGGTGCGGCAGGCGGCTTGGGAGCTGGGCTGTATGCCTTTTTAAAAGCGGAATTAAAAAGCGGCGTTGACATTGTTTTGGATGCCTTATCATTTTCAGAACGCATCAAAGGAGCCGATCTTGTCATTACAGGAGAAGGAAAAATAGACGGCCAAACGATCTACGGAAAAACACCGGCAGGAATCGCCAAACGGGCCGCAAAGGAAAATATTCCTGTCATCGCTTTCGCTGGTTCGCTTGGCGAGGGCTGTGAACTTGTTTATGACATAGGCATTTCCGCACTTTTTTCTATCGTGCCCGGAATCCGCTCCTTGGAGGATTCCCTTGCCAATGGGAGCTTATATTTGGAGCGCTGCGCGCGAAATGTGGCTGCAGTCTGGTTATTAAAATAAAAAGGTGCGCCTTATGACGCACCTTTTTTATGATGGCTGGATCACTTCTTTGTTCCCCATATATGGACGAAGCGCTTTAGGAATGACGACGCTTCCGTCTTCCTGCTGATAATTCTCCAATACAGCGGCGACCGTTCGGCCGACTGCCAAGCCGGAGCCGTTTAATGTATGGACATGTTCAGGCTTTCCTTTTGCTTCCCTTCTGAATCTGATATTGGCCCGTCTCGCCTGGAAGGCTTCGAAGTTGCTGCAGGATGAAATTTCACGATACGTGTTTTGGCTCGGAATCCATACTTCGATATCGTATTTTTTTGCAGCCGTAAAGCCTAAATCGCCCGTACACATGCTCATGACACGGTAAGGCAGCTCCAGCAGCTGAAGCACTTTTTCAGCCTGATTGGTCAGTTTTTCAAGCTCTTCATAAGAATCTTCCGGCTTCACAAATTTGACAAGCTCTACTTTATTAAATTGATGCTGCCGAATCAATCCCCGTGTGTCTCTTCCAGCTGAACCGGCTTCTGAACGGAAGCAAGCGCTGAACGCAGCATAGTTGATCGGCAGGGAATCGGCGGATAAAATTTCATCACGGTGCATGTTTGTAATCGGCACTTCCGCTGTCGGAATGAGAAAATAATCCTCTTCCCTGATTTTAAAAGCGTCCTCCTCAAACTTAGGAAGCTGCCCTGTTCCTGTCATGCTTGCCCGGTTCACCATATAAGGAGGAATCACTTCCGTATAGCCGTACTCATCCACATGAAGATCGAGCATAAAGTTATATAATGCACGTTCAAGTCTCGCGCCTAGCCCTTTATAGAACACAAAGCGGCTGCCCGTTACTTTTCCGGCTCGCTCAAAATCAAGAATATCCAATTGATCGGCAATGTCCCAATGAGGCTTCGCCTCAAATGAAAATTTGGGAAGCTCGCCCCATTTGCGAACTTCGACATTGTCGTCTTCAGTCTCGCCGACCGGTACAGATTCATGCGGAATGTTTGGAATGGACAGCATGATCTTATCCAGAGAAGACTCGACAGTTCTAAGTTCTTCATCTAGCTTTTTAATTTGTTCGCCAACTTCGCGCATTTCTTTAATGATATGGTCGGCATCCTTTTTCTCGCGTTTCAGGGCCGCCACCTGCTGGGAGACCTCATTGCGCTTTCCTTTCAATTCTTCCACTTTGACGATCAGTTCTCTTCTTTTTGCATCCAATTCCTCAAATTGATCAAAGTCTGTTAAATCTTCTCCCCTGTGGGCAAGCTTTTGTTTGATTTCTTGAAAATTTGCCCGCAGCAATTTCACGTCAAGCATCTGTCTCGCTCCTTTTTACTGATTTGACCGAAAAAAAGAGCCCTTGTCCCCCTGTATAAAGGGACGAGAGCTCTCGCGTTGCCACCCTGATTGAAAACGAGGCACATTGTCCATCGTTTTCCGCTTCGTTTCATAACGGTCTTCCCGTAAATGCCTACTTGAATTGTTCAGCATTTCGCTCAAGGAGGGATTCGGACAGCATCTTTCACCGATTCACACCAACCATCGGCTCTCTTGGAAAGAGAGGCTTCCTACTGCTTCCTGTCAACGCTTTTCGATCTGTAATTGTCTTTTTAATGTACTACAAGTTTTCACAGCTTTCAACTGTTTTATACGACAGCTTCCTGCTTGTGCTTTTCCGCTATCTCAATGAACAGCTTAGTCATTCTGTGGTCATCGGTCAATTCAGGATGGAAGGAACAGCCGAGGAGATTCCCTTGTTTGGCTGCGACGATTCTTCCGTCATGCTCTGAAAGAACTTCGACGCCTGCTCCCGCTTCTAAAATGTGCGGGGCGCGGATAAACACGCCTGTAAACGGTTCTTCCAGCCCTTTGACTGTTAAATCCGCTTCAAAGCTGTCCCTTTGCCTTCCAAATGAATTCCGCTCTACTGTTACATCCAGGACTCCAAGATGAGCATCGTCAGAACCGGCAATTTTCTTCGCCAGGATAATCAAGCCTGCACATGTTCCGAACATCGGCTTTCCGGATGCGGCAAACTCCTGAAGAGGCTTCATAAACTGGTACGTATCGATGAGACGCCTCATCGTCGTGCTTTCGCCTCCCGGTAAAATAAGGCCGTCGATTTCCTTCAGCTCTTCAGGCCATTTAATGACCTTTCCGGCCGCTCCGCATGCTTCAATTGAACGAATGTGTTCCCTTACTGCTCCCTGAAGTCCAAGTACACCAATTGTCAGCATGTAAAACCGTCTCCTTAACGTTTACCAGCCGCGTTCTTGCATACGCTGTTCTGGCAGCAGATTTGAAATTTCAATACCTTTCATCGCAGTTCCAAGCTCTTTTGACAGCTCGGCGATCAGTTTGTAATCTGTGTAATGCGTTGTCGCTTCAACAATCGCTTTCGCGAATTTTGCAGGATTGTCCGATTTAAAGATACCGGATCCTACGAAAACACCGTCAGCGCCAAGCTGCATCATGAGAGCAGCATCAGCAGGCGTTGCTACACCGCCGGCGGCAAAGTTTACAACAGGAAGGCGTCCTTCAGCTTTAATTTGCTTTAACAGCTCATAAGGAGCACCGAGGTTTTTGGCTTCTGTCATCAGTTCGTCATCGCTCATGCCAACCACTTTGCGCACCTGAGCGTTCACTTTTCTCATATGGCGGACCGCTTCAACGATATTGCCTGTTCCCGGCTCGCCTTTTGTGCGAAGCATGGAAGCTCCCTCTGCAATCCGGCGTGTCGCTTCGCCAAGATCGCGGCAGCCGCATACAAATGGAACCGTAAATTCATTTTTATTTAAATGAAATTCCTCATCCGCAGGAGTCAAAACTTCACTTTCATCAATATAATCAACGCCAAGCGCTTCAAGAACACGCGCTTCAACGATATGTCCGATGCGTGCTTTTGCCATAACCGGAATAGAAACTGCGTTCATGACTTCCTCGACAATCGTCGGATCTGCCATACGGGCAACCCCGCCTGCCGCACGGATATCAGCTGGAACACGCTCCAGCGCCATAACTGCAACGGCTCCTGCTTCTTCTGCGATTTTTGCTTGTTCAGCATTGACAACGTCCATGATGACGCCGCCTTTCTGCATTTCTGCCATACCGCGTTTTACACGTTCAGTACCTGTTTGAGCCATTTCTAGGATCCCCCTAATCAAAGATAGAATTATCAGATTTAATCTTATTGTATCCTATAATACCGCAAAATCATATGGAAAAACACGAAGATTTTTTCTATTTTAATACCAAATCGTTAGGATTGTAAATGCAATATTACAATAAAGAGCCCTAATCATAGAGCTCTTTACCAATTTAAAACCAGCCGGTTACCATATCAACGATGCTGTTCCAAATTCCGGCGAAGAATCCGCCGATGCTGCGCATCGTCAATACAAACCAGTTTGCTTTCTCATCTGCTTCTTTTGTCACCAATTTCACACCTGATATATCGCTTCCGATAAAGCCGTAATCCTTCTCATCTCCTGTATAGGAGGCCGTCAAAGTACCGACTTTTTCACCCTTTTTCACAGGTGCGGAAAGCTCCTTTTTATCAAGTGTTACTTTCGCCTTATATTTCTTCTCATCTCCGTTTTTCACAGGGATTGACAGAGCTTTTTCTGTGATGATGCCGACTTCTTGTTCTTTTCCCTGGTCGACTTTAACCGTCTCATTCCCTTTTACCTGGGCGCCTTTCGCATACAGTTCTTTCATTGAGAAATTGTCAAAGGCATAATCCAGCATTTTTTTCGTTGCATCAAAGCGCGCTGTGTGAAGGTTGCCTTTTGCATTAAGCACGACGGAAATCACGCGCATTCCGTTTCTTTTGGCAGTCGCGGTGAAACATGATCCCGCTGAGTCGGTTGATCCCGTTTTCAATCCGTCAACGCCCTTATATTCCTGCACTAGGCCTTTCAGCATGAAGTTCCAGTTCGGCATGTCCATTTCATCATCTGTGCCTTCTCTGAACTTTGTTTTGGCAATGCTTGCCGTATCCAGGATTTCAGGGTAATCATTGACTAAATGATCGGCAAGGATCGCCATGTCTCTTGCAGACACTTCATTTTCCTCATTAGCGCTTGTTCCGCTAGGATGTTTTCCATGAAGGTCTTTATTTTCCAAACCTGTTGCATTGACAAATTTGAAGTTTTTCATTCCAAGTTCTTTAGCTTTTTTATTCATCAATTCAACAAAGTTTGATTCAGAGCCGGCAACGATTTCTGAAAGAGCGATTGCCGCTGCATTCGCAGAGTAAATCGCAGTCGCCTGGTAAAGCTCTTTTACGGTGTAGGAACCGTCTTTGCGAAGCGGAACGTTGGACAATGAGCGGTCTTGGGAAATTTCATAGACATAATCGTCCGGCGTATACTTTTGATCCCATTTCACTTTGCCCTCATGAATCGCTTCCAACAGAAGATACTCCGTCATCATTTTAGCCATGCTGGCAACAGGAAGACGCTGGTCGGCGTTTTTGCTGTATAAAACCTTCCCTGATGACGCTTCAATCAATATTGCCGCCTTTGCGTTTACGTTAATTGGATCATTCGCAGCCTTTGCGTTTGACATAGGCGAAAATGCACCTACCACTATAGCAAAAGCCATAACCAACATGATCAGCTGCTTGATTCTCTTGCTTTTCAAATCTGATACCTCCGCTTTTCATCATACTCAATCTATGTAAAAGCCATAAAAGACATTTTTCAACACAACATTATAAATTTTATCATAATAAAGCAAAAAAAAATAGACAGAGTATCACTCTGTCTATGGTTTAATTTTTGTCATTTTTGATTAAGAAATGGTATAGTTAGGCGATTCTTTGGTAATTTGTACATCATGAGGATGACTTTCCCTCAGGCCGGCGCCAGTCATCCGAATGAATTGCGAATCCTCTCTTAAAGACCGCAAATCCTTCGTTCCACAGTAGCCCATACCGGATTTCAAACCGCCGGCAAGCTGATAAATCGTATCGGCAACAGGTCCTTTGTAAGGCGTACGGCCTTCAATGCCCTCAGGAACAAATTTCTTGTTTTCTTCTTGGAAATAGCGGTCCTTGCTTCCTTTTTCCATTGCGGCAACTGAACCCATGCCGCGGTACACTTTAAAGCGTCTGCCTTGATAAATTTCGGTCTCGCCAGGGCTTTCAGATGTACCGGCAAGAAGGCTTCCCAGCATGACAGCATGTCCGCCGGCAGCCAATGCCTTTACAATGTCTCCGGAATACTTGATTCCGCCGTCTGCAATAATCGCAGCTCCGTGCTTTCTTGCTTCAGTCGCACAGTCATAAACCGCAGTTACCTGCGGAACGCCGACTCCAGCTACAACACGGGTCGTACAGATGGAGCCGGGGCCGATGCCCACTTTGACCACATTTGCTCCTGCTTCAATCAGTGCTTTTGTTCCTCCGGCAGTTGCCACGTTTCCTGCGATAATGTTCAGCTCTGGGTAAGTTTCTCTTATTTTTTTAACCGTATTCAGAACACCTTGGGAATGGCCGTGTGCGGTATCGACGACAATCACATCGACATTGGCTTCGACAAGCTTTTTGACGCGTGTCATTGTATCGCCGGTTACACCAACTGCAGCCCCTACCAGCAGGCGGCCGTGGACATCCTTGGCGGAGTTCGGAAATTCAATTACTTTTTCGATATCTTTGATGGTGATAAGACCTTTTAAAACACCTTGATCATCTACAAGAGGGAGTTTTTCGATTTTATATTTCTGAAGAATTTTTTCTGCTTCATCTAGTGTAGTGCCGACTGGAGCCGTAACAAGCTCTTCTTTTGTCATCACATCGCTGATTTTCATGGAATAATCAGAAATGAATCGAAGATCGCGGTTTGTAATGATACCTACCAGCTTCTGATCTTCGCTGTTATCGACAATCGGAACACCTGAGATTCTGTATTTGCCCATTAAATGTTCTGCATCAAATACTTGATGTTCGGGTGTCAGGAAAAACGGATTCGTAATGACGCCGCGCTCTGAACGCTTTACTTTGTCAACTTGTTCAGCTTGCTGTTCGATTGACATATTTTTATGGATGATGCCCATGCCGCCCTGTCTCGCCATTGCAATGGCCATTTCGGCTTCTGTCACGGTATCCATACCTGCGCTGATAATTGGAACATTCAGTTTTAGAGTTGGAGTCAGCTCAACCGATAAATCAACGTCTCGCGGCAGAACTTCTGATTTAGCCGGAATGAGCAAAACATCATCAAACGTTAAGCCTTCTTTCGAAAATTTGCTTTCCCACATTAGTAAATCCCCCTCTTTTCGGCAAAATATTATATGTAGATTATCAACTTGAAAACCGACTGTCAAGAAAGCAGTAAACAGTTGTAATTTTTAGAAAATAAACAAGAGGGAAGTGGAGTTCATGCAAAATAAAGGATGGAAGGAACTAGAGCTGTTTTACTCTGTTGAAACCGCCCAGAATTTTCTAGAGATGGTATATAAAAATCTCGGTATGGATGATGCTAAAAAAAATTCATATAAAAATGGAGAACGGTTCATTTTTTTTCTTAAACATGCAGAAGCTTTTTACAAGCAAGCGAAAATGGCTTCGATTGAAATTAAGCCGATTCTTTTATTTTACGGAATGGCTCAGCTTTTAAAAGCCTGCATATTAACGTCAGATCCTTCCTATCCAAGCCACACTTCTGTGCTTGCACATGGCGTAACCACGAGAAAACGCAAAAAACAAAATTACCGTTTTTATGAGGATGAAGTAAAAATTCAAAGAAACGGGCTTTGCATGCATGTCATTCAATCCCTTTTTCAATTAAAAGGGCTCGAAGACGAACGTTTCAGCATGAAACAGCTTTTAGTCAACATTCCGGAAATCAATAATGTGCTCTCATTTCAAAAAAGAGAAAACCCAATGGTGAAAGCCGTGTTGGATAAGGGATGTATCCGGCTCCCTGCTCATACGGCCGACGCTTATAACATGTCAGCCCAACGTTTCATCGAGCATGTGAAATATCATTTAAACTGGGTACTATCAGGCAAAGACAAAGACTGGCTCACGTTCTCCGCCGATCAAAAAGAATATCATCCAAGCACTTCGACAAGCTTGCTTTTTGATCTTGAGAGCGGCACCTTTTTATTCCCAGCTGCACGTGACCGCTTTTTAAAGCTCCCTGAAATTTTGATTCATTATTTGATCGCCTACAATCTAAGCATGATTGCCAGATATGAAACGGAATGGTGGTACGACCTCCTCCTGCAATGTGCAAGCGACGATTATGTCATCATTCAGCAGTTTTTACATATAACCGAAAAGAAATTTCCATACTATATCGCCAAACTGCTTTTACAAAAAAAAGAAGACAA
>NZ_BCVZ01000041.1 GCF_001592005.1 Bacillus sonorensis NBRC 101234 = KCTC 13918
CTCTGTCATGATCGCCGCGACAGATCCTGGGGAAACGCCGTTTTTCCTGAGCAGCCTCGCAGTCTGATTTGCTTTTTCATTCAGCTCTCTGTACGTCATCCTTCGGCTGCCGAACACGAGGGCTGTACGGTCAGGGGTTTTCTCCGCCTGTTCCTCAAACAGCTGATGAAGCGTTTTGTCTTTTGGATAATCAGTTTTGGTGTCATTGAATTGATATAAAAGGATATTCTTTTCTTCGTCTGACACAAGGTCGATTTCGCTTAATGTTTTTTCTTCGTGTTCAGCCACCTGTTCTGCGACGGCAATCAAGTGCTTTTCAATGTTATTGATGATGTCTTCGCCATAAACATTTCCGTCATAGATAAGCAGCAGCTTTAAGCGGTCGTCAAGCCCGGCGGAAATGCTGAAACTATAATTTGTTTGTTCTTCTCCGTCGAGGCTATTGATTTCAAATCCTAAATCATTTCTCTGTTCAAACGCTTTTTGATCTACTGCATAGTTTTCAAATACCATCACGTGATCGATCAGATCATGTTTTAATTCGCTCAGCGATTGAACCTCCGCCAAATTCAAGTAATTGTAGCGATTGCTCTCTAAAGCGTCGGCCTGGGTGATTCTTAAAACATCCTTAAAACTCTTGTCTCTTTCCAGTCTGACTCTGGTCGGGATTGTATTGATGAAGACGCCGACCATTTTTTCAATTCCTTCGACCTCGGCATCCCTTCCCGAGACGACGGTTCCAAACACGACATCTTCGCTGTTATTGTATTTGGCCAAGACAATGGCCCAAATGCTTTGCAAGACGGTATTGATGGTCACATGATTTCTATTTGCCAATTTCATGATGCGGTTTGTCAGTTCTTTGGAGCACTCAATCGTTTTTTCTTTTCTTTTATATACGCCAGCTTTAGAGTGCGTCCGCAGTTTTGGAATCAGCGCTTTTTGATCATAGCCCTCTAAATATGTTTCCCAATATTCCTGCGCTTGTTCCATGTCCTGGCTTTCAAGCCATTTGATATAGTCGCTGTATGGCCTCGGTTCCTCCAAGTGATGATCGTGGCCTTTCCGTTTGGCTTCATAAATCGCAAACAGCTCATTCAATATGATTCCCAGACACCAGCCGTCAAGCAAAATGTGGTGGTATGTCCAGACAAATTGATATGAATCCTCAGTCACCCTGATGAGGCAGGCTCTCATCAGGGTTTCTTTGGCTAGATCAAACCCCTTTTGTTTATCTTCTTGCAAATATCTGTTCAACATTCCGTCTTGGTCATGTTGATTACGAATATCACGATATTCAAATTTTATTTTCCGATCTTGAATGATGACGTGCAGCGGCTCCTCCAATTTGTAAGTAAATGACGCTCTTAATATCTCATGCCGTTTCATCACTTCATTCAGGCTGTCCTCAAATAACTGTTCATCTACATAGCCTTTTATACCGATGATAAATTGCTCGAAATAGGCATTTGAAGCTTTATCCTCCATGGCATGAAACAGCATTCCTTTTTGCATGTTTGATAACGGATATATTTTCTCAACTTTGGTTTTCATATTGTAATCTCATCTCCTAGAATTCCTTAGTTTTCTAGATCCATATCATCTGGGCTGCCGCCGGAAAAAACGGACCCGGCAGCAGCGCTTTTCGATCATGTCCCGGATGTTTCACCGCGAATCGGAACATACCCTCAGTAGAAATTAGCTGTCTACAGATTCATATTCATTCAATAATTCATCAAGATCTTTCAATGAGATTTTGTCGTAGCCGTAGTCAGAAGACGTTTTTTCGGTTTCATTTTTGTTTATGCAGTGATTGATAACCGTTTGAAGACTTTCTTTATATGTTTGATTAAAATCCCTGATCCTCTGTTCGGCGTACTCGTATCCGTTAAATGTCGTACTGATGATGAGTTGATGATTCACAACGACTGAATCGATCTCAACGGAGGCATCTCTTGCACTTTTTTCCCCGATGCTTTGACCTGCCGGAAGCTTTGATGATGAAAATTGTTCAGTTGTCATATCATGATCGATTTCACCAAGATAATTAAATAATATCGGCGGCCTCTCATCCTTCAATAGCTCTTCGTCTTTTGTCAAATACTTGAGGATGCCGTAGCCAATTCCGTTATTTGGTATTTTTCTTAATGCTTCTTTCACCATCTTTATGGTCATGGCCAGCCCGGTTTCTTCTTCTAAATCGATGAATACGGGATATATGGAGGTAAACCAGCCTACTGTTCTGCTGATATCGACACCCTGCAAAACGTCTTCCCTTCCATGCCCTTCCATAAGGATTTTAAGCTTGTTTTCTCCCGTCAGCTCCCTTATAGAAATCAACAAAGCTGTTATCAGGATGTCGTTAATTTGCGTATTGTATGCTTTATGCGTCTCTTTCAGCAATCGTTCAGTCTCTGTTCTGCTGAGGGACACTCTGAGTGTTTTGCTATTTTCATAGTTATGGTTTGCTGCCTCGTGTTTTTTAGGGATAAACTCCATCTTTCCTTTTGAAATCTTTCGCCAATACGCTTTTTCTTTCGCTAGCGTTCTGCTATGGGCATACTCGATGAGTTTTTCTGAAAACGTTTTGTACGAATCGGTTTTATAGCCAAGCTCAATGGCTTTGCCCTGCAATGCTTGACTGTATGCCGCTCCAAAATCCTCGAACAGGATTCTCCAAGACACCCCATCCACTGCAAGATGGTGAATGACCATGAGAAGATGGTCACCATGACCCGTTTTAAAAATACATATTTTAACCATTTTCCCCGCTTGAATCGAGATGTCTTTTTGAATGTTTGTCGCTGTCTGATATACGGCTTCCTCCAGGTTCGCTTCCGTTTTCATATCATAGACATACAAATCGAAGATGCCGGCTTCCAAGCCCCGGTTATGCTGAACCATTTCACCGTTTTTCTCTTTATATATCATCCTTAATGCGTCATGCTGTTCGACAAGTTTATGGAGAACCTTTTCGACGATCTTTTCATCGAAGCCGGTTTCTCTGTAAAGCATAAAAGCCTGATTATAATGGTCTTGCTCTTCTTTGTTCGCTTCAAAAAACGACCGTTGGATCGGGGTCAGCGGTACTTCTCCTTGAATGATTTCGTTGTTTCTGCGTGTTTTCGCTTCTTTTTTCACATATTTGCTGAGCTGTTTAATGGCAGGATTGGTAAACAGATCTTTTACCTGAAGCTTCAGATCGGCTCTTGATAATTTTGAAACGATCTGCAGAGCCTTGATCGAATCTCCCCCGATTTCAAAGAAATTATCATTGATTCCGATTTTGTCTCTGTCCAGCACTTCCTGCCAAACGGCGATCAGCTTTTCTTCCGTTTCATTTCGGGGCGCTTCATATTCGCTTGCTGTTTTGACGTCTTCGTCCGGTTCAGGGAGTGCTTTTCGATCGACCTTTCCGTTTGGTGTGAGAGGCATCTTGCTGATTTGAATAAAATAGGAAGGGATCATATAGTCCGGCAAGTGATTGGACAAATATTCTCTTAGTTCATTTGTATTTATGTTCTTTTGAGCGGTAATATAAGCGCACAGGTATTTATAACCCTTGCTGTCTTCTCGATCAATGATGACAGCTTCGCTTATCTCCTGCTTATCGAGGAGTCTTGCTTCAATTTCACCGATTTCTATTCTAAAACCGCGAATCTTTACCTGGTGATCGATTCTGCCCAGGAATTCGACATTTCCATCTGGCAGCCATCTCGCCAGGTCTCCCGTTTTGTACATCTTCCTCCCGGCTTCAAAAAGGTTGGGAACAAACTTTTCCCTGGTGAGTTCAGGATTGTTCAAATATCCTCTTGCAACCCCTTCGCCTCCAATGTACAGCTCGCCATAGACTCCAACAGGCTGTGGATTTAATGAAGAATCCAATATATAAAATGCTGTATTGTCAAGCGGTTTTCCTATCGGCGTATTCGCAATGTCCGGGATGTTGTCCAATTGTTCTTCATAATAGCCGGAATCAACGGAAGCTTCAGTGACGCCATAGCTGTTGATGATTCTCATGCTTTTTCCGTACTGTTCCACAAGCCACTTATAATCTTTGATCGCACAGTTATCAGACCCCATGATCAGAAGTTTCATGCTGCTTATATCCAGCTGATGATGATGGATATATTTCATAAAAGGGATCACAAAGCTTGGTGTCGATTCAAACATATGAATGCTATGTTTTTTTATCATTTCATATAACAGATTCATTTCCAGCTTTGCATCATCCGGCACAATATACATCGTGCCGCCATTGAAGAGACTTCTGCATAATTCTCCGGCAAATACATCAAAAGAAATGCTGGCCAGCTGAAGGAGATTCACTTGACATTCCGCCAATTCATAGTGCTTTTTCCATGTGTAGTGGGCATGAATCAAGTTTCGATGCTCCACCATAACACCTTTCGGATTGCCTGTTGTTCCCGATGTATAGATGACATATGCCAAATCACCGGAAGTATTGACAGGCCTCAGATTGCTTCCATCGGAATCATAAGCATCCGATTGGCTGATATCGAGGATCTCGCCTGTAAAGCTGATGTTGCCGATAAGATGGTTTTGAATAAGCAATACATCAGCGGCGCTGTCTTTAAGCATATATTCGATTCGTTCTTTCGGATACCCCGGATCCAGCGGGAGATATGCCCCTCCGGCCTTGAGGATCGCCAATATTCCTGTTACCATATCCAATGACCGATCTGCCATTATTCCGACGATGGACTCCCGGCCCACGCCTTTTTTCCGCAACGTTCTAGCCAATTGATTCGCTTTTTCATTTAATTCGCGGTAGGTTAAGGTTTGATCTTTAAAGACTACTGCCGGCCGATTCGGCGAATGTTCCGCCTGTTCTTCAAACAATGTCGGCAAAATCCCTGTCGGATGTTCGGTCTTCGTATCATTGAATTGATAAAGTATCTTGTTTCGTTCCTCTTCTGAAAGCATATTGATTTCGTTTAATGTCTTGTCCGGCTGATTGGAAATATCCTCCAAGATATGAACGAAATGCTCCGCCAACGTCTGTACAGTCTCTTTTTTAAACAGTTTTGTGCAAAATTCCAGATGAAAAGTGATTCCGTCTGCGGTTTCCGCCGCTGCTAGAGACAGATCGAATTTTGCAATATCAAACTCCATGTGGCATGTTTCAAAATCGAGTCCGTCTATTTGCGGCTCTGCATTTTCCAAGGCCTGCATGTCAAACATCGTGTCAAACAACGCATTTCTGCTGATGTCCCGTTCCAAGTCTAATGTTTCTACCAGTTCATCGAATGGATAGTCTTGATTTTCATAAGCATTTAGCGTATGTTCCTTCACTTCTTGTAAGTACTTAACAAATCTGGTGCGGCCTTTTGGATAGTTCCGCATGGCAAGCGTGTTGACAAACATTCCAATCGTGTTTTCCAATTCATCGCGGGATCTTCCCGCAATCGGCGAACCGACGATCACATCTTCCTGTCCGGTATATTTTGAAAGGAGTACAGTATAACCGGCTAACAGGAGCATGTACATCGTAACGCCATGTTCTTCAGCGATTCTCTTCAGTTTTTCGGTCAGCTTATCCCCGATGTTAAATGCGATGCGGTCGCCTTCATAGCTTTGCAATTGCGGCCTTTGATAGTCGGTCGGCATGTTGAGAACGGGGATGTCGCCTTGAAATACATGGAGCCAGTATTCTTCCTGTTTTTTTATACTGTCTTTTTGATAGGCTTCTCTTTGCCACTCAGAATAATCTTTATACTGAATGGTTAATGGCGGCAATTGCTTTTCTTCATATAAAGCGGCCCATTCCTTCATGAATATCCCCACCGACACCCCGTCTGAAATGATATGATGCATATCAATCAGCAGGATATGTTCATCCGCTGCCACCCTAAGCAGTTCTGCTCTAAGAAGGGGAGCTTTTTCCAGATCAAATGGCTGAATAAATTGATTCATTCGTTCCCGGAGGTTCTGATTTCCCAAATCTCCGTATTTCATTTTAAAATTGACATTCTCTTCTATTTTCTGGACGGGCTCGCCGTCTAATGTAACAAAGGATGTTCTGAATCCTTCATGTCTGTCGATTACTGTTTTTAAGGCATTTTCAAGCTTTACCGCCTGGAGTCCGCCCTTTATCTTTAGGGCGAATGGCATGTTGTATGCCGTTTGGCCGTCTTCAATTTGGTTCAGGACATACAATCTTTTTTGAGCCGATGAAAGAGGGTAATACTCTTTGTTCTCGGCTTGTTTGATTGGCGAATGAATCTTTTTATGTTTTTGGCTGATATGTGCCGCGATGTCTTTAATTGTCGGGTAACTGAATATTTCCTTCAACGTCACTTCCGCATTCAATTCTTTTTGAATTTTAGCGGCCAATGAAAAAGCTTTTAATGAATGTCCTCCGATTTGAAAGAAGTGATCGTTAATGCCGATCTTTTCTTGGCCCAGTATATCCTGCCAGATCAATAAAAGCTTTTCTTCCGTTTTATTTCGTGGGGCTTCATAAAACGCTTCTGCAAGCGCCCTGGAATCAGGCTCAGGCAATGCCTTGACATCCGCTTTTCCATTGATGGTACGCGGAATCTTATCCAGCTTTACGAAGTATGACGGAATCATGTACTCGGGAAGGTCCTCCGCCAAAGATTGTTTGATTTGATCGATCGACGCGTCTTTGTTTTTTAATGTCATGTAAGCACACAAATATTTATCGTTCTGATCGTCTTCCCTGGCGATGACGATCGCTTCATTTATATCGCCGTTCTTTAGTAACCGGTGTTCAATTTCTTCGAGCTCGATCCGATAGCCGCGGATTTTAACTTGATGATCGATTCTGCCTAAAAATTCGATGTTTCCGTCTGGGAGCCATCTCGCTAAATCTCCTGTGCGGTACACTCTCTCGCCTGAGGCGTCCAATATAAACGCCGCGTCTGTCAATTTTTTGTTATTCACGTACCCCCGGGCAAGACCGTCTCCTCCGATCAGCAGTTCACCCGGTATTCCAACCGGCTGCGGCCGGCCGTATTGATCGGCGATATACACCTTATAATTGGTTAATGGTTTGCCGATTGGAATGCTTGTTTTATTACGATCATCACCGCTTAATTTATAATAAGTTGCACAAACCGTTGCTTCCGTCGGGCCGTAGGAGTTATAAACATCGGCGTTTTTTATGATATGTTCTATATATTCATATTTTAAAACGTCTCCTCCGCTGATAAATTTCATATGCGGATGGAAGGTTAGATGTTTATTTTTATCGATTTCATTTAATAAAAGCGGAGAGCAGGTAATAAGTGTCACACGATGCTTGCTGATCATTCCAACCAGTTCATCGATATTCAAATCGCCGATTTTTTTGCTGATCACAAGCCGCCCGGAGTTTGCCAAAATCGGATACAGTTCTTCTGAGAATGCATCAAACGAAAATGATACCACTTGAAGCACAGTATCGTTTTCATGTAAAGGAACCCTTTTTGTAAATGAATGAATATAGTTAATGACATTACGGTGAGTCGTCATCACGCCTTTTGGTCTGCCGGAAGAACCCGATGTATAAATGACATATGCTAAATCGGAAGCATGGTTTAGAGTTGGAGGGTTTTCTTTGCTGAAAGGCGCGCTGTCTTCAATGGTCACCAACTGAAACCCGTCTATTTTGGATTTTAAATGCTCCTGCACCACGATAGCATCTGCCCCGCTGTCTTCCAGCATATATTTGATTCTGTCTGCCGGATAGTCCGGATCGATCGGCAGATAAGCTCCCCCTGCTTTTAAGATCCCCAAAATCCCAATGATCATCTCAAGAGAGCGCCCGGCCATGATTCCCACGATCGTATCGGGCTTTACTCCGTTTTTTCTGAGCAGCCAGGCCAATTGATTGGACGCTTCGTTAAGCTCCCGGTATGATAACTGTTCGTCTTCAAATATGACCGCGGTATGATCAGGGGTCTTTTCAGCCCGCTCTTCAAACAGTCTATTGACTGTCATATTCTGCGGATAGTCCGCTTTCTCAAGATTGAAAGTATGTAATACGGCGTTTTTTTCTTCTGCAGAAATCATCCTGATTTCGCTCAGCTTCCGTGCGGGATGATAGACAGCATCGTTTAAAATATTCAATAGGTGGCGTGCCATTCTTTTGATCGTTTCTTTTTTATACAGTTTCGTGCAATATTGGAAATCCAGCTTGATATGATCCCCATGATGAAACGCCGTAAGGCTTATATCAAATTTCGCGACATCAAATGGAAAATGGTATGTTTCCAGATTCAATCCGCCGGCTTCACATGTGAAATCATCAGGATTTTGCAGATCAAACATCGTGTCAAACAGCGGGTTTCGGCTCATGTCTTTTTTCAGGTTTAATGTTTCAACCAGTGTATCGAATTGATAATCTTGATTTTCATAGGCGTTTAATGTATTGTTTTTTACTTGATTTAAGTATTCAGTGAATGTCATGTCGCCTTTTGGACAATTTCTCATTGCAAGGGTGTTGACAAACATTCCGATCGTATGTTTCAAATCGGCATGCGATCTTCCCGCAATTGGAGAGCCTACAATGATATCTTCTTGTCCCGTGTATTTTGAAAGCAGTATCGTATACGCCGCCAATAGGACCATATACATCGTAGCTCCGTTTTCTGCCGCTATGCTTTGAAGCTTTTCAGTGATGTCTTGATCCAGCTCAAAAACGGTCCTGTCCCCTTCAAAGCTTCTGATTTTTGGCCTTGCGAAATCAAGCGGCATATTCAAAACCGGTATTTCCCCCTGAAAAACATTCAGCCAATATTCCTCCTGCTTTTTCAAACCGCCTTTCTTCTCGATTGCTCTCTGCCATTCAGAATAATCTTTATATTGCAGCGTCACAGGAGATAATTCTCTGCCTCCGCAAAAATCGGCGAGTTCTTTCATTAAAATTCCGATAGAGACGCCGTCTGATACAATATGGTGCATGTCAACCATCATCATATGCTCAGCTTCACTGATTTTTACGATTTCGACTCTTAAAAGCGGTGCTTTTTCTAAATGAAACGGTTTGATAAACCTCCCGATTCTCTCCTGAATGCTTTCTTGTCCCAATTCGCCGTATTCTACATGAAACTCAACGTCTTGTTCTATTTTTTGTAGCGGTTCGCCATCAAATGTGACAAAAGAGGTTCTGAACGCTTCATGTCTGCGGATTAACTGTCTCCATGCCAGTTCAAACTGACCGACTTGAACATCGCCTTTTATTTTTACAGCTAAAGGCATGTTGTATGCCGTTCCGCTGTCGTCAAGCTTATTTAAAATAAACATCCTCTTTTGTTCCCTTGATAAGGGGTAGCACCCGTTTTTGGTTAGATCCGCTTTCGGAATGCCGTGCTCCTTTTTTTCTTCGGCGTTTTTAAGAACGGCTATGATGTCTTGTTTATATCTCTTTATTTTTTGTTTTAACTCAGCCGTCAATAATTCCTGCGGACCAATGATTTTGATTTTTCCTTCGTTATGATATAAGAAGATATGTTTCTTTTTTAAATCATTTATGAAGTCTATTATACTCATATCAATCATCACTCCATTCATCAGACTAGCAGCGCTAAAATATAGATTGTGCAACAAAAGGCAGCTGTACAATCTATCACCTGAAGGATAGATTGTACAGTGCGGGTAAATTCGGAAATGTCGTTATGGCCAACTGAATATAATGACTCCATAAGCAAGCTCCATCATTTGCTTATCCCATCATTTTCAAGGCTTATATTTCTTCCTCTGCGTATTCCATCATGACGGCTGTTTCAGCGTCACCGTTAAATACGAAACCGGCTAAGCTTTTGACAGTCGGATTCTGAAAGAACGTACTAATCCTCATATTGATGCCAAAAGCTTTATTAATAGAATGGACGGCTTGCATCGCTTTCAGCGAATTGCCTCCCCTTTCAAAGAAGTGGCAGGAAATCCCCATTCGCTCTGTCCCGAGAACTGTTTCCAATATGGAAAGGATTTGTTTTTCGACAAAGTTCCTTGGCTCCTCATATTCCCTTTCTGCACCAGCGCTTCTGTCC
>NZ_BCVZ01000042.1 GCF_001592005.1 Bacillus sonorensis NBRC 101234 = KCTC 13918
CTTTGACGTGATGTTCGTGCTTCAGAATATGGATCAAGAATCCGTGCAGCTGGAGAACTTGCGTCTTCGTCCTGCAACAAACAACGGACATCAGGTGTCAAAGTTTGATTTAACCCTGTATGCACACGAAGACTCCCATGGATTGACGACATTTCAAATGGAATTTAATACTGACTTGTATAAGAAAAAGACGATAGAAAAGTGGCTTCAATACTTCATCAATATGTTACGCAACATCACACAAGACAGCGAAGCCGCACTTGGAACAATACATTTAATGGACGAGGAAGAGACCCATTTCCTTATCCATGAACTCAACAGAACCAAAAGAGAGTATCCAAGAGATGAAACGATCAGCCGTCTGTTTGAATTGCAGGCTGAGCAAACACCTGACGCCATAGCTGTGGTCAGTGATAAACAAGTATTAACTTATGCGGAGCTGAACAGCCGAGCAAACAGAATTGCTGCGGTGCTTCGCGAAAAAGGTGTCGGACCTGAGCGTGTTGTAGCTTTGTTGACAACACGAACGCCGGAACTTGCCGCCGGAATGCTTGGTATTCTGAAAGCTGGAGGAGCCTATCTGCCTATCGCTGATGATCTGCCCGCTGAACGAATATCGTTTATGCTTTCAGACAGCGGCGCCCAAATACTCCTTCGATCAGAAAAAACAGAAAACCGCCCGTTAGAAATAGAGATGGAATGTGAGCAAATCGTTATCGAAAACATACAAGGACAAGGGGAAACAAAGAATCTTGAACCTCTAGGCGGGCCCAATTCACTCGCTTATATCATCTATACATCGGGATCAACCGGCAAACCGAAGGGGGTAATGATTGAACAGCGAAGTGTCATCCGCCTTGTGAAAAACAGCAACTATATTGAATTTACATCTGAAGACCGGCTTCTGCTGACATCGTCTATCGGCTTTGATGTTGTGACATTTGAAATATTTGGACCGCTGTTAAATGGTGCTGCTTTGCATCTGTCTGATAAAGAAACTTTTTTAGATGACCATCAGCTTGAGAGGTACATAGAACATCAAGCAATCACAACAATGTGGCTCACTTCTTCTCTATTCAACCATTTGACAGAACAAAACGAGAAATTATTTTACCGGCTGAAACATCTGATTATCGGCGGGGAGGCTCTGTCAGCTAGCCACGTCAATCGAGTTAGACATGCCTGCCCGGAATTGGCCATCTGGAACGGTTATGGCCCGACTGAAAATACGACTTTTTCAACATGCTTTCCCATTGACAAGACATATGAACATTCCATTCCGATCGGACGGCCGGTTGGTAATTCGACCGCTTATATCTTAAATAAATGGGGCATGCTGCAGCCAATCGGAGCTGTCGGTGAGCTGTGTGTCAGCGGGGATGGCGTGGCAAGAGGCTACCTTGGGCGTCCTGATTTAACGGAAGAGAAGTTTGTGCCTAATCCTTTTGCGCCTGGTGAACGAATGTACCGCACAGGCGATCTGGCGCGCTGGCTGCCGGACGGTACGATTGAATATGCAGGGCGCATCGATGATCAGGTCAAAATCAGAGGCTATCGGGTGGAGCTTGGGGAGATCGAATCAGCGCTTCGTCATATAGACGGGGTCAAAGAAGCGGCTGTGTTGGTGCGCACAGGGCATTCGGGAAACAAAGAGCTATTCGGCTATATGACCTTAAAACCGGGCATGAATGCTGAACAAGTACGTTCCCATCTCTCTCGTATGCTGCCAGGCTATATGGTGCCGCCATATATGATAGAAATGGACGCTCTCCCGCTCACATTAAACGGAAAATTGAACCGAAAAGCACTGCCTGAGCCTGATTTCACATCGACACAATCGTACGTCCCGCCGCACAATGATCTTGAAGAACAGCTGGCCATCATATGGCAGGATGTTCTCGGCGCTGATAGGATCGGAATAGAGGATTCGTTTTTTGAATTAGGCGGAGATTCAATCAAAGCCCTTCAAGTATCCGCACGCCTCGGCCGCTGTGGGTGGAGCTTGCAAGCGAGCGATTTATTCCGCCATCCCAAAATTAAAGATTTATCACCATTCATCCGCAAGACAGAAAGAAGGATTATGCAAGGTCCCGTTCAGGGAGATGTTCCATGGACGCCTGTTCAGCGCTGGTTTCTGTCACAAGATATAAAAGAAAGACACCACTTTAACCAGTCTGTCATGCTTTTTCATTCTGGTCGTCTGTCTGAAAATGCACTTCGAGCATCCCTGCAAAAGCTGGCGGAGCATCATGATGCGCTCCGTATGGTTTATCAGAACGACGGCGGACAATGGATACAAATCAACCAAGGCATCCATGAATCTCAATTGTATAGCTTAAGAATTTTCAATCTATCAGAAGCGGAAGGCGAATGGGAAACCAAAATAAAAAAAGAAGTTGCCGATCTTCAGCAAAGTATTAATCTGCAACAAGGGCCGTTATTACATGCCGCATGGTTTAAAACGATATCGGGAGATTACTTATTCCTCACGATCCACCACCTTGTAGTCGATGGTGTGTCATGGCGGATTTTGCTGGAGGATTTATCAACCGGATATCATCAGGCAGCGGAAGGACAGGCCATACAGCTTCCGCCTAAAACGGATTCCTATCAGGAATACGCAAGACGAATTCAAAATTATGCCCAAAGCAGCAAGCTGATCCGTGAACAGGCGTATTGGCGGATTGTTGAAGAGCAATTAGCGGCGGAATTGCCATATGACATACCGGATCACGAGAATTCGCACAGTCGGGAAAGAGAATCTGTGAGCTTTTCACTTACTGAAGAAGACACCGCAATTTTGCTGCAAAACGTCAACCACGCCTACGGGACAGACACACAAGATATTCTGTTAACGGCGGCTACCTTGGCGATTCGTGACTGGACAGGAGGAAAAAAACTCCGTATTGCCATGGAAGGGCATGGGAGAGAAGATATTCTGCCTGAGTTAGATATCAGCAGGACGGTCGGATGGTTTACATCCATGTACCCTGTACTCATAGACTTGGAAAATCAAGCGGGTGATCTCGGAACCGCTGTTAAAACCGTTAAAGACACACTGGGCCGGATACCGAACAAAGGAGTGGGATACGGCATGCTGAAATACATCACACAACCTGAACATAAAAGCATCACATTTTCAAAAACACCTGACATCAGTTTTAACTACTTGGGGCAGTTCAATGACATAGAAAAACAAGGGCGTTTCCGGCCATCCGGTCTTGGAAGCGGAAAGGATATTACTCATACATGGAAACGTGAGCAGGTTATAGAAATAAGTGCAATGGCAGCAGAAAACAAGCTTCACTTTCAACTTAGCTATCCGCCAGCCCGCTTTCACAGAAAGACAATGGAACAGCTCATCAGCATCATCGAACACGATTTGCAGGAGATTATGAAACACTGCGCTGATAAACAGGTGGCAGAAAAGACGCTAAGCGATTTCAGCAGTCAATCATTAACGGCAGAGGATTTGGACAGTATATCCAACTTGGTGGAAGAATTGTAGAAAATCGTGACAGGGAGACATGAATATGACAAAAGCGAATTCAATTCAGGATATTTATCCGCTGTCTTACATGCAGGAAGGGATGCTGTTTCATTCCCTCCTGCAAAAAGATTCACGGGCATATGTTGAGCAAGCCGCTTTTACAATAGAAGGAGAAGTCAACTCGCAGTTTTTCCAAAATAGCATAAATGCTTTAGTGGCAAGACACGACATTTTCAGAACGATTTTCATCAGCCAAAACGTTTCAACTCCCCAGCAGGTGGTCCTGAGAGAACGGACTGTCAGCATACTGGAGGAGGATATTACTGATTTAGATGAAGCGGACCAAACAGCATTTATCGAACAAATAAAAGAAAAAGAACGTGCTAAAGGGTTTCATCTGCAAAAAGATATGCTCATGCGCATCACCCTTATTCGCACCGGAACGCGGCAATATACTTGTATCTGGACCTTTCACCACATCGTGATGGACGGCTGGTGCCTCAGCATTGTACTAAAGGAATTTCTCCAAATCTACGCAGCTTATATAAAAAACGCCCCTTTATCATTGGAGCCAGTCCAGCCATACGGATCGTATATCAATTGGCTGATGGATCAGGACAAAGTGCAGGCTGTTTCTTATTGGGAACATTATTTATCTGGCTATGAGCAGCAAACCTTGCTCCCGAAGCAGAAAAAAACGACAGGCAGAAGCAGGCAGGAGCAGGTGACATTCTCATTCTCAAAAGAAGACAGCAGGAGGCTGTCAGAGCTTGCTGCGAGAGAAGAAGTCACGCTCAGTACGATTTTTCATACCATTTGGGGAATGTTGCTTCAAAAATATAATAATAGCGATGACGCCGTGTTCGGTTCTGTCATTTCAGGAAGACCTGCTGAAATCCAAGGAATTGAACAGATGGTCGGCCTTTTCATCAATACGATCCCGGTTCGGGTGCATGGCGCAGACACGCCGTTTTTCAGGCTCATAAAAAACATGCAAAAAGATCGTCTTGCCGCAGAAAAATACAGCTACCACCCTTTATATGAGATACAAGCCCGTTCTGCGGTCAAGCAGGGATTGATCGACCACATTCTTGTATTCGAAAACTATCCGGTGCAGCAAGAGATTCATATGCTGAACAGTCAGGCGGATGCTTCGGATCTTTTTCAGATTCATAACTTCACAGTAGCGGATGAAACCAATTACAGCTTTTATCTTATGGTAGCGCCGGGGGAAGAAATCCATATCAAAATGAGCTATGATGCAGAGCAGCATGACCGATCTTTTGTGCTTTCTGTCAAGGAGCATCTCCTGAACACTGTTTTACAAATTTTAGACAATCCGAATCTCTCACCAGCTGAGATCGATATCATCACAGACGGCGAAAAGCGCCGGCTGATCGGGAAAATTGAAGATCGAACACCGGTTTCTGAAACCATCCATGCCATGTTTGAAAAACAGGCGGACAAGACACCTGATGTGCGGGCTGTGATTGATCAAGCTCATTCACTGACATACAGAGAACTAAACGAATCAGCCAACAGATTGGCGCGGCATTTGCGGGGGAAAGGCGTTACAAGGCAGGAGCCTGTTGCTCTCGTAGTGGATCGTTCAACAGCGCTTATCATCGGTGTTCTCGGTATCTTGAAGGCAGGGGGAGCCATTGTTCCGATTGATCCCCATTATCCGCCTGACAGAATCCGTTTTATTCTAAATGACTGCGGCTGCTCACATGTGTTGTCACAAGCGCATCATTCCGAATTGCTAGAAAACGATTACCTTATAACCGATATAGAAGAGATTGAAAATGAAGAAGACGGCAGCAATGTGAAGCCGGTCAACAAAGCGGAAGATCTGCTGTATTTGATTTATACATCCGGCACAACAGGAAAACCAAAGGGCGTTCAATTTGAACATCGAAACATGGCTCACCTGCTGCAATTCGAATTTACTCACTCGGGCATTGACTTTGAAACGGATGTCCTTCAATTTGCGACGCCTGCCTTTGACGTCTGTTATCAAGAGATATTTTCAACACTGCTTCAAGGCGGCACACTTCACATTGTGCCTGAATCAATAAAAAGAGACGTGCCGCAGTTATTTGCATTTATAACTGAGCATCAAACGGAGATTGTATTTCTCCCAACAGCGTTTATCAAAATGATGTTCAGCGAGCGGGAATTGGCGAACGCGTTTCCTCACAGCGTGAAACACCTGATTACAGCCGGAGAGCAATTAGTCGTTTCTAATATTTTTCAGGACGTTTTCCGCAAACGCAGCATGCATGTACACAACCATTACGGACCGTCAGAAACACATGTGGTATCAGCGTACACCATTCATCCGGGAGACCTAATACCTGAACTGCCTCCGATCGGCAAACCGATTGGCAGCACCCGCATGTATATTTTAAATCAGCACAAACAGCTGCAGCCGTATGGCGTATCAGGTGAACTTTATATTTCTGGTGCGAGTGTTGCCAGAGGATATGTCAATCATGATCAGCTGACACGCGACAAATTTTCACCCGATCCTTTCAGGCCTGGAGCCGTCATGTACCGAACGGGGGATTTAGCAAAACTTCTTGATGACGGCACGATTGAATATATCGGACGGGCGGACAATCAAGTGAAAATCAGAGGTTATCGAATCGAGCCGCAAGAAATTGAGATCACGCTCATAAATCATCCGGACATAAAAGAAGCTGCTGTTCTCGTTCGGCAAAACCAAAGCGGAGAACATGAATTATGTGCTTACTATTGCAGTTTACACAGGCTGGATTCTTCAGAACTACGCCGCTGCATGGCTAGTGAGCTCCCAGAATACATGATTCCGGCAAAATGGGTATGGGTTGACAACATGCCGCTGACTCCGAACGGAAAAGTTGATCAATCAGCTCTTCCAGAACCGGATGCTTCAATCAGTGAAAAACAATATACAGCCCCTCGTAATCTGTTAGAAGTAAAGCTTTCACAGGTTTTCGAAGATGTGCTGAAAAACGGTCCTGTAGGCATCCAAGACAACTTTTTTGACCGGGGCGGCCACTCGTTAAAAGCAACAGTCCTTATGTCGCGGATTGCCAAGGAATTTCAAGTTCAACTGCCGCTGAAGGACATCTTCGCTCATCCGACGGTGGAAGAATTGGCTGGAATCATTGGAGAGGGAGAGATAAATCCGTATGCGGCGATTGAACCTGCAGAAGAGCGGCAGACGTATCCTGTCTCTTCAGCTCAAAAGCGGATGTACGTGCTTCAGCAGCTGGATGATGGAGGTGTCGGCTACAACATGCCGGCTGTCTTAGAATTGGAAGGGAAGTTGGATCGCGAAAAACTGTCTGCTGTATTCAAAGACTTAATCAGCAGACATGAATCGCTTCGCACTTCCTTTGTGCCCGGAGCAGACGGCGAGCCGGTGCAGCATATTCACAGCGAGGTGCCGTTTACGCTAAGTGAAGAAACATCAGCGGATGGATTTGTTCGTCCGTTTGACCTCAGCCAAGCGCCTTTATTCAGAGCAGGCCTTGTAAGAGTGGGGAACGAGAAGCATTTACTGCTGGTGGATATGCATCATATTATTTCAGATGGTGTATCCGTTCAGCTTTTCATCCGCGAATTCACCGAACTGTATGCAAACCGGAAGCTGAAACCGGTGCGGATCCAATATAAAGATTACGCCGTTTGGCAGCAGACATTCAAAAATGGAGACACGTATCAAAAGCAGGAGACATACTGGCTGAAGCAGTTTAGCGGAGAGCTCCCGGTGCTTGAGCTGCCGACGGATCAGCGCCGTCCTGCTGAACGTGATTTTTCCGGTGGAAAAATTTCGTTTCAGATCAGTAAAGAGATCACTGCCCGTGTGAAGCAGCTCGCCCGTAAAAACGGCAGCACGCTTTATATGACGCTTGTAGCATTGTATTCAACTTTTTTGTCTCGCCTATGCGGTCAGGAAGACATTGTAATCGGCTCGCCTATTGCCGGGCGCCCGCATGCCGATCTTGAATCAGTCCTTGGCATGTTCGTCAACACATTGGCCCTTCGGACGCGCCCAGCCGGAAATAAAACATTTGCCGATTTTCTGCAGGAAGTCAGACAGACGGCGCTGGAAGCGTATGAGCACCAAGATTATCCGTTTGAAGAGCTGGTGGATAAACTCGGTGTGCATCGCGAAATGAGCAGAAACCCATTGTTTGACACAACACTAGTGCTGCAGAATATGGAACAGCAAGCGCTCAAAATGAATGATATACAGCTTCACTGGCAAGAGTTGCAGCATCCGATATCAAAATTCGATATTTCCCTCTATATTACGGAACACGAAGCTGAGCTTTTTTGTCAATTTGAATACAGTACCGCTTTGTTTGAAAAAGAAACCATCCAAAGATGGACCCGCCTTTTCACAACACTCGTGAAAAACACAGTTTCGAGCCCTGAAACGGAATTGGACGAGATTCCGATCTTAACAACTGAAGAAGAAAGATCTGTTATAGAATCATTCCACCCGCTTCAGAAGACGGGCTATCCGATAAATCAGACTCTACATCATGCACTCGAACAGCAAGCCGTAAAAACACCTGATCAGCCCGCTGTTATCTCTGAAGACGGAGTGATGACCTATAAAGAATTGAATGAACAGGCTAACTGGATGGCATGGGAGCTGATCGAACGCGGAGTTAAAACCGAAAAGACCATAGCCATTATGGGAAGGCGCTCCCCTGAAATGCTGATCGGGATTTATGCCATTCTTAAAGCAGGCGGTGCTTATCTGCCTATTGACCCTGACTATCCGGAAGAACGAATCCGCTATTTGCTGAAGGACAGCGGGACGGATATTCTCCTTCTTCAATCCGTCAATCCGCCGATTCCGGGATTTGCCGGAGAAATCGTATATCTCAATCAGTCAAACAGCCGGCCGAAACATCGTCTGTCCAATCCGAATGTGGATGTTCTCCCTGATTCTTTAGCTTATGTCATCTATACATCCGGTTCTACCGGCAGACCTAAGGGTGTAGAAGTTGAACATCAATCTGCGGTCAATTTTTTGAATTCCCTTCAGTCCCGCTATCAGCTGAATAAATCGGATGTCATTTTGCATAAAACATCTTATTCATTCGACGCTTCAATTTGGGAACTGTTTTGGTGGCCAAATGCCGGTGCAGCCGTTTATCTGCTTCCTCACGGAGGCGAAAAAGAACCGGAAATGATAGTGAAGGCCATAGAGGAACAGCGGGTCACAGCTATGCATTTTGTGCCTTCTATGCTTCATGCGTTTTTAGAACATTTAAAATATCGCCTTGTACCAATCAATACAAACGGGCTCAAAAGGGTGTTTTCCGGAGGCGAACAGCTGGGGGCACATCTCGTCTCCCGATTTTGCAAATTACTTCCTGATGTGGAATTGACGAATTCCTATGGGCCTACAGAAGCAACTGTCGAAGCGGCATTCTTTGATTGTCCGCGGCATGAAAAGCTTGACCGAATACCAATTGGGAAACCTGTTCATCAAGTCAGACTGTACATTTTGAATCAAAGGCAGCGAATGCTGCCTGCCGGATGCATCGGAGAACTGTACATCGCTGGAGCGGGCGTCGCCAGAGGCTACTTGAATCGCCCGGAATTAACAGAAGAGCGTTTTCTCGCTGATCCGTTT
>NZ_BCVZ01000043.1 GCF_001592005.1 Bacillus sonorensis NBRC 101234 = KCTC 13918
CAAATACCGGCTCCAGCGCTGTATCGTTTCTTTCTTAAATAAATCTGTTGCATATTCGAATTGGAGACCGATTTCGTCCTCTTTCTCAAATGCCCCCAATGTCAGATCGAATTTAGCGGCGGCATGTGTGATGTCATACGGCCTGATCGTTACATCATCCAAATCAAGCGTCTCTTTATCAGGATCTTCCACTGTTAGCATTACATTGAACAGCGGATTCCGGCTCATATCACGGGGCAAATCAAGCTTTGCGATCAGCTCTTCAAACGGATAATCCTGCTGATCGAGTGCTGCCAGGCTTGTGTTTTTGACGCTCTCAAGAAACTCGCTGAATGTCGCCTTATGCGAGACATGGTTTTTAAGAGCCAATGTGTTGACGAACATGCCCGGCATGTTTTTCAATTCGGCCTTTGTTCTGCCGGCTGTCACCGTGCCGATGACAATCTCCTTCTGACCGGTGAGGCGGCTTAAGAAGATGTTGAATACAGCCAGCATGACGATGTTCAATGTTGTTTGCGTTTTCGCCGTTAATCCGCGGATTTTCAGCGCCGTGTTTTTCGATGTTGCAAAGCGGATTTGATCACCTGTAAAGCTTTGCACCGGAGACCGCGGGAAGTCCAGCGGAAGGTCGAGTTCCGGAATGGTTCCCTTGAACTGGTTCAGCCAGAATTCTTCCTGTCTCCGAATGTTTTCCTGCTGTGTGAGCCCTCTTTGCCAAACGGCGTAGTCTTTGTAATGAAGCCTTGGCTCAGGCAATGCTTCACCACGGTAAAGCATCGCGATTTCTTTGATGAAAAGGCTCCTTGATACGCCATCGGCAATAATATGATGCGTATCAATCAACAGCAGGTGGCGCTGTTTGCTGAACGAAAGCAGCTCAGCCCGGATGAGCGGTGCGCTGCCTAAATTGAACGGCCTGATAAAGCGGCTGATTTCTTTTTCTGCTTCATCTTTGCGAATCGCCGTAACCTTTAGCTCGATGTCCGCATTTTCATGGATTTTTTGGACAGGACTTCCGTCGATGTCCGCAAATGATGTGCGCAGCGCTTCATGGCGGTCTACCAGCGTCTGAAGCGCCCGTTTTAAGCGATCGACATGAAGATCCCCTTCCATCATGAACGCGGACGGCATATTGTAGCCGGTCCCGTTTTTTTCGATCTGGTGAAGAACGTACATCCGTTTTTGGGCGGATGATACAGGATACCAGTCGCTTTTTTCGGCTGGCTGCATCTCGCTTTCAATGGATTGTTTTTCAGACGACTCGATATAACGGGCGAGCCGGCTGACCGTAGGACAGTCAAAGAGAGCTTTTAACGGTACTTTTTTCTTCAGTGCTGATTGAATATCGGCGATCAGCATCATCCCTTTCAAAGAATGTCCGCCCAAGTCAAAGAAATTGTCTTCAACACCGATCGGCCTGATGCCAAGAACGTCTTCCCACATGAAGCAAAGCGTTTTTTCCAGCTCTGTTGACGGAGCCTGATAAGAATCGCTTTTTTCGTTTACAGCCCCGGGCTGCGGCAGCGCATTACGATCCAGTTTGCCGTTGGCCGTAAGGGGAATCTCATCCACCGTGATAAAGTACGACGGCACCATGTATGATGGCAGCCTTTCAGAAAGATGCTCCCTCAGTACTGAAGAAGCGGCTTTGCTTTTCGACTGGATATAAGCGCACAGCTCCTCCATTCCGGAAGCCGCCGTAAAGGCGAGGACGACCGCTCTTTCAACATCCCCATGCTCTTTGAGGGCGTCTTCGATTTCCTTCAACTCAACCCTGTATCCGCGGATTTTCACCTGATCATCTGTGCGGCCTACAAATTCAATTTCCCCATTGGGAAGCCGGCGCACAAGATCACCCGTCTGATACATGAGTGCGCCCGGCGCATAAGGATTTTCGATAAACCTTTCGGCCGTCAGCTCCCTCTTGTTTACATATCCTCTCGCAAGCCCTTTTCCCGTAATATAAAGCTCTCCTGGGGCCCCGACCGGGACGAGGCGGCGTGAAGCATCCAATACTAAGGCTCCCGCGCCTGGAATCGGCCGCCCGATCGTCGGACGTTTGATAAATTCGGCCATCTCCTCCGCGACAATCTGCTTGGCGATTGTGCCGATCGTTGTTTCCGTCGGTCCGTAATGATTGATGAACCGGGCATCCGGATAGCGGGAATGGAACCGCTCCACGTCATCCGGATTGATTTTCTCGCCGCCGAGTACGATCAGCCTCAGCCGCTCAAGCTCCTTTGTAAAAGCAGAGCTTTGCGGCTGTACAATCGTATGGAACAGCGACGGCGTCAGCTTGATGTATGTGATTCCTTGTTCATATATATATGTGCATAACCGGGCAGGTTCTGTGTATGTTTCCTTTGGGACGAGATGAAGCTCCCCTCCTGCAAGAAGGATCGGGAAAAGGCTTGTGTACCCGAGATCAAACGCATAAGATGACAGGAGCATCGTCTTATCAGACGCCGTCAGCCTCGTTTCATCCCTGAACCAGGAAACATAGTTCACGAGATTGCGATGCTCCAGCTGAACACCTTTCGGCTGGCCGGTCGTTCCGGATGTGTAAATGATATAAGCGAGACTTTCCCCATCATTGATCGAATCCGGGCGGGCCGTGGATATATTCGGGTCTATATCTTTCTCGATATCTATGACTGTGCCCTTGTATATGTCAGAAAGAAAAGCTTGCCGTGCCGATTCGGCCACCAGCCAGCGGGCTCCGCTGTCTTCAAGCATGTATTGAATCCTTGCCGCCGGCATCTCGGGATCTATTGGCAAATAAGCGCCCCCGGCTTTCATGACACCGAGAATAGAGACGATGACATCTGCAGAACGATCGAGCATAATACCGATGATATCGTCTTTGCCGACCCCTTTCCGTCGAAGAACATATGCAAGCTGATTTGCTTTTTGATCAAGCTCCCGGTATGTGAGCTTCGTATGTCCGTATACAACGGCGGCCCGATCAGGCGTTTTTTCGGCCTGCTCTTCAAACAGCTCATGAAACGGCACATCTTTCTGCTGAACTGTCCGGCGGTATTCTGTTTCAGCCAGCAGCAGCTGCCGTTCGGATTCAGAAAGCGTGTCAATGTCCGCCAGCTTGACGTCAGGGTGTCTACAGATCGTTTTGATCACGTTCAGAAGGTGGCCGCTCCAGCGTCTGACCGTTTCTTCCTTAAATACAGCAGCAGCATAGTCAAAGCTCAAGCCGATTTCTCCATCATGTTCAACAGCTTCAAGAGACAGGTCGAACTTTGCCGTACGGTGGCGCACAGAATAGGAGGAAATCTGCAAATCTCCCAATCTCAAAGAAGGAACGTCCATATTCTGCATGTTGAAAAACACGCTGAACAGCGGGTTTCGACTCGTATCTCTCGCCAAAGGCAGCTTTTCAATCAGCTCTTCAAGCGGATAGCTTTGCTTGCTAAACGCCTGCAGGCTCGTTTCTTTCACTTCCTGTAAAAATTGCCTGAATGTTTTTTGCCCTTCAGGCCGATTGCGGAGCGCAAGCGTGTTGACAAACATGCCCGGAATGTCATTCAGATCCGAATGGGTTCTTCCCGCAACCGGCGAGCCGACGATGATATCATCCTGTGCCGCATACTTTGATACAAAGATATTGAAGGCCGCCAATAGAAACATATAAAGCGTTGTATCAGATGCAGAGAGCAGTTTTTGAATCTCGCCCGCCAGCTTCTTGTCTATCCCAAAGACGACCCGCTCACCTTCAAAGCTCCGTTTTGCCGGACGAGGAAAGTCGTACGGCAGATCAAGCACAGGCAGCTCTCCTTTGAACACATCAAGCCAATATTGCTCCTGTTCTTTCAATGCTCCTTTTTGCTCTCTGTCGTTTTGCCAGACGGCAAAATCTTTATAGTGCAGCCGTGGAGCGGCTAAACCTGCGCCTTGGTACAGCTGCGCGAGATCGCGAATAAAAATGCCCGTCGAGCTTCCGTCGGTAATAATGTGGTGCATATCGATCAGAAGCAGATGGCGCTTTTCTTCCAATTGAACGAGTTCCGCCCGGACGAGCGGCGCCTGATCCAATTGAAACGGCCTGATAAACCCGCTGATTTTCGCTTCGGCTTCAGCCTCTTCCGCTTGGGATACCGTTAACGCAAACGGCACATCCTCATGAATGTGTTGGACAATTTCCCCGTCTATTAATTCAAATGAGGTCCGGAGTGTTTCATGGCGGCAGATTAAAGCCTGAAACGCAGTTTCGAGACGATTTTTATCCAGCTCTCCTTCCAGATGCAACACCGCCGGCACATTATAGCTTGTGCTTGCTTCTTCTAGCTGATTAAGAATGTACATGCGCCTTTGCGCCGAGGATACCGGATAATAAGGCTTTGACGGCGCAGGTTCTATCGGCTGCACGTCCTCTCTTGACTCCCCTTGGAGAAATTCGGCAAGCCCCCTGATCGTCGGCTTTTCAAACAGTACTTTGATCGGAACGTCTTTTTGCAGCTGCTCCTGAATTTTTGCCGTAAGCATCATCGCTTTCAGCGAATGCCCGCCGACAGAGAAGAAATTGTCATCGATTCCCGGACGCTTGATGCCGAGAACCTCTTCCCAGATCGCGGCCAGGATTTCTTCCGTTTCGTTTTCAGGCGCTTTGTATGCGGCGTGCGTTTCCTCTGCGGCCGGTACCGGGAGCTTGCGTTTATCCACTTTTCCGTTTGCCGTAAGCGGCATTGCCTCAAGCTGAATGAAATGAGACGGAATCATATACTCCGGCAGCACCTTTGAAAGCTCTGTCCTGAGCTCTGATGCTGTTCTCTCCCTGGCGCTCGTATAATAGGCGCAGATTTCGTTTTCGCCCGCACTGTTTTCTCTTATGATGGCGGCTGCTTCAATCATGCCGTCTAGCTGAGCGATCCGGGATTCAATTTCACCCAATTCGACCCGGAACCCGCGCACCTTCACCTGATGATCGATCCGTCCAAGAAATTCGATGGTTCCATCTGGAAGCCATCTTGCCAAATCGCCTGTCCGATAGATTCGTTCCCCTTCGGCAAGTGGAGAGCTGATGAATTTTTCCGCAGTCAGCTCAGGCTGGTTCAAATAGCCTCGTGCCACGCCGTCTCCGCCGACGCACAGTTCACCGGGGACGCCGATTGGCAAAAGCTGATCTTGGCTGTCAAGAATATAGGCCGTTGAATTGCCGATCGGTTTCCCGATAGGTATCGCATGTTCATATTCTTTGTCGATTAAAAAGCATGTTGAAAAAGTCGTGTTTTCCGTCGGGCCGTAGCCGTTCCAAAGGGAAAGGCCCGGGCACGCGCGCCTCACCTTGTTGACGATGGCGGGAACGAGAGCATCTCCGCCGATAATAACGTCTTTTATGCTTTGAAACATGGACGGATCCTGATGGGCCAGCTGGTTGAAGAGAGGCGATGTCAGCCACATCGTCGTAATCCCGTTTTTTTTCAAAAATGATTCGAATTTTCTGCCATCGAGAAGCGTTTCTTTCGGCACAGGATAGAGAGTCGCCCCATTCAATAACGCGCCAAACACTTCGAACGTGCTGGCATCAAAGCTGACTGCCCCCGTCTGCGCCATGTTCACTTCCTTGTGAAGCGGAATGTAGCCGGCGTTTTTGACGAGGCGGACGATATTGCGGTGCTCGACCATCACGCCTTTCGGTCTGCCTGTTGAGCCTGATGTATATATGCAGTACGCGAGATCATCCGGCTTCAGGGTGTGCTTAAGATTGGCGGAATCCTCATGTTCAAGCGACTCCGCGTCGAAAGCAACCACTTCAACCCCTTCCAAAGAACGCTTTGCACCTTGTTTGATGATGACGATTTCCGAACCGCTGTCTTTCAGCAAAAAGCGGATTCGCTCTTCAGGGTAGTCTGGATCAATCGGCACGTATGCACCGCCAGCTTTCAGCACCGCCAGCATGCTGACGGCCGATTCAAGCGACCGCTCCATCATGATCGCGGCAGCACCGCCGTGTGCCAGTCCTTTTTTCTTTAATGTTCGCGCAAGCTGATTCGCTTTTTCATTCAGCCTGCGATACGTGATGCTCGACCCGCCATATACGACAGCCGTTTTTTCAGGCGTCCGTTCCGCCTGTTCTTCAAACAGCTCAGGGATCGTTTTTTCCCGCGGATATACCGTCTTTGTATCGTTAAAGGCAAGCAGGGCTTGTTGTTCCCGTGTTGATAAAAGTCCGGTCCCGGTTGCCGGCGACTCCGGATTGGAAACGGCGATCCGGGCAATTCTTGTCAGGTGCTCCGCCGCCTTTTCAATAAAGGCTGCGTCATAAACCGCGCTGTTGTATTTCAGTTTGATCGTCCATTCCGTCCCCGGATACACGATCAGATTAAAATCGTAGTTCGTTTGTTCAAAGGCGCCCGCCGCTTTGATGGAAAAACCGAGACGCTCTGTCATCGCACCGCTTTCCAGCTCTTTATCCAATGGATAATTTTCAAACGCAACCAGATGGCTGATAAGGCGCCCATCTAAAGCGGAGCTCTTTTGAATCTCATAAAGCGGCAGATAATCGTATTGTTCCGCTTCGATCGCATGCTGCTGCGCCTGCTTGAACAGTTCGGCAAAAGATGTCTGATCTCCGATTTTCAAACGGACCGGGATCGTATTGATAAACAATCCCGCCATATGTTCAATACCGTTGATGTCCGACGGGCGTCCGGACACAACCGTGCCAAACACCACATCATCAGCGGCGTTATATTTAGATAAAACCGTTGCCCAAATCGCCTGAAACAGATTAGGCGCTGTGACATGATAGCGGTTCGCCGCCCTTTGGACGGCATCCACCATTTCTTGATCCCAGACCAGAGCGAACTCTTTGTTTTCGTAAGGCTCTCCTTCCGCCGATGCTTTCCGCCCAGGAATGACGCTCGGTTTTTCCAGGTCGGCAAGACGCTTTTCCCAATAAGCGGCCGCTTCGTCCTTATCCTGGCGGCCGAGCCATTTGATATAGTCCGCATACGGCCTTCCCTGATCAAGCGGAACCGGGCGGTTTGAACGGTACGCTTCGTAGTTTTGAAACAGCCGTTTCATCAATATGCCCATGCTCCATCCATCCATCACGATGTGATGATTGCTCCAAATCAGGTGGTATTTTTGATGGGCGAGCCTGAATACCGCCACTTTAAAGAGCATGTCTTTCGCCAGGTTAAATCCGGCTGCTTGAACGTCCCGCTTATATTGGCTGATCCGCATCTTTTGCCGGAGTTCATCCCATGCGGAGATATCCTCAACATGAACCTTCGCCTCCCGCTCAGCCAGGACGACCTGGCGCGGCTTCTGCAACTGCTGATGAACGAAAACCGTTCTGAGAATATCATAAGAACGTACGAGCTGATTCACGCTTCTTTCAAAGATCTCTAAATCAAAATCCCCTTCTATGAAAAGCTCAAGCTGTGTGAAATAAGAGGACGATTCGGGATCAAGCATGGCATGATACAGCATTCCTTCCTGCATTGGTGTCAAAGGATATACCTTTTGGATTTTTTGTTTCCCCATAAGCCACCTCGTATATTTTGTTAGAAAATTTCCATCAATTTATCAAGTTCTTCGAGTGTCAGATCATCATCACCAAGATCGCTCGGGGTTAATTCGTCTCCGTCTTGGGTCAGACAATGATCAATCAATTGCAGCAAATAAGCTTTAAAGCTTTTGGCGACATTTGAGATTGTGCTTTCTTTGTATTCCAATGAATGATAAGCGATCGACATCGTCAGTGCGCCGTCTTCAATAAAGCCGACAATATCAAGGTCGTTCGGCTTCTCGGTCTCAGGGCTCAGCGGATCGCCGGACGGCATCTGCGATCTCGTAAACAGACCCGATTCCGACATCTCCGTGAACTGGCCTAAATAGTTGAAGCTGATCTCCGGTTTGACCTGCTTGTGTTTCTTGCCTTCCTCTGTTAAATAACGATAGATGCCATAGCCGACCCCTTTATTCGGAATATGGCGCACATCTTCTTTGATCTGTTTGATTTGATAGCCCATATCATCGGAATGGCGCATCTGGATCAGGGCCGGGAACTGGCTTGTAAACCAGCCGACGGTCCTTGAAATGTTCAAGCCCTCGATGATGTCTTCGCGTCCGTGCCCTTCCAAGGCCACGAGAATGTCATCTTGGCCTGTCCATTCTTTTATCGCAAAGCCCAATGCCGTCAGTAAAATATCATTCATCTCCGTGTTGTATGCTTCATGGACTTTTGTCGTCAGCTGTTCTGTTTCTTCTTTCGAAAGGGAGAATTCCGCCGTTTTTGTATGACGCATCCGCTTATCGTCTGCTTCCATATCTTTCGGCAGCGGCGCTGTCACCGTCTTCTCTATTTCCTCCCAATAGCCGATTTCCTTTGCAAAGGACTTGGAAGCGGCATACGCTTTAAGACGCGCAGCATATTCCGCAAAGGAATGAGATTTTTCCGGAAGGACGATAGATACCCCTTTTTCAGCCTGAAGGTATCCAGATGCAAAGTCTTCAAGCAGAATCCTCCATGATACCCCGTCAATAACGAGATGGTGGATAACGATCAGCAAATGGTCGCCTTGGCCGGTTTTAAAGATCGCCGCTTTCAGCAAATGTCCGTGTGCCAAATCGATGCTGCCTTGAATTCGATTGGATTCTTGCAAAATAGCAGCTTTCAATTCGTCTCCTGATTGATTGAGGTGAATGACCTCCGGATAAACCGCGGTATCCTCAAGTCCCCTGTTGTACTGAACAATTCGTTCCCCATCTTGTTTATAAACCATACGCAGGGCGTCATGATGCTCGATTAATTTGCTTAAAGCCTGTCCGGCAAGCTCAGGGTCAAATCCTGACAGCGCATGAAGCATAACTGACTGGTTCCAGTGATGCTCGTTTGTAAAGCGGCGTTCGAAGAACCAGCGCTGGATCGGCGTAAGCTCGACTTCACCTTCGACAGGTCCTTGATCGATTGTGGTTTCATCAGCTGCCTGTACATATGAGCTGACCTGCTC
>NZ_BCVZ01000044.1 GCF_001592005.1 Bacillus sonorensis NBRC 101234 = KCTC 13918
ATTGATTAGCATTTTAGTGATTGACTAAGCATAAATTGGAGATTGTGTTGCCGCTGCCTGGACGAGGCAGCGGTTTTTTTATATTTTAACTCATCCGGCGGGGACGAATCGGGAGATTATGTGCAATTTCTTGCTTCCGAGGCGAGCGGCCTGCCGGAACGCCATTTAACGAATCCGCTACAGACCGACTAGACCACCCTCTGCGATGATCTTCGGTGTGGCGCCGCGGGATTGCGTTTTGCAAAAAAAAGAGCGGATCTTCCGAGAGAGTCCGCTCTTTTTTATATTTATCTTTGAATGGCTTTGCCTATTTTTTCGATGATCGGGTCGAGGGATGCGGAATTGTTGAAAAGATCGTAGTCGTCTATGTTGACTCTTACGACCGGACAGGCATTGAAGCCGCTGATCCAGTTTTCGTACCTTGTGTACATTTCCTCCCAGTAGGACCGGTCAGTTTGCAGTTCCATTTCACGTCCGCGTTTTTGGATGCGGTCGAGAATCGTTTCCAAATTGCCTTCCAGGTATACTAAGACATCAGGGCGGGGAAAGTATGGCGTCATGACCATTGCTTCAAACAGACTGGTATAGGTTTTATAGTCGACTTTTGACATTGTTCCTTTATCCGCGTGCATTTTGGCAAATATGCCTGTGTCTTCATAAATGGATCTGTCTTGAACAAATCCGCCTCCGGATTCATAAATATACTTTTGCTCTTTGAACCGTTCCGCTAAAAAGAAAATCTGCAAATGAAAACTCCAGCGTTCAAAATCTTTGTAAAAGTTCTCTAAATAAGGGTTGTTGACGACCTCTTCAAGAGATGTTTTAAATCCAAGTCTTTTTGCAAGCTCTTTTGTTAATGTGGATTTTCCCACTCCCACCGTACCTGCAACGGTTATGATGGCATCTTTCGGAATATCGTGTACAGTCATCGTATATACTCCTTTACTTGATCGGCAATTCGATTATAAACTGCTTCAGATAAAACAAAATCGTCTTTGTCACCGTTTATTTCAATCACGGGCAATGATGGATCAGATTCTTTGATTTGTTTGATTGCGGCTTCATAATCCTTGATCAGCTGTTCCAAATAAAGCTCGTCCATCTGCTGTTCAAACGGACGGCCGCGCTTTTTGATCCGCTTTAATAAAGTCGGAAGGCTTGCGCGAATATAGATAATGATATTCGGCTTCGGCAAGTCTTCTGTCAGCAGCCCGTAAATCTTTCTGTATTTTTCAAGCTTTTTGCCTTTCAGCGTCCGTTCCGCAAAAATAAGATTTTTATAAATATGGTAGTCCGAAATAACGGGAGTGTTTTTATGTAAATACTCTTTTTCAGTATCTTCAAGCTGTTTATAGCGATTGCATAGGAAAAACATTTCCAGCTGAAAGCTCCATTCGTCTTTATCCTCATAGAATTTGTCGAGGAAAGGGTTCTCTTCGACGATTTCTTTGACAAGAGATAATGAGAGCGTTTCTGAAAGCATGCAGGCCAATGTGGTTTTTCCCGCCCCGATGGGACCTTCGACAGCAATAAAAGGGGCTGTGTTCATAGGTGTCCTCCTACTCAGATAAGCGTTTGCTTGTGATTTTCAACATTCATATTGTATCACATCCTTTTCCTTTGCCCATGAAAAAAACGTTCCGTCAACTTGGGAACGTCTCTTTTACAACATTAAATTGATCAGCTAGCAATAGCCAGTTTTGCGGGAAAGACAGCCCCAGCTTCCAATAGCTGATTCCCCTCAGGTTTAACTCTTTGATCAGGTCAAATTTAGCCTGGATGGATCTGGCATCTTCAAACCACACCTCATGCTGTTTGCCTGCTTTGTCTGTATAGCGGAAATAGGGGGCCTGGGCTTCATCATCGAATAAAATGCTTGCTTGATTTTCGCTTGCAATGGTGATTGCCTGCTGAGGACTGATCGCTCTTGCCAATGGCCCGCCCGGTCTGTAAGGGAGAGTCCAATCATAGCCGTATAAATTTTGGCCCATCACGATTTTATTGGCAGGCATTTCTGTAAGCGCGTATTCAATGACATCACGGACAGGCCCGATCGGAGATACAGCCATCGGCGGCCCTCCGCTGTAGCCCCACTCATACGTCATCAATACGACGAAATCGACAATCTGGCCGTGCGCCCGGTAATCATGGGCCTCATACCACTGCCCCGCTTGAGTTGCGCTTGTTTTAGGCGCCAGAGCGGTGGAGATCAGCCAGCCCTCCCGTCTAAAACGATCCCTTGCCTCCCTTAAAAACTGATTATAAGCTTCTCTATCCTCGGGTCTTAAATACTCAAAGTCGAAGTGAATGTCTCTAAAACCGTATTTTCTCGCTGCTGCAACAATTTCGTTCAGCAATTTGTTTTTTATATTTTCGTCTGTCAGGATAATCCTTCCAAGTTCGTCGCTGAATGCTTCATTCTCAAGGTTGGTCACAATCATCATCAATGTCACGTTCTGCCTGTCGGCAATTTGTTTTAATCCGGTGAGCGGCGGTTCTTGAAGCGTGCCGTCGCGTTTTGCTTGAAAGCTGAAAGCGCCCAGATAGGTGAGATACGGAGAAGCCTCTCTTGCCGCCTGCTGCAGAGCCGGGCTGACCCTGTTTCCGCGCGGCTCAATATAGGCGTTTGTTTCTATCGTGCGCTTTGGCCGCGGAGGAATGTACAGCAAGATCCCCACAGGCAAAACGGCATCAGGGGGCTGGATGCGATTGATTCTGGCGAGCTCCGCCGCCGACATGTTGAAACGGCCGGCGATCGATGCCAATGTGTCTCCCGCTCTCACCTCGTAAAATTGACCTGCAATCGGTATGACAATGGTTTGTCCGACAACAAGACGATTTGGATTGGGAATGTCATTCGTCTCTACAATTTCATTCACTGTTGTCCTGTACCGGTTGGCAATTCTATAAAGTGTATCGCCTCTTCTCACGACGTAAATTTGAATGGAAAACGCCTCCTTTCTCATTGCTATCACTATATGAGAAAAGGAAGTGTTTCATGCTCACGTTTCGTTGATGAGGTTTTCCGCGGTCGTGATTTTGGCGAAAAGGATATCTTTCATTATCGTTAAGGCATACTCGTTGTCTTTTTCAGTGTTTGAGGCAATGCAGTCCTTCGGAATCGTGATATCATACTCCCGCATATAGGCATCGTTTGCCGTAAACAGAACACATATGTTGCCGGCTATTCCCGTAATGATTAAATGACTGATAGAGAGCTCGCTTAATAAAGTTTCAAGAGCGGTTCCGTAAAAGGCCGAGTGCTTCGGCTTGATTAAAAAATAGTCGTTTTCATTCGGTTCCAGCCGTTCAATGATGCGTTCGCTTTTGGCATTCCTGCATTTTTTGATAATGGCAGCAATATCCGCTTGCCAAATACCAAAATGGTCATTAATGTATATGATAGGCCAATTCATGTTGCCGGCATGTTTTTTTAAAGCAAGAAGATCAGCGGTCATTTCCTCTGTTTGTTTGGAAAGAGCCTCGCCCATATCGAATTGAAAATCGTTGATGATGTCTACAATAATTAGGGCGGTATCTGAATTGGACAAGCCGGTCCGCCTCCTTTCCGGATCGATGTTTCATTATCTATATGTTAGCCTTTCCGGAATGAGAAAAAACATTGAAAGAGTGCGTGCAGATGACACAAGACGAGCTTTATATGAAAGAAGCGATCCGAGAAGCGAGAAAAGCGGAAGAAAAAGGAGAAGTGCCGATCGGCGCCGTTCTCGTTCTTGATGATGAAATTATTGCCCGCGCCCATAACTTAAGGGAAACAGATCAACGCTCGCTTGCCCATGCAGAGATGCTTGTCATAGACGAAGCATGCAGAAAGCTGGGAACCTGGCGGCTTGAAAGAGCGGTCCTTTACGTTACGCTTGAACCGTGTCCGATGTGCGCCGGAGCGGCTGTCCTTTCAAGAATTGAAAAAGTCGTTTTTGGAGCATATGACCCTAAAGGGGGCTGTGCAGGCACCTTGATGAACCTTCTCGAAGACGAGAGGTTTAATCATCAGGCTGAAGTGGTAAGCGGTGTAATGGAGGAAGAATGCGGACGTCTGCTGAGTGATTTTTTCAGGAAGCTTCGGGCGAAAAAGAAAGCGGAGAAGCAGAACAAAGCACAATGATAGAAATTTGCATTTTAGGGTGAAACAAGTTATACTAATGAGTGCGTCACATAGAGGCGCAGCTTAAATAATTTGATATTTATTTTGCCGTGCTAAGCGGGGAGGTAGCGGTGCCCTGTACTCGCAATCCGCTCGAGCGAGGCCGAATTCCTTTCTCGAGGTTCGTTTACTTTAAGGTCTGCCTTAAGCAAGTGGTGTTGACGCTTGGGTCCTGCGCAATGGGAATCCATGAACCATGTCAGGTCCGGAAGGAAGCAGCATTAAGTGGAACCTTCCATGTGCCGCAGGGTCGCCTGGGCTGAGCTAACTGCTTAAGTAACGCTTAGGGTAGCGAATCGACAGAAGGTGCACGGTAAATCAATCATCAAATTAAGACTCATCTATTCTGGAATAGATGAGTTTTTTGTATTGTTTTTTTCTTTATAAGAGCTTTTGGAATTGAAAGCAGCTTCATGTATAATAAGGATGATGATATCAAGAGGAGGGCGTGTTTGTGAGTTACCAGGCTTTATATAGAGTGTTCAGACCGCAGTTGTTTGAAGATGTTGTCGGTCAGGAGCACATTACGAAAACATTGCAAAATGCCCTTTTACAAAAGAAATTTTCTCACGCCTACCTGTTTTCCGGGCCAAGGGGAACAGGGAAAACAAGCGCCGCAAAGATTTTTGCCAAAGCTGTAAACTGCGAGCATGCTCCAGTCAGCGAACCGTGCAACGAATGTTCCGCATGTAAAGGCATTACAAACGGTGCGATTTCGGACGTCATTGAAATCGACGCCGCCTCTAATAACGGTGTAGATGAAATACGGGACATCAGGGATAAAGTGAAATTTGCCCCGTCCGCTGTCACGTATAAAGTATATATCATAGATGAAGTACATATGCTTTCTATTGGCGCATTCAATGCTCTTCTTAAAACGCTTGAAGAGCCGCCTGAGCATTGTATTTTTATTCTTGCAACAACAGAGCCTCATAAAATTCCTTTGACAATTATTTCAAGGTGTCAACGCTTTGATTTTAAAAGAATTACGTCGCAGGCCATTGTCGGCCGAATGAAAAAAATTGTTGAAACCGAGCAATTCAAGGTTCAAGACGGTGCGCTTGAGATTATCGCCGGTGCCGCGGACGGCGGAATGAGGGATGCTTTAAGCCTGCTTGATCAGGCGATATCCTTCAGCGGTGATGAGCTGACGGTTGATGATGCGCTGCTGATCACGGGCTCCGTATCTCAGGCATATATCGGAAAACTTGCGTTGTCCCTTCATGAAAAGAATGTCTCAGAGGCTTTAGAAACGTTGAACGAGCTTCTTCAGCAGGGAAAAGACCCGGCAAAGCTGATCGAGGATATGATTTTCTATTTCAGGGATATGCTTCTTTATCAGACAGCCCCCGATTTAGAGGGCGTGCTCGAAAAGGTGAAAGTGGACGAGGCGTTTCAACAGCTGTCCAAGCAAATTCCTGCGCCTGCTCTTTATGAAATGATTGACGTTTTAAATAAAAGCCACCAGGAAATGAAATGGACCAATCATCCGCGGATCTTTTTTGAGGTTGCGGTTGTGAAGCTTTGCCAGGGGGCAAGAGCAGAGGCGCCGTCAGCCGGACAGCCTGAAATCGACAGCCTCGTCAACAAGGTTCGCCAGCTTGAACAGGAAATTGAAAGGCTTAAAACATCGGGAGTCCAGGCGCCAGCCCCGAACCAGCCAAAAGAAGCGTCCCGCCCGCAAAAAAGCGTGAAGAGCGGATATAAGACGCCTGTCGGCCGCATTCATGAAATATTAAAAGATGCGACAAGAGCCGACCTGGAAAAGGTAAAGGGCTGCTGGGGGGAGCTGCTCGCCCAGCTGAAGCAGCAAAATAAAGTGTCGCATGCGGCTCTTTTAAATGACAGCGAGCCGGTGGCGGCGTCTTCAAACGCATTCGTCCTCTCATTTAAATATGAAATTCACTGTAAAATGGTTGCTGAAGATAATAACGGCGTCAGAACGAATTTAGAGCAAATTTTAGACGGAATGCTCGGAAGAAGAATAGATATGGTTGGCGTTCCTGAAGCTCAATGGGGTAAAATAAGAGAAGAATTTTTGCAGGAACACCAGCCGGAAGATTCGGATACAAATGGAAGCAAAGAAGAGGAAGATCCGCTGATAGCAGAAGCCAAAAAGCTGTTTGGAGCGGAACTGATTGAAATTAAAGAATAAAAAAGAAAGAGAGTGGATTTAGGTATGCGCGGTGGAATGGGAAATATGCAAAAAATGATGAAGCAAATGCAAAAAATGCAAAAGGATATGCAAAAAGCGCAGGAGGAGCTTGCGGAAAAGGTGCTCGAAGGCACAGCAGGCGGAGGTATGGTTACCGTTAAAGTCAACGGACAAAAAGAAATTATTGATGTCGTAATCAAAGAAGAAGTTGTTGATCCCGAAGATGTTGAAATGCTTCAAGATCTCGTGCTTGCGGCAACAAACGATGCTTTGAAGCAAGTTGACGAAGTGACAAATGAAACGATGGGTAAGTTTACAAAAGGAATGAACATGCCGGGTTTATTCTAGGAGGAAAATAAGAATGCAGTATCCTGAACCAATATCAAAGCTGATCGACAGCTTTATGAAATTGCCAGGGATCGGACCTAAAACAGCGGTCCGTCTGGCTTTTTTTGTTCTCAGTATGAAGGAAGATGTAGTGTTAGATTTTGCAAAAGCATTGGTAAACGCAAAGCGCAATTTGACTTATTGTTCAGTATGCGGCCACATTACAGATCAAGATCCCTGCTATATTTGCGAAGATACAAGAAGAGATAAATCGGTCATATGTGTTGTTCAGGATCCGAAAGATGTCATAGCCATGGAAAAGATGAAAGAATACAATGGCTTGTACCATGTTTTGCATGGTGCCATTTCCCCGATGGACGGCATTGGTCCGGAAGACATTAAAATACCCGAATTGCTGAAACGATTGCAGGATGATCAAGTGACAGAAGTAATTCTCGCAACAAACCCAAATATAGAAGGAGAAGCAACGGCCATGTACATTTCAAGGCTTTTAAAGCCATCCGGCATCAAGCTGTCGCGAATTGCCCATGGACTTCCGGTCGGAGGCGATTTGGAGTATGCAGATGAAGTCACTCTTTCTAAAGCACTTGAAGGCAGACGTGAGATGTAGAGGGAGGAGATTGCATGACCATGGGTTTTCTTCAGAAAAAAAAGCTAAGAAAAGAATTCGATAAAAAACTGATTGAACAGCTGATGCGGCAAAAGGAAGAATGGAACAGACAAAAACGGCTGATTGAAAACAGCCTTGAACCGTCCCCTGAAGTCCTCTATGAGTTGAAAGTCGCCGAGGCAAAATACTTTTTTTATTTGCGCGAAGCGAAAAAAAGATACTTAAGGCTCGGCGGGTGGAAGTAGCTGGTCTATTTACTTCAACCTCTTCATATGCTTGTACTAGAAAATATGAGGAGTGAGAGATTCATGGGACCTGTTATCATAATCGGGGCAATTGTGGTATTGGTTGCCCTGTTGTTTTTTTCAGGAGCTTCCTTTAAACCTTTAAAATGGACTGGTGCAATTGCCATTCGATTTATCGTCGGTGCGGTGTTTTTATTCTGTGTGAACCTATTTGGCCAAAGCATGGGGATTCATGTGCCGATCAATTTTGTTACCACTGGAGTCAGCGGATTATTGGGCGTTCCTGGAGTAGCTGCTCTTATCGTCATCAAACAATTTATTATGGTATAATTTTTTGTTGACATTTGTCTTCTGAGGTGTTAAATTTATATTCGTCGCTGATGACGAATTATTTTTTTGAAAAAAGTTATTGACGACATCTTGGATAAATGTTATTATATTAAAGTCGCTTCGAAAGCGGCAATGAAG
>NZ_BCVZ01000045.1 GCF_001592005.1 Bacillus sonorensis NBRC 101234 = KCTC 13918
ATGGAGCTTGAAAAAGTCAAAAAATACATCGATATCTTGGACGGCAGAGAAAAAGAAGTCATCGTCGGCCGCTTCGGCCTTGATTTGAAGAAAGAGAAAACGCAGCGCGAAATCGCGAAGGAGCTCGGGATCTCGCGGAGCTATGTGTCGCGGATTGAGAAACGGGCGCTGATGAAGATGTTTCATGAGTTTTATCGGGCGGAGAAGGAGAAGCGGAAGAAGGCAAAGGGGAAATAATTTAGAACAGGCCGGATCTAATACTCCGGCTTTCTCTATTTCATTAAAGTTTCTTTTAAAAGAAATAGAGAAAGAATATATGAAAGAGTTATAAAAATATTTTTGTCAACGCTGATCTCTCTCCGAGAAAGGCGGTCTGGATCATAGCAGATGACTTTACTAAATAAGTCCTTAACTTGCATCCTCTCTCAAGCAATTCAAAGCCGGACGTTGTAAAAGCTCCCCAGAAAACCCTTCATCGGCATACTTCAGCACATCCTTAGTCCCTGCTTTCTTTATACAGGCCAGGCCTCTATCTGGCTGTCGATGCTTGACCCCTTGATCGCTTGTCTCTCGGTCGATACCCTACATATATCGCCATCATTCTTTAAGCCAATATATTTATTACTTACTGTTCTCCCTCTTCATGGGATGCAGCTAGCGAGTAATCTTACCCCATTTTCAATTTCTTCAATTGATAATCCACCAAATCCCAACATGATATAGGAATCATTTTCGGGAATAACACCAGAGAAATACACATGAGCCTGAGAGGGCAAAAAGTGGATGACGGAACATTTGCAACTAGCACAAAAGGGAAATCTGAAGTCTGGTCTTTTGACATTACCGGTTTTAAAGAAATCGTTATGGAGCTTACAGCTTTAACAAATGGAAACTTTCCAGTTAGAGGGACGGCCGTCTCATAAGATCCGGCTGTCCTTTTTATTTGCCTCGGAGGAGGTGATTAGAAATGGAGGAGACAAGTTTGTTTATCTTTCTGCTGACGGAATTTATGGACCTAAGACTAGAGCAAAAATTGAAGCATTATTGAAGTGAAAAAGAGCCCATCTCTTTGTGAGAAGGGCTTTCCACATCTTTAATATGAGTTATTCTAGATTGATTGTACATAGCTTTTTCAAATGCAGCTTTTCGTTCTCATCTTCATAATTAACAAGAGGCAATTTCGTCCTATTCAAGTTTGTCCATTAACTCTGTAAATGAATCACAAACATAGCTAATGGAACTTTCCTTATCTTCATAAGCGATCTCATGATCCCAAAAAACAATTACGGGTTCTTGAGAAGACATTCTGTAATCAAAACAAAAGAGGTTTCCCCCTGCATCTGTAGCAAAAGGTATAATCTTATCAACTAACCGGTCTTTAACATTATCAATTGTTCTAAGGAGATCAATTGGTCTAGTAGGATCTCCTATGCTCAGTAAATTGTTGATTGATTCTCGAGAATTTTGGAATAAAACAACCTTTTTATCTATAGGTGAACATCCATTATGGTCTTTAATGAATTCTTTGTAATCTGTCGGGAACTTGACTTTTAATTTCTCTTCTACCTCTTCGATCTGACTGTTTGTCGCCTCTTGAAAAGTGCTTCGTTTTCTCCATTTAATACTTTGCATTGGTTAACCTCCTATTTCTCATCTTTTCCCCAAATTTTATATCCGCCAGTGTGACCAGTTTTAGCATGAATTACTCGGTCTACTAACTCCATTTTTCCAGGAGTTTGATGGTGGTGCAGTTGTTTCTGTTTTATCGTGAAAGACAATATCCATCGTTTTTGCTTGAGTGTCTAATGAGCTAAGGTTCAGACCTTCAGTCTGAACTTTTAAACGACCATCATCAGTAAATCCGTTCTTATCTAACTGGACTGAGAACGGAGCAACTGCTGTAATAGGAACAGTGTGGTTAATGTTTATATCCTCTTCACCGGCGCCCAGTGACTGGTATAGTAAAAATCCAGACTGCTGCAGGTTACCATTTGCGTATCTGAAACGGAAATAGCGTTTAGTTAAATGAACCCATTCAGTCTCGCCAAGCGTATTTGCTTTAACAACCAACGAAGAGACTGTGGTCCATGAATTCATATCGTTACTTTCTTCAATAAATAAGGTACCTTCACGATTAGAATAAGCATGACCTTTAACTTTTGGAATTAAAACATGACCTAATCGATCTTGACCATATTGCGTGTACACTTCGGTCGCTTTTAAAACTGTATTCGATAGCAGCTCTGTATTACCTGAAATAGCAGCGACGGGTACTATAAAATCCCGGTTCCCTCTCTGTGTGAAAAAAACGGTATTCAGAAATGTTGTGTTTATCGATGTGTCTTTTCGGGATATTGAACTGACTGATGTGACCTTTGAAAAATGTGATTTATCAAACGCCGATTTCAGCGGGGCTGTCATTCACAGAACTTCAGTTAAGCAGTCAAAAATGGTTGGAATGAATTTAGCGGAAGCAACGCTGCGGAATGTTTCATTCGAGGAATGCCACGGACATTTCAGTTCATTTTCGTACTCAAATATGAAACAAGTTCGATTTGATCACTGTGCTCTTATGCAAAGTGAGTGCAGCAATATGGTGCTTCAGCAGACACAATTTGACGGGTGCGAATTGGAAGGTGCCAGCTTTACCGGGCACGTCCCTTCAAAACATGGACATCAGCACGTGCCGTTTTGAACAGCTTCATGTCTCCCTCGACAAATTGAAAGGCTGCAAAATCGCGCCTGAGCACGCAATTGCTTTCGCTAGGGCGCTGGGAGCTGTCATCGTATAACAAAAGCTTAGGACATCAGGCGGCGGGCTGTATCGGCTGCCGCCTTAATGCCTGTTTCCAAATCCGCAAGAGATGCATAGGAATATGACAGCCTGATGCTGTTTCTGTCTTCGCCGTCATAAATGGAACCGGGATTCACCAGCACCTGCTGTTTCAGCAAGTCATGAAAGAAACGGCTGATAGGTAAGGTTTTGTGGAATGTAACCCAAATATAAAAGCCTCCGGCGGGAATTGTCCACGTCGCGATGTCCCCGGCATACTGCTTAAGAAAATGAAGCGCCACGTCTCTCCTTTGTTTTAGCACCCTGCGTATCCTTGTCAGATGCTCTTCATAATACCCCTGTGACAGCCACTCGGCAGCCGCCCACTGGGACAGGCCGCTCGATCCGTAGTCTGTCTGCATTTTAATGTCAGCCAGCCTTTCAATAACTGGCTCCAGTCCGACAAGCCAGCCGATTCGAAGGCCGGGGCTCACTGTTTTTGAAAAAGTGCCCAGATACAGAATATTGCCTTCTTGATCCATTGCTTTTAACGGCTGCGGCGGTTTTTCTTCAAACCATAAATCACCGTATGCATCATCCTCAATGATAGGCATCTGCTCTTTTTTTGATAGGCAGATGATCTCTTTCCTTCGCTGCTCTGACATGACAGTGCCTGTCGGATTATGAAACGACGGAATCGTGTAAAGCAGCTGTCCTCCGTATTGTTTTCGATAAGAAGAAACAAGCCCCGGTTTGATTCCTTCTTCATCCATCGGCAAGCCGCGAAGACGCATCCCCGCTGATTGAAACACATGCAAAGATTGAAGATAAGAAGGCTTTTCAGTCAAAGCGATAGAGCCTCGTTTTAAAAGACCGATCGAGATGAGCTGAAGGGCCTGAAGCGCGCCAGACACAATTAAAATCGCCGACGGTGACACATGGATCTGCTTTCCTTTTAAATGCTCCGCCACCGCCTCCCGTAGCTGACGGTTTCCTTTCGGCTGCTCGTACCCTAAAGACAGAGCGTGCGGGTTGATCTGCTGAAACATCCGTTGCATCGTGTCAGCAGGCAGCAGATCCGGTGAAAGCTCTCCTGTGCCTAATCTGATGATATCCGCTCTTGGTTCGTTCTCATTAATTTCCTGAATGATGGAAGAATTGGAGTGATGAATGCCTGAACGGACGTAATCGCTCCAATCGAGCGGAGGCTCAGCCGCCAGCACGCTCCAAGTACTGTTTACAACCTTCGTGCCGCCGCCCCTTCTCCCCTCTAACAGTCCTTGAGACGTGAGTTCATCAATGGCTGCTGTCACTGTGCTGCGGTTGACTTGAAACATGTCGGCCAGCGTTCTCTGTGAAGGAATTTTCGTTCCCACAGCCCACTCTCCGTGAAGAATTTTGTCTTTCATGTATTGTTCGATCTGCCGATGCAGCGGAATATCTGAATCTCGGCTTGGCTGCCATTGCGACATGGTCATGCCCCCTTTTTTTACATTATACATTTGGCTGGGTCTAAACCCAACCAAATGGCCGGAGACATGATAGAAAATCTCCCTTATGATTGAAAAAACAGATGTGAAGGGAGTTTTTTCAGCATGAATGCAATCATTCACGGAATTGTGCTTGCCTTTGGCTTAATTTTGCCGCTGGGAGCGCAGAATGTGTTTATTTTTCAGCAAGGAGCGTGGCAAAGGCATATTTGGCGAGCACTCCCCGCCGTCATCAGCGCTTCTGTCTGCGATACCCTGCTCATTGTGTCAGCGGTTGCGGGTGTATCTGTCATTGTGCAGCAGGTGCCTGTTTTTGAAACGGTAATGATGGCTGGGGGTTTTTTATTTCTCCTCTATATGGGCTGGGTGACATGGAACAGCCGTCCGAAAACAAACCAAAATGAGAAAAATACGTTCACAGCTAAAAAACAAGTTGCGTTTGCGGCCGCCGTTTCTCTATTAAACCCACACGCTATTCTGGATACGATCGGCGTCATCGGCACGAGCTCTCTTCAATATACAGGGCTTGAGAAATGGCTCTTTATGGCTGCCTGCATCGCTGTCTCTTGGTTTTGGTTTATTAGTCTTGCGATATCGGGCCGGCTGTTTCAGACGATAGATACGAGCGGCAGGCTTATGCTGATCATAAACAAATGCTCTGCAGTGGTGATGTGGGCAGCAGGATATTTCGGGGTATCGCTCTTCAGCAATTGAAGGAATAACAATTGAAACAGCGAATTTCTTAGAAAAGGAGGCAATGCTGATGACTGATGCAAAACAGTTTTATGACTACCATTCTTGGGCAAACAAGCGAATATGGAACCATATCGAAAAACTGCCGGAGGAAACCGCTTATCAAGAAGTAAAGAGCGTATTCCCTTCTGTCAGCGGCGTATTGCTTCATATGTGCAGGGCTGACTACATTTGGCTGAACGTCCTTTCGAAAGTTGCCTACCAAGAGATCATAGACAGCGTAGGCAAATTCGAGTCCGCTCAAGGTGATATGGCAGCGATTAAACAGCATGCTTCCGAGTTGGAGGCACAGTATCATGATTTCTTCAGCCGCCAGATGGACTTAGAACAGACCTTCTCAATGAAACATCCGAAACTCGGGACACTGGAAACAACCTATGCAGACATCATCCTGCATGTCGTCAATCACGGCACTTACCACAGAGGTAACGTGACCGTAATGCTGAGACAGCTTGGCCATTCAGGCGTACCTACTGATTATGTGTACTATTTATATGAAAAGAGAGAAAGCAAGGGCTAAACTGTCCTTGCTTTTTTGATAAGAACGATTTGCGGAAGTCGCTGACGCAATATCTATGCCTCTTATTCTCGCAGCTTGTATGGCGGCGCAAGCCAATACGTCGTTAAAAGCAAAAATTGCCGTTGGGGCGTTCCTGTCCAGCAATTTTCCCGCTTCTTCCTTGCCGCTTTCCAAAGAAAATCGCGTCGGGACGATAAGCGATTCATCCACAGGCACGCCCGCTTCCTCCATCGCCTGAATTGTTGTCTTATTCAAACCAAAGTTGAGCAGTGTTTTACTTTTTATTTCAGGGATTGGAGGACTTATATGTATTGATTGGTTCTACTTAATACCAGCTATACTTATGATCATTCCCGGAATCATGGTATTTGTAAGGAAAGAAAAAACCGCTCCAAAATCAGTTTGAATCTGAACACAAAAGAACCGCGACTGGCGGTTCTTTTGGTGTATATTCTTATTTTAAATAAACTGATTTATTATTATTGGACAGTACCATAATCAAAATCAATATCTTTCTTGTCTAAATCCCCCTTAAAATTTTTAGCATAGGACATGGTTAAATGTACGCTTTTATCTATCCACCAAGTTCCATCATCAGTATTCGTATCCCAAGTAACATCTATATCTCTGCCCAAATTCTCAAAAAACACCAAATTCCCAACAGCTACTGTTTTTTCGTTAATCTTGTAATATATTAAAACAATTTTCTTATCAAATATACCTGTCCCGTGCTTTACGATTGTTAAACTATAAGGCTTATTAGGACATTGCTCTTCAAGTATAATTTCAGGATTTAAAAATAAAACATAACAGATGAATAAAATTGGCACAATCAATAACCTTTTTAATAATTTTTTATTGATATTAAACCCCTCCAACAAGAAAACTCCGTTTAACAATCCATTTCATTTGGATAACCCTGCATCTTTTGGACGTTTTTCCTGTGAAAAAAGTTGCGTCTTCCCTATAATATTTAACGAATCCAACTTTTAGATTGTCGTCTTTAAGGAGGTTTTTCATCTTGAGGTATACAAACAGTCATTTAGAGGATTGGATTGAAAACTTATACAGGGAGATTGATATTACAGAACCTGAACAAATTAACTTTGAACGGATTGCCGAGTCAATTAGATCCAGGCTTTCGTTTAAACCTGTTACAAGCTTCGCACTTAAACACAGCGGGATTTATAATATATGCTTGGACAGCCGAAAAAGCCGAATTGAACAATGGTATGATTTTGCTCATGAATTTTGCCATATATATAGACACGAAGGCGATAAAAAAACACTGCCGGCAACTTGGACTGATTATTTGGAGTGGCAGTCGAATTATTTTTACATATCACTTTTGCATTCCAACTTTCATGTTGCGTAATATCAATCTTCCGTACATACAATCACATGCAATTGAAAATGCAGCTTGGCTATTTAAGGTATCCCCTTCGTTCGCTAAGAAACGTTTGAGCATTTATTACAGGAAGCTGACCCAACATTTATTTAGCCAAACTGTTACGGGAAATCTATGCACCCCCCTTTTGTAATTAATAAT
>NZ_BCVZ01000046.1 GCF_001592005.1 Bacillus sonorensis NBRC 101234 = KCTC 13918
AATCTCAAAAAAAGCGTCGACGGGATAACGGCTCTTGACGATGCTTTAAAAGGTAAAGGCGGCGACGCCATTCGCGCTTTTTATGAAGAATGTCACACTCCGTTTTTGCGGTTCTACGAAACTTTTATCGAGGAATATGAGTCGGCATTGAAAAAAATCAAAAATGTGCTGGAATCGCTTGAACCGTATCATAACGGATATATTTCGCAAGCCTTTCTCGACCATGACTTAGAAAACGGCTTGAACGCGGCCGATCGAACAACGAAACATTTGGTTTCCAAAGCCAACGCCACAATTGCGAAAGTCAGCCATATTGTCGATCTGCCGGATTTGAACGACAACGACTTTCACGAACAAAATAGAAAAGCTTTGAAAGACATCAATCAGACCATCGAAAAGCTGCATGCATTTGACAGAGAGCAGACCAACGCTCTCAAAACCGCTGGAAAACGATCTTGAAACGATGCAACAATACCTTAAAAGACTTGAAAAAATGTATACGGGGCCCAAAATTGAGATTGCCACCTATCAAAAAGGTTCGATTTTAAAACCGGATGAGATGGATGCTTTGAGTGGGAATCAAGAGACAGCGATGGGAGTCATGTTGGATAAGCTTGATAAGAGATCAAAGCTTGAAAAAGAGATTAGCGAAGTTAGCGATCATGATGTTAAAATGTACAAATTACAGAAAAAGCTTGACGGGTTGTCAGATGATCCTGACGAGTATCTTAAAGTTGCCAAAGAGATTGGTTACGATAACCTTACATCTGAACAATTAGAATATGTTCAATTTCTTGAAAGACGTCAGGCAGTCATGCAAAACCCTCTTGAAGTTAGCCCGGATGATGGAAAAGAAGCTTTGCAGAATATCAGTAATGGTATTAAAGGTTCGCTTAGCGCAGTATATGATCTAGGGAAGGATTTTATCGAGGGCGGAATACAGCTGGGATGGAATATTGGATGGACAATCGACAATTTACATAAAGATCCACAAGTCGTTTTTGACAAAGTTCTTGGATACAACTATTTAGGCGCCTTTCAAAGTATGGTTGATACGTTGGTGGAACAGTATGATGAAAAAGTAGTACGTGGGGATGCGTATTCAAGGTCGCATTATTTTACTTATTTGATCGGAAGCCTTGTGGGCTTGAGAAGTGGAAAATCCTCTGTCCCAACAGGCTCGAAAGATGTTGCGAAAGCGGGTAAAGCCGCGGTTATCAAGGTGAAGAAAGCCGGTAAGTCAGTAAAACAGTATGTCAAGCCACCTGCCAATCGATATACTCCTGCATTGCAAGGGATTCTTCAGGATGCACCGAATTCTATTAATGTGAAGAATACGCCTTTGCTGAAGGAGCTGATTGAGGATAAAAAGAAAAGTGTGCTTTTTAAAGCTGATGGTGAGGGATCAAATAGAAAGCCTGCGAGTACTATAAAAAAAGTTGAATTTACCGAAACATTAGCAAACCATATAAAAAATACGGATCCAAAAGTGCCAAGAAGAAGGGGGATAGGAGGGGCACATAATAAAAATGAATTTTTAAAAAATAACGTAAAAATTCTAAGTGTTCAAAAGCACCCTAAACTTAAGGGGATAGAAAAGGTTGTATATAAGGTTCCATCTTTAGACCCCAAAACAGGGGAGATCACGGGATGGAGAGCCCAAGAATTTAAGAAAACCATTTATGATCCATCTGTTATTTCAGACGATGATTTTTTGAAATTTGGTAAGGAGGCAGCTGCTGATGCTGCTTCAAAGGGCAACTTAACAAGAGTTTGGGAAGGTTATGATAGCAACGGAGTAAAATGGATAGGCTATACTGACACTAATGGAACAGTAACTTCATTTTTCCCTGATCTATAATTAGAAAGAGAGTGCATAAATAATGAACAGAATTTTAGAATCTCAACAAATAAAAGAAAGTCATTTTCCAATTACAGCTTTTTTTAATGTGCTAGCAGACTCTGAATTTTTAGAAGTTATTGAGAATTTGTCAAAAGAAGTTGGAACCGCAATAAACGATGTTGGATGTACCTTTCCATGTGAACTTGAGCCCGATGAAGAGTCTTTTGAAGGAATTGAATTCGGTGTAATCGATGAAGAAGTAATTGTAGATTATCCAACATTTTATTATTACCTTAGGATAGCATGTGACAGTTATATTTCAGATTTTCCACAATATAAGGAGAAAATAGAATCCTTATTAAAGGTTATCGCTCAAAAATATAATATTGAGGAAGTTTGAATTTGATTTTAATTGTGTTCGAAATTTGAGAAAAATATATAAATAACATTCATATTTCTTTACCTTGATTGGCTACTGCCTTTCAAGGTTTTTTATATTCAGTCCAAAAAAAATCCGACAAAAAAGGGGATAAAATGGGGGACTTTTTATATTCCACTTTATCATACGATAGAGACAAGAAAATAATACCTGAGTCCAAGACGGAGAACCTGCGGACACTGATCTTTTGAACACGGATGTTGTGCAGCTGATTGGCGGCCGCTTTTTTTTTATGGCCAGAATGGGAGACGCAACTTTCCCTTATCAAGCGTGCACCCGGATGTATCGAATGATAAATGAAGGTCGTCAGCTTCACGGGAGGAGCGGCTGAAGTCTATGCAGGATTGCGCGCGACAGTCACGGGGAACGCAAGCGGTGAGACCCCGCTTGCACAGGAAGTCATTTTCATGGCTCCTTTATCATGCAACTATAAGGTTACTTATGATTGACGGCAACCGTATAGTTGCATATACTCGATATATGAATTGGGACAAAGATGCTATATTCAAAGCACTTGGCGATTCGAATCGGCGGCTTATATTAGACGAACTATCCGAACGCAACGAGCTGACGTTGTATGAGCTTACGGCACGTCTGATTATGAAGCATGAGCTTTCCATTTCGCGACAGGCGATAGCTAAACATCTTTCTGTATTGGAAGATGCAGGGCTTGTAAAATCAAAACGAAAGGGAAAATATCGAGTACTTATATTCAACAACGAGCCACTTAAAAATTTGCTGAAAGGATGGGTAGATTAATTTTATAACTAATGACGAATGTATGGTTTTTTCTATTTGTAGCCAGATTGTTTAGAAGAGAACCATACATCGCAAATATCAAAGGAGGCCCAAAACATGATGAAAATCATTATTACTAGTATATTCGTTCAAGATCAAGACAAAGCATTGGAGTTTTATACAAAAACGCTGGGCTTTGTAAAAAAGCATGACGTTCCCAGCGGAGCATATAGGTGGATAACGCTTGTTTCTCCCGATGATCAAGACGGAACCGAACTTTTACTCGAACCGGATGAACATCCTGCCGCAAAAGAGTATCAAAAGAAGCTATTTGCCGATGGCATCCCAGTAACAATGTTTGGCGTTGCAGATATTCGTAAAGAGTACGAACGATTATTGGAAAACGGTGTCAAGTTTACTATGGAGCCTACAAAAATGGGCGAAGTCACAATAGCTGTCTTCGACGATACATGCGGTAATCTTATTCAGATAATACAGAAGTAACGTAATTTTTAACGACTTTATTGGTAAGTTTTAAGTTCGGTGAAGGACGAAGTATTCTCGCCGTGAGTGCCGCGGATGTGGAATGAAAAAGAGTATATAAAGATTGAAAGCCCGCTTATTCCGAGTTGGGCTCTTTTTTTGTCGTTTGGGTTGTTTGTTCTGATCAATAAGATTCATTTTCATGGATAGACAGT
>NZ_BCVZ01000047.1 GCF_001592005.1 Bacillus sonorensis NBRC 101234 = KCTC 13918
TTTGAAAAAAATTGAAGCGATTGTTGAGGCAATAGAATCAATATTGTCTCTTTTTTTAATGCAAATAAACAAGAGATATACACTGCATTCATATTGACAATATTAATATGAACAATTAGCATATTAAATAACCCGATGAAACTCAACAGAAATAAAAAATTGCTGATTATTTCCAAAAGAATCTCAAATGTAAAATAACGGATAAGGATGGTTGAAATGAAAGGCAGACATGTCATATTAGGATTGCTGATGAAAAAGAAGCGTTCAGGATACGATATAAACGAAATGTTGAAAACCGTTTTTTCTCATTTCTATGATGGCAGCTTCGGGATGATCTATCCGACGTTAAGGAAGCTTGAAAAAGAAGGGAAGATCGAGAAGGAAGTCATTATTCAAGAAGGAAAACCGAATAAGAATGTCTTTTCTATCACTCAAAAAGGCGTTCAAGAATTTAATGAATTTTTACGATCTCCTGTGAAGGAAGACAGTTTTCAGTCTGATTTTCTCGCCAGAATGTATTTTGGAGAATATGCTGAACATGACCAAATGATTGATTGGATTCGCGATGAAATCGAACGAAAAACGGCATTCATCAGCCAACTGGAAAAAGACTTTGTTGAATGGAAACCTGAGTTAACTGCCACACAAAAAATTTCGTTGGATGTAGGGCTGGCGATCTATAAAGCCCAAGTAAAAGTATTAAACGAAAAATTAGACAGCTTGGACGGAGAGAGAGAGCGGTAAATGAGGGGAATGAAGCTTCAAAGCAGCTTAAATAATGGGAACGGCTTTCACATTGTAGTGATCATGTGTATGGGCATCTTTTTATGCATGCTTGATACGACAATCATGAATATAACCATTCCGTCTATACAATCAGATTTACATCTATCATTAGAGCAAATCTCATGGGCGCTCAATATCTATACGATTATTTTTGCGGTGTTTTCAATATCTTTCGGCAGAATTGCAGATATTCTCGGCCGTCATAAAGTGTATATATTCGGTATCATTTTGTTTGCTTTTGGCTCCCTGTTCTGTGCTCTTTCCAAAGATGCAAATTGTTTAATCACAGGAAGGGGGATTCAAAGCATCGGTGCTGCGATCGTTTTTCCGACGAGTATGGTAATAGGTGTTGACGCTGTTCCTCTAGAAAAAAGAAACAGCGCCTTAGCCATATTGGGTGTTACGCAAGGGCTTGCTGCAGCTTTGGGACCGGCAATCGGAGGCATGATTACACAGTACGCCAGTTGGAGGTGGGTTTTTCTTATCAATCTTCCAATATGTATAATTAGCATTTTATTATGCTGTATATATCTTAATATTAAAAATGAACAAAAATTAACGGTTTCAATCGATTGGTTGGGGCTGATTTTCAGCGGTGTGTCTATATTCAGCCTTACACTTGTGCTTGTGAAGGGAAATGAGTGGGGCTGGATATCTTTAACAGCTGTTTTGTGTTATGCCATAAGCTTGGTGTTTCTACTATTATTTTTGCTCACAGAGAAATATTGCAAAAATCCAATGGTGAATTTACATCTGTTCAAGGATAGACAGTTTAAGGGAGCTGCCGTTACAGTCGTTTTAAGCAATCTGTTTTTAATTGGAGTTACGGTGATCCTGCCTACATATTTAACGAAAGTTCAAAATGAGTCAGAGCTGAGGGCGGCACTGTTGATGACTCCGGTATCGGCAATGATTTTTATATGTTCTCCAATAGCAGCTTTTGTTATAAAAAAACTCGGAAGTTTTATAACCGTTTTTACCGGATTCATTTTAATGTTTATTGCTTATTTTGTTTTATATCATGTAGATATGGGCGCAAGCTATACCGGATTGGTGATAAGCTGTTTCATACTGGGCGCAGGTTATGGGATCATTGTCGGGCCTATTACAGTGCTGGCTGCATCTTCTTTTAAGGGTGAAATGTTAACTGCTTCCCAGAGCGTAGTTGCCGCGCTTCGTCAAATAGGCATTGTGTTGGCGGTAGCCATTTATGTGAGCAGCTTGGATGTGAACATTAACAATAGTAAAGAACACATTTTTAATCATGCGAAAACCGTGGTGAAGAATTTTTCCCTGACAGAAGAACAGAAAACAGCTTTATTAGAAACGACAAAAAAGAATTTAGATAAAGAAAACATCAATGCCGTGGAAAATCAAGAGAGACAGGTTGTTTCTTCAAAGGAGAGAGAAAAACTAATCAATCATAAGATCGACAAGAAACTCAGGGATATTTCTGAGAATGGAAGAAAATATGTAAGGAATTCGATAAAACAGGAAGTGACTGCAGAGGTTGATAAGCATTTGGCGCAAATCAACAAAACAGTGAGTGATTATCAACATGAAATAACTCGATTTCGTGACCAAGAGGTAAATTCCGCTTTTTTGACTTTATACAAAGTTTCATTGCCTTTTATTTTATTCAGCAGTCTTGTATCTTTCCTGTTTTTGAAAAGAAGGGTTAATCTTAGGAAGATCAATAAAAGCAAGGCCGATGCAACAAGGTGAACATGATCCATACAGTTGGCCTTCCTGAGAAAGTCGGCAAAACCGTATATCTCTTAATAAAATGGCATTTCTCCTTAATAAAAAAAGAAGAATCACCGATATAAGTATGGTGAAAAATATTAATGGAGGAAATGAAATGCAATCTGAAAAACATGAAGATCTGATTATGGAAGTTCCGGCAAATTTATTTAGAGGTATTGAATCGGTAGGAGGCAGACTGAAATTAACAAGTAAAGGTTTATCTTTTGCAACGCACCGTGTCAATTTTCAAAACAAACCGCTCGACATTAGCATTCAAGATATAGCAGAGGTTGAAAAGCGGAATACATTTCTGATTGTACCAAACGGGCTTAAAGTCGTCTTGAAAAATCAGCAGGAATACAAATTTGTTGTTGCAAAACGACAGGAATTCTACAACCATTTGAAGAACCTATTATAAGCATGGACATAAAAAGGCATTGCGGCAAAATGGTCTGCTGCTTTGCTTTTTGACTTAAAAACAGGATATTGCGCCCGAAAAAACTGAAAATAAAATTTTTTTAATATAACCTTTACAAATGGGTATGTTCCTGTATATAATAGTCCTTGTCAGATCGAGAGTTGATCGAATAACTGATGCGGAGGATTAGCTCAGCTGGGAGAGCATCTGCCTTACAAGCAGAGGGTCGGCGGTTCGATCCCGTCATCCTCCACCA
>NZ_BCVZ01000048.1 GCF_001592005.1 Bacillus sonorensis NBRC 101234 = KCTC 13918
TGTTTATTTATATCTTTACCTTGCATGAAATGAAGCCTTTTCTATTCCGCAGTAGCTCAGTGGTAGAGCAATCGGCTGTTAACCGATCGGTCGTAGGTTCGAATCCTACCTGCGGAGCCAATGCTTCCATAGCTCAGCAGGTAGAGCACTTCCATGGTAAGGAAGAGGTCAGCGGTTCGAGCCCGCTTGGAAGCTTAAGTGAATATGTTGATCTGACGCAGTTTCCTCGATATATGGAACTGTTATTTTTTTGTCTAAAAATTGTTGGGTGGCATACGGGTGGCAAATCGAGAATTACTCCTTAATTTGCACCCAGTTTTATTACTTTGCTAATTGCATCCGCCACCAATAAATCTGATTCTTGATTGGCGTGTGTATATATATTTAGGGTTGTTTGAACATTTGCATGGCCGAGTCTTTTGGAAATTCCTTTAATATTCAACCCTGGCACTTTTCCAATTTGATTTATTAACATGGTAGCATGTGTATGCCTCATGTCATGAAGTCGGCTTGGTCTAATTATGTCTATCAGTGAATCTCTGCCACCATGTATTTGGAGAAGTAATGCTTAAATGAATTAAAAGTTGCACAGATGGACAGGGCGTTAACACAGAGTCTTGATGATGATGAATTGAATATCATAAAGGCCAAGTATCTCTCTCCCCAAAAAATAAAGGACATTGAAATTTATATGGAGATTGGGCTGAAAAAAGGACAAATATTATCAGATCAAACGGCAGGCCATTTATAACCTTGCAACAGCTCTCGGGATTATCTGAGGGTTGTGTGAACAAAAAAAGCAGACTCTTATGAGTCCGCCTCTCTTTATCCGAATGCACCGTTTTCAGTAAGTTTAAAATGAGCTGCACCGAAAATTGCGTCTTCATTTGACTTTTCGAATGTATTTTTGCTGTCTGTTTGAATTACAGCAAATTCGGCGTCATCCATAACTTTAAATTTGGTCGAAATTGTTACTTCCGATGATTGCACTGAAAATAATATGATACTTAAAGCTATTACGACCGTAGGTAAAAACACTTTTGAAATCTTTTTCACTTTAATCCCTCCGTTACTTTGAAGATTTGATTTCTTGCACAATGTGCTTTTTCGAAAAAATGTGCTGCTTTGGTGATGTTACCTGTTTCTTTGTAATGAAAAGCAGCTTCTAACATTAATTCGGCAACGTGGAACCATAACTTTTTCTCTTCTAAGTATTCCAAACTTTCCTCAATTTTTCCAGAGGCTTCTTTATCATATATGGCTTGGATAAAGTTGATTTTTGCTATATATTCTTTTTCATCGACTTTTTGAGCATCGGATAATCCTTCTTCACATAAGCTTTGAGCTTCATTATTTAAACCCAATTTATAAAGGATCAATGCTAAGTTGAACTTTACTTTAATGGCTAAGCGTCTTTTTTGACATTCTTCGATTTCAAGAGCTTTTCGAAAGCAATTCGCAGACTCTAATAGCATATTTCTTCGTCCATAATTCAGCCCCAAATTATAAAGTGCCAAGCTTTCGGCATATGGGAATTTTTCTTCTCGTGACTTATCTAATGCATTTTTATAGTGCATTTCGGCTTCTTCATAACGGAACAGATCCATTTTATTTGCACCTAAAATCATTTCACTATTAATAGCTTTTTCAGAGTAGCTGTCATCTGCTCGAAAGGACTCTAAAGCTTTTTGAGCGTGGGATAGTGAAAAGAAGTGTTGTTTGATTCTATAATATGCAATTGCAACACGATAGTGAAATTCTGCATTCTCAATTTCATCAGGAATTTGTTTAAGTTTATCTTCGGCTATTTGATAAAGGTTAATTGCTTTTATGTAATTTTTGTTGTGAAATTCATACTGTCCGGAGAAGAAATAGAAATAGTATTGGAGCAGAGCATCTGTCTTTTCTATACCCTCTTTTTCCAGTTCCAGCTTTTTAAATAGCAGCTTAGATTCATTTAAATTTTCTAACATGATTTTATGACGAAAATCCAAAACATTAAAATACAATAGTACGTCCTGGTCTTCTTCCATAATTGGCAGCATGTTCTCAATTTCATCCTTTATGGCAATAGCTTGTTCAACTTTTTGTTGTCTAATCATCCCGTACCATTGATTTAGCATTTTTATAACTTTTTCAGTTGCAATTTTGACTGTCAATGCTCTTATCATCCTTTCGTATAGTCGATTTAAAATATTCAAAAAATTAAGGTTATCAATTTCCTTTTTCTGCATACCTTTCATTTTACAAAAAGGATCATTTTTTGACAATGATTTTCCTTTTTTGGAATTCGGAAAAATTCTGTCTAGCGCGTTGGGTTTTAAGACCTACTCAATAAGATTCATTTTCATGGATAAACAGGATTTATTCACCAATCCATTTCCGTATAGTGGTAAACTCTATACTGATTGTAACTTTAGTATTAGAGGAGAATGCCATGAAGACTCTCGATGTCCATGCGTTGCACCATGCAATTGATCAAACGCTGGAACAATTAAAAAAGCAATCAGAAGAAATCGCCAATCTCAAAAAAAGCGTCGACGGGATAACGGCTCTTGACGATGCTTTAAAAGGTAAAGGCGGCGACGCGATTCGTGCCTTTTATGAAGAATGTCATACTCCGTTTTTGCGATTTTATGAATCTTTCATTGAGGAATACGAGTCATCTTTAAAAAAAATGAAAAATGCACTGAATTCCCTCGAACCGAATCACAACGGTTATATTTCGCAAGCCTTTCTCGATCACGATCTGGAACAAGGCTTAAACGCGGCTGATCGAACAACGAAACATTTGGTATCCAAAGCCAACGCCGCGATTTCAAAAGTCAGCCATATTGTTGATTTACCGGATTTGAATGACAATGATTTTCATGAACAAAATCGAAAAGCAATGAAAGACATCAATCAGACGATTGAAAAGCTGCATACGTTTGACAGAGAACAGACAAACGCCCTCAAAACAGCTGAAAATGACCTTGGGACGATGCAGAGGTACATAATCAGGCTTGAAAAAATGTACACAGGTCCTAAAATTGAAATCACCAGCTATCAAAAAGGCTCGATTTTAAAGCCGGATAAGATGGATGCTTTGAACGGG
>NZ_BCVZ01000049.1 GCF_001592005.1 Bacillus sonorensis NBRC 101234 = KCTC 13918
TAGTGATTCTTTTTAACGGTTAAGTTAGAAAGGGCGCACGGTGGATGCCTTGGCACTAGGAGCCGATGAAGGACGGGACGAACACCGATATGCTTCGGGGAGCTGTAAGCAAGCTTTGATCCGGAGATTTCCGAATGGGGAAACCCACTGCTCGTAATGGAGCAGTATCCATATCTGAATTCATAGGATATGAGAAGGCAGACCCGGGGAACTGAAACATCTAAGTACCCGGAGGAAGAGAAAGCAAATGCGATTCCCTGAGTAGCGGCGAGCGAAACGGGAACAGCCCAAACCAAGAGGCTTGCCTCTTGGGGTTGTAGGACACTCTATACGGAGTTACAAAAGAACGGGGTAGATGAAGAGGTCTGGAAAGGCCCGCCATAGGAGGTAACAGCCCTGTAGTCAAAACTTCGTTCTCTCCTGAGTGGATCCTGAGTACGGCGGAACACGTGAAATTCCGTCGGAATCCGGGAGGACCATCTCCCAAGGCTAAATACTCCCTAGTGACCGATAGTGAACCAGTACCGTGAGGGAAAGGTGAAAAGCACCCCGGAAGGGGAGTGAAAGAGATCCTGAAACCGTGTGCCTACAAGTAGTCAGAGCCCGTTAACGGGTGATGGCGTGCCTTTTGTAGAATGAACCGGCGAGTTACGATCCCGTGCAAGGTTAAGTTTGAAAAGACGGAGCCGCAGCGAAAGCGAGTCTGAATAGGGCGCATGAGTACGTGGTCGTAGACCCGAAACCAGGTGATCTACCCATGTCCAGGGTGAAGTTCAGGTAACACTGAATGGAGGCCCGAACCCACGCACGTTGAAAAGTGCGGGGATGAGGTGTGGGTAGGGGTGAAATGCCAATCGAACCTGGAGATAGCTGGTTCTCTCCGAAATAGCTTTAGGGCTAGCCTCAAGGTAAGAGTCTTGGAGGTAGAGCACTGATTGGACTAGGGGCCCCTACCGGGTTACCGAATTCAGTCAAACTCCGAATGCCAAAGACTTATCCTTGGGAGTCAGACTGCGAGTGATAAGATCCGTAGTCGAAAGGGAAACAGCCCAGACCGCCAGCTAAGGTCCCAAAGTATACGTTAAGTGGAAAAGGATGTGGAGTTGCTTAGACAACCAGGATGTTGGCTTAGAAGCAGCCACCATTTAAAGAGTGCGTAATAGCTCACTGGTCGAGTGACTCTGCGCCGAAAATGTACCGGGGCTAAACGTATCACCGAAGCTGCGGACTGTTCTTGCGAACAGTGGTAGGAGAGCGTTCTAAGGGCTGTGAAGCGAGACCGGAAGGACTCGTGGAGCGCTTAGAAGTGAGAATGCCGGTATGAGTAGCGAAAGAGGGGTGAGAATCCCCTCCACCGAATGCCTAAGGTTTCCTGAGGAAGGCTCGTCCGCTCAGGGTTAGTCGGGACCTAAGCCGAGGCCGAAAGGCGTAGGCGATGGATAACAGGTTGATATTCCTGTACCACCTCCTCACCATTTGAGCAATGGGGGGACGCAGGAGGATAGGGTAAGCGCGGTATTGGATATCCGCGTCCAAGCAGTTAGGCTGGGAAATAGGCAAATCCGTTTCCCATATAAGGCTGAGCTGTGATGGCGAGTGAAATATAGTAGCGAAGTTCCTGATTCCACACTGCCAAGAAAAGCCTCTAGCGAGGTGAGAGGTGCCCGTACCGCAAACCGACACAGGTAGGCGAGGAGAGAATCCTAAGGTGATCGAGAGAACTCTCGTTAAGGAACTCGGCAAAATGACCCCGTAACTTCGGGAGAAGGGGTGCTCTGTTAGGGTGCAAGCCCGAGAGAGCCGCAGTGAATAGGCCCAGGCGACTGTTTAGCAAAAACACAGGTCTCTGCGAAGCCGCAAGGCGAAGTATAGGGGCTGACGCCTGCCCGGTGCTGGAAGGTTAAGAGGAGCGCTTAGCGTATGCGAAGGTGCGAATTGAAGCCCCAGTAAACGGCGGCCGTAACTATAACGGTCCTAAGGTAGCGAAATTCCTTGTCGGGTAAGTTCCGACCCGCACGAAAGGCGCAACGATCTGGGCACTGTCTCAACGAGAGACTCGGTGAAATTATAGTACCTGTGAAGATGCAGGTTACCCGCGACAGGACGGAAAGACCCCGTGGAGCTTTACTGCAGCCTGATATTGAATGTTGGTACAGCTTGTACAGGATAGGTAGGAGCCTTGGAAACCGGAGCGCCAGCTTCGGTGGAGGCATCGGTGGGATACTACCCTGGCTGTATTGACCTTCTAACCCGCTGCCCTTATCGGGCAGGGAGACAGTGTCAGGTGGGCAGTTTGACTGGGGCGGTCGCCTCCTAAAAGGTAACGGAGGCGCCCAAAGGTTCCCTCAGAATGGTTGGAAATCATTCGCAGAGTGTAAAGGCACAAGGGAGCTTGACTGCGAGACCTACAAGTCGAGCAGGGACGAAAGTCGGGCTTAGTGATCCGGTGGTTCCGCATGGAAGGGCCATCGCTCAACGGATAAAAGCTACCCCGGGGATAACAGGCTTATCTCCCCCAAGAGTCCACATCGACGGGGAGGTTTGGCACCTCGATGTCGGCTCATCGCATCCTGGGGCTGTAGTCGGTCCCAAGGGTTGGGCTGTTCGCCCATTAAAGCGGTACGCGAGCTGGGTTCAGAACGTCGTGAGACAGTTCGGTCCCTATCCGTCGCGGGCGCAGGAAATTTGAGAGGAGCTGTCCTTAGTACGAGAGGACCGGGATGGACGCACCGCTGGTGTACCAGTTGTTCTGCCAAGGGCATCGCTGGGTAGCTATGTGCGGACGGGATAAGTGCTGAAAGCATCTAAGCATGAAGCCCCCCTCAAGATGAGATTTCCCATTCCGCAAGGAAGTAAGATCCCTGAAAGATGATCAGGTTGATAGGTCTGAGGTGGAAGTGTGGCGACACATGGAGCTGACAGATACTAATCGATCGAGGACTTAACCTAAATATTTGTGAATGGTCTTTACCCGTTATCTAGTTTTGAGAGAA
>NZ_BCVZ01000050.1 GCF_001592005.1 Bacillus sonorensis NBRC 101234 = KCTC 13918
GATCGTCGGGTGCTGGAACAGGTCTTTCATTTCAAGCTTCCAGCCGTGCTGCTGAAGGCGGCTCGCCATTTGAATCCCTTTGATCGAGTCCCCGCCGAGCGCAAAGAAATTGTCGCTGATTCCGATTCGGCCAATGCCGAGAACCTCCTGCCAAATATCGGCAAGCAGCTGTTCAATATCCGTTCTCGGCGCTTTGTATTCAGCTGTCCGCGCTTTTAGGTCAGGCTGCGGAAGCGCCCGTTTATCGACTTTTCCGTTCGCCGTCATCGGCAGCTCATCGAGCTGCACCCAATAAGCGGGCACCATGTAGTCCGGCAGCGTCTTCGCCAACTGGCCGGCGAGGCTTTCTGTGTCAAGCCTTTCAGCTGATGTGACATAGCCGCAAAGCGCTTTGTTGCCGGAGGCGTCCTCAATGTCAGTGACGACCGCTTCCTGTACGCCCGGAAGCTTGGCCAGCTGGACTTCGATTTCTGAAAGCTCGATCCGGAAGCCGCGGATGTTGACCTGCTGGTCGATCCGGCCGATATATTCGATCCGGCCGTCCGGAAGCCACCTGACCGCATCACCCGTCCTGTACATCCGCTCGCCCGGTGCGAACGGGTCCTCTGTAAAACGCTTCTCCGTTTCCTCCGGTTTGTTGAGGTAGCCGCGCGCAAGCCCCCGTCCGGCGATGCACAGTTCACCCGTCACACCGGCAGGCTGGACTTGATTGTGCTCTCCGAGCACATAAACGCGCGTGTTGGCAATCGGCTTGCCGATCGAAAGCATTCCTTCATCAGGATCAATCGCACCGCTTGTGGCGACGACCGTGTTTTCCGTCGGACCGTAGTTGTTGACGAGCGTATAGCCGCGCTTTTCCACCCGTTTCAGCCTGTCACCGCCCGTCAGAAGCACGCGCAGTGACCGGTTGTCCAGCTCCATAAACTGCTCGCACAGCTGTGTCGGCAGGAATGTGATCGTGATGCCGTGCTCTTCGAAATATCGATTCAGGCGGACGATGTCCATCCGAATCGCTTCATTGATGATATGCAGCTCGGCTCCGGCTATCCAATACGGGAACATTTCCCACACAGATGCGTCAAAGCCGAAGCCGGCGTATTTCGCGCTCTTGTCGTGTTCTGTGACGTTGAACGCGTCATTGTGCCAATAGCACAAATTTACGAGCGACTGGTGCTCGACCATGACGCCTTTCGGCTGGCCCGTCGTGCCTGATGTGTAGATTAAGTACGCGAGATTGTGAGGCTCAGCTCCGGACTGAGGGTTGACATCGTCTTCAGGCGATATATCCCCGCTCAGTACAGAATCGAGTAGAATCGCTTCCCCGCAGAAGCCGTCAGGCACGGCTACACCCGTTTGCGTCAGCAGGAGCTCCGCTCCGCTGTCTTCCAAAACATATTTGATTCTTTGTTCCGGATAGCCAGGGTCGATCGGCACATATGCCGCTCCCGCTTTTAAAACCGCCAGCACGCCGGACGCCATGTCAAGGGACGGCTTAACCATGATGCCGATCCGCTGTTCCGGACGCACACCTTTTTCGATGAGCAGGCGGGCCAGGCGGTTCGCGCGGGCGTTGAGCTCCCTGTACGTCCAGCGGCGGCCGTTGTACACCGCTGCCCCGTGGTCAGGGGTGCGGTTCACCTGCGCTTCAAACAGCTCATGAATCGTTTTGTCCGCCGGCACTTCCAGCTCCGTCTCATTCCACACTTCGACGATGCGGCGTTTTTCCGCTTCATTGAGCAGGGAAAGGTCTGAAAGGGGGACATTCGGGTTTTGCGCAACCGCTTCGAGCAGATTGAG
>NZ_BCVZ01000052.1 GCF_001592005.1 Bacillus sonorensis NBRC 101234 = KCTC 13918
TGCTCATCAAGCTTCGAAATCGAAGATACAGGAGTCGATTCAGCGGATTGAGCGGGAGATTGCGTCCGAAAAGGTTGGTGGAAAGATAAGTAGCGCCCAGACGTTTAAAGGTTATACTGGAGGGAGAACTCAGAAAGAATTAGATGATTTGGCTGGTGATCCTTCACATGGCGGTAGAATTGAGAAACAAGGAATAAAAGAAAGAGAAATAGGTTTGGACTTAGAAGGTAAAGGTAAATTAGGGAGAATAGTTCGTGATCCAACTGCCGATAAAGGAGCAGAGTTTATTGACACAAAAACAGGGATAAAGTGGGATGTGAAGAGTTTTGAATCATATCCAAACGGACATACCTCTCCAAAAAAAGGTGCCTTTACGGTAAATAAGGCTATGAATAAAATTGAAAAAGAATTTGATCGCGGACATAATGTAATAATTGATAAAAGAAAGTTAGTACCCGAACATATAGATCAACTAGAAAAAGCAATAAAAGATGCTGGTTTTTATAGTAGAATTCTTTGGTATCCTGATTGAGGAGGGCTCCAATGGAAATTAATAATAAAATAATTGAACAGTTGGAATTACACCAATTATGGGTGAAAACAATCGGTAAACAAGGAAGAAAATTAGGAATAGATGAGATTGATTTGCGGAACATAGATTTAACAAATTATACATTGGATCAAGCATATATTACAGAATGTATATTTAGTAACCTGAACTTGCAAAAAAAAGACTTTCATTTATCAGTTCTGTGTTCTTCAATTTTTAAATCTGCAAATTTAATACAGGCTGATTTTTATAAAGCAGACTTATCATATGCAGACTTTTCTGGAGCTAATGTTGAAAATGCACGATTTGCTAAAGCAGATTGTTCTGAGGCTATATTTAGTAATGCAAACTTAACAAATGCAAATTTAATGGCCTGTACTTTTTATGATACTAATTTTCAAAATGCAATACTTCGAGAAGCAAATGTCAGTTCTTCTTCTTTTAAAGGAACAATATTAAATGGAGCAGATCTTTCGGGATTAAAGGGTCTGGATGAAGCTGTTATTAAAACTATTAATATTGGAACTTCTGAGAGACCAATAATTCTAGAAGGATTAAAGGCTAAGGAATGGCTAAAGATGAAATCTCAATCACTATCAAATTAAAAAATTTAAAAGAGTTAAAAGTAGAATTTATTCATTTGATGGGATTTAGGTAGCTGTAAATAATCTGAAATACCTTGATGGAGAAGAATTTGGATTGAAAAGTTAATATGGATGTATTTTTCCGTATAATATCATTAAAAACGCATGGAAAAAGAGGCCTCCATGCGTTTTTTTATACTTTTTTGCAACGTTTAATTGCCAATCCGCTACAGGGAAAATCTCTGTATTTCAAAAAACAAAAATATTTGATTATTAATCGTTAA
>NZ_BCVZ01000053.1 GCF_001592005.1 Bacillus sonorensis NBRC 101234 = KCTC 13918
TACCCGGGTGAACGCATGTACAAAACCGGGGATTTGGCGCGCTGGCTTCCTGACGGACATATTGAATTTCTCGGCCGCACGGATGATCAGGTGAAAATCCGCGGCTACCGGATTGAACCGGGAGAGATTGAAGCGGCCCTCCGAAGCATAGAAGGCGTCAGGGAAGCGGCCGTAACCGTACGGGCTGACGGCGGTGAGGCGGAATTATGCGCGTATGCGGAAGGGCTCGGAAGAAACGAAGTACGGGCGCGGCTTGAGAGACTTCTGCCGGGCTACATGATTCCCGCTCATATCATTGAGATGGAAAAATGGCCGGTTACGCCGAGCGGAAAGCTTGACCGAAACGCCCTGCCCGCTCCTGACGGAGCGGCAGATCAGGAAACCTACACAGCGCCAAAAAATCTGACGGAAATGAAGCTTGCCCAGCTGTGGGAGGACGTGCTGAAAAGCGGCCCTGTCGGGATTCACGACAACTTTTTTGACCGGGGCGGCCATTCCTTAAAAGCGACGGCGCTTGTCTCCCGGATCGCCAAGGAATTCAGCGTACAGGTGGCGCTAAAGGATGTGTTTGCCCATCCGACAGTGGAAGGGCTCGCTACTGTCATCCGTGAAGGAACGGACAGTCCGTACGAAGCGATGAAGCCGGCTGAAAAACGCGAAACCTACCCGGTGTCTTCAGCCCAAAAGCGGATGTATGTCCTTCAGCAGCTGGAGGACGGAGGCACAGGCTACAATATGCCGGCCGTGTTGGAGCTGGAAGGGAAGCTTGATCTTGAAAGGCTGGATACAGTATTCAAACAGCTGATCAAGCGCCATGAGTCGCTTCGGACATCCTTTGAACAGGACGCAGGCGGCGAGCCGTTACAGCGCATCCATGACGAAGTGTCATTTACATTACAGACAGCAGCCCTCGGCGAACAAACCGAACAAGAAGCCGCATCCGCGTTTATTCAGCCGTTTGATCTCAGCCAAGCCCCTCTGTTCCGTGCCCAAATCGTAAAGGTATCAGATGAGCGGCACCTGTTGCTGGTTGATATGCATCACATTATTTCAGACGGTGTTTCCGTCAACATTCTGATTCGGGAATTCGGCGAGCTTTACAACAACCGGACCCTTCCGGCGCTTCACATTCAATACAAAGACTACGCCGTATGGCAGGAGAAGTTTAAAAAAGGAGACACGTACAAGAAGCAGGAAGCGTACTGGCTGAAGCAGCTCGAAGGCGAGCTGCCTGTGCTGGATCTGCCGGCTGATCATACCCGCCCGCCGGTGCGAAGCTTCGCGGGTGATCAGGTTGCATTTACGCTTGATGAAAAGC
>NZ_BCVZ01000054.1 GCF_001592005.1 Bacillus sonorensis NBRC 101234 = KCTC 13918
TTAAACGATTCAAATTCTGTTTTAGTTTGTTCAAACGACTTAAATGTTTGTACACCTTATATGAGGTATAAAATGCAAAATTCCACTTAGAATAAATAGATGATGTACTTACTCAATCTTATCCTAAAAAAAAGCACCTGTTGCTCAAAAGACAATCAAGTGCTTTAATTTTAGTTTACTCACCAATTTGTTAGGATATGTTTTTTCCATGACTAAATCTTATGCTATATTCAATAAGCTTTCTCTAATTAAAAATAAACTCTCCTAATTATATGAATTAATAATTTGCAGCATCGGGATCATAGTCCAGCAACACGTTGTTAAGTTTATTATTAACATGATTTATTCTCGTCAAAAGATTGTCTACATCTTCAGATGACAGTTCTTTCTCCAACTCTTTCATATCGATGCTTGCTAGCTCTTTTTTTATAGTATCAACTACACCGACAAAAACTTTTGGATGTGTTAATATTATCTCACCAATGGCTAAGTGCACCAATAAATTTTCTGTTTTACCTTCATTACATACAGTTTCGAATTCATAAAAAGTTCTTGCAATAGCGTATTTATATCCTCTATCTTCATTTAATAAATTATCATAAATTTCTCTAACAGCCTCAAGCAATTCACTATATTCCCAATCTTCCATCTATATCCCTTCTGTAAAAATTAAGGTTTTATTCTATTTCCATTATTATGGATGACCTCTAATTCTATATTGTGATATTTTCTTGAAAATTCCGCTATTACTTTGCTACAGCTATCACAAGTATCTAATTCTGTAAACAGTTTAATTTTACCAGTTGTTTCGGTATTATCTCCCAGTCTGTTTGCAATATCATTTAGAATTTTATATTCAGTATCAGAGTCTCTTAAATATTCAATTCCATTCTTATCTGCGGCATTCGAAGCCTCAAAAATTGGATTGTTAGGCTTCAACGAAATATCCGGCACTCTTTCTGCTAAAACACCTTGCAATTCATCTATACTACTCTGAGCATAAAATTCTTTTCTATTTAGTCCATTTACATCTACTTCTGCTAAAGCAAAGTTTCCAGACTTTTTATATCCACTAGTCAATTTTCCCTTAAGCTCTTTCACTCTATCAATAATATGAGCTTCTGCCACAGGATCAATTTGTCTTGTTGGATACACTTTACCTGAACTTTTAACAGCACCCTTACCAGTCTCAATCCCCTTCTCAATCCGCTGAATCGACTCCTGTATCTTCGATTTCGAAGCTTGATGAGCG
>NZ_BCVZ01000055.1 GCF_001592005.1 Bacillus sonorensis NBRC 101234 = KCTC 13918
TCTTAAATTTTTTCGTCAGGTTGCGCAGATCTTCAGCCATTTGTTCAAGCGTGGCGGCGGATGAGCTGATTTCTTCCATTGATGCCAGCTGTTCTTCCGCTGATGCGGCGATATCCTGTATGCCTGCCGAGCTTTCTTTTGAAACTTCGGCTATCTCTTCGACCGCTTCCGATACTTCCTCAGAGCCTTTTGAGAGCTGTTCGACCGCTGTGTTCATCGTTTGCAGCTTGCCCGCGATCTCATTTGTCATATCATAAATATGCTTGAAGCTCGCCTCGGTGTCTTCGGTAATGTTCAGGCCTGACTGCACTTCATGATTGACCGATTGGAACATGGTGAGCGAATGTTCGATTTCTTTGACGATGTCCTGGATTAAGCTTTCAATTTCTTTGGCCGAACTGGCAGATTGGGCGGCGAGCTTTCTCACTTCTTCAGCCACAACAGAAAATCCCCGGCCCGATTCCCCGGCGCGCGCCGCTTCGATTGCGGCATTCAGCGCCAGCAGATTCGTTTGGTCGGCAATTCCGTTAATGACGCGGAGGATGGCTGTAATGTCTTTCGACTTGGCTTCAAGTCCTTTGACGACGCCTTCGGCCTGTTTGACTGACTGGTTGATTGAATTCATCTGGCCGACGGTTTTTTGCACGAGCTCTCCGCCGGTTTCGGCAATTTCCGTTGATTTGATCGATGATTCTGTGATCGCTTCTGACACTTCCGTCACTTCAAACAGCTTGCCGTTCATTTGATTGAGCTGCTGCGAGCTTGTCTCGACTTTTTCATTCTGGCTTTCGGCTCCGTTTGAGAATTGCTCGATCGCCAGTGTGATATGTTCTGTCGCCTTGCTCGTCTGATCTGCGCTTGCTGTCAGCTGTTCAGACGAAGAGGCGACATGTTCTACCGATTCCTGAATCGCGCTGATCAAAGAGCGCAGCGATTCCGCCATTTCGTTAAAGCTTGTGCCAAGCTGGCCGAGTTCGTCTTTGGAGCGGACTTCGATCGTCTGTGTCAGATCGCCGTTGCTGATGCTCTTTGCAGACGACACAAGCTGATTCAACGGCTTGCTGATGGCGCGGACAATGAAGTAGACAAGTATGCCTCCCAGCACAGTCGCCGCGGCTAAAATGATCACAGCCATGTTGAAAACGGGCTGTGCCGCAGCTGTGATTTCATCTGTGACCATCGTTCCGCCGATCTTCCAGCCTGTCAGCTTG
>NZ_BCVZ01000056.1 GCF_001592005.1 Bacillus sonorensis NBRC 101234 = KCTC 13918
GACTCTGCATGGACTGTTTGAACGCCAGGCGGCTTTAACACCTGAGCGGCCGGCCATCCGCTTTGCCGGCGGCTCGCTGACTTACGCTGAGCTTGATATGTGCGCCAGCCGGCTGGCTGCGCGCCTTGCGGCGCACGGGATCACGAAGGAAAGCATCGTCGGCGTCCTCTGTGAGCGGTCGCCTGAGATGCTGACAGCCGTCCTCGCCGTGCTAAAGGCGGGCGGAGCTTATTTGCCGCTTGATCCGACGTATCCGCAGGAGCGGCTGAGCTACATGCTGAAAGACAGCGGGGCAGCTTTGATGCTGACACAGCCGGGATTATCTCTACCTGATGTTTTCAGGGAGACGCTAGCGGTAGATTTGACGGCTCTTGCGAGTGAAGAAACGGAACAGCGTCTGTTTAACCGAGCGGACAGCGGTTCTCTCGCCTATGTTATCTATACATCTGGCTCGACCGGACGGCCAAAAGGCGTGGCCGTTGAACACCGCCAGGCCGTTTCCTTTCTGACCGGCATGCAGCGGCAGTTTCCGCTTCAGGAAGACGACATTATCATGGTGAAAACGTCCTTCTCCTTTGATGCGTCTGTCTGGCAGCTGTTTTGGTGGACCCTTTCAGGCGCTTCGGCTTATCTGCTTCCGCCCGGCTGGGAGAAAGACCCGGCATTGATCGTAAAAGCCATTCAGCAGGAAGGGATTACGACGGCTCATTTTATTCCGGCCATGCTGAACAGCTTTTTAGACCATGCGGAAATAGACGCTCTGGGAGGGGGGACAAGCCTGAAGCGTGTCTTCGCCGGAGGTGAACCGCTTGCGCCCCAAACGGCAGCCCGTTTTGCTTCTCTGTTGCCGGGTGTGACACTGATTCACGGCTACGGGCCGACAGAAGCAACGGTCGATGCGGCATTTTACGTTTTGGATTCAGAGCGGGACAGGGATCGCTTGCGGATTCCGATCGGGAAGCCCGTGCCCGGCGCGCGTCTGTATGTCTTGGATCCGAATTTGGCCGTACAGCCTGCCGGCGTCGCGGGAGAGCTCTACATCGCCGGAGGCGGCCTCGCCAGAGGCTATTTGAATCGGCCGGAATTAACGGAGGAGCGTTTTCTCGCTGATCCGTTC
>NZ_BCVZ01000057.1 GCF_001592005.1 Bacillus sonorensis NBRC 101234 = KCTC 13918
TATGTTTGATCGCACGTCTATGTGCTTTTGGATTTAAACAAGCCGGCTGTCCTTCCAGCCTGTTACATTTTTAATATCGGAATTGAAAAGGAATTGTTTAGATAAAAATGAACATTTTTCTATATCAGAAACTTTCAGACAAATCAATCTAATTTTCCCTAAATAGATTCAACTAATTTTTCTTCTTCAAAACCGGTTCAATTAACAAAAAAACTTGCCGAAAAACAGAGTTGCGGTTTTATCGACAAGCTGAAACTTTGGCAATGGCCAAAGTTTTTATGCAATTAACGTAACAATTGAAGCACATTTTGCGGCTGTTGGTTCGCTTGAGCAAGCATCGCTTGAGAAGCTTGAGAAAGAATGTTGTTCTTCGTGAACTCGCTCATTTCTTTCGCCATGTCAACGTCACGGATGCGGGATTCAGCTGCTGTCAAGTTTTCAGAAGATGCACCAAGGTTGTTGATTGTGTGCTCTAGACGGTTTTGGACCGCACCGAGTTTAGAGCGTTGAGTTGATACTTGTTTGATTGCATCGTCGATTGATTTTAATTGGACGTTAAAGTTGACTTTATCAGCATTAGGATCAGCAGATCCGTCTTGAAGTTTACCTGTAAATTTTGTTACATCAATGTCTTTGATGAAGAAGTCGTCGGTTCCTCCATTGTTAGTTCCTAGAGCATTGATTGACATATCACCGATATTAACAGACAATGTTTGTCCGCTGTTTGCACCGATTTGGAATTGAAGCTGGGTAGTTGCAAAGTCGCCATTCAACAATTTTTTTCCGTTGAACTCAGTACGGTCAGAGATACCTTTACTTCCAGTTGCTGAGCCACCAATTTCTTCTTTTAATGCACTAATTTCATCTTGGATTGCACCAAGATCAGTATTGTCTTGTGTTCCCAGGTTGTTTGCTTGAACAGCTAGTTCACGCATACGCTGAAGGATCGCATGAGTTTCGGTCAATGCACCTTCAGCCGTTTGGATAAGAGAAATTCCGTCCTGAGCGTTTTTAGAAGCCATTTCAAGACCGCGGATTTGTCCTCTCATTTTTTCAGAGATCGCAAGACCAGCTGCATCATCGCCGGCACGGTTGATGCGAAGACCA
>NZ_BCVZ01000058.1 GCF_001592005.1 Bacillus sonorensis NBRC 101234 = KCTC 13918
AGGTCTTAAAATCAACCGCGCAGGAGATGACGCAGCAGGTCTTGCAATCTCTGAAAAAATGAGAGGACAAATCCGCGGTTTGGAAATGGCTTCTAAAAACGCACAAGACGGCATCTCTCTTATCCAAACGGCTGAGGGTGCATTGACTGAAACTCATGCGATCCTTCAACGTATGCGTGAGCTTGTTGTACAAGCTGGAAACACAGGTACACAAGATGGTACAGATCTTGCCGCTATTCAAGAAGAAATCAATGCACTTAAACAAGAAATTGGCGGTGGAAGTGAAGCAAACGGTATTTCTGACCGTACAGAATTTAACGGTAAAAAACTATTAAACGGCGACTTCGCCACAACAAAATTGACTTTCCAAATTGGAGCAAATGCTTCACAAAAGTTGGATGTTAATATTGCTAGCATGTCATCAACAGCACTTGGATCACTTGATGCTGGTGGAGTACTCGAAACTGGAAAAGCAGTAGCAGATATCGATGTTACACAACTTGATGATACTACTCCAACTCTTACTTTCAATGATCAATTGAAAATTGTTGATGATGCTATTAAAACAGTATCAACTCAACGCGCTAAACTCGGTGCAGTCCAAAACCGTCTAGAGCACACAATCAACAACCTTGGTGCATCTTCTGAAAACTTGACTGCCGCTGAGTCCCGCATCCGTGACGTTGACATGGCGAAAGAAATGAGCGAGTTCACGAAGAACAACATTCTTTCCCAAGCTTCTCAAGCGATGCTTGCTCAAGCGAACCAACAGCCGCAAAACGTGCTTCAATTGCTGCGTTAATTACAATAAATATTTCAAAATTCAAGCTTGTCGAAAAAGCCGAAGATCGGTTTTTTTCGACAAGCTTTTTTTATTAAAAGTAGTTTTTAAAGGAGAAAGCCTATACCTCTTTTTATGTGAAAAATGCTAAGTCTTTATTTCAAGTCTTTTTCCATAGAAAAAATTCCTTTTTCGCCTAAACAATTCCTTATTCAGTCCGATATAAAGGATGAAGCAGAAAGGACGGCCGACCTAAATGCGTCTACAAAGCACATGGATGTGCAATCAATCATATC
>NZ_BCVZ01000059.1 GCF_001592005.1 Bacillus sonorensis NBRC 101234 = KCTC 13918
CCTATATGCTGAAAGACACTGAAGCGACCGTACTACTGACGAAGGGCGATGCCGCCTGCGCCATGGATTGTGAGGCCGAAGTCATTCATTTGGACAAGGAGGCATTCGCCGGATTCAGCAGAGAGCCGCTGCGTCTTGCCAATGATTCCGGTGACGCCGCCTATATTATATATACATCAGGTTCTACGGGAATGCCGAAAGGCGTAGTTACCCCGCACTACAGCGCTGTCCGGGTCGTGAAGAACACCAATTATATTGATATCCGGCATAACGATGTCATTCTCCAGCTGTCGAACTATTCCTTCGACGGGTCGATATTCGATATTTTCGGAGCTCTTTTAAACGGCGCCACACTGGTTATGATCGAGAAAGAAACGCTTTTAAACATCAGTGAGCTTGGAAGCGTTATCAAAAAAGAGAAAGTAAGCGTGATGTTCATCACGACGGCGCTCTTCAATACGCTCGCCGACATCGATATCGATTGTCTGGCCCAACTGCGAAAAATTCTGTTCGGCGGGGAAAGGGTATCGGTTCCCCATGCGAAAAAAGTGCTGGACCGCATCGGGCCGGATAAGCTGATCCATGTATACGGGCCGACGGAAAGCACGGTTTATGCGACATATTACTTCATCAATGACATCGGTGAAGAAGCCGAAACGATCCCGATCGGCAGACCGCTGGCCAATACGTCGGCATTGATTATGGACGAACAAGGCTGTCTCCTGCCGATCGGCGTTCCCGGAGAGCTCTGTATTTCCGGAGACGGATTGAGCACAGGGTATTTAAACCGCGAGGAGCTGACGGCGGAAAAATTCATCCCTCACCCGTTCATCCCGGGAGAAAGGCTGTATAAGACGGGCGACTTGGCAAAATGGCTGCCTGACGGCAATATCGAATTTATCGGCCGGATCGACCACCAGGTGAAAATCCGCGGCTTCCGGATTGAGCTCGGCGAAATCGAAAGCCAATTGGAAAAACATGAAGACATCAAAGAGACGATTGTAACCGTCCGGGAAGACGGGGAAAATCGCCCGTACATCTGCGCCTACATGACGTCAAAACGCGAAATCACAGTC
>NZ_BCVZ01000060.1 GCF_001592005.1 Bacillus sonorensis NBRC 101234 = KCTC 13918
AGCAAAGGCGTATTTTTCACATTAGGGACCTCTCCCGCTCTTTGGAGCATCCCTTCTAACGCAGGAACATACCGATTGATAGGCGATTTAATATGCCTTTTTACGGAATTGACACCTTTCTTTGCTGTTTTAGCTGCCGTCTTTCCAGCCTTGCCAAGACTTTTGGCGCCTGTTGAAACAGTAGGACCGGCCTCTGCCAACCCCCATATTGTCCCAATTGCATAAGCAAGATAGTGTCCGCGAGAATAAGAATCTCCGTGTACCATTTGTTTATCCCACGAGTCAGCGATTGATTTCAACATACTTTCAAAGGCGGCTTTGTAATCATACTCAAATACTGCATTTACAGTTGCTTTTGGGTTTTTAATAAAGTCATCAGCTTGTTCCGTAAGAGATTGCGCTGTTTCAACTGTTCCCACGACAGTCTCTTTTGCGAAATCGTATGCTCCACCGACAAAGCCTATCATACTTTCTAAAATATATTTCCCATCTTCCAGAGTTCCTTTAATAGGATCGGCTCTGAACTTCTGGGATTCTTCGATGGCAGTAACATAGTTCATCTCTTCAGATGTAAGATTGTCATAACCGATCTCTTTGGCAACTTTAAGATACTCATCGGGATCATCATACAGCTGCTCAAGTTTTTTCTTTAACTTGTACATTTTAACATCATGTTCACTAACTTCGCTAATCTCTTTTTCAAGCTTTGATCTCTTATCAAGTTTATCTAACATGACTCCCATCGCTGTCTCTTGAT
>NZ_BCVZ01000061.1 GCF_001592005.1 Bacillus sonorensis NBRC 101234 = KCTC 13918
AACCGTGAGCTCGCGTTTTGACGTCATGTAGGCGCAAATGTACGGGCGATTTTCCCCGTCTTCCCGGACGGTGACGATCGTTTCATTGATGTCGTCGTGCTTCTCTAGTTGGCTTTCAATTTCGCCGAGCTCAATCCGGAAGCCGCGGATTTTCACCTGGTGGTCGATCCGGCCGATAAATTCGATGTTGCCGTCAGGCAGCCATTTTGCCAAGTCGCCCGTCTTATACAGCCTTTCTCCCGGGATGAACGGGTGCGGGATGAATTTTTCCGCTGTCAGCTCCACGCGGTTTAAATACCCTGTGCTTAATCCGTCTCCGGAAATGCAGAGCTCTCCGGGAACCCCGATCGGAAGGAGACGGCTTTGTTCGTCCATAATCAATGCCGACGTATTGGCCAGCGGTCTGCCGATCGGGATCGTTTCCACTTCTTCATCGATGTCATTGATGAAGTAATATGTCGCATAAACCGTGCTTTCCGTCGGGCCGTACACATGGATCAGCTTATCCGGCCCGATGCGGTCCAGCACTTTTTTCACATGCGGCATTGACACCCTTTCACCGCCGAACAGGATTTTTCGCAGACCGGCCAGACAATCGATATCGATGTCGGCGAGCGTATTGAAGAGCGCCGTCGTGATGAACATCACGCTGACCTGTTGTT
>NZ_BCVZ01000062.1 GCF_001592005.1 Bacillus sonorensis NBRC 101234 = KCTC 13918
CAGGTTATATAGGCAAAACGATTGAAAACGTGGCAAACGTCGACGGCGGGAACATCGATGATCCAGATAAGCCTGGAACAGACATCAAAGTTGAGCCGAAAGATCCTAAGCTTGAATCAAAGAAAACGGCAAGCCTTCAAGAAAAAGCGGAAGGAAATAAGGATGCCGATCATCCTGAATCAGGAGACACGCTTCTTTACACGATCCAGACGCGAAATACAATCGAAGACAGCCTTGTCAAAAATCTCGTCATTTCAGATGCCATTCCGGAAGGGCTGGAATATATCCCTGGTACCTTAATAGTAGACGGTACTGCGGTAACTGACGATCAAGACGATGATCAAGGCCACCATGCCGACGGCAAAGTTGCCGGCCAGTTCGGCGATGTTGCCGATACGAAGTGGCATACCGTGACATTCGAAGTGAAAGTCAAGTCCGGCCAAGCGGGCAAAGACATTGTCAATACGGCGACGATCGGCAGCGACAATGTTGACAAACCTGACAAGCCGAGCCATGAAGTGAAAGTCTATCCGCGTGATCCAATATTAGAATCTGAGAAAACAGCGAAGAATCTCGATTCAGATAAGAACAAG
>NZ_BCVZ01000063.1 GCF_001592005.1 Bacillus sonorensis NBRC 101234 = KCTC 13918
ACATATTTTATCATCGCGGGGTGGAGCAGTTCGGTAGCTCGTCGGGCTCATAACCCGAAGGTCGCAGGTTCAAATCCTGCCCCCGCAACCAAAATATTTACTCATTAAATAAGGAGTGCCCGAAGGGTACAGCCAAAACATTGGTCCGGTAGTTCAGTTGGTTAGAATGCCTGCCTGTCACGCAGGAGGTCGCGGGTTCGAGTCCCGTCCGGACCGCCATTTTTAAAAAGGCTCGGTAGCTCAGTTGGTAGAGCAACGGACTGAAAATCCGTGTGTCGGCGGTTCGATTCCGTCCCGAGCCACCATTGTAGAAAATTTCATATGAATTGTGGCGGTTGTGGCGAAGTGGTTAACGCACCAGATTGTGGCTCTGGCATTCGTGGGTTCGATTCCCATCAACCGCCCCATGCGAAATGCGGGTGTAGTTTAGTGGTAAAACCTCAGCCTTCCAAGCTGATGTCGTGGGTTCGATTCCCATCACCCGCTCCATTTGTATATCATGGGCCTGTAGCTCAGTTGGTTAGAGCGCACGCCTGATAAGCGTGAGGTCGATGGTTCAAGTCCATTCAGGCCCACCATGATA
>NZ_BCVZ01000064.1 GCF_001592005.1 Bacillus sonorensis NBRC 101234 = KCTC 13918
CCCCGCGCAAAGCATCCATCTCATCCGGTTTTAAAATCGAACCTTTTTGATAGCCGGTGATTTCAATTTTAGGACCTGTGTACATTTTTTCAAGTCTGGTGATGTATCTTTGCATCGTCTCAAGATCGTTTTCAGCGGTTTTGAGAGCGTTGGTCTGCTCCCTGTCAAACGCATGCAGCTTCTCAATTGTTTGATTGATGTCTTTCATTGCTTTTCGATTGTGTTCGTGAAAATCGTTGTCGTTCAAATCCGGTAGATCGACAAAATGGCTGACTTTCGCAATCGTGGCGTTGGCTTTGGATACCAAGTTTTTTGTTTTTCGATCAGCCGCGTTTAAGCCTTGCTCCAGATCGTGATCGAGAAAGGCTTGCGAAATATAACCGTTGTGATTCGGTTCGAGGGAATTCAGTGCATTTTTAATTTTTTTCAGCGTTGACTGGTATTCCTCAATGAAAGATTCATAGAACCGCAAAAACGGAGTGTGGCATTCTTCGTAAAAGGCGCGAATCGCGTCGCCGCCTTTTCCTTTTAAAGCATCGTCAAGAACCGTTATCCCGTCAACGCTTTTTTTGAGATC